>DASYBV010000013.1:0-99257 GCA_036500545.1 Puia sp. | reverse complement strand
GCCTTATGCTGGCTGATCTGCTGACGGATGGCCTCGGTTACCTGCATCTTATTCTGCAGTTGGCTGACCTGCGCCAGCGAACTATTCATCGCACTCTCATACTGGGCGCCATCGTTCAGCAGGTTCTTGTTCTGCTGGAGGTATTTTATCGAGGTCTTTACGGAATCCAGGTAGGGTACGTATACGCCACCGGTGGTAGCCGGGACGCCGGTGGCCGGACCATTGCTGTTTTGTAACTTGGCCAACAACGCCGTGTAATCCAAGGGATTTTTACCGAAGATCCGCAGGGCAGCGGCGGAATCCTGCCGGAAAAGCCGTTTCCGCAGTTGGTCTTCCTTTTTAGTCAGCCGTTGCAAATATTTCTCCGTCGATCGGGTCATCTGCTGATCCAGACTGGCCGCCCGGGACTGGATCCGGCCAAACCAACGCGACGGAAAGCTCGCCAGCTTCCCCGCCACACTATCCGCCGATTGACCATAACCAACGGACGAGACAAGACATAACACTGCCAGCAGGGAAAAAGAGTATTTTTTCCACATAGGAAACAATTTTTCAGTAAGAGATCAATACGACTTTACCTGGAAGACAAATAACCAGGTCGCAGACGAAGCAAGGACAGATGACGATCGGAAGGAAGCCGGATGGCCGGTAACACGTACAGCCAAAAGCCTGCACGCAACGGTAGAAGGTGACACATAATTAGACAGTTTAGAGGAGAAGTAATAGTTGATAAAGGCGGGCAGGATTGATGACCCGAAGTAAAACCAAGTCTTTGGATTTTCCAACAACCCGTCAAATGAGGAACTATAAAAAAAATAGGAAATTACCCCTAAACGGAAGGTCGTATAAAACACGGGAGTGTGTAAAAAAAGGGCATAAACGTGTCGATTTGGGCCATAAACGTGTCAAATCAGACAACAAACCGAAAAAACGCTCTTCTCACAAACACAAAAAAAATCACTTCAATCCTTTCAAAAAATCGAGTAAAATTACGCGGCGTTTTTGTGGTTTTCCACATCGTAACTTTCCGATTTATTCGGTGCACGCATCGTCCGGATCACTTATCGGAGTCGTTCATTTCGTTCCGTACACTCCCTGTATCATAACCGGTCAACTCAGCCCTCTCCCCTCCTCTATCATCCTGATTATCAACCATTCATAACTTTGGCATTTTCTTGGCGGCACATATCCTGATCTTACCAACGATCAATTTCTTACCAACTTTCAACCTCATGTTCAAAAACTATCTCAAAATAGCCCTCCGCAACCTTTGGCGCCGCAAAGGCTTCTCCGCCCTCAATATCACCGGTCTCGCCGTCGGAATGGCCAGCGCCGCCCTCATCCTCCTCTGGATCAGCAACGAATACAGCTTTGACAATTTCCATAAGAATAAGGCGACCCTCTACCAGGCCTGGAACCAGGACACGATCAATGGCGTCATCCAATCCTGGGATGCAACACCACGCCCCCTCGGACCCGCATTGGCGCAGGAATATTCCGGCATCGACCATACCACCCGTGTCGACAGCCGCTGGTTCGTCACCGACGCCGGGGAGAAAAAGATGTCCAGCCACGCTTTTGTCGTAGACCCCGCCTTCCTTTCCATGTTTAGTTTCCCCTTCCTTCAGGGCGACCCCACAACCGCGCTCAACAATACTTCGTCGATCGTCATCACCGAATCGATGGCAAAAAAATTATTCGGTGACAAGCCCGCCATGTCCCGTACGATAAAGATAGACAAGGCCCTGTTCACCGTCACCGGCATCCTTAAGGATCTGCCCATCAATAATACCCTGGACTTCGAATTCCTGCTGCCCTGGAGCTTCGAAAAGGCCGCCCTGCTGGATGACAACTACTGGGGCAATAACTCCATCCTCACCTTTGTACAGACAAAACGGGGCGAAACAAAAGCCGCCCTCGATCAGCAGATAAAAAATATCACCCGCCGGCACAGCAACGGCGTCGAGACCGCCCAGGTCTTTCTTCATCCCATCGCCAAATGGCACCTCAACGGCGAATTTGAGAACGGACAGAATACCGGCGGCCGTATTACCATCGTCCGCATGTTTAGCATCATCGCCGTCTTTATCCTCCTGATCGCCTGTATCAACTTCATGAATCTCTCTACCGCCCGTTCGGAACGCCGCGCAAAGGAAGTAGGCATCCGCAAAGTGGCCGGCGCCTACCGGTCCGTACTCATCGGGCAATTCCTCGGCGAATCCATCCTCATCGCGCTGCTCTCCGGCATCCTGGCCCTCGGCCTGGTACAGATCAGCCTCCCTGCTTTCAACACCCTGATCAATACAAAACTTGTCCTCCCTTATGACAACCCCTGGTTCTGGACCGGCGCCCTGGGATTCATTTTATTCACCGGCCTGGTCGCCGGTAGCTATCCTGCCTTCTTCCTCTCCTCTTTTCGTCCCGTCGCCGTGCTAAAAGGCACGTTCAAAAGGGCGCACGCCGCTATCGAACCGCGAAAGGTCCTGGTCGTACTCCAATTCACATTTGCCATCCTGCTGATCATCTGCACCTTTATCGTCACACAGCAGATCCGTTATGCAGAGGAGCGTTCGCTCGGGTTCGATCGCAACCAGCTGGTCTACATTTGGATCAGCGGCAGCCTCAACCAGCGCTTCACCCCTTTGCGACGCGATTTGCTGTCCTCCCACGCCATCACCTCCGTCAACCGGACCAATTCCCCGCTGACCCAGGTCCTCAGCTCGACCGATATGCTAAAGTGGGAGGGTAAACAGCCGGGGGACAAGACGGATTTTGACATCTTCGGCGAAGACCAGGACCTCGTACAAACAGGCGGGCTGCAGCTTCTGCAAGGCCGCGATCTCGACCCTGCCCATTATCCGACGGACTCAACCGCGGCATTGATCAACGAAACCGCCCTCGGCACGATGGGCTTCAAACATCCGATCGGTCAGATCGTACGCAATGGCGACATGCAATTTCATATCGTCGGCGTTATAAAGGACTTTATCATCGGTTCTCCCTATAAGATGGTCCGGCCCATGTTCATCCAGGGTTCCGGGGTCGATCAGATCATCATCAACATGCGGCTAAACGCCAATCACAGCATCGCAGAGAACCTTGCAACCATCGGGAGGATCTATAAAAAGTATAACCCGGATTATCCCTTCGAATATCATTTCGTAGACGACGATTATACCCGCAAATTCACGGAAACAAGACAGATCGCCACCCTCACCGGTCTCTTTGCCGGTCTGACGATCTTTATCTCCTGTCTTGGGCTCTTCGGACTGGCCGCCTATATGGCCGAGAACAGGGTCAAGGAGATCGGTGTGCGGAAGGTCCTCGGCGCCTCCGTTCTCAGCATCACCACCCTGCTCACAAAGGAATTCCTGGTCCTCGTGGGTCTCTCGTTTATAATTGCGGCCCCCATCGCCGGATACGCGATGCACAACTGGCTCCAGGGCTATTCTTATCGGATCGGACTGCAATGGTGGGTCTTTGGTCTGGCGGGCATCGGCTCGGTCATGATCGCACTCTTAACAATTTCTTATCAGGCAATTACCGCCGCGCTGACAAATCCCGCAAAAAGCCTACGGCCGGAATAACGAAGGCAAGGGGGGACGCGCTACACGGTGCGCGCGTTGGGCGTGCTACAAGGTGCGCACGCCAGAAGCCTGGAGGACTCACTTCATCGGCTGGCGCTTCCTACAAAAAATAAGCCCCTGTAGAAACAGGGGCCGTAACCAAAACTAACTGCTTATGAGAAAATTGACTGCTTGTGAGAATCTTTATACTTTATATTAAGTAAGTATCTTTCTTTGTTTGCTTACACAAATTTACGACCCGCAATGTTAAGCTCAATGTTAAAACTATCTTATCCCCGGGAGCCCCCTATCATTTAATGTCTTTTTAACGCTTCCTCTCCCTATTTACCCTTCCCTGCATCGTCACTTCCGTATATTCGATTGTAAATCTTAACGTTAAGTTCATCTCAGCATTCCCCCCATTCCCCACTCCCCCGTCATCTCTGTCGTCTCCTTCCCCCGTCTCCCCACTCTCCCCGTATCCTTTCCCACTCTCCCGCCCGCTCGTTTTATATTTCATAACTTCGCCACCGCAAAAGCAAAAAAAGTATGGAAATAGGGATCGATAGTTTCGCCGCCATGTTCACCGGGGAGAGCGCCGGCTCCATCAGCGACAAAGACAGCATGGCACAGCTTCTCGAAAGAATAGAACAGGCCGACCGCTCCGGGCTCGACGTCTTTGGCATCGGCGAACATCACCGCAAAGGTTTTCTCGATTCGGCGCCCGCCCTGATCCTCGCCGCCGCGGCCGCCCGTACAAAGAACATTCGTCTTACCAGCGCCGTCACCGTCCTCAGCGCCGCCGATCCGGTGCGCGTCTTTCAAAGTTTCGCCACCCTGGACCTTATCTCCGGGGGCCGCGCCGAAATGGTGGTAGGCCGCGGGTCATTTATAGAATCGTTCCCCCTCTTTGGCCTGAACCTCGAAGACTATGATGCGCTGTTTACGGAGAAGCTGGACCTTCTCTTAAAGATCCGCAGCAACGAGCAGATAACCTGGTCCGGGAAGTTCCGGCCCGCGCTCGACAAACAGTCCGTCTATCCAAGACCGTTACAGGACCCGTTCCCCATCTGGATAGGCGTAGGCGGCACCCCCGAATCATTTGTCCGGGCGGGAAGGCTTGGCCTGCCCCTGATGGTCGCCGTTATCGGCGGCGAGACGCACCGTTTCCGTCCCCTGGTAGACCTTTATCGCGCGGCGGGAGAAAAGGCCGGTCATCCGCCCGACCGGTTAAAAGTTGGATTACACTCGCTTGGATATGTCGGTGAAACATCTGCAACGGCGGTCGAGGAATTTTATCCCGGCTATGCCGCCGGTATGACCAAAATAGGGCGCGAACGCGGCTGGCCACCCATGACCCGCGCTTCCTTCGATGCGCAGAACGGCCCCAGGGGCGCCCTCCTTGTCGGCGGTCCCGAAGAAGTAGCGGAAAAGATCCTTCGTCATAGCAA
Source organism: Puia sp. (assembly GCA_036500545.1). Classification (GTDB taxonomy): domain Bacteria; phylum Bacteroidota; class Bacteroidia; order Chitinophagales; family Chitinophagaceae; genus Puia. Next base: position 94,240 of record DASYBV010000013.1, on the reverse strand, counting down.
GGCGCTCGGCGGGATCACCCGGCTGACCTTCCAGATGGACAGCGCCGCCGTCTCCCATGAGCAGCTGATGCGTTCGATCGAGCTGATCGGAACAAAGGTCGCCCCGCTTGTAAAGAAGGAACTGCCCGTATCGTGAGCATATGCAATACTGACGCAAGTCATCTTCCATTTCCCGGCAAACCCGTTCCCTGGCCTGCATTCGTCTACGCCAAAATCTTCTCTATCGCCCCGGCAATGGCCTGCAACAAACCGCTGTCCGGTATCTTCCCCTTCGTTTCCGGCGGAATGATCGCACGATAATTGCCCTCCTCATCCCGCTCAAAAACGACCTCTACCGCATCGACCCCCACCCAAAAACGATGCGTATAGCCCAATACCTGCAACCGGGCCTCAAATTCCAGCTGCTTCCCCTTATAATCTACCGCTATGAGAAAAGGTTCATCCATAATAATCGCATCTTCTTAATTGCAAAAATACACCAGGTCTTTATTTTCTTTAATGCATCTTTTTCCCATAATTCTTCTCGCCGGCAAGGATCGCTACCGGCAGATCATTCTCCTTCGGCGGGATCGGGCATTCATATCCTGTCGCATATGCGCAATAGGGGTTATAGGCTTTATTAAAATCCAACACCATCCTGTCTCCGTGGATATCTCCGGTCGCACAGTCAATATAACGACCGGCTCCATAGGTGTCGACCGCACTGGTCGCATCGGTAAACCCGACAAACAGATAATCCCTCGTCTCCTCCTTTGTCAAAAGCATCTGCATCTGGTAGACGACAAGCTGTAATGTCGTATCGTGCAGCCGAAAGGTAAGCTGCCCATATTTTCTTGCCATCTGGGCCTTCCCGCCGGAAGTCGGCATCGGGAACCAGGGGCTGTCGGATAGCTTTTTGAATGAGCACGTTACCTTATACCCGGGGCTCAGCGGATAAAACCGGAGCCAGCTTCGCTCCTCGGGGGTCTTGAGTAATTCATGCGTCCCGATGTAATTCTTACGCCAGGATTGCAAAGAATCCATATAAGTCGTCTGCGCCCGGGAAACCAGGGCTCCAGCAGCGAATATTAAAACAAAAAGAAGTCGTTTGATGGATAGGTTCGGTTTCATAGACCCGAATGTACGCATCAAAACAATCGCCGGCATAATAAGATCAGCTGTCCGGGGAATTTTTTAACTTCACTCATGGTCGAAATAATCACTAAACCATTCCGATTGGATCTTTACGGCTTTTCCGGGGTTGCGCTCAACAAAGACTATGCAGGAACTGCTTTTAAGCTAAGCGGCAGAATGTGGGAGATGGTCAGGTCAAACAATCTAAAAAATAAGGGAATTAACATTTGGGTCTACGAACCTGACGAAACGGTTTTTGCAGGCATTGAGCTTTCCCCGATTCCGGACCATGACACCGGGCTGGAACAAAAAAGCATACTCCTGGCAAAATATGCCTACTACAAACATATCGGCCCTTACAGCGGCATAAAACAAGCCGGGCTAAATATGCAGATGGAATTAAAGAGCAAAGGTTTCGCGACCGGCCTCCCATACATCGAAATATATGGTCATTGGACAAACGATGAAACAAAATTGCAGACAGAACTCCTGGTGAGCTTGCAATAAGATCGCACCCCACCCATGCACATCAACCTCTTATCTGCACATCAACATCAACATCTCACCTATACACATCCAACAGCCCATCCGGCAGCTCCACATACACCAGTTTCTTCTTTTGATCGATCTTTCGTAATGTCTCCGAATGCACCGGTATCAGCGCCTCCTTGCCCCCCAGATCGATCTTACAAAGCACCTGGTGCGGCTGCTCGATCACCTCCAGGACCTCCCCCAGGTCTTCCTCCCCCTGCATCAGCCGGTATCCTACCAGCGAAATAGGGGCACTCTTGCCCGCAAAGTGCTCAAAATCAGCCTCCGTGAGCCAAACCTCCTTCTGGACGACCTTCCGCGCCGCCTCCTTGGTATCCAATCCCTCCAGTTTTACAAAGATCTCCTCCTCCCCCTTGATCCGGGTCCCCTGGATAAACCAGGGCAGCATCTCGTCCTTCTTATCCTCCAAAAACAGCGTTTTCAGCCCCTTCAGGCTGGTTTTCCGGCCAAGACGGTGCTGGAGGATCAATTCCCCCTGGAGCCCGAAGACCGCCACCAATTTGCCGATATTACGGTAGCTATTGCTCATGATCGATAGGTTCGTCCGGCGTCCGGCCGGTGGTTCCTGATAAAAAAACAGGAGGCACTCGGGCCTCCTGGTAAAATTTATAGTATTTTCTTCCCTCCGACTACGCTTCCTGCGCAGCGGGGCCGCCTTCACTCTTTCTCTCTACGCGTTGTTCTACCCTTCTTGCAGGAGGTCCGCCGGCGCTTCTTCTGGGATAGCGGCCGCTTTTCCGTGCATTGTCTTCCTGGCGTTTTTTCAGCTGGACTTCGTGCTCGCTATGCCATTTCTGGAATTTCTCCATGGCAGCCGCGTCGTCGAACAGGCCGAGTTTCACACCACGCAATAAATGTTTCAGGTAAAGAACTCCTTTGTAGGAGAGGATCCGGCGAACCGTATCCGTGGGCTGAGCTCCCTTATGCAGCCAATCCAACGCCTTTTGGCGGTCGAGTTGAACGGAAGCAGGAACTGTCAAAGGATTGTACGTACCGATCTTCTGGATGAATTTACCATCCCTGGGTGCACGGGCATCGGCTACTACGATGAAGTAAAAAGGTCTCTTCTTAGACCCGTGGCGTTGCAGTCTGATTTTAACTGGCATCTTAAATAGAAATTTAAATGCGTGAACAATAAGGTTAACTCTTTTGGGACGGCAAAGGTAGGGGTCGGCAAAAAAATATCAAAATATATTTGCCTCTTCTACCTCGGATTGTTTGCACATTCCGGCTATTACCTTGTGTGCGAACCGGATATAATCCAGTCCTATAGCGGTCCCCTATAACATTTCAAAAATAATACTTCAGTATTTAATCGGCGAATGTTGCAGGCTAAATTTTATGAACGGTGGAGAAATTTAACGTTCCATAGCCCTAACCCACGCCCACCTTCATTTCTCCCCATAAACCGCCAATTTCCCCGTTTTTAGCCCTATCTCTTCCCCATCATCCCCATCGGCATTTGTTTGCCGTCAGTCGCATCAGCCAAATATGCTTCCTTCCGGAACTTCGTCCCTGAACACTGTTCAGGGCCTCGTTCGCAACCTTCGTACCTCGGTTGCCATCGTTATCTGGCCTTCGGCCCGCCCATTCCCATGGGCATCTTATTCATCATCTTCATCATCTGCTTCATCTGCTCAAATTGCTTCAAAAACGCATTAATTTCGTTTATATCCTTCCCACTGCCCGCGGCCAGCCTCTTGCGGCGGCTTACGTCGATCACATCCGGATTCGCCCGCTCGTATGGCGTCATCGAGTTGATAATGGCTTCAATTCCCTTAAAACTATCGTCACTAATGTCAATATCCTTCACCGCCTTACCCACCCCGGGGATCATCCCCAGCAGGTCTTTTATATTGCCCATTTTCTTGATCTGCTCCAGCTGTTGCTTAAAATCCGAAAAATCGAACTGGTTCTTCCGGATCTTCTTTTCCAGTTTCTTGGCCTGTACCTCGTCAAAATTCTGCTGCGCCTTCTCCACGAGGGTGGTAATATCCCCCATCCCGAGGATCCTTTGCGCCATACGGTCCGGGTAAAAAACATCCAGCGTATCCAGCTTTTCCCCGCTGCTGACAAACTTGATCGGCTTATTCACCGTGTATTTGATGGATAAGGCCGCACCCCCGCGGGTATCGCCGTCCAGCTTTGTCAGCACCACTCCCGAAAAGTCCAGGCGCTCATTAAAGGCCTTCGCCGTATTTACCGCATCCTGTCCCGTCATCGAATCCACCACAAACAGGATCTCGCCCGGATTCACCGCACCCTTGATGGCCGCGACTTCCTTCATCATTACCTCGTCGATGGCCAGACGGCCCGCCGTATCGATAATGACAACGTTCTTGTTTTGGCGACGGGCCTCTTTGATGGCGTTCTGTGCGATCGCGACCGCATCTTTATTCTCCGGTTCGTTGTATACATCCACGCCGATCTGTTCCCCCAGCACCTTCAGCTGCTCGATAGCCGCCGGGCGGTAAATATCCGCGGCGACCAGCAGGGGCGACAATCCCTTTCGTGTCTTCAAATAGTTTGCCAGCTTACCGCTAAAGGTCGTTTTACCGCTTCCCTGCAGACCCGCTATCAGGATCACCGCCGGGCTCCCCTTGGCATTCAGCTCGCTTTCCGTCCCGCCCATCAGTTCCACCAGCTCGTCCTTCACCACCTTCACCATCAGCTGTCCCGGGCTTACCGCAGTGAGGACCTTCTGCCCCAATGCCTTCTCCCGTACCGTATCCGTAAACTCCTTTGCGATCTTATAGTTCACGTCCGCGTCGATCAGCGCCCGCCGGATATCCTTTACCGTCGCCGCAATATTCAGCTCCGTGATCCGGCCCTCCCCCTTGATCTGCTTGAACGCCGACTCAAGCCGTTCCGACAAACTCTCAAACATAGTTGTTTATTTTAAAATACATTCCTGGGACCGATCCCCACCCAAACGCAAAAAAAGTGAATACAACCAAGGTCATATTCACTTAAAAGGAGGTCAAAAATACGTAAAATAAAAGTGTAAATCTCTATTTCAGTAAACTCTAATTTTTCAATGTCAAAATGTGTCTCGATCTGTCTGCGTTTCGGGTTCCTTTGGTCTCGATCCCTGTTCTTTCTGGTCGGAGCGCCTGCGGCGTCCTCACCGGGCTAATGTTTGGCCTTCGGCCGGCATCTATCCTAGATGCCTAAGTACGTCCTCAGTTGCTTACTCCTCGAATTACTCCGCAGCTTCGTGATCGCCTTATCCTTGATCTGCCGTACTCTTTCCCGTGTCAGGTTGAACTTATCGCCGATATCCTCCAAAGACATCGGATGATCCACCCCGATCCCAAAGAAAAAGCAGATCACCTCTTTCTGGCGTTCCGTCAGCGTCCTCAGCGACCGGTCGATCTCCTGTTTCAGGGACTCCTTGTGCTCGATATTCGTGTTGGCCAATTCCGCATTCGGATTGATCATCACATCGATCAGGGTGTTATCTTCTCCCTCGGAGAGCGGCGTGTCCATGCTGATATGACGCCCCGAAATACCCAGGGTGGAGGAAACCTCCTCGATGTCAAGCTCGAGTAATTCGGCCAGCTCTTCAGCGGACGGCTCGCGCTCAAATTCCTGCTCAAGATGTGAAAACGCCTTTTGTATCCTGTTCGTCAGCCCCACTTTGTTCAGCGGAAGACGAACGATCCGGCTTTGTTCGGCGAGTGCCTGGAGGATGCTCTGACGGATCCACCATACGGCGTAAGAAATGAATTTAAATCCGCGGGTCTCATCAAAACGTTGGGCCGCCTTGATCAATCCCAGGTTTCCTTCGTTGATCAGATCCGGCAGGGAAAGGCCCTGGTTCTGGTATTGTTTGGCTACGGATACAACAAAGCGAAGATTCGCTTTTGTAAGTTTATCGAGCGCTTTTTGATCTCCCTGCTTGATACGGATAGCGAGTTTCACTTCTTCTTCGGGACTGATCAACTCGACTTTGCCGATCTCCTGCAGGTACTTCTCCAGGCTCTGAGATTCACGATTCGTTATACTCTTCGTGATCTTCAATTGACGCATGCTCATAGGCAGAGGTCTTAAAGGGTTTTTTTGTAAGGTTTAGGCTTGTTTTTTGTGGGAGGCCCCGGGTTCTTGTAAAATTACCCCGCGACTTTCCCGTTTGTTTTAGCTTATTCGCTTAAAAACGAATAATCTGTGCTTTTCTTATCTCCCTTCCCCCTCTTTTATTTGGTGGCCATGCTGTCGGTTAGTTCCGGAAAACGTGTAGAGCAATTTACCCAATTCCATGCGTGTTACCAATAATATTTAATAAAAGACTGAAAATCAACGCCTTTTCGTTAAAATCTCATTAAATTTATTCTTATCCCCATACAAAACTATAGGTGAAAAAAAATTTTGATGGTTGAATTATTTTTCTATTATTGCATCTGCCGGCTCAAACCTTCAGTGTATTCTGGTTGTTGCCGCCGGTGAAATGACCGCTTGTAGACAATTGGTTCCGGTCGCTGCCGGAGAACCGCTGGACATCCAGGCTCTGTTTTGAAGATGGAGGGGACGTTTGGTCTCAAAGATTCAATCGAAATAATGACTAAGAAACAAATATTTACGTTAGAGTACCCGGTTAGATGTTCACCTTCGATCTTATACGAATTCTTAAGCACTCCCGCCGGACTGCAGGAGTGGTTCGCAGATAAAGTTGACGAACGGGATAATGTATTCAGCTTCTCCTGGAATGGTACCACCGACCGCGCAGAGGTGATGGAGAGCGAATTCGAAAAGTTCATCCGCTTTCATTGGAGTCATGCCCCCAAAGAAGAATATTTTGAATTTCGCATCGAAAAATCCGAGGTCACCAACCAAACGATCCTCGTCATAAAGGATTTCGCCGGCAAAAGCGAGATCAAAGACCAAACCCAGCTCTGGAGCTACCAGGTCAAGGATCTTTTTCATCGGCTTGGGAATTAGGGCGTGCCCTCCGGTCGCGCTTTTCGGTCCAAGTCCTCACTTCGTTCCGGGCTTTCCCCTGCAATCACTCACGCGGCTCAACACGTCGACCAATACCCGAAAATGTCCCTCCAATATCATCGGAGCCTCCCCCCATCTGTCCAATCCACAACGTGCGCTCAGCTTCAGGAACGGTCTCTCTCCGTCTTCCGGTAGCCATCCGTCTCCTTTCGGTCTATCCCCGTCCTCAAATCTCCCCGCATCCCCCATCGGCCGGTAATTCTCCGGCACATGCTCATGCCTCCACTCATCCTCCGAAATACCAATATAGAAGCCTGCGGCAGCCAACTCACCCCATCGCTCCCGTATAACGGGCAGGTATAGAGCGCGGTAGCATCCCTTCAAATGCAACGTCGTCATAAACGCATGCCCCCACCAGAACATCGTCCGGATCGCCAGCACATCCTCCTTCCCAAAAAGTCTTGGGTAATCCAGGATCACATACGGCAATCCTTTATAATTCTCCCCCTTCGAGATCTTCCCTCCCTTAACGTCATTGCCGCCGGCACGTAAACCCTCCTCCCCGACTACAAATCCTTCCTTCCCACCGGCAAATCCCTCTTCCCAGATCATCCCATATCGCTCACCAAGCCCCGCCAGCATCCCCACCACCTTCCCCACGATCGAATTCTTCGTTAAAATCCATCCCGGATCACTCACCAGCCTCATTTCCTCTGGCGAAAGTTGTAGATTTGCGGCATCGTTATCGTTCACGTTCATATAAATCAAAGATAAGTCAACTACCTGTGTTTCATCGCCTGTTAAAAAAACTGGATCTCCTCATCATCAAAGCCTTCATCGGCCCCTTTGTCGCGACCTTCTTCGTCACGCTATTCGTGCTGGTGCTCCAGTTCATGTGGCTATACATCGACGATATGGTGGGCAAAGGCCTCGACACACTGACGATCGCACAGCTGATCCTGTACCTCAGCGCCACCCTCGTACCCCTGGCCCTCCCCCTGGCCGTCCTCCTCTCTTCCATCATGACCCTCGGCAACCTGGGGGAGACATACGAGCTCGTCGCCATCAAATCCGCCGGCATCTCCCTGCTGCGTTTTATGCGCCCCCTGTTCATCGTCACGATCGGGATCACCCTCGTCGCGTTTTATTTCAATAACAGCATCCTGCCCATCGCCAACCTGCGGATGAACACGATCAAATACGATATCATCGTGACAAAACCCGCCTTCGCTATAAAGGAGGGGGTCTTCTATGATAAGATCGAAGGCTATGTCATAAAGATCGGGAAAAAAGAAAAGGACGATTCCACCATCCGCAACGTCGTCATCTACGAACAAAACCAAAGCGGGGTCCAGGACGATATCATCGTAGCCGAAAAAGGCAAGATGATCGTCACTCCGGATAAAAAGTCCCTCGAATTTGTCCTCCAGAACGGAACCCTCTATCGCGAAAAAGCAGACCGGACAAACATCGGCAGCAACTTCGTCCGCATGAGCTTTAAGGAATACAAAAAGATCCTCGACCTGTCCTCCTTCAAGATGAACAAAACGGACGACAGCGCCTTCCGAAACAACTACCAAATGCTCACCCTCGTCCAGCTGAGCCGTAACATCGACTCCCTGGAAAAGGCAAATGCCCTGCGCCGCCAACACGCCGCCAATGACCTGCGGAACATCCTCAAATTCCCCGCCTTCCTGGATACCACCGGCTGGGATGCCGCCGCTGCCCCCGTCCCTCAAAACAAACACACCGACACCGGCAAAAATACGATCAGCGGCACTTCCGGCAAAAGCACGTCCGTTGCCGTTCAACCCGCTTCCCATACTCCCAACGGCGCCGCGCCCAACACTTCCGGCAAAAGCACGTCCGTCGCCGCTCACACCGTCCCCATCATACGCCCCAATCGCAACGTCTACGACACCTTCCTCCTCGCGGAGCAGACGGCCCGCGATTCCCTGTCAAAGGCATGGACGGCCGCAAAAGCCTCGAAGGACTCCACCATCCGCGCCCGGGCCCGCGCCCTGAGCAAGGCCCCCGAACCCGTCCTCGCCGACCTCTTACCCGACAGCACCCGGATCGCCGTCCTGGACCGGACCATCGCCGTCGTCAACAGCGCCAAGGTCAACCTCGACCAGCCCGCCCTGCTCTATACCAACGAAGAGAACAACCTCCGCCAGCATGAGATCGCCTGGCATGAAAAGATTACCCTCGCCGTGGCCTGTCTCGTCATGTTCCTTATCGGGGCGCCGCTGGGATCGATCATCCGCAAGGGCGGCATCGGCCTGCCCCTGGTCTTTGCCGTGGTCTTCTTCGTCATCTTTTTCCTGCTAAACAACTTCGGTAAAAAATTCGTAAAGGAGGACGTCCTCACCCCTATCGGCGGGATGTGGATGGCAACATATGTGCTCACTCCTATCGGGTTGTTCTTCATCTATAAGGCGCTCAACGATTCCCAGCTCTTTAACAAAGAAGCCTGGTTCCGGATGGGTAGCACCCTTAGAGAGTTTATCAAAAAAAAGAAGGCGCCCGCGGAAGAAGTATAGCCCCAAAGTCTTACCTATGCAGTTCAGTGGAAAAAAGTAAAGAAAATATCCGGGTCCAGCAATGGGTGGCGGCAGTAGCCGTGGTCCTTTTCTTCCTGAAACTGGCCGCTTATTACCTTACCCAGTCGACGGCCGTCCTTACCGATGCATTGGAAAGCACCGTCAACGTCATCGCCGGGCTCATCGGGCTGTATAGCCTCCATGTGGCCGCCAAACCACGCGACGAAGACCACCCCTACGGACATGGCAAGGCCGAATTCCTCTCCGCCGCCGTCGAAGGCTCGCTGGTGGTGATGGCCGGTCTGATCATCATCTACGAGGCCATCATGGATTTCATCCATCCCCATACCATCCAAAAACTGGATAAGGGCATCTATATCATCGCCTTCACCGCACTGGTCAATTTTATCGTCGGGAGCATCAGCATCCGTAAAGGAAAAAAGAACAACTCCATGGCCCTGCAGGCAGGGGGCAAACACCTGCACTCCGATACGTATTCCACCGTCGGCATCATCATCGGGCTGATCCTTATCTGGTTTACCAAACTGACCATCCTCGACGGGATCGTCGCCATCCTCTTTGCGGGCATCATCCTGACCACCGGCTACCATATCCTCCGCAAATCGATCGCCGGCATCATGGACGAAGCCGATATACAGCTGCTGCAGGATATGATCTCCTTCCTCAACGCACACCGGCGCGAGAACTGGATCGACCTCCACAATCTCCGGGTGATCAAATACGGGGGACTGCTGCACGTGGATTGTCATCTCACCGTGCCCTGGTACCTCAACGTCCATGAGGCCCATGCCGAGATCGACGCGCTCACCTCGCTGATCCGCGGCCGCTTCGGCGAATCCATGGAGTTCTTCGTCCATTCCGACGGCTGTCTCGACTTCTCCTGCCGGATCTGCACAAAGGAAAGCTGTACCGTACGCAAACACGCTTTCGAACAACGGGTCGAATGGACCCTCAAGAACGTCGTTCCCAACAAAAAACATGAAAGCCCCCGCTCCCTGACCTCAAAAGAACAACTGCCAATTGCCTTCCCGGATGCCTCCGGCAGGTAGACGTTAAAAAATTCCCCTTATATTTGCCTCCCATCCGCAGGTCCGCGGACCCACATCAAAATTCATCTTTATGCAAGCTTGGAAAGACTATCAGGAAAAGAATAAAGACCGTTTTCTCAATGAGCTCCTCGAACTGTTGCGCATCCCCTCCGTCAGTGCCCGTAGTGAACATAAAGATGACATGAAAAAATGTGCGGAGGCCGTAAAAGCCTCGCTGTTACAGGCCGGCGCCACAAAAGCCGAAATTTATCCAACCGATGGCCATCCTGTCGTCTATGGCGAAAGGATCACCGATCCCTCCAAACCGACCGTCCTCGTCTATGGGCATTATGACGTCCAGCCGCCGGATCCCCTCGAACTCTGGCACAGCGGCCCCTTCGACCCGGTGATAAAGGACGGCAAGATCTATGCACGGGGTTCTGCCGACGACAAAGGCCAGTTCTATATGCATGTAAAGGCGTTCGAGACAATGGTGCAGACAAATTCCCTTCCCACCAATATCAAGTTCATTATTGAAGGGGAGGAGGAGATCGGAAGCCCCAATCTCGCCAAATTCGTCAGTACCCATAAGGAGCTGTTAAAGGCCGACGTCATTCTTATCAGCGATACCTCCATGCTTAGCCTCGACACGCCTTCTATCGACATCGGCGTACGGGGGCTCTCTTATATCGAAGTGGAAGTGACCGGCGCCAACCGCGACCTGCACAGCGGCGTCTATGGGGGAGCGGTAGCCAATCCGATCACCATCCTGGCGCAAATGATCGCCTCCTGTCATGACAAGGACCGGCATATCACCATCCCCGGGTTCTATGATGGGGTCGTAGAGTCGACTCCTGCAGAGCGAAAGCTCATGGCCGCCGCACCCTATGATGAAGCGGAATATAAAAAGGATCTGGGTGTGGGCGAGCTGATGGGAGAAAAGGGATATACGACAAATGAACGTACCGGCATCCGTCCCACGCTGGAACTAAACGGCATCTGGGGCGGCTATACCGGCGAGGGTGCAAAGACGGTCCTTCCTTCGAAGGCAACCGCCAAGATCTCCGCCCGTCTCGTCCCCAATCAGTCCTCGGTCGTCATCACCGAAAAATTACTGAATTATTTCAAAAAGATCGCCCCTCCCGGTGTCACCGTCAATGCATGGGAACACCACGGCGGCGAGCCCTATATGACGCCCATCGATAGCAAGGCCTACCAATCCGCGGCCAAAGCCATCGAAGCCGTCTTTCATAAGTCCCCCATCCCCGTCCGCGGCGGCGGCAGCATCCCCATCTGCTCCCTCTTCGAAAAAGAGCTGGGCATCAAGATCGTCTTTATGGGATTCGGGCTGGACAGCGACAACCTCCATTCCCCCAACGAGAAGTTCGGGCTCGTCAACTTCTATAAGGGCATCGAGACCATCCCCTACTTCCATCAATATTTCGCGGAAAAATAGCAGGCATACTGCCCATCGGCTGCCCTCTATTCAGCCCCACCGGATGACAATATCGCCGTCAGATGAACCGCCATTGAATCGGCCTTTTTATAGCTTTCCAGCAATTCCTTGCGGTTACCTATCCGTAAAAGGACATTATTTCTGAACTCAATATCCGTTGCCAACGCCTGCAGCTCTTTGGTACCAAACAGGGCTTCACGGTTTCGGATATCGCCCATTGGGAAACGCTTAAAAAAGTAAGGCCCGGATATGATAATAGTGGCTTGCTGTTCCGCGTCCTGCACGTTGCGTATAGTCTGAGCCTGGGCATAATAGGCAAACAATAAATTCTTTAGCCGGATATCCCGCAGGAGGTGCAGGTTTCCTGAACTCTTAAGATCGGAAAAGGTCGCATCGCTCGAACTAAAATTCGGCCGCTTTATAATTGCTTCCAGGTCTGAATCGGCCCTTGCTGCAGGAAGGACGATCCGCGACGGATCGTTTATAAAAACCAGCAGCTCATTCCCCTTTTCCAACAGCTCCTGCGTACGTTGTGAGGCATATTGTAAGGAGCCCAGATCGGCTTCGATGTCTGCCAGCAAATTCTTCTTATAGATCGCCTCCAGTTCCTTCTCTTTACTCTTATCTCTCCATTCCTCCAATGCCAGGGTAATGGAAATCCCGAGAATGATCACAAAGATCTCGATCAGGTAGGCCGGCCACATCTGCTTTATAAGTCTTCCCACCCTATGCTTTTCCCTGGCAGAATGAACAGTATCAACAGGATGCACAGCATTCGATCCCGTCGAAGGTTCAGCGGCAGGAGATGCCGGCTGCCCCTCCTGTGGCGACTTTGTTTCTTTAATACGTTCTTCCATAAGCCTTAGCCATGACATGATGGGTATTCAAAATTTATGAAATATAATTTTTTTGCCCGGCTTACGAAAATAAATCTATCCCTCTATATGCAAAATGAGACAGATAGGGGTCCGCATCGCTGTGACACTCTCCGGCCTTAGCCCTCACAACACGCAGCGGTCTTAACGGCCCCGTGTATAATTGTTCTGGTTGTCGTACTCTCTCACAACAGCTTCTTAAAGAACGGCTCCAGCTCCTCCGCCAATATCGCATGATCCTCCACACTCGGATGAAAACCACATCCCCTGGGATTCATCGGCGGGAAAAAGAATACGGCAACGCGTTTACCGGAAGGATACAACCCATCGATCTTTTTCTTTACGGCTTCAAGACAACGCTGTAACAGCAGCCGGTCTTCGCCATGGATCATGGGGCTGCTCAGCAACGCTATCCGGGCGGAAGGATATTTCGATTTGACAAGGCGCACAAATTGTACATAGGTATTTATAAACATCGTACTGTCAAAAGGCAAACGCGCCCGCACTCCATCCCCATGACTAAGATCATTCGTACCCAACGCAATACTGACGATGGCAGGTCGCTCTTTTGTAAAGTCCCAGAGACGCCGGCCGGACGCCTGGAGATCGGCCTTTTCATAAACCTGCGGCATCGTAGGCCCATCGCTGTTCCAGTTGCGGTAGACACCCATCCCGCTGTAGCTGCTCAATATAAAATTAAGGCCCAATGCCCTCGCCACCCGGGGCCCATAGGCAAAGTAGGCATTGTGATAATCGGAGTAGCCTGAGCCGCAGGGCATTTCGGAAACATCCGACAGGGCGCCGCAGGTGATGCTGTTACCGATAAATTCGATCAGGGGCGCCGCAGGTTCCTTCAACGGCCGCAGTCCATGACCCGAGATCTTTGAGATAAACACCGGCCCCGACAACGACTCCGTCGTCTTATAGATCCATACTTTATGCGTCCCCGCCCCCTGCGCTGTAATGACAAGCGGTGCAGCAGTACCCCCTTCCGCTCCATCGCTGGCCGATATGCGTACCCGTTTTTGATAAACTCCATCCAGCTCATACTGCAGATAGCCATGCACCCGCGCATCCGGCACAAAAGCATACACCGCACACTCCTTCCCCGTAAAGAAAAAACCGACATGCGACGCAGAACCGATCAGCTCCACCCGTCCCCCGGTCAGCAGACAGCGCCCATAAAGCGGCAATGCCGATGCCGGCAAACTATCAGTCGCCGCCGCATTCCCCTGCGCAGGCACATTCAGCAGCATAAAAATTATCCCCACCAGATAAAAAGCATATTTCATAATGCAGTTCCATTTTACTGCAATGATAAATTAAATTGTAAGTTTATGCCTCATTTTATAAATGGACACATGGAAAATAGCGGACATATCTTAGCGATCGACATTGGCGGATCACATATCAAAGGCACCATCCTCAACAGCCTGGGCGAATGGCAGATGGAATACAAAAAGCTGGATACTCCCAAACAGGCGACACCCGCCGCCGTGATCGGGATTATTACAGAGCTGGCAAAAGGGCTGCCGGAATATGAAAAAGTATCGGTGGGCTTCCCCGGCTATGTCCGCAACGGGGTGGTATTTACCGCCCCCAACCTGGGCAGCGGGAATTGGAACAGGATCGACCTGGGACAGCAGATCAGCAATACGCTAAAAAAACCCGTTCGGCTGGTCAACGATGCCGACCAACTGGGACTGGGCGTCGTCAGCGGCAAAGGATACGAGCTGGCCGTCACACTGGGAACGGGGTTTGGCACGGCCATATTGATAGACGGGTATCTCCTGCCGCATATGGAGCTCGCCCATCACCCGCTGAGCAAGGACCGTAATTATGATGAATACATCGGCAACGCCGCGCTGGAGGACAAAGGGAAAAAACACTGGAATGGACGCATGACCAAAGTGCTGGAGGTGCTAAAGGTCGTTTTCAATTACGATCGCCTCTATATCGGGGGCGGCAATGCGGACAAGCTGACCATTCCGCTGGAAGACAACATACACATCTTCACCAACCAGGACGCCATCAAAGGCGGCGCCCGGTTATGGGACCTCGAAGACAAATATCATATTACGACCAATTACCCTTCCTGAAGGTCGCAGGAAGGTCATTATAATCTAAAGATCTTCAGTGGAACAATCCCTCAAACATCTTCTTCAGGCTGGGCTGCTTTCTGCGTTGGTGGCCCGTATCACTCCGGTCATACGAGGTATATATATGCCCGTCCTTCATCCCCGAATCAAAAACGACGATGATATCCGTTCTCCCCCGTGAAGCATTGACAAACTCGTTCTGTTTAGTGATGGTATTGGTTCGCTTATTTTGCACGATCAGCAAAAAAGTATCGGTCTGGCAATTCTCCAGCTTAAATTTAAACCGTCCGCGGGAATCGGTCTCGGTCTGCGCCTGTATGGGGCTGCTGATCCGTACGACGGCATCGACCGGCAAGGTGGCCGCATTCTTATTGCTCGACACAATCCCCGAGATCTCCGTCGCCTTATTGCTCTTGAATTGATTGTACATCGTAATAGAAAAAGTGATCACCGCCGCGCAGGTAGCAAATATTATCTTGCTCTTACTAAAAAAGTCGGCTATGGTAGTTTTGGTGATCATGTCTTTGGTATCCCCGGTCCCGTGAATGGAATAACTATTTCGCACCCAAATTTCCCGCATGTCCTCCTCCCGGGAAATACCTAGTCCTAACTATTTTTGCACGGCAGGGTTCATATCCCGCAACTTCGTACCTTCCTGTTTTATATACATTTCCAATGGAAGTAAGCATCCTGGATTCCTACGAAGAGATACAGGCCATGACCCGTCATTCCATGTAACAGGCTTATACCGGCTCCCATAATCCCCGCCCCTGCAGACCCCGTTCTTATTTTACCGCAATCATCTTCCACAGCTTCCCCGTCGTTCCCTGCGGTCCTTCCTGGTCACTGGTCAGCAGGTACATCTCCCCGGACTGATCCTGCCCAAAACTCTTCAGATAAGTCCCCAGGTTCGTCGGATGGCTAGCCAGCGCCAGCGGATCAAAAGTCGAAGTCCCGGAATTGACAACGGCGGCCGAAAAGATCTTTCCATCGGCCTTTCCCGTCGAGGACAACACCCCGAAGATATATTTCCCCTGGAGCGAAGGAAGTGCGCTTCCCCGGTATACAAACCCGCCGATGATGGCGATCCCTATCCCGCCTCCCTTGGGGTTGGCCGTATTGACCAGCTCGATCATGGGATCGATCAGCGGTTTTCCGGCAGAATCCGTCACCGGGCAGGAAGGTCGTACCAACAGATCGCTATCCGTATCAAAACAATGGGCGCCTTCCCGCACATTCCATCCATAGTTGCCGCCTTTTGTGATCAGGTCTATTTCTTCATACAGCGATTGTCCTTCATCGCCCAGCAATAATTGATGCGTCCCTCCCATATCGAAGCTAAACCGAAAAGGGTTCCTGAATCCGTATGCCCAGATCTCCGGTTTCGCGGCTGTGCCGACAAAGGGGTTATCGCCGGGGACGGCATAGGGAGAGCCGGAGTTGACATCGATCCGCAGCACGTTGCCCATGAGGTTGGCATAGATATCCTGTCCGTTACCGCCCTTATTCGCGGCGTACCAGTCGCTGACATGCCCGTTGCCGACATCATCGAGGTTGCCCCCGTCACCGATAGATATATAAAGGAATCCATCAGGGCCAAAGGCAAGGGTGCCTCCATTATGGTTGAGATAGGGATGATCCGCTTCGAGGAGGACCCGCTCGGAACCCATGTCTGCCTGGTTGGGATCGGCCGCGGAAACCTTGAACTCGGAGATCCGGGTGAGGTTGTTCCAGGTGGCGCCGGGCGCTCCCGGTTGCGGGGTGCCGGGACGGGGCGGGGCCGTATAGAACAGGTAAAGCTTACCATTCGTCTTGAACTGCGGATGAAAGGCGATCCCCAACAGTCCCCTCTCATCATAGTTAGGGCTCAGGGTGACCATCTTATTGGTCAGATCGATAAAAGGGGTGGTCAGTTTCTTTCCATCGGCGCCGATGATCCAGACCTTTCCCGTCTCGTCCAGGATAAATAACCGGTGCGAACTGTCCGGCGGTTCGGCCAGCGCGACAGGCGACACCAATCCATCGGTCACCAATTGCAGGTCGGGCGTCACATTCGGAGGAGCGGGGGCATTGTCATGCTTTTTGCAACTGCCGGTTAGCAGTATAATAGACAGAAGGGTAAAAACCCCCGTAAAGGTGGTAGTGCGTTTCATAACTCGTTAATGTTTTAATGCTTGTGATTAAATGGCCGGTTAGCGCTAACGAGCTTTTAGCAGGAAGAGATCGGGTAGCAGAATTACAAACGACATTTCAAACCCGGAGGTTGCTTGGATAATTGGTTTCCGTAAGCCGCACTGAATTTCCGCTGCAGCCTTTCTCGATACATTAGCGGTTCATCAAACCAGAAACCATGTCGCTGCCCCGGGGAAAGATCCTCTTCTATGCGGTACTGCTGACAGCCATCGCCGCCCTGCTGGTCCCAACCGCCCGGATCGAAAACGCCATTCTCCAGCACACCCGGGGGACGGTCATCTATCCCCGCGACAATGCCTTTATCGGCATGACCGTAGCCCGCAACCTTGCTTTTTATACCGTCTGGGGCACTACAAAATTTTCATTCCAGTCCGCCGCCGCTTCCCCCTTGTATACGATCCTGCTGGCCGTCTTTTATTTCATAGCCGGTGAATACCTGGTCATTCCCCTGGTCATCAATCTCCTGACCGCCATCTTTTTCCTGGTCATCCTTCAACGCTGGCTTATCCGCCGTGGTCTGTCCCCTGTCGGGCAGTTGCTTATTCTGTTGCTGGTCATCTTCGGTACGCCGCTTCCCCCGCTGGTGGTCGGTGGCACGGAACATATCCTGCAATTATTATTCTCTTTTTTATTCATCCGGTCATTCC
Source organism: Puia sp. (assembly GCA_036500545.1). Classification (GTDB taxonomy): domain Bacteria; phylum Bacteroidota; class Bacteroidia; order Chitinophagales; family Chitinophagaceae; genus Puia. The sequence continues at coordinate 76,775 of DASYBV010000013.1, read as the reverse complement.
TTGCAGCAGTCCCCGCTTCCTCCCCATCGGCCCAACTCTACGCATCGGCCCCGTCCATCCCCAGCAGCACTCGACCCGCCCCGTCGTCCTCTCCCCATCCTCCCCACGGTGTCTATATCTACGCCTTCCTGATGGTCATGACGGGCTATGAATGCAGTATCCTTGCGTTGGCCGCCTGTGTCTTTCTGCTTTGGAGACGGCAGCCGTCTCTGTCCGGGCAATTGGCGATGGCTGCTTTTTCCCCTATTATCTTGTTTGGCCTCATCTCCCTGCACAAGGGCAGTTACTTTCTGCCCAATCCCCTGTTGCTGCAATCGGCGGTCTACTTCCATTCGGGTGCCTGGCTCATCGGTAATATAATATTCTTTTTGGGCACGGCATACCTGCTTTATGGCCGGCGGTTCCTTACAGGACGACAGGCGGTTGCACGGATAAGTTTTATCGGGGTCCTGGTCCTCTTGCTAATACCCTTATGTCTCCACAGCATCTCCTTCTTTTCGGATACCGCGCAGCAGTGCATCGACCTCTACGAGCAGCAATACCCCGCGGCCAAATTCGTGCGGCGGTATTATTATCGCAAACCCATCGCCGTCAACGAGCCCGGGGTCATGTCCTGGTGGTCCGAAGCCCGCAAGCTGGACTTTACCGGGATGGCCGATCACGCCGTGATGAAGGAGCGGCGTACGCATTCCTGGTCGCCCGCTATGGCCGACTCCCTGAGCCGCAGGGAAGGGGTACGGGTCGCCGTCCTCTCCGACCCTTCATTCGATCTGACCCTCTTCGACCGTTGGAAAAAAGTAGCGGCCTGGCAAACAGGTACCCGTAACAATGACAGCATCTCCTTCTATGCCGCCGATAGCTCCTCGATTGCCCTGCTGCGAAAAAATCTGAAGGAATACCAGCCCTCCCTCCCGGCAGAAACCATCGTACGGTATTATTAGATCAATTTTGGGTAGTGTCTCAGTTTGAAAGTTGGGGCCGAATACTATCGGTCAACTAACATGTTGATTATCTGTACTCTTTTGGCAATGGTAACTTGATCAGAGAGTATAGGCAAGGTATTTTGCTAGATCGGTTAAGCATTTTGTTCACTTTATTTTGTCGGATAGTTAATTTGCTGATTTATTGTAATTTAATTTGAAAAAAAAGTTGAGGAGAAAAATGGTACTTTTAAGCGCGAAAAAGGGAAATGGCTGCCATCATTTCCCTATACGTTTTATTTTTTGAAATCTTTTTGAGGGCGATCCGTTGAAGTAAAAAAATTACTTAATGTTTTTTGTCCAAAAAAAATACTATGAAAAAGACATTCAAATTTGTTTTAAAGATAGACGATGAACATCATTCGCTTTCTGCGAAGGATGGCTTGCCGTTTCAGAAACTGGGCGAATTGCTGGTCGCCCTTTTTAAAGCTATTGATCCGAACACAAACTCGAAATGTACCGTCAAAGAAATCGTGGATGGCAGTTATGGGGTTGCGTTTGATACACAGGATGAGGCTTATCACACTAACTTTGAAATTGTACATAGGAATATCCAGGAAAACCCAATTGATGAATTAGACGATAGGCAGAGAGATTACGCGAATTGCCTGAAAAAGGTACTGGGCGGAAAGTGTTTCATTAAGGCGGAAAATGATGAAGGCAAAGAAATCGCATCTATTACGGAACTTGATAGGACAACCAATGTAGATATATATTATTCAACTGAGACTTTATATGGGGTACTTTCTCAGATCGGCAGTACTACAATTGCATCTTCAAAGAAATATATTTATTTGGATGGCGTGCAGTACAGAATTTCGGTTACAAAAGACCAAGATGCGGAATTGAAGCCCTACTACTCTTCCCACAAATTGAGGGTAAAGGTAAGGCAGAAAAGATCGATAGTTGACGGTCATGTTATCAGCGCGGATATGCTATCATTTACGGTAGTGGAAGAATCTGACCTGATCGATACTTTAAAGCAAATTGGATATGTTGATTTTGCACTCATAAAAGACGCCCATACTATGGACGAAATAGTTGATAGAATTTATGGCGATAAATAAACAAATAAAAGATTGGAGAAAAATTCTGCTTGACACATCGATCCTATGTGCATTGTTCAGAAGCGAATTTGGCAAAATGGATAGCCAAACCGAATTTGTGCTTCGTCTTATTAACTATCTTTCTAAAAATAAAACAGCCGAAGGAATAGATCGGACATTTTATGTATCCGCAATCACTATTTCGGAATTATTAACGCGCGAACATGATTCCGAAAAGATAAAGCGAATTATTCGGTTGGTAAACAGCAGGAATGTTGAATTTATTGATTTCGATCTGGATTGTGCTTTAGTTTTTAATGCAAGGCTGTATCCTCATTTAGACAAAGTAGCGTTACATAAAATGGCAGAGCAGGTTGGATTCAAAAGCAACGATTTTATGATGGCCAGAGAATGGATTTCCCGGGACTATATGATAGTAATGAGTGGAGTTTCAAAAAATGTCGATGTTATAATAACAGCAGACAAAAAGACTTTTTACCCTATCTGTCAAAACATTAATCAACTTGATTGCATCCTCGCTTACCCGGAATTATTCGAAGAAACAGAACAATATATCCTTAGATATCATGATGACAAAGTAGCAGAATTTCTTAAACCACCCCCACCGCCGCCCCCACCGGTTAAGGCAACCCAGACGGCGACCGCTCAGGCACCTACCGTCGCAGCACAGACCGCGACCGAAAATAAAAGCTAGTCTTTAGTTTTCCATCTTGCCGCCGCAGCCTTTTCAGCTATTTCCATCCGTTTCTTAGCCGTTAAGCTCTTAGCCCTTGCCTTCCCACCTTTAAGACCACCAAGCCGCCCTAATGCTACAGTAGCAGGGTTTTTGCCTGATTCGTTAACCGGTATCGAACCTTTATCGCCAGTAGCCAAGTCTACGATCCTCTAGCAAGCTGGTTTGCGTCCTTTGGACGTACGGGTTCTTTGCCATGTTGTAAAAGGTATAAAAAATTATGCTTACCGGTTAAGAACAATTATCAAAATCCCTAAGAATGGGTTAAAAGACGGTAGTTAACTTGGTCGTTTTATCGTTCCTTACATGGAAATATTTATTTTATGCCAATAGGACCATATAAAATACCGACGGCTAAAAAGCCAAGAATTTCAGTCAATAAACTTGCCGAATACCTTGAGTCCACTTCTTCTCGAAGGAAGAAAATAGTAACCGATGCTAAATATCCACAGGAGTACGTTACGACTAGGTATAAAGATGCCCGAGAGCATATAAAAAGGTATGTCTGCAAGGGTGTTGATGAAGATGCAATACTTTTAGTGATAGATGCATTTAATTCGACCGTTCCGGAAACCGACTTCCAGAAACAGGATAATGATTTGTCGGCCGAGGTACTTGCATTAATGCTGGACATGGATTTGGGTTCATTGAGCAATTTTGACTTGAAGCCCTTTGAAGGTAATAATGATTTACTAGAGATAGCTGGAGTGGACGTAAGCGTTAATCCTGACCTGTTAATTACAAAGGATAATGGAGCGGAAACATATGTTGGAGCAGGAAAGCTTCATCTTTCAAAAAGTAATCAATTGTCAGATGAAAGTCAGAAAATTGTGGGCGTATTGCTTTATAGGTTCACCGAAGATTTCATTATCCCGACGATTGAAAACAGTTTGGCGCTGCCGAAATTGTGTTTTTCAATAGATCTGTTTGCCCAGACGATTGAATGCTGTCCGTCATCCACCAAAATGAGGCTTCGAAAAATAGAAGATGCTTGCGAGGAAATTGCGCTTTGGTGGAATAAATTGTAAGTTTTCTCCTTGTGGCAACTCAGGCATAAAGTTTGAAAATTGGAAAGATCGCAGCCGGAGCCCCCCTGTGATACAGGAAGAATATGGTCAGCCTGCCAATCGTCAGAAATAAGGCCACATAGTTTACATCCTCCCTGATCACGCATAAAAAGCTGGTCTCTGATTATCGAGGTATTCCCCTTCAAAATGGCATATTGTATATAGGCATTATCCCGACATTCGTTGGAAAACCACCTATGTCTACTTTTGGGTAGCGGTTTTTGGCATCCGCAAGAGCAAAACCCGTCAACGGCAGGGAAGACGTGCCGCAAAGTAAGACCTCTCTGATATCTTATGTATTGGTTGATGGCCATTGATGATTCAATCTTGGAAGATTAGTCAAAAAGATATAGATTTGACTATCTAACGATTAAGCCAAACGATTTACTATACTATTTATTGTTAAGGGAGTAGCTGCCAACTACTCCCTTATTTTTTGCAAAGCTATGCGCTTTTTCGGAAAAAAGGAAATCATCAACTAATGCTTTACCGCTCAAGCATTGATTGTCAACTAGATCGAAACTGAGACACTACCAATTTTTTCATTCTCTTTATTTACCGGATTTTTGCAGGTACGCGTCACAAAAAATCGTCGCGTCCATATAAACAGGTAAACAGGTCCTTCATGCCCGAAAAAGAAAAACTACGTCTCGACAAATACCTCTGGTCCATCCGCCTCTTCAAGACGCGTAGCCAGGCAGCAGACGCCTGCGACAAAGGCAAAGTAAAATTCAACGGCGACAATGCCAAAGCCGCCCGGACCGTCAACGTCGGCGACGAATACGAAGTAAAGACCGAAAGCCGCCGCTGGCGCATCAAGGTCACCGGTCTGCTGGATCACCGGCTGCAATACTCCGAGGCGGTAAATTTCTATACCGATATCACTCCTCCCGAAGAGATCGAACGGCTCCAATACCAGGCCGCCAGCTTCAATACCGGCAAACGCCAAAGCAAAGTAGGCCGCCCTACCAAAAAGGATCGAAGGGACCTCGGGGATTTTATGCAGGAGTAGTCACCCGATGTCCTTCCGGCACCCCTCCTGGTCTTCCCCTATCTTTGCAGCATGAAAATCGACATCCTCACCGTCCTCCCCGAACTCCTGGAAAGCCCTTTTTCCCATAGCATCCTCAAAAGGGCAAAGGAAAAAGGCCTCCTTACCATCAACGTCCATCATCTCCGGCAATGGGCAGTCAATGAATATGGGCAGGTGGATGACTATCAATATGGTGGGGGAGCGGGAATGGTGATGATGCCGGAGCCGCTGGCCAATGCCATCGAATCCCTGTCAAAGGAGACAAAATACGATGAGATCATCTATATGACGCCCGATGGCCAGCGGCTGGATCAACGCACTGCCAACCAGCTCAGCCTGCGGGAAAACCTGCTGATCATCTGCGGGCATTACAAGGGCATCGACCAGCGTATAAGAGAGCTTTATGTCACCCGGGAGATCTCCGTGGGGGACTATGTCCTGAGTGGGGGGGAACTGGCGGCCGCCATCGTCGTGGATGCCATCGGCCGGCTGCTGCCGGGGGTATTGAATGACGAGACCTCGGCTCTTTTTGACTCTTTTCAGGATGATCTGCTGGCGCCCCCGGTCTATACCCGCCCGGCCGACTTCCGGGGATCCAGGGTACCGGAGATCCTCCTCAGCGGTGACCCGAAAAAGATCGAAGACTGGCGGCATGAACAATCCCTGCAGCGGACACAGGAAAGAAGACCCGACCTCTTGGACAGCAACGAACCCTGACCCGGCTCCAGCACTTACCCCGTCGCCTGGCCTAAATCCGGCTTCGTCTCATTTACCGCAATATCACGGCCATCCATAACATAAATTGCAAAAAAAGATAATACGCAAGGATCAGCAGGAGGTTGATGACGATTGTCTTTCTCATATAGGACGGATTTTTAGCGTTGATTCGATCCAGGGGGTTTTCAAAAATTTACCCCCTGTCCCGAATCCTTTAATGTCGGGCCTATCGGCCAACGGACCCGTGGTCCGTTTTGGGTTTATAGGTAGCTTTCTCTCTTCACAAGAACAAGTCTATCTCAATAATGCCAAAATAATACCAATCCCTCGTTATCCACATAGGAATTCTACCCACCCACCCCTGAAAAATCAACCGGGAAAACAGCAGGACAAAATCATTCATACATACTCTCCACATCATCCTGTCATAACGTCCTCGCACCCGGCCTCCTCTGTCACAAACGGTCCATCCATTTTTCGAATTGACCGGTAATTTTTGCCCGCTCGTCGAAAAAAGCCCCTCTCCATTAAACCTTTAATCCCCTATTAATCTCACGAATTAAGCCTGCACGTTGTTTGATGGTCAAATAGTTGGTAACAGATCTCTTATACTATCTAATTCTACGATCTATGACGATTAGCGGCTTTACCATGGTACGAAATGCAACCAAGTTTTATTACCCGATCAAACAGGCGATCGCCTCTCTACTCCCCCTTGTTGACGAATTTGTGGTAGCCCTCGGCGACTGCGACCCCGATGACCGCACCCTCGAAGAGATCCGGAGCATCGGCTCGGACAAGATCCGCATCATCCATACCGTCTGGGACCTGGAGAAATACCCCCGGGGCATGGAGCACGCCCACCAGACCGACATCGCAAAACAGGCCTGTACCGGCGACTGGCTTTTCTATGTACAGAGCGACGAAGTGGTGCATGAGGATGACCTTCCCCGGATCCGGCAGCGTTGTGAGGAGTTATTGTATGACTATTCCGTGGAGGGGTTGTTGTTTAAATACCGCCATTTCTGGGGGGATTATGATCATCATATCACTTCTCATGCCTGGTATGCCAACGAGATCCGGATCGTTCGTAATGATAAAGACATCCATTCCTGGGAGTCCGCCCAGTCCTTCCGCCGTATTCCCGGTTTCGACGGGGTGCATTACCGGCAGAAGGAGGGGACCTTCAAGCTAAAAGTGGCGAGGGTCGATGCCCATATCTTTCATTATGGCTGGGTACGGCCTCCCCAGTATATGCAGAAAAAACGAAGGGCATTCGAGATCATCCACCGCGGCAAGGAAAATGCGGAGGCAGCCCTCCGGGGTGAGCAGGACAGCTTTGATTTTGGCAACCTCAGCCAGTTGACCGTCTTCCGCTCGACGCACCCATCCGTGATGCAGGAAAGGATCCGGTTATTCAACTGGGCCGACCAGCTTGAGCGCAACAGCCGTCAGCCTGCCAAACACAAACACGAGCGGCTCAAATACCGGGTGCTCACCTTTATCGAACAGCATTTCTTTGGTGGCCGCCAGCTCTTCTCGTTCAAAAATTACCGGCTCACCCGGCCCCGCCGGACCAACGCACCACAAATGGCATAATCCGCAACCGGCATGATCCGCAACCGGCCTAACATATAAAAGGCGGCCCCAAACAGGACCGCCTTCTTTTTTATTTCTCACCGTCTTACTTAGGCATATCAAAGATCTTCGGATCGACGTCCTTATTCACCTCGATCTTCTTATTCGTAAAATTTACCGTATACTGGGGCAACGTGATCGAACGGCTGCCGTACATGACAAAACCCGCGTCCGTCTTCTTGTAATCGGCATAGGAGATCGTCGTCTCTATTTCCTGTCCGTTGGCACTGACATGATCGATTTCCTTGTCGAGCAGCCAGGTCTTGCCGTTGATGTAATAGGTCGCTTCCAATCCACTGCCGGTCAGCCGTAGCTTGAAGTCCGTGACCCCGCCGGTCGTATCCTTTCCGATCAGCTCTACCTTATATCCTTTGGCGGCATAATCGACAAGGGCATCGCCGATGTGGATCTGCGCCTGTCCGATCTTCAGCTGCTGGTCCGTCAGCGCTACGGGTGTCGGCTGGCCCATCATGGGACTAACCGCCCAACCGCTCGTAGGGGTCACAACCTGGATCATCTTCGTGCCCCCGAAGTCTGCCTCGCTTTTAAAGCCTTTTCCGTTCAGGATCGTCGTGTTGCTGGTCGCTTCCTGGCCATTTACCTCGACCGTACTCTCCGTATACAGGGATTTCAGGCCCATGACGACAGCCTTCCCGCCCAGGGCTTCTTCGTGTTTGCTTACGATCTCGTCCGCGGTCTGTGCCCGGAGAGTGCCCATGCCGATTGTTCCCATTAGTAATAAGAACGATGCCGATTTGAGTGTTTTCATGTATTTGTTTTTATAAATAATATTTATCATATGGCAAACATAGAAATAATTTCGCTTGATAAAGTTACCTTTCATAAAAATACCGTAATACCCGGTTTTAAAGGCAAAAGTAGAAAGGGCAGGACACCGAAGATCCTGCTTACCGTCCGGCGTTTATACATACGGTTAAGGTGGCGATAAAATACTCCCGATTGGATAGCGATTAGTAGTCCCGGGTTTGTGCAAGATTAAAAAACCTGTACGATCTTTGCACTTACAGTAGTATTCCTTACATCAAAACCTTATCGCATGCAAAAAGAAATCTTCCAACGACTCAACCGGATCGATCACCTGATCCGCATCAAAGGCACCGGTACACCCTCCGAATTAGCGGACAAGATCGGCATGTCCGAGCGCAGCACCTATGAGTACATACGGCTCATGAAAGAGTTCGGCGCCCCCGTCTCCTACTCCCGGCAACGCAAGAGCTATTACTACCAGCAGGACGGAACCTTTACCATCCGTTTCCTGTCGGAATAACGCTCTCTCTGCTATCGGAATGATAATACCTGGGTATAGGCCATCGATTGTAGCCATCACCTTATCTGTCGCACATGGTATTCTCTATCCAACACGAGTACGATTTCTCATTCACCCGGAACATACCCGCCGCGCTGACCCGGTACCTGCTGCCGGTCAGCAGCGGGGTTTCCGCGACCAGTAATGAGGACATCCAGGTGCTGTTACAGGAATCCTCCGCCTGGAGCAGTAAGCTGTATCATGCCGTCTACCGGGCCGCCCGGACGACCGAGCTAAAGATCCGGGACGAGGGCCCGTTCCTGTTCATGTACATGGCCCTGCAGCATGACCGCCGGCTGGAGATCGACGGGCTGGGCTCCGTACACATAAAGGAAGGTCAGTACAACCTGTTGTATTCGCCCAATTTCGACCTGAGCAGCATCCACGAGGGAGGCAAGGAGTATATCACCATCTCCCTCCAGTATGACCGCAGCGCCCTGGAGGAATGGACCCACTATTTCCCTCCGCTGACCAGCTTCCTGGCAAAGGTCGACGCGGGTCAGCCGGTCATGCTGCTCGACGAGCACCAGTGGATCAATCGCGAGATCCAGGACACGATCTACCGGCTCACCCATATTCCCCGCGAGGTACCCGGCTACCAGGTCTACTTCGATCTGATGGCCCGCACCCTTCTGTTTCACCTGTTGTTGCAGGCCATCCAGCGGCAGCCCGCGAGCCCCTATACCCATTATGAGATCGACGGCATCCATGCGGCCCGCGAGATGATCCGCGGGAATATTCGTCATCATTTTGTGATCCGCGAGATCGCACAAAAGGTCGGCGTCAACGAGTTTAAGCTAAAGAACGGTTTCCGGGAGCTGTTCGGCAACGGCGTATATGAATATCTCCGGTTGGAACGTATGCAGGAAGCCCGGACCTTATTGCTCAGCGCTACCCGCAGCATCAAACAGATCGCCGCACAGACCGGCTACAAAAGCGTCAACAGCTTTATCAAGGCCTTCAAAAAAGAATTTGGACTGACGCCGGGAGAATATCGCCGGGCCGGATAGATGGCTTGCGGGGCATAGGATCAGGGCAGGATCAACGGGACTGGATCAAAAGAAGAATAAGGTTCAATGATCGGTATTGCCTTAGTAGTAATATACTCATCACGTATCGAAAAAGACTACCGGCCCCGGCCCTTAACGCTGCCCTATAGATAAAATGGAGGGACCCCTAAGGATTTGCGTCTATGGTTAGATAACAGGAGGGAGGTGGGCGGTGGTTGTAGTATGTAGCATTCTTGCGACGCTCCGTTCGTCGGTGGGAACATCGGTGGGGGGGCTTTTGTAGAAGACGGTGGTTGGGCTGTCCTGCTCCGCGCGTCACCGCTGGTTCTTCGCGGAAGGGTAACACCCTGTTATTGCAGCTTACACTCTCCCGGCCGCTCTCACCAGCGTAGCTTGGTTCGCTTCGGAAAAGGCCCTGCTGCTGGCCGTAGCGCATTCCTTCGCGGAAGGGCAAGGGCGTGAATGTATCACTTACTTTTGCAGGCGCCCGTCTCAATATGGCAACAGGGTTCGCTCGAAAAGGCGGTTCTGCGGACAGGACAGCCCGGCCAGTTCAAAAAGCACTCTTGATCCCCTCCAACCCCACCCCTAACATCCTCCTGCTAATACTATCCAACCCCGTCTTCGGACCGGTAAAATGAAACACTGCATGTCTATGCACCTGTGAGGCGCCCGGCGCAAGAAAGGCCGCAGGCGATACGCTCTCCATTTCATAGAAAGGCCCCATCTGGCTTCCATCCGCCAGCGGTCCGTCATTATACGCATTGACCGCATCTCCGCTAAACGGAGGTTTCTTAGTCGTCCATTCCTGGTTAAGAAAACGCTCCTCAGCACGCACATCAAACTGTACAAGCGTCAACACGCCATGCATCGGATCATAGCTTGCCGCGATGGGCAGCGCCCGCGAAGGATGGACGCCCAGCTTACCTCTGCTTCTCGCCCCCATAGGCATTCATATGCGGATCGATAGGCCCGTCAAAGGCCTTGTAATGGATCCATCCAAAACTTCGACCCCTGTCACCCGCATTCGTCGAAGTAAATACCTTAGCCTGGTACTTTGGGGAGACGATCACGCGGGCATTTCCCTGGCGGAGTACAATAACACTATCATGACGCTGTAAAAAGCTTAAGTCAAATCCAAAACTACCGGGAGCATCCTCCCCGACATCACTCTTCGGAGCAGGCCGGCCGGATGGCTCATTACAAGAAGTATCAAGCATACATAAAAGGAATAAAAAGGCAAACAATCGTCGTATCATAGCAATGGCTTAATTTATCTCAGGATCATCATCTTAATTGGCCTCCAGTTCATCACCTGATCTCCCCCTCATCAATTGATCTCCAATTCATCCTTCGAAGGCAGTTTCGGAAAAGGCCCATGCGGGTCAGCCTGGTACCAGAATACCGTCGTCGCGATATCATCCTGCAATGGCAGGTATCGCCCCCCGCTTCTCCAGCCCAGGTCCTGGATCGTCACCCGCAGGCTCTTGTCAAAGCGGATAGGATCGGTGATGTGCCAACGATATAAACCAAAACGCTGTTGTACCCCATAATGCCCATCCCCCCGTATCACCTGCGGCAGACCCGAATAAGGCGAGCAGAACTCCGTATAATGCGATCCCTCCGACTGACCCACCGTACCTTTCAACGTCTTTGTATCAAAATCATAGGATCCGCAGAAATAATCCTCCGTACCCGTCCCGCAGATCGTCGGGAAATCCGTATCCCCGTCCATATAGAACTTGATCTCTCCCTCGCCCCACCATCCGTTGTTATGAACACCCATCGCCATATAGGTCCCGACATACTGTCCCTTACCCCGGATACTGTCCACCAGTACAAAGTCTTTTTTATAGGGCTGCGGGTTCACCCGGCGGAACTGGGCGTGGAAATAAGCAGCATCGGAAGGGATCTCCGTAAGGATATAATCCACCTGGTAGTAGACCGTCATGTCCTTGTTGTCGATATTCTCCAGCGTGATGCGGCATTTCTTCCGGAAGGGCATCGGCCAGTAGCAGTTAAAGGCGCTGCCGGGATTCACACAGACGGCCAGCGACTGAAGAGGGGAGTATTGCCCCCAGCCCATGCCAAAGAAATCACCTACCGGCACTTCCACCGAGGGAGTCGTCTCGTCATCCCAGTAAAATCGAAGAATGGACCAGCGCCAGTTGCCCGTCGGCGTCATCCAGATATGCTGTATCGATCCCGGTCCTTCCATCTCGGCAAGGGTAAAGGTCTTTCCGGCAGGCACGATCACGCTGGGGCTTAGTTTCCAGCCGGCGCCCAGCTCCCGGGCGGGTCCCGATCCCGTGCCAGTTGCGGCCTTCCCACCGCCGCCGCGAGCCCCATTAAAATTCTCGGGACTGATAGACCGGCTTCGCGCAGGCGACAACCGGTAAAGGTTTCCAAGCCCCGACTCTACGCCGTTAAAGCCGGACTGGGCATATACCTGGCCGGCCAGGCAAACCAGCACAAATAAGAGGGATCGTTTCATACAATAAATGTAACTTATTTCTCCCTTCGCCTGTGGGTAAAATGCCAGATCCCCGACAGCATCCAATATCTTCCCATGATATTCGTCGTCGTCTCGGAATTGGTGTTGCCGAGGTTGCTCCGGCTGATCCCAGCGTTCCGGTCAAGGAGGTTATTGATAGAGGCGCGGATCGTCAATTGGTTGTTCAAAAAATTCTGGGAAACAAACCCGTTCCAGAGCAATACCGACGTGCTGTTCCCAAAGTTTCCCGTCTGCTGCTGCCAGGTATAGTTTACCGTCGTATTGATCTCAAAACCGCGGAAGGGGAAAAAGCTAAACAACCCGTAATGACTCTGTGTCCAGTAATGCGTTGGCGCCGTAACATTGACCGAGCTCCGGTTATAAAAATAGCTGAAGTTGGTATTGAGCTGGATCGAATACTTGTCCGGTACATATTTCGCCAGACTGAATCCTCCTCCGGCAATGTAATTATCGTTCCGGCTGAGGTCAACACCTACATAATTGACCGAACGGCCATAGCTCGCATTGATATGAAATCCGGCATCTATCCCCCAGGGCTCCAGTTTGTTGTTGATCATAAAGTTCAATCCCGCATTCTGCGCGCCCCCGACATTCACGGCCTGGCTGATCTGTCGCCCCAGGCTATCGGTATAGGTCTTTGTGCTGATGCTATTACCCGTCACGCCAAAATTCAATCCAAGGTTTAAGACAAAAGGCTTCAACCGGCGAAACCAAAGCCCGAAGTTCTGTGTAAGGCTTGGATGCAGATCGGGATTCCCCAACACAAGATGCAAAGGGTCATTGTTATTCTTCACCGGTTGTAGTTGGGTGATAGAAGGTTGCTGCGTGTTGGCGGAATAAGTAAAGTGCCAGGAAGTAAAAGGGTCGATCGTATAATTCACCACCGCAAGCGGCGCAAAGTTAACATACGAGTAACGAAGCGTAGAATCACTCAACAGATCTTTCTGCCGGTAGTTATACCAGATAACAGAACCCCCAAGGGTATATGTAAACCGGGCGCTCTTCTCCTGGAGATTGATCAATGCATTCTGTGTAACCGTTACCCCCTGGAAATGCGTACTAAGACTATCGATAAAGTCTTGATATTTTCCATCGCCCCGGTTCCAGGTATATTGCAGCGATTCATTGTCGTTCCGGGAAAGCCCGTATCCCAATCCCAGCACCGTGTTCTTCCAGAGGGGTTCGGTATAATTTACGCCCCCATTCAGCGTATAGCCCTTCGAGCCGATCTGCTTCCGTTGATCGATGGTATCCGCGCTCAGCCACACCCCGCCCGCCCCATAAAAACGATTCTTTGCATACAAATACCCCGTCGTCTCGTTATCCAACCGGTTCAACCCGGCAATGAAAGAAAAAGACCGGCCTGGTTTTTTATGCACCCGGCTTCGCCAGAAAAGACTACCACCCGCATTCTGATTTTTTACGACCGAATGGATCATACGCAACGAACTATTCACAAGCGTGTCATTAAAGGCGCTGCTGCCTATTGAGGAAAATTGATTGCGTCCCCGCTGTGTCAATCCATTAACGGACAGTTTCAGCGCAGACAAGGAATCGGGAACGAAATCATAAACCCCATAAAACAAATGCTGGTCCTGGCTATTCAATGAGTTGTTTTGCAGGTCCTGTGTATAGATACTATCCGGTAGCGTCTGCACCGTACGGCTGGTGGTAAATGGCTGGGTATATAAATGACCATACTGATAATTTCCCATCACATGGTCTTCCTTCCCATCCCAGCTGTTGGCATAATGCAGGGCCGTTGCCGCGACCCGGGGGATCCCCGTCCCTGCCGAGCCACCCAAAGCATCGCCCGTAAAACTCAATACATTAAGCCGGGCCTGCGGATCACCCGTGTTGCCGTTAAATCCCAGTGCGCCGGTATTCGATGCCAGCCCCAGTGCGGTGAACTGTTCCCGGCCTTTAAAGGATCCCAGCAATCCATTGGCGTTATAGGTTCCCTGGGTGTCTCCACCGGCCTCTAGCTTCCCAAAATATCCCTTCTTGCTGCTTTCCTTTAGGACCAGGTTCAGGGTCTTTGTCCGGTTTCCGTCGTCGATACCCGTAAATGCCGCCTGGTCGCTCTTTCGGTCCAGCACTTGTACGCGGGCGATCATATCGGCATTAAAATTCTTTGTGACGATGGTCGGGTCGGCGGAGAAGAGGTCTTCCCCATCCACCAGCAGTTTCTGGATCTTTTCTCCGTTAAGGGTGATATTACCCGAGGCATCGACCTGCAGGCCGGGTAGCCGGGCGAGCAGTTCTTCCACGGCGGCATTTGGTTTTAGCCGGATCCCGTCTGTATTATATTCCAGCGTATCGCCCTTCATCCGTGGCGGCAATGCCTTTGGCCGGACGATCACCGGCGCCAGGCTGTCAAATTTTTTATGGGTTGTGTCCGTCTTCTGGCTATATCCACAAACGGCAGAAAAAACAATAAGCAGAAAAAGGAGGACCCGCCGGCCACCTTGGATAGGAAAGGTTGATATGAGTTCCGGTACAGGCAAGTCCTTGCGGCAATGAGGGCGAAAGGTATTTTCTTTCACCGCAATATGCGTGCAGATGGCACAAAGAAATGCTCCCGGTTGAACTATGGTTTATCCCGAATGGATTACTCGAATAAGATATGTTTGTAGTCCTATTAATAATTAAACCTTATCGCCATGCATCCAACGCCAATTTCCCCTCCTTATTTTCCGGGGCGATCCCCCCACCGCTAACTAACACCGCACAAGGCTTATGATCCGATTAGCAGCACAGACATCTATTCCTCATCCAACCATCATTCCTATGTGCCTAAATAACATCTTTCGACTAACGCCCGTCGATCTGCAGATTATCGGGAAAGCAATTGTCTATATCGACCGGTATTATCGCGAACGTCTCTCTGCCGACCAGTTATCTATCGAGTTCAACATCAGCAAGCCAAAACTGCAGGCCGGCTTCCAGGAAATGACGGGGCTCACGCTCCACAACTACATTTTAAAGGTCCGGGTGGAAAAGGCCAAACAGCTTCTCAAGGAAACCAATGATCCCGTCAAGTCCATCGCTTCGGCCATGGGGTTCAAACGGCCCAGTCATTTTATTTTTACTTTTAAGGAGTTTACCTCCCAGACACCCAGTGAATACCGGCTCAGACGCATTGCCTGAATTATAACCGCATCGTCAGCCCGTACATTGTAAATCATTAAATCGTATAATTATTATGAAACGGAAGATCCTGGGCCTTGCCGCGGTCACGCTGGCCCTTTGCCTGTCGGCATTCACATTGCTAAAGCCTATGCCTTCGGGGGTAGCCAGTTACTACTGGTTCCCGCTGAATTCCGCCTCCGGCTTTCCACAAACGGTACCCAGTCTTGTCTACCAGACCTTTGACCCGGCGTTCTGCGGAAATTATCTGCTGCAGCCGTATTGTTCAGCCGCCTTCACCTCCTATTCAGGAACGTCGGCGCCCTATGCCGCGGCTGGTATGGAAGTCATAATCGATCATGTTCCTGACGACTTCTGACCGGCTGCGCGACAGCAGGGTCTCATTGCGACAACAAGACCTCATCGGGGATTCTGAACCATTCCCGGGTTAAAAGATAATACGTTATCCGAGATCGGGAGAACGTAACGGGGATCATTAGGCGGTAAAGTATAGACCGTTCCATCAACGATTCGCTTAAGCGTGATCGCCCAATGCGGATCCTTATTCAGTCTTCTGAGATCCGTCCACCGAACACCTCTGAATAATAGCTCCTTTCTTCTCTCCAATAATATTTGCCGGAGAGCATCCATTGCGTCAGTAGCCGTATAGGGCTGGAATGTTCCCGTCGCCCATCGGTTTCTCAGAAGGGTATTCAGATCCGCCATCGCAAGAGAGGTATTCCCTTCTCTTGCCTCCGATTCCGCCCGGATCAGGTATACCTCCGCCGTCGTCATACCACAAAAGGCATATGCCGGATCATAAAAACCAGTAAAATACTGATGTCCGTTCCGGCTCGTAAAAAAGAGGCGCTTCCGCAGATCGTTGGGGGCATAATAACTATACAATAATGTATCCACATATACCGCATGAAGCGTGATAGGGCTGACGTCAATATCCTGCATGTCCGCGCTAAAGAGGATTTCCGGGTTCGTACGATTAAAAGGATTGCTGCCGGTCACCTGGATCGTGTCGTATTCTAAAAGAGCGCTCTGTAACTGCAGACAGGAGTCTGAGTAAAGCAATGCCCGATGATGATTGCCTACAGTCTGCCAGACCCGCGCAAGCAGTCCGTAGGCAGCCGCGCGGGAAGCCCGGGTCGGATAGCGGGGAGGTCCGGGAGGCAGGACAGCCAGCGCAGCCATACAGTCACCGATTATACTGTCATAAGTCTGCTGGACCGTTCCCCGCACCAGTTTCTCATTGAGATCCGATGTCTGACGCAAGGGGATCCCCGGGTCGGACAATGACCGAATACTATCATATGGCGCTGCAAATATTTGGGCGAGCGTATAAAAAGCATATGACCGCCAGAAAAGGGCGCCTCCTTTTACGTTTCCGTAAGCAGCCGATCCGTCTGCCTTTAGCTTCGAGAGGTCTTCCAGTGCTTCATTGCAATAAAGCACGACGCGATACGGAAGATCCCAATCGTTTACTTCATGCGCCCCGGAACTCATCTGGGACGACCAGGTATAGGCTTGTTGGTAATAAGGAGAGAACTGATGATACAGGATCGTCGTATCGATCCAGTAATTATCCGCGCCTGTCTCTCCCAGGGTGGGGTAACCGCTCTGCCCCGGTCCGTTTATGATAAGATCATTATCCAACAGCGCCTGCAGGTCCGTCAACGTAGTCGGTACGACCTGCGATTCGTCGGGTTTGGCCGCTAAAAAGTCACTGGCCTTTTTACAGGAAAAAAGAAAAACCGATTGTACCCCTATAAAACATATATACATCCACCGCATAAGATAATTTTTAAAAGATTAAAGAGAAAGACTTGCTCCGACGGAAAATCGTTTGCCATCCTTCGGGACGCCTACATAATCCGGATCGATCCCCAATTTATTGGCCGTCCAGATCGGGCCAAACCCCGCGACATACCCATACACCCGGAGATGCCGGTAAGACAATTGTTTACGTCCATGTGACAGATCCACTTCATAGGCTACGCTGATATCCTGCAGACGGATCTGGTCAGCCCGTTCAACCAACACCGTCGAGTAACTATAGAAAGCATCCCGGGGCACATTGGGGGTATATATCAGCGAAGGGACCGACGTCTTTGTCTCGTCGCCCAGGTGCTGCCAGCGCCTGGCATAATCCGGATTTCCCTCGTAATTAGTAAGCAGGTTGGAGTAGTTGATGGATGGACGCCGGAAGAAATAGCCAAATTTATAGCCGATATTGACGGAAAAACTAAAGCGACCCCGGGTCCAGGTATTGCATACAGACCCAAAATAGGTCGGTTGGGCCGGCCCGCTATAGTGCATGGAATCAAGAGGGGTATTATTCCAGATGTTGGCCCATTCCTTACTGTTCCTCCCGCCAAGCCAGCCACGGGGATCTCCGTTTGTAGGGTCCAATCCTTTCCACTCAAAGCTATAAAGAGCATAGAGAGGTCTTCCTTTTACAGGTGATATCACATTCCCATTCAGATAAGCATTCCCCGCGCCTACTTCGAACAGGTATTTGGTCACTACCGAGCTGGCATTGCTGAGGAACCATTCTGTAATCCATTTGAATTTTTTTCCGTTCAGGTTATGCGTGATGAGGTGAAAGTCAATTCCCTTTCCCCTGACCCCGGCGATATTGCTGTATAAATAGGTGGGACTGCCCGGGTTTAGGGTAAGCCCAAGCGTCGGATCAACCGGCGCCTGCCCAAGCAGATCGCTCCCATTCTTACGATAAACTTCCAGACTGCCGCTTATCCTATTATTGGGGGTAGCAAAATCTATCCCGATATTCAGGATCCGGATCTTTTCCCATCGCAGATCCTTATTGGGGAGAGTGATGATCGTGGCCGTATTCAGGGGAGTGGTCAGTGCCCCGTTATAATAATCGGCCGTCGTAAAGGCCGTCGTTAACCGGCTGATATTCCCATTAAGACCATAGCTCACCCGCAGTTTCAGGGAAGACAATGCCTTTAGATGATAGAAGGATTCTTTACTGATGATCCAACTTTCCCCTACCGACCACAACGGAACGCCCTTTTGATTTGTACTGGCTCCAAATAGATTTGCCTGGTCAAACCGAAGACTGCCGGAAGTAATATACCGGTTATCATAGGTGTAGGATACAGTCGAATAGGCGCTCAGAAAATTGTCTACCTTCTTCGAAAACCCCTGTTTATAGGGGATCTGGCCCTGTTCGCCTTCGATATATAGCTGGTAGATCGTCGTATAGGCCAGAGCCGAGTTCGTGGTACTGTTTTGTGGATCATACCCGTATATCCGGCTCGTATTCCCGGTGGTGATCGTACTCTTGATGTCCCCGCCGATCAGACCGGATATAAAATGTTTTCCCGCCAGAACCTTTTTGAAATCCAACAGCATCCGCCCCTGTTGAGAGATCAGCAGGGTATTGGCCATATCCCTGATATTGCCCGCCGGTAAATTATGTACCAAAGATCCCGTTGCAGAAGCATGGCTGAATAGATTATACAGGTCCCTTGTATAATAGGAGTCGGCTGCATGGCCATCGATATCATGAACCGTCTGGTTCTCATACTGGTATTTCAGTTGCAGCTCCAGAAAATGCGTGATCTTATATCCTATATTGGTGCTCAGCACAAGATCCAGGGAGGCATTACTATGTTTCTCGGCAAAAATGTCGCCGACGGGACTATAGGTCCAGTCAGGGAGACCCTGTTGTTCCGCATTTTTTATAAAAGACTTCCGGTAATCCGCATAAATATCCAGCGGTGCACCGGCTGCATTCACAAGCCTCGCGTAGGGAAGAAGATATTTGCTGCCATGCGTACTCTCAAATCCCATACCCGGGTTGTCACCGTTGACCGTGTGGCCATAGGTAAGGTTTAAACCGGTCCCTACCTGAAATTTATCTCCCAGTGTAAGCTCATTGTCGAGCCGGCCGGTGAGCCGGTCATAAACGGATCCAACAATCGTAGACGGATCGTGATCAAACCCCACGGAAAGATAATAGGTATTGGTAGCGGTCCCGCCGCTTAAGTGTAGTGACTCCTGTTCGTTCAGGGCAGGTGTATACAAATGATTGCTGACATCCTTTCGAACATCCTGTCCTTTCAGTGTTTCGATCCGGGCATTGGCGATGGTGGAAGAAAGTGTTCCGTCCTGTACCCGTTTCAATAGTGCGATCACCGGCGTAATAGGCGAATAGGGGTCGCTCCCGGCAAATAAAGCCGCATCCAATCCCTGGTTGAACATATCTTTCTCCAGGTCGATAAAATCACTGCTCGCGATCATTGGGTTATTAAAAACATCAGGCCGTTGCAGGTAAGTGATGTTACTATTAATTTCAATCCTCGTTTTTGATATCCTTCCACGTTTTGTCGTTATTACGATCACGCCATTCCCCGCTCTCGCTCCCCATATGGCCGACGCAGCCGCATCCTTCAGAATAGTAAAACTCTCTATATCATTGGGATTAATATTTGACAGGCTCCCGTCATAGGGAAAATTATCCACTATGATCAATGGCGTTGAGCCGGCCAGTATAGTACTGATCCCGCGGATCAGGACCGGATCACTGATCGGCGTGTTGCCGTTGCCCTGGGGCACATGATTAAATAACACCCCGGCCGCCGTATTTTCCATATGATCCAGCATATTAGAGCTTACTGTCCTGTCAATAGTCGCATTATTAACCATCCCAATAGACCCCGTCGCCCGGTTTGGATCGTCTTTAACATAACCCGTATTATAATATACAGTAACATCCGTCAAAACAGATACTTTTGATTTCATGACCACAGTAACCCATGAATGCCAGCCCACCGCTTTTTCCTGTGTGAGCACATTTACACCCGAAAAGACAAGTGTATCGGTTTCGGGTATAGATCTGATAAAGAACTCTCCATTCGAGCTGGTGAAAGAACTATTTCCACCTCTCTTGCTCGTCACCACAACTCCTTCTATGGGCGCACCCGTGCTATCAAGGACAAATCCTCCAACACCCAACATACCTTTACCCACCGTGTCTGCTTCCGGGATCTTTCGGATCATAAGGATAGTCGGGACCTTGAGTTTCCAGGTTAACGGCCAGTCCTGTAAACATTTGTTCAGGACTTCGTCCAGAGGTACATTATTGACATGAACAGTGATCTTTCGCTGCGGGACCTCATCCAGGTCCGTTAATAAAAATGTATATCCGGTCTGTCTTTCAATAGCGGCCATTAATTTTGAGAATGGCACGTCTTTTCCGTCGAATGTAATGTTTGGGAACTTTTCCTGTGCGGTAACATGAAGGAAGGTAATTAGGGAGATTAAACAAATACTACTAATTCTTAGCCTGTTACGTAAAGGCAAAATGATTCTAAAGGCAAAATGCCTTTGATAAAAAAATTTCATCATTTTGAAGTTTGATTAGAGATCAGAGTCTTAAATTCAACGTCTTAAATTCAATGCAATTTTTAGCCGGGAACGTCGCAATCGTTCCCGGTTTTTTTGCATCAAATAATGGGGTAACAATTATCCCCCTGCAAGGAAACAAATCACTGAGTGGTGCATGTTAGTTTCATTTTAGGTAATAAAAGATGGGTCCATAGATGGCGAAACATCCGTGGTGAATCCACAAAAAATGATAGAATAGGTAATTAATGGTTATAGATCGAATAGGTGCATCCTCCTACTGGGACACAATGAGCCTGTTATCCATAATACTAAAGTGTACATCGTGGTATTGCAAATAGCTGAGAATTTCTAATAAGGAAAGGTTCTTTTTGATCTTGCCGTCATATAGATGGCCTTCGGCGGGTCGTTGCATGACCACTTCCATGTCATACCATCTTCCCAATTGACGCATAACGGATCCCAGATCTGTTCGTTTAAAATGAAAATAGCCATCCTTCCAGGCAATTGCGTCAAACGCGTCTACCGCAACAACTTTAATGGCGCCCGACTGATTTTCCACCACTGCCTGCTGGCCGGGATGAAGCATCGTTTTATTATTCCGCTCATGCAATTGTACTTTCCCTGAAAGCAGGGTGGTTTGTACGATCTTTTCGTCCGCATAAGCCATGATATTAAAGTTCGTACCCAATACTTCTACGAGCACATCGCCGGCTTTAACCATAAAAGGCCGGCCCGGGTCCTTTGCTACTTCAAAATACGCCTCTCCCGTCAGCTCCACTGTTCTGTCCGTACCGGTAAAGGCGACGGGGTATTTTAGTTGTGAGGCATTATTCAGCCAGACCTTTGTTCCATCGGGCAGGCGAACTGTATAATATCCCCCCCTGGGTACGGTAAGTGTATTAAAGGAAAGAGCGTTTGAGGGCACCCCCTTTGTAATTATATAGGATAGCGAGCCGCTGTCGGTCTTTCTCAATTCGGTGTTCCCCTGTATGGCCAGCAATCCGTTTGGCATACTGTCTAAATATATAGTTCGTTCATTGGCAAGTCGAAGGATCCCTTTAGTATGGCCGGGCGGACGATCCTGCATCACTATCGGCGCCGGAGCATTCGGTTTTACGGGAGCAGCCGGTTTCAAAAGCCAGAGCAGCAGGACTGCCGCCACCAGGCAGGCCGCCACCGCCAGGGCGATCCGCCGCCAGTTGACACCGCCTCTTTGTTGAGCCACCCATTTTTCATAGGCCTTCTCCGGATCGATGCTCCTCCATAATGTTATATCTTTTATTATCTGATCTTCGTCATCCAGCCAGTCCAGCAATACGCGGTATGCCGGATTTGAACGAAACCATTCGATAAGTTCCTCTTTTTCCGATTCTGTCGATTTATCAATCAGGCAATTAAAGATCAGTGCACTCGCACGATCCGCTGGAGTTTCTTCCATAATCAGGATGGTTTAATGGAGGCGCCTTGTTCCAGGATTTGATAATAGGACGTCCATCTACATATATTACGCAGCCACTGCAATAATCTTTCACCCCCGGAGGGTATTTTTTAAAAAATGAACCGATTTTAATGTATACACAGCAGATCGCCGGCAAAATAGAAAAGGAAGAGTAAATAAAGGTCCGGTGGAAGGAGTTCCCGTAACTTTTTAATACACCGGGATTTCTCGATATATACGCCGCTGACGGAGATCTTCAGCAGGACGGCTATTTCTTTGGCATTTTTCCCGTCCAGGTAGGCCAGGCGCAGTACATTATCGGGCGGAAGGGTTTCCAGGTAATGATGCAGATCCTCAATCACTTGCATCCTGATCTTCCAGGGATCGAAACGGACAGGGCTCTCCGACGGCTCATCCTCCCTTCTCACCCATTCCGTATCCGTCCTCTTTCGGGTGCCTTCTTTTCGCAGTTGGGAGATACATTCATTCCGGGTCAGGAATCGCAGATAATTCTCGAGGTGGAAGGAGTTTTTAATTTTTGCCCGGTTTTCCCAGGTCTTATTGAATACAATGCTGACAACATCCTCTGCAAGGGCGTTTTGCTGAAGGATCTGTTCTGCCAGAAGACACATCGGGCGATAATGCCGTTCAAAAACGCTCTTCATCATCCCCGGATCACCCGCCACAAATCGTTGAAATGATTCCTCATTCCAATCATTCCCCCTAATACTATCAGGATCTGGATATAACATCGTATTCCTAAAACTACAAATTATTACGGAATCAGATCGCTGTTGGATAATTTTTTTTCGGTTACAAATCGACTTGAATCGGTTATCACACCCCGCTAACTTGCCAGCACATTTACCACACCGAGCACGGACTAAAATTTATATGTATGCCCTCCAAAACAGCGATTATTATCGGAGCAGGCCCGGCAGGATTGACGGCCGCCTATGAACTCTTGACCCGCACTGACATTACACCCATTATTCTCGAGAAATCCGGTGAGATCGGAGGCATCTCCCGTACCACAAATTATAAAGGCAACCGCATGGACATGGGTCCGCACCGGTTCTTCTCCAAATCCGACCGGGTGATGGATTGGTGGCTAAAGATGATGCCCCTGGAAGACACAGCCGATAAGGACATAAAGATCAGCTACCAGAATAAGACCCGCGATCTCTCCGCAGAACAGACCGCAAAGGCGGCAGGTGCGCCAAAAGACCCTGAGAAGGTCATGCTCGTGATCCAACGGCTTACGCGGATCTACTTCCTCCGGAAGTTCTTTGCCTACCCCATCCAATTGGGTTTCGATACGCTTCGGACCCTGGGGTTGATCCGCACCAGCCGCATCCTGGTCTCCTTCTTATATATACGTCTCTTTCCCCGGAAGCCCGAGACCAGCCTCGAAGACTTTATTATCAATAAATTCGGGAAGCAGCTCTACCTGCTCTTCTTTAAGGACTATACGGAAAAGGTCTGGGGAATTGCCCCTAGTGAAATATCCGCCGAATGGGGCGCCCAGCGGATCAAAGGGGTTTCTCTTAGCAAGGCCATCCTCCAGGCCTTGAAAAGTCTGCGGACAAAGAAAAAAGGCGGTGACATCAACCAGAAAGGCACCGAGACCAGCCTGATCGAACAGTTCCTGTATCCCAAATATGGTCCCGGCTCTCTCTGGGAGGAAGTCGCCCGGCAGGTCCAGGCCCTGGGCGGGAAGGTCTATCTCAACCAGGACGTCCAAAAGATCTACCTACACGAAGGAAAGATCCATTCCGTCACTACCGTCAACTCCGAGACCGGTCAGACCGGTGCCTGGGAGGGGGAATATTTCTTCTCCACCATGCCCGTAAAAGAGCTGATCGCCGACATGGGGGAAGAAGTACCCGAAAAGGTCCGGGAGGTAGCGGCTGGACTGCAGTACCGCGACTTTATAAATGTCGGGATCTTGCTACGGCAATTATCCGCTCCCGGCAAGACAAAAGGAGAATATGAAAAACTGGAGCTCAAGGATAACTGGATCTATATCCAGGAGCGGGATGTAAAGGTCGGCCGGCTCATGATCTATAATAACTGGGGGACAGGCATGATCAAGGACCCCAATACTACCTGGATCGGGATGGAATATTTCTGTAACAAGACCGACGACTTCTGGGCCGAATCGGATGAGGCGATCCAGCGGGTGGCCGTAAAAGAGCTGATACAGATGGGACTGGCCCGGTCCGAAGACGTCCTCGACAGCACCGTCCGCCGGATGGAAAAGACCTATCCGGCTTATTTTGGGACCTACAATGAATTTGATCTGGTAAAAGCCTATACGGATAACTTCGAAAATCTATTCCTTGTCGGTCGCAACGGCATGCACAAATACAACAACGCCGATCATTCTATGCTGACCGCCATGGTGGCGGTGGATAATATCATCGCCGGGGTGGCGGCCAAGGCCAATCTCTGGTCGATCAATACCGAGCAGGAGTATCACGAAGAAAAGACGGCAGATGAAAAGGCAGCCGAAGCAGCGGCGGCCGGTGCCTCCGGAACGGCCATTCCCGGTCAGACCACGCAGGATCCCTCCCGCGCAAGACGCATACCTGCCGGTCAGGGTCAACCCTTCCTGGTAGACTATCTCTGGCGGAATAAGGGTAACCGGGCCTATTGGATCTTTGCTATTGCCGCTTTCCTGGTGCAGTTTATTCTCTTCAAGTTCAAATATCCTTTTGCCAACTATATGCCGGACTCCTATTCTTATCTGGAGGCCGCCTATACAAATGCCGATGTGAATATGTGGCCCGTGGCCTATTCCAAGTTCCTCCGGTTAATAAGTGTCTTCACTCACTCCGACAAGATTGTCGTGGGCCTACAATATTTCTTTATGCAGGGCAGTGCGCTTCTCTTCCTCTTCAGCCTTTTGTATTGGCTGAAGCCAGGAAGGGCGGTCAAAAATGTCTTATTTGCTTTCTTCCTTTTTAACCCCCTGCCATTGTATATCGCTAATTATATCTCTGCGGACGCATTGTTTATCGGTCTGAGCTTGCTATGGGTAAACAGCCTGGTCTGGATCATTTTCCGCCCCCGGGCCTACTGGATCGTGTTGCAGGCGCTTTTGTTACTCGCCTGCTTCACCGTCCGGTACAATGCGATCTACTATCCCCTGATCGCCGGCCTGGCCTTCCTGCTGGCAAGGCGCTCCTGGACATTCAAGCTCTCCGGAATTGCCCTCAGCGCGGCATTGGTAGTAGGGTCTATTCTCTATACAAGCCAGAAAATGAAAGATACTACCGGTGAGCGGCAGTTCTCCGCCTTTGGTGGCTGGCAGTTGGCCAACAACGCGCTGTATATGTACGAGCATATCCCTGCAAAGGAGCGGGGTCCCATTAACCCAAAATTCGCAAAGCTGGAAACGATGGTCCGGCAGCATATGGATACCCTGCAAAAAGTAAAATTCACCCACGATGACTCGGTGAACACCTACTTCTATCTCTGGAGTGGCAAGGGTCCTCTTATCCAATATCTGGAGCGGGAATACAAAGCCAAGAAGGACAGTAGTACGCCTTATTTTAAAAGATGGGCATCAGAGGGTCCCTTATATGAAGACTATGCGATGTATTTGATCAAAAAGTTTCCGGTTCAATACGCAGAATCCTTTATGCTGCCCAATGCGATAAAATACGCCGTTCCTCCAACTGAGTTCCTGGGTACGTATAATATGGGGGGCGACAGCGTACGCAAGCTCGCCAAAGACTGGTTCAATTATAAAAGCCAGAAGGTAAAAGACCATAATAAAAAGGACGCCCAGATCGGTGCTACGGAGTGGTATCCTATTTTTGCAGCTATGGTCAATATTTTACTATTGATGTCATTGATCGGCATGATCTTCCTCAATGCCATCCGATGGAAGGAATATGGGTTACCGCAATTGTTGGGGCTGGTGCTCTTATTATGGCTCTTAAATTCAGGGTTCAGCATCTTCGCATCACCCGTTGTGCTGCGATATCAGGCATTCCCCATTCTTATCTTCTTCTCCGTGGCAACATTGCTCATGGAGCGGATCTATCGTTTGGCAAAATAAATTCGATTCCGTTATTATTCGACTTGATTCGGTTATCATCACGTCCTAACTTGCATCTAGTTTAACACCAAATCGAAAAACATGAAAATCACAATCCGTCAGCTCAATCACCGATGTTATCCGTACCAAACTCCATTTCGCCTCTACAAACGTCAACCATAGTTTCCATTTCTTAGCAACCTTACAGGTTACCAGGTCCATCCATTAAAAGCACGAGAATTCAACACTTTAGGCATAACCATGCCAACTCCTTAAACTCCAAGGTTTAGTAATATCACTGAGCCTAATCAAAGAGCTAAAACCCCATTAGTAATCAACTAACTGGCGTAAAGTATCTATTATCAATCTAAAAGTAATAGCATGTTACTACGGAATCTTTTTGGCCATAAGAGATTGTTTGCCATGTCTATCGGCATACTTCTTTCCATCTCATTTTTCTACGAGGGGATTTATAAATTGACGGATCTTAGAATGTACTGTATATGGCTCTTCTATTTTCCACATGTTCTATACCACGCCCGTATAGTTGGCTATAGTCTTCCAATTCTTGAATTGCTGATTTCGTTTCTATTATTAATCCCCAGAACACGACTAATAGCGTTTCACCTTGTCTTTTGGACCCATGTAGCATTATTGATCTACATATTTTATTCAATCAATCACCACATTTTGGTTCTCCCCCCCTATCAGGCATTTTGGCCTAATCCTAGCTGGACAGAAAAATCCAGATACCTAATGATCGTTGCGTGGCTGGCGTTCTCTGGAATATTAGTCAGCAGTTCTTACCAGACGAAAAAAAATAATATTCGACAAAACGATTTGCGCAATAAAACTCCTGCCGACGTCAGCAGGAAGCGGAGCCCGGCCGCATAACCAGGCAAGGGGAAGCCGAAAACCTTACTCAGAGTAGGCATTTTTAATCATTATTTTAAGTAAATTTTATGAAAAAGGGAAAACTTTTCATTGCAGCAGCTGCAATGCTTCTCGTGACTGCCGGTGTCTTCGCTGGCAAGGCTAACAAAGCTAACAACTTCGCAAGCGGCGCTTTCTATTTTTCTTCCAGCGCTACTTTCGTTGATTTGGTACCTGCACTGTCAACTACCGCATCAGGTAGCCAAGCACAAGTACTGGACGAAAGCAATACACCTCGTCCTCTCTATCAGGACGTAAATGGAACTACAGCTGTATATTTACCATAATCATCTGGTAATTCAGCAAAAAAGGGTAGAAGGACGAGGATATCTCGTCTTTCTACCCTTTATCTTTATAAAACCCAAATCTCTATCCAGTGAAAATAGGAATTATTACCACCATTTAATTTCAATTCGATAAAATGCCAAATTGTTGAGCTATGATATACTTCAACTCTACTCCTTTAATTCCCCAGGCGATAATTTTTCCTGTTTGGTCAATAATTACATTAGTTGTATGCGGCCTACCCGGATCTCCATATTCATGATAAACCGTTTCCACAACACCATTTCTTCCCTTCAGATCCGAACAGTGATACCAGGGAAGATCTTGCAAGGCTACCTTCCATTTTTTTATGCTGGTATCTGAGGATATCCCGATTATATTTAAACCTTTAGAATGATATTCGTTATATATATCCAAAAGATCTTTTTGACTATTATCTACGTCCTCAGAATTGAAAGCCCAAAATTGGACAATGGTAATTTTGCTCTTTGATATGATTTCATTTGATGCCAAATACTTTCCATCAGAAGTAGGTAATGTGAACTCTGGAAAAGTCTGACCAATAGATAATGTGGCTAACTCCTTTAGTCTTTTCCCGTAAAAACTTTCTTTTAGATGCTGCGTCATCCGATTATAAACTTCTGGAAGAAAGTTAAAGTGCTCGTCTTTAAATCCCGAAGAAACAGTTAAGTAATTTGCAACGGAAGTATTATCGCGTACGAAATTATCTTCAAACAAAAACTTAAGACTCCTGATAAGTCTATATTTAAATTTCAAAATTTCGGCAGTCCGTACCCGATCGGTGGAATAATCTTTTATTTGGTCAAGATCTCTGGCAGTTGCTTCCTGAACGGGCCTAAAATATTTAACCACATTAAATAATCTATCAAAATCCCTATTGGATGTACTTCCCTCAATCGTTAAAAATCCCTGTATTACACCATTTGGCATCTTATTAATATCGGTTCCGTGAATACTAATTGCATCATTATTATCGATAAAAAGAATGATTACCTTAGCCCCATGACTCGGATGCAATTTGCTGTTAAAAAAAAGCCAGTAAAGCCTTGGGCCCTCGGGCACTCTTCCTTCCAGATGAAAACTACCGTCTTTTACAAAACAAGAATCAGTCGTTTTTATATCTGTATTCGATGCTACAAGATTTAAAATTCCCCTTTCCCCATTTTCAAGTCCTTCAATATGCCCGTTAATTGAAAAGCCTTTATCCACTTGCGCGACGATATATGGTGACTTAAAGAATATAAATAATATTATATATATAAGGGCTTTTTTCATGATTTCAATTTATGATTTCGTCTAAATATTTTATTTAATAACCTGGGTTCTGAATCAAATTAGGATTTGCACGAATCTCCGTCACCGGAATCGGATATAATTGTGCATTATTTGTCCACCCTGACTTGAGTGGGCCCAGGACAGAAGAAGCCTGATTTGTTCTTTTCAAATCAAGCCATCGATGGCCCCATTCTGAAAAAAGCTCAACACGTCTTTCTTGTACCACGGCTGCCAAAACCTGAGATTGTGTCAATGCATTCGATAAAGGTAACAGCATAGCTCTTTGTCTAATAGTATTCAGATCATTGATGGCGCCGCTCAAATTGTTATTCAGTTGGCCGCGTGCTTCTGCTCTAATTAGGTACATTTCCGCCAATCGAATGGCCATGTAAAACTCCGGCGCGTTATTCAGAGTCCCCACCCCAATTTTATATTTATAAGGATAATAATAAGTAGTAGTTGTGCCACTAACCGTATATTTTGTAGCATTTGTCCAAGCCGTCTTACGCAAATCGTTCAATTCAAAAGCATTCAATAATTGCGAAGTAATAAAATAAGAAGGCCGACCGGTTGTCGGCTGTAACGGTATAATCGCTGCTGGCTCCGCGAGAGCAGGATAATGCGCGCTATCAGTTGCAAACTGCAGAATAGCTTCTGTGCTATTTTTTATGAATACATTATTAAGATTACCAACAAGAGAATAGGACGCGTTTGCAATTACATTGGAAGATGCGGTTTCCGCATCCGCCCAATCAGAGGTATATAGGTAAACCCTCGCTAGTAAGGCAGTGGCTGCCACCTGCGTGGCACGGTCGCGATATCCTCCATAGATTGAATATCCAACAGGCAGACCAGTTTGCGCATCCTTAAGATCTTGAATGATTTGCTTATAGATGAGCGATTGAGATGTTTTTGGCATCAAATAGGTTTGATTCCAATCGGACGTAAGTGGTAAAGGTATATCACCGAATAAATTAGTCAGATAAAAGTAATCGAATGCACGCAAAAATTTAGCTTCGGCAATTAATCCTGTTTTGACGGAATCACTTACACTGGAAGAAGCCTGCAATCCTTCAACGGCTGAATTACATTGATAAATGGAGGAGTAAGCAGAATTCCATATCTGAGAGCTTATTAGCACATTATCTGACGTGAGGGCATTATTTTGAAATTGCGCAATAGGAGCATTGACAAGAAAATAATTTAATTCATCAGCGGATAAGCCACAATACAAGGTAATTGATCCGCTGGCAAATGATAAAGACCCGAAGTTCGAAGTAAATTTATTATAAATCGACAATATGGCTTGTGTAGCGGTTCCATCAGAGCTAAACACTTCAGAGGAAGTAATAGTATTGATGGGTTCCGGAATTTGGACAAGCTTCTTACACCCTCCTAAGAATAAAAGCATCGGTAAAATATAAGCCTTAATAAGGTCGCGGGCATTCTTAATCTGTATATTGCTCATAACCTAAAATCTTTAAAAGTTAAACGATATTCCTCCAACAATGATTCTGGGCGTGGGAAGCGTTCCAATAGTTTGAGTTTCAGGGTCTGCGCCTTGATACTTGGTCAGCGTAAAAAGGTTCTGTGCATTTATAAACACATTACAATTTTGCATTCCTATTCTTTTTATGTATTGTACAGGCAAACTATAAGACAAAGAGAGATTTGACAATCGTGCAAACGAGGCATCAGTATAGACACCATCAGAGAGATTATAAAAATTATTAAAACTAGGATCGGTAGCAGTTGCTGTCAGTCGAGGTAAACTAGAGATGTCACCCGGTTTTTGCCAACGTTTGGATAGCACGCTAACAGGAAGGTTGCTTAATGCATTAGAGGAAAAAATGCCCGGATATTGACCTGATAAAGCATTTGTTCCGATCTGTTTTATAAAATAAATCCGAATCCCTAACTGCCAGGATTTGTATCGGAAACTGCTTCCCAGTCCACCTGAGTATTTAGGGCTAAGATTATACGTATAAAAATCACTGGCCGGAGAGTTATAAGTTGGACTGATGATGCCGTCTTTATTCTTATCCTCAAAAGTGGCAAGCCCTGTTTGGGGATTTACACCAGTACTATGTAATAAAAACCTGAGATTAACAGGTTGCCCGATTACAAGTGAATTGGCGTAAGGAGATTGTGCAAGGCCGGGATAAGAAACCAGCTTATTCTTATTTATAGCGATATTGGCGTCAATAGTCCATGAAAAGTCTTTGGAATCGATTATTTTTCCATTTGCGGTTACTTCCCAACCTTCATTTCGAACAACGGCAGGCCAGTTACCTGTAACTGTCCCAAATCCAGTATATGCGGGAATAACAATGTTAACCAATTGATTACCACATTGATTCCGATAATAGACTACCGACAAATTTAGCCTGTCTTTAAAAAAGCCTAAATCGACACCTGTTTCAAGTTTCTTATTAACCTGCCATTGAAACTTATCATTGGAGTGCTGGGTAGGGAGAAGAGAAGTAGTTCCGTTATAGGTGGTTGCTAAAGATGCACCCCATCGGGTAAGGTATTGATAATCTCCGACGACATCACTTCCTGTAATTCCATAGGTAGCTCTTAGTTTTGCAAAGCTTAAAAATGCAATATTGTCTTTGAGCCACTTTTCTTCGGAAATTACCCAAGCTATTCCTGCTGAACCGAAATTACCAAACTGTTTTCCAGGTCCAAATCTGGAAGATCCATCCCGTCTTGCATTCAGGTTCAGGATGTATTTATTTTCCCAGTTGTAGTTCACTCTACCAAAGATTGCTGCGTATTTATATTGGCCATAGAATTCTGATGATGTCTTGGTAGGGGCTGTTGTAATACTTGTCAACAACAAATCACTGGTATACCCGGACCCCTGCGTGAGAATTCCATCTGTTGTGGTATATTGAGAAGACGCCCCAGCCAAAACATTCAGTTTTCCTTTACTAATAAAAGAGTTATATTCCAATTGAGGCTCAATTATATAGCCTTTGTTAGAATTATTCCCAAATTGTGCTGTTCCTTTAGGAGCAGTTACAGGATCAAGGGATGCAATTGGAAACAATCTCACCTGATTATTGATAGCATCATTATAACCTAAGCTTGTTCGGAATGTCAGCCCCTTAATGATCTCAAAATTTATAGTCAAATTGCTATTCAGCAAATCCCCTTTGTCGGTGTACGTCTGTAGCAGTGAGGCGAATGGGAAGTTAGCCTCCAAGGGGCCCCAACCTGCGTAGTTCAGATTTCCTTTATTATTAAAAATTGCAGGCGCATCAGGAGCAAGTAAAGCAGCATTCGCCGGTAAATAAGTCATGTTGGATTTCGTAAATGAATAACCGGCGCTTAACGAAACTGACCATCTTGTATTAACAGAGCGGTGTATCATGCTAAGTGATACCCCTCCCCGTTGATCGCCGCCGGTTGTCGTAAGTATATTCTTATTGTCAGTATACCCTGCGCCGATCCGAAAAGAAGTCTGTGCGTTCCCTCCTGTGAGACTTACCTGGGCGTCCGTATTTCTCCCCGCTCCTCCCCATATCTGCTTTTGCCAATTTGTATATCGGGTGGTATCCCATACAAGTAAGTCCGGAGCATTACCCGCCGTAGGAACTGTACCATCGTTTTTCAACGCTTCATGGCGCATGGCGAGATATTGTTGCGTATTCATCATATCATAATAATTCCCTACCTTGCTTACTCCTTGCGTTACTTTAATATTGAATTTGGTAGCGCCTGCTTTTCCTTTTTTAGTGGTAATTAAGATTACACCATTTGATGCCCGGGAGCCGTAAATCGCAGTTGCATCAGCGTCCTTTAATACTTCTATACTCTCTATATCTGAGGGATTAATACTGAACAAGGGGCTTTGCCCTCGTGCAGGACCAACCAATCCATTTTGTATAAATCCTGTGGAACCGGTACTATATAGTGAATTTCCTCCAACTTCCAAGATTGTCAGTGGAACTCCATCAATAATGTACAGCGGATCAGATGTAAATGCATTGTTAAGACTGTTTCTTCCGCGAATTTCTACTTTAAAGGGTGCGCTGGAAAAGCCGCTGGTTTGTGTAACGACAAGACCAGGCACAAATCCCTGCATTGCTTGTAATGGATTCATAACCGGCTGCTTCTCAATGTCCGTAGAGGTGACCCTTGCTATATTGCCGACCGACAACCGACGCGAGGTTGTGCCATATGCCTGTACGACTGTTTCATCAAGTGAACTGTTGGCTTCTTCCAATACTAGCACCATGTTGTCGTTCGTTCGCATCCCAATCTTTACAGATTGCGACTTATACCCGACAAACGATATAAGCAACACATCAGATTGGGCAACATTTTTTATGGTAAACTGCCCATTGGCGTCTGTAATGGTGCCTTTATTGGAGCCCATAATAACAATATTCGCATTTCCTAAAGGCTCCCCCTGTTTGTTAATGATCCTGCCTTTAATCTCAATAGTGAGACCTTCCGCATTTATAACTGATTTATCTTCCAAAACAGCACTTTCTTTCTCCCTCTTCGTTATCACCACCGTCTGCCCGATAATCTTATACGTCACCGGCTCATCCTTCAAACAGGTCTCCAAAAATCTTTCAATCGGCAAATTCCTTACATCCATCGTCACCTTATGGGTCCCCTGCAACGTCTCCGTATAATACACAAACGTATACCCAGTCTGCTTCTTAACGGCAGCAAAGACCTGCTCAAGCGGCACGTCCTTTCCGCTATAGCTCACCGACGTTTGCGCAGAGATCCCGGTGGCACTCACCTGGAACCCGATTGCGAATAATAGAACCACCGACAGTTGCATGGTTAATCTGGTTTGTCTGGGCAATGAGCCGATACTACGGAACAGGCTCATTATCAGTTGTTTTGGTTGCGGTATCCTGCCGGACGAAGAGCCGCAGGATACCTGAAAGTAAAAATTCATACCTTCGAATTAGTTTAGGTGTAAACAAAAAGTGTCCTAGCCGATAAATTTTTGTAATAACCTGAATCGTAGCCGGGGATGTGCAACCATTCCTGGCTTTTTATTTCAGGGTTTAGGGGAAACCAGACCGGAACGATGCTATCCGGAAGAAAGAGTTAAATACCGAGCCTTAATCGGGTCCATAAAATGCGTTTACAATGGTTAAGAAAATAATACAACAACAACCAGCGGGACGGCTAATCTCTCTGGCCACTGGCTACCAGGCTAAAAGGAAGGTTTGGTGGGACGAAAAACTTGGCAGGAATAGGTTTGGAATGGTTAAGGGGTAACAATTATCTTTCTTTCTATAATCGAAAAGTGTACATCTTTTTCCGTCAGGATCTCCAGGACCTGGTTCAACGAAAGATCCCGGTGCATCTGTCCCTGGATATGCTTCTCAGGGATAGGGCCTTTAAAAACGACCTCCACATTATACCAGCGGGCCAATTGCCGGAGAACTGTCGGAAGATCCGCATGATCAAAATGAAACAATCCATTCTTCCAATCCGTGATCTCTTCCGTGTTAACCGATGGCAGGACCTTCCAATCTCCCGTCGGACTGGCAGCTACCTGCTCACCCGGGTGCAAAACAGACTCCCGCTCCTTATTCTTTACCACTACTTTCCCCTGGACCAGCGTGGTTCTGACAGCATCCTCATCCGGGTAGGCCATTATATTAAAGCCGGTACCCAATACTTTTACGGTGAGGTCATTTACGCTTACCTGGAAAGGCTTCGATGCATCCCGGGCCACATCAAAATAGGCTTCACCGGTCAGCTCGACGGTGCGGGTAGTCCCGGTAAAGGCAGTTGGATAGCGCAAACTTGAGGCATTATTTAACCAAACATGGGTTCCATCAGGCAAAAAAATCTCAAATTGCCCTGCCCTGGGCGTGGTAAGTGTATTGTAAGCCACAGGCGCGGCGGCATCTTTATTCGGTTGCGAAAGACCGTTAGCATAACGGAGTTTCCCGTCTTGTTTGACAATCGAATGTCCATCCTGTAAAGCAGCGATAGAACCATTACCGACGCTATCGAGCAAAACCTGCTGGCCTCCGGTAAGTGTAAGGATGGCCGTGTTTC
Organism: Puia sp.; assembly: GCA_036500545.1. Lineage (GTDB taxonomy): Bacteria > Bacteroidota > Bacteroidia > Chitinophagales > Chitinophagaceae > Puia. The sequence goes on along the minus strand of DASYBV010000013.1, from coordinate 42,123 downwards.
GGCCGGGTAATATCGTCGCCGGTATTTTACTCACCGATTCGGCAACAACGTTCCGTGGTTCATGTACGACCTTCCAAAAATATACACCGGTGACAACCATGAGAAGACTTGCCGCTGCAATGGACAAACGTCTCCAGGGCAATCGGTGGGACAGAGGAATATTCGTTTCCGGAGTTTCAGCGATGATGGTAGGCAGGAATCTTTCCCAACTTTTCACCGGGTCGGCTTTCTCTAAAAGGACCAGCAAGGCACTGACATGTTCCGGATCTTCCAGTTTCTTCATGACAGCCGCATTTTCCGGCGCCCCGGCAATCCATTGATCCAGCCTATCCCTTTCCGTAGGTGATAATTCTTTTTTTAAATGCCTGATAATCAAATCTTTTATCTCCTGCAAAGGGAAATGGTCCATGTGCTACGTATTAGTGGAAAACCTAGGGGGTAACTTAAATTTAACCATTAGTTAATCTTGCCTTTAAACGTATATACACCTGGAATAACCAATCCTTTCTCCAAATCCCTGTTTTTTTTAAATAAAACACTTATCCCTTTTTACTTCCTGGACTGACGATAAAAATAGACAGACATGCAAAAAGACACCACAAGGAAGATGGCATGTATCCACAACTCCCTGCTATAAGCCACTGATTTCAAAAGGTTTTGAAGACTTGCCATCGTTTGGCCAAGGAACAGCAAAGCCAGGGACAGGCATAAATCGGGCGGCAGATTTCGATTGAATTTCATATTTTAAATTTTAATCAGGTCTATGAATGAGTAATGCCTCACAACAGGACAATACAATGCCTTTCCTCATGAGAGAATTTTTTAATTTTCCATCACAAGAGCGTTCACTCTAAGGAAGTACCTAAAATGATAAAAGAAATAACTACTTTGCGCGGTAGGTTTGGAAAAAGAAGGTTTAATGATCCTTGGTAGTCGTTGAAATAGGATAAGCGTCGCAAACACGATTAAGAATAATGTAGACTTAACCTGCCGTAGGTAGATACGCAGACACCCATCAAATCTTTCAGAAATAATCCGTTTTTTTCGAAAAACTATCGTCACCCGGTCATAAAAGATCCCGGAAAAAAAGCAGGAACAATAAGGATAAAGCATCCTTGCCCAATAACTCCCGTAATTGCTGCAAGGTGCGGGACTTGATTATATAGACATTGTTTTCCGAGATTTTCATTTCGGCTGCGATCTCCCGGGTGCTCTTTCCCTCCAGGTACGCCATTCGCAGGACCTCACCACCGTTAAGGGTAGACAGGTGTTTATATAATAGCTCCAGCAATTGAGTCTTTACTTTTTCCAGGTCGATATCCCCATTCGCCTCCTGATTCCCTTCCGCCATCTCCGCCCACCTCTGTTCAACACCATGAGCCGTTCGACCGGATCGGAGATGAGAAATACAGGCATTACGGGTGACAAAAAAGAGAAAATTCTCCAGGTGGCGGGGAGTGTCGAATCTTTCCCGGTTATCCCAGGCCTTTCGGAACGTATCGCTTACAATATCTTCTGCAAAAGAATCCTGCTGCAGGACATTGGAGGCAAAATAGAGGATAGACCGGTAATGTGTTTCAAATACCTGACGGAACGCATTCTTATCCCCTCCCCGAAAAAGAGGGAACCAATCCTCGCCTTCATTGCTTACTTTCATCTGTAATGGACCGGTGCGACCGGGGCGGTTCTGGTTATTAAGGTTTATAAATGAGCAATCGATAGGAACAGACCCGCGTCGGCAAGAGATTACGCTAAGAAAAAGTAAGATACATAAAAAATTCGCATATATATGCAACCAGGCCGAATTGTCCCCTTTCACTGGGTGCAATGCGGTTATACTGCAGCGATAAATGCCCTCAAAGAAAATACCAGGAGAAGATCATTAATACCAGTAAAGATTTATCGGGGAGACTAAGACGAAGTAGCTTCAGCGCTCTTGTCTTTTGAATAAGCACTGCATTGGTGGAAATGCCTAATTTCTGCGCAACTTCGACAGGCTTCATTTCCTGCAGGTAGAGCATTCGGATCACACGGCCATAATTTTCAGGCAGAGCATCGATCTGTTTATAGATCTCGTCAATAACTTCTGCATGGATCCTCGCCGCTTCCGCACTGCGTTCCTCTAATGGCGACAGAGAAACCAGGTCTTTATGTACACTGAATTGAACGTTTGTATGGCGAAGGGAATTAAAACAAGCGTTACGGGTTACAAAAAAAAGAAAATTCCGGATATGATTGACATCCGTCAGTCGTTCTTTTACTTCCCACAATTTTCGAAAAGTCTCCTGCACAATATCTTCGGCCTGATCCGGATCATTTTTCAGGATCCCGGCGGTAAAAATATAAAGGGACCGATAATGCCGAAGATAGACATCCTTAAATACATGCACGTCGCCTTTCCTGAAGGCGGCAAGCCAATTCATATCCTGGTTACCGTTCTTCATATGGTTACCATGAGCAGAAGATTCCTCTCCCCCCGTTTCAATATAGTCAGCCGCACAGAGCATCAGCCTTAACCGTATAATTTAGTTTCAAGTATAATTAATTTGGAATCAGAGCATAGGAACAGGTTCCGGGAATGGGAAAAACTAGCGGGAAATCAACCCGTAAAATAAGAAAAATTATTGGAAACGCAATTTTTCAGGCACTCTTCCCCCAATCTGAATTATATCCTACATTAGCCGGAATGATCTCCTCCATCTCGCTTCCAAAACCAAAAGGCAAGTCCACCGACGAGCGTCTCCTCGAGTGGCTCGACCGGACCCGGGAATTATTGGCAAGGACGTTCATAACAGCCAACCCAAGCCTCGACAGCAGTACCCTTACCATAGCCGTCACCCGCACCATCGACCGCCTGGTCTTTATCCGTTTTCTCGAAGACAAACAGATCGAACAAGCCAACCATATCAGCAGTTGGCAAAGCTGGGCCGACTTCATAAGCGACTGCCGGCGGCTGGACGAAAGGTATAGTGGCATCATCTTTAAAAAGAGCATCATCGATGAACAAGACTTCGCCGCACCCGAAGAAAGGGTCTTCCTCGATATCTGCAACGGGATCAACCGCCCCAATAGCCCCTACGATTTCAATGCCATACCCGTTCATATCCTCGGCACCATCTACGAACGATTCCTCGGAAAAGCGATCCTTGCCACCAGTCATGGCATCCAGATCGAAGAAAAACCCGAGGTCCGCAAGGCAGGAGGCGTCTACTACACCCCAAAATACATCGTCGACTATATCGTAGCCAGGACCATCGGGAAAATAATTGCCGGCAAATCCCCAAAGGAGATCGCCCGACTTCGCTTTGCAGACATTGCCTGCGGCGGCGGCAGCTTTCTCATCGGCGCCTATGACTACCTGCTGGACTATCATAAAAAATATTACCGGAAACAATACAAAGACGAGCAACGCCTGCTCACCCTGGAAGAGCGGCGCTCTATCCTGATAAACAACATCCATGGCGTCGATATCGACCCACAGGCGGTAGAAGTGGCCCAACTCAGCCTGTTCCTGAAAATGCTGGAAGATCCGACGGCCGGCCATACCCAACAAAAGCCGGGGCTCCAATTTTCAAACCTCCTCCCGGACCTGGGCGACAATATCATCGCAGGCAATAGCCTCACCGACCATAGCAAAAGCTTTGACGCCATCATCGGCAATCCCCCCTATGTCCAGCAATCCATGTACGAGTGGTTCGATGATTCCATAAAAAAATACCTGCTAAGCCACTATTGCTCCTCGATGGCGAGGCTAAATACATTCGGCTTCTTTATAGAACGCGCGATCTCCCTGTTAACACCCGATGGTAAGCTCGGCTATATCATACCAAACACGATCCTGTCCCAGGAATATTATGAGGAATTAAGGGAGCTGATCCTGACAAAGACCTTTATCGAAGAGATCGTCAGCTATGAAACCTTGCAATTCAAAGGCGCCGTGGTAGAGACCACGACCCTGATCCTCTCCAAACAACCCCGACCCGGCGAAACCGTCATTTCTTTTGTAGATAAGGGTTTGGCAATGACCCATCGGAAGATAGACCAGGAAACATTCAAAAACGCTTACAAAAAACAGTTCAACGTCGTCAGCGACACCGAAGACATCCAATTCAAAAAAAACATCGAAAGCCGTTGCCTGCAGCTAAAAGAGATCGTAGAGATCAACCAGGGCATCGCGCTAAAGTCCGACAGGGGCGCCTGGTTATTTGATGTCCCGGAAGGAGAGAATTATAAAAGGATCCTCGATGGCAGGGAGATAAACCGGTACTCGATCAATTGGCAAGGCAACTACCTGAAATATGATCTTACAGCGATCCATAGCTGCAAGCGGGAGGATATCTTCCAAACAAAAGAAAAGATCATCTTCCGCCGGGTGTCCTCTACCCTGATCGCAACCCTCGATACCAACCAGTTTTATACGCTCAACACACTGATTGTCGTCAATCTCAAAGAGAACATTCCCTATGATCTAAAGTTCATCTTAGGGGTCTTCAATTCCAAGTTCCTGAATGCGTATTATGTAAAATTCCTAAAATCTACCAAGAAGGTCTTCTCCGAGATCCAGGCGCGGCAGGTGGGGCAGCTGCCGATCCCAAAGATCGATTTCAAAGATCCCATGCAAAAAGGGTTGCATGACAGGATCGTACAGCTCGTTCAATTGATAGTAACCACAAAAGAGGAGAACAAACGCGAAAGCCTGGAGAGGAAGATCGATGAATGTGTTTATACTTTATACGGCTCTTCTCAGCCTTTGTTGGGATGAAGTTGTTCAAACCAGATCTCCTGGTCGCCGAGATATACCGTAATGGCAAAGTGAAACTCAATAGGGTCTATTTGAATGACAAGCCCTTTTTTATCGCTATCCTTCCGGCGCAAACGGATCAGCGTCCTTCCCTCATTCTTATAATAATAGGTCTTGCGGGCTTTGGAATAGAATATAGGCGCCCCGCAATTTCGTAGCATCTCAAAGTAGACATGCACACGGGCTTCCCCGACATCCAGTGTCCTGGCGAGCTCAGCGTGAGTGCCGGTCTTCTTCGTATGGATCAAATGATCCAGTAAGATGATCTTATCTTTAAATGTCCGCCGCATACTATCTGTTTTATATAGGGCTCCCTATCCTACCCGCCCAATATGCAAGATAAAGCCGAATCAATATCGAAAACAAGGCAATTAGTAACCGAATCGGATATTTTTTGTGACTTATTGGTAAATTGCCGTAAAATCAACGGAACTATGAGCAAGACAGGCACACGCGCAAACACGATCACTATTGGCAGGAATACTTCGACCCCACTGACCGTCAACCGGCTGGGCTATGGCACCATGCGTCTCACCGGTCCTCATATCTGGGGCGAGCCTGCAGATCGGCCGCAGGCAATCCGGATTCTAAGAAGGGCAGTCGATGCCGGCGTCCAGTTCCTGGATACAGCAGATTATTATGGGCAGGACGTGACCAACCGGTTGATTGCCGAGGCCTTATATCCCTATACAAAAGACCTGGTCATCTGTACAAAAGTGGGAGCCACGCGCAAAGAAGATAAAAGCTGGGTGCCTTATTCGACCCCGGAGCAATTGGCCGCCAGCATCGACAATAACCTGCGAACGCTGCGACTGGAACAGATCGCGCTGGTCCATCTCCGGTTCATGCCCCACAACCCGATTCCTTTTACCGAATCCCTGGACGCGATGTTCGACCTGCAAAAAAAAGGCAAGATCCTCCATATCGGGCTGAGCAATATAACGGCAGAACAACTAACGGCCGGGCTGCAAAAAGGCCCCATCGCCACGGTCGAGAACGCCTTTAGCTACGACCAGCGCACCACGGTCACCACCCCCATCGGCACCTACCCCGGGGGTGAAGAGGTCCTCCCGATCTGCGAGGAACACGGCATCCCCCTGATCCCCTTCTTTTCCCTGCTGAACTCCCTGCCAAAAGGCGATGACAAGATCAGCCGGATCGCCGAAAAATACAAGGTAACGCCGGCACAGGTCAATATTGCCTGGCTGCTGCATCATTCCGATCACATCCTTCCGATCCCCGGTACTTCGAAACTGGCGCATCTCGAAGAAAACCTCGCCGCCGCCAACCTGGCACTGTCCCCGGAGGATTTGGCTTATCTGGGATGACAGCGCATTATTTCAGTTTATTTTTCCGCATCGAATACTTGTAAAAATCCTCCACCTTGGTGCGTGCCCAGGGTGTCTTTCGCAGGAACTTGAGGCTGGATTGTACGGACGGATTGGTCGTAAAGCACTTGATCCGGATCTGCATGCCCAATTCTTCCCAGCCATAGCTTTCCGCCAGATGGGTGACGATCCGTTCAAGGGTCAATCCGTGCAAGGGATCGTTCGAAGGTGCTTGTGAGGACATATTTTCCCGCTTTTAAGGCGGTAAAGATAGACAACCTGTGCTATTTCCTGCAAACCCCGCAAGACGCCTGTTCCTGGCGTCTTGTTTAATTTTTATACGATCATCTATACAGAAAGCTCTACATAAACATCTATATCGCCATAATAGCTTTCCCCCGGGGTATCCTTAGAGGACCTCGGGGTATCTTTATATATACTGCTGTCCTGATCAGGTCCATCCTCGCGCGATTGTATCTGCCGTTCCTCCCTATCCAAATCCCGCTTACGACTGAGTTGCCGCAAAAAGGTTTTTATTCATCCATCATCATTAAACCTTAAGTTTATGAAACGATCACTCATTCGTTTTCCCTTCCGCTTATTTATTTGCGTGTTAGTCATCCTCATGACCGCCGGCGCCTGGACACCAGGCACTGCAGTCACAGTAGCACCCAAAAAAGCCGCGTACACCCAGTTCTTTTTCTACGCCTTACCGGATTACGATTACATTGGTTGCGAGACCGTTGCTGCTGCCGAATCCGAATTCATGCTCTGGTATGGATACCTGGTCGATCAGAGCCAGGCCGGGGGTACCCTTGTTGGAGTGGGCTATCTGACGCCCAATCCCGTGGGCCCTCCTTCGGTCAAGCTGTATGCGCATCTGCCCCTCGATTAGTAACCTGCATTCTGTATCAACGAGGGATTCCGTTGTAATTCCTGGGTAGGAAATGGGTAAAGGGCATCATAAGGTTGCCACCCGGTCTTTTCAGCCGACAGGACAGCATTTACCTGCCCCGTCCGTTTCAGGTCCAGCCAGCGATGCCCATATTCCGTAAAAAGTTCTACCTGGCGTTCGTGCCCGATCGCTGCAAGCAGGATGGTAGTATCCGTAGTGTTCAAAGGTGGAAGTCCGGCCCGGCTTCGGATAGTATTGAGGTCTCCCAGGGCCTCCGTTATCTGTCCAAGCCGGGCTGCGGCCTCCGCCCTTATCAGGAACATTTCCGCCAGTCTTACCACGGTCGTATATTCTTTTACGGGCATCGTATCGGAAGAGCCGATCTTGTATTTGTAGGGATAGACATACGTCTTTCCCATAAAAGACATACTCCGGGTCCACCGGGCCTTTCGTTGATCGCCTGCTTCAAAGGCATTCAAAAGAAATGGTGTCAGCACATACGTCGGTCGCAGACCCGCGACGGGAAGGAAGATTGCACCTGCAGCCGTAGCGGAAGGAGCCAGCGGCCTCAGTTGCCAGATCGCCTCGTTACTGGTAGAAAGAAAGACACGATCCAGATTACTCTCCAGGTGATACCGGGAGTCCCCGATCACGGCACTGGCCTGTTGCACAGCGCCGGCCCAGTTACCCTCGTAGAGATAGACACGGGCTAATATCGCCGTTGCCGTCGCCTGGTTGGGCAGGCTGCGATCGGCCGGTTGGCCGGCATAGGTTCGGTATCCGGCTCCTAACAAACCCTGGGCATCCACCAGGTCACGCACGATCTGCTCGTAGACGGTGGCGATAGGGGTCCTTGGCAGGTTATTGGTGGTGGTATAATCCGATGAAAGGACAAGCGGCACGTCTCCCCAGAGATTGAGGAGATATACATACGCGAGCGCCCGCACAAGCTTTGATTCACCCGTCAGTTGTTTTCGGGTACTGTCCGAAATACCCAATGCGCTAGGCAATTGTTCCAGTATGATGTTGGTCCCCCGTGTAGTGCTATACGCCGAAGTGTATAGGTGACCTACAAAAGGATTATCAGCCGGCAGCAGGTTGAGCGTGAATACATCTTCCGGGCTCAGGGACTGGACTCTCGATAGTTCGTCGGCACTAAGGGAAGTATATAATAATCCCTCATTTAGCAAGTCTTTCGGGTCACTGAGGATATCGGTATAGACACCATTCTGGGCGGCGATCGCATGGGCATCGTCGGCAAACACGGCTGCCGTCGTTAACTGGTCCGTCGGCGGAGGCACGCTGATGGCCTTCCGGCAGGACAGTGTTAAACCGGAAAGTAGTACAAATAGAAAACATCGGATCGCTGGACAAAAATGCATAACAGATCATTAAAATTTAAAGTGAAGGCTGCAACGGATAACTTTCAACGGAGGTAAACTATTGATCGATTGCGTTTCAGGGTCGCCGATCAGGTAATGCGTGATCGTCAGGATATTCTTTGCTTCGACGGTGACCTTCCCTTCCTTACAACCAAATCGTCGCAGGATCTGCCGCGGCAGGATATACCCAAAACTGACCGTATTCAGTCTGAAAAAAGACGCATCGGTGACCTGTGCACTGCTATTCACAAAGTCATTGATGGTCGACCAGGCGGCCGTTCCCGTCGTCGCCGTCGGCTTTTGCAATAAGCTGTGATCCCCGGGATTTTTCCAATACCAGGCAGGCTTGATCAACTGGTTACTCAGCCCTGATAAAAGATCGGCCATACCGGGTGGATTGATGCCATAAAGTTGGGTAATAGCGCTCAGGCCGTTCTGTTTTCTGAACTCACCAAAAATATCAAGGAAAAAACGCCTGAACACAATACTATTGCCAAGACCGGCAAAATAGCGTACTTCCATATTCCCGATATCCTCTACAACCTTGCTTCCCTGCTTTTCTAAAAAAGTGAACAAGCCCGAGTCCGGTTTGACACTTGTATAGCGATAGCCCGTCAGTTCGGTCAATGGCTTGCCGATTATAAACGTGTTGGCGTAGGTCGAAGTAGCCAATCCGGGAAAAGAGACCAGTTTATTCTCGGGTAAGCTCAGGGTCCCGGACATAGTCCATTGCCAATGCCTTGTATTAAGCAGATGTGCAGTCAGTACGATCTCGAGCCCCGAATTTTGGACCCGGGCGGCGATATTGGCCATTACGGCAGCGACGCCTGTCTGACTACTGGGGTTGGTAAGGACTAATTCATTACCCGACCAGTGATAATAATACGATGCGGAAAGAAGCACCCGGTTATTCAGCAGACCCAGGTCCAGCCCTCCTTCAAATTGATGTTGGATCTCCCATCCCAGGTTAGGATTATAAGCCGTCGCAGGCGAAAGAGAGGGTGCACCCAGGTAGCCCGCTCCGCTGGCTGCGGGATTATACAATGATAAATACTGGTAATCACCGATCTGATCGCTCCCGACTGTTCCATAACTGGCGCGCAGCTTTCCAAAACTTAAAGACCTGCTGGTTTTCAACAGGCGGGTTCGGCTAAACACCCAACCCACGCCAACCGCCCCGAAATTACCAAACTGCCGCCCTGGACCAAAACGACTGCTCCCATCCCTCCGGAAACTTAGATCCACAATATAGCGGCGATCATGAACAGTATGCACCCGCCCAAAAATAGCCTCATACCGGTATACCAGGCGATTGTCCGGAGAACCGGAACCGGCATTCGTATTCATCGGTGCATTGCTTCCATATTCGGAAACAAGAGAAGACAACAAAGAGTATTGCTCTTCCCAGCTACAGCCCAGCAAGACATTCACACTATCAGCTGAATGGATCTTCCGGCCATATTCCATCATCGGTTCCGCCACCACCGTACTATTGGAAGTCCGGTTGATATTGTCGATGCTGAAAGGAGAAGTAGCCGGGTCCTGTGCACTGGCCGGCAACGAAGTTCTTTCAGCGACCCGGGCGCTGCTCAGGCCGCCCGATAATTTAAAGAGCAAGCCCCTTCCAAGGGTATCCGTCCACTGGCTGTGCGCATACAGTGAATGGGTCAGCGCGTTAAAAACATTCTGCGCCAGGGCCCGGTAGTTGGTGGAACCCACCCCATCGGGATTGAAGACCAGCTGCCCGCTGTTGTTATAAGGAGAAGGAGTATTAGGGGTCAGGTCGATATAGTTGGTAAGGTCATTGGCCGGCAGGTTTAGGTTGTCCAATGTATACAGGATCGACCCCTGCAGCGTATAGTGATGACCAAGGGGATGCCGGAGGAAATGAGCCGATAGCGAGATGCGGTTGTCAGCAGGCTGGCCCAGGAAGACAGAGGTCTCGCGATGGAAGAAGCCGTTGAGTACAAGGTATCCTCCCTTATCTTTTTCGCGGAACCCGCCATTGAGATCCAACTGCAATCCGGGGTTGCCGATTAATGTCCTCTTGTAATGACCATCCCGCGTAGTGTCCCATAGAAGTTCGGGCATCGTATTCGTATCGACAGTCGATCCGTCATTTACAAGGGCGGTTCGGCGCAATGCAAGAAAATCCCGTATCGATAAGGGTGACTGGATAGGGACGATCCTCGCTGTACCCCTGTCTGCACCCAGAGTCCATCTCTCATTCCCGGCTGTATCGACCGACGTGTTGACGACAATCACTCCGTTGGCTCCCCTGGATCCGTAGATGGACGTCGAAGATGCATCCTTCAGGACAGCTACATCCCCGATCATATTCATGAGCAACGGGTAAAGGGGGCTAAAACCGGCAAAGCCCTGCGCCGAGGCGTTATTGGTGCCCGCCGCTCCCGGGTTCCCAAGATTGATAGGAATACCATCAAAAAGGAGCAGCGGGGAATTGGACTCGGCGATCGAGTTACGGCCACGGATCCGGATGGTCTTGTTGCCGCCTGACGCACCGGTGGTGGTGGTGATCGACAAACCCGCCACCCTTCCTTCCAACCCGTCCAGGACATTATCGGTAGACATCTTTTCCGATTCCGGCAATGTGACACCGGCAGGAGATCCGGTACTTTCCCGGGGGGTCATCGTTCCGTATCCATTGACGGTGGCCTTGTCCAGGTCATTAATAGCTGGCTTCAGCACAACGCCAATTTGAAAGGTGGAATCCTGGGGCCCTATCTCTACAGGTAAATAGCCCACGTGGGTGATCCGTATAAAGAAAGGTTCAGGCTGTACTGCAAAGAAGAGACGGCCGCTATCGTCCGTGCTCCAGGTCACGGAATCACTTCCCTGCCGGATGAAGACGGAGGCATTCAGCGGGAAATCGTTTTGATCATCGGAAACCCTCACCTGGCCGACCCGTACTGGCTCCGTCCGTAACAGGGAGAGGGTTTGATCGTCGATAAGGCGGAAGCAGATCTTCAGCGCCAGCAGACAGGGCAGATGGAAAAGACTGTCCACGGTGATATTACATACATGGATGGAGAGAAGAGGATTTCCATCCATAATAGCAGGTATATACCCAACAAAATATTTCGTCTGCCGCCGCAGCTCGCTTATAATATCCCCTATCCCGAAACTATCTCCATTCAAAGTGATCCTCTCGCCAGGAGAAATCTTTTGATCCGGTTGAGAAAAACAATGTTGGCATAGCAGTAACAGCAAGGTCACAATTAAAAGTCGAAGCATTTAGTTTGGTTTGCATGAGAAAAACAATTCTGATAGATCTCAGAAATTCGATCAATAGTAAAGTAACAAGGCTTAATGGCGGGAAGACCAACCGGCTGCGATCGCCGGATCATAGCCAGTTGGTCTGTTCTTAACAGGAGAAGTTTAGTAACAGGAGAGGTTCATTATTGTATCTTATAGCTTGGTTGGTCGACTTTTTAATGAACGAGGATCCGTAAAGAATCCCCTTGGATCTTAAATTGTATTTGCTTTCTTTCCAGGGTTTCGATCGTACGTAAAATAGTGGTAGACGGAAGCTTACGGCTATAGATCCCACTGATGGGCGCCCCCTTGATACTGTCCAGGTCAGGCAATTTCAGGCCATATGACCGGCCTACTTCCCTAAGGATCTGGGCCAGAGGCTTTCCATCAAATTGGAATAATTGCTGTCTCCAGTCCAGCATACCCAGCGTATCCCGGAGCGCGGTCTTATGCAGGGAATCATCCTTCCCTATCCAAACCTGCTCCATAGGCCTGAGCAAAAGGCTGTTCTTTTTGCCAGTCACTTTTACACTACCTTCCAGCAAGGCAATGTGCTTTTCAGGATCGTCGGCATACGCCGAAACATTGAAATGAGTACCCAGCACTTCGATCGTTGCGTTGTTGATGATAACCCGGAAAGACGCCTGGAGGTGACGACTGATAAGGAAGTCGGCTTCACCGGACAGGTCCACGCTTCTTTCTTTCCCGGAAAAGGCGACCGGATAACGGATCGTGGAGCTACTGTTGACCCAGACCTTACTCCCATCCGCCAGTTCCAGGGCATAGGGGCTCATTTTCGTGGTACGCAGTTCATTATAACTGGTATCCTCTTCCTGCCGGAGGCTGCCCACCGCCCGATAAATAAGCCGGTTGCTGTCGGGCTTCCGGATGGCGGTCTTCGACTCCATAGCCAGTAGCGAATCCTGGCTGATCGGATCCAGGACCACTCTCGTACCATTACTAAGGGTAAGCACAGTGCCGGCCAGCTCGGTTTCCTGTGTAACAACGGGTACGTTCATTCTTTTCGGTTTATTCAACTTCTGTACCGCCAGATAAATCCCGGTTCCCAACAGAAGCAGGACAATAGCTGCTGCTACTATCATAAATTTCTTCTTGAAAACGAGGATAGGGGGTGCCGGTTTTTCTTTCATTCCTGCAGCCACTCTTTCCCAAACCCTGTTAACTGAATATTGATGCATCTTTTGGAGCTGCCCCGTGACCCATGGGAGGTCTCTAAGTCGCTCCGGCAAATCACTATGATATTTTGCCTTTTTCCGCCAGGCAGCCAGTTGGGCTGATTCAACGGGAGTGATTACCGCTTTTGCAGCCGCTTTAATGATCAGGACTTCGATATTGATATTCTTTTTAGACATAGGAAAAGGTATTTTTTACTATTATCACGATAAAACATTCGGTTTTATATCATCACTTGGCAAAAACATTTTATTAATTTCCTGAAAAGAAACCAGGCAATTGATTATCAACGCTTAATAAAAAATGGATAATCAGCAATAGACGGATCGCTCCCTTTGCCAACAAGACTTTCCGCAAGTTAGCCAGCCCCCGGTGTCGAAGTTGATATACGTTTGCATCCGTCGTTCCCAACCGCTCGGCGATAGCAGCCGTATCAAACCCCTGCAAGTCAAGCAATAGCACTTCGCCTGATTTACCACCCATTTTTTCAATCTCTGTGTATATCATAGACATGATATCACTCTGCGGTTCCAAACCGACATAGTAAGATTCATCGACCACCCAATCCGGAAGTGGATCGGATTCCTTCGGCCTGTTTTTCGAAGTGCGGACATAATCAATGGCCCGATGGCGTGCGATCCTATAAAGTGATGCGTTCAGATGTTTGGCATTCTCTATCCTGGCACGACCATTCCATACTTGCAAAAAGCAGGTCGATGCAAGCTCCTCAGCGACTTCGGTATGCCTGACGATACCATCAATAAAATAAATAATACGGCGGCTATTTTCAACACAGAAACGTGCAAATGCGGCTTCATCGCCGCTCTGAATGGCTTGGAACAGTTCTTCGGACATATGCGATGGTTGGTTTTGGTTAATACTAATAAACGTTCGTATAAAAACTTCAACTATACCTACACGGCATTTTTTATACCCCGTGAAGACATAAAAATATTTTTCTCTCACTGCGCCTATTCCGCAGTTACAATAGGAATACGATCGGGTCAGTCCTTTTATATCATCCCGGGAAAAATTTATAAATATGACCCATCTATATCTCCACCGAGTTCCTGCTGATCTATCCTCGAGATTTCTGCCACCAGTCCGATAATATCCTGCTTGATCTTCCGAAAATTCTCAAGTACCCTGTTGGCATCGACTTCCTGCACGACCGGCAAAGAATACTCCGTTTTCGCCCCCGCATCCTCTTCCCGCCCCAACCTCCCATGAAAAGCCTTCATCTCCAGCCTTTCCCCCGGGTCATCCGCTACCATCCCCAAAAACTCTCCCGACGAGAGTCCGGCAATCGTCGCCGGCGTAACGACCGCTTCCCACTGCTGTGTCTTGCTGATAGAAGTATCATAGCTATTCACCGAGACCGTCGCCCGGTCCTGCAACACCCGGGGAAAACGCTCACTTACCCATCTCGCCGTCTCCCCACCCACCTGCCCGCACAAGAGGTTGCCCGTAATATTCAGGATCAGATCGGCCTCCTCCCGGGAATATTGCGTCCGCAGCTGGCTCAGATCCTGTACCGCCAGGATGGGGATGATATTATTGGATCGCGCAGTGGCGATCGTCGTCGTCATACTATATGCCCGAACGGAGGCAAACTCATCACAAACCAATGCACAGGGATAACGCCCCGGCCGGTTACACAATCTATTCAGCCGGTCGATATACAGCGACAATACCGGCGCCAATGCCTCCTGCCGGGGTGGGTCGCCGCCCAGGCAAAAGATCTTGGGGGCAGCCGGATCATTGATCTCAAGGCCAAAATCGTTGCCGGTCAGGATATAATAGAGGTCTGGCGAAGCCAGCCGGCCCAGCGGTATCTTAGCAGATGCAATCTGGCTGTCAAGCATTTCCATCGTCTTATTCCCATAGGCCTCGACAAAAGGATTGATCAGGGTCCTTATATCGGACTCTGTCTCGAGCAGCGGAAATAACTGCATATAAGGGAGCTGTGCCAGCTCGATCGCATGAGGCAGGGTACAATAAAGACCTTCTTTGTATTTACGCAAAAACCAGATCAGCGCAGCCAGAAAATTGATCGGGGATTCAACAAAAAATTCACCCTGCCGGTGGACCCAGGTCTTGTTCATGCTCAACAGAATGGTCCGGCTGGCTCCGATGGCGTCAGACATCCATTCCAGGGTGGAAGGCTCCAGGAGATTGCAACGATGACTGCGGGAAAGATCGCTAAAATTAACGCTGTAAAAAGCGGCGCCCGGTGGATATTTATCCTTATGCATCTGAAACAACCGATACGCTAACCGGGTCAGCGAATCGTATTTAAAATCGAATACAAAAAGAGCAAACCTTTTTTCTTCGATTAATTGCCGTATAAAAGGCTCTATGATAAGCCAGGTTTTGGCAGATCCCGGGGAACCCATTATCAATACCCCGCGTCGGGGATTAATAAGATTGATCCAGCTATCCCTTTTCTTTCCTCTCCAGGTATAGCTTGCTTTCAAATGCAGGGAAAAATCCGTCCTTCGCAACCGCTCCTCCTGCGGGAACCCCGCCCGCTCCCTGCCAAACGGATCATCCTTGTCCCACGGAAGACGCAGCACCCGGGCAAGATGCGATGCGCCGGTATAGATCAGGATAAAACCGGTAATGGTCAACAATACGTAAAAGACAGCCATACCGGCATCCGCCGGAAGGCGGAGCAGCAGCGAGCTGCTAAAATAGAGGAGCAGACCGGCCAATATTTGCCAGGCAGCAGATCCTTTTCTAATAGCTTCCTCCTTACGACCACGGGAACTCAACAACGCAAAGCCCAGGAACAAAAGGGCCAGTTCCTTGGACCGGGTAGGATAGACAAACAGACCCGTATCCCGGATGATCAATAGAATGCGATCCCCGATCTTCGTGGTTAGCCCCCATCCATCAAAAAGAGCATAATCAAAATAATAGCAATGGAGCAGCAGTAAGATCAGCGCCACACCCTGGCTAAGGGTAGCAACCGGTCGGAGGGAGGTGGGACTATCGTTCACACAAAGACTTTATAAGGACCCAAAATGGCGCTGCCGGTAGCGTTGCTGTTGCGTTTGCTGCTGGCTCTGCTGCTGACGATAAATTTCTTCCGATACACACCGTTGCCGGATCCCGGCGGCACTATAACGGTTTCCCAGGGCCGTACCCTCAAAAACGCTTTTTGTCTGTTGATCGATATACCAGATATTCTGCAACTGTCCCGCTTTGTCCTTTTGCAGGACAGTAGTTATCTGTTCTTTCATCAAGGCCGTTCGGAAGGCGGTGAGATCTAAGGATCTTTTAAACAAGATCCAGTCGATAGCAGCAGTAAGACGGGATCGATGGGGTTCGCGAAGGGATTGATTTACAATAAATAGTTGCTCCAGTTTTTTCAACGTAGGCCGGCTCCTGAAACAACTGGCTTTAAGATAAGGACCTTCCGGCTGACCGTTTTCCTTGAGGGGCAGGTAGATCAATCCTCTCTTTTTATAGGTCTGGGATTCTTCCTTCCCCCGGCTGGCCTGCAAATTATAAAGTCGTAAGACGGCATTCAGTTCCCCGAGAGAGCTGTACCGGTATACCGGAACGACAGCCTCCAATATCCTTGTCATTATCGGAAGAAGGAGTGTTTCGCCAAATTTGACCTTTTGTAAGGGATACTGCCGCAGCGCTTCCAGTTGCTCATCCAGATCAGAGGATCTTAACGAGTACGCCTTTTCCAGCCGCCGGGTCACCTGTCTGCTCCGATGATAGTCCTTCTTTGTCAACCTGATCTGCTTCCCATCATTTTTAACATTGGTGGTGACAACATGGACATGCGGTTGATTCGTATCATTATGCCGGTACACCAGGTAAGGCTGCTCACCAAAACCCATTTCCTGTACATAATCTTGTGCAAGTAAAGACAAGGTGGGATTGGGTAGCCGTTCAGCCGGATGAAAAACGAGTGCAAAATGAACTATCCCCTTTTCAACCCGTGGATTTCGATAGATAAGCCGGTGGAAATGATAATATTTCTCCTCTTCAGAAAGATCGACGCCATCTTTTATAAAATTATCGGCTGACAAAAATTCACTCTTGTGCTTCAGGATCTTCAGATTATGATAATGAAGAACCCGGCGAATACTTTGACAATAGGTTATATCTGCATGCATAGATCGGATATTTTATAAATGACAGTCCGGATCTCCTCCTGCAGACGAATAAGTTGAGCCTCCCGCTCAAACGTATAGGTGAGCTTCCGGACAAAAGATAATTCCTTTCTCAAAACAACGATCTCCTGTACAAAATCATCAAAGGAAAGATTGCGACGAGTTATTTCTACCGGCTCCCGCAGCGACACTTTCCGAACATAGCTGCCAAGACTCGGACAGGTGGATTTGGAATAAAGCTTTTTCAGCTTGTCTATTTCCTGGTGAGTATACAATACCTGTACTCGCTCACTTCGTATGTCCCCCGCTTTCTTTCTCATAATGTTTTGCATGTAAGATTTCAGAATGCGTGATCACCAATGTCAATACCCTTCCCCCACCCCGCTCCCCCATCTCCACCACCAGCTCCTTATCCTTCCCCAGGGCAAACGGTCGAAACCCCGTCCAGCTCTCTCCCATCGAATCCCCGGCAACGGTCGTCAAAAAAGGCGCATACACAGGCGACAAGGCCAGATCCTGGATCGCCGTCCGTTTAAATTGCTTTCGGTCACGGATAACCCAGCGGACATATTCCGGGAAATACCCGATCGATCCATGGTTCTGCAAATCCAGCGCAAACCAAAGAAGATCATCCTTCAGAAAGAGCCCCCGGCAATCAAGCTCCATCCCCTCCGAACGGCAACGGCAAAGAAAAGAGCCACCCGGGACGATACCGGGCGGCTGAATGGAAGACAAACAGGACGTATCAGTAAAAGGAGCACGGAAAATATGCGTTGACCGGGTATTACGCAGCAGCACCTGGTAACCGGCCCGGACAGAAACCCGTACCAGTCTCACCTTACGGCTAAACAACGACTTGGCGGTCTGGATCCCGGCATTCGCCGCCTGGGCGCCCAGCGAAGGATCAAGGGATACCAGGTTCAATCCGCTCACCCCCTGATCGGCAGATTGCTTGGCTACCTCACGGCTTACCATCCCCGGGATATGAATACCGGGTAGTCCATCCATGTCATAGACCTGGACGGCGATACCATATATATCATGGTCCCGCCGGATCGAATTGATCGTTACCTGCATCCGGTCATTATTGATGCTGACGATCCCATAGACCAGCTGATCCTTGGGTATCCTCATCCCATTGAGGGTCGCATCTCCCAGCAACCGCAGCGCAATCGTAGAACCCGAAACAAGAACCTGGTTGTCCGGCACCACGGCAGGAAGAGCATTCGACGAGTCCGCCGCCAACAGCTCGCCGGCAGAAGACCCAACAGCAAACCCACCAGCCAATCCGGCAGCACCCCCTCCGGGCATAGCAGTTCCTTGGTGGCTTCCCTCCGCATGTTCATCCGGATGCTGGATCCGCAATATCTTATCCAGCATCAAATTCAACCGTTCTATTTGCGGGTCACTGGTGGCTGGAGGACTAACCAACGGCCCACCAGCCGATCCAGCCAAACCAGCCGAAACAACCCGCAAACCGCGTGGTAACTCAGCCGGCCGGTCATAGTGACTATCTTGCGGTGGACGAACAGACACACCGGGTTCAACGGGTTGCCGCACCGTCTTCCGGATTATATCCAGTTGATGCAAGAGTTCATCCGCCTTCCGGTCGCTGGTCAGCGGATGCTGCATATATGGGTCGCGTTGTCCGAATTCTTTTTTCCGAAGGGAGTCCGCATCGGCTTTCTGGTAATATCCCAGCTTGTTAAGCCCACTGTCCCGACGGTTGAACTTCGCTTTTGGCAGCTCCATATTAAATCCAAGCACCGTAGATGCTGGGGCAGGGTTCTTTTTCGGCCCCTGTCCTCCCCCAAGAGAGTAAAAGACAAAAGCAAGGAAGGGAAAGGCGATCAACGGCAAAAACAGAAGGAATTTGCGCCGTAACAAAAAAGCCGGGGGGTGAGAAACAGCGGTCATAGCATAAAATTTTATAGTTAAAAGATCATCGGGCAGAAACATTGATATCCCGGTTGTCTAAGATGCTCCACCGCTCGATAAGGAATCCATGCGGATCGTTGTCGCTGCGGCTGATATTGCGAAGCCAGCCCTCGGTAAGGAGGTCACGGGTGACAAGGCTGGTGGGACGAACGATCTTTTCCGTCGCATAACACCGGAAATAAAACGGATAGCTGCGCATATCCAGCGAAATACTATCCACGGTTACTTCCTGGCTGATGTTGCCGGAGATGATCCCGGAATAGTAACCGTTCTCCTTCAGGTTATCGTACAACCGTTTGGCCGAGGCATCCGCCAGGTAAAGGGCCCGGGTGACCGTGCCGACGATCTGCCGCTCGTCCGGGTCCAGCGTAAAAAAGTATTGATGAAAGGCACGGATATGATCCCGGGCTTCCACCGGAATATTCTCTTTCCGATCCATCGCAACCGCCTCCAACGCCTTCCCGGAGTTCAGCACATAGATCGTCGACTGCGCCCGGAGCATGGCCTTATAGCTCTGCCAGGCGATAAAACCACTCAGCAATAGGTTGCCAAGAATGATCAGGATCGTAAAAAACCGGACATGCTGGAAGGCAGTCTCGAGATTTCTTGTCTTAGGGAACATAGAAACAGTTTAATTTATTTTAGATCGCCAAACACGGGCGCCAAGCCCGCCCGCCTGGACGATATAATTCGTAACCGAAGGCACCGTGAAATACCCCACGATCGCCATCAGCAAAAAGATAAGATACGCCGTGTCCGTAGGCCCGAACGTGGTCTGCCCGGTGGCACTCAGCTGCGCGATATCCAGCTTGATCATCTGCTGCTGGATCTGGGCGATCAACGAACCAAAAATATTCGCCACCGGCAGCCAGAGAAATACATTGATATACCGTGCCAGCCAGTTCGTAAGCGTACTCTCAAAACCCTTGTATACCGAAAGCCCAAAAGCAAGCGGACCCAGGATCCCCAGGATGATAAGATAAAAAGTCCTGACGGTGTTGATACAAAGCGCAGCCGCCTCAAAAACGATTTGTAATATCTCAGAGAGCCCCACCTTCATCGAATTCTTAAAATTATAGGACATCTTCGCCATCTCGAACTTCACCCGGTTGGAGATCCCGGAGAACATACCCGAATCCGCCTGCCCGGACAGGGCCTCCCACTTCGAAAGATCGCCGCTGCCCTCCGGACCGTTATACATCTGCCAGTCGGTCGAATTTTTTAGGGCATCCTCCTTCTGCTGGAGCAAAGTGGCCACCGCCTGGTTGGAATCGTTGACGATCGCCGCCGTTCCCGTAACCGTAGGCTGCATAACCCCATTGATCAGGGCGATGACCGAAGGAAAAAGAAAGATGGCCATCCCGATGACAAAGGGCCGGTACAACGGCTTCAGATCCACCGGCTGGGCATCCGCGATCTTTAGCCACACATGTTCTCCGATATACCAGAGGGCGCCAAAACCGGCAAGGCTGCTGCTGATCCCGATCAGCTCCGAACAGTGTACGATCATGGCGTCATACACCTGTTGCAACGTAGCCTGCAATCCGCCGATATCGCTGCCGATGTCAATTAGATAGACCATACAAGGATTTTAGTGCATAGATCGTATTAGCTTCCTTTGTCCGCTGCGCCGCCTGGATCGCAAGACCATTATCGAATTGCCGGAGAAAACCAAGCTGGCCGTTCACCTCCGCATATACCCGGTCGATCGCCTGAAGCCGCTGGGCATCCGACATCCGAAGCTGATCCGCCGTGATCACCATCGTCAGCTCTTCGATGGATTGAACACTTCGTTGCAACAGCGTCGAATACACCCCAATAATATAATCCAGTTCCTGCGCAGTAAACGGCCCGCCGGCGGCATAACGACCAGACGCGCTTTTATATTCGGTAACCAGGTTATACTCCGCATTCAAAATATCCAGGATAAGCGAGGCATTCTGAACGGCCGGCGAGACGGCCAGCAGCCCATCCAGGAAAAGCTTATGCAGGTTGAAATTACCCTCGGCAATGTTCCTGATCTTCGTATAGCCTTTGTCAAGCGTCTCATACCCCTGGTAGAGTTCCTGCAGGGTACTCTTCATAGAGGTCAGCTTCTCCGTGTCGAGGATCAGCTGGGTAACCAGGTCGCTGATGGACTGGGCCTTTGGCGAAGTCCCCGAAGCAGATAGCAGACAAAGCGTTAAAAGGATCTTTATCATGGTATAATATTTTAAGGTTGCATAGAACGTTGTTTCCGCCAATACGCCAGGTCGGCATTGAGCCGCTGTACCAGGGTCGTTTGCAGGCTCCGGATCGTCGCTATCCGCGGGTCACCGGCAACAACCGGCTTTACCGTCGACAGCGAATCAAAAAATCGCTCGTGCAGCCCAAATTCTCCGTTGGTAATACCCCCGATCGTCTGCAGTTCGTTTTCGACAAGCCGGTAGCCCTTCTCCGTCGTCTGGAGCAGTTCCTTCAGCGCAGCCAGTTGCTCCGCAAGTGCCGTGACCGTTTGGGCATGGATCGACCGGGACCCGGCGACCAGAAAGGCGACGATCAATAGCATCGATTTCATATCGTGTCGTGTTTATTAGATCCCGTACAAGCTTCGAACCGTTTGCAGATCCTGTTCATTCCTGGCGCGTTGCAGGCTCAACAGGATATTATCCTGGGTATATTCATAGAGATCGGAATAGTTCCTGTCGATCCTGTCGCCCGTCTCATCGATGATCCGAAGCCTCCCCGCATCGTCCATCTGTGTCGTAAAGGCATTGATGATCTGAAAAAGCTGCTGGACGTTCTGGATGCTCTGGTTGAGGATCCCATCATATACCGCTGAAATAGACGCCAGCTCCGACGGACTAAAATGCGGGTCCCTTCCGATGGTGGCCGTGGCGCGTTTGTAATCCGCGACAAGCTGGACCTGTCGTGCGATCATATCCTTTACCTTCTCATAGGTGGTAAAAGCCGTCTTGACCTGCCAGAGCTCCTGGTAATAGTCGTTATAAAGGTCCTCCTGTTGTTCGACCCAGCCGGTGATATCATCGAGGTGTAGTTGTTCCATACCATTCTCCAGGGCCTTTTGGGTGTTCTGAAGCAGCAGGGTCTGGGTCTGAAGTCGCTGTACCTGCAGGTCGGCGGTGATCAGCGCCTTCTTGATCGTCTCATCGATGATCTCCAATACCTGTGCGGAGGCATGGCCCGCAGGGGCTAGCAAAAAGACAAGAAAAATGGCAGCGGCGGCCAGGAGCTGGACAGCCCCCGACCGGATCTCCGCCGCCAACAGGGCTACGCCCTTAACCATCGAACCAACGCGTTTTGTATATTCCCGTACTTTCATCTTTTCCGTTTCTTCCGTCGTATAGGTGAGATATTCTTCCAGCGAGACCTCGGTGCGATAGACCTTGGAGCCACCGTTCACAAGGCCGATAAAGACTTCTTTGTAGCGTGCCCGGGGCTCGTTTGCCTTATTGAGCGACAGCACAAGGGCCTTGTCCTTTTCCGTCAGTCCCAGCAGCGCCTGGATCTCGTCGAATTTATTCTGGAACTTGCTTTGGTCCAGCAGGATCTTACAGTCCGAGTTGTTGATGATGGCCTGTTTGACGATCTCGCTGGAGATGATATCCTCTACTTCCTGGGTGACGACGATAGCTTCTCCAAAGAATTTCCGAACGGTCTTAAAAACGTACTTGATATACTCGCTCATTTCTTTTTTGGCGATGGCCTTCCAGGCTTCTTCGATAAGGATCACCTTGCGGATGCCTTCCAGCTTACGCATCTTGCTGATAAAGACCTCCATGATGATGATCGTCACCACCGGGAAGAGAATGGGGTGGTCCTTGATGGTATCCAGCTCAAAAACGATCAGGCGTTGTTGCAGCATTTCGAGCCGTTCCCGGGCGTTTAGCAGGTAGTCATATTCTCCGCCCCGGTAGAAGGGGCGGAGAACATAGAGGAAGTTGTCGATGTCAAAATCCTTTTCCTTCACCCGGTCGGCCGACAGCACTATGGTGAACTCATTTTGCAGGTATTCATAAAAGCTGTCAAAACAGGGGAAGAGATCGGGATGTGTGGACAGGTGCTTATAATAACCCTGCAGGGCATTGGACAGCGCTACATATTCCGAGCGGAGAAAGGCTTCGTCCCCTTTCTTCCACAATGCCAGCAGCAGGGCCTTGATGCTTTCCTTCTTTTCGGTGTCCAAGCTATCACCTTCGGACATAAAGAATGGGTTGAATCGTAACGGAACATCCTCGCTGTAGGTGAAATAGTAGCCGCCCAGGAGATCACACAGCCCTTTGTAGCTGCCGCCCACGTCGACAAGGACGATATGGGCGCCCTGCTCATAGTAGCTGCGGACCAGGTGGTT
Organism: Puia sp.; assembly: GCA_036500545.1. Taxonomy (GTDB): domain Bacteria; phylum Bacteroidota; class Bacteroidia; order Chitinophagales; family Chitinophagaceae; genus Puia. The sequence goes on along the minus strand of DASYBV010000013.1, from coordinate 18,825 downwards.
GGTGAAAAAGGATTTGCCGCTGCCCGAGCCCCCAAGAACGAACTTATTCCGGTTGCCGATCTTTTTGGTACGCAACGGTTCGTCCGAGATATCCACGTGCAGGGGATATCCGCTAAGACGGTCGCCGAGGCGGATGCCGAAGGGGCTGATCGAGGACCGGCTGTTCGTCTCGGGGATCAGGAAGCAGGCAGCTTGTTCGACAAAGGTGTCAAAGGTCTCGTTGATGGGGAACTCGCCGGCATTACCGGGGATCCCGGCCCACCAGATTTGGGGAGCGCCGACAGTCTCCAGGTGGGGGACGGCGCCCATCCGGGTGATGGCGGAGGCGATCTTATTTTTAAGCTTTTTTACATCCCAGGGACCCTCTATCCAACCATAAACGTTGAAATGGGCCTTTACGGGGAGGCGTTGGTGAGCGGCGGCCTCTTGCAGGAACTGGTCGATGGCATCCCGGGTGACGGCATTTTCCCGGCCATGGGCGGACAGTGATTGAAGTCGTCTGCGCCGGGTCTCCATTTTTTGCAGGGTCACCTGGGGGTCGTCCAGGAAAATATATTGGTTATAGATATGATTCTCGTCGAGTAAGGGCCCCAGGTCGGTGGCAAACCCGATGGGGAATGCTGTCTTGTCGGTGCTATAGCCTTCGTAGCGGCGGTTGCTGCTGCAGTGGGTGGGCAGGTGTTCGGCGTCAGCCAGGATATAAATAGCGCAATGCTCGCGACCGATATCCAGGTTCACCCCAAATTGGATGTCTCTTACCTCGATGTTTGTTATGGATTCCGTCAGTTGGCAGTATTGCTCGATCAGACCGGCCTTGTCTTCTCTACCGGCGATCTCTTCTGCCGTCAGCCGGCGAAGCGTGAGCAGACCGCTGTCGGAGAGGATGCGTTGGAACTGGCTGCACTGGTTGATAAATTCAGTTAGTTGATCGGGACGAACGATATATTCCGGTACCAGGTTGCGTTTTAATAAGGAGGACATAGCCGAGGTCGGGGGACGCTGGCTGCCCATACGCCTGGTAACGTATAAATAGGCGCGATGGGTCATAAAAGCCTTTTCGTGAAAGAACTGATCGCTGGCCCGGTGGAGGAAACTGTCTTCGGGTTTTTCGGCATCCGCTTCATAGCAGATCCAGGTATACCAATCCTGCCAGTGTAGGACCGTAGGAGGAGAAAGCGTTCGGATCGCCTTCACCCATGTCTGGTGCAGTGTCTCGAAGTCGGCGGCGGACAGGGTAAATAGTTCCGGCTTGGTCAGTTCAAAGACGACCGTACAGTCGCCGTTTCCGGAGATGATGCAGTCGGCCTTTATTTCGATGAAAGGGAGTATGTCGGAAAGTTTGATGTACATATGGTTGGTTTTAATTGGAGAAAAACTTGACGGCTGTGGCAGCGGAGACAACGGGGTACTTTTCTTCGGGCGGATCGTTTCATAAGGCCGTATTCCCCGTATTGCCGGCTAAGCCGGAGGGCGGTGGAAAAGGTGGCAGCGCCCAGGCCAAACGCTATCAAAATATCGATCCAGGAGTTGACCCCGGCAATGTATAGGATGACAAACAGGAGCATGTCTCCGACAATTGCCGCTCCGGCCATGAGGAGCCATTGCGCCTTCAGTCCCTTAAAGCCGAGGGGTTTGTTGATCGCCCGGTGGATCGGGTAAATAGTTGTCGTCATGGTGGTAAGGTTATAGCCCAAAAAATGATTTAATAACCGTGGCGACGATCACAAGAAAGATACAGGACCCGAACCAGGCCGCGGCTGCGCGGTTCATATCCTCCCGGTGTCCTGATTGCCAGAGCGAGAATACCCGGAAGGCGCCGATCAGACCGGCGAGGGCGCCTACGGCATAGAGCAATTGCGTCCCCGTATCAAAATAGGATCGAACAAGCGTATTGGCCTGGTTGATGCCATTATTGCCATCGGCCGTCTGTGCCTGTGCATGCGTGCGGGCAATCAAGAGCAATATCGGCGGCAGGCAAAGCGGAGTCTTCCGATTTCCGAGCAGGGCCCTGATATCTTTCCGATAATAGAGAAAGAGAATGGCCCCATAGTAGAGGAGGGTGAGGGTAAGGGCTGCCTTGAGAAAGGCAGCCCAGGAGAGGAAGTGTAGCATCGGACAGGTTTTAAGCGGTGAACGATTTCAATTTCTTGTATTCACAAAATTGAAAAGAAGTTTTCCTAAATAAAACCCCATTTGAGGCTTTCTCAGATTTTTCCTTTATTTTTTTTAGAGAGCTTGTATTCGTTCCGGATCCGGTCAAAGGTTGCTTTGCTAACACCCAGGTAGGAGTATAGGTATTTCATGGGTACGCGCTGGAGCAGGTCGGGAGCCGTCTCCATCAGTCGGGCATATTTATCCCGGGATGTTTGCCGGCGTTCGTCATGATGTTTGTCTTCGCTACGAACGTAGTAATTTTCGGTTATCCGGATCCGGTGCCAGCAAAATTCGGGGAACTCGCGGCAGATCTCTTCTAATTCATGGTAGGTGATGCCGTAGACCGTGCAGTCTTCGAGGGCGGTAATATCTTCGTAAGAAGGCTTTTGTTCGAAGAAACTTCTTACAGAGATAAAGATGTCTCCCTCTTTCAATAGCCAGGAGGTGATCTCTTCATCTTTTAGCCAATACGAAACGCGAACAAGACCGGTCGCGATAAAGTAGATGTAATGGCAGGTATCCCCTTCTTTCAGGATACAGGTTCCCTTTTTGATTTGCCGGGATTGAATAGCAAGCGAAAGTCTATCACGCAAGGCATCTGTCATAGGCGCATAGTAATTCAACATTTCTAAAAGTTTTCTCATGGTCTTAATTTTTCAGTGTTAAACGATAGCGTTTATACAAATATGAGAGATTGTATAAATCCAAAATGTCTCAAATGAGGTGTTTTGACTAAGGGAAACACTTAACACTGAAGCTCTGTCGCAGTAAAGCCCTAAATCTCCATTTCCGTTATAAATCGACTTGAATCCGTTATCTCCCTGTTGTAGCTTTCGGTTATAAACCATCGAAATCTCTATAAAATGGACGCGGAACCGTTGCTCACGCAAAAGGAAGGGGAATCTCCTACCCTGCAATCATTTATCGACGCTGGACAATTACACCAATGGTTGTATAACTTGATCCGACCATTTGTCAAAGGAAGGGTGTTGGAAATTTGGAGCGGTGAAGGAATTATGGCTTCATTTTTCTTGCAGGATAACCTTCCATTACGAATAAGTGATCCGCATCGTTCCAATTATGCCACACTCAAAGAAAAATTCGAAAAGGGTCCGATAATACAAGGAATTTATCGGATCAACCTTTATGATCCCGAGTTCGAAACCACCTATAAACAATTCCTGGGAGAATTTCACACGGTACTTTCTATAAATGCTATAGAAAAGGACGTTGCTAACCCTTCTGTTTTGAAAAATGCAAATAAATTATTAAAAGAGAGAGGACGTTTGATCATTTTATTGCCTGCCCAGACGATCTTGTACGAAGAATCAGATGAGGGATTGGAGGAATTACGCCGCTGGAATCAGCTGTATGCCAAAGATCTATTGGGCAGTACTGTCAAAATCCATCACTTCTTTTCTGTTTCGGATGCTCCACAATCTATACAACTCTCTTTATATAGCCAGCAGGTTCCTTCCTTCCAAATAGCCAGGGGAGCCTCTTCTTGTCAACCAGGGTTATATATAATAGCAATGACGAGGTAACGATACGTTGAGCACATCTCTTCGTCTGCTTATTATTGTTTCCGTTATAAATCTACTTGAATCCGTTATCCGCCGGGTCTATCTTAGAGGAGGATTTATTAGAACAGGTCTTTCTAATTATAACCAATCCCATATATACCTCCTAGCGTAGGTGAATGGTCTCAACCAAGATCGTTTCCTCCATTGGAGCGCCATGGACCATAATTCGCAAGCATGAGACGACCCTCAGGTCGCCTTCAATATATATATAACTTAGTTATGCCAGAGGTCACCAACTCGGAAACCCATACTGAACAGTCTTTTATTAGCTGGATTATCAAGGAAAAGCACAATTTTAAATTCCTTTGGATCGTAGTAATTGCCACACTGGCTCAATTCACTCTTTTCAAATTCCTCTACCCATTCGCCGACTTTTTCGGAGATTCCTATAGCTATATCTATGCTGCATATGCTAACCTGGATATCAATATCTGGCCGATCGGGTATTCAAAATTCCTACGGGCTTTTCACGGCATCACGTATTCCGATACTGCCCTTATAGCCTTTCAGTATTTCTTTCTGGAGGCAGCCTCTCTGTATTTCTTTTTTACTGTCACCTACTTTTTCCGGCCTGCCCGAAATACGTCCTGGTTTCTCTTCAGTTTTCTCTTTTTTAATCCATTATACCTCTACATGAGCAATTATGTTAACAGTGATCCCTTGTTTGCAGCTCTGAGTTTAGCCTGGTTCACAGAACTAATCTGGATCGTTCGTAGACCAAGAATATATCGTATTTTTAGCCAAGCCATTCTGCTCTTTCTAGCTTTCACGGTTCGCCATAATGCTATGTACTACCCTTTTGTATCAGCCATCGCATTTATGTTGTCCAGTCAGCAGGCATGGCGCAAATGGACTGGCGTATTATCTGGGCTAGTCTTAATTATACCATTTGTCCTGCACGAACGAAATGCAGCCTATAAAATGTATGGATTTCATCAGTTCTCACCTATGAGTGGGTGGGTTTTAGCAAATAACGCGTTATATATGTATGGACATCTCAAGGTAGACAGTTCGGAGTTGCCGAGCGTCGAAACACGGGAATTAGACCGTTTGTCCAAACAATTTTACCGAAAGGTAATACCTGAATTTGATGTATATCTGTCCAACTATTCAGCGACATTTTTTATGCGACAGCCAGATGCACCGTTAAAGGAATATTTTGGTAAGCATTATAACGCTTCGGATAGATATACTTCCATCGTAGCTTGGGGAAGGGCTTCAGCAGTATTTAACGCATACGGCATTTGGCTCATTAAACATTATCCTATTGAATTTGCACGGTACTTTATATGGCTGAATATAAAAAAATATTTCTTGCCCCCCCTAGAAAAAATGGAAGTCTACAATATGGGAGAGAAAAAAATAGATTTAATTGCAAAGTTTTGGTTTCACTACAAAAGTGATCGAATCAATTCCGTCTCGATTAACTTACAAGGAATTGTACTATTTATATTCCCAGTAATTTTCATGCTTATGAATATCTATTTATTGGCAAAGGTAGTTTATGGGGCACTACTGAGACAAAATAGACAAACTAACCAAGAATTCTATCGTTTCTTGTCATTTGTTATGAGTTTTTTATTTATTAATTTCATTTTCTCGATTTCAGTATCAATCGTTGTATTCCGTTATCAATTTGTTCCGATGATTATTTGCCTATGCGCCACGCTTCTATGGGCTGATTGGGCTGATAAGAAGAAAATACAAATAGTTCCAGGGCTTTAGCCCAATTCATTTAACGCAGCATTAAATTCGAAATAAAATAAAGATAATTAAATCCTGTAATAATAATTATTACTAACCATGGGAAAGCAATAAGCCAAACTTCCCTATAGCGCTTCACTTTGTATGGTTTAAAAAGTATTATGGTTCGTGATGACTTTTATCCAACTCATACCCTGTCTTTAGACCTTTTAGGCGCGCGGGTATCCCTACAGTCATCCATTCTGGAGCAGGTTTTTCTTTTAGATAATGATCAAAAAACTGGCAGAGACGGATCGTATAATCACGTGCATCTCGCTTTTCTGAAATAGTATGAGTCCCTTCATCATATTGCAATAGCCATACACGTTTGCGCAAACGACGCAAATCGGTAAAGAACTCTATCGCTTGGCTAAAAGGAACGGAACCATCCCTTTTGTTATGCATCATAAGCAACGGAGTAGTCACGTGATTAGCTCTTAAAATTGGTGAATTTTTTATATATAGATCCTGCCTTTCCCATAAGGTAGCACCAATCCGACCCTGCCCAATCTCATTAAAAAATTGCGAACTACTTCCTGCACCGCCGTAACCATACATTAAACTTCCGTAGTCGTTAATATAATCAGCTTTGCCGGCAGCTTCTGCTGCCGCGGCAAAAAGATGGGTATGTGTCACCAAATAATTCGTCTCAAATCCGCCGAAACTATGTCCTTGTATACCCATATGCTTTGCATCTATATATGGAAGTTGGGATAAATAATGAGCTGCTGATACTACTGCGTTGACACAACTTTCTCCAGGCATGCCGATTTTATAATAGATATCAGGCACGAATATTAAATACCCTCTGCTCACAAAATAGGGGATATTTATGGGACCATAACTCAATGATGGTATCGGATAATCATTGAGTTCATCTGAGTGTTTTTCATAATAATAAATGATTAATGGATATTTATTCCTTGGATTGAAATTTTCTGGTTTATATAAAATTCCCGCAGATGCTTTTCCATCCTGCATTTTCCAATGCACCAATTCTGTTGTTAGCCAGTTATAACTCTTTTGAGGTTGACAATCACTAATCTGTGAAAAAGTCTTAAAATCATGAGTAATATAAAAATTAGGTGCCGAAGTAGCGTTACGAGAACTGAGTACCCAAGTATGGGCATCTCGTGCCTTCAATAACACCGTAGCAGTTGCGAGTGAGTGACTGAATAATTGTGAAGGTATTGCATATAAAATATGAGGCCCCATGGTTAATAGTTCTGGGTCTCCTGGCAGTGAAAGTATCTTGCTGTAAAACCCATTGAGTTTTGTTTGTGTATTGAAAGCGCTTAATAAGAGAGTATCTCTAGCGGAGATGATATTATCTTCTTTATTGTTATCCAGAGCTAGGCGGAATTTAATATGGTGTCTTCGTCCGTATCCATTTGTGATGTTAATAGGCCTTTCTATTCCCTCCGGATCCACCTTCCAGATATCATAATTGTCATATAGTAAAAGAGATTTATCCTGTATCAGCCAGCCACCAATTCCTACTGCATCGGCTTTAGACTGTGCTTTGCTATATTCATAATCATTTTCATCAAATATTTTGGTAGGGATATTCTGTGTGATATTTAAACTAATGCCTTTGCTTATCGAATAACTAAACCAAGCTCTCTCCGCCCTATCATAATACACAAGCCATTGTCCACCGGGCGAAAAAGTAACTCGATCGGGCCTCATAGGGTAAGCCATATGGCTTTTAATTAGTTTTCGCGAACCATCTCGAAGGGACTCTAAATACATAGTGGAGTAGATAGCGTCGGTCCACCAACTATCAGTCCAGTTCCCTTTTCTTGTGCACACAACAGCCAAGCCATCATTCTTCCCACGCCCCACTATTATGTTTTCCTGATTCTCCTGCAACTGTATTACATGATTATCTGCTGTCCCAACAGCGGCTAATAATACCTTTGGCCTCAAAACTTCTTCTAATTGAAAGGATTGTAACGTCAGGTCTTTATAATTCCATAGGTCAACCCGAGCAGCATCCGACATAGGCTTGGGCAATGGCTTCTCTTTCAACCCAAAAAATAACTGATTCCCATCATGGCTAAATAAAGGAGCAAACTCATCAATGATCAGATTGGAATCTATGCCCAAGGCAGTTTTTTCATCAACTTTTAATTTTGCCCATTCCATTCCTGATTTAAAATACCATACTGATTTTGACTCGCTCTCTTTTTTTTCCTCTTCCGCGATAAAGACGAGTTGCCGTCCGCTATCATCAAAACTGTAGCTATAAACCTTTTTGCCTTGCCAAATATTCTTCTCTTTTCCAGTGATAAGATTTTCCCAGCGCAGTATCTGTGTTTTATTATTGTCAATTCCATCGTTCTTTCTTACTACTAAAGCAGTTCCAGTTTTATTGAAGGTGTAATCTATCACATTGTTAAATTGTCGTTCATCCCCTGAAGTTAAATTTCGAACTGTCAATTCGTTTTCAGGTACCTTCCGTTGAACGGCCACCCATTGATTGGCTCCTTCGCCTGATAATTTAAACGAGTTCACATGCAATAGCCAAGTTTCTTCTCCAGTTCTCAATGTGAAGAGACAAACACTATCCCCCGATACCTTAAAAACGACAATTTTGCCGTCTGCTGCTAAAGCATAATTATTTGATTCGAGATAAGAAAACTCTCTTTTCCATACGGTGGAAGTTGATTTAATCACCAAGGTATTGCTTCCTGCAGGAACATTCATAGTCAGATATAGAACATAATTGCCATTATTACTAATCATAGGGAATGCTACATAAGGCCATCGACCAGCCACCAGGGTAGTCGATGAATCAACAACAGGTTTTTGAGCAATACTTTTAAAAAATAAATTTATGAAAAGGAAAGCTAGTAAAAGCCATTTCATCGAATCTAGTATTTTAGAGTTTAAGAAAAACAGTAAACTCATTTAAGTTACTAAAATCAAGTATTAGAATTGAAATAAAAAAGCCTAAAACCTAATTATTAAGGCTTATCATGTATTACTAAGACTTTCCATAGCCGTGTACTTGGAATTAGGTCCAATCCGTTTTGTTGCAATCCCTCTCGTAGATGATTCAAATCAGTTAAAATGCAATTTAAGTGAATATCAATATTACTGGTAATACCTGTTTCGTCTAATATATTCTTTCCGCTATTTACACGTAACAAAGATACCAAATTACTCATAGGCCAGTTTTGGGCTATAAACTCTACCTTGGGAATAATTACACGGTATATTTTCGGACCTCCTTTTGTCTGCAATTGTGTTTTGGATTTATTTGTTGAAATTAAGCGCCAATATGGGAAACTTCGTTCTTCAAGTGTAACCGCGTAGCCAAAATAATTCTCCAGATCGTTTTGCATCATACTTTCTATACGATTCTTGCTCGCCTTATCCGGTGGAGTAGTTAAACTATAACAGAATAAAGTCTTATTATTACTAGATTGGAATAGTGTGGAATCTCGGGTTTCTAAAACAGGTTTGTCCCAGTTTCCGCTGTCTACTCCATATGTTCCATAATAGGCATAATTATATAGATGGACAAGCGAAACACCCAAAACTTGGAATCTTCCTGGTACAGTATTCCATGTAATCGTTGGCGGTATAAAAGAATGTTGTTTCGATGCATCAAAATTTGAAAATATAGAACGGAAAAGATAAGAAGTATCTCTCCCTCCATTATTATTGACCAAGAAAGGCTGCTTGTAATTATATGGAATTCGGGTATCGATTTCAGCTTCATGTACCCGATAAGCTTTCGCTAATTTTGGAAATTGACCAGCAAGCAATTCTCGCATGTTATCGGGAAGAAGGGATGTGGTTATACCACGAACTATTCCTGCTTCATCAATAATTAGTATGTAAGGAGCCGTATAAATGTCGAATCGATTGGCTAATAAGGAATCAAAGGCACAAGGCATTATTAAATTCTCTTCCTTTCTAAACCTCGCATACATTGGCTCGATTTGTTCCTCTTTGTCTTCTATTCCTACCAACATAAATTGGGCCTTATCAGCAAATTCCTTCTGTAACGCACTTACCCTAGGAAAACTTGCTATACAGGCCCCACAATATTTATTCCAAAAGTCTAGCACTAGCCATTTGCCGCTAAAATCTTCTAAAGAGGCTTGTTTTTTTCGATAATACTTAATATTATGCAATTCAAAATCAGGGCAGGGTTTGCCGATTTCGGGATATATTGTTTGTGCTTGCGGGAAAGATAAAATGATATTGGTCAGTACAAGTAGAACGAATCGTTTCATGTTTCTCTTATGAGTTGAAATAAATTGTAGAGATCTAGAGTGTATATCACTATAAGACGTTCGAGATTGAGAATTAACCCTCCTGAATAATTTTTTTTCGAATAATTACGTATTTAAAATATATTAATATGTAGACCGCTTAATAGTTTCCTTAGTGATATATTAAAAACTCATTTCCGTTATTAATCGACTTGAATCCGTTATCGGTCTTTCCTAATTTAGAATTGAAAAAAAAGGTTTCTTGTTTAGAGCCATCCGAATGTATAACTCTTGACGGGCAGCACTCGGTCCTTAACGACCATCGCTCCCATTCTGGAAGAAGGAATTGGCTCTATGATCATGCATGAACTAATTCAATTAACCTTGGATTAGCAAACTCTACAAAATATGAAAAATATGACCCAATTTGTCGCAACTTGCGTACAACGTGCCTTACGTTCTGCCGAAATCGACGTCGCTATCTATCCACTTAAGTTAGCTAACTTCGAGCCTCCCTATAGTGAGATCTTCCCTTTCCTATTTTTCTTGAATAGGCTATTTAAAATTATACGAGGAATAAATCGGCTATTTCAATTTACATAAATACTTCAATATTTCCTACTTGTCTGGACTTGCAAATAGGCTATCAAATCACTTTAAAAACTGATATTTTATGAGGCAGAACATCATGTTAGATATTATTTCGTGTTTATTTATTCTCCTATTTCTATATACAGGGTTAATGAAATTTATAGAAAATGATGTTTTCGTTACAGCACTTTATAAATCTCCATTGTTGAAGCCATTTGCAAAAGCTCTCTCCATCATCATTCCATCGTTAGAGTTGTTGATTGCAATAAGTTTGTTGACACCCCTAACTCGGAAGTTGGGATTATACAGTTTTCTGGGCATGATGAGTATTTTTACGATCTACATTGGGTTTATGCTCTATTTCCGCTCAGAACGTCCCTGTACTTGCGGAGGAATTATAAAATACATGAATTGGCATCAGCATCTCTATTTTAACAGCGGATTCGCGTTATTGGCTATTCTAGGTATTTGGTTAGAAAACAAAATACAAAAAAATAATTCGAAAGGAGTTTCAAAATTATCTTATAATTCATAAAGGGCTATATGAACAAAATTCTCTATTTAGGTTTACTTCTTCTTTTTTCATCGTGTTTTTCGAAGCTAAAAAAAAAGGAGAATTTCCCTTCTTTCAATATACTACTACTGGATAGTGTTACTTTATTTAATACACAGAATATTCCAGAAGGGAGACCATTTATCATAGTTTTTTTTAGTCCTGACTGCGAACACTGCCAAAAAGAAACGGCCGATTTACTAGAAAATATGAATTTGCTGAGGAAGGTTAATTTTTATTTTATTACCATTGAATCGATGGATCGAATGAAAGTATTCTATTATTATTATAAACTTTACCGTTATCCTAACATAACCTTAGGAAGAGATTATACTTATTTCTTTCCATCTCATTTTAGTGGGGTAGTTCCGCCATACTCAGTCATTTATGATCAATACAAAAGGTTAAGAGCTGTATTCAAAGGCGAGACAATGACAAGCCAATTCGCTGCGATTATTAACAAACTGTAAGTGTAAATTATAACTAAAATATTTCATCTTCATGCTCCTAATAGCCAATACAACTGCTCGATCTAATTCTTCACTATATAATGATATTGATATAGTCCCGTTGGATTATTCTGAAATACTCAATCTTTATGGAGTGGAATATGTCCTCAACGAATATTATTGGCAAGTTGGCGAATTAATCAAAATGCAAGGTTGGATTTTACATTTGTCAGTGGTTAGAGTTCAAATGCCCCAATTATTGCATATGGTCATTCCTGAACTTACGAAACATACGGTAGCTTTCAAGATTATTAGGGATTATCAAACGATCGGAGCCAATTTAGACGGAGGATTAGGGTATGCGAATTTAGGGAAAATGATTTGCATTTATCCCGATAGTGATCAGCAAGCCCAATATTGGGCAAAAAAGATGATTGAGTTGACAAAGATATTTCGTGGACCTGCAATTCCAACGGACCGGCATCTGGGTTCCATTGTTTATACCCGATATGGTTCTTTTGGTCCAGTTTTTACTAATGATCAGGGTCGCGAATTTCGCAAATTTATTTTGGACAAGGAAGGTAAACCAACTCCAGATCAATGTACTATTCCTTTTACATTTCCCTCTTGGGTTATCTGGCCATTTCAGGAAATAGTTACATCAAAGTTAACTAAACCTGCCAAATTATTAAATTATTCGTATTATCCCCTAATTGTCTTAAAACCAGATGTCAAAGGCAATGTGATAAGAGCTTTATATTTTAAAAAAATCTGGCAAATAAAAGCTTGTTTGATCAAACAAGGTCGTAAGAACATGTTTGCCGATAATGACGGACGGGATATACAAGATCGCCTAGAATGGCAATATAACCTTTATCAGGAATTGTCGGATACTATTCCCATGCCTGAAGTTTTCGACTATTTCCGGCAGGACGAAGATACCTATCTTGCCATGGAATTTATTACAGGAAACTCGATCGCTAAGTGGATCGACATAGCCTATCAGCATCGGAGCTGGTTAGAGCTACCTCTTCCTTCAAAATTGCAAATATTGGGTATACTTTTGAGGATACTCGCCATTATAGAACGGTTACATGAAAAGGGATATGTTCATCGTGATATTACTCCCGAAAACTTTTTAATTGATAAAAAAGAAAAGATTTTCTTGATTGACCTTGAACTAGCCTGGAGTTTCCGGTCTCAACTGCCAACTCCCCCTTTTCAACTAGGCACTCCCGGCTTCATGTCCCCAGAACAGCAGTCCAGATCTTCAACGCCTAATACCAAACAAGATATTTTTGGTTTAGGTGCTTTGATGTTGGTATTTTTTACCAACTTGTCGCCCAAGAAGCTTGATCAGTCTTCCCCAGCCCGATTAATGGAACAACTCTTATTCTTTACTGGGGAAGAAATAATTTCCAAACTTGTAACCAATTGCTTGCACTCTGATCCGAATCAAAGACCTGAATTAGCTCCCCTTAGGCGTGAGTTGAAAGAATATTACAAAACAATAGGTAATGCCTTGTTACTCGATCCACTCGTCCCTCGTTCCAGACTGTTGAAAGACGATTTAGTTACTACAATTACCGCAGGCCTTCGCGGATTATGCCTTCCTATGCTATCGGATTCAAAGCATTGTTGGGTTTCTCAGTTGCAAAAAAAGGAAACATATATAGGAAACGAACAAGCAAGGTTGACTATATATGGCGGCTGGCACACAGGATTAGCAGGTCCATTATGGTTGATTCCCCGAGCAAAAGAAGCAGGCTTCTCTATTGATGTTTGCCTAAATATATATACCAATAGCTGGAAATATCTACGAGAAACCCTTTTCATGGAATCAAATGCCATTATGCAGGGACTGTATGACGGTGGGCCAGGTATTGCATTGGCCATTATAGAAGGACTAAATAGTGATTTGTTATTACCCAATTCTGATACGACCAAATATCTTTTGTATTGTTTTTCGCGGTCGGCTTCTCAACCAGATCTTTCGACTGGATGGGCTGGGGAAGGGATTGCTCTTTTAAATTGTTTAATATGGATTAATGATGTGCATACACAAAATTTGTTATTCGATTGTGTTGAAAATTTGATAAGGAGCCAACTACCAGACGGATCATGGGATTTACGATCTGGTTCTAACAAAGCAAATGATATCCTTACAGGATTGGACAAGGGAGTAGCCGGCGTTGTCTGGTTTCTTCTAACTTATATACAACAACAACCAGACAAAAAAGTTGAAGGGGCGGCTCGAAAAAGCCTTAAATGGTTGATCAAAAAAGCATGTAAAAAAGAAAATACCTATGAATGGAGCATTAGCACCAAGAATCAGTTAACGGATAAATGGAGTAGTGGTCAGGGAATTCCAGGCATAATTTTAGTCATTATAAAGGCATATGAGGTGTTGAAAGACCCGATTTTCCAACAAATAGCAGAGTGCACACTGGAAAAAATTAGGCCTAGACCTGTTTGTTGGAACTTTAGCTTGGGTCATGGGTTAGCAGGCCTCGGAGAAATCTATCTAGAGGCATTTAGAGTATTCAATAAAAGCATGTGGAAAGAAAGAGCAGATTGGATTGCCCAATTATTGGTCGTTTGTTTTCAAAAGACAGAAAAGGATGCTGGATATTGGCTGAGTAATACAACAAATTCTGTTACGGCTGACTTGTTTCCCGGAAACTGCGGAGTACTACATTTTTTAATTCGCTACATGTATCCCGAGAAGTTCTGCCATCCTTTGGCGCCGAGCACAAAAACTTTATTGCCATGATTAGTAAAAGATAGCGCATATATTATTTGTCTCGGCTACAGCTTTGGTGAATGATTGGGGAAATGCTAAATCTACCATAAAGTGTCCGTAATGGAAAAATCAATTTTTCATCAAACCCAACTAGGTGGGGCAACAAATGCTTTGTGCTTTGGCTCCAAAAATCAGTTGAATCAAACGGCCATAAATATTTATAGAATTGTCAGTAATATTATCGGCCCAAAGGAAACAAGTGTCATCGGATGCCTTCATGTAGTCAGAATTAATTCGTAAAATTCTCTAATTTATATTGATAAAAGGGTTAATTCTAGTTCAGAGACTATTAGAAAACGAATGGAAGGAAATTAAAGAGGCAAGGATTATTTATATCGAAGTAGAAGTATAAGCATTTACAATGCTTACGTGGTCTATATAATCTCAAGCGATATTAAATCAGGAAATAGTAAATCATATGGAGGAGCGATATAGTGAAGGTTTAGCTGAGGCGCACGATGATACAAAAAGGGAATGGCCGGTCGGTCAGGCGAAAATTACAAGCAAAACAATGTAAAATTGAATTTAGCCCGGTAGATATTGCTGTAGAAGGAATATAAACCGAACAAAATAGCCTTCTAAATGAGGAACGATAGAGTCCTGGGCGGATTGTATCCAAAGTTTAAAGAACATGAAAATTAACAATAAAATATTTCTTTATGCGGGGCAAATGCGCTTGCACATTTAGAAAAAAATGTCATGACAACTTCAACAAAGAGGTTATGCCTGCTTGCTCTTTGTTGAACTATATAGAAGTAGGTAATTATTTAAAAATTAAAGTTTTTGTTGCTTTTTGAAATTAAAAAGCAATCCATATTATGAAACGTACAAGAATTTTTTTAGGTTTAACAACTTGCTGTCTAGCAGTTGCCGGTGTTGTAGCTGCTAAAGCTGCACATTTTGGAACAATTCAGGCATACTATTTTACGCAACCTAATGATAAGGGTGCCTGTATTGTTACAGCTGTTACGACTCCATGCAACCAAGCCGCATCTGAGGTGACATGCCTAACTACTAGTGGTCTTAATTCTCCAGCAAATAGATATTTCACTCAGAGTTTAGGTGTCGCGGGATGTGTTAGCCCTCTTCACTATACGACAAATTAGAGTTTAATTAAATGTTCGGAAGAAGGCTTGCAAGATTGTCAGCCTTCTTCCTTTTACATAAATTTCTCTAAGCAGTAAAGATTTTTCTTTTAAAAAAGCATCGGTTTTGAAGTGTGCAAGAATATTTTTAGGTTTAACAATCTGCTGTCAATCGATTTCCGGTATTGTGGCTGCTAAAAATACTTAGTAAGAAACATTTCAGGCATATTATTTTATGTAGCTTGATAATAAAGGAGCTTGTGACACTAGCCGCATTCAAATCGGATACAATTAATCGGAGCTAGCTGGGCATCTCAAAGTACTAATCCTTTTAATTTCCATGCAAATCTATTTTATACCTTAAGTTTTGGTATTGCTGAATGTGCACACGTTATCTATTATATCAAAGATTAGATTTAACCCAAATATTCGAATGGGGGATTGCTTCGTGGTTAAGCGTTTTTTTGTGACAGAAAGTATTTTTGTAAATTCCGGTGATGGTAACCCCTCTTACCGTTTAGATACCCCCCTGAGAAGAAGGCCTTGAAGAGAAAGAGCTTTTGTGGAGGTTTAAAGATAGGATATGCTCTGCAAGGGGAGCTATTTTTTCTTTCGTTTGGAGTCTCCCTTCAGTTCGATCCGGTGGCATTTGGCTGTCACTCTGTCCATGATCGCATCGGCGAGGGTAGGTTCATCGATATAATCGTGCCAGGCCGATACGGGCATCTGGGCGGTAATGATCAGGGACTTTTTAGCGTAGCGGTCTTCCATGATCTGCAAGAGGGCCAGTTTCAGGTTCTTGTTGATCGGGTGGATGCCAAAGTCGTCTAGGATGATGACAGGTATCTTTTCGAGTTGGTTGAGCAGCTTCATGTAACTACCTTCTATTTTGGCCATGATGATGGTTTCGATGAGCCGGTTCATGTTAAAGTAGCGGGTCTTAATCCCCATCATGCAGGCCTGGTGTCCCAGCGCGCAGGCCGCATAACTCTTTCCACAGCCGGTTGGGCCGGTGATAAGAATGTTCTCACCACTGCGGATGTAATTACCCTCCAGCAGACTGCTCCAGGTGGCCTTGCTTAGATTACGTTCCGGACCGTATTCTATTTCCTGGGACGTTACGTTAAAGCGGAACCGGGCCGTTTTCAGAAGCGATTCCATGCGGTCGTTACCCCGATTCAACTTCTCAGCCTGTTGCAGATGGGCCAAAAGCTCGTGGCCTTCCAGTTGTTGATTAACCGGCAGTTCGAGTTGAGATCGGTAACTGGCGGCCATACCTGCTAATTTCAGTTCTTGCATTTGTTCCAGGGATTGTGTCTTGGTCATTGTTGTTGGTTTTGTGATCGGTTATAAATGCCTTCTTCTATTGATAATTTTGAGCTCCGCGGATATTTTGGTGATCAGGTAGCCGCGCCGGATCTTTATCGAAGAGTAAGGGTTGGCCGTCCAACCCGGTATCCAGGATATTGCGGATCATCTTAAGGGTAGGTCGGGGCACATTAGCCGCTCTTTGGCACGCCGCCTCCAACCGCTGCTTATTGTACCTGGCCTGCAGCAGGATCATCGCATGACAGGCTTTAAAGTTCTGCTCGGGATAAATGCTGCTATGGAGGATGCGATCGGCCGCCTGCCGGGTATAAGGGCCCACCCATCCGGCTCTTTTGAGCAGGTCTTCCACCGTCCACCCTCGTAGCTGTTCCATGTGTTGATGATTGGCCGGCATGTGATCGGACAGCCGGTTAAACAAAGGTTCATAGCTGCTTCGAACATGGAAGGCAATGCGTTCATGCTGGTAATAGACCTCCACTGTTTTGTTGTCGTATTGCACCCAGACCTTGCACCCCGCGTACTGATAGGGAACAGTATAGTAGTGCCGGTTATCGGGAAGCTGTATAGCATAGTTCTGCTGCACCGTTACCTGTTTGCCTTTTCTAAGGCGATAAGCTTGTTCAGGCAGGGCTTTTAAGGTGGCCTGCTCCAATCGGATAAAGATATCCCGGCGGCTCTCCAAACTGTTCTTATAAGGCTTTTCATTGAGGGCGTCCAGCCGGACCCTGATCTGTTGGTTCAAGGCTTCCAGGCTATAAAACGTTTGCTTGCGTAACCGGGCGTAGATCTGGGTATAGATAATGCCTGTAAGCTCCCCCGAAAATTGCCCGCATAAGATTAGAGAAAAATATCTAATTGAGGTTCCCCCATTTCTCGGGCCAATGTGAAGTATAGGAATTCGGGTTATTTAAAGATACAAAACTGATGGGAAATAGGTGTCTTTTCAGATGCTGCCTGGGCTTGTTCTGCTGTTGCAAAAGGCACCTGTTTGCCATTAGGCCCTATTTCCTCTTTCTTTATCTTGCGTCCCTTGATCATTCGCCTGTTCGCATTGGGCCACCACCTCGGAAGGCGTTAGACCGTTTAATGAACTGTGCGGACGGAAGTAATTATATTCTTGTACCCAGTGGCTTATTTTTTTATACGCATCGTCCAAAGATAAGAACCAGTTTACGTTTAAGCATTCATCCCGAAAAGAACCATTGAAGGATTCTATAAAGGGATTGTCTGTCGGCTTACCTGGTCTGGAATAGTCCAAGACCACCTTGTTCTCATATGCCCAGCGGTCAACGTCTTTGGATATGAACTCGCTGCCATTGTCAACCTGAATACGCTTAGGAACCGTCCCATTCTCCCGCTTTAACCGCTCCAGGACTTCTACGACATTGAATCCTTTGATGGACCTGCCGATCCGGATAGCATGGCAGAAACGACTAAAATTATCGACTATAGTCAAAGCCCGGAATTTGCGTCCGTCAAAGAGCTGGTCAGCCACAAAATCCATACTCCAAACCTGGTGTAAATTATTGATCTCCGGCCGTTCTAACCTATGCGCCGCAGACTTGTTGCGCCTCGGTCGTTTGCTTCGAAGGTTCAGGCCCTCCTCCTTATAGATCCGATGAACCCTTTTATGATTGTCCTTAAAACCTTCTCTTCGCAACAGCACATAAATCCGCCACATTCCATATCTGACTCTGGCAGCCGCAATATCCTTTATCCGTTGTCTTACATGCCGGTCCTCGCGACGATGCGGATGATAACGCCAGTTGGATCGAGCCATGCAAACCACCCGGCAAGCTCTCCGGACCGATATCTGGTAGTCAGTCAGCAGAACGTTGACCAGTTCCCGCAACTGCCGCGTCTTTAGACATTTTTTTTTAAGACATCCTGTAGCATTTGCTTGTCCAGGCTGAGATCAGCCACAATCTGCTTCAGTCTGGCATTTTCATCCTGCAATTGTTTCAACTGCCGAAGTTCATTGACACCCAAACCACCGTACTTCTTCTTCCAGTTGTAGAAGGTCGCCTCGCTTATCCCCATCTGCCGGCAAACCTCGGCAATCTTAACCCCGTTCTCGCCCTGCTTAACAGCGAAGACGATTTGTGCCTCTGTAAATTTTGTCTTTTTCATGAGCAATCTTTCACTTTTTAAGTTATGAAATTTTGTGATCTCTCCCCACAAAACTGAAGCAAAATAGGTTGGAAATTTCGGGGTAAATATTCATAACTTAAACGTGAAATTACCCCCATGAAGAAGTCAAAATTCAGTGAGGCGCAGATCGTGTTTGCGCTCAAGCAGTCCGAAAC
>DASYBV010000012.1:0-222525 GCA_036500545.1 Puia sp. | reverse complement strand
TTATTGTTGTGGAAGGGGATGCGTGGCGAGCGCCGGATAAAAACCCCATTTGCTATCCTTGCCCTTTGTCTCACTCTTCTCCTTTTTACGCTGGACATCCGAAAATACCTACCTGGAAAGGATCCCGATCCCAGTTCCTATCTCCTTACAAAGGAAGAGCATATCTTCGTTTATGATTACGCGGTCAGCGGCAATAAGCTGGTATATGATTACTGGGATGGCTCGGGAAAACATGCGATCGTCACCGACTATCCGGTCAATTCTATGGAGGCGCAGGGGTTGACCATACAGGACAACCAGGTCTGGTACAAGGACCGGCAATTGACCGCTTCTCCCGACCGCAAGGAAAAGCCGACGCTGGTCAATGGGGAATATATTGTTTATCTATCCGATAAGAACCGGGGGGTTGGGTTTTATACGCTGCGGAAATTTAAGTTGTAAGAACAGGGATGAGTTCTAATATCAATCACTTTACCCTCATAAAGGTTCGGAGTTGCCTTATACGCTTCTCAGAAATTTGTTGACCTTGTTATGCTACAGGCGAACTTAAATGTTGTTTATTTCGTGAACTATTTTTTCAACGCCATCTATTCCATAAAGTATCTTTTTCGGATTGCAGCCTAACCAGCATAGCATTTCCACTATTAGATCGTGTCGACGTTGAATTGGAATGGAAGATATCATACCTGTTATTTTATCAAAAGATATAGGCTCATAGTGAGCGATCCTATTTCTCGTATCGTTTATTCTTATAAGGTTTTTAAATACATCTTTTTGGCGAATACCATGCGGCTTATTAGGAAATATTTGTAATAACGTACTTCCAGCTGCGGCAAATTCTTTCTTTGAAAACTGATAAGTCCAGAAACCAAAAGTAAGTTTGGCTATTAGCCTGTCGTGTGTATATTCAAGGCCTAACTTATGAATAGCTTCCTGTACTGTATGGAAAGAATCTTCACAACCTGGCGATATATTCAGATATCCATTGAGCATTACCGCCTCTTCTAACCAGACAGGACTCTTGACTGGAATAAAATGTCTGTCAATTGAATTTCTCAAAATAACCTCAAAGAGCCCAATCACAGCATACATTTGCTGAGAAAGTCGTAGATTTAAACGGTAAAGCTTTTCAGCCTGCTTACGGTTATTATTGCAAGCTGCTAAGTACCTGTTAAACCTTGGCGTAGATATGGCCGTATATAATTGACTATTAGGCACTTATAATTAAATTCAACAAATTTATTTTAAATAAAAAGATATAATTAATAATATTTTGTTTACTTTTATGATGTATCCCTGTAATGCCGCTGTTTAGTCTCTGACTATTTAAGTTTACAGGTTAAGTTTTTAAAGGGCCGCTTTATTAGTGGCCCTTTTTTTATGCAATACAGCCTTATGCTACCAAGGATTATAATATTTAATATATGCAAAAAGATGTACCCAAAATTACCTTTAAATCTTTGCCCAATTTATCAAATATTCATAGAAAACGATCCAAATCTACCAGCAGTTAAGACAAGACTTAATTCAAAGCAAGGATGAATGGGATTGAAGGAGTTCAGAAGAGTCTGGGCTCAGGTGGGATCTTATAATTCAAAGTTTCGATCAAAAAATTTAGTTCTGGCCTTATATCAAAAATCCCATCATTCCGCCTAACATAGCGAAGGCAATCCCAATCGCTGCAGGAGTTCTTCGATCTTCCCGATAATAGCGCCGGCCTGTATATTCTTCATACAGATATTATCTCCCCCGCAGGGAAGTGTCTCCTGTCTATGGACGCAGGGCGAGCAGGACACCTCCAGGTAATAGGACAGATGCCGGTGTCTCTCCTGCGGCTGTACGTTCAGGTAATTGGCCGGATCGGTGGGACCCCATAGAGAGAGGGTGGGCAGACCCAGCTTCCGGGCGATATGCAGGGGACCACTGTCGATGGTGATCAGACAGACCCCTTTCTCCCGCAGAAAACGGTAATAACTCTCAAAATCAGCCGCCATCCCCGCAAAATTCAGGATCCTGTCTTTTTTATTGTATAGGTCAGGAGCATTCCAGATAAACCGGTCGATGTCCTCCTTGTCGCCGGGAGCCCCCAATAAAGCCAGATCATACGTCGTATGATCCAGGATCCACCGGCATATCTCCGAGAAGGTCTGATCGGGGAGCCTTCTGACATCCGCCAGCCCGCTACAGGTATTGTTGAGGAGGATATAGGGCTTGCGCAGCTCCCCCACCCGCGGTTCCGAAAAAAGCCCCGCCGCCGCTTGTTCCATCGTCTTCCCCGCCGTCGGCTCCATCGTCGGTACCGCCGCCATCGCCTCCCCGCCCACCTGCCGGGCCATAAAATTATAATTCTCCTCCAGGAAGGCAGACAGGGAGAAGGGGATATTATGCGTATTCAGGTATTTCCGGAAGGGGACGGGAGACAGATAAAACCCATACCGGTTCCGCGCAAGGGTTAACAAAGCCAGTACCGTAGTCAGCTTGGAATAGACTTCCAGGTCGATCACCCATAACCCCCTCCATCCCCAGGACCGGACCAGGTGACGGGCCATACCAGTAAGAGTAGCCCCCATACGATCCGTCGGCATCGCGATCACCTCATCAAACAACCCAAAAGGGGCGATCCCGGCCGCGATATTGGCATCCGTCAGTAAGATAAACCGCGTGTTGGGATAACGTTGCCGCAGGGCGGCGATGGCATCGGCAGCAAGGACCAGGCTTCCCAGACCAAGAAGCTTGATAAAAAGGATCCGCCGGGGGGCTTCCTTCGCCGAATGGTCCCTCCGCAGGGTGATGCCCAAAAGACGGGTGAACGGGAGGAGAAATGCGATCAGGAGATACCCGATATATTTATCGATTTTCTGTTTTCGGCGTACTTGCACATACATATAAACGTGCAGGGAGGGTCAGCCGTTGCCTTCCACCACCTCGGGTTCCAGGCTCAGGGTCCGGTTACACCAGGCCAGGCTTTTCTTGTTATGGGTGATCATGATGATCATCTTCCCTTCCCGGGCAAGCTGGCTGAACCGCTCCAGCAACCGCAGTTCCGACGCCTCGTCCAGCTCGCTGAAAGGCTCGTCCAGGATGATCAGATCGGCGTTCTTATACAGCGCCCTGGCCAGGGAGATCCGTTGCCGCTGGCCGCCGCTGACGTTCTTGCCGCTCTCCGAAATCGTGCTGCCGATACCACGGGGAAGCCTTTTTATAAGATCGTCCAGCCCCGACAAGGCCAGGGCGGTTTGCAGCCTCCCCTCATCGGGCGACTCCTCCCCCAGCGTGATATTGGCCAGCAGGGTATCATGGATGATAAAAGGTTGCTGTTTGACATAGGCGATCCGGTTCCAGTATCTCTTCAGGTCAGGCGGATCGACCACCGACCCGTTAAAGGAAATATCCCCTTCTGCTGCCTCTATAAAACCCAGGATGATATTCAGCAGGGTGGTCTTCCCTTTCCCTGAATCACCCCGGATCCCGAGAAAATCTCCCGACTGCAGCTGGAAATTACAATCATCCAACACCCGGAGCTTGTCATAATGGAACCCGATATGACGACCGGATAACGAATAGAGGCGATCGGGAGGAGGAGCGATCGTTTGTTTGGACCCGGAATTCCGTCCCGTCCCATCATCATCTTCCTGCAACACCGGAGCCCCCTCCTCCTTCCCGTCAGGCAGCAGGGCGCTCATGGTAAATTCATAGGTCCGCATCTGTCCGGCGATATTCAACACCCGGGCGATACCGGGGATGATCTTATAGGCCGCGGCCAGGAAGGCGCCCAGGGTCACGAATTCGGTGCTGTGCGTGTTGCCGGAAAAATGACCGATGCCGATCAATGCCAGAAGACCAAAAACGGCAAAGATCTCCGCCAGGCGGGAGGGGGCGCCCTGCATAGCCTGCAGGCTGGAAAGATGCCTGTTCAGCACCCGCTGCGCCTCGCCATAACGGGTAGTAAAAAAATCCGTCCGATCGTATACGTTACTCTCCACAAAGCTGGCAATGGACTCCTGCAAATGCTGCCACATGATGTCCCGGCTGGTCTTTATGTATACCCGGGCGGAATGAAGCCGTCTCTTCGTCAGCCAGGACACGATGACGACGGGCGGCAATAACAATAACAGCAACAGCAGGAATAATTTCGCATTGAAGAGCAGAACCGCGATCACCGTCACCGAGATCAGGGTCCACTCCGTAAGCCCCTGCTGTACGCCCGCCAGTACATATTGACAAAATTCGATCGGCTGCTGGGCGATCTTCAGCACATGTACGGAAGAATCGGTATGGGCGTAATCGGTATAGGTCCCTTCGAGATAACGCAGGAGATTGTTCTGCGAGATGCGGGAGGCGACGCCGTACCGGAAACGCGATTGCGCAGTATAAATAAGAAAGCTAAGCGCGTTCTTGATGCTGAACAAAGGGAAAAAAATGCCGATCAGCCAGAGGGAATGGGGAGAGGTCAGCCAGGAAGGCAAAAAAGAAAGCTTTCCGGTCCAGGTATTCTCCGTATAAAAATGGATGATGAACAACAACAACGCCAGTGAAAGGATGTCCGCCACGCTGCTGATGATATCCAGCGACATCAGCCATCCCAGCCGTCGCTTTTCGGCGGGGGTAAGTATCCTTCCTATCTTTCGAATTATCTTGAACATATTTTTCCGGAGTTCTTCATACAACTATTTTCTCACGCGCATCGGCCCTATATCTTACCGGGTGTCCTCCGGTGCAGCCATTTGATCCAGGCCGGCGGCAGAAAACTTACCGCCAGGATCGCATAATTATCCCATCGGAGCGGATTGGCGTGGATGGCCCTGGTAACATGCCAGCGGGCCTTGGCCGGCCGGTAATTATCGTTGAGGAATTTCTTCCCGCACAAGGCATGATAGGCGCCTTCTTTTATCTTTCGTACTTCCTGGCTTTTTATGATGGTCAGCAGTTCCTCCCCCTCCTCCTTTGTGATAGATCCCCTGTTGATGATCGTCTGCTTCAGCCTGCGAAAACGACGTCCCCTCCATTGCTCGTCGATGGTCACCGAGTCGGGATTGATCCGCACCTTGATCAGCGGTTCGGGGAGATTACTGCATTTTCCCGCCCGTAACAATTTAACCCAAAGCAGGTAATCCTCAAAATTATGCGCGTCGGCACAATAGCCCCCCGCCTTTATGATCGCCTCTTTCCGGTACATGACCGCGGAATGGATAAAGGGACATACCTTCAGCAGGTTGTCCATGATCTCGCGGTTGGAATGACCGGCACACCGGAAATTAAAAAGGTGTTCGCCGTTCTCCGCGATATATTCCGCGTCGCTGCCGATGACGAGATAGGCGGGATGACCGTCGAGAAAACGGACCTGTCTGTCGATCCGGTGCGGGAGACAGACATCGTCGGCATCGAAACGGGCTATATATACTCCCTTTGCCGTCGCCAGCCCGGCATTCAGGGCGGCGGAGACCCCTTTGTTCTCCTGTACGACAAGACGGATGCGGGGATCGGAGAAGCTTTGGATGACGGGGAGGGTATTATCAAAGGAACCGTCATCGATGATCAGCAGCTCGAAATCGGTAAAGGTTTGTTCCAGCACCGAGGCGATGGCCTCGGCGATGTATTTTCCTGCGTTGTAGGCAGGCATGAGGATGGTTACTTTTGGGTTCACGTAGACGTTGGGGTTTTTGGCGTTAGCAGTGTAAGGTCGGCCGCCGGCGGTTGGTCCAGCAGCATGAGGAACTCGAAGAGTACGACGACGGACAGTTGTTCGAACCAGTATTCCGTTAAAAAAGCAGCGCCCATCAGCAACAACAGGGGAATACCATAGCTGAGAGAGCGCATACCCTGTAAGAAAAAGCCGGCATAGAAGAAGAGGAACACCAGGATACCCGCCAGGCCATATTCGCCAAGCAGCTGTCCATATACGGAATCGGGTTTATTGACCACGCTATGCTCACCCTCCTCACGGGTATGATAATAGAGATACAAAAAGAGATAGTCATCCCGGAAATACGGATGGATATATCGCTCGGCCTGCGGGTACCCGCCATCGATATCCAGCGCCGTCGTTTTAAAGGCCAGGCGGGAGGAATAGTTGCCCATGCCGGCCCCCAGCAACAACCGGTCGGGATGATTGCGGAAAAAATCGCCCATTTCCTCTAAGGCGATCAATCGTCCAAAGTGGCTCCAGCCCTTATACCGGGTACGAAGACTGTCTTCCCATCCCGGCGGATAGATCCCGTTCTTAAAGGAGGCCAGCTCCTTTTTCCGCTGCACCACGGTCTTCTTTTCCACAAAATCGGTCATCTTCGGATGCGGGAGAGGAGTCGAAGGGACATATACATCACCGGGCATGATCCGTCCCAGGGTGGCTCGTACATAGTCTTTGTTCTGCGGGGAGACCCAGATCGCAAAAACGACCATCAGCAATACATACACGGCGATCATGCCTTTCTGCACCCGGTTGGTATGTCCGATGGCGATGATCACAAAGATCGTCAGCAGCAGGAGATCGATAAAATTACTTCCGGCCAGCAATACGGTCACCAGCCCCAGCAGGCTGGCGATCTTCCGGTTGCGATAAAGGAAATACAGCAGCCCCATGGCGTTGATCAGAGCCGTCGCCACGGAACCTTCGAGACTGATACCCGTGATAAAATCGCCGGTGCTGATAAAATATTTCCGGTGCAGCCCTTCAAAGGTATAAGGGTTCAGGGTACCCGCCTGCCAGCAGATCCAGGCAAAGCTGGTCAGGGTGGCGACGATATGCAGAAAGAAGAAAAATTCCGCCGTACGATGGAGCTTCCCGCGCTCCTCCTCCTGTACAAATAAGAATATCTGCCAGGCCGCCGCCATGGCAAGGAGCCAGTAACTGCAGCCAAGACCAAACGAAAGCAGACTCTGCATGGACAACGAGGACAGCGAGATCAGCCGGTTGATCCCCGCCAGCGCGATCATGGCCAGGTAGAACCACAGCCATTTCTTCCGGGCGACATTCCGGAAATCGGGTGTTTTCCGGTGGAGGAAGATCGCAAAGAAGATCGCGACGATCTTTATATAGAGCTTGACATTGAGGAAGAAGACAAGGAACAGCAGAAGGGGCCAGTTGATCTGCCGCAGATATCGTCTCCCCATATTTACCAGGTATGCGTTCATTTTCCAACGATTTTTTCCCGAAGGGGGTACAGTGAAGAGGAGGACCGGCGATCCCAGTGCTGTTTCAATAAAAGAAAGTCGTTACGGTCCAGACAGCCCGCGGCCCAGGTAAATACCCCGTATAACAGCGAGGCGATCGCCAGCCGCAGAAAGACCGAGCCGGTCATCCCAATGGCCAGTCCCCCGCTAACGACGGCAATGATCACAGAAAGAAGCATCTGCCGGTTCCATGCCCAGGCGGTCCGGGCGGCAAAAAGACTGGTCGTACTATACAGGATGCATTGCACGATCATGGCGACGAGATAGACCCCTGCGGCTCCCTGTCCCGCATAAAGGGGAATGAACAGACAGTCGCCGGCGACTACGATCCCCCCGGTAATGGCAGTGATGACGAGGATACGCCCCAGACGGTTGGCGGCAAACTCCGCGGACCAGAATATGTTGATAAGGTATTGAAAGGGGATACAGGCCGAAAGGACAAGAAAGGTAAGCGCATTCACCTGTCCATATTTGTGGGCCGTGACGAGGTCTATCAGGGGTGACCAGGCCAGGACAAGCCAGAGGGGAAGCAGGGTCGCGAAGATCGCGGAGAGCCGGACAAAGCCATTGAGCCAGGAGGGAAGTGTCGGAGCCGGACCCGGACCCCGATCGGAGGCGTCCATCCCGGCCGGACTCCCGCCAAAAAGCCGCGAAAAGCTGTTTAGTAAAAAGGGGGCCAGCACAAGCAACGGCAGCGGGGAGAACTCATAGGCCCGGTAGGCAAAGCTGTATTCGGCCGTATGCGCGGGAGTGGAGAACACCCCCATCAGGATCCAGTCGATCCGGGCAATGCCCGCGTTGAGGAATACCACCCCGACCTGGGGCAGGGACCCTTTGATAAGCTGCCCGTACCCGGAAAAAGGCGTTCTCCTCCGTAAGGGGACCCGCAGCCGGCCCAGGACGATATATCCTCCCAGCACAAATTCGGCAAGGGCGGAGACCGTGAAGACGATCAGCACCCGGGGAATGGTAAGGACGGAGAACGTCACCAGCCAGGCAAGCCAGACACAACGAATGAGGTTGGAGACGAGGGAAAGGACCGCCAGCCAGCCAAAAGCCGACTTACCGGTAGCCAGTTGCCGGAAAGGCAGGGCAAAAAAGGTCAGCAGCTGGCTGATGGAGAGGATCCATAAAATAGAATGCCGGTGGAAGGCCACGGGAAACAAAAAATTGGCGCCCAGCAACAGACCGAAGAAAAGAAGCCCCAGCATCACATTATGCGCAAAGAAGAGGGTCAGCATCGTCGAAGGGTCCTTCCCCGCGGCGACATCACGGACGACGATCTGCTCCAGCCGCAGGCTGAGGATGGTAGTGATAAAGGTCAATACGGCCAGGGACCAGTTCAGCTCTCCATAGCCTTCCTTGTCCAGGTAGCGGGAAAGCAGCAGGAAGATGAATACCCCGAGGAGTTGGTTAAACAGCACCTGCAGGGTATTCATCGAAATGTCCCGGAATAACCGGGTAGGTATCGTGTCAGCTGTGATCACATTCCATCAACACTTTTTTGTTTCTTTTTTAAATTGAAATTCCGGGATATGTTAAAGCCGAAATAGATATCTCCTTTGCCCCAGCTACCCGTCGTCTGGGTAAGGTACTGCGTCTCGAGCATACTTTGCGAATTGCTGAAAACAAGCTGGAAAACGTGTCCGCCGGTCTCGATGTCCCATCCAAGGGAGAAAGAATTGTGATAGGGCGTCGACACCACCTGTCCGGAAGGGAGGTAATCGTACTCGGCATCGATGCTCATCCGTTTGGTGAACTTGAAGCGGCCGCCCATGCCCAGGGCAAAGACGTCGTTCTTGTCGGCTACCGTCGGTACGAGGTTATAATGCAGGTAGGTAGGCGTCACCTGCAGGGAGAGATTACGGCTGATCTTCCGGGCGATCAGCAGCTGCCCCGTATAGGCGGTACGCAGCTTCGCATTCAGATAGTCCTTGCCCACGATGTCCTGCGTATAATTGGTCACCGTACCAAGAAGGCTGACGGAAAAGGGCATCTGATGTCCATCCGTCTGTTTCAGCAGCTTGTATTTTACATAGCCGTCAAAAGTCTTCAGGTAAGAGCTCCTGCCGATACCGACGGTCAGGTCGTCCGTGATGCCATAGTCCAGACCCAGGCGGAGGGTCGCGTTGTCCAGGCCAAAGAAATTATAGGAACCGCTGTTCAGCTGCCCGAACCGGTGCTGGATGACAAAGTTGAGGTTGCCGGCGGCGGCCCCTTCAATGGTCTGCATGTTGATGACATGGGTGGCCTTAAAGGTACCCGTGACATAGGACTTGCCCGTATGCGCCGATAGGGAATCATTCAGGCTGTTCAACAGGCTGTTGTCCTGGGCGCTCAACTGCTGGATCGCGATCAGCGACCCAATCATAAATATTATTTTTTTCAAAAACATAGTAGATGCATTTAGTGATGGGTTTTTACAGGACATTATTGGGCGCTGCATTCGATCTTGACCCTGACCGTCATTTCCCTGTCGATCTTATCTCTTACAACGGAAGGGATGCTGATATTGAAATCTTCTGGCTTTACCTTGAACTCCGCCTGGCCCAGGAGCTTACCACCTTTGACTTCCAGCGTGGCCGGTATCTCGATGGATTTGGTGGTATTGTGAAGGGTTAGATCGCCCTTGACGATCACCTTATAAACGCCGTCTTTATTAGGGATAAGATCGCCCGTAAAGGCCCCGCTGAAGGTGGCTTTCGGGTATTTATCGCTCTCTACATAATTTTCATTGAAATGTTCCTGCATCAGCTCCTTGGGGAATACAAATCCTTTCAATAGTACGGCAAAGGCGAGGTTCTTTTTACCGGCGTCTATTTTGACAAAGGCCTGGTTGTTCTCGGCTTTGATATCCTCCATGGCGGTCTTTGAATAAAACCCGATAAAACCCGTTCTTGTCGAATAGATCTGGCTATGGCCTGTTTGCTGAAGGCCCGCGATAAGACTTATGAGGACGATGATCTTCTTGCTCATATTGGTGGTTTACTATTTATTAATTGTTTTGTGTTCCCTGATGGACCCAGGCGACGATGGTGTTCATTTCACAGCTGGGAAGGGGCGGGAGCTGATAAGGCATCCCGATATATCCCGGCGCATGCGTGACATTGCCCACCAGGTAACCATTGTCGGCATAGACCTTCAGCATGGCATAGGTGTACAGACCGATGCCTCCGCTACCGGCCATGCTGCCGTTGCCATGACAGGGATAACAGTTCTGTTGCAGGATGGGCACGATCTGCGCCGCATAACTAACATTCGTCGTATCACAGACGGCATTGCCTTGCAATTTGTCTTCGCTCTCCTTTGAGCACCCGGCGAAGAACCCGATAGAGCCGCCGACCAGGATCAGTGCTGTCAAAAATTTCCATTTCATATTTCGTTGCTATTTGTGTGTGGTGATTTCAGATACGCGGGATCATTTATTACTGAGTACGCAATCGGCCAGGTTGACGTCCATGAGAAAGCCGGTGCATCTTCCCTTGATGGTGACCAGGTCGCCGGCCTTGGGGGCATTGCCGGTCTTTGTACCGGAGAATAGCTCACAGTTGATGCCGCCGCCGCCCTGCTGGGTGGAGAGGATCCATATTTCGGAGGCGCCGTTGTGCTGTATTTCCGAGATGCGGCCGGTGACCTCGATCACTTTCCCCATATATTTCTTGTCCGCGGCGTGCTCGTCCGCCTGGTATTGACGGTACAGGGAATCGGCAGGAATGGAAAGGGCTACGGTTTCATCGGCAGCACTCTGATGGGGTTTATCGTATAGATGATAAGCCCAGGCAAAAAGGATCAGTAAAAACAACAGGATCCCCATCCAAAGAAAGGTTCTTTTTTTCAACATATGCATTTACGTTAAATGTGTGTTACCAGATGCGACGCGTGATGCCTATATTCAGGCCTGCGCTCATAATGGGTAAACTACCGGTACCGATACCCGAAAGCGGCACTCTCAGATAAGGCTCTATTCTCAGGTTACCCACCTTTCCTATCTTCTGTTCATATCCGAGACTCAGGTTGACCACGGAAAATAAGTAGTTGGAAGCCGAATTATATTGTTTATGATAAGGCCAGGAGGCTCCACCGCTGGTGTATTCATACTGATAGGAATAATTTTCCTTTGTCATCAGATAGGTGGAAAAACCGGCTGTTGCAAACCATTTCGTCTTTTCTCCCTGGCTGAGATTGTATCTTACATTGATGGGTATTTCCCACATATTACAGATCCCATCGACGGTCGATATTTTGATGGAAGGAGGGATGGTAATATTTTTCGTGCTGAAATATTCGCCATCCGAATAATATTTTTTGCGGTCCAGGTAGAGACCGGACTCGATAGCCCATCTGCTGTTGATATTATAACCCAACAACAGACCAAAGGTGGTGCCTACTCCCTTCACGGACTGGAATTTTACCATGCTGAGATCCGGCGCTGCGACAAGCCCGGCATAGAAATGTGTCGATAACCGGGGTTTGGCCAGCTTGGTCGTTGTGGCGGGAGCCGGCGTCTTTGGCGACTGTACATTGACATTGACCGCGAACCCGCCAGCGGTCCTGGCCAGTTGCGGAGCATGCGGTCCCAGGGGGTGCAGGCTCAGGCTGACCGTATTGCCGGTAGTTCCCGCGGTGTTGCCGGCATCGGTGGTATTACCGGAATGCCCATTCACAGCGGCAAAATTGTTATGGATGCCCCCGTTGACTCCGGCATCGCTGTGCTCACCGGTATTGCCGGCGGAGAATGACCGGATGCCGGAATTGGCCCCACGATTGCCGTAGGGTCGCAGACCAGCCACGCCCCGGTCGGTGCCGGTCGCACCGGAGATACCCTGATTGGTAGCGGCAGGACCGGAGATGCCCCGGTTGGTAGTGGCCGGACCGGCGATGGTTCCCTTCGGAACGGCGCGGTCAGGTCCGGCAGTATGATCGGCCCGGCCAGCGGTGGCAATTTCCCTGCCGGAGGTAGCTTTCGCTCCTCCGGAGGGAATACTGCTGCTATTCGGGTTAATGGTGGAAGAAGTGGATACTGCGGCCGGGCCGGCAGGTGTTCCCTGCTGTGCCGACCGGGCAATAGCCGGGTGAGCCGTAGAACCCTGGCTTGTCCTATGCCCCATATAATAGCCGATACCGGCAAGAGGGAATAGTAGGAATAACCAGAAAAAGCGTTTCCGTCTGCGTCTGTCCCCCTCTTCGCTGATGGGAGGCAGGATCAGGGAAGGGTCTTTCTCCAGATCGGCAGCCAATCGGTCCCAATCGGCGTTGTCCGTCCGAAGCGGGTATTTATCGGATGCCCGCCGGAAGAGATCATCAATATCATTCCCGTTTAACTGTGACATAATATAGTTTCGGTGTTTTCTGCGGCCAGGGCCTTTTGTAAATGAACGCGGGCCTTGGATAGGTTTGATTTAGAGGTTCCAGTCGTGATACCCAGCATTTTAGCGATCTCAGGATGAGAATATCCTTCGACCACATGAAGGTTGAATACCATACGGTAAGCAGGGGGCAATTCCTTGACCAGGCTGATCAACTCCTTGTACAGCACGGAGTTGTCCGAAGACGCACTCTCATCCTTGTGCTCCCATACATGCTCGGGTATGGGATAGGTCGAATGGTTGTTCATCTCCCGCCGCATATAGTCGATCGCAGCATTGATGACCACCCTTCGGATCCAGCCGATCAGCAGCATTTCCACTTTGTCCTTGTCCCGGACCTCAAAACGGCTGAAATTCCGGAACATCTTCAAAAAAGCGTCATGTGTCACTTCTGTTGCCTGCTCATACGTATTCACATACCGGAACGCTATTTTCAGGCAAAGCCCATAGTATTGTTCGTACAACAGCTTCTGACACTGACGATCCTGTTGTGCGCAACCGGTAATTATATGAAGCAATTTTTCCAAGATTCTCTACTTACCAGATATAAGTGAATATTTTTAGATTAAACGCCGGATTGTTCGCAAGGGTTGCCTGAATAAAGCTGTAAAAGGACCCTTACCGTGACCAGTAATTGCCCTGTATGACGCTGGGTGTGTTCGGCTGCATGGAATAAAAGCCCCCCTACCGTGGAAGGGATCTGCGCCCGCCCTACGCTCCTGGGTTCGGTCAGGGTGGATTCCGGGGTGGCGGCAAGCTGTTCAAGAGCGATATCTACCTGTTTATAAAAGCGTTGTAGCAGGTCAGCCAGGGAACCCGGTTCCCCGGGGTAAGGCCACCCCTCCCCTTCACCCGCGCCGCCGGGTTTGAACTTCCCCTCACCCGCCAGATATTTCTTTTCCACGCTCCAATTTAGCCATTTTTTAGCCAATGCGCGGATTTGAGGTTTATCGGCTACTTTTGACGCAAAAACCTCTTAGGAATATGTCTTTCACAAAGCGTAAGACCGTGTTTATCTCCGGAAGCGCCTATGAATATGGAAAATTTGAGAGCACAGGGAGAGCCTTTGTACGGGATCTTACCCAGGCACTGATAAAGAACGATTTTAAGGTCGTCAGCGGTTTTGGCTCAGGAGTGGGTAACTATATCGTCGAAGGAGCCCTGTCCGAGCTCTACCTCGAAAAAAAGGGGGCGCTCAAAGATCACCTGGGCATCTTCCCTTTTCCGACCAGGGCGGATGCCACCGTCGCCGGCCAGGACCCGGCAGACGGCCTAACGGATCAGCTGACGACGATCTGGGAAAGATACCGTACCGATATCATCTCCCAGGCAGGCATAGCCATTTTTATCTTCGGCAATAAGCTGGAGGATATCGCCGTCCGGGAGGCGGATGGAATGCTAAAGGAGTTCGAGATCGCCAGATCCCACCAGGCACTGCTGATCCCGGTTGGCGCCAGCGGATATACCTCGGAAAAGCTATGGAAGCATATCATCGAAAAATATGACGATTACTTCGGGACCCGGGAAAAGTTCGGATTGTACGAACAGCTTGG
The DNA here is from genome assembly GCA_036500545.1 of Puia sp. GTDB lineage: Bacteria > Bacteroidota > Bacteroidia > Chitinophagales > Chitinophagaceae > Puia. Next base: position 208,436 of record DASYBV010000012.1, on the reverse strand, counting down.
CAATCCCTGCGCCGGACCGGAACACCTGATCGACGTCATATTACAGATCGTATTATAAAACACCCCCTCGAACCTCCTTTATGAAACGTAAAAAGGTGTATCTCTGCTTTGACTTTGATGAAGACAAGGCGCTAAAGGACCTTCTCATCGGTCAGTCAATGAACCAGGAGACCCCTTTTGAGGTGACGGACCGCTCGTTAAAAGAAGCCGCCCCCGAGACCGGCTGGGAAGAAAAAGCCAAAGACCGGATCCGGAATGCGGACCAGGTGATCGTGCTGGTAGGCCCCCATACACATCGGGCGCCGGGCGTGTTAAAAGAAGTACGCATCGCCCGCGAGCTGGGGAAAAAGATCGTCCAGATGATCGGCTATAAGGAAGGTAAACACAAAAGGGTACCCGGGGCAGGCGTTTTGTACAAATGGACCTGGGATAACCTGAAAAAGATCCTGGGTTAAAAAGACAGATCCCCGCACTACTCATCTCCGGCAATCCCCGCACCCCCGCATCCATCCCCTCAATACATCTCCACTTCCAGGTCGGAAAGCACGTCTTTTCTCGGCGCTTCGCTGGCCACGATCGTTACCGCCAGCGGCAACGCATTCCTGTATTGTTCCCCGATGGCGATATTCATGCCCGGCAGATATACATACCGGTTGTCAAAGGACAGGATCCGTTCGATAGATACGATATAACCACGATGCACCCTGCAGAATAAGTGCGCCGGCAGGATCCTTTCCCATTGTTTAAGCGTAATAAGCACCATGGCGGACCGATCGGCCATGACAAGACGGGTATAGTTCTTCCGGGCTTCGATATAAAGGATATTGTGAAAATCCACCTTCACATTCCTGCCATCCTGGCGAATAAAGAAAAAAGATTGCACGATCATTGTTTTAGTACAAGAAATTAAATACACTGCGGGAGATTGCTGCACGGGGTCTATAGCGGTGCAGAAGTGAAGTCAGGCTTGGGAGATAATCAGCAGGATGAATCAGCGGCCAGCGACTCCATGAGGAGTACGTAGTCATTTCGTTTGTCCGAGAAGTGTTTTGATGGATAGTCAGGCCGCACAAGTCTTGGTTTGTAGGGCAAAATAAATAATATTACTTACAAAAAAAAATACTTCCCCCTAGTTTTTCTATTTCCTCCCGTATGTGTATTTCATACAGATCATAGGCGCTGATAAGCGTTACAAGCTGATCATGGGAGCTGGTTATCTCCGCGTCCAGGTCATGGATCAGGCCCAGGGGGAGTTTTGCCCGGGCAACGGTATTGGCAGAACGTATAAAATATTCGGCGTCCTTATCGCTGGCGCCATCGCGGATGTAGTCGCAGAATTCCTTGTTGCTCTCATAGAACCGCTGGATCTTCCGCAGTTCCCATTTCCAGAAACGTTTAATTCGACGAGATCGCCCGCAGGCATAAACAAAAGGGTATGATAACACCAGGTATAATATTCGATCCGGGAGGCGAACAAGGGCTTGATGACCTTAAAGAAATGGATCTCTTCCTCCGGGGTGGCAAAGCTCCTTTCCTTGACCCTTTGCCGTACTTTCCCCCAGTATTCCAGGCTGGATTTGAAGCAGGCCTCAACCTGTTCCATTTCCGTGCTGCCCGTGACCCTGTGCGAGGCGATGGCAGCCAGCAGCTGATGATAATACTCCTGATATTCGGACGGCATAGACGGCAAGAAAGGTTTAAAGATGGTCCCTGGTAACATGATGGAAATCCGCACCCGGCGATTCCTGGAAAACAGCAAGGGCTTTGTAGAAACAAACCCCTGGTGGACTCAAAGGTCACATGAGAAAACACTACACTTTATATAACTAAAAACAAACGAGATCTTTGTTATGGTTGATAAACGTCATCGGGACAAGTATGCCGGTGTATAAGCATGAACCGGACAGCAAATTAGAAGATTCCTTTTCAGGTGTGGGAAATAATACATCAAAAGGCATCGGGACTACACGAATTGTCTGTTTTGATCCACTAATCGGAGATATTTTAGCAAGATTTTAGCAAGACACCCTTCAACAGCCCGGGACAATCCCGATAGCCGGTTGAAAATAAATCGACAGAAAATACTATTTATGTGTAATTTGTTAACTAGATTGCAAAAAAAAGCCCCATGTAGAAACAGAGGGCGCTAACGATTGCTTGCCATATGAAAAAAGGTAGTAATATCTTTTTGACTGGTTATCCTAGTCTTAGTTCGAATGAGCCTCTAACGAATGCCTGCTAAACGATTGCTGCCATATTTATCTCATTCTCTGTTGTAAAGGTACTATCCATTGGCTCCCCGTACTAATCAAATTCCGGGCGAGTTTATTATGTCAAAATGATATTTAAATCACAAGACCCTTTACAGGATTGAGTTTCAGGATAATTCCTTCATTATGGCCAACCGGTTTTCAGATACCTTATTCCAACTTATACATTCTCTCGAAAAAGCCGAAAAAAGGCATTTCAAGCTTTACATCAAAAGAAGCTCCACAAAGGAAGACCTTAAGATCGTACAGTTGTTCGACGCCCTCGACAAACTGGCCGACTATGATGAAAAAAGCCTGCTGAAAAAGCTCCCGGGCATCGAGAAACCTCAGCTATCCAACCTCAAGACACATCTCTATAAGCAAATCCTCGCCAGCCTGCGGCTGCTGAAAAGCGCGGACAGCATCGATCTGCAGCTCAACGAAATGTTCGACTACGCGCATATCCTTTATAAAAAGGGATTGTTCCAGCAAAGCCTGCGGATCCTCGACCGGGCCAAGGAAACGGCCATGGCCAACCAGAAATTCAATTTCCTGGCCCAGGTGCTGGCGCTCGAAAAACGAATAGAGACGCTGCATATCACCCACAGCATGCAGATGCGCGCCGAACAGTTGTCGGACGAATCGCTGGAAGTGATCCGCCGCATCGACATGGTAGCCCGACTGTCCAACCTGGCCCTGCTGGTGTACAGCTGGTATATCCAGAACGGACATGCACGGAATGAAAAGGATGAAGAGCGGATCCGGCAATACCTGAAGGAACAGCTCCCGCCCGATGCCTGGGAACAGACCGGTTTCTACGAACGCCTCTATCTCTACCAGATCTATAACTGGTACGCCTTTATCCGCCAGGATTTCCTTATGTATTACCGCTATTCGCAGAAGTGGCTGGACCTCTTTGCAGAACAGCCGCTGATGATACGGGTGGAGACAGGGCACTATATCAAGGCCCTCCATAACCTGCTGAACGCGCACTTCGATCTGCGCAACTACCAGAAATTCGAGATCACCCTCCGGCAATTCGAAGCCTTCGCACAGACCGACCGGGTGATAGAGAACGATAATTTCCGCATCCAGTCCTTTGTCTATATCACGACGGCAAAGATCAACCAGGTATTCATGCTCGGCACCTTCCGGGAAGGACTGCTCATGGTGCCGGAGATCGAACGCCAGTTGACAGAATACGACCTGTTTATCGACCGGCACCGGATCCTGGTCCTCAACTACAAGATCGCCTCGCTGTACTTCGGGAGCGGCGACTACGCCACCTGTATCGACTACCTCCAGCGGATCATCAACGACCAGGTGGACATGCGCAACGACCTGCAATGTTACGCCCGGGTGCTGCACCTGATGGCACATTATGAGCTGGGTAACTTCGACCTGATGGAGTCGCTGACAAAATCGGTATTTCGTTTTATGGCCAAACGCGAACGCCTCACCCGCGTAGAAGAAGAGATGTTCAAATTCCTGCGCACCTCTTTCCAGGCCTCCCGCTCCACCTTGAAAGCAGAATTCGAGAAATTCCTCGTCAAGATCCAGCAATTCGAAAAGAACCGCTTCGAAGCCCGCGCCTTCGCCTATCTCGACCTCGTCTCCTGGGTAGAAAGCAAGGTCTCGCGCAAACCAATGAGCGAGATCATCGCCGAAAAGTATAAGAAGAGTAAGAAGAGGGTGTATGCTTAATTTTTATTATTTTTACAACAAATGTTCAGCAATGATACCCGAAAAAAACTTCAAAATATCACTGGAGGAAAGGTCATTGAGGGGGCTGCAGATAATTGCACAACAGCCAGAAATCTCTTATGCGCAAGCTTTAGAACAAGTACAGCGGTTAAAAAAGACTTCGAAGGTCAATCAATCATCAAAAAAGAGCAGGCCGAATTCCTAAAGCTTCACAGCGCGAAAAACAATTCTTTACAGGCCGTTCTTAGACAACCGTTTATTATTTCCGACGGGCCTGTCGATCTCTCCTATGTGAAAGAATTGTTGGCATTCAATGGTTTCACGAATACGAGAAGGGATGACTATTATAATGAAGAACTAGGTTTGATCCTGGAGGATATTCATGATGAAAATGTCATCATGAATTTTGATACCGTATTCTTTATTGATACCGTTTTTTATACGGTAGCTTCCGCCGAAGTCAATCCATCCCAAACACATCCCTCAACGCCCGCCGCGCCGCATGATACCCGCACATCCCATGCACCCCTCCCCCCGGAGGCGTAGAAGCAGAACAGATATAGATCCCCTTAGACGAAGTCCGGTAAGGCGAAGACCGCAGCGCAGGCCGCGTAAAAAGCTGCCCCAGATCGATCACCCCCCCATTGATATCCCCCCCGATATAGTTCGGATTGTATTCCTCCAGCTGCGCCGGCCCCATCACATGCCGGGCCAGGATACGATCCCGGAAACCGGGCGCAAACCGCTCCACCTGTCTCTCGATCGTCTCCGTCATATCCTTTGCCGAACCATTGGGTACATGACAATAGGCCCAACCGGTATGTTTACCCGCCGGTGCCCGGGAAGCATCGACGATGCTTTGCTGCGCAAGCAATACGAATGGCCGCTCCGGATACCCGCCCCGCCACGTAAGGGCCTCCCCCGCAGCCATCTCCTCCAGCGTATTGCCGATATGCACGGTGCCCGCCTCCCGGCAGCCGGATGCCGTAAAAGGAATAGGACCATCCAACGCCCAATCGATCTTGAATGCGCCCATCCCATAACGGTATCGCTGCAGCTGGCATCGATAGAGCGAAGACCAGCGATGCCCCCCCAGCTGCAGGAGCTGTCGCGGCGTAAGATCCAGCAGCAGGGCACGGGACGAAGGCAGCTGGGAAAAAGAGCGTATATACGTCCCCGTTTCTATCCGGCCGCCCAGCGAGACAAAATACGCCGCCAGGGCATCGGCTATCGCCATCGATCCCCGCCGGGGTACCGGCCATCCCCTCAGGTGGCCGTGGATCATCAGGACCAGCGCAATAGCGGAAGTGGAAATATTCGTCAACGGTAACATGGAATGGGCAGCCATTCCCCCCAAAAGGCCGCGGGCTTCCTTTGTATGGAACCTTCGCGCAAGAAAGGTCGATGCGCACAGCGCCTTTAACCCGAATCCCGCCATGGCGACGGGATGAGCCGGAAAATGCAGGGGACCCAGTACATCGGCGGCGATCCCGGGCCAGTCCCTCACTAACGGAGCCATCAATCGCCGGTACGCCTCGCCATCCGCCCCCAATCCCCGGGCCGTTCCCTCCACCGACCCCGTCAGCAGGGCAGCCGTACCATCATCAAAAGGCTGGGCAGCCGCGACGGCCGGATAAATATATTCGAGCCCATGTTCGTGCAGGGGAAGGGTATTGAAAAAAGGAGACCCGGCCGCCAGCGGATGAATGGCCGAACAGATATCATGCGTGAAACCAGGAAGGGTAAGCTCCGCCGAACGAAGTCCGCCGCCTATCCGGTCCTTTCCTTCCAACAACAATACGGAAAGGCCTTTTTGTTGCAGGGCGATCGCCGCAGCCAGCCCATTGGGGCCGGAACCGAGGACCACCGCATCATAATCCCATTGGTGCATCTGTAAATGTACGCGATCCTGAAAAATTGAGTATATTTAATAGAGACAGTTCAATCTAAATTGAAGTATGGATACGGAAGAACAATTCAGCCGCATGGCTTCCCTCCTGGGAGAGCCGGCAAGAGCCAAAATATTATGGAACCTCCTCGACGGAAGGGCTTTCACCGCCACAGAACTGTCGCTGAGAGCGGCCGTATCACCACAAAGCGCAAGCATGCACCTGGCCAAGCTGGTACAGGCCGGATGGCTGGCAGTCGAGCACCAGGGACGGCACCGCTATTACCAGTTTGCAAACCGCGACGTAGCCTACGCCGTCGAAGCCATTGCCAATCTGCTGCCGGCAGAGAAAAGGGACCCGGTGGGACCGCCCCTGACCAACGGCCATATAAAATATTGCCGGAGCTGTTATGATCACCTGGCAGGGAAAGTGGGCGTAGCGGTCAACGATGCATTGCTCCGCCGGAAGCTATTACAGCCATCCGACGGACAATATGCGCTCACGACGGCAGGCGTCGAATGGCTCGCCGCACTGGGCATCGATGCCGCGGAATTACAAAGTCAGCGAAGGGTCTTCGCCCGGCCCTGTCTCGACTGGAGTGAAAGACGTCACCATGTGGCCGGCTCGCTGGGCGCCGCCCTCCTGTCGACGATGCTGGCGGATGACTGGTTACGGCGTGTCCGGCAATCGAGAGCGATCATCCTCACCGCCAGGGGCGAGAAAAAATTAAGCCAGCTGCTGGGATTGACTCTTTAAAGACGCTCATCCGGCAGTACGCGATTGGGCGGTGTTCTGCCAGTAAAGCCCCCCGATCACAAGGACCATCCCGGCCAGCGTATATAGGGTTAGCGGTTCGTGCGTAAATACATTGGAAATTGTAAACCCAAAGACGGGACAAAGAAAAAGCCAGTAAGAAGCCTTCACCGCATCTTCCTTCAAAAGCCGAAGCCATAACAGCACGGCAATGATCGACACCATGATGGCCAGCCAGCCGATGGAACCAAGGGTACCCAAATTCCAGCTGTTCTTATCGGCCCGATAGGTCAGTGCGGCAAGAGGCAGGAGAAAAACGCCCCCCATCAGGGTCTGCCATCCGTTGATCGTCAGGAGGGAGAGATCGTTCCATTTCATCCTGGAGAAATATAAGACACCGATCGAATAAGCCAGCATCCCGGTCAGCAGGATCAGCAAACCCGCAGGCGTAGCCGAACTGTTTCGTAAAAGAGGAATGGCGGCCACTATTACCCCGACCGTACAAAGCAACAGGCTCAGCAGGCTGGAGAGCTTCAACCGCTGCCGGAGAAGAAGAGCGGCCATGATATTGATAAAAACAGGGTTGGTGGCCACCGACAGCGTGCCCAGCCCCGGAGAGACCTGTTGCATGGCCAGCACATATAACCCCAGATAGGTGCTGTTCGTAAGAAGACCATAGATCGCCAGCTGCCGCCATTCCTTCCCGCGGGGCAGCCGGTTGCGCATCAATCCGTGCGTTATCAGTAACATACAGGCCCCCGCAAAGAAAAACCGGGCTACGCAGATCGTAAAAGGTTGTGCCGTCCGCAACCCGATCTTGGTTGCCGTAGAAGCGGAAGCCCATAAAATCGAAAAGATTAATCCTATGCTAAATTGCCCGATCCTTTTATCCACGTACGCTATAATTACTTAAATTTATAATACAACTTATACTCAAAGCCATGAAAATCCTGCCAAATGTCTTAAAAAAAACGATCCCACTCCTGCTTATTGCTGCCGCCCTTCCATTTCTTGCCCCGGCACAATCCTCCAAAGCGGATAAAAAGGCGGCACAACAGGCAGCGATCAAACAGCTGGTCGAATCGCAACACTACGATTTCAAGGCACAGACAGCCATGCCGATGAGGGGCCCTACCCGTCAGCTCACCTCCGACTATGACCTGAAAGTGACAAAGGAGGCGATCGTCAGCTACCTCCCCTATTTCGGACAGGCATACACGGCTCCCATCGACCCGTCAAAGGGAGGCATCCAATTCACTTCAAAGGATTTCAACTATACGATCACAAACGGGAAAAAGGGAGGATGGGATATCCGGATCAAACCAAAAGATTACCGGGACGTACAACAACTGTCGCTAAGCATCTCGGAAGACGGCTATGCCACCCTGCAGGTCACCAGCACAAGCCGGCAACCCATTTCTTTTTACGGGATGATCGCGGCGATCAGACAGCCAAAGCAGAAATAGCAGGTTAATCCCGGGTCACGGACCGGTACTTGGTAGGGGACATGCCCATGACCTTTGTAAAACGCTTTGAAAAGTAGTAGGGATCCTCAAAACCCATGCTCAGCGCGATATCTTTGATCGATTTATCGGTAATCCCCAGGTGCTGACTGGCCTTTTGCATTTTCATCTGTATAAAATAATCGATGGGCGCATACCCCGTTTTTTGCTTAAACAGACTCGAAAAACGCGACGGTGAGTAGTTATACCGATGGCTCAGTTCATTGAGCGTGATGTTCTCATTGATATGCTCCTGCATAAAAAGGATGGCGCTGTCGATACAATCCACCTTTTCCGTCGAAGGCGCGACAAAGTGTTTCTGGTTGTAGATGAACAGGGTAATAAAATAAGAAAGGCACATATTGGCAAACAGGAGGTTGTCGATGCTATAACCCAACTCAAGGGTCTTATAGATCTTGGAGAACATCGAGAGCATCTCATTGCTGCTCCGGACGGGGTGCGCCTTAAAATGTTTTTGGATAACGGGCAGGGCATTATAACCCGGGAGAAGACTTCCCCCGAAATGCATCCAGTAAATGGTCCAGGGATCATCCTCGGAGCTGCCATAAGCATGCTCGGTGTTCTGCGGAAGGATAAAACATTCATTGGGACCTACTTCAAATCTTTTGTCCCCGATCTTATACCATCCATGCCCATCCACGCAATAAAACAGGAAATTCTCCGGCAGCCCCTTCTTCCGGTAGGTATAATGCCCCAGCGCCCGGGGATAGTAACCCAGCCCGCACACATAGAGCTGTCTTAACAATGTATTATTCTGCACACGCGACTTTAACACGGACTTAGGGATCTCGATCCGCTGCCGGCCGATGCCGTGCCAGATATTCTTATGAGACCCTACTTTATTCTGTTCCATTATCGTAATTTAGTAAAGATCAGATGAAAAGTTTCCTCTTTTTTTTAGGGCTGCTCATTGGGAGCGGGGCCTTTTTCCGCCTGTCAGCCCAATCCCGGCCCATCGACCAGTACAACATCGCCTGGAACAGCCCCAGTGACAATTCCGCCGGTTCCATGCCCTGTGGTGGTGGAGATATCGGCCTCAACGTATGGGTCGAAAAAGGCGATCTGCTGTTCTACCTCTCCCGCAGCGGTACTTTCGATGAGAACAACGCCTTCCTGAAACTGGGCCGGGTACGGATCAGGCTTACCCCTAACCCATTGAATGCGGAAGATAACCATTTCCGGCAGGAACTCGTCCTACGGGATGGCTCGGTCCTCATAAGCGGCCAGCGGAACGGTGTCTCCGTATGGATCCGGGTATGGGTGGATGTCCACCGTCCGGTCATACATGTCGAATTAAACAGCGACCGGCCACTGGGGGCAGAGGCGGTATATGAAAGCTGGCGGACTGCGGACCGGCCCTTATCCGGCAAGGCCAACAACGCCGACTCCTATAAATGGGCCGCTAAACAGGCGCCGGGAGGCCAGGTGATCACCCGTCGGGATAGCATCCGGTTCCTCGAAAAAGGGGTGCTCTTCTATCACCGCAACCGGCCCGGTCCCACCGTTTTCGACGTGACGGTCCACCAACAGGGGCTGGATTCGGTAAAGTCGCAGCTCCACGACCCTCTCCATGACCTCACCTTCGGCGGCTGGCTACTGGGAGACGGAATGTCACCGGCCGGTACGACAAAAGGCCGATACCTGGATACGGATTTCTCGGGGTGGAAACTGGTCAGCGACCACGGGTCCCGGCATCGTCATATCGATCTCTACCTGGCAACCGCGCAGACAAAAGAGATAGCCCAATGGATGACAGGTCTGGAACAGACACGGACAGAAGCACAAGCAAACGAAAAAACGGCATGGGCAGCAACACGCACCTGGTGGGAAGCCTTCTGGGACCGCAGCTTTATCTATATCGGCGAACCCGCCGGCCCACAGCCAGGCAAAGCCGGTAAAGCAGCCCAATCCCCCGGATGGCAGGCAGGCCGCAATTACCAGCTCTTCCGGTATATGCTGGGCTGCAACGCTTACGGTCAATACCCCACGAAATTCAATGGCGGTCTTTTTACATACGACCCCTCCTTAACCGATACCTCTCTGCGATACACACCCGATTTCCGTAATTGGGGAGGAGGTACGATGACGGCACAAAACCAACGGCTGGTCTATTTTCCGATGCTCCGCAGCGGCGATTTCGAGATGATGAAACCCCAGTTCGACTTTTATATACGTTCATTAAGAACGGCCGAGCTGAGATCGGAGGTCTATTGGGGACATAAAGGCGCCTGCTTTACGGAACAGATCGAGAATTTCGGGCTGCCGAATACCGCGGAATATGGCTGGGACATGCCCGCGGATCACGACAAAGGTGTCGAATACAATGCCTGGCTGGAATACGAATGGGATACGGTACTGGAGTTCTGCGGGATGATGCTGGAGACCCAGCGCTATGCGGACCGGGATATCCATGACTACCTTCCCTTTATTGAAAGCTGTCTGCGATTCTTCGATGAACATTATCAATACCTGGCCCGTCTTCGGGGACGCAGGTCGCTGGATGGCGACGGCAAGCTCATCCTGTATCCCGGATCGGCAGGGGAAACATATAAGATGGCATACGATGCTTCTTCCACGATCGCGGGACTCCATACCATCCTCACCCGGCTGCTGGAACTGCCCGCCGGTTATCTGACGGAGACAGAAAAAGAACAATGGCACGCTATGCTGGATCGCCTTCCGTCGCTTTCTTTCCGTTCCTTCGACGGTCATCCGACGATCTCCCCGGCAAGGACCTGGGAAAGGGTGAATAACAGGGAAAGCATGCAGCTCTACCCCGTCTTTCCCTGGGGACTGTATGGCATCGGAAAACCGGGATTGGACACGGCCATCAATACCTGGAAATATGATACGGACGTTGTAAAATTCCGGTCGTATATCGGGTGGAAACAGGACAATATCTTCGCAGCCCGGTTAGGGCTAACCGAAGAAGCCTCGACGCTCACCATTGAAAAGCTAAAGGACGGCGGACAGCGTTTCCCGGCCTTCTGGGGACCCGGATTCGACTGGACACCGGATCATAACTGGGGAGGGTCCGGTATGATCGGACTGCAGGAGATGCTGATGCAGACGGATGGGAAGACGATCCGGCTTTTCCCCGCCTGGCCAAAAGACAAGGATGTACATTTCAAATTATATGCTCCTTATCATACGACCGTCGAGGCCGTATTGAAAGATGGAAAGGTGGAGAGCCTGAAAGTGGAGCCGGAAGAAAGAAGAAAAGATGTGATCAGTGCATATTAAAAAGATTTATGAAACGAAGCGTTCTCTTTATCATCGTTATTACCGGCCTTTCCCTTCACGGACAGGGACAATCGCCGGAAACCAACCAGCCAAATAAAGCCCTTGTCAATACCTCCGCCAGCCGCCATGTAACGCTGGAAAGCGTCAATATGGGCGAAACACGATGGACAAAAGGCTTCTGGGCGGAGCGTTTTGCCGTCTGCAAGGACTCGATGATCCCCCGTCTGTGGCGGATCTATCATGATCCGAAGATCAGCCATGCTTTTACCAACTTCGAGATCGCCGCAGGGATGGACACGGGTTCGCATGCAGGGCCGCCTTTTCATGACGGCGATTTTTACAAGCTGCTGGAAGGAATGGCCGCGGTATACGCCGTCACCCGGGACCCAAAGCTCGACAAATTGATGGACGGCGCCATCGACGTCATCGCCCGCTCACAACGGCCCGACGGATATATCCATACCCCGGTGGTCATAGAAGAAAGAAAACACCCCGGCAGCATATCCGCATTCGGGGACCGGCTCAACTTCGAGACCTATAACATGGGACACCTGATGACGGCCGCCTGTGTTCACTATCGCGCCACCGGAAAAACCAACTTATTACAGGTAGCGATAAAAGCAGCCGACTACCTGGCGGCTTTTTATCGCCGGGCTTCCCCCCAGCTGGCACGCAACGCCATCTGTCCCTCTCATTATATGGGGATCGTGGAACTCTATCGTACCACAAAAGACCCCGCCTATCTCGAATTAGCCCGAAACCTCATCGATATCCGCGGGCTGGTCGACAATGGCACCGACGATAACCAGGACCGGGTCCCCTTTCGCCAGCAAACGACGGCGATGGGACATGCGGTGAGAGCCAATTACCTCTACGCCGGAGTAGCCGATGTCGTGGCAGAGACCGGGGATGACTCCTTACGGAATTGCCTGGATAAGATCTGGGAGGATGTGACCCAACGAAAAATGTATATCACCGGCGGCTGCGGCGCCCTGTATGACGGCGTTTCACCCGACGCGACCTCCTACGACCCGGCTCATATACAGGAAGTACACCAGGCCTATGGACGCGATTACCAGTTACCAAATACCACGGCCCATAATGAGACCTGCGCCAATATCGGCAACGTATTATGGAACTGGCGGATGCTGCTCGTCACCGGCCAGGCGCAGTATGCCGATGTGATGGAACAGGCGCTGTATAACAGTGTGCTGTCGGGCGTCAGCCTGGATGGAGACCGCTATTTTTATACCAATCCATTACGCGCTTCCCGGGCATTTCCCTATGACCTTCGCTGGTCGGGAGGAAGGGAAGAATATATCACGCTTTCCAATTGCTGCCCGCCCAACCTGGCACGAACGATCGCCGAAGTGGCGGATTATGCCTACTGCGTAAACGCAAAAGGCATTTGGGTGAATCTATATGGAGGGAATACCCTGGCCACACATCTTCCCGATGCCGCGGGCCCTGCCCCCTCCCCGCTCCGTCTTACCCAACAGACAGAATATCCCTGGGATGGGAAGGTCGTTCTATCTGTAAAAGAGGCGCCCTCAAAAGCGTTCTCTATCTTCTTACGGATCCCCGGATGGTGCAAGGGCGCAAAGCTGGTGGTCAACGGCCAGCCTCAACCGCGATCGCTGACACCAGGTACCTATGCGGAAGTAAATCGACACTGGAAAGCAGGCGACCAGGTCACATTGGATCTTCCCATGCCCGCCGTCCTGGTAGAAGCAAATCCCCTTGTAGAAGAGACCCGGGGACAGGTCGCGGTACGACGCGGACCGGTGGTGTACTGCCTGGAATCACCCGATTATCCTCCTACCCGATCGATCTTCGATATCGCATTGCCGGTACAGATAAACCTCCATCCGGTGGCCATGAAGATCGGGAACCATTCGCTGATGGCATTGGAAGGGACGGCAAAACTGCTGCCCGCTATCGCAGCAAAAAAACTTTACGAGGAAGTTCCAAAGAAACCGGCTATAGATATCCCGGTGCGGCTGATCCCCTATTACGCCTGGGCAAACCGCGGAGCGTCGGATATGACGGTGTGGACGCCGGTGATACGCTAACCCTAACAGTTAGTGTATGTCATCTCCCACCCACACCACCTGCACCGGCCCCAACAACCCCGCCGGCAACAGCTTCCCATCCAGGTGATAGGGCGCCGTCGTCCACGTGATCCTTTTACCCTCCGGCTGTGAATGATCCCCGGTCAGACGATTCGCCCAGGTATTGGTGACCTCGATCTCCAGCTCATTCGCCTCTGCCTTTACGGCCTTTGTAATATCAACGTCATATGGAGCCGTCCAGGCTACGCCACAGTCGATACCGTTCAGCCGGACCCTTGCAATGTTCTTCACCTCATTCAGATAAAGTCTTATACTGCCACTACCTCCATTCTTGGCAACGCCGTCGTCTGGATGCCAGGTAAAGGTCTGCCGGTATACGGCCGTTCCGGAATAATAACAGACCGAAGAATCCCGCCCCCTGCTCCAATCCTGCAAGGTATCAAAGACCACCGGCGCGGAAGGCCCGCCCAGCGCAGGATCAAAACGGACGGTCCACGGCCCCTGCAACGTTTGGGTAGAAAAGAGCGGTCCCTTTTCAAAGGAGTCAGGAGGAGAAGCCAACCGGGTCGTAGGATGCCGCAATACGATAAATATCGAACCATTCGCCGGCAGAAAATATGCAATACTCGTCCGGCCATCCCGCGACGCCCAGTTCCGGGCAGGAGAAATGCTACCGGTCAACGGATCCCAGATCTCAGGCTCCCGCCCCGTCACCCGCAGGGAAAGACTCACGGTACGGCTCCGGTCGAGCTGGTTGGAGACAAAATAAATATCGAGTCCCGGCGCCGCGCGATGCGTATAGGTAATACCGGTAGATAACACGGGGGCAGGATGCTCCGGCAGGAAATCCTTTGCAAAAAAATCCCGGGACAACCCGATCCCGTCTAAGGAAGAAGGCGCATAAGGCCCCCTGATCACCCGACCCTTACCGACCCTTGCCATAAATAGAGTAGCTCCGTCTTTATCCTTTATCGCCTCAAAACGACCGCCCATCAGCTGCCTGCCCACCTCCGCAACGATCCTGTCATCCTGCACGGCATGGGTAAGCCCCGTCGAATGACAGACGGCGGCAGTATCGATGACCAGCACGGTGGCGCCCTCCTTTACCAGCTGCAGCAGACGGATGGCTACGGCGGCGCTCATCGCATAAGGATCGGGAGACAAAGGCTGGACGCCCGGCAGGACAAGCATCGCATAGCTGGCGCCCCCGGGCAGCTCGATACGCCCACCGGGACCCACCCGGGCAAGACGTAACAGCGCATCGGGGTTGAAGGAATCAAATGCATATCCATGTAAAGGATCGATCCAGTCGGCCGCTTCGGCCATATTGGCGGAATGAACAACACCGGGTGGCCCCGACCGCGTCGGCTCACCGACGTTGGCAAGACGTATCCGCTCCTTCTCCACGGTCTCCGCTCCAAAAAGACCGGGCAGCACGGGCACCAGCCGTTCCGGCAGAATGGCCCTGCGCGGGATCTCTTCACCGGTGAACACCGCCAGATCCACCACGGGTCTTCCCTGTTGCAAAAGATACTGGCATCGTTGTGTATAGTCTATCCAGGCTTTACCCGGCCGCCACCAGGTCTGGTCCCGTTGCAGAAAGGTCCCTACCCCATCGAGGGTCATCCCCGGCCGGCGGTCCATCCAGGGATTGTGTGTGAACACATGAAAGACCATACGGTTGATCCCCAAAGCATAGTTCCTGTCCTGTAGCGTCTTTAACATCCCGGGATATTCATCCCAGGCCATGCGTAATTCGGTAAAGGACTCCGCCTGGACGACGGGCTTACCATAGATATGCGCACCGGATATCGCATCCAGCATATCATTGGGCTTGTCATGCGTAGGACTTCGCAGCCAGAACTCCCCCATCGGGAGATCCGCCAGATCATAATGCAGCATGCCATCGCTGGTCATGGTGGGCGCAACGCTTTCCGCACTAAAGCTACACCCCTTTTCATGGGCCAGCTTTGCCATGGTTCCATAGAATGCATCATGGAGGAGCTCGGCAATGGTCTGCCGGATATCATGGAGAAATCGTTCGGAACTGTCTGCGCTACAAATGGGAATACCCGTCATGGCCGGCAGCCATTTCCCGGGATCATACCCCCTGCGCCGGCGGAACTCCGCCAAAAAAACGGGCGACCAGTTCTGGCTGCCACATTCCCAGCTATCCACATGAAAGACCTTTAACACCCTGCCCGCCAGATCAGGCCCTACCCGGCGAATGGCCTCTCCAAACCAATGATCAAATTGTATGGCCGCCGCCCGGGGATCGAACTTATCACATTCCAGTCCTTTATCCGCACCACCGGTGGCATTGGTATGCCCGGTAGAAGTATGACCGATCCGCAGAACGGTCCAATGACCCGCCGGAGCCTTCCATACAAGATGCCCGGCAGCATCGACCTGCCGGCTGATATCGATGATGGAACCCAAAGGAATACACAACGAATCGGGTAATGATCCCCTCGTCGCCGGCCCGCTTACCCGCCACACTTCCCCGGTCTTTCCTTCGAACCCATCGATAGCCGGCATAGCGGATAATTCAATGCCGCTAAGCTTTAAAGAAGGCTTCCATTTAGCCGCATCGAGGTCTTCGGACCCGGGCTCGCTGCCGCTCTTATCATAACGGAACCGGAAATAACGGGCGGTGGTAGCAGGTATCGTATGCGTCACATCGGCGTCGCCATCCTGCCAGCCATGACGGGGCGGGACCAGCCGGCCGATACTATGAAAGGTCGTTCCGTCAGTACTCACCTCGACCAGCAACCGCTGCGCCTGGTAATTATTTGGCGCATGGATAACGATGGTCCGGCAGGTAAAAGGACGGTCAAAACTATACTGGATCCAGCAGGGGTCCTCACTCTTAAAGGATTCTTTGTTGTCGCCGGCCGCCAGCCACTGCGCCGCTGCTCCTTTATCCGTGGTAACACGCGGAACGATCGTACGGGTGGATGACTCCCAGCTGACGGGGGTAGGGAAAGCCACCACCTCTATATCCCGGTAATACTGCTCATTGGTGGCCGGCTGTGGCAATACCTTATCGATCCTTTGCCCCCCTTCAATAGCACTGCGGGACCAGGTTATCTTCTGCATAGACAATTCAGGGGTGATCCACGGACCACCGGCCACGGCAAAACCATCACAGGCATGCATGGCCAGCTGTAAACCCAACCGGTCCGCCTCCTGCATGGCAAACCGCAGCATTTCCCACCAGGTAGGAGTCCCCTGTTCGACCGGGGGATCGATCAATGGAGGATTGGCAACCCCCTTGATAGGCATGAGATAGGCGCCACCGATACCCGCCTCCTTCATCGCCTGCAGATCGGCACGGATCCCATCCCGGCTAACCGCCGCCTGCATCCAATACCAGAACACCCAGGGCCGGGCAGCCGCAGGCGGATGAAGAAAAGACGAATCCTGCAAGGACTGCGCAGAAGCCGTCGTTGTCACCAGCAGGAATACTATGATAAGATCATTCCACCGCCGCATAATGGATCGTATATTCTTTATTGTTTTCCACGGTCATCTCGTATGCCTGTTTACCCGTCGACCGGATCGTCGCTTCTTTACAGACGGGCAGCGAACGACTTTTAAAACGGAGAAATCCCGTACCCGCAACGCCCCTTACCTGCAGGCGTTCCCTGCTGCAATATACTTTTATATTCCCATGAGGCGTAGGCACTTCCCCCTCCATCCATTGCAGCCCCCCAAGCACCGGCTCCACGACATACGTGCCATAACCCGGCATCAGGGGCCGGACACCCAGATAATATTTCCCCAGCAGGTAGATCGGGCTGGCGCCCCAGGCATGACAAAGACTCCGGCCAAACGGACGCCCATACATGGCATAGTGCTGTACGCCCTTCTCCGTGGGATCGTACTTCTCCCAAAAAGACGTAGCTCCCAGGGAAAGCATACCACCCCAATAATCCTTCATCGCCCTGAGCACATGCTGCTGGCCCCCCATGGCGCAGAGCGCCTCCAGCTCATAAAAATTCATATAGGGGGTCGTTATCTTTTGTATGCTGTCGTTTAGCAATACATGCTGCCGGACAGCCTCCCGCTGCGCCCCGTCAAAGAGCCCGAATAAAATACCAAACATATTCGTATACCGCGTGATCTTATCACCCGGCACCCCATCCACCCGGCTGTGTATAAATGCCTGCCGCTTCTCATCCCAGAAATCGGTAAACAAACGCGGACGGAGAGTGGATACAAGCTTTCCATAGCGTTCCTTCCCGGCGCTATCACTCGCCAGGTCGGCACACAACGCCATGGTCTCCAAACTACGGACGAACAACAGTTGCTCAAAGCTCAGCTCCCCTTTCTTTGTCAGCCCATCGGCCCAATCGATAAA
Source organism: Puia sp. (assembly GCA_036500545.1). Lineage (GTDB taxonomy): Bacteria > Bacteroidota > Bacteroidia > Chitinophagales > Chitinophagaceae > Puia. The sequence goes on along the minus strand of DASYBV010000012.1, from coordinate 190,640 downwards.
AAGCCAGTCCCCCGGCAACCCTTCCACCCACCCATTCTTATCCCTCCTCGACAGGATAAAATCCATGAGGCTGACCATCCGCGGATAACATTGCCGTATAAAACCCTCGTCACCCGTATACCGGTAATAATCATACACACCCATAAACCAGTAAAAACTATAATCCATGATGGTATTGATATGGCTGGTCACGGGGTCCTTTCCCCGCAATGCCCACAGGGTCCGCGTTACGGTAGCGGAATCAAAGAAAAGATAATAATTCATCAGATAGCTCTGATAGGCATCCCCCGACCAGATCCATCGATCCCTTTTGATCCCGTCGATAAAAAATTCCCGGGTATTCAGATGAAGCGTATAGGCGGCAACATCCCAGATCCTGTTCACCTCCTCATCCGAACAACGAAAGCTTCCTTTGTTGACAACGGGCGCATATTCGTATAACATAGAGGCGGAGTCGAGCCGGACATCGTCCGACCACTGGATATTCACATACCGGAAAGCATGCGAACCTTCCAGTATGCTGTCCTTCGCCACCGGCAGATCGACGTCCATCCGGTCCAGGGTCTCACAGCTATCCGTCGACAACGCTTCTTCTTTTGATTCTCCATAATAAAGGGACAACCGCCCCCTGCCCCGAAGCCCATGCAATACAATATATCCAAAGGTCTCCTTCTTAAAATCGACCAGCAGGGAATGGAGGCCGCGTTGCGATCCCCCGGCCTGTATGGGTTCGGTAGGCAGCCGCCAATGCGACGGAGGCAGGGACGGGTCATTAAAATTCAGGGCGGCGGCGGCCATCCAGACAGTACCGGATTTATCCGACGTCTTCCCCGAAGCATCGATCCATTCCTTGTCCTCATAGGTGACCGACCAGGAAGGATCAGAGACAAGCCAACGCCCTTTTACAAAGATAGCCGGAGGAGCATCCTGGTTAAATACCTTCAATTCAAGGGTATGACGACCGGGCACCAGGTGCAGATGCTGCGGATAGCCGGCGATCATTTTCCCATCCAGCTTGCAATTATACCGGCCTTCGACAGACAGGTCGATGTCATCGGCGGCCGGCAAGTCGAACTGCCGGCGAAAATCGATAAGGACATAATGATTGTCGAGCTTCCAAAAAGGAGGAAAGAAGGACCCGCGTTCCGTCCGGCGATTCTGCACTTTATTCCCCAACCAGACCTCGAAGTCCCCGGGATAACCGATCCAGGTCGCAGCTCCCGTACTGGTGGAACCAGGCGCAGACATAGTCGCCGGTTCCTGCGCCTTCGCGCTGTGCCCGTTAAAAAGAAGATATAAGATCATCATAACAACCGAGAGAACGATCCACAACACCCGAACCTTCCGGCTAGGGCGCGGCAGCCCTTCACTAACAACACCCGCCGGCAAAACCACCCGCCGCCCGGCAAGGGAGACGACGACGGTAGCAAGAGAAAGCAGCACAAAAAGATAAAAGGACAATAACAAAAAATGCGGCCAGACAGGATATTGCGCCGCAGGAAATACCCAAAGATAAAGTACACCAACCGCCACACTAAACCCGGTACCGATCGTCAATACCCCATTGATCGCCCGGGAACTCGTCCCCTTCCATAACACCCCCCAAAGAAAGGCCACCGACATAGGCGGCGCCAGAAAGCCCAGCACGGATTGAAACACGTCAAAAAGATTCAGTCCCTTTATATTGTCGATGGCCAGGGCGATCAGCACGGAAACGATCGCACCGGCAACGGTCACCCACCTCCCGATCCCTATGATCTCCCCGTTGGTCGCCTTCGGTTTGTATTTCATAATATAGATATCCATCGTAAATACGGTACTGACGGAATTTAGCGAAGAACCAATATTCCCAACCAGTGCCGCGATCAGCACGACGATGATCAGCCCCCGCATTCCCGGAGGGAACAACCGCGTCACAAGCGTCAGATAAGCCTCATCAGGGTTGTGCAAATGCGGATACAGGATAAAACAGATCACACCCGGAAGGATAAACAACGGCACATCGAGGATTTTTAACCAACCGATAAAATTGGCGCCCAGCTGCCCCTGCTCGAGGTTTTTGGCGCCCAGGACCGATTGCACCATCGATTGCTCCGTACACCAGAACCATACCCCCATGATCGGATATCCCAACACGATGGCCTGCCATGGATAATTCTTATCATGCGAAGGAAGAAAGAGATTCCAATACGAAGCAGGCGTCTTTGCATACAAAGCGCCGATCCCTCCTATCTTCGAGATCCCGATCCATACCAGGCAAGCCGAAACGACTATGAGCAGCAGCATCTGAAAAACATTCGTATAAGCAATAGCCCGCAGACCGCCTGCCGCCGCAAAAAAAGTGGCCAGCACCACCATGCTGATCACAGAAAGCCACATGGGCAGCCCCAGAAGCTGACGGACAAGGACACCCCCGGCAAAAAGCCCCAGCGACAGCCAGGAGATCAGGATGGTGATCAGCGTATACCAGGCCAGGATACTGCGCGTAGACTCGCCAAAACGCCGTCCCATAAACTCAGGCAGCGTAGACACATTGGCGCCAAGATAACGGGGAGCAAAAACCACCGCCAGCAGAAGGATGAACACAAAGGCATACCACGCAAAATTACCCGCCACGATACCCGTCGTATAACCGATGCTGGCCGAGGCGATCAACATGGAAGGACCGACATTCGTCCCCCACATGTTCAGCCCGATGCTGGCCCAGCCCAACGAACGTCCGGCCAGGAAGAGGTTCTCGCCCTCCTTCTTTTTCCGCACAAAGCTCACCCAATAACCGATGCCAAGCAGGACCAGCAGATAGACGACCACGATAATAAGATCGACCGGTTGCAAAAAACTATAGATCTCCTTCATGCAAGCTGATTTTAAACAAGCCCTGTCAGGCCAAATCGTTGAATGATGCTTTCTACTTTTACCGGCTGTGCAGTAGCCAGCGACTCTTCCATGGCCTTCATCAGGGCAATGGTCCGGATCCCCTCCCTCACATCGGGGAAGGCCGTCCAACCCTGTTCGATACTATCCGCAAAATATTCCAGGTAGTTCTGATACTCACCCGCATGATGGCTCTTTCCTTCAAACCGGAAATAATGCTTCAATTTATGCTCCCAGGTAATGATCTTTTCTTCTCCCGTATTGGTAGTAACGGCATAGCGCAGGTCCATATAATCCGCCTGGCTACACCCTTCGGCAGACCGCAGGATACAGCTCATCTCGCTATCCCTTACCACCGGCTGAACAGGCCCCGTATAGGCGCCGCTGACACGAGCGATCCGCCCATCCTCCGCCCGGAAGATAAAATGCATGGTGTCCTCATGATAAAGACCCCCTTTCTTACCATTGGCGCTCAACATACCATATCCCATCACCTCCGTAATATCCGGCAGATACCAGCGGACAAGATCGACGGGATGACTAAGACCGCCATATAACCACTTAAAGGAATTTTCCAGCGACCAGCCCTTTTCCAGGAACCAGCGATGGTCGGCATGATAATAGGCTTCCACGGTGATCAGCTCGCCGATCAGCCCTTCCTCATAGTCTTTCCGCTGGCGCTTCATCGGTTCGAAGAACCGGGAGCTTTGACCGACAAAAACCCTTTTCCCCGTTGTCCGGACCAGTTCCAACAGGGAGACAGCCTCCGAAAGATCATCGATAAATGGCTTTGTACAGACCACATGCTTGCCATGCGACAGCGCCGCCTTTACATGTTTCCCATGAAACTTATCCGGCGTATAGACCCCGATCACGTCGATGGATGGATCATCCAGCATCTCCTGGTAGTTCAGGGTATAATGAGGAAAGTTAAACTCCTCCGCCCGTTGCAGACAAAGCTGTTCATTAAGATCACAGATCTTTACAAGCTCCCATTTCGGGCTGTTAAGAGCAGCGGACATGGTGCTCCTTCCCTCTCCCAGGCCCAGTATTCCCAGTCTAAGCATATATATTATTTTTAAACGTCTCCATTACTGTCTGTGTCTATATCATTATTGTCTCAGGAGCCCTGCTGCGTTCTTGATTTGGTCACTCACCATCGGCCCGTTATTCTCCCAGGTATTACCCGGCCCATTGGAATTGTGCATAAATTTATCACCCGGACACCAGTTGTCCCGGATGGTGATATAGGAAGACCCCTCATCAAAATAAAACCAGAACCAGTGATTGGGATCATGCGCATAAACCGGATGATAAATAGAGTCGATCCGATTCTCCGAGATCAGGGTACCCGGCTGCGCGGAAAGGGTGTAGATGCCGCCGACATCATACATGTGTTTGGCATACTGATGCACATAGTTACCGACGATCCGGTTATTCCGCATACAGTTGACGGTCTTTGTCCAGCCCCAGCCGACACAGATCCCGGAATAGGATACCTCGCGGACCTCATTATGTTCGATACGGATGTCCCGCACATACCCCGCGCTGATACCCACACAACCCCAGTCTTCATTGGTGCAGCCGGTGACGAGATTGTTGAAGATCGTTTCCCGGGCGCAGACCTCGCGCTGGTCTGCCGGATCATAAGGCAGATGCGTCTCAAAAGCCGGATCGGAATAAACACCCACCTGTATTCCCGTGCCGCCGATATCGCTAAAAAGACAGCCCGTAGTGCTGTCATCCTGTGTCCCCCGTTGATAGTCGAGCCCCGTAGATGCCAGGTGCACAAAGCTGCAATGCTGAAAAAGAAGATGATTGGCATAAGCCGCCTCCACCGCGCCGGGAGGACGTCCGATCCATGCCTGGTTCTCAAGCCCCTTTTTATCCGGGGTCCCGGGGATCTTTAATTTATAGGCGTCAAGCAGGAACATACCCGCCTGCAACGGCACATGCCCGGCCTCCGAAGGACGCATCCAGCCGGAATGGGAAAAACGGACACCCTTCCATTGCAGATAGCTCACGGGACGGTCGATCGTCCCGGTTATCCGTACAAGCGTGGATAATACAGGCGCAACAACGGATGCCTGCCCCATCTCTTCCCCGTCCCGGGGCCAGTAATATACCTTACCCGCACGAAGATCCTCATACCACTCACCCGGTCGGTCCAGGAATTCAAGGGCATTGGTAAGGAAATAGGCGGAACTGCCGTTCTGCCGACGGGCACTGTCAACCACAGCGGCAGGCCAGGGATGTTCGAACTCAAGCCGGCTTTCCGGCTCCAGGAAGGTAAGCCTCAGCCGGTCCCCTACCCTGTCGATGCCCCTGATCCGCAGGATAGCAATGGCCCACATCTGGTGAATGACCATTTCCATTTGCCCCGGATGAGCCGGAAGCCTTACCCCCGTAGGAACAGGGATCCATATCTCGCGTCGTTGTTTATCTACCGAAAGGATCCGGTTCATCCCGTCATCGTCGTTTACCTCCCTTGCCCTTGTCGCCTTTTTTTCATTGACCCACAACTGGCGAAAAGCCAACACCCGGTTACCCTCCATAGGCGCCGCGGCCTCCCAGACCTTGCCGATGGCGGCGGCAGACAGACCCGGAATGGCGCCGGATACTTTCTTCCAGCCCTGGACAGACATGCCCCCGCTCAATACGGGTTCCCCGCCGGGAGCCGCTTCTATAATGGTAGGACTGGACGGAGTTCCGGAATCTTCCGGACGAAGAAAAAGAGGTTCGGACAACCGGTATTCTCCTCCGCTCAGGATGATATGAATACCGCCGCCGATCGAAGGATCACCCAAACGCCGCCATTCCCTTGCGATCCGCAACGCCGCCGCAACGCTGGCCACAGGAGCTTCCCGGGTACCGGGATTGCCATCCGAACCGTTTGGGGACACATAGATATCGGCGGCGGCTACCCGGAGACCCGCAAAAAGCAGGAACAGCGATATAGAAAGTATACGCATAGTATTACTCAAATATGGATTTTACATACCGTGCATTGGCGCCAAAATTTCCCTGCACATTATGTACATCCTTTGCATCCCGGGATCGCTCGATCACCAGCCAGCCGCTCCAACCCATCCCGTCAAGGACAGCCCGTACTTTTTTCATATCGATCGCAGGGTCGTTCTGCAACCACACGCCATCGGTATTGGTACAGTGGATCTGACAGATATGTTCCTTCCCCAGGATCCGCAATTCCGAATACAGATCCCTTTTCGCCTCCAGGGCATTGGCAAAATTGAAATAGCTCTGTATGGCAGGAGAACCGATATCTTTTAACAACTGCAGCTCGTCCGCCGCAGGAAGGCTCGTCTCGATCCCGATGATGACGCCCGCCTTCTCCGCCATGGCCCCCGCCACTTTCAGCCGCTGAACGATCGCCGGGCGCAGCCCGGGATACTTTACGAGATCGCACTTCACTCCCAGCGGGAGAAAAGCGATCTTTACATGCATCTCCTGCATGGTCGTTATACAATCGCCGATCATCCGCTGCCACGTTGGCCGGGTAGCAAGGGACTGCGAGTAAAAGCCGGTCATGCCCAGCGAACAGATTGGCAGGTTCAGCGCCGCCGCCTTGTCCATAAATTGCCGCCGGATAGAGTCGACGGCCAATGTATTGTCAAAAGTTTCCCGATCACCAAGACCACCCATATCTACTTCGACACCGTCGGCGCCAATGGTCTTTGCAAGGGGGAAAGCACCCAATTTCTGCCGCTTAAGGATCATCAGGTCTGCAACGGCAACCTTGTATCGCCTTTCCCTCCACACTCTTTCCAAATTTGTAAATCCCAGGATTGCATCCGCCGGAAGCCTCTCCCCATGCGCACCAAATACATATAAGGCGGAATCCGGTTCTACCCGACAACGGGATTCGTCGATCACCCCATCCTTACCCTGTATAGCGGAGAGATCCAGCCCCAGATGCCGGGCCATAAACCGATACATGGGCGTACGCTTGGACAACCCATAATCATGCCCTTCATCCTTTAAATGAACGTTCTCTACATTCCCCACCGCGCCATAATATCCATAGACATGCTGCAAATAAGGAAAGTCATGTTCGGGCATATGATCCGTCCAGTCATGCCCATCGGAGATCAGCAATTGCGGACGGGGAGCCGCCATCGCAGCCAGCTCCACATTATCGGTGCCACCAGCGCAGACATGGATAGGCATCCCGCTCTCACAGGGACACCCTCCGTAGAAATAGGCCGATACGGATACCACCGGAACGCTAACCTTTATCCGATCGTCAAGGGCCGTCAGGTATACGGTCTGCGTACCACCACCGGACCCGCCGGTGATGCCTACCCGGTCTTTGTCGGCCTCCTTCAATGATAACAAATAATCGAGGATCCGGATACCACCCAGCAGCTGCAATGTCATCGCAAGGCTCCTGCGATGATCCTCCGGTTTGAACTGCAGCAGCGACTCACCCCAGGCGAACAGATCATAGCTAAAGGCCATGGCGCCCATTCTAGCCAGCGCGGCACAGCGGATCTGGCAGTCCGACCGGTAACGCTGACGCTCAAAATGTCCGTCAGGATTGAGGATCACCGGGATCTTCCCTTTTATATGCAAGGGACGATATAAGGAGCCGTTGACATAAAGCCCCGGCAGGATCTCGATGGCGATATTCGATACCTCATAACCATCCATCTTCCTCCAGGGGGTGGTAATGGGTGCGGAACCCGGTGCGGGCGCCAGCGGGGATAATTCCAGCGCCTCATACAGACAGGGCCGGATCTCCTCTTTTCTCCGCTCGAACTCTTCCTTATTATGATACTGCGAGGCGAGCCTGTCAAGCGTAGCCACGCCTTCCTCATAGGAACGGCGCCAGTATTCGTAGGTCTTAAGTTTATAAGTCGTGGCGCCGGTCTTGTTCACATCCAGGTCCAGGGGCGCCAATACATTCCTTAACGTAGTGTCTACATTGTCACGCATACGCCAGTCGGCATAATTGACCCAACGGTCCCTCACCATGTCCTCCGGGTATTTGATGCTGACATGCCACCGCGTCTCGATCTGTTGCAGCACCTCTTTCAACGGCCGGCGATAAAGACTGTCGGAATCCTGCGCCCGCACACCGGGTATGCTCACAAACAGGAAAACAACGATCGCACCGACGGCGGCCATGCGCTCCCTGCGCCGCGTCGCCCTCCATCCGCTATATAAAAGATTCTGGTCCAGCACGGGTTTGGGAAAGAACAGGCTGGCAATATACCCGACAACGATCACCACGAGATGGCTGTAGACGCCGAGCATCAGCTTATGCTGGGTAAAATTCCATGCACCCAGATCGAGCAGCAGGGTCTTATGTTCGCCCAATCCTATCTGTGTGGAAGTAAGAAAGGCATAGGAGGTAAAGAGTATACAGGCGATGATCGCGATATTCATCCCCTGCCGGTTGGTCCGGGCGCTGAACAACCCCAACAGGAAGATCCCGGAGATCCCACCCGAAAAGATGGCATACAGGGTGAAGACGATGCCAAGCACGCCATCGCTGCCGGCACTGACATAGAGCATCGCGATGAGGATGGAGATGATCCCCCCACCCACAACCATCCAGCGGCCGGCACGCAAATATTTTCGATCTTCGAGACGGGGTCTCCATTTCTTATAATAATCTTCCACGCCGACGGCGGCCAGCGAATTCAGATCCGCGCTCATGCTGCAAATAGCAGCGGAGGTCATGGCGGAGATGATAAACCCTACAAGCCCTACAGGCAGACGGGTCATGATAAAATAGGGGAAGACGGCATCGGCCCGGAGACCGGCCGGCGCGGGATGTACTTTATAATAGACAAAAAGAGCGGTACCTATAAACATAAACAAGGTCCATATCGGCACGGTGAGCAGGACACCCATGAGCGAAGCGCGAATGGCCGCCTTATCCGTTTTGGCCGTCAGATAACGTTGCACTACGGTCTGGTCCGTCCCGTATTTCTGCACCGCATAAAAAACGCCATTTATAGCCATCACGATAAACGTGAGATGGGTGAAGTTAAGATCATAAGGTCCAAAACCGGTGCGCCCCGCAGCCCGGGCAATATGCCAGACCTGCACCGGACTATCGGCCGCAGAGAACAGCAATACGGAAAGACAGATGATCCCGCTGGCAAAAAGAAGGAACCCCTGGAAAACATCCAGCCAGATCACGGCCTCGATACCACCCAATAAATTGATGAAAATGATGATACAACCGATCACGGTGATCATCAGCGTCGTGTTGCAACCGATCATATTGCTCAACGCCAGGGCCAGTAAAAAGAAAATGGTGCCCATCGCGGAGAATTGACGAAGGACAAAAGCCAGCGAACTATAATAACGGGCAAAGCTGCCAAAACGCTTTTCAAAATACTCATACGTGCTCAGCCCGATGACCTTCCGGTACAACGGCACGACAAACCAGATCATGCCCACCAGGACCACCGGCACCATCAATCCCTGCACAAGCAGGATCCAGTTGGAGGAATAACCTTCGCCGGGATAAGCCAGAAAGGTCACGCTGCTGATAAGGCTGGAGAGCAGGGACATCCCGATGGCCCAGGCAGGCACCTTCCCCTTCGCCAGGAAATAGGATTGCGTAGACTGCCGCCGCCGGGCAAAACGAAGACCCAAATAAAGGGTGATCGCCAGGAAGACGGATATGATGATGAGATCGGGATAACGTAATGTATGGTTCATATGGGCCAGTTATAACTACCGGGTTTGACGGTTATATACAAGGAGGGAGCTTCCTGCACCTTCATCCGGATCACACCCGGCGCCAGCTCCTGCACCGGAAAGAACGTCCGCAGACCCGCCCGTTGCAGGATAGCATAGGCGGTAGCGCCTCCTTCAATCGTTAGTTCCTTAATAGATACGCTTTCGAGTACCCGCTGAACCATCTTCGCCATCAGGTTTTTCAACCAGCCCGCCGACCGCCCATTGCTCTCCTCCCTGATCGCCACGATGGCCCTACCCTTCTGCAGGAGCAACGCGATCACCTCCTCACACCAGATCCCGAACTGGGCCTCCTGGGCAGGCATATAGCTCACCGGCCCACCCTCCGAATGGATCTTTCGGATAGCCGACCGGCTCTTATCAAACGTGCTGCCACTGACAAAAAGGGCCGGCGATCCGGCAGGCGCAGGAGCCGCAGGCGGAGCGACAACGACGGTCGTCCGAAGAAGTAACAACGCGGAAAAAAAACCGGAGGCCCCGGCCAGAAAGGTCCCGGGATCAACACGACCCGCCCAATCCGCCAGATCACCGGTGGTCTCTACCTCTCCCACGACGATCCCATCATCCGGCAACTCCTCCGACAGCTTTCTCACCGCTGCCGGCGCCTGCCGGACATGCAGCATATCCTGCAGATCAGAACTGGTCACGGGAAAATCGGGATCTACCGAAAAGGCGCTATGATGCACCGGCTCTCCATTCAAAAAATAATGCCCGGCATGGATCGTTCGCCCCAACGCCGGATTGGCCGGTATCAACAACGCCCTTGACAAACCCAGCACCCGTAACTGCGCCCTTATCTCCGGGACCACATATCCCCGCAAAACAGAATCGGTCTTTTTATAGATCCAGGAGGGTTGTAAAAGAGCTACCCGACGGGTGACCGCCTCCATCGTGGCAACGGCTTCCTCCTCCTTCATCGACCGGGTATCCGTCGCGATGACCAGCAGATCGATACCCGCCGGAAAAGCAAACGAACCCTCCACCGGCACGACGATCTCCACAGACAGTCTATGACGGAGTCCGATACCACCCAGCTCGGCGGCGCCCGTAAAATCATCTGCTATGACCACTATCATCGGGAAGATATAGTTTGTTTTGCCCTGCTTTTATTCAATTGAACGGCCGCCTCTATCGCCAGGATCATGGCATCAGGACTGGCTATCCCCTTACCGGCTATCTCAAAGGCCGTTCCATGATCGACGGAGGTACGTATGATCGGGAGCCCCATGGTGATGTTCACCCCCTTTACGCTGTCCATCCGTTGTTGAACGGCATTCCATTTAAAACCCGACAACTTAAAAGGGATATGCCCCTGATCATGATACATGGCTACGACGCCGCCATAATGTCCCGTCGCCGCCTTTGCAAACAGGGTATCCGGCGGCACCGGTCCCTCCACATCATAACCAAGACGCCGGGCTTCCAATACGGCCGGCAGGATCTCCTGCTCATCTTCCGTCCCGAACAGACCCGAGTCACCGGCATGCGGATTAAGCCCCGCAACCCCTATTCTTAAATTGTCTATCCCAAGCTGGATCAACCCATCCTGCAACAGCTCGATTACAGCCAGCACCCGCTCCTTTTTTACAAGATCACATGCCTGTCGCAAAGACACATGCGTAGATACATGGATCACCCGCATATTCTCCTCCACCAGCAACATCCCATACTTGGACGTACCGGTATAATGTGCATAGATCTCGGTATGACCCGCAAAATGATGACCGGCCTCGTTGATGGACTTTTTGTTGATAGGCCCGGTGACCGTGGCATCGACCTTCCCGGCCATAGCCAGCGCGATGACCTCCCGGACGGCCTCGAAAGCAGCATGACCTGCCATCGCAGACACCTGTCCCCATACCAGCTTGCCGGCATCGACGGTCTTCATATCCAGTACATCGATGATCCCCGGATGGAATCCCGCCTCCCGTACATCGGAAATGGCGTTCACCTCCGCAGGCAGACCAAGCTGCGCGATGGTATGGACAAATGTACCCGCATCCCCTACGATCAGCGGCCGGCAGATCGAGGTGACGGCTTCCGTAAGCAATGCCTTGACGGCTATTTCGGGTCCAATACTGGCAGGATCCCCCATGGTGACCCCTATGATCGGTTGATTTGACATCGTTGTTAGTTTAAAGCGGCGGCATCATATACGGCTGACAAAGACCATCCTCGTGCAGAAGGGATTTTAACCGGGCAATGCTCTCGCCCGGGAAACCACTTCCCTGATAGGTCTTCCCCAGCTGATCGGAAAGCGCCTGCAGCTCATCGACCTTTTCCTTATCGCCTCTTTCCGCCGCGGCCTCCATATCCACATAAAGACCGGGCGCAAGATTACCCGTACTCGGCACAAGACCATCCCCCCCATTCAGCAACGCCTCCCCCGACCGGGCAGACCATCCAAGAAAATGACTGAAGTCCTCCCGGCCCGACCATAACTGCAGGGACGCCTGCAATCGTTCTTCATTTCTTTCCGAATCCTTTGTCCCTACGATATGAGGATGATGGCTCAGCTCGTCGATGACCGACAGGGGTATCGACATATGCGTGGTCGACGGAATATTATAAATAATAAGCGGACCCGCTATCTTCTCCACCAATTGCTCAAAATATCTTTTCATCTGGCCCTCCGGCAACACATAATACGAGGGCAGATTGGCGACTACGACATCGGCCCCCTCCCCAAAAGAAAACTTCGCCAACTCCACGGAATCGTAAAAACAATGGGAAGAAATACCGACATATAGCTTATCACCCGGCTGTCGGAGCCGCGCCGCCTGCCGGACATACGCCTGCTTAAGACCCGATGGCAGCGAAGGCGCCTCACCGGTCGTCCCTAATATAAAAGCCAGCGCCCGATGCTGCGCAAAGGACGCAAACAACTTCTCCACGGCGCCCTGGTCCAGGCTATGATCGGCATTCAGCGGGGTAATGGCCGGAATGACGACGCCCCGGTATTTCTTTTTTGTATTCATATCTTTTCGCGCTGACATTATTATATCGGCCGCCAGATCATACCGGCGGCCAGGGATGATCAAATAGGCGGATCAAGGGGCATCCGGGGACGCACAAGCCGCGATGCCTGTACAGGCTTTATCTCCAGCCGTTCACACCATCCCAGGAAGTCCTTATAGATCTCATCGAGCGTCTGCCGTTGCTGCAGGGTCAGTTCCAACGCATGTGCCCGGCTGATCGTCCGTACAGGCAGCCCTCTTTTTTGTAGAAAATATTTGGCGCTCATCGGGTAGGCGACATGGATCAGCGGATCGACCCGGCTCAGCTCGCCCTGCAACCACCGGACGTCTTCCTGCCGGTCGGGGTTATTGGCATTGTTGACCATCCAGACCAGGATCTCGGGGTAAAAATTACCGGAGATGGAAGACATGCCCTTGGCGCCCATCTGCAGCGAATACATAGCATTGGGCGTATGCGCGTCATAGAATTCCAACCGCTGATCACCCTTGCGCTGGTCGAACTCCCGGAGCACATCCAGCTTGGCCTTTACCTTCTCCAGGTCGATGGAGGTGTCTTTATGATAAACAAGCCGGCCGGTATCCAGCAGCGATCGGAATACTTCCGGTGTGATGATCCGTTTATAAGGCGCGGGGCATTCATAAAGCCCCATCGGGATGTCGTCCGTCAGCCGGCGGGTCAGCCGGAACATCTTATCAAAATTTCGCAGAAGGACGTCATCGCCATCTTCTACATTGGCATAATGACCGGTGATGAGGATCACGGCGTCGATACCGGTATCATAGATCTTATGCGCAAACTCCGCCTTGTCCTCTATCGTCAACCCAAAAGAACCGGTCGCGACGATGGGAACACGCCCCTCTACGGACCGGACCACATGCCGCGTCAGCTCAAGCCGCTCGTCCTCACTGATGCTGTACATCTCACTGCTCAGACAGTTGGCAAAAAAACCTTTCACACCCGCCTCCAGGTAAAACTCCACCAGTACGGAGACGGCATCGAGATCCACTTTCGCCTTCAGGTTGAAGGGAGTGATCATTACCGGAACGAATTTCCTTTCATTCTTATCCATGACTACACATTTTTAGTTGGTTTTCCTCACCGATGCCGGCCAGACGCCATTCTCGATCTTTACCAATGTCAATTTAGCCGGATCGACGGCCGCATATTTGATCTTTTTTCTTCTCCAGGTATACACGATATGCACGATCCCATCCGCAGACTGGATCACGGAAGGATAGGAATACTGACCTGCCGTATCGTTCTCCAGCACCAGCGCGGCATACCATGTCTTCCCATCCGGCGAGACAGCCACATTCAACGGAGAGCGGGCTCCCTTTCCCTTCCCCGGCGGCGGCAGGACATGATTGTAGACCAGCAGCTGGCGCCCGTCTGCCAGGGTCACCCCATCGATGCCGGAATTATTATTGGGCAGGGAGGTCCTTGCCAGCGGCGACCAGGTCTGCCCGTTATCCTTTGACCAGCTTTCTACGATCGCCCTGTTCTGGCTCCGGCTCAGGGCCTGCAGACTGCCGTCCTTATGGAAGAGGATGGTAGGCTGGATGGCCTGTAAGGTCTTTGGAAGCACCTCATCCGGATCGGCAGGAACCTCGGCCTTCCCCGGCTCGGCAGGTGGTATCGGCACCGGCGCGGCCATCCTCCAGGTCTGCCCGCCATCGGAAGTCAGCTCAAAATGGATCTTCCACCCATTACCCTCTACACTCGAAGGAGCGATCAACGTTCCATTCCGCAACAACACGGGTTTGTTTTTGATCGGCCCCAAAAAACCTTCCGGCAACGCCTGCGGCTTCGACCAGCTGAGGCCGCCGTCCTTTGAACGGATCATCCAGCCCTTCCACCTGGCAGGACTGGGACCCACCTTATAGAACAATAACAGATCCCCCGCAGGCACCTGGTATAACACGGGGTTCCAGCAGGCATAACGCAGGGTGTCGTTCTGTATACCATTGGCAACATTGGCCGGCGCGGTCCATACGGTCGTACCCTGGTCTTTCCGGCTCACATAGATACATACATCGGGGTTCCGCTCCTTGGTGCCGCCAAAAAAGGCCGCCACCAACCCCTTGGGCGTCTCTGCGATCGTAGCCGCATGACACTCCGGGAAAGGCGCCTTCTCATAAATAAACCCGGAAAGGGTCTGGGCGCCCAGCCGGCAAACGCCCGCGAACCCCATCAATAAAAAGATCGATAAAAATACTTTCTTCATAATAAACTATTTTGTAGCAGGCTTATCGGCCGCCGCCGCCGCTTTCTTCGCCTTCGCCGCATCGCTATATGCCTTATACAAGGCCCGCCAGTTACGCCCATTGGCATTCAGATAGGCCTCGGACTTCGTCTTATAGATCTCAAAAATAGCCGAGATCTGTTTTACATTCTTAAAATCCACCGCCTGCTCACGCGCCTGTACCAGGTAACCCCGGATCACAGAGTCCTCCACAGGGGTCAGATCGGGCACGATCGAATGATAGCCATTCATGGTAAAAGCGACCTTACCGATCGTATATTTATCCAGGACGACCGCCACCTGCTCCTCACCAAGATCTTTCCGCAATCCCGTCATCAGATCCTCATGGATCGACTTCGGCATCGCCGAAACGGCAATGATCTGGCGGTCCATCGTACTCAGCGTCTTACCGGTAGAAGGATCGATGCCGGCCGGTACGGTGGTATAGGGATGCTCATTGTTCCAATCCCGGATGGCCTTCAGATGCGTAGCCACTACGCCCGTGAGACGCGTCTCTTTTGCCGCATCGTTCAGTTGTAGCGAGCCGATCCAGGCGGCGGCCTTCTTTTCTACATCGGCATCTGATTTAGCCCTCGCCGCGGCAGTGTCGGTCTGCGCACTGGCACATACGATAGATCCAAAGACAAGGATAAAAAGGAAAGATGTTATTTTCATATTCATTTGTTGTTTGTGATGATATAATGATATTGCCCGGAACCTACCACTTCCTCCTTCCCGGAGGGCAGCCGGACCTGTGCCCGCGTATTCGGCGGAACAACGATGTCCCAGTACACTTTGCCGTCCCGCCTTTTCCATTCACTGCTTACCACCCCAAATGGCGTGTGATAAAGAGCTGTGACAAAATTCAGACTGTCAGGAAAAGAAGGTCGCATCCGAAGGGTCTTAAAACCCGGTGAAGCAGGCGCAATACCCGCCAGGTCTTCATAGAACCAGGTGAGGAGATCGCCCAGCAGCATGATATGATTCTGCGAGTTCATGGCCGGATCGGCGGAATCCCCATTCCATAGCTCCCAGATGGTGGTGGCGCCCCGTTGAACCATATACCCCCAGCTGGGATAATCCCTGTTGTCCGCTATCCGGTAAGCCAGATCGGACCGGCCCTGATCGGTCAGCCCCCGCATCAGCCACTGGGTACCGATGACACCGGTGCTGATATGACCATTATTCTCCTTTTCGATCTTCTCCACGATATGCGCAAATACGGAAACACGATCCGGTTCCGCAACCATCCCAAAATATAAGGGAAGCAGATTGGCCGTTACGGTATTGTTATCATAACCCCCGGTCGCCTTATTAAAAAATTTCCGGTTAAAGGCATTTCGGACGGTAACAGCCAATGCGGCATATGACACCGAATCGGCCGGCCGGTGTAAGAGTCCCGCAAAGCCCCGCATCAACATAAGAAGCCGGTAATAATAAGCCGTCGCGATCAACTGCCCATCCGTATTGCGGGCCGGATCCTTTGAATGGATCAGCTCCGGCGACTCGGGAGGAACACACCAGTCGCCATATTTGTCCTTTGTCATCAGCCCCTCTTTCCCATATTTTCCGCTCATATATTGTAACCACTTCTTCATGGAAGCATAATGGCGTTCGATCGGACGACGATCCCCAAACTGGTTGTACAACATATCGGCTACGAGAATATAGGTGCCGGGCCAGGTCATGTTATCGCTATAATAATTCCAGTAAGCAGGCGCTACATCCGGAAGGGCTCCGTCCGGCCGTTGCGACTCTTCGATATCATCCAGCCATTTGGCATACAGCTTGGCATTGTCAAAAAGAAAACTCTCCCCCAGCGAACCGGTAGCACGATCACCCAGCCAGGGCATCCGCTCATTACGCTGCGGACAATCCAGGGGTATCCCCTTATAGTTGCTTTGTATGCCCCACCAGGCATTTTGATAGATCCGGTTGATCAGGGTGTCGGAGGTCCGGAAAGTCCCGGTCGTGGCCATATCATCATAAACGACCTGCCCCTCAAAATCATCGACCGAAGGCCGCCCGGGATAACCCTTTATCTCCACATACCGGAAACCATGAAATACAAATACCGGGTGCCAGACCTCTTCCTCCCCTCCTTTTAGAGTATAGATATCCGTTACCTTTGCATCCCGGAGATTGGCCGTATACAACGAACCGTTCTTCTGCAGGGTCTCCGCAAACCGGAGGACCACCTGGTCGCCGGCCGGACCCTTTACCTTCATCCGGATCCACCCCGCCATGTTCTGCCCCATATCCATGATCCAGTCACCCGACCCCAGCGGGCTGATCGATAAAGGCCGGACGATCTCCTTTACCCGGATAGGCTCATCCATCTGCGCTTCTATACGACCGCCCGGAGCAGCCACAAGCCGGGACTTTAACCATTGCCCGTCGTTATACCCGGGAAGGCTCCAGTCACCCAGCTCTTTGCGGGCATCATATTCTTCCCCATCATATTCGTTGTTGGAACGGATCGGTCCATCGGCGGTAAATTTCCAGCCATCATTGCTGACGATCTGTTGACGGACACCATTGTCATACGTTATCTCCAGCTGGAACAACAGCTTTGGAAACCCAAATTCTTTGATCTTCTTCGGCTTGTATTTTGGACGCATCGTAAAATAACGCCCATTGCCCAATACAACCCCGATGGCATTGACGCCCTCCCGGCAATCTTTTGTGACATCAAAGGTATTGTACTTTACAGACCGGGTATAATCGGTAGGCGACTCGGCCAACACCTGGTCACCAATAGCATGCCCGTTGATATATAATTCATAATGACCAAGACCGATGATATAGGCGGTCGCCGACCGGACCCGCGCCGCGGTCTTAAACTCCTTCCGGAAATAACGGGCGGAAAGACGCGAGAATTTTGCAACGCTGTCCCAGGGAAACCCCTGCTCATACCCGATCCACCGCGCCTTCCAGTCCGACGGATCCAGCAACCCCACGGTCCAGTACGCAGACTTGCTCCAGGAACTTTCGCCGCCAGTGGTCCATACCTTTACCTTCCAGTAACAGACGGTACGGCTTTTCAAAGGAACACCCGCATAAGGGACCAGCACACTCTGACCGGTGACGACCTTGCCGGAATTCCATAGATCACCCTTCCCCTTCGACAGATTTTCTGTGGTACTCGCCACCAATATTTGATAAGCCGTTTGCCGCAGATCTTCCTGCCCGCCGGCAAGCTGCCAGCTGAGACGGGGCACACGCACATCGATGCCGGAGGGATCCGTTAATTGCTCGCATCGAAGCTCCTGCACCTGCGGCGGTGGGACCCCGAAGAAAGAACTACAGATGAGACCCAGAAAAATCGAAATATAGAGTGATCTCCTTGGCATATTCTTTACTTTTTCCGTAATCGTAATACATACTCTTCTCCCCCGAAGGCCCCATTTTCTCCGGCTTCTGCGACTTGGTCCCGATCGGCGGGATAGCCTGCATAAAGGAGATCTCCCCGGCAGGGAAGGGCGGAGCGACATTATAAACATGCACAGGGTTGGCAGGCGTAAACAAACGGAGATACACATCCTCATTCGCACACACAACGGTAACAGGCTGCTGCGCCGTCTCCAGCCGCATCCAGTAGAAATTGGAGAAATACCCCTTGAACTCCGGGTATACCACGACACCCTGACCGGTAATAGTATTATTATAGGGCTTGTCCCATACCCCCAGCTCCACGCCATCCATCCGGTTCTTCCAGACACGATAAGGCCCGTCACCCATCCAGCGGACCGCCCGCACCTGGTCTTCTGCCGGATAGGAAAAATTAAGCCCCAGCAGCGTATACTCATACTCGGGAGGGAAATAATGTACTTCCATTTTCAGCCAGCCGGATGGATACATCGTCCATTTGAGACCCTGGCAAAGACTTTGTTTTGTAAAAGAGGCTTCGACAACGATGTTTTTCCCCTCCTGCCGCCAGCCGATCCGTTGCGGTTCGGCGCTACCGGCAGCAAGAGAAGGCCCATTGGAAAAAGGGATCACCCCTTTCTCATTACGGACCTGCCGCAAAAGACCGGTCTTTTTTCCAAACACGACATGGACGCCATTTGCGCTAACCGTATAGCTGGTATCCCCTTCCAGGATCGTCGCAGCTTCGGTTCCCTTCCCCGTCGTATCCACGATCCGGCGGGCAATGACATTGGGTCGCGCTATCGGCCAGCTCCAGGTGTATATTTCACGGCCAAAAGGATCTTTCGCCGTCAGATAAAGAACATCATACTGCTGCCACCCACGGGGAAGAGACAACGACAATACACCAAACTGACCAGGAAGGATCGCCGGAGCAGGGACGGCGCCCGAAGGACCGGGAGTCGCCCGGTCATGAGGCCCATCCATACGGGCAAGATGCCAGGAAAAACTACATTGATCGGTATTGGTATAAAAGAAACGATTCTCAATGGTCAATTGTCCATCAAAAGCAGCCGTCATCTCCCGATGGGCGATCGATACCGGCGCCCAGATCTCTTT
This sequence comes from Puia sp., assembly GCA_036500545.1. Lineage (GTDB taxonomy): Bacteria > Bacteroidota > Bacteroidia > Chitinophagales > Chitinophagaceae > Puia. The sequence continues at coordinate 171,319 of DASYBV010000012.1, read as the reverse complement.
CACCGCAAAATAACTTCCTTCTTTCTCCCGGTAAGGCCCGAGGATGCCGTCGGGACCATGATCCCCATCGGTATCCAGCTCCCCATTGCGATCGGTACGGACCACCGCCTCATCGGACAGATCCCACAAAAAACCACCGGCAGACAGCGGCTCCTGCCACATCTCCTGCCAGAAATCCCTCAGACCGGCGCCCTGACCGCCATCATATAACCCATGCAGGAACTCCGTAGGAAAAAAGATCTCATGCCCATGAAAATAAGTTCCATTGCCATAATCGTAATTGATATAATGCTGGGTATCGGTATGACGAAAAACAGCCCAGGGATGGATCAACGGCCGCCCCTGGATATCCAGCGCATCAAACAAAGGGTCCAGGTCAAAATTGAATCCTCCTTCATTACCATTGTCCCAGATCACGATAGAAGGATGGTTCACGTCTTTTGCGATCATTTCCTTTACAAGACCCGAGCCGACCTGCGTATCATAGGCATGATGCCAGCCGGTCAGTTCATCCAGCACAAACAACCCCAGCGAATCGCATACATCGAGAAAATGATCGTCGGGTGGATAATGGGACATGCGAACGGCGTTCATGTTCATATCCTTCATCATCCCGACGTCGAGAAGACTGATCTCCTTGTTCAGCGTCCGCCCGGAACTGGGCCAGAAAGAATGCCGGCAGATCCCCCTGAACTTGATCTTTACCCCATTGACATAGATCCCATCCCGCTCACGAAGCTCCACGGTCCGGAATCCAAAACGCTGTTCCATAGAATGCAGCGCCCCCTGACTGCCGGATAAGGTATACACCAGCTTATAAAGATTTGGGAACTCCGGCGACCAGGTCCTGACCGAAGCCAGCGTAGCCTGCATACGCGCCACGGTATCTCCATAATGGATACCCGCGGTAAAGGGCGCTCCCACCCTTTCACCCGACAGGGTATATACCTGCCCGGTTAATTTATCCGCGCCCGTGACACCCTCCAGCCGGACATCCGTTACAAGACGACCATCCGCTCTGGCATCGATGGCCACGCCGCTGATATGCTGCAACGGCGCCGCCTCCAAAAAGACAGGCCGGTAGATCCCGCCAAAGATCCAGAAGTCACAATGACGCTCGGCCATATTGACGGACTTATTGGCGGACTCCTTTGCAACGGTCACTTCGAGAAGATTGCCCTTCCCATATCGCAACAGACCCGTGATATCATATTTGAACCGGTAAAAAGAACCCTGGTGAATGGCCCCGGCCGACCGGCCATTGATCTTCACCTCCGTATCAGTCATGGACCCATCAAAAACGATCTTTACATCCCTCCCCTTCCACCCCGCCGGTACGTTAAACACATACTTATAAAGCCCCTTCTCATGCCCGCGAAGCGAATCCTTATCCAACCCGTAATTATATTTCCCAAAACCCTGCAGCTCCCAGTTGGAAGGAACAGGGATGGTAGTCCATTTACCGGATTGCCTCCCCGCCGTACAAAAGAATTGCCAGTTGACGGTATGATCGTTGCCGGTACCCGACAGAAAAACTTTTTCCGTCGTCTGCCCCACGGCCAATACCGGTAACAGGAAGAAAAAGAGGAACCTTATTTTTAACAGATGCTTCATTCGACAACGTTATTTTGAATGCAGGATCACCCGGAACGGCATGGCCGGCAATCCTTCCTTATTAAAAAGATTTGGCTGCGCCCCTTCATTCCAGCCAAAACGAATGGCATCCGGCGAACCGACGCCTTTTGCCGATACGAGTAATTTATCTTTTCCTTCGATCACCGCCGACGCAGGAACAAAGTTATGATCCCGGCCCGCGATAGAAAACCAGTTCAGCGGCCGGCCGTCCTTACTGACCAGCCCGCCGCCGGTATCGGAGAAGGACACTTCTATTTTATCTCCTTTGACAACCATCGTCTTGTACCAGGGACCGGAATAGACCAGCCCCTTCCCATAGTCCTTCGCCAACGCATACAGGGCCAGCCGCCGTCCTATCTCCCACTTATAAGCAGGGTGAAGATCCTGCAGACTATCGACGAGGTCGGTCGTCACGATCATCCCGGTATGAGGCAGCGCCAGCGCCCGCTCCTGCGCCTCCCAAAAGGCGGGTTCCGATTCCGGGGTATGCGGCTGATCACCGCCGGTGCTGTGTGAATAATAGAACGGAGCGATCTGCACCCAATAAAAAGACGCATCGGGCTCCTGCCACAAACTACGCCAGCTCCCGATCAGGGTCTTCATTTTGGAGGTATAGCGAAGCGTATCATTGAGAAAACAATTCGATTCTCCCTGGTACCAAAGAAAACCTTTCAACGCGAAAGGGGCCAGCGGCCGGATCATCGTCTCATAAAACTTCCCGGTCGAGGCAGTATCCTTCTCCCCATTCCCCGAACCCGGCAACCACGGCTCGATACGGCTTCCGCTGACGGAAGAAGAAATGATCCCGATAGGAACACCCAGCTGACGATACAATTCTTTGGCAAAGAAATACCCCGCGGCGGAAAAGTCCCGCAAGGGCACACCCGCAGCAGTATCCCAGGTCCGCCGTATATGGATATCCGGCTTACTATAATTATTCCGAACCAAAAAAATGCGGATCAGCGGATTATTGGCCTTGTCCAGTTCATCGGCAGGACCCGACCCATGAGCGGCTTTTTCAAATTTACCGTTCTTCCGCATGCTATACTCCATATTGGACTGACCGGAACAAAGCCAGACCTCGCCTACAAGGATATTCTTCAGACGGATGGTAGCGACCGGTGAAGCAACAACCATTTCTTCCGGTTTGTCCGAAGCAGACAGCGGATCAAGAAGAACCTTCCACCCACCGACGGCATCCGCAACGGTCTTTTTCTCCTGGCTGCCAAAACGTACGATCACGGTCTCTCCCGCAGCAGCGCTCCCCCATACCGGCACGGGGCTATTGCGTTGCAGGACCATATTATCGCCAAAGATCTTTGGCAACGAAAGCTTTGCAGGTTGCACCGCGGCGCCGTCCCCGGCGGACAGGGCCACTCCCTTCAGCCAGATCGCATATGTCCAGGCAGCGGAATTGCTGTCAGGCTTGTGCGCCGGGTCCCGGTACCATTTACCGATATTGGCAAAAGGATACACAGGCAGCGATGTTTTCTGCCCGTTGGCAAGCCGGATCGGCACCTCATAACCCGGTCCGAGCAGATCCCCCGTCGATACCGGTATCTGCCGGAGCTTATTGGGATCGGCCAGTACAAATTTTACGGTATCCATCCATCCCTTTGAAAAATCGGCCGTATCCCCCCGGTACCAGATATCATCCAACGCATACACAACGGGACCACGGACAAGCGCATACGGCGCATCAGGATCGGGAGACGTCTTATACGGCTTACGATCGGAGGTCTTTAAATAATGTTCATGCCGCACCCACTGTAGCTGCATAGGCAATTCCAACCTGATCCGGTCCCCTGCCTTCCAGGTGCGGGTAATAGTGGCATAACCACCCCGCGAGGGAACAGACACCGCCTGCCCATTGACGGACAATAAAGGATCCTTACACCAGGAAGGTATCCGAACGTTAACGGCAAAAGCCATGGGAGAAGGTGGATCGATCCGGATAAGCACGATACTTTCTTCCGGGTAACGCGTTTCCTGGCTGATCTTCACCCCTTCAACGATCGTCGAAGACTGGATAAATTGATTGATATATAGGGAAAAATGATCTCCCGTCGCATAGATAAACCCAGGTAACATCGACAACAGCCGGTGACCACTACCCATACAACAATCGGGTTCGCGGTAATATCCCTTCGGCGTATATCCATTCGGAGGCGTGAAATAATGATTGGCATCCCCGTCGATCGTCTGTTCGGCAAAGACCTGGTTCCAGCAGATCCGCTCCATCGCATCCGCATATTTCGTGTCACCGGTAAGATCGAGCAGGTATTGAGATAGCTGCATCCACGACATGGTGGCGCATGTCTCCATCATCTCACCGGTCAGGGGTTTTATATAATCCCTTTCATAATGCTCGCCGACGCTGACTCCGCCGGTAATATACATTTGGCGGGCCGCTACATCGTTCCAAACGCCCACGACCTTACGCAGGTAAGAAGTATCCCCGCTGACCTGGTACATCCGCAACAGACCGAGGAAATTCATCTGGAAGGTGTGCGTATGGACATAAGGCTGGATCTTGTCGACGGGCATTTCACCATCCGCTACCTTATCCAGGTTGGAATAAGCATCCCACCCGCTCCACTTATCGATATTGCTCACCACCCATTTACACCATTCAAAATATTTTTTATCCCCCGTCAGCTCATACAGCCGCATCATGGGATCGATCAGCAAGGTGCCCTCCCAGGAATAATGAATACTATGCCCGGCAATATCGGAATGCAAGGTTCCCTTCAATATCTTCCCCTTGTTTTCGGGAGCATGCACCGCAGAAGGCCAGAATTCGGCCTTTCCGGGTCCGATATATTGCAGGAAATAATCACCCAGCCGGCGGGCAGCCTCCAATCCACGGGGATCCTTCCATACCTCATAGGCCGTCATCAACGCATGCTGGAGAAAATACAATTCATAGGCATCCATTCCCCGCAACGGCTTCTCCGGAGTACGCACCGAAGGACTGGTGACACCCACATACCCATCCGGCGCCTGGGACTTCAGGACCCGCGCATACATGGCATGTGCTTCCATATCCATAGCCGGATCATGCGTACGGGACGCCGTCAGGATGGCCGATTCCAGCCATTTACCCGGCTGCTCACCGGGCCGCCAGTCCCAGGCGGTAAAGGTTCGTTGCTCTATCAGCCGGATATAATTGTCGATCGGGAATTTTTCGAGATAGTTCCATTTATTCTTGTTGATCCGGTCACCCGCAAATCCGCCGATCCCGGTAACATCCGTAGCCGCAATGGCCTGCTCCGTTCCCCTCACCGGCAACTTCACTTTTACCACCGCAGGATCTTCCTGCCCGCATACCCTGCCGGCAAGGACCGCGATGATAAAACAGCTCATTGATATTTTTCTGATGAAATGCATCCTATAATTTGCCCGTCTTTAAATAATGAATGGTAAACTTCGCCTCCGGTACCTTATCCCCCGCATGCGGCACATCTGTCTCCGCCTCCGCCGGCGACTCGGCCGTCGGAAAATGACGCGCCTCCCCCGTCCGGAAAACGACATGCCCAAAACTCTCCACGGGAGCAAAAAAGAGCTGCGTAAGCACATCCTTGTCATTGACATTGACGGTATACATCCGCGTATCGGTATTCAACGTAACCCGGATCTTATACGTTACCCCGGCCTGATAGGTCAGCATCTTCTTGGTACGCGCACCCGCCTTGGCAATAAAGCCACTGTCAGGCTCAAAGCTCAGCCGGACAGCCGGCTGATTCCGCTCATCCTGGAACTCGATCTGCAGCTGTCCATGATCCGCCTGACCGGGCGTGATCGCAAACTCCACCTGCATTTTCTTTGCCACGGGGAAGACACGCTCGGCCATGGCAAAGTCATAGGGATCCGCATCCTTTAACAACAACCCCTGTGCATCCATCCCAACCGAAGCCCACAAGGGACTATAAATATTCCATTGCGCCAGCTCCTTGGCGGCAGACGGCCTGTCGAATACATCATCCACATCCGCGGCTACCTTGTCCGTCACCGGAACTGGGATCGACGCCACCCAGATATCTTCCTTGTTCATGCTATAGCTCACCCAGAGGTTGCCATCCGGCACAACCCCATTGCCCTCATCGATCCCCCGGACATACTGCGGCCCATAGCTCTTATAGTTGCCTCCATAACGCGCCGTGGAGATCTCCCCCTGCACAAGCAGCAGGTTCGTATAGTCCAGCCCATCGGTACTGATCGAGATCGCCAGCGGCCAGCGAAATTCAGAAGGATTATAGACGGTAGCATAATGTCCGTCGGATGTCCGCTGCCCCCAGATCTTCGCATTGCTGTTTACAAAATGCGGGGCCCGCGTGACGGACGACCAGGTACGCCCGTCGTCCTTGCTGATACCCGTGAGGGCGTTCTTCCAAAGCCCTACCACCGTTTTTCCGTCGGGAAGATGATAATAATTGAAGGCCTTGTAATCCTTATGCAACGGGATCAACGGGTCCTTGCGATCCGTCTCCTCCACCCACTGCATCATCATCAGCGGAGTGGCCATCAGCTCGTTGCAATCGGCCACAAAACCCTTGTCCCTGCTGCTGGTATAAAAAGGATAGGAAGTGTTTTTTTCGTTCCAGGCGGGATTGTAATGAATAAAATAAACAGGCCCAAAACTCCCGTCGGCATGGACTTCTCGAACGACCCTTCCAATGCCCTTCCCATCATTGGGATCATCATGCGGATCAAGACAGATGCCATAAAAACCCAACGCCAGCAGACGATGCTGTTTGGAGGTATAAAAACCCATCCGCTGGTGCATGACGGCAAACAGATCCCTGGCAACGCCGGGATGCCCTTCCTTCGTCGTTCCATCGGGGATCTTATACGGCGGGAAAAGAACGACAGGCTTCGACCAGGACCGGCCGTCACGCGAAGTAAGTAATAGGGTCTGCCCGGGGGGAACGCTCTCTCCCGTCCTATCACTAAGATACTCCAGGTAAAACCCGCCATTCCAATAAGCCAGCATGGGCGCATGATTATACGTCCACCCAAACCCATCGGCCAGCTCCCCCCCCAATAATTCTGGATGCTCCCGGTTCGCCCGGAACACCTGTATATTATGCACCCCAACGGCAGGGCTCAGCTGACCATGATGATAGTCGACATTGGACAGGGTATGACCGGAATAATGTACGATCTCCTGGCCCTGCACTGGCGTCCGGCCCAACCCCAACGCCAGAGAAAAAACAACGGCACCATATACGATATAACGACCCATAGTCTATCCTTTTACAGTTTCCAGCCAGGCTTGCGCCATCAACCGGGCGCCGGCCAACGAGGGATGTACACCATCCACCGTCCAATAAGAACCGGGTGCCGACTTCTGCGCCTTGTCATAGATCTCCTGGTAAGGGATAAAAGCGGCGCCAAAACTGTCGGCGATCTCCCGCGCGGCATGACGGTAATCATTAAATGCCGGATACCATTTCTCATCCACGGATTTTACACCGATAACGGCATAGGGCTCCCCGATGATCAGCTTTACATCCGGCAATTTCTGTTTCGTCCGGTCCAGCAACGTCTTGTAATCATCCTTGTACGTTTGAATGGTCCCTTTATATCCATTGACAAGCGTATGCCAGAAGTCATTGACCCCTACCAGGATACTCAGCACGGTAGGCTTCAGGTCCAGACAATCCGCATCCCAGCGCTCCGCCAGCTGGTAGACCTTGTTGCCGCTGACCCCTTTATTAAAACATTTCAGATTCTTTCCGGAATACCGGTACAATAACTCCGCCCCCGCCAAAAAAGGATAGCTCGTACCCAACGCGGCCGGGCTGTTCGCAGCCATATCATCCCGTTTCCGATGGGCATCCGTGATGCTGTCACCCTGGAAAAGCACGATATCGTCATTGGAAAGCGTGATCTTCTTTTCTTTGGCCGGAACGTACGCAGCCGATACAATAGCGGGTATGTTAACAGCGAGCATACCTCCCAGGGAGGCTGTCTTCAAAAAATGACGGCGGCTATTCATGCTTTGCATTTTTTAATCTTTTTAATGTTTTGCGATCGGTCATTACAATGGTCCCATGTTTATGCCCCTGGGGGACGGAGACCCGGTCTGTAATGTCGGTAAAGGTTTTGAAATCTCCCGTCCGCATGGCGCCATATTTTTTATCACGATACATATCGTAATAAATGATCCATTCCTTACCAACCTTCGCCACAGTAGGACCTTCGGTAAATTCGGGGGTAAAAGCCGGCGAATCGTCATGCCAGGGCCCGGCCGGACTATTGCTGTATGCCACCTTGATATTCCGTTGCAGACGGGTGTTATCCTTAAACACCAATACATAATCATGCGCACCCCGTTCCACGATGGTAGCGTCGATCACGCTATAGCCGGGATCATAGCAAAGCCGGGTCGGCGTAAAGGTCTTGAAATCACGGGTGGTAGTACAATATAACCGGTGGTTGTTCTTCTCATCCTCCTGCCCCTTTGGGAACCGGAAAGGAATGGTAGTCGCCCAAACGATGATGAACCGGGCACTGTCCTTTTCATAAAAGACTTCCGGCGCCCACACATTAAAAGCATCCGGCTCATCCTTCATGACGGGAATAAATTGCTGGTCGCTCCAATGGATAAGATCCTTTGAGCTGGCATAACCAAACCCCTTGTCGCCATTCCAACCCGATGTCCAGACAAGCCGCCAGACGCCATCCGCTCCCTGCGCCATCGATGGGTCCCGCATCAGCTTTTTCTCCCCGATAGCCGGACGCAGCCATCCTCCCCCCAGATCGGTCCAATGAGAACCGTCATTGCTATAAAGGAAATACAGCCCGTCCGTCGCCGGCTCCCGAAAAGAGGTAAACAAATAAACATCCTTTGCCGTCTTACAGGCGCCAAAAAACAACCCGATAACCAATATATAAAAGCAATTCTTCATTTCCTGTTATTTCCTGTCCAGCACAAGCACCCAATCATTACCCGGAGCAGGCTCTCCCGGTGGATCAAAGTCCAGTATCCCGCCGGCCGGAAAGGTCCCGATCCTTTTCCATTCGCCATTCCGGGGATTATACCAGGAGGCATCCAATGACCCACTCCCCAACGAGGCAGGATTGATCTTCATATTCCGGCCGGTATAAGTATAGATAAAAGCATAACGCCGCCCACGGGCAGCCAGCAGGTAATTATATTTTTCTCCCTGATCGGCGACCAGCGACTGATCCGGTACCCGTTCAAAATAAGGCCGGGATAACATAAGCTTCTTGAGATAGACCATCTCCCCCGCACCCGGATCGTTGATCGCGGTATACCACGGGGCCTTTGCCCCATAGGCGCTGCCTTTGTCCGTAGGACGAAGCATCTGCATGACGGAATTATCGCCATAGGTAAATCCGCAGGCGCCGGCAAGAACAGACCAATACCCATACCGCCGTACGTCACTATCGGTCCAGCGGGGTTGAAGGGTATCATGCAATCCATGCGGGATCCCCTCATAGGAAGGTTCGGCATCCAATACGGGCTTGGCAGGCGATTTCTTATAATCGGCCTGGATATATCTCCAGTTGTCCTCCCCATAACGGGGATCATCCCGCGAGGTATCCTGCGCATAGCTTCGATGCCCTGACTGAACGCTATTGAAATCCAACCAACCCTGCCCCTGGAACCAAAAAGAAGAAGAAGACCGCCCCCTCGGATGAAAGGTGATCAGATGTCCTGGATCCTTCGCCCGCAGCGTATTCCCGATCGTCATCCACACCGGGAGAAAATCGGCCCCCCTGATATCCCCGCCATTCATCCACACGATATTCGTAACCCCCTTATACCGATCCGCCAAAAATTCCGCATAGGCCCTCGCCTGAGCCTCACTGACCTTCCCAGACTTTACCACGCCGCCCCATACAGGCACCAACGCGATATAGAGCCCCTTCTCCGCTGCCTTACCGACGATATAATCCAGGTGATTCCAATAATCATATTGTCCCCTCGCTCCAAAAGAGCTCCCCGGACTGGTCTTCGGCCGGCCCAGGTTGGCATGAACCAAAGCAGAATCACCATAGACATCCACATCGTTCAGCCCATGCACGACCATGACCTGGATCACATTGAATCCCTTTGCCCGACGGTCTTCCAGGTATCGATCCGTCTCTTCCCGGGTCAGCTTTGTCAGCAACAGCCATCCGGTATCCCCCAGCCAGAAAAAAGGATCCCCTTTCTCCGTCATCAGGAATCTCCCGTTGGCGGATACCCGCAGACGGGAAGGGCCGCCCCCCTGCGGGAGCATAAAAAGACTCATACATATCAGTATCGACATCCGTATCCCCATGATTCATTTATTTCGTGATCCAAAACACGACAGGCCCCTTACCCCCGGCAGGGATCGTCGCGATCTGACCACCCCTTATCTTTAGGATCGCAGCATCCATCGCTCCGTCACGCGGATTAATGCGATGTACGCTAAAAGACCCGCTCATCCCGCCCAGGTCCACCTGTACCGGGCCCGCATTATCACAATAGATGATATACCCCTTCCTATCTCCATTCTTATTAGCGAGCGCCCACTGCCCGTGAGGATTGCCCGGAAGATCGACCGGCTGCATACCGGCAGCATCGGCCAGCATACGCGAATCCTTTATAAAAGGAATATTGGCCAGCGACCCGCCGGCGATAAACACAGCCCAGCCAAAAATATCACAGCCCTCGGCGGAATATAATACAGCCTTGGATGGATAGCGCTGCCGGTATTCCCGGACGGAATGGTATACATCTTCAAAAGAAGGTCTTTTTGGCTTGAGCAGCCGCTCGTGCTGCCGGGGTGCAAGACTCTGCCCGCCAAGAGGCGCGTATAACTTGCCATCCTGCTGATAATACCAATAACGGATATCGATCAGATCGATGGTGGCAGCACGCGCAGGATCGGCCAGTATGGCATCCTGTACGTCTTTGGTCGTGCTAAGACCGATGATCTCCCGCCGGCCCTTCTCCTGTTCCCATAACCGGATATTATCCACCCAGAATTGAACAAAATGAAGAGGCCCGGTGAATTCAGCCCCGATCAGCTGGATGACGCCGGTATTGCCGGAAAAATTATCCAGACACTGACGGATAAAGGCGCGATGCAGGTCATGACGGACCGGATGGGTCGTGTCATAAAACTGTTCGGCCATAAAAATACGCTTGTCCCCCGCAAAAGGCGGCGGCTCGGGAAAACCGGTATTGTTAATGTTATTGGCAGGCCTCCAGGGGAAATCGGCATAATGCGCCCCCGCCTCGATGATATTATGCTGGAAATAATCCTGGTGGATCAGCACAAGCCCCTTCTCATCGGCCAGATCGGCAAAACGCCTCAGCCGGCTCCAATACCACCTGTTGTATTTGGTAAGATCGTATTTGCTCAGCCCATCCCAGGCGGTATCCTTTCCGCTTCGAGCAAAAGGCAGCTCGTAGAAAGGCGGCCAGACATCACCATCCATCCGGCGGATCCGTTCATGATCGTCCCGGCGACGATCATACCAAAGCCCATAGTTATGATCAAGGGCAACGACATGACGGTCTTCCATGGTGTCCGTCAGGGCATCGAGGTCATCGGTCAGACCGGTACCGGTACGCCCGGGCACATAACGCGTGATGGCAGGCTTTGCTTCTTCTACGCCATAGGGTCGTACGGTGCCCATCCACCAGGGCTCATAATCACGACGGCCTGCCAGTACGGCATTACCCCTGACCAGCCAGCCATTGACCACCCGCATGGGCTCGGATCGCTTTGGAACTACCGGTTCCCTATAACCGATCTTATCGATCGAAGACACCCCATCCGCCGAAACAGCGATCGGGTTTCTCTCCGCCGCCTGATCGATCCACTCAGTCATCTGTACCCGCGGCTTCCTGGAAAGGGCGATAAGCGCAGCGGCCTGATCGACCGTAGGACTGCTCGAAGCCTCTGTTTCCATGGGAAGCACCTGGCTTCTCTCCGCGGCAGCAGGACCAAGACGCTCGGCCAGCTGGGCATAATAAAAGCTACGCGGCTGGATAGTCGCATTGGACTCGCCCCAGTACCCATCACCGCCAAACTGCGCCCAGGAACCAAAGGCCCAGTTATTGGCGCCCGGCGGCCGGTAACAATTGATACGGGCGGCCGTGCAATTCCAGAAAACGCTGTTCGCCGCACACCACCCCGCCCCCTGCGCATCCTGCTCCCTGTTGGCATAGCTCAGCACCTGGGCGTCGATATTCACCACATCGAAAAGAATACCCGAAGCCCAGCTGTCGATGGCGCCACTAAGACTATAGGGATGGCTGGACTGACACTGTACAAAGGCATTGGGGCCGGGAGCGCAGAAACCAACGGAGAAATCATGAAAAGCATATTCCGAAAAAAGACGTTGAAAAAGCGTCTGTCCCCCGGAAGTAAAAAAGGCATTACGACGCTGGCCCCCTATCTCGGATACGGGGGCCAGGTATTTACAATCTTCTACTGTTATACGATTTGCCGTCTCGAGTACGGCTACGGCAGAGCCCGCAAAATGCCGGACGATCACCTGTCTTACCCAGGCATCGGAAACATTCTCCAGGGTGATGGCCATCCAGCTATGTGCCTCGTCCTTTGGATTCTGCAGATCATAGACCGACCGGCATTCCAGGTTCTCGATCCCTACCTCTTCGATACGGCCGGGCCAACGATACCGGGCAATCCTTCCGCCGCCATAGGCGGTATCCAATGCGGTAGTCAGGGGCGCATCCAACACAACCTCCTCCCCATTAACGGCCACAACGGTCCGGTCCCAGAAAATATCCCGCTGCCCCGGCTTCCAGCCAAGCGCGGAGATCCCGCCGCCAAAGGTTTCCATCCCCAGCCGATGGATCCATTCCGCCGTAGAAGGGCGATGCAGGATTACCTTGTCTCCCGCCTTAAAAGGGTTGGGACCCGTCACGTGAAGATGACTCGCATTGACGGGAACATAACTATCCGCAATCTTATTTTCTTTTTCGACGACACGGTCGCTCTTCCCGACAACACGGATCAGCGTACGCCGGTCGGTACCCGTCGCCAGCAGCACGGTGCCATTATCACCCATGCCGCTGCCCCGGAGTATGACCCCGGATTGACGAAGAAGCAGACCACCCCCGATCTCATACACCCCCTTTTCCAGGAGTATAGCTCCACGAATGCCCTGACGATCGGCCGGCAGGGAAGCCACATAATCCAGGGCGGCCTGTATACGAAGGGTCGCATCGCCGCTCTTCAGAGGAACAATGACCCGAATGGGCGCCATGGGAATAGATGCATCGCCACCCTTATACCCGCTATAGGAAAAGTCGGGGATCCGGTCTCCATTAGCATCAGCCTCATAGACCAGGTGGCCGCCCTTTGCCGGCGCCACGGGCGGCGGCGGCTCGGGAGCCTTGACCTTTTTTTGGGCGGTCGCCGGAATAGACAACAACGGACCGGCGGCCAGTGCCCCCACGAGTAAGCACAAACGAAATATTGGATGGGATCGCATACATTTTGTTACTTTACCGGTTTCTCCCCCTTCAGGGCCAGCGTGTTCAGATAGACCTCGATATTCGAATATCCGCTGCCATCCGCAGCCGGACGGGCAGAGTCCCTGGGGTCTTTTGGATTCAGACCATGCCTAGCCTCCCATTCATCGGGCAATCCGTCATTGTCAGAGTCCTTATAGGGAGTCCCCTTATAATCCGGGTAACCGCCCACTTCCACGATATTGGTCACGATCCCGATCTTATAGGAATCCTTTGGCAATTTACGAACTTTGAACTGGCTCATCGTATCGGTATTCACCTCTTTATAGGCGATCTTCCCGCTACGGACCTGCTCCACGACACGGACATCGACGGGGTCACGCCGGGGCAAGGTAGCCCCCACATTCGTCAGCACAAAATTATAGGCTTCCAGGGTCGGCATTATTTTCACAGGAGGCATCGGAAAGGGCTTGTCGACCTTCATATAGTCCTTATACTGCCCCGCATCCTTTTCCTCATCGACCTGTACCCCGCCGGCCCAGTTGTCTTTGGTGATCTCAGGATAGCCATCCATGATGTTCCCATTGACATAGGCCCGCCCGAATACCCGGTACTTGAGCTTGCTCCGCCCCGATTCCGGTTTCAGGATGCGGTGACCGACGGCCTCATCCTTCGGCGTGACGGGACCCGGTTTGAAATAGTTGTTGATGATATTGAACAGACTGGTATAATCGCCGCCATCCATACTGCGGTGATGCCAGTTAAAAACGATATTGTTTACAAAGTTAAACACCCCGTTCCACCCGATAGAGGGATTACGGCCGGTATTGTCCGCCCAGAGGTTGCGTACCAGCATACAATTCTCTCCGCCCATGGTGGTGCCAAATGCATGATTCCAGGTATCCAGCGACTCGGCAGAGATACAATTCTGAATGGTTATGTTGACGGTACCCAGTTTTTCCTCCTTGGAGCCGTCACCGGGATCGAACATATGCCGGTACATGGAAAAATTTTCATCCAATCCCCAGCTGGTCGAGACATGGTCGACCATGATATTCCCTACGGGATTACCCCCCAACGCATCATCGCGGCGACCGACATTGGTCTCCCCCCTGCGAAAACGCATATAACGGATCACAACATCATGCGTGTTAACCCAAAAGGATTCTCCGGCCACACACACGCCATCACCGGGAGCCGATTGCCCCTCGATGGAAATATACGGAGCACGGACGATGATCGGACTGTTGATACGAATGATCCCCGCCACGTTGAAGACCACGATACGGGCGCCGCCCTGCTCACAGGCCCAGCGAAGCGTACCGGGACCACTGTCCGCCAGGCTGGTGACGACCAGCACCTTCCCCCCACGACCGCCATAACTATGCGCACCGCCACCCTCCGCTCCCGGAAAGGCCAGGAGGGAAGCCTGCGGCAGATCCGTGGGACGGGCCGCCCAGGGTATATACGGCTTACCATGCTTGGCGTCATTGTCGACAATGGGCAATGCCACCTGCCACGCTGAATCAGACCGGCGATAGGTCTCTTTTATCAATGCATCGGATTGAGCCTGCACCTCCGCCGGTATCTTAGGGTACTGTGCCGCCGCGGGCTTTACGATGCCCAGAGAACCTGCCAGCATCACCAACATAAAAATTCTATTCTTCATTAGTAAATATTTCAATGCTAAAAAATCAATCACTTCAACGGGTCGAACGGCCCACCCCATGTATTGTTCTGCTGCAGGTTTACATTGTTCTGCAACGAGGGCAGCGGAATGCCAAAGAAATAATCGGCGCTCTGCACCGCCAGCGTATAAGTATCCTGCGTCTGTATGCTCACCGTAAAGTTGGTCGTATACACGTTGTCCAGCGACGTATTGGCTGCCGCATCCCTCGTGCTCAAAAGATAGTCGGTATAGGAGTTATTATTATTCAGCGTAACGACCATCTTATTCCTCATCTTCCCGTTCAGCGTACTCTCCAGTAATTTCCGCCGCCTCAGGTCGAAGTATCGCTTTCCTTCGAAGGCCAGCTCGATCCTCCGCTCGAACAGAATGGCATTGATCATCTGGTCATGATTCATCCCCGCAGCCAGCCCATAAAGATTGTCAGTGCCGGGATCGATCCCTGCTCTTTTACGGATAGCGATAAGATTTGCATAGGCCTCCTGCGCAACTCCCAGATTACCTATCTCCGCCGCAGCCTCCGCCTGGTTCAACAGGACTTCGGCATACCGCATCTCGATCCAATCGGTACCCGCATAGGTCAGATTGGCCAGGGTCAGCGAGGGATCGACTCCCTTGCGCAGATAAAATCCCGATGCGCTGGCGGAAGATTCCGTACTGGCCGTCTTGGTGGGACTGCTCTTTGTGTTGGGATAGAAATAGGTCCAGAGACGATACGTGGAATTACCATTAAGCCCCCAGTTACAGCCATTATACGCAATGGTCTCATAGAAACGGGGGTCCCTGTTATCATAGAAGGTCTGCAGGCTGTAAGCATATTTGCTGCTCAGGGTGTCCTTGCCGTCCTTCATGGGGAACGCCGCAGCCAGCTCCCAGGTCGGAGTATTGGAACCACCGGTCGTCGAAAGATACTTCGGTCTCGATCCGGCGTCATAGGTCTCATTGTTCATGTCATTGTCCACGTTGGAAGTATTGTACTCGGTCACCCACACGGCCTCGGGATTGCGCGGAGTGCTGCCCCCGGCGCTGCCTTCCGTCGTCCACATGGTGTAATCCCATTTGGGATAGAGATGAAAACCATTGGCCGTAAGAGAAGTTACGGCCGCCGTATTGGCATCATAAGCCGCCCTCCACCGGGTGATATCATTGGTAGGATTGAACTGCGGGCTCGCCCAGGTCAGCAGCACACGCCCCAGAAAGGCCTGCGCAGCCTCGGAAGTGATACGGCCATAGTCGGCATTGTTACCCCACCACACAGGACAATATGCGACAGCGCTGTCCAGGTCCTGCACGATCTGATTAAAGGTCTGCGTCGTCGTATTCCTCGGCAGATTTGCAGCTGTCTTCGCAGCCGGCCCCACCGCATCCAGCGGCGTGAGGACCAACGGAACGCCACCATATAACTTCACCAGCTCAAAATAGCGGTACGCGCGCCAGAAAAATGCCTGCCCGTTAAAATGCTTCTTGACGCTCGGGTCCAGCGTCCCGGCATTCATATTCTGAAGGAACATGTTGATGGTCCTTATCTTGAAATAGTTTCCGCTCGTGGCCGACGCACCGATATCCGTCACCAGCTCGCTCGTGACGGTACCCTTCACATAGGCATTGTCCCCATACTGCTCATCACAGATCGAAGAATACGATGACCCTAATGTGCCGCCCGAATTGCCAAACCAGCCGGGCTGGTTCTGGCTATAGATATAGTCCATGTCCAGCTTGGCCACGGTCGAATCATTGAATACCTGCGAAGGCGTAAAATTGCTGATGTCCTGTTTTTCCAATACCTTTTTACAGCCACCCAGCAAAAGGCATCCGATTGCCGATATCTTTATAATTAAATTTACTTTTTTCATGTTTGCTTGATTTAGAATCCAACATTTAAACCCGCCGTGATCGTCCTGAGCGTCGGATAGGTATACAGCGCCGTCGATATATCCCGGTAGTGATTAGGGAAAGGGTTGATGAACTGTACGGGATTGGTCGCCACGACAAAGAACCGCGCGCTGGCAATACCCGCCTTACTGCTCCATTTTGTGGGGATCGTATAGCTCATCGTAGCGTTGGTGATGTTCAGCGTCGTAGCCCTCACCAGCCAGAAATCGGTGGTCACCTTGTAATCGCTCACGAAATAAGGCGCCGGATACTTCGCATTGGTATTGGCCGGCGTCCAGTGGTCTGCCCAGTAGGAAGGCCGGTTATCCGTTATCGAATAGCCGGAGGAAGCATTGTTATTGCCAGGCACCTGTCCGTCGATGGTCGTCCATCCACCCCACGATGCACCCATGATCACGTTCAGGCTCAACGATCCATAGTTCACACTCCAGTTAAGACCCAGACTATAGTGATTGCTTTGCTTCTTATTCAGATATTGCTGGTCCTTCACATCGATGACCCCATCCCCATTGTAATCCTGGTAGTTGATCATCCCGGGCTGCACCGGCGTGCTGAAGATGGTCACATTTTTTACCCCCCCGGCAGCCTGTGCCCTCGAATTGATGATCGCCGTAGCCTGGTCCTGCGTCCGGATGATCCCCATCGACTTGTATCCGTAGGTCCCCATATCGCTCGACTTCCCTGTCAGGTCCAGGGGGCCGCCCTTATTACCGGAGGCCACATCGATCAGGATATTCTTATTATCCGACCAGGTAAAGAAGGGTGTAAAGCTATAGCTGAACTTCTTCCCGACATTACCTCTCCATCCCACAGACACCTCATACCCAAACATATTCACGATACTAAAATTTTCCGTTGGTGCGGCGGCGCCGATGGTCACAGGAACAGAAGAGCTCAGCGTCGTCAGCAGATCGTAGCCATGGCTCCAGAAATAGTCCGCCGAAAAATTCAGGCGGTTGTTCAGCACAGCCATGTCAAGACCATAGTCCAGCTTCGTCACGTGATCCCAGGTAACGCCCACATTGGGGATGGCTATGTTCGGCTTTACGCCGATGCTCCGGGCGCCCTCGTTGAATACCGCGCCGCCGCTGCTGCCCGTACCCAGGTTATAGTTCGCCCTGTACTGGTAAGGCTTCGTATTGTCCGTACCCGTCAACCCCGCAGAGGCCCTCACCTTCAGCAGATCGATCCACGGATACTTATCCCTGATAAAAGGCTCTTCCGATAAGATCCAGCCCACCGACGCGGCAGGGAAACCACCCCAGTTATGCCCCGCGGCAAACCGCGAGCTGCCATCCGCACGATACACCAGCTGCAGAAGATACTTGCCGGCATAACTGTAGTTCAACCGGGAAATGAACGCCTCGAACCCAAACTGGCTGATAAAGCCGGTCTGCGTGGACGACTCCGCACCGGTCGTAAAGGTCTGGTATGGCAAAGCCCCGTTCACCACACCGTCGGATTCACCCGCAATGCCCTCGGCGTTCTGTTCCCGCTGCTCGTACAAGGCGATCGCAGAGATCGTGTGCTTGCCAAAGCTGCGCATATAGCTCAAACCGGCATCCAGCTGGTAAGAATTCGAGAACGTAGGATTCAGCCGCACCCTGTTGCCATTGCTGATCGGGTAGGTCTGCAGCAGGGTCCCGCCGGGAATATGATTGTTCTCCCCCATACCGGCATACTTGGAATAGGTAAAGGTAGAGCCGAACTGCTTCCCGTTAGCGGTGTTGATATTCTTATTCATCGTAAACGTACCAGACAGCCCTTTCACACCTGGTATCTCATAGGTGATCTTACCCAGGATATTCGTCGTAGTCGTGCTCGCGGTCGTAAAATTGTTCGAATTCTGGATCAGGAATAGATTCACGTTATCATATCCGCCCGTATTGCTGGCCCCGGTGATCACCGGGTTCCCATTGATAAAATACTCCTGCCAGGGTTGTACGGTCTCCAGCGAAGCGACATCATTGTCAAGGCTTTCCGTTGTACTGTTTATCTTATACCAATAGCTCTTGCTATAGAAAATGTCGTCGCTCAGCGAGACCATGACGTCCAGCCCCTTGGCCGGTTTGGCATCCACGGTCGCCCGCAACCCGTATTTATAGGAATTGATGCCCTTGAAGTTGGAGCTCTGGTTGACAAAATCACCGCCAATAAAATACGTAAGCTTGTCGGTACCACCGGACAGATTCAGTGCGCCACGCTCCACATACGCGGTCTTGAAGGCTTGTTTTAAATAATTGTGGCTGTGCGTGCTGAAATATGCCAGCTCATCCGGCGTATACCAGCTGGCAAGACGGGTCGTCGCTACCGTACCGTCTGATTTATGCAGATAGCCCGCCGTATCATAGAATTGATTCACCGGCACGCCTACACCGGAGGACGTTGTTTGCTGATAAGCCGACGTTTGGTTATAGTCATTGTTGAGGGTCGCCAACTGAAGACTGTTCAGCATCTTGGGTAGTATCGTCGCATTCTGCGAACCCACCGAACCGCTGAAGCTAAGCGTCGGCGCGCCCGCATGCCCTCTCTTGGTCTTGACGATAATGACGCCATTGGCGCCCTGCACCCCATAGATGGATGCCTCGGCATCCTTCAGGACGGAAACGCTCTCGACCTGGGTCACATCCAGCAGATCGAAGTCCGCTTGTGTCCTGATCACATCATCGATGATAAACAGCGGATTGGTGCCCTGGCCGCCATCCTTGGCAAAGGCCACGGGATTACGGATCGTGACGGTTGTCGGCTGCCCCGGACGCTGCACACCACCCGAGACGCTCAGACCGGGTACGGTTCCCCTCAACGCAGCAGTCATGTCCAGCGCAGGAACGTCTTCCACCTTCTTCAGATCGACGGTGGATACCGATCCCGTAAGAGAGCTTCTCTTCTGGCTGCCATAACCTACGATGACCACATCATTCATGGACTTATTGGAAACAGTTAATGGAACGGTGAGGATCTCGTCAGGAGCAGAGGACATCTCCTTCTTTTCAAATCCTACATAGGAAAAAACAAGCACGATGCCCTTGCTCCGGTTGGCTACGGTCATGGAGAAAAATCCCTTGGCATCGGTAATGGCTGTTTGCGTCGTTCCCTTGACGGTCACGGTAACGCCCTGGAGAGGCTCATTGGTGTCCTCTTTGACCACCGTCCCGGACACCGCCTTTTTCTGTGCCTGGACAGACAGGACCATGCCCGCCAGTAAAAAGAATAATAATAAGCATTTCGTTAAATGTTTCATATAGCAATCAATGTATTAAAAAATAAGCAACTAATTTCTATTGTCCTTTGCGCCTCTTCTGCCATTCGTCACCCGCCTTTTTCATATCGATGCCCTGGGCAGACAGATAATTATTGATCCGGCCTTTGTACTTTCCAAACCACGCATGCTTCTTTTCAGAAGACTCGGCATCCATGGCATGTTCACGCGCCTCGGTAAGATCGGCCAGGATCGTGGCCTTTTGCTGGTCCGTCAACGAAGGAAGTTCCTCGAGATAAGCACGATAGGTCACTTCCAGCACACTATAGGTCATCCCATCCTTTACCTTATCCACCTGCGCCGGACTGAGTTCCTTTCCCAGCCGGGTTAAATACGCATGATGCAAGGGATCCAGTTTGGCCTCGACGGTTTTTTCGGCTTCTTTTTTCACCGAATCGACCGTCGCCTTATCCGGAGCCGGCTGCTGGTTTTTCAATGTTTTTAACTGGACGTCCCGGTCGGTATAGATCGCATTCAATGCACGATACTGATCGACGATGAGACCGCGGACCCGGTAGTAAACCGTCGAGTCCGAAATGCCAAGGGTTGCGA
This sequence comes from Puia sp., assembly GCA_036500545.1. Taxonomy (GTDB): domain Bacteria; phylum Bacteroidota; class Bacteroidia; order Chitinophagales; family Chitinophagaceae; genus Puia. The sequence goes on along the minus strand of DASYBV010000012.1, from coordinate 150,841 downwards.
CGATCTTGCCGGATCTTTCGGTGATAACTTTTGTGTAGGTGGTGTCTTCATATGAGAGGTGGGTAGCAGCCAGGTTTCCGGAATGTGGAACCGGAACAGAAAGGATCGTCATAAGAGCGGATCCCAGCGCAAGCAAGCATTCCTTCATATGTCTTAGCCGTTTTAGAGAACCATTTAGAGATGGAACTAAAGGTACAGGTGTCCAAACCCTGAAACAATGTAAGGTTTCACTATAATGATGGAATATTTTACTATTTTTCTCGTCTTCCTGTTTTGGTGGTCAACTCCAAAGAAGCGGAGGACAGTCCCTTTCCGCTGACACGCACCACGATCTTCCCGGGGTTTTTTGTCGCCCGGATAATGGCCAGACAAAGCCCGTTATAAGCCCTGTGACGATCCGACCGGAAGGATTCCTGGTCGGCCTGATAACCATTATCCAATCCCGCCAGCAAACCCGGCCCCTCCATGGTAAAATGAAGCTCGTTTGCCGCATCCGGAACAACCTGCCCATCCGCATCGACGATGCTTGCAGTGACAAAAGAAAGATCGGACCCATCCGCCCGGATGATCCGGCGATCCGCCATTAACCGGATCCCCGCAGCCGGACCGGCAGTCCGCAAACTGCGGACCAATACGGTCTTCCTATTCTTCCGGGAAACAGCCTTCAACGTCCCCGGTTGCCAACCCACCCTCCAGCTGACATGAAGTTCATCCCCCTGTTTCCTTTTCACACCAAGCGACCGCCCGTTCAGAAATAATTCGACTTCATCCGCCTGGCTGTAATAGGCCCAGACATCCACGGACTGATCTTTTTTCCAATTCCAATGCGGGAAGACATGCAGCACGGGCCGCGACGTCCATTCGCTCTGATACATATAATATACATCCTTGGGAAAACCGGCGAGATCGACGATCCCGAAATAAGAGCTGCGCGCAGGCCAGGGATAAGGAGTCGGCTCCCCTAAATAATCAAACCCCGTCCAGACAAATAACCCGGAAAGAAAAGGATATTTTTTTATGATCTTCCAGGTCTCCTCATGCGTCGAACCCCAATAGGCCGACACATTATCATAGGCCGACACGGTCCAGTCGGGATTGGCCCCGATAAGGGGCTCCCTGGCCCCGGCAGGCCAGCGGCGGATGCTGTCCGAAGGCATATCATAATGACCCCGTGTCTCCAATGCCGACCCGGTCTCCGTAGCAATAAATTTCTGACCGGGATATTTTTTTAAAAAGTCCGGATACGTCTGCTGATTGTAATTCAGACCGATAAGGTCCAGCACACCCGCCTGGTAAATAAAATTTTTTGTCGTATCCAGCTCCGTCAACGCAGCCGTCACCGGCCGGGTCGTGTCCAGACGCCTGACGATACCGGTCAACTCCCTCGCAAGGGCAATACCGGAGGAATCAAATTGCTCCCTGATCTCATTCCCGATACTCCAGATAAACACAGAAGGATGGTTTCGGTCGCGCCTTACCTGGTCCTCAAGGTCCCGCCGGTGCCAGACGGGGAAATCCAATGAATAATCCTGTTTCGTTTTCTTCTTCTTCCACATATCAAAAGCCTCGTCCATCACGATAAACCCCATTTCATCACAAAGATCCAACAGCCCCGGTGCAGGAGGATTATGCGAGGTACGGATCGCATTACAACCCATCTCCTTCAGGATCCTCAGCTCCCGGCGAATGGCGCTGGTATTGACCGCAGCCCCCAACGCCCCCAGGTCATGATGAAGACAGACACCCCGGATCTTCAACGGCCGGCCATTCAATAAAAAACCGGCCTCCCGGTCAAATTGAAAATACCGTATCCCCAGCGTCGTCGTATAGCTGTCCCTGACCCGCCCATTGTCCCCGACGATCGTAGTGACGACGGTATATAGATAAGGATGTCCCGGTGACCATAAATGAGGCGCCGTCAGCAAAAGATCCTGTCCCGCCTCCGTCAGCGAATCATTCAACGCCTTTCCCCGATCCTCCGTCGCCGCTACCACGCGACCACCGGCGTCAATTATCCGCACCCGTATATTCACGGTAGCAGGCCGGTTGGTCGTATTACGAATGGTCGTCGCCAGGTGTACCCTGGCCCTGTTGCCATCGACTTCCGGCGTGCTGACAAAAGTTCCCCACTGATCGATGGCTATAGGATCCGTCGTCACAAGCCGGACATGCCGGTAAATACCGGAACCGGTATACCAACGCGAATTTGGCTGCCCGGAATTGTCCACCCTTACAGCTACTACGTTTCCGTCACCGGCATGAAGCCAGCGCGTAAGCTCATAACGGAAAGAGATATATCCATTGGGGCGTTTGCCCAGGTAATGCCCATTGATCCAAACCTCGCTGTTACGATAGATCCCGTCAAACTCTATATAAATGCGCATACTGTCCCGCGCTCGTTCCCGCGCCCGGGCCTCCTGCCCAAAGACCGGCATGGAAAATGTCTTCCGGTACCAACCGACACCTCCCGGAAGACCGCCTTCCTGCTGACCGGTTGTATTGTGTTCATCAAAACTTCCTTCGATACTCCAGTCATGCGGCAGATCGAGCCTCCGCCATTTCGTATCATCAAAGTTCAGTTTCTTTCCCTCCGCCTCATCACCCAAAAAAAATCGCCACCCCGCATCAAAATTCGTGATCACCCGCGACTGCGCAAAAGACCGGACCGGCATCCCCGCCGCCCCGATGATCAATATCCCTATAAATAAAAAATCACGCATGCATTAATCGGTATGAAACGTAAGCCCGCTCTTTCCTTTATCGACCGAAGTGGCGACCGCAATTCCCCGGTGATCCTTTTTATCTACGGCACAATAATAATGATATACGACACCCTTGTATTTTATGACAAAGGACTTGTGCGCAAAAACTTCATCATAGGGTTCCGAAGGCGCGATCAGATCGGGGCCCGTCCAATCCGTCCAGTGAACAAGATCATAGGAGCAGGCAAAACGATTAAAGGCCCCATGCGTACCCCGCCAGAACGCCCCAAAATAGAACATGACCCAAAGGTCCCCAATTTTTTGGATATAAGGATCGCCGGTGATCCCTGCCAGATGATCCAGCACGGGATCACGACGAGGTCTCTTCCAATGAACCATGTCATCGGATACGGCCATACCGATCCTTTCGCTTCCCCGCTTCTTATTCACACTGTCCCCATTGGCATTGTAATACATCACAAAGGGATGACCGGTGGCATTGGTCCGGTCCCGGATCACCCAGCTCTTATACATGGTATGATTGTCCCACCAGGCCACATCCGGATCATGCACCGTCAGCACCGGATGATCCAGCCGCTGCCATTCATGAACGGTGGCAGGGTCCTTATCCGTAAAGGCGATCCCCTCGGACAATACCCCCGCCTCATAACCGCGGCTGTTGCCCCCAAAATAGGACATCCAGTATTTCCCCTGCCAGGGTTGAAGCCGGTAGCTGCCCCCCCACTGGTAATCCTCCAGCGAGGCATAACCGGCCTTCTGATTGGCGTCCCAACGGGCGCTATCGGAAGATAAACTATCGGTAAAGGAAAGTATCCGCCCCTGGTTCCGCCAGTGCAGAAGATCGGCGCTGTTCGCCAGCCAGGTCTCATATCCCCTGCCATCATAAATGATATAGATCATGTACCACTCATCCCCCTTTCGGAAGATGCTGGGACAATCCATTTTCCTGCTCTTATCCGATGGTACCATCACCAGCCCATACTTATAGGGGGTCTTCACCTCCTCGTAGATCGCAGCCATCTTCTTCTCCGTCACGGTATTGCCCGTCTGTACCCGGAAATTATAGCTGCCGGAACCGACCTCCAGGACATAATGGCCCTTTTCCTTCTTTATCCCCCGGACGCCCCCCCCTTCTTGTAGCGTTTTCCAGTTCTCCGTAACGACGGCGCCGGCAGGAACGGGCAGGTATACGGTCGCGGTAGTGTTGGCCGGTATGCTCACGCTGAGATCGAAAACGGCGCTGTCCTTTTTCCAGTGAGAGGAGATCATTCCATACGGAGAATGATAATCCGCCTGCGCCCAACGGACATCCCCTACCCTTTCAGGACGAATGACGATATGATGAAACGCGATAGAACTGTCGGTAGTCGTGATGCCCGCAAGCCCGTCATAGAACCATTCCAGGATATGCCCCAGCATAAGATGGTCATTGGAGACGGACGGATAGGCCTGCCAGGATTCAGTAAGCGCGGTTGCGCCATGTGCCAGTTGATATCCATAGCCCGGCACGTCGGTCCGGCTGTTCATGTCAAAGATCAGATCCGCCCTCCCCTCCTCATCCAGCACTTTCAGCAGGTAACGGAAACCGATATCCCCCGCGGTCAGGCTGTTATTACGCCGGCGCAGGTCTTTTACAATATTGCCCATGACCGAATCCCGATACCCCTCCGGCACCAATCCCATATGCAACGCCATGGCATTGGCCGTCTGGCTGCCACTGGCCACCTGGCCGGTCCGGCGGTCAAAGAACTTTTCATTAAAGGCCGTCCTGACACTATCCGCCCGTTGCGTATACCCCACCCCATCCGCCTGCCGGCCCAGTAAACCGGCGATCTTCGCCAGGATATTCAGGTCATAATAATAAATAGCCGTCGCGGTGACCCCTTTCGGCGTCAGCTGTGAAACACCCGGACGCTCAGGCCCGATATCATACCAATCACCCAACCCCTCCAAAAGGATATGATCTTTTGCCTGCCGGCCCAGGTAATCGATATAGCGTTGCATCATGGGATAGCTTTCACGCAGGGTCGTGGCATCTCCATACCAGCAGTAGAGATACCAGGGCACTAAGATGCTGCTGCTCCCCCATTCGGGAGAATCACGGAAAGGCTCCCCAAACTGGATAAATTCCGGGGCTATTTCCGGGATAAGCCCATCGGAGGTCTGGGCATCCATCATATCATGGACGATCTTCCGGTAGAGCGGGGCAATGTCATAGCCATACCGCATGGAACTCCCCATAAGGTGCACCTCCTCCAGCCATCCCAGCTTTTCCCGGTGAGGGCAATCCGTAAATACGCTGGCAAGATTGCTTTGAATAGCCCAGTCGATCAGGGTATCGGTGCGATTGAAAAGACCGTTGGAGCAGACAAACTTCCCGGCCCTCTCCATGGCATTGCGGGTATGTAATCCTTTTAAAGAGCTGATGACGGGTAAATGACCGGGATTGGGCGCGCCTTCCGGTACGGCTCCTTCTATCTGCAGATAACGAAACCCATAATACGAAAAACGCGGCTGCCAGGTCTCCGCTCCCTCTCCCTTCAGCGTGTATTCCCAATAATAAGGCTTACCCGTCGCCTTCTGGTTAACCGTGCTGTCGTCATTCAACAGCTCCGCCGGCGTGATACGGACGGCCGAACCGGCTGCGCCACTCACCCGGATCTGCGCGATCCCGGAGGCATTCTGCCCCAGGTCAAAGATCCAGGTGCCCGCATTCTTCCGTATACGATGGAGGGGGACAAAATTTTCAAAGATCTTTAACGGCTCCATGGGCTGTGCATGCAATACGGGCGATCCGCTCACGATGACGGGAGACCGCCATCTTGCATCGTTAAAACCGGGACTGTCCCAGCCATCCTGCTCCAGCCGCGCATCATAGTCCTCGCCGGAATAGATACTGGAGAAAAGGACCGGACCGGCGGCCGTCTTCCAGGAGGGATCGCTGACGATGTTTTCCGACGACCCGTCCCGGTATTCCAGGAAGATCCGTGCGATCATTTTCGGATACCCATAGGCAGTCAATAATTTATGATAACGCTCCCTCGGAATATAATAGAACCCATTACCCAGCATGACCCCGATCGCATTGACGCCGGAATGAAGCTGCGTCGTGATATCAAAGGGAACATACAAGGCTTCCTTATCATAAGTGGTCCACCCGGGATCGAGGAAATGATCACCGGTCTTTTTCCCGTTAAGATGCATCTCAAAATGCCCCAGCCCGCAGATAAACACCGTCGCCCGTTGCAACGGCTTGTCTACCCTGAACTCCTTGCGGAATAAGGGAAGGGTATCCCGGAAAGGACCACTCTTCTTCACACCCTTTACGGCAGGTCCCGGAAGCTGCCGGTCCGGATCCGGCAAAGCGGCATAACCGATCCACCGGGCCCCCTTCCAATCGGAGGAGACAAAAAGACCCGTTTGCCAATGGGCGATCCGGCTCCAGCGCGAGCTGTCAGCATGATTGTCCCAGACCATTACCCTCCAGTAATAGGTCCTTGCCGGCAACAGCAAAGGACCCGCATAGACGACGCCAATGGAGACATCCCCGGGTTGCCGCTCCGAATCCCAGACGGTACCCGTATTTTTTAACAGGCTCAATGTATCCTCCGATACCAGTATACGATAAGCCGTTTGCAGAACGGAACGACGCGAAGATTGCAATTCCCAACTCAGTTTAGGAGCAGGCGTTTCAATACCCGCAGGATCGGTCCTGTATTCACAATGGAGGTTCAAAACCTTTACTTCCTGGGAGAAGACGGTCTGCGAAACCAGTAATGCAACGACGTATACAAGCTTGTTCATTTCCTGCTGTTTTATTTATCCACCGGTGCCGTTATTGCACCTGCAGCTCATCCACCCGGACCCCTTCGCTCACAGGCGCTATCAGCCGTACCTTATAATGACCGGCATTGATCATCGTGCCGGTGGAGGTATTAAAATAATTCCATTTCGCCGCCGGGGTAGTCAGAAAATTCACGGGCCCTTCTTTGATCAGGGTCCCATCTTCCATCCGGACCTCTATCCTTCCCGCACCCGCCGTCGCCGGAAGATAACGGTATTTGATCGTCAAAGAATAGGTGTCGCCCACCCCAACGGAAATATCCCATTCCGTCGTGTCGCCCGCTACCCGCGCATTCGCAGTCTTATAACTGGTGACGGGTCTGAGATCATAGGCGGGTTCCAATGTCACAGGAACGATCACCTCCGGCGAAGGAGGAGCCGGCCGCTGACGGCTATCCGTCGTTGCGATCGCAATGGCCGAGATCAATGCCTGACCAGCCACCGCATGCGGAAAGGAGATGACCAGCTTCCCCCCCGTGACGGTAACGGGGATGACTTTCTTCAACATCCGGTCGTAGCCCGCTTCCTTCCAGATATCCAGGTTCTTCAGGACCACCCGTCCATTCACCGCCACATCGAACCGTCGCCAGCCGGTACAATCCATCCCTCCACCCCTGCCAAGCCAGGGTTCCGCAAAATACAGTTCCAGCCGGTAAACCCCATCATGTACCGGGAATGTATAACCGAGCTTATCCAGTCCGTACCGGAAATCCTGGAACAGACCCCCATCGGTAGTACCGGCAATGAGATCGGACGTTATCCGCTGACTCGCAAAAAAAGAAGGAAGACCGGGATAGTCGTCGGTCCACGAAGTCGAACCCCAGGTCCGCCCCCCCGTATAATGCCGGTCCTCCAGCCAGACATGACCTTCCCGATCGGTATAATCGGGACCGCCGCAATTGACACGATAAAGATAATTATAACCCGGCTCGGGCAGTACCGGCCCCCCGCTGATCAATTTATTAAAATGAGGCGCCTGCGGAAGATGATGCAGGACGATATAATCCTTCGCCACCGCCTTCCCACCCACATAACCAATAGCATACAACACATTATAACGGATGTCTGCGCCATCCCATTGAAAATGCGTACCGATCCCGCCTTTTTTCTTCCTCCCCAGCGAAACATCCCCCACATCGTTAAATAATTCCACTTCGTCACAATTGGAATAGACGATGATCCCGTCCTTCTTCCCCGGAGCGGCCCACCGGTCCGGCCATGTATGCGAAACGATATAAGCCATGGGACCCATAGACGCCGGAACAAAATTACTCCGATAGAGATAATAGGCATCCGTGGGCTCCTCCCATTCCGTCAAAAGTCCCTTATAATTAACGGGGCCGATCCGGTCAAGCTCCCGCGATCCTTCCCCCGACTGTACCCGTCCGGGGTTGTCATGCGAAGAATAAAGCCAGCAAAACTGACCGGCCACCTGGTCCTTTACACTCTCCGCCAATCGTATCTTTGTCTCCATCAGCCCGGTCATCCGGTCTTCGCTGTTGACTACGTCACCATGCTTTTCCAACGACCTCCATGCGCCATACTCTCCTACCAGCACCTGCCGGCGCAGGTCTTCCGCATAGGTAGCCGGATCGCCGCCATAAGTCCCGGTCCAGTTCTGCGGCACATCCCAATCGGTACCCGATCCCCCATTACAGGTGGTGATCCTGCGTTGGGAAGAGGCAGTAGGATCAAGCTGCCGGATCAGCGCCACACATTCCCTTGCAAAATCTTCGGGGAGCTTGCTTTCATTCTGCAACCCCCAGAGAACAACGGAAGGACTGTTACGCCGCTCCTTTATCCATTCGGTGAGCAAGGTCTTGAAATTGCGCCGAAACGCCGGCGTATCAAACCAGATATGCGCCGAGAGCTGCGGCCACCAGAGAAGCCCGAGACTGTCCCAGTAATGCTGGTAAAGAAGATTGTGCGGCTGATGGGCGTCGCGAAAGGCATTGAATCCCGCCGCCCGTATCTGCAGGACCCGGGCCCTTATTTCGGCATCGGTAAAAGCATGGCTTTGTCCAAGTCGGTGTTCATATTCGGCAATGCCATTTATAAAGACCGGCTTCCCATTCAAAAGAAAAGGATGAGGCCCCCCGGCGGCAAGATCCGGCCATTGGATCCTCCGGATACCATACGGAGTGGTCACCCGATCGATCACCCGCCCCCGGCAAACCAGCTCGGTAACAAGTGTATACAGATAAGGATGACCGGTAGACCATAGATGAGGCCGCAGGATCACCGGCAACTGCTGCCGGACAAGGACCGGCTCGCCCCTCGGTATACCCTGCACAATCCGCGCCGTCGCAACGGCCAGCCCCTTCGCATCCACCAGGCGATTGACCATCCATACCGCACCGGTACCGGCATTATCCCCACCCCCTGATCCGTTACTACCTCTCCTATCTCCATTCTCCCCATAATTTTTCACCTCGGTCTCCACCATCAATGCCGCCGACCGTTCGGAAACAGACGTGTCATTCCATACATGTACCCCAAAAGGCTCGACCCGCAACGGCTGCGTGACAACCAGGTGAACAGGCCGGAAGATCCCCATCGGCTGCGAACCCTCGGAGAACCCCCTGTCACGTTCGTCGGAACACCCCCCACAGACCCAGGGGAGATCCCGGATCATAGCAGGATGATCCGCCCGCACGGCTATTATATTGGAGGCACGCCCCGCCCGGAGCGCACCCGTGATATCAAGCGTAAAAGAAGTCCTTCCCCCCGCATGCCCGCTAACGGGACGGCCATTGACCCACACGGTCGCATAAGAACCAACCCCCTCAAACCAAAGAAAATACCGAAGCCCCTCTTTCTTCTCCAATACCAGCGACCGGCGATACCACGCATATCCATGCAGGTTGCCATGCCTCAGCCGCCGGTATCCCCCATAATCATCCCAATTATGCGGCACGTCTACCAGCTTCCAGGCCCGGTCATTGTAACCGGGCGCCTCGGACCCGCGATAGGCGGCAGAGTCCTTTTCATCGGCCACGGTGCGCCAGCCGGTGTCAAGAAGCACATCGCGTCGCTGAGCAGAAGCACTCAGCGCCACCATACAAAAAAACACCACAAAATGCAACGATCTATTCAATCGATTTCAATTCACCGGTGAACGTATATTGTTTTCCTTTTTTAGTAACTATATGCACTTCCTTAGACCCATACCGCAAAATGCAATTTCCCCCGTTACGGGCAGTCAGCCCGACCCGCTGCAATACCCCATGGCTCCATTTGATGTCCAGCACAAAACCACCCCTTCCGCAAATACCACGAACCTCCCCATCCGGCAAAGCCGCCGGCAAGGCAGGCAGCAGATCGAGCTCCCCATTCTGGCTCTGCAACAACATCTCCACGATGCCGGCCGCCCCGCCAAAATTACCATCGATCTGGAAAGGAGGATGGGCATCGAACATATTGGGATATACACCGCCCTTTTCACCACCCTGTGTCCCGGCAGCAGACGAAAGCAATTTGTCAACCAGCCGCAGGGCATGATCCCCCTCCAGCAGACGCGCCCAACAGTTCACCTTCCAGGCAAGACTCCACCCGGTCCCATCATCCCCCCGGTAAAGAAGCGACTGACGGGCAGCCCCCATCATCGCGGGATCTTTAGACGTAATATCCGTCCCCGGATAAAGACCCCAGAGATGCGATATATGCCGGTGCGTATCGGCCGTATCATCCTTATCTTCCATCCATTCCTGCAACTGACCATACTTACCGATCTTATCCGGCGCGATCCGCCCATATTTTTCCATCAGTACCCCGCGAAAGACGGAATCGACCCCTAACAAACTGGCGGCACGGATACAATTCTTAAAGAGATCACGGATGATCTGATGATCCATGGTGGGCCCGACAACGAGACCACCGTGTTCGGGAGAGTTGGACGGAACGCTAACCAACCACCCGCTACGAGGGTCCTTCACCAGGAAATGGACAAAGAACTCAGCGGCAGACTTCATGACGGGATAATACTCCCGAAGAAAATGCAGATCCCCGGTGAACAGGTAATGCTCCCACAACTGGTGACAAAGCCAGGCCCCGCCGCCGACCCAGATACCGTGATTGGAGGCATTGATCGGCGCGGTTCCACACCATAGGTCCGTGTTATGATGCAACACCCAGCCCGGCGCCCGGTAATAATTTTCCGCCGTCAGATGCCCCGCCTGTGAAAGATCTTTCATCAGATGAAATAAAGGGGTCGAACAGGCAGACAGGTTCAGGGTCTCCGCAGGCCAGTAGTTCATCTCGAGATTGATATTCGTGGTATACTTACTGCCCCAGGGCGGAGTCAGCAGGTCGTTCCAGATCCCCTGCAAATTAGCAGGCACGGGAGAGGAAGACCGGGAAGAAGAGATCAGGAGATAACGGGCATATTGTATATACAGGGCGATAAGGCCGGGATCTTTCCCGGAACCATATTGCAGGATCCGCTGATCGGTAGGCAGCAGGACGCCGCCACCGGACTCCCCGCTTGCGCCGGACGTCCCAAACCCGATCGAGAAAGGTTGGAACAAAGCCTTATACTCACGGAGATGCGCCGCCCGTACGGCCGCATAGCTCTTTTCTTTCAGGGAAGCTATCGTCTCCCGGCATTTCGCCTCCGGATCGCCGGAAACATTCTTATAATTCAAAAAATTTGTAGCCGCAGCCAGATAGAACACGACTTCATCGGCATTACGGACAACGATCGCCGAATCAGAAACGATTACCCGCCCATGCAATGCCTGCACATGCAGATAGCCGACCCCTTTCAGAACACCATTCCGGACCCTTACCGACAATGCCAGCGTGTGGTCATCGATCCGCCGGACCCTGTACGACCGGTGAAGGGCCGTCAAAGAGGCCTCCAGATCAATCCTCCCGGGCTTATCCGCCCCAAAATGTGCGACCAGTACCTGTTGCGGAACGCTGGCAAAATATTCTCTCGTATAATGCGTACCATTATGATCATAAGATACCGAAGAGACGGCATCGGCCAGATCCAGTTGCCGGCGATAACCGGTAACCTTCCCTTCTCCCGCATCCTTTCCCATGCCCTCCCCCGCACCCGCTCTCATACCCTGCCCCACACACCGTATAAAAAGATCGCCGAATGGCTGGTAATCCGCCTCATACTTTGGTAATGCCGGAGGATCTTCGTCCTGGATCTTATATTTCCAGGAGGAAGACAATGCAATAGGCCGGGCGCCCCCCTCCCGAAGACCAAGCAACAATTTGTCGCGCCCCTTCACCCCCGCCAACCCACCCTTATCGTCAAAATTCAGCACCTGGATGGCGATGCTGTTCCTGCCCGGCTTGAGCACCGATGCCGGTAAAAGATAATTTCTTTTTTTACTGACGCCTTCCCCGGCCCCCACCAACACTCCATTGACATACGTATAATCCATGTCCCGGATCCGCCCCAGGTCCAGGGACAGGTCCTTTCCTTCCCAGTTATGCGGCAGCTCGAAAGTAGTACGGAACCACACGGCCCCGTCGAGTCCCTGCAAACCAATGGCCTCCCACCCATCGGGAGTAGGGACTACCATCTCCTTCCAACCGCGGTCGTCAAGATCAGGCCGGGCAAAGCCGGTATCACTCCGCATTTTATCCATCCAGACCTTTTTTTGAGAAGCATATTGATCCTCATCCTTGTCCTTCTGCCCCATAAAATGCGTTTCCGCCAATGCCTCCGCATCCGCCTGCCGCCCGGCAAAAAGCAATTGCCGGATACTGTCCAGGTAACGCGAAGCGCCCGGACGTTGATAGTCCCGCGGTCCGCCGGTCCACAAAGTGGACTCATTGAACTGGAGATGCTCTTCACCCACATTGCCAAAGATCATGGCGCCAAGCCGGCCATTACCGATCGGCAACGCCTCCGTCCATTTCTCCGCCGGCTGACGATACCAGAGCCGGAGGGATTGCCCGGGATCATGCGATTGCGCGGGATCATGCGATTGCGCATCGGTAAAGCCGGTCAAAAAAAAGGCCATCCAGTATAACAATAGCTTCTGCATAATGTCTTATTCAAATAACCAATCTAAATCCTTTTTCCCGGGTTCATTTAACCCCGCATCATACCCCTTCACACCGCCAAGCGGTTTTACAAACCCCAATACAAGGCAGACCCCTTTCCCAAGCTCAAGCGTATGCCCACCGGGCCGGAAAGACCAGGCATGCACATCCACCGAAGGCAGATGATCGATCACAAGCGCATGCGCGATCTTTGGCTCGGCCTGCCCATAATCATTGGCGCTGGCATCCGTCTCCAACTGCGGCGGCGGCAGAAATCCCGCTCCCTTCTGATCAAAAAATCCGATCAGCAGGTCGACAGGCTCGCTGCAGGTAAATTGCAAGGTCGTGCCGCTCGCCCTTTGCCGGATCGCAGACTGACGGATCGCCTGCAACCCCTTCAGCGGTGTAGCAAGACCCCGGATCGTCCAGCCCGTATCCGAAAAGACCCTTGCCCCGCTGTCCAGCCGATAGGTTCCGTCACCGGCGTCCTTACTCAACGATACAACGGCATTGGAGAAAGCAGGCGGAACGACGGCACCCCCGCCGGCTGCACGCGGAGGCAGGGACCGCAGCGAATCCACATGGACCCGCAGACGATCCAATTCCTTTTCATACAAGGGTAAAAGCTCCTGCCAGGTGATATACTTTCCATCGGCGCCCCTGACAGGGATCTTCCGCTGCGCGGTCTGCATGCTGTTGGCATACCGGTAAGCAGGCCCCGCCAGCCGGGTCAGCTCCTTAAAGGAGGCGACGCTGCTGCGGAGAAAAGGCAGGGCCTTTTCAAGGTCGGACAGATCATTCGAATATTTATAACGCAAAACCAGCAGCGCGGCCGTTGCCTTGTCCGCATAACAATCGGCCAACGCCTTATAACAATACATGTCATTGCGAAGACGGGCAAACTCCTCCTTATTGGTCCTTATCGAGCCGGCAGCCCGTTCGATCGCCTCCACCGCCCCTTGCCCCGCTACCTTTACATCCCGGCTCACCTGTACCGGTGTCTCCCCCACATGCGGCTGATGCTTCCATTCTCTTTCTGCATACTCACTCAGCATCTCCCCGGGCGGCCCCTCCGATTCATATAAAAGCGTAAAAAGCCCATACCGGTCGGGATCGATCAATTGCGTCATCAGCATACCCAACGTAAGCGTCTGCCGGTTGCCATCGGTGATGCCAAACCGCCGCAGTAATTTGGGCGCTATCTCCCCCGACTGCTCATACGCCTCCAGTATCTCCTTTCCCCCCTGCTCGCCACACCCGAATTTACCCGCTAATTGCCGGCCCCAGTAAAGGACCTCATCCCGGCGGTCGCGATGACAGTTCCAGGCATACCGGGCCCATGCCTTATACCAGATCCAGTCCCGGTCCATTTCCAGCAGACGCGGATCGGTGTTATCGGCGGCATAGGGCCAGTCCCAATAGGAGGCCTGCGGATAAAGGTGCAGCCCGCTTGCGCCATAGACCGAATGCATCGCCTGTACACATTTCTGTATAAAATCGGCCGACCCATACCGGAAGGGCTCCAGGTTGGCCATGATATGTATGTTCTCGATCAGCCCCTTGCTGATATGGCTCAGCTGACGATGCAGATCGGCCCAGGACCCATGAGGGGTATAGGTCGTCAACGCCTCGCCATTGTATTTTGCTTCCACATACAGGTTCTTATAGAGGGGCAGCGCCGCCTTCATAACGGCAGGGCCATCGGTATCATGCGCCCGGAGCACAACCGGAGGCTCATCCGTACGGCCAAGCGCCCGAAGACCGTCCTTAATACCGGGCAGGATCGTTTGCGTAAACCAATCGATATCATCCTGCCCTACCCCTTCCATAGCCTCCCCCAACGTGACCATCAGACCGACATTGGGATATTTTTCGACAAAGGCGGCAATGGATTTACGCGTATAGTCGGCGATCAATGGGATGATATGCCGGTTCCGGTCCTGTGTCTTCAAATGGTTCTTTTCCGCAAAAGGCTTGGAAACGATAATATTATAGAACAGCTGGATGACCCAGATCCCCCTTCTGTCCGCCTCGGCCGTAAGCCAGCGATACATCTCCTCATTCTTTTTAAAGGTGGCATCATCGACCTCCACGGCATAGGGATAATCAGCCAGGCGGACCAGCGAGGCAAAAGGATGCCCATTCCACAGGTAAAGCGTATTCATCCGGTTATTGACCATGGAGTCGAGATACTTTCCCCAAAGGGCCTTATCATAGAACCAGGGGAAATTCTCCGGCGTATAGGGATATTCGTAAGGTCCCCGGCCCGGGAGCAGGGTAGGCTTCTGCAGACCGATACAGGCGCCGCGTAAAGCCATTTCCGGCTGGTCCTTCCAATTGACCGGACCGGCAGGCCAATGACCCGTGGCACGGATCCGGTCGGCCAGCTCCAGACAACCATACAGGATGCCCGAAGCATCCCCGCCGGTAATATTGATACGGTCGCCGGTTGAGGTGATCGAAAAACCCTCCTTCGCCCCCGTCCCCGATAATGTAATAACGATGCTTTTCCCATCCGAACCGGAACTGTCTACCCGGTAGCCGGCCGCCTTAAGGACGGATGCCAGCCGCTCCACCCCAAAGCGCACCCGGGGCGGACTGTGGGCGGGTACGCTAACATGGATCGTCTGTACACGGATCTTCGTATCCGGCAACGCACGCAACGCGCCCGCCGCCAAAAAAAGAAATGCCCATATCATCAAAGCTCTTTTCATCTGTTTAGACATCAGGCCGGACCCCGCCGCGGGCGCTGGACTCATAGGCCGCTTCCACACAGGCCATGGTATGGACCGCGTCTTCCACGGAATTGTCCGGTCTTACCATTCCTTCTGCCGCCAGCATCATCTGCGCCATAGACCCGATAAAGGCATGGGGGAACCAGCTTCCGGGGATCTCAGCCGTTTTCCAAAGAGGCGGAGCCTCCTTTTCCAGCACCACATATTCAAAACTATCGGGTACGCCATTGGGATAATTGATAAGAGACCCCATTTTGATCTTGATAGCGCCACGGGTCCCCTCGAATTTTATATAGGATTGTTGATTTTGTATTCCAAAATCATGACAATGATTGGTAAGTATATTGGCCCGCACCATGGCCCCATAATCCATGATGATGCTGGTACGGACGGATGCCAGCTCCCGCATACCCGGATGCTGAACGGTATGGGCCTGGAGACTGGCCGGGTTGCCGAGAAAGGACCGGACGAGGTCGATATAATGGATGCTGTGATACAGGATCTCCACCCGCGGCAGGGAATAAAGGAATTTCCAGAGATGCCAGGGCGTATATACATTTACGTTGATCTCGATATCGCAGAGCTCTCCAATGAGGCCCTGGCGGATCATGTTCCGGGCGGCATTTATAAAAGGAGCATAACGCAGCTGGAAGTTGACGCCGGCAGTCATCCGGCGCGCACGGGTCAGCTCCAGGATCTCCCGTGCCATTGCCAGATCGTCTCCCATCGGTTTCTGCATCAGCACAAAGGAACTCTCCGGTAACTTCTCCAGGATGGAAAGGATCTGCGATCCCGGAACGGCAAGATCGAATACCACGGACCGGGGACTACGGGTCAGCATATCCTCCGGGCTGTAATATACGAGGGGAATATCAAAGGCCTTCGCCGTTCGCAGCGCCTTCTCCCGGTCGATATCATAAATACCGGCCACCCAGAAACCCGCCAGCTTATAAGCCGGTAGATGCGCATCGTTCACAATGCCTCCGGCCCCGATCAGGATGATCGGGCGTGAATGCATTGGCATGGGGCAACTGCTGTCGATGATCATAAAAAATAATTTATTTTGAATAGCCCGCCACACCCATCATGACCCCCGCAATGACAAGGACCAGGATGCCGGCGGTATTCCACCGGGTGGTAGCCGGCGTGACGCCTTTCCACTCCTTATAATAATATCCCCATAGATTACTGGCTACGACCATGAACGACATGTGAATAGACCAGTTGGCAAAACTAAAGGTCCCCATGTAGAAAGCGGCCAGCCCGTAAAAAACGAATTGTAAATACCACAACGTCCCCACCAGCGAAGAAAAAAGATAATTCCCCTTCAGCTCCCCCGGACTATTATCCTTTGTCCCGCGATAATCGGAAAAGGTCTTATTCCGCTCGTTCATGAACAGACAGTAGAACATGTTGACGGTGATGCCGCCCAGCAGCTCCACAAAGAACACAGGAGAAGTGGCCCACAACGGCGAAGCCCCGGCCGCAATGGCCTGCTGCCGGATCGGCGCCCCGGTATCGATGCCAAACGCAAAACAGGCGCCCAGCACACCGGCGACCAGCGCGATCAATACCCCCTTCCTGAACCGGAAGGCCGGGATCGTACTGTCTTTCTCCCGCTGCATTTCCCGGTCGCGTAGCATGCCGGCCCTCCCGCAGATAAAAATACCCAGCAAAGAAATAGCCACGCTCAATAAAGTTATTTTACCCGATGTGGTCGAAAGCACCTCACCCATCCGCCCCGCGGCGATGATCGGCACCAGCGTACCCAGCGAGGATAGAAAACCGGTGGCGATAGAGAACCCCAGGGCCAGCCCGATATACCGTACGGCAAATCCCCAGGCAAGCCCCCCCACTCCCCACAAAAGACCAAAGAGATAGGTATAGCAAAGAGTGGAAAAAGGCACGCTGCGAAGTACCTGGAACAGATGCGGCGTCGCAGCCAGCGCAAGCAAAAGAGGCAGGAGCAGCCAGGCAACCACCCCCTGCACGGCCCATCCGCTCTCCCAGGCCCAGCCCTTGACACCCTTAAAAGGCACATAGCTGCTGCCGGCGGAGACCCCACCCAGGATAAGCATGCACAGTCCGATGATCACATTCATATGGCTTGTTTTAGCAATCCATTTTTTTAAAAGCCTGAAAAAACTCATTCACCCGAAAGCTTATAAAACCGTTCGGCATTTCCATACCACAGCTTCTCCCGCCCTTCCACATCCAGTTCTTTATCGATGATCTGCCGGTAGGCATTCCAGGTCCCTGCATAGCTGCCCGCCAGCAGGGATACGGGCCAGTCACCCCCGCAAAAACAACGGTCCTCCCCAAAATGCTCCAAAACAAACGCGATATACGGTTGGAGATCGGCCGCCTGCCAGTCCATCCCCTTTCCCGCCGTCGTCCCCATACCGGAGATCTTCACATGGAAATTAGGATGCCGGGCCGCCTCCCGCATCAGTTCCCCCCAGAGCCCGAACTGATCCCCGGTAGCAATGGGAGGTTGATTGAGATGATCGAATACGATCCGCAACCCGGGGATCATCTCCACTACTTTTAATGCCGTCATGATATGCGCCGGGTTGATGCCGACAAGATCATACGGCAGGTCACGCACAGCCAGCAGACCGAGACTCTCCATCACCGGCAGCTGCAAGAGCCACCGGGCGTCCGTCTCATTGTGGATCATATGCCGGACCCCTTTTAACAGGGGAGTAACGGCATATTTGTCTTCCAGGATGCGGGCAGACAGGACCGGGTCCATCAAAGGCAGCCAGCCTACCACCCCCCTGATCCAATCCTTGCCGGCGGCAACCCGGAGCATCCAGTCCGTATCTTCCATATTACTGGCCGCCTGCACCAGCAACCCTTCCGTGATCCCCGCCGCCTTTCGCTCATCTTCCAGCTCCTCCAGCGCATAACTGCGATTGAGGATGGACTCATCCCCTTTCAGCCAGGAGTATTCAGCCTTATCGAGGTCCCAGACATGAATATGCGTATCGATCGTTCGTTGCATCATACATAGCATCTTTAATGGTTCAAAACCATAAAGTTAGCCTAAGTCAACCCGATGCCCAACCCAAATTGTCCGTCTATCAGTTTATTGTGTTCGCCCAGTAAAGGAGCCCCTTTGTCCGATAAAGCCATTTCTCCGTCGATCCGGATAGGACAGCGCGTGGTCCTGACGGAAAGCCCGTTGCTGGTCTTTACCTTCAATTCCATGTTCAGTATCTTATAACCGATCTGCCGCATCAGGTCTTCATAATCCATTACCCTGGCACACCAGATATCGGCCGGTTGCAGGACGGACAGCCAGCCATCCGTAGTCCGGGAAAGAAGATGCTCGGCCAGGATCGCCTTGATCGCATCCCGGCGGTCAAACCACCCCGAGCTTTCGGTAAACTCCTCCAGGGGCGGACAATCCAGCAGACGCCCCAATTTCGGGATATCACCCATGGCCAGCGAAAGGAAACCGTCCAGGGTCTTATAAATACCATAAGGAGCAGGGATATAGGCATTGCCATTGTTGGTCCGGCTCCGGACAGGCAACTGCCTTCCGTCATTATAAAAACAGGTCAGTACCTCAAACTGGAAGTCGAGTATGGATTCCAGCATGCTCACCTGGACAAGGGCGCTGCGCCCATCGATGGCCCGGCGATACAAAGCAGCCAGGATGCCCTGGGTAAGATGAGTCCCCGCCAGGATGTCCACCACGCTAACCCCCATAGGCGTCGGCTGTGCATGCTCGTTATTGCTTAGCCAGGTCAGACCGGACAAGGCCTGCACAAGAAGATCCTGACCAGGCAGGTCCTTCCAGGGACCTTCATTGCCATAACCGCTCACCTCTCCATAGACGATACCAGGATTGATCCCCCGCACGGTCTCATAATCCAACCCTATCCGCTCCATCACGCCCGGACGGAAATTATGCAGGACCACATCCGCCTGTTCGATAAGCTTTTTCACCCGCTGCAGGTCATCCTTCTTTTTCAGATCGGCCGCATAGCTTTCCTTGTTCCGGTTGATCGCATGAAAGATCGTCGACTCGCCCCCGATCCTTGTATTCGAAACGTATAGCTGGCGGCATATATCGCCCGTACCCGGCCGTTCGATCTTGATGACCCTCGCACCCATATCCGCCAGCCGCAGCCCGGCGGAAGGTCCGGACAGGAATTGGCTGAGATCGACGACGATGATGTCCTGTAATAAATCCATCACGCTCCCTGTTTTAAAAGGTCCATTACTATCCGTTCGTTGTCCTGTCCCAGCGTAGGGGCAGGCTTGCCGGAAAACAGTCTTTCCCCATTGATCCGTATGGGACAACGGGTGGTCAGCAGGCTTTTCCCGCCGGACGTCGTGATGGCCTGTTCCATCTCCAGGCACCGGTACCCATCCTGTGCCATGAGACCCTTCCAATCCAGCACTTCCATCGCCCACATGTCTTCTGCATGTAATCTTTCCAGCCACCAGGCAGTAGGCCGCCCCGCGAGATGCGCGGAGAGCAGCGCCTTGATCTCATCCCGGTGACTAAAGGCCTCCTCCTGCGTAAAGACGGCCAGCTCATCCGACCCGATCGCGGCTGCCAGCTGCGGGATGTTGACCATGGCGATGGCGATATAACCATTGGCCGTGGTATAGATCCCATAGGGAGCCCCCAGAAGGGGATTGCCGTTGTTGAGCTTGCTGCGTTGCGGTAACTGCCCGCTGCTATGATAGGTCGTCAGGAATTCAAATTGAAAGTCCAGCAGGGATTCCAGCATGCTGATCTCTATAAGAGCCCCCTGCCCGGTCTTTTGCCGGCGGATCAATGCGGCAAGGATACCCTGCACAAGCTGGGCGCCGCAAAGACTATCGGCAATGGATAGCCCAAAAGGAATGGGATCGTCCGCCTCATTACCGGTCATATAGGCAAGACCGCTCATGGATTGCAGGAGAAGGTCCTGTCCCGGCCGGTCTTTCCAGGGACCTTCATTGCCATACCCGCTGATCGCACCGTAAATGATACGGGGATTGATAGACCGGACCAGGGCATAGTCAAGACCAGCCGCCTCCATGACCCCGGGCCGGAAATTATGCGTGAGCACATCGGCCTGACCGATCAGCTTCCGGACAAGGACGAGGTCTTCCGGGGATTTGATATCGGCGGTAAAACTTTCTTTATTTCGGTTGATGGTATGGAACAACAGGGAATCCCCGTCGGCCCAGAGGTTCTTGATGGACAGACTGCGGCAGGCGTCGCCGGTGACGGGACGCTCGATCTTTATCACCCGGGCGCCAAGGTCGGCAAGCCGGAGACCGGCCGAAGGGCCCGAAAGGTATTGGCTGAATTCCAATACGGTCAATCCATGTAAAGGAAGGTGGTTCATGATAATAGCTTTATCGGGCCGGCCGCCTGGCTTTGCCGGTACAGCCTGTTGATCGTTGTAAGCACATCCGCCGCATCTATACCGGCGTTCTTCATCAGGTATCGTTGTATCGGGTCGCCGGCATGGTCCTGGAAAGCCAGATAACCATTATACCGCGGACGCATATACCCCCTCTCCATCGCCGGAAGAAGGTTATAAAAAAAGTTATGGGTAAGCCGGTTCGCTTTCTCATTGATCCACGCCAGCCGGTGCCCCGGCTGACCACCATGCTGTACATAAAAAGTCGATTGAACAGCCGGAGAGACGATCCACTGCGCAAAGGCCACAGCCGCCTGCGGCGCACGGCTATGAACGGATACGGCCAGCCCGGTGCCCCCGATGGTGCTACGGAGACGCCCGCGATCCCGGCCGCCTTCCAGGTGGACCAGGTCGGCATAGGTCAGCAGATGCGCCGCATACCCCTCCCGGGAATAATTGGAATAGCCATAGGCAAAAGGACAATACCAGTAGTCATCGGTAGTGGTCATGTATTCCGCGACGGCGATGGGATTGGACCGGAACATCTTTTCATCTATCAGGGAATATAGCTCCCGCATGGTCTCCAGCGCCCGCCGCCCGGTCAGCTCGTCGACGACTTCGGTATCCTTCTGAAAAGGCCGGGAACCATGCGCGATACAAAACATATAAAAATTCATCAGCAGATCGATGGGGATAGCAGGTACGGCCAGCCTGCCCAGCCGGCCGATCTCCAGCACTTCCTCCCAGGTCCCGGGGACCCTTCTTCCCGCCCGTTGCAACAGATCGGGACGACAACTGGCGACGGGAGTGGCAGCATCGATGGCAAGGGCCCACTGATGCCCCTCATACTGATAGCTATGATGCGAGTAGCCGACGGAATTTTCCGACTGCTCTTTCAGATATTCCGGGGAAAGCCATTGGTCCAATGGCAGGATACATTGCAGCGAAGCCGCCCGCCCGACCCAGGGATGATCGATGATAAGCAGATCGTACTTTTCCGTTAATTGCTCTACGGGATAATCGGCAAATTGCTGCAGGCTTCTTTTTTCCCATGTGATGCTCACACCGGGATAAAGTTCCGACCAACGTTGCGCGGCGGCCAGGAGCGGCGTGATTCCCCGGCTATGACCCCAGGTGATCCCTTTTAAAATTGTTTCAGGCATGTTAATCGTTTCTTTTTTGCACCATCAGTATGTGCTCACAGATCATCACCAGCTCGCTCCGCTGATTATAAACTTCCACGGATTCGGTGACAAGCCCGAATCCCGGTTTCTTATGTTCGGTCTTATTCTTTATCGTCACGGAGACCTTTATCGTGTCCCCGATAAAAACCGGCCTTACAAAACGCAATCTTTCGTACCCATACGTCATCGAGACCTCATTGATGTGATCGGCCGTCAATCCCACGGCAATGCTGAAAATGAGGGTGCCGTGCGCTATTCTTTTTTGGAAGGGTTGTGTCTTGCACCATTCTTCATCCATATGATGCGGGAAAAAATCGCCGGTCTGCCCGGCATGGAGGACGATGTCCGTCTCCGTAATGGTCCGGCCGCCTGTCTGACGGGCGTCATCGAGGTCGAACTCTTCAAAATACTTCTTCAACCACATGCGTCAAGCTTTCATTTTAAGCAATCGTTATTGTATGCTCTATTGAAAGCTGAAGTTACATGTACCCCACCCGGCGGGCAATGTCAGGTTTCACTATTTTGATGGAATATTTTACTATTAACAGGCCCGCCAGGGCCCCTCCTTACGGTCACTCCCACCACTTCTTATCCGGGTACACCGGACTTACGCTCACTCCCACCATTTCTTATCCGGGTACACCGAATCGAGAACGACCGGCTCGCCGATCATCGGGGTCGTAACAGGCATCCCTTCTTTCAGCGCCGCCGCCGTCACCCGCCGGATGGGCTCGTCCCAGGGATGCAGCGCAAGGGTAAATTTCCCCCAATGAACAGGCAGCAAATACTTTGCCCGCAGATCTTTTGCCGCCTGCACGGTCTGTTCGGGCAGCATATGGATAAAAGGCCAGTTCTTTCCATACTGTCCGCATTCGAGGATGGCCATATCGAAGGGACCAAACCGCTCGCCGATCTCCCCAAAATGTTGCTCATACCCCGAGTCGCCACCCAGGAAAAGATTGTACCCGTCAATGTTCAATACAAAAGACGACCAGAGCGTCCCACCCCTCTTT
Source organism: Puia sp. (assembly GCA_036500545.1). Taxonomy (GTDB): domain Bacteria; phylum Bacteroidota; class Bacteroidia; order Chitinophagales; family Chitinophagaceae; genus Puia. The sequence goes on along the minus strand of DASYBV010000012.1, from coordinate 127,962 downwards.
ATACCCCTGCCGGAAAAATGACGGGCCGGCGCGGCGGTAAGCGTGAGGGCTTTTTCAATCCCCCGGCCGGTTCCATCGATCGCAACCGTCTCCCACCAATCCAGTTCCGTGATCTTCGACGGATCACACCCCCAATATTCCAGGTGAGCGCCGACACCCGCCGAAGTATAGAAATGACGGGCCTTCGGGATCAGCTTCAGGATGGTCTTATAATCCAGGTGGTCGTAATGGTCATGGGTCAGCAGGACAAGATCGATCACCGGCATGTCCTCCGCCTGGTAGACATCCGAACCCGGAAAAGCCCGGGCAAAAAACGAAACGGGAGAGGCATTCCCGCTAAAAACAGGATCTACCAGGATATGAAACCCTCTTACCTTGATCAGGTAGGAGGAATGCCCAAACCATACGATCACGGGATGATCGGAAGACAACGCCCGTAGATCCGTACGGACCGAAGGCAGCGGCCGCCCGGGCACGGTGTCGGCCGGCCGGTTGCGATACTCCCGCAACATCTTAAAAAAAGAGGCCCCCGCCACGGTCACCGGGGTCGGTACAAGATTCTCAAAAACGCCATTTTTATAGTTCGGAGACCCCTGTATCCTTTGCAGCCGGTCACCCGAAGGAGCTTTACCAAGAACGGGAAATACTGTCATACGGTGACCCAACAATCCTTTGCCCCTTTGGTTCACAGAAAGGTAATCCAACATTTCAACGGCACAAAGTTACCTTTACCGCCTGCATGCGCCTGATCATTATCATCTTCGGCTGTCTGGGCTGTCTGGGTTTTCTGGCCATACCCGCCCTCATACCACCCGTACCTTCTTCGGTAGGGGTCCGGTCCGCCATGGACTATTTCAGGATCGAAGCCACAGGCTTTGCCCAAAGCTGTATGCGACTGCGGCAGACGATCCGCTCGATACCGGCCGGCACTACCCGCTCATCGGCTAGCGTTAGACAGTCGTCCCCCGGCACTACTCCGTTGATCCGGCAGGCCCGTCAGCAATTGCTCGATTGCCGCCTTCACTATAAAAGGATCGAATCCTTCCTCGAATATTTCTTCCGCAGCTCCTCCCGCATCTATAACCAGGCGCCAAAATACGAGGCGGAAGAACCCGATATGGAATACCAGTCGCCGGCGGGTCTGCAGGTGATCGAGTCCCTGTTATGCGAAAAGAACATCCGGATCGACAGACCGGCGTTGCTGGAACAAATAGACGCTATAGCCGACGCCGCCGCCGACCTCCCTTCCCTGCTGTATAATATGCAGGCCAGCGATGAGCAGCTGCTCGAAAGCCTGCGGATAGAGCTGATCCGGGTCATGGCCCTCGATATTACGGGATATGAGGCGCCGCTTTTAAACAGCGGTATCATCGAGTCCCATGAGGCGCTGGTCTCCCTGCGACAACAGCTGCAACCCTACCTGGCCCCGGGAGAAACCCGGTCGGACAGCCTTTACTATTTCCTCGACAAGGCCATCGGCTATCTCGCGCCCAACCCATCGACTACCTCCCGCACCACCGTCCCCCACCCCGCCGCCGGCAAAGTCCCGACCTCTCTCGCATTCGACCGCTTCGACCGGCTGGCCTTCCTGACAGGCAGCGCGCTCCCCCTGCAACACCAGCTCGGTCTCTTTATCCGGGAAAAGAAATGGGAGCTGAATACCAGCAGCATCCTCAATTACGAAGCCGACAACCTCTTTAGCCCCGACGCCCTGTCCATCGACCGGATGCCCGGCAATCACACCGGCGATAAAGCCGCGATGATCCGGCGGGGCAAGATCCTTTTTTCAGACGGGTCCTTATCGGGGAATGGTAAAAGAAGCTGCGCCAGCTGTCATGATCCCGGGAAAATGTTCTCGGATCGGCTGCCTGTCCCCGTTGCCTTTGACGGACATCACCTGCTCGATCGCAACGCCCCCTCCCTTCTCTACAGCGGTTTTCAATACAGCCAGTTCTGGGACGGACGGGTAGCAACCCTGGAACAACAGGTCCGGACGGTTCTCAGCGATCCAAAGGAGATGAATGCCGATACCGCCGCCCTCGCCTCCACATTCCATTCGCTGGATTCGATCATAGAAGCCCTTGCCGCCTATGTCCGGAGCCTGCATCCCATGAACTCTTCCTTTGACCGGTATATGAACGGGGACAAAAAGGCGCTCAACGCCCGGGAGATCAACGGAGCCAACCTGTTCATGGGCAAGGCGCAATGCGCCACCTGTCACTTCATCCCCTTATTCAACGGGCTCATCCCGCCGGACTATGCACGCACGGAATTTGAGGTGCTGGGGACCACCATGACGGATCAATTTACAAAGACACGATTAAGCAAAGACCAGGGCCGGTATACGCTCTATAGCTTCCCTTTTTATAAAGGCGCTTTCAAGACCCCTACCGTGCGGAATACGGCGGCAACCTATCCTTATATGCACAATGGCGCCTTTCGCAGCCTCGAAAAAGTAATGGATTTTTATAACAAAGGAGGCGGCGCCGGCCTGGGCCTGAACGTACCCGACCAAACGCTTTCGCCCGACCCTCTTCATCTCAGCTCCCGCGAGATCGGCGATATCATCCTTTTCATTCATACGTTAACGGATAGGATAAGTGTAAGGCCTTAACATTGTCGTAATATCAGAGGACTAATTTTGGCGGCGATCCAAAAAATAAATAAACAGCAAATAATGAAGGCATTTATCTCTCTCCTGACCGCTTTTTTCTTTCTTTCTTTTATCGTAAAGGCCCAGGAATCGGCGGAGCAGTCGGACAATCCCGCGAAACCGGCGAGGCCCGCAAGACACGCCCTGCATATAAACCTGTTACGGGGACCCTATTTGCAGGTAGCGACGGCGCATAGCATGGTCGTACGCTGGCGCACGGATGTCCTTGTAAAAGGAGTCGTTCATTATGGCAGCGCTCCGGATCATCTTGACAAAACGGCCACCGACTCGATGCAGGCCACCGAACATAAAGTAAAGCTTTCCGGGTTAGAGCCCCATACAAGGTATTATTACTCGATCGGCTCCCGGCAGGATACGCTGCAGGCCGGCCAGGATAATTATTTTGTCACGCTGCCACTGCCCGGGACGGAAGGGCATTACCGGATAGCCTGTCTGGGCGACTGCGGAAATAATTCGATCAACCAGCGGGCGGTGAGAGACCAGATCCTCCATTACCTTGGCAACAATTACCTCGACGCCTGGCTCCTGATGGGCGATAATACCTATACCTATGGAAGGGACGTCGAGTTCCAGTCCAATTTCTTTAATATTTATAAAGATACCCTGCTGAAAAAATATCCGATGTTCCCTTCTCCCGGTAACCATGATTATAACGACGACAGGGCGGCACAGGATACCCATGATATCGCCTACTACCAGATCTTTTCAATGCCAGTCGACGGGGAAGCAGGCGGTGTCGCCTCGCATAATCAGGCCTATTACTCCTATGACCTGGGCAATATCCATTTTCTTTCCCTGGATTCCTATGGACGGGAAGAGAACCAGCGGATGTACGATACGACGGGTCCGCAGGTACAATGGATCAAAAAAGACCTGGATGCCTGGCAGCAATCGAACCAGGCCGGTCCAAACAAGAAGGGCTGGGTCATCGCCTACTGGCACCACCCTCCCTATACGATGGGATCGCATAGTTCGGATAGGGAAATGGAGCTGGTACATATCCGGGAGAATTTTATCCGGATACTGGAGCGCTATGGCGTCGATCTCGTCCTTTGCGGCCACAGTCACGACTATGAACGATCGAAGCTGATCAAAGGCTATTATGGGATGGAAGCCAGCTTTAACCCCAGCTATCTTGTCAACGCTTCCTCCGGTCTCTATGACGGCACCGCCAACTCCTGTCCCTATATAAAGGACTCCGCCAGCGGATACCAGGGTACGGTCTATGTGGTGAGCGGCTCGGCCGGCCAGCTGGGTGGGAAGCAACCCAGTTTCCCGCACGATGCCCTGCCCTATTCCGATGCCACACACGGAGGAGGCGGGATGCTGGAGGTGGAAGGCAATCGCCTCGATTGGAAATGGGTCTGTGCCGACGGAGAGATCCGCGATCATTTCACGATGATGAAAAATGTCAACCAGCAACACCAGTTGTCTATCCATAAAGGCGATAGCATAACGCTCACCGCCTCCTTCCCCGGCGACGGCGAATGGAGCTATGGTAAGGCCAGGGCAACCGGCCAAAGCATCACCGTACACCCTTCTTCTACGACGGTCTATACGGTAAAAGATAAATTACATTGTGTGGAAGATCGCTGGGAAGTAAAAGTGACGCGTTAGCCGCCAACTCCCCGGGTAACCATCGACGGAAACCGGCGGCTAATTAACGCCCAGCAGCTCCACCTCGAATACCAGCGTACTGTTGGGCCCGATCTGTGCGCTCACCTGCCGGTCTCCATAACCCAGATGCGGGGGAATAAAGAACCGCCATTTGCTGCCGGTAGGCATCAGCTGCAGTCCTTCGGTCCAGCCCTTGATCACGGCATTGAGCGGAAAGGTGGCAGGCTGACCACGCTTAACGGAGCTGTCAAAAACGGTCCCGTCGATCAACGTGCCATGATAATGACAGGTAACTTTATTGCTCGCAAGCGGTTTGGGGCCGCTGCCTTCCGTAATTATTTCATATTGCAACCCGCTGGGCAGCGAGACGATACCCGGCTTGCTCTTATTTGCTTCCAAAAAATCCTGACCGGCCTTGAGATTGGCGGCCGCTTTCTCGTTCTTCATATTGAATAATTTATCGGCGATACCCATGGATGACTATTTTTGCAAAAGTATGACAAAACAAAGGTATTTCACATACATCCTTATCTTAGGACTCCTAACCGCCCTCGGCCCCTTCTCCATCGACATGTACCTCCCCGGCTTCAACGATATCGCCCATAGCCTGGGCACTTCCGCCGCAACGGTCTCGCTCTCCCTCTCCAGCTATTTTATCGGGATCTCCCTGGGACAGCTCTTATACGGCCCCCTGCTGGACCGGCACGGCAGAAAAAAACCGCTCTACGCCGGACTGGTCCTTTATATCCTTTCTTCAGCCCTCTGTATGCGCGCGCAGGATATCAACATACTGATTATATTGCGTTTTGTCCAGGCAGTAGGCAGCTGCGCAGCGGCGGTAGCTTCGATGGCCATGGTCAGGGACCTGTTTGGAGTAAAGGAGAGCGCCAAAGTATTCTCCCTGCTGCTGCTGGTAGTAGGCGCCAGCCCGATGATCGCCCCCACGGCAGGGGGATATATCGTAAGCCTGTATGGCTGGCGGACCGTTTTCCTGGTCCTGCTGATCCTGGGTGTGCTGATCACGCTGTTGTCTATCTTTTTCCTGCCGGAAAGCCATCGGCCCGACCCATCTTTTTCATTAAAGCCCCGGCCCATCATAAAGAATTTTCTTTCGGTGCTAAAACATCCCCAGTTCCTTATCTATGTCCTGGTAGAGGCATTGGCCTTTGCCGGATTGTTGGCCTATGTATCGGGGTCGCCGGTCGTTTTTATGGATATCTTCCGGGTGGATAAAAAGACCTATGGCTGGATCTTCGCCGGTCTGTCCGTCGCTTTTATCGGGCTCAGCCAGTTCAATGGATTGTTATTGCGGAAATACAGCAGCCAGCAGATCGTCCGGGTCGCCCTGACGGGACAGGTGGTTGTAACCGTTATTTTCCTCGCAGGCAATATGGCAGGCTGGTATGGGCTGCCCCATACGATCTTTTTTATCGCCCTCTTCCTGGCCTGTCTGGGCTTTACAAACCCCAATGCCGCCGCCCTGGCGCTGGCGCCCTTTTCAAAAAATGCCGGCACGGCCGCTGCCCTGCTGGGCGCCCTCCAAATGGGGATCGGAGCGATCGCCTCCATTGGCGTCAGCGCATTCAGCAACGGGACTTCCACCCCCATGATCGCGGTCATGGCTGTCACCTCCCTGCTGGCAATGGGGATCCTGGTCGCAGGCACTAAGGCAATCGCGCCACAAGACTTTCCGGCAGCGCCTTCAGGATCCGATAGATGATCTTCCATTTGAATCCCGGAACAATGATAAACCGGTTGCCGGCATCCACCACGGCCCGGGCAATAAAGACAGGCTCCATCAGCAGCGACTCCGGGAGATCCAGCCCCGCCGTCATCTTACTCCGGATATAACCCGCGACGATCGCATTGACAACAACCCTTCGGGCTGTAAGATATTGACGCAGACCGCCCAGGTAAGTTGTAAAGGCGGCCTTGGTACTGCCATAAACAAAATTGCTTCTCCGCCCCCGAACGCCGGACAAAGAAGATAATCCAATGATCCGCTCCAGGTGGTCATTCCCCGCATCCATCGCAATAATATTGAGAATAGAAACCGCTCCCGCATACATCACATTCATCATCCGGTAACTGCCCTCCCAATCCACCAGCGCCTGCTCATTCGTGACCTGGAAACCGGCCGCATATACGACAATATGCGGTTTGGCGGACAGCGAATCATAAAAAGCCCGGTGCGTATCAAACTCCGTAGCATCCCACTGGCAAACCGTCACCTTCTCTGCCGGGATCTTCCGTAAAGCCAAAAACGCCGCGATCTCCTCCGTACTGCGCGAAGCGGCGATCACCCGATACCCCTTCTCCACGTATAATACGATAGCCTCTTTCGCTACATCGGAATTAGCCCCCAGTATCAAAACGGTCTTCATGGTTTTCTACAGATTTCAATGCCGCCGGGACCGGCAATAACCGCCTTATGCGCCATATTAAAAAATAACGAATGCTCCAGGATGCCGGAAATGCTGATCAGCCGCTCATTGAGCAAGGCAGGCTCCGGGAAAGGACTAAACCAGTTATCGATCAGGAAATTTCCCCGCTCGGTGATCACGGCGCCATCCTTCTTATCGCTTAACCGCAATTCCGACCTCATGGGTCCAAAAAATTTCTTTACCCGGTCCGATACATAGGCCAGGGCCTCGGGGATCACTTCCACGACCACGGGATAGACGCCATCCAGCTTATCCACTTTCTTACTGCTGTCACCCACGATGATAAATTCATCCGCCATCGCCGCCAGTACCTTCTCACTGGTATGGATACCCCCGCCGCTCTTGAGGGCGCTGAGCCGCCAGTCGAACTGGTCGCAGCCGTCAAAATAAAGATCGACCCGGGAGGTCGTCTCCATTTCCTGAACGGCAAACCCCAGCTGCCGTAACAACCGGCGGGTTATAAAAGAAGAGGATATCGTCTTCAGCGATGCTGCCAGGGCAGCATCCTCCTTTATAAAGCCGATGAGGTGAGCCAGCGTACCCCCACCGCCAAATCCAATCGTGCTATTGGGTCTTATTAATTTTAGCGCTTCTTTAGCAGCGTCTTTTTTATAATCCGGCATGCAGGCTATTTGCGCGGTAAGATAACTTTTTTTCCGGAACCCCGATGGAGCGCAGATCCGCTAATGGCTGTACTTCTTTTCCATCTCTTCATAAAAAGCCCGCAATACCGAAAACGCCTTTTTCTTCTGCCCGGTCTCGGAGATCAATCCCTTCCGGTTCCAGAAATTCTGAAATACCGGGTGCTGCCGCCTCGGCGACCGGAAGTCCGTCAGGATCCAGGGTGTCATCCCCCGGAGGGCGCCAATACCGGATAACATCTGCAACTGGTTCGTATAAAGCCATTCCTGGTATTCCTCGCTCCAGCGGGTATCCCTGTCCGCATGAAAACCTCCCAGCGCATCACCCCCAAATTCGGTGATGATCACGGGCCGGTCATATTTGATGGAAAAATGATACCTGGAAAGATCACCCGGCTTGTCTCCCCAATACCATCCGGCATATTCATTAAAGCTGACCAGGTCCAGCTTTTCCCCCAGCGGATCGTCGACGATCACCTCATTGCCGTTGCGATGGACTTCAAGGGCCGCAGAGACCAGCCGCGTCGGGTCCAATAAATGAGCCTGCGCCGCCAGCCGGCTCATAAAGGACAGCCGGGGCGCACTGAGAGGAGTCTCGTTGCCGATCGACCATATGATGACGCTGGCCCTGTTCTTGTCACGGGTGATGAGATCGGTGAGCTGCTGGTTTGCATTGGCGAAAGTAGCAGGGTTTTCCCAGGAAATGGTCCAGTAGACAGGGACCTCGGCCCATACCATCAATCCCATTTCATCGGCCAGACGCAGCATGGTCTCGTTATGCGGATAGTGGGCCAGACGGACATAATTACAGTTCAGCTCTTTGGCCCAGGTCAGCAACATCCGCAGATCGCCCTCGGAACGATTGCGCCCGGGGATCAATGGATTCTCATCGTGGATAGAGATGCCGCGAAGAAATACGGACTTCCCGTTCAACAGGATGTCCTGGCCCCGCACCTGGATCGTACGAAAGCCGATCCTGTCGCTGATCGTGTCGGCGCCCGCACGGATGGTCACGGCGTAGAGCTGGGGGTGTTCCGGTGACCAGAAACCGATCTTTTTTACGGGGATGGAAAACACGGCCCGCCCGGAATCGTCGGTCTTTACCGTCTGACGGATCGAGGCTTCGGGAATACTGATCATGACGCCCTGAGATCCAGGATGCTCCCCAACATGGTTCCCACCGCTCCCCCCATCCTGCCTGCCCGGTCTCCCCCCATTCAGCTGCACATATCCTTCGATCTTCCCCGCATCGTTCTTTGCCAACTGTATCTTGTAATCAGCGATAAAAGTAGCAGGCATCGCCGCCAGGAATACATCCCGGGTAATGCCGCCATAGTTCCACCAATCGGTATTGATGGTCGGGATCTCATCCTTATGACGGGTATTATCGGCCTTGACCACAATGGAATTGTCGCCATCCAGTAACCGGTCGGTCACCTCGAACTCAAAGGGAGTAAACCCTCCCTTATGCATCCCCAGCTTTTTTCCGTTGAGATAGACATGCGCCTCATAATTGACGGCCCCGAAATAGAGAAAATATCGTTGTCCCGCCTGTGGCGTCACCCGGAATTTCCGGCGATACCAGATCGTCCCCTCATAATAAAGCAGCTTGTCGTCCTGCGAATTCCAGTCACCGGGAACTTTTAGGGTCGGAGAAGCATCAAAATCATATTCGATAAGCTCGGAAGGATCTTTTTGTTTTCTGTCGTCATAAAAACCACCCTTGCCGGAAGGAGATTCGTCATAGGGCTGGTGACGATAATCATAAAAGCCGTTCTCGTACGGATCGATGATATAATTCCAGCGCCCGTCGAGGTTTACTATCTCGCGCGCGGTGATATGCTGGATCATCTGTTGTTGCCCTATTGCCAAACTAAACGGGAATACCAGGAGAACGAGAAGAAATTTTTGCTTCATAAGAGTGCATTATTTAATAGAAGAGCCTGAATATACGAACCCCTTCTCTTTATTAGACAATTTTTCGGCCGATGAGGGTCAACCGTTTGCCAACTTTATTTTTGCAGCTTTTTCATGGCCTGCCCATATCTCTTCCCCAATTCCCGGGCCGAGCGTGTATCGAAGTGCGTTTTGTCTCCTTTGTCCGTCAATCCTTCTGCGCTGACCACGGCCGTGTGAGGGACGGTTCGGGGCAGCAGATCGATGACGGCATTAATGGGGGTGCCCTTACCGAAATATCCGATCTCTCCGGCAACAAATGGCAGGTCCGGGCTATCCAGGTCTTTACGTAGCCGCAGGATCAGGGCCTGCAGTTTGCTCATATATATGGCGGCGCTTTGCGGGTTGTTATCCGACTCTCCCTGGTGCCAGATGATCCCTTTCAGCCTCCCCTGCTGCAGTGCGACCCGGGCCCGGCGTATGGCGTCATCATAGGGGTGTAAACCGTTCAGATAGGTGGAGTCGGGCTCCCAGACCCGGATGGGGGAGCCTCCTATAGCGCAGGGAATCAGCCCGATCTTTCTTTGCGTGTCGTCATTGTGGTCGCCGTTGCGCTGTCCTCTGTTCAAGAGCATCTCTTTGGCAAAGGAAATAGCAGGGCCTACGCCTGCCACATCTGGTTTGTCAAAATGTACGGGATCTGTCGCGGGTACCCAGTTATTGTTCTTATCCAACATCCAAATAAGAGGATCGGTCTGTTTGCCGGCAGAATCCAACGGAGCCCTGCCCGCCATATTGGATTGGCCGATCAGCAGGTACAGATCGAAATCCCTTTTATCAAAAAAATCGATCAGCGAATACACATGGCGGTTCAGGGCCCGCATCTTACCAACCAGGGGCTGATATAATTCGTATTTCGTATTTACAATGCCTTTGTTGGCATCGGTGTTGGAGGGATCGGCCTTTGTATTAGTAGGATCGTTGTCCTGGTACTTGAACCATTGGAATCCTACACAATTCTTCGATTCCAGGAGCGCCAGGGTGAAGTTCTGGTAAAAAAGCCCCCTGTCATTCTGTGTGTGTACGATCCAACCGGCGCCGGAATAGTTGGTCATACGGGAATCTTCGCCCTTGGTATACCATTCCGTTATGAGGAAGGGTCTGCCACTCCAGGCTTCCCAGTTCTTCATGTCAGCCGCCACAGGTGTCCATACCCGGTAATAATTGATGGCAATAACATCCACATATTTGCCGACGACCCGGAAAAAGGGCTCTACTTTCAATTCATTGGAGTGAAGCCGGCTCCCGAGATACAGATGGACCGGATCATATTTTTTGATCGCGGCCGCCACGACAGCGTAGTATCTTTCCGCCATATATCCCAGGAATTCATTGCGCAGGGAATCCGTAATGGCCGAAGGTTGTACATTCCTTTCCGCGAGCCATTTCCGGGCTGCCTGGCAGCCATAGTCGGTACTGTCCTTTTTTCCCAAATAACGGTCCAGGCTCAGCCGTTCGAATGGCAGCTCGTTGTCGGAAAAATAGCCGAAAAGATTTTTGTCGTCCCGGTTAGCCGCAAGGTCTTTGGCATATTCATCACAAAAGGAGACAAACCCCGGATCGAATACAAAAATGGTCCTGTCCGGGTAACCGGTATGCCCGGGATCCTGATAGGTGCCCCCTCTCTTTTTACCATAGTCGCTCATAAAATTCTTCATGATGGTATAGGCCAGGGGTTTTGTATTTTCGAGCGCCGAACCCCTGAATGCGGGCACGTCGCTCCAGGCCCCTAACGCATTAAACCCACACTCCGTCAGCAGATTCTGCGTCTGTTCGACCCAGCCTTTTTGATCCCCAAACTCCTTTGCCATTGCCTCTTTTTCCATCTCTGTGGAAGCCGGGCTGACATTTACCATCCCGATATTGATAAAGGCGTTGCCCTCGGGATCTACCACCCACCAGCGGTCTTTTTCCTTGACCGCATGAAAGAAGCCGGTAGCAGGAAATTTTTTATCGGTCCTGCCGCCATATTTGTCAAGAGGGACGGCAGAAGTCGTGTATCCCTGCAAGGTCTCTATCGTACGGGTAGGGTATTCTTTCCATTCGCCATACGTTTTCTCTTTGCTGTTCGCGAAACGGCTGCTGACGGTCATCGAATATTCAGCGGGATATTGCACGTCGGATGGCGGCGTACCCGGCTGTTGCGCACCGGCATACAGGGCCGCATAACACAGGCTGCCGGCCAGAAGTATTTTATATATCATATTTAGTAACCTTGATTTTGAGTAAGGATCGGATTGGTGTTGATCTCACTGATAGGAACCGGGAACAGGAGATCATGCTGATCGATCCGCACCGTCGATTTATATTTGGTGAAATAGGCATTCATGACCGCGATCGCCCGCCCGGTCCGCACAAGGTCGAACCATCGATGGCCTTCCATATTCAGCTCAAATCGTCGCTCGTTCTCTATTGCCAGCCGTAAGGCATCCTGGGTCTCGGTCACGGGCAGATCGGCAAGACCGGCCCTCTCGCGCACGCGATTGATATAGGGCAGCGCCGGGAGGGTATTCCCCTGTTCGTTCAACGCCTCGGCATAGAGGAGGAGCACATCCGCATAACGCAATACGATCCAATCGTTGTCGGCATCCCCGTCACTGGCGGGAATATCGGTATATTTCTTCGTGTAATATTCCTTTACGCCTGCATAATAACCTACGGAGGCGGCATAGCGGGTGTCGCGGGTCGTATCGTTGGCGATAAAGGCCGTATCCAGGTCGGGAGTGATGGTGTTATACTGGCCCGCGTTGCCGATCCCGCCCGTAAGAGAGGAATTCGGGGCAAAATAGTTGCAGAAGGGACTGCCCGTGCCATATCCCCCTTTGGTATACCGTACGGCGAATATGATCTCCGCGTTCATCTCATTGGTGGTGAGGAAAATGCTCGAATAGGGAGAAAGAAGCTTGCAGGGCTTGTTATCGAACAGGCTGATAAACTCCTGCAATTTTGCAGCGGCCAGGTCGTATTTCTGCTGCGTCATATAGACTTTGGCCAGCAGTCCCTTGGCGGCCTCCTGCGTTGCCCGGCCCAGATCGGCGGTGGCATAGCTGGCGGGCAATACCCCTTCAGCATCCATAAGGTCCCGGATAACCTGCTGGTATACGGAGTCCTGGGGAGTCCTGCCATAGGTATAGGCGTCCTGTACGGTCTGTATCTCTTTTGTGACCAGGGGCATATCACCCCAGATCCGTACGGCATTGAAATAGGCAAGGGCGCGGAGGAATTTCATTTCTGCCAGGTAGCGGTTCTTGACGGTGGCGTTCATCGTGACGGCCGGCGCCCGGCTCAGGACAAGGTTACAACGCGCCACGCATTTAAAAATAGCCGTCCAGGTGCTTTGCAGGATCGGGTTGGCCGAGGTAATGCCAAAATTTTCAAAATCACCCGCCCCCACCCCATCGGCTACGGAAGTGCTGTTATCGGAGGCGACTTCTGCAAAAGGCCATATGCCACGGCCAGACCCGGCTTTCCCATAAATATCCTGCAGCGAAGAATAGGCGGCGATGACGCCGGCCGCAATGCTGGTGGAGTCATTGTAATAATCGCTGGAGACGATCCGCGTCGGATCTGAAACGTCGATAAAACTCTTTTTACAGGCAGGGATCATCACCTCGACAAGGAGCAGGATCGGTAAAAAGAAGCGTTTTACTATTTTCGGTATCATTATCTTATTTTTTGCAATTAAATAAAAATCAAAAACCCAGATTCAATCCCAACGTAAGCGTCCTCGGCAGGGGATAGGCCCCCTGGTCCACCCCATAGGTCGGGTTGGCGGAATTATTATAAATATTCGCCTCGGGGCTATACCCGAAATATTTGGAGAAAGTATAGAGGTTCTGTACGGTTGCATAGAAGCTCAGTGACTGGACCTTTAACCGGCTCATCAGCGCAGCCGGCAGATTATACCGCAGGGATACATTGCGGATCCGCAGGAAAGAAGCATCGAAAAGCTCATGGCTGGAGAAGGACGTCAGCGAGGTGGGCGCCCCGAGCACGGCCCTCGGCGTCCAACCATCGCCCGGATCCGATTCGCTACGCCAGCGATGCGTCATGGAGACAGGCCCATTCACTTTCCCATAGAAATTATAGGTATAGCGAAGGGCGCCATTCAAGATCTCCCCTCCTACCCTTCCCTGGAGGGTAAAAGTGAATTGAAAATTATCATAAGTAAAGGAGTTGACCAGCCCAAAGGTATATTTGGGCAGCGCATTCCCCAGGTAGGTGATGTCGTTGGCATCGATCTTTCCGTCGGGCTTGCCCGCAGGACCGCTGACATCCGCATATTTGATATCACCCGGTTTGGAGCCGGTGGACCAGACAGGCCCCTTCGCCACATCTGCCGCGCTCATATATACACCCGTCTGCTTATAACCGTAAAAACTTCCCAGCGGTTTGCCCTTTAACACCCGGATCGAGCTGGTATAGCCGAATACCGCATCGAACAGGATCTGGTCATTGTCACTCGACAACGCCATTACCTCATTTGTGTTAAAGGATATATTGGCCGTGGTCGCCCATTTCAGCTTGCCGGTAGTGTTCTGCGTGGTCAGCGCAAATTCCAGCCCCCGGTTCCGCACCTCACCCACATTGGTCAGTACACGGGTGGTAAAGCCGAGAAGGGAAGGAACGTTCCTGTTCAGGAGCAGGTGAGTGGTGTTGCGTTGATACGCATCGGCCGTCAGATAGACCCGGTTGTTGAACAATCCCAGCTCGAACCCGGCATCCACCTGCTTGTTGGTCTCCCAGGTCAGGTTTCGGATGGCGACGGAATTGGGGACGAACCCATATACCCGGTTGCCGGCATTCTGTCCGAATACATAATTGGCGGACGTCTCATAGCTCTCCCAGGAGAAATCCCCGATGTCGTTGTTGCCGGTGACGCCGTAGCTGGCCCTGAGCTTCAGCTCACTGATGAAATCCAGGTGCTGCATAAATTTTTCTTCCGTCATCCGCCATCCGGCCGATACGGACGGGAAGCTGGCATACCGGTTATCGGATCCAAAACGGGAGGAACCATCCGTACGAAGGGCGGCAGACAACAGGTATTTCTCTTTATAGCTGTAAGTAAGCCTTCCGAATACGGACGTCAGGGCATTAGTGCCATAGGTGGCCGATCCGAAGATCTGCCCCGCCGCCGTCACATAATCGATGGCCGTATTGGTATAGGTGCCCGCCTGCCCGAATACATTGCTCCCTTCGCTGGTATTGCGCTGGGAGGCATACCCGGCCAGGACGTTGATCTTGTGATCGCCTGCAATGGTCGCATTGTAATTGAGCGTATTTTCCCAGACCCAGTTGTAATTGGTGCTGTTGGTTTGCATGGCGTTGATGCCCGCCGTCAGCGGATTGGAAAGGTTGGCGAGGGTGGACGAGGCCGTGGCCAGGGTCGCAGGGATGTACCAGTTACGACGGCCGGACAGTATTTCGGCGCCAAAAGCCGTCTTGAACGTAAGCCCTTTTATCAGGTCCCATTCAAGATAAGAAGTACCTAATCCCCGAAAGGAATTCGTATGATCCTTATAAAGATCGATGGTGGCGACCGGGTTGTAAATATTGATCGTCATGATATTGTTCGTGTTATTGTATTGCGCATAATCGCCGTTGGCAATACGCAATGGCATGTCAGGCGCAATGAGCAGCGCATCCGTGACGATGGCGCCCGTCGTGCTGGAACCCCCGCCGGTGATCGAGGCCCCATTGAAAGTGCCTGCAATGGGGCGGGTCTCAAGACTCGTGAAGGTGGGCGCCATAGCCAACCCAATCCGCAATCTTTGAGAAAGCTTTGCATCGTACGTGGCTCGCAGTGTATATCTTTTCGAACCGGTGCCTTTTACGATGCCGTTCTGATCGAAATAGCTGCCCGAGATATAATACCGGGAAGCATCCGTCCCGCCCGATGCAGATAACTGGTAATTGGATTGCAGACCGGTTTTGAAGATCGCTTTCTGCCAGTCGGTATTGGCATATTGGATGGTAGAATCGGAGTACGGAAGCGGCAGGACGGTATTGGCATTGGCATAGGCGTCTTTTAGAAAACTTACGAATTGCGGGCCGTTTAGCAGGCTTACTTTTTTAGACACGGTCTGCGCACCCGCATAGGCGTTGAAAGAGAATCGGGTCTTCCCGGCCACCCCATGTTTGGTCGTTATCAGGATGATCCCGTTGCCGCCCCTCGAACCATAAATGGCGCAGGCTGCCGCATCTTTCAGCACCTGTATGGACTGGATATCGGCTGGACTGATCTGGTTGAAGTTATCTGCACTGTTCAGCGGATAGCCATCTACTACGAACAGGGGACTGTTGCCGGCGCCGATGGAACCGATACCCCGGATCCGGATGACAGGAGCGCTGCCCGGCTCACCCGATGCCAGGGAAATATCCGCCCCGGCCACCAACCCTACCATCGCGTCGGCGGGGGAAGCCACCGGGATGTTCTCCACGTCCTTGGCGGAAAGGCTGACGATGGCATTGCTTATCTCCCGCCGGCTGCTCTTACCATAGGCGATGATCACTACATCGTTGAGGTCCGAAACATTGGCCTTTAGGGTCACGTTGACTTCCGTCTGGCCATCTCCCAACGTCACCGTCTGCAATTCATATCCGATATGAGAAAATTCCAGGGTGATCTTCTTATCATTGTCCGCAGTGAAACTGAACAGACCTGCCCCATTCGTCCTGGCGCCCATCTTTGTCCCTTTCACAACGACGGAAACATTATCCAGCGGCTCGCCCTTTTCATTCATCACTTTCCCCTTTACCTGGATAGGCGGCACGCCCGTTAGATCCGGCTGGTTATGTCCCGGAACGGACTTCTCCTTAATAACGATCATCTTGTTAAAGATGCTGTACGTATATTTCTGATCCTTGAAACAAAGGTCCAATACCTCCCCGATCGAGGCATTCGTGACTTTAACAGTGACCTTTTTCGCCTCCTGGAATAGATCATCTGTATACACAAAGGTATACGCCGTCTGTTGTTTGATCTCGCCAAAGACCTTGGCCAATGACACGTTTTGCTCATGAATGGTGATTTTCTGGGCATACCCGGTGGCGCTGACCTGGAGACAAGCCATGAAGAAAAGAATGGCTGTAAAATTCATAACAAGCAGCATTTGTGTGAGCGCAAATCCCCTTTTCCGCGGGACTTGGCAATAAGCAATCAATACCATAACTTTGATTTGTTTGGGTTATACAATAAGCAGTCCTCGACCGATTGTTATCATTGGGCAACCTGAATTACCGGTCGGAAGTGTTATCAGCGCTTCCGATTTTATTTATAGCTGCCCTTCTTTGTCTATCTCTATTTTACATCGACGATAATTTTTTTACCCTCTATCCGGAATTTCACTTTCCCCGTCAGCTCCAGGGCCTTTAATACATCCGAGGCATAGGTATTCCGGGGGATCTCCGCGTTGAAGCGGGGCGAGCTCTTTGCTCCGCCGCCGGCGCCATTGCTATATTCGACATCGACATCATACCAGCGGCTCAACTGCCGCATAATGGTCCGGATATCCGCGCTGCGGAAATAGAAGCGATTATTCTTCCAGGCGACGATCTCATCCGTATTAACATCGTCCGTTATATGGATCTCCTGTGCCCCGGCCAACTGCGCCTGCTGCCCCGGCGCCAGCAAGGCCGCCGACGGACCATTCTTCATTCGCACCGAGCCCTCCAGCAGCGTGGCCCTGATCACTTGCTCGTCTTCGTATGCGTTGAGATTAAAGGAGGTGCCCAGCACTTCCACCCCGGCCTTATCGTTGATCTTTACCCGGAATGGCAAAGCCGCATTTTTAGCGACCTCGAAATAAGCCTCTCCTTTTAATTCAACGACCCTTTCCTTGCCGGTAAAGGCGGTGGGGAACCGCAGAGAAGACGCTGCATTCAGCCATACACGCGTGCCATCGGGTAACTGGAGCTGGTATTGACCCCCGCGGGCCGTCGAAACGGTATTATAAAAAATAGTTCCTTCCCGGTTGTCATCAGCCGCATGATAGATCAGTTGGCCGGACGCCCGGTTCATGATCCGGGTGCTCCCCTGTTGCGCCAGTATCCCCTCTGCAGCCGTGCTGTCCAGCGAAATAGTGGAACCATTATCCAGGATAAGCGTGGCCCTGTTGCCTCCCGGGGCAGGATCATTCGCCGCCCTTGCAGCAGGAAGGGAACTGTTTATACCGGCAATAGGAGCAGGCGAAGAAAGACGGGACCAGACCAAGGCTCCCGCCGACAACACAAGGAGCACGCAGGCAGCGGCGACCAGGCGCCAGGGGATCATGCGCTGTCTTTTTCCATCCGCTCTGCCAGGGGCAGCAACAGCTTCCATCCGCCCGGTAATATTCTCAAAAAGGCGTTCCTTTAACAGGTCTTCCCGGGAATCTTTCTCCCAGGAAAGGGACCCGGAAGGCTGCTGGTTGTACCATTGCTCGAATAACCGGAATTCGTCTGCCGTAAGGGTTCCCTTGAGCCATTTGTCGGCTAAATCCCTGATCTGTTCCGTTGTCAATGTTGGCATGAAGATCCCGCGTTTCCCTTATAGCGTGCCGAAAGGAACCGATACCCTTAGTGTAAAAGAAAATTTTTAAAGGAAAGAGCCCAGGAATTGGGCCAGGGTGGTGCGTAACGTTCTTAAAGCCCTTGCTTTATGAGCCTCTACCGTTTTTGGAGAGATCTGCAGCGTTTCGGCGATCTGCCGTTCGGTAAGCCCTTCCTGCCGGCTGAGCCGGAACACAAGCCGGCATTTTTCCGGGAGGGACTGTATCGTTAATTCTATCTGTTCACGCAGATCTTCGTAATTAAGCCATTGAAGGGTGCTGTTGTCTTCTTCGCGGTATAAATGAACGGCCTTCTTTTCAAACTCCGTTTTTGCCTTCCGGGAAGCCAGCCGCCGGAGGATCTCGTATTTGACCACGGCGGAAATATAGGTGTAGAAGCTATGCTTTAACTGCAGGGACGCCCGGCGGCGCCAAAGGCCTACAAATGCATCCTGGACGATTTCTTCCGCTTCCCCGCCGGACCCAAGCTTCCAGTAGGCATGCGCCAGCATCTTATCCCAGTATCGTTCATATAAAAGACGAAAAGCCTGTTCATCATCACGGCTTATCCGTTGGATCAATTCTTCATCCGTATATGCTACTTGGGCAGACAATGGCAGTCGTTTAGATAGCTAAAGTAAACAAAAAAACGTATTACCTGAAAATCGCCGATGGGATGACGGTGATCGGCTGCACCCTCACCTGCTTGTAGAATACTTCGGCTCCCTCCGACTGTAACTGGATCTTTCCCCTGGTAAGCGGCAGGACCTTTCCGTTATCCAACTGCCGGTTGTGATAAAGGACCATCATCAGCCGGCCATTGACCACATGTACGCTGGTATCGCCATGACAATACAGATCGAGTGTATTCCATTGCCCCGTCGGTCTTTCCGCATCGCCTGCCTTGACACAATGACGGCCGACGGGATTGTCGTTCCGGAAGGTATAAAGGATTCCCGCGGGGTCATAGACATATACGCTATCCGATTTTTTCACAGCCGGGATCTCCGCCATTCCACCGGCACATCCCCAGTAATCACCGCAATTCCCCTCCTCCACCTGGAACTCCTGCGAACGCATCCAGGCTTTATTATCGGCGCCATAAGGACCGACGGAATGATACAGCAGACCGCTGTCCTTTTTCTTATTCTTTTTCTTCCCCCATTGCAATGTCCCCCACTTAAACTCCAGCTGAAGATGGTAGTTCTCAAATTCTTCCTTTGTAGAGATCGCCCCCATCCCTTCACCCGAAATGCGGATCATGGCCTCCCCCTTGTCGTCGACTACGCTAAAGACTTTCCGGGGATCTTTATTCAGCCCCACCGGCTGGTCACTGATCGCCCTGCCCTCGTTATCCGGCTGCGGACCAAGATAGGAGTCCCAGCCCCGAAGGTCTTTACCGTCGAACAACACCCGCCAGGCCGCAGGATCCCCATGCCCCGCCCCGGTAAATATGGTAACGGTCAGCAAACAAAGAACACGCAACGGAAGAAAGGTATGGCGAAGCATGCAGACGGTTTTAGGTACTGAAAAATAACGAAAATCCATCGATTAACCCGACGAAAGAAATTCTATACAAAATATTTCTGTAATTTAGACGCTTCTAATATTTGATAACAAAGAAATAATCTGCATGAAACGTTTTGTGATCGCCGCCCTGTTTCTATCCGGTACCCTCCTGCAGGCAACAGCCCAAAAGCCCGGCCAGCCCTTCCGCCAGACGCCAACCTCCTCCCCCGAAAAAACCCTGGCACGACCAAAACTCGTAGTAGGCATCGTCGTAGACCAGATGCGCTGGGACTACCTCTACCGGTATTATGACCGGTATGGCGCAGATGGGTTCCGCCGTCTGCTGGGAGAAGGACTCTCCTGCGAGAACACCTATATCAGCCATCTTCCTTCCTATACCGCGGTAGGCCATAGCACCATCTTCACCGGATCGGTCCCTTCCATCCATGGCATCGCAGGCAATGACTGGATCGACCAGGCCACCGGCAGATCACAATACTGCACGGCAGACAGTACGGTACAACCCGTAGGCGGTACCGCCCCCGCCGGTAATATGTCCCCCCGGAATCTGCTGGCCACTACGATCACCGATGAGCTGATGCTGGCCACAAACTTCCGCTCACGGGTCGTAGGCGTATCCCTGAAAGATCGCGCCAGCATCCTTCCCGCCGGCCACACACCCA
Source organism: Puia sp. (assembly GCA_036500545.1). Taxonomy (GTDB): domain Bacteria; phylum Bacteroidota; class Bacteroidia; order Chitinophagales; family Chitinophagaceae; genus Puia. The sequence continues at coordinate 107,910 of DASYBV010000012.1, read as the reverse complement.
CAGGCGCATTCTGGTTCGACGATGTAAAAGGCTGCTTCAGCACAAGCACCTGGTATATGAAAGAATTGCCGGAATGGGTCGTAAAGTTCAACGAGCAGAATGAGCCGGAAAAACTGGCCGCCAATGGCTGGAACCCGCTATATCCCATCAACACCTACGTTCAAAGTACACAGGACGACGAACCCTGGGAAGGTCTCTTCAAAGGAGAGACGGCCCCCGTCTTCCCGCATGATATCGCCCGGGCCTATAAGGAAGACCACGACAATATCCGCAGCTCCCCCTTTGGCAATACGCTGACACTGGACTTTGCAAAGGCAGCCGTGGAAGGATATTCGCTGGGACAACGGGACTTCACGGACTTCCTCACGATCAACTGCGCCTCGACGGATTACGTAGGACACAAATATGGCCCCAATTCCATCGAGGTGGAAGATGTCTACCTGCGTCTCGACAAAGACCTCGCCGCTTTCTTCCATTTCCTCGACGGCAAAGTGGGAAAAGGCAATTATACGGTCTTCCTCACGGCAGACCATGGAGCCAGCCATGCCGTGAACTTTTTAAAGACACACCAGGTACCCGCCGGTCTGTCGGGGATCCGGAACATCATAAAAGGTCTCAACGATACGCTCAATACAAAATTCGGCGTAAAGGACCTGGTCATCTCGGGAACAAACTATTATGTAAATTATAACCTGGCAAAGATCCGCCAGACGGGGCTGTCGATGGACTCGCTGAAAAAAGTATCGATGGCATGGCTCGAAGGCATACCGGGTATCCAATATGTGATCGATATGGCCAATATCCCGGCAACACCGCTACCCGCGATCATCCGGGAAATGGTGATCAATGGATATAACCGTAAAAGAAGCGGATCGATCCTGCTGTTACCGGAACCGGGATGGTTCGACGGCAGCGAAAAAGGAACGACACATGGCACCTGGAACCCGCAGGACACCCACATCCCCCTCGTGTTCATGGGCTGGGGTATTCACCCGGGAGTCCTCCACCGGACGGTCCATATGACCGATATCGCCCCGACCATCGCGGCACTGCTGCATATACAGGCGCCGGATGGGAACATAGGAGAAGTGATCGGCGAAGCTATCCGGTAACGCCGGATCGGGCCGGACACGTTCACATCAGGCCGGACACACGCACATCACGCATGTACCAATAAAGGCGACAGGCTAAACCATTCCTTGGCATAGGGCTTGAGGATCGCATTGGCAGCGGCCGGTCCCCAGGTGCCCGCAGGATAAAAATGAAGTTGTTTGGCCGGATGTTTTTTCCACGCATCCAGCATCGGCATGACCACCTTCCAGGCAGCCTCTATCTGATCGGCCCGCATAAACAAAGTGGCATCCCCCTGCAGGACATCCAGCAACAGGGCCTCATACGCTTCGGGCAGCGACTCCGTATAATTGTCCTTGTACATAAAATCCATCTCCACCGGCAACAGGTTCATATGCAGACCCGGGGCCTTGCTTTCAAAAAGGAGACTGATCTCCAGCTCCGGCTGGATACTGATGACAAGCCTGTTGGGGACGATATCATCCTTAAAGATCTTATGCGGGGAATCCTTGAACTGGATGGTAATGACGGAGGACTGCTTTGGCATCGACTTGCCGGTACGTAAAAGAAAGGGGACCCCTTTCCACCGGTCGTTATCGATATACAACCGGGCAGCGATAAACGTTTCCGTCGTGGAATTAGGAGCCACCTGCTCTTCTTCCCGATACCCGACCCGGGCGGAGTCATCGATCTTTCCCGCCGTATATTGCCCCCTGACCACATTCTTGAACACTTCCGGTATGGTATAGATCCGGGTACTCTTCAACACCTTTGTCTTGGCATCCCGGATCAGCTCCGCCTCATATTCCGCCGGACATTCCATCGCGACGATACAAAGCAGCTGCAGAAGATGGTTCTGGATCATATCCCGCAGGGCGCCGCTGCTGTCATAATAACCACCCCTCTTTCCCACACCCACTTCTTCCGCGACGCTGATCTGGATATGATCGATATATTTCCTGTTCCAAAGAGGTTCAAAAACGTAGTTGGCAAAACGAAAGGCCATTATATTCTGCACCATCTCCTTACCCAGGTAGTGATCGATATGATAGATCTGTTTCTCCGCAAACCGTTTGCCAAGGAAACGGTTGAGCTTGCGGGCCGAATCGAGATCCGTGCCAAACGGCTTTTCCACCACGATACGATCCAACGTATCCCTGTTGCAAAGCTTGGCGATACACAACGCATCGGCAATGACTTCGATAAAACGGGGCGCGACCGCCAGATAGAACATCCTTGCACCCCTTTGCCCGCTCTGCTGTTCGAATAGCTTGATCTTTTCCTTTAATGTACTAAAGGTGTCCTCCTTCTGAAAGTCCCCCTGTATATAGGAGATCTTTGCGGCAAACGATTCCCATTTGGCAGGATCGGCCTTTCCGCTGCGACTGAATTCGTTGACACCGGCAAGCATGTCGTCCTTAAACGCCTTTTCGTCCAAAGACAAAAAGTCGACGCAATAAAGCACAAAGGTGGCAGGGAGATGACCGTCGATATACAGGTTATAAAAAGCGGGTATGAGTTTACGTTTCGTAAGATCCCCTTTTGCGCCAAAAATGGTGATGGCGGCGGAAGCAACTGTTTTCTTCATATGACAAACTTAACGAAAAAGCCGGCCCAAAAGTTCAGAACCGGGCCGGCTTTTCGTTAATGTACGATTATATGACTATTGCGCTTTCCAGGTATTATTCGCCGGATCGGTATCGGGATAACGCTGATCCGGATCGATCGTCACCGATACGACCTTGTCGGTAGAGGCATAATGGAATTTCCAGATGGCGCCATGCATCCATATTTCCACGGGCAATTTCACCCGGTTGGTGGTCCCATTGGCTTCCTTGACCTCAACGGTAACAGGCATCGGCATCTTTTCCTTGTTCTCGATGGTGATGATGACGCCCTGGGCGGCATCTCCCTTGACAGGCTCCACCCCGGTAACGGCCTGGTCGATCTTCCAGTTGTTCATAAACCATCCCCGCCAGAACCAATCCAGGGTCTCGCCGGAAGCGTTTTCGATAGCGTGGAAGAAATCATTAGGGGTGGGATGTTTAAAGGCCCACTCATGTACATAGTACCGGAAGGCGTAATCAAAACGCTCTTTTCCCAATACCTCTTCCCTCAAAAGCTCCAATCCCGTTCCGGGTTTGTTATAGGAAAGCGTTCCCCATTCCCTTGCAGGCATCGCATCCGGGATGGTCAGGATGGGATTCGTCGCGTTGAAATAGGCGTTGGCCATACGGGTACGGCTTTTTATTTCACGAAAGTATTCACCTTTATTAAAGGCCGAGTCGGCGACGGTATTGATAAACGTATTGAACCCTTCGTCCATCCAGGGATACTTGCGTTCGTTACTCCCGACGATCATCGGGAACCAGTTATGTCCGAACTCATGCCGGGTAACGCTCCAAAGCGAACGTCCCCGGGACCTCGAGCCGCAAAAGACGATCCCCGGATACTCCATCCCCCCCACGATCCCCGCAACATTGGTCGCAGACGGATAGGTGAACTCATAAAGGTACTTGGAATAGTACTCGATACAGCCCTTTACAAACTCCGTAGAACGGCCCCAGGCAGAATCACCGGCACTCTCTACCGGGTAGACAGACTCGGCAAGGGCCTTCTTACCGCTGGGGAGATCGATACGCGCAGCATCCCAGACAAAGGAGGTCGAAGCAGCCCAGGCCACATCCCGGGTGTTAAGACAACGGAACTTCCAGGTGAGACGCCCCTTGGCAGGACGGCTGGCCGGGTTGGTCACCTCATCCGCCGTACGGATGGCTACGGTCTTTTCGCTGCCCTTTGCCTCCAGGTAACGCTTTTGCTGTGCAGGCGTCAATACTTCCATCGGGTTGAGCAATTCCCCCGATCCACCCACGATCTGGTCGGAAGGCACGTTGACATTATATTCGATATTTCCATAATCCAGGTAGAACTCCCCCTGTCCCAGGTAAGGCAGGGTATTCCATCCATAGACATTATCAAAGACGCACATACGCGGATACCACTGGGCTATCTCATAGATCCAGCCATTCTTTGTATTCAGCCGGCCCATACGGTCGGTGCCATACTCGGGGATCTTGAAAGAATAGACGACGCGCAGCTTCAACGTACCGCCTGCTTTCAGATCGGACGGCAGCTTGACCTGCATACGGGTATCGGATACAAGGTATTTGGCAGAAGTAGCCTTGCCCGTAGCAGGATCGATCAATTCCACGGACTTCAGCTCATAGCCTCCGTCAAAAGTGCCCCGGTTGGCCCACCGGCCACCGGAAATTTCCGTCACCGCATTGCCGCGGGATTGAAGACTGTATATATTTTGATCCACCTGCAACCACACAAAAGGAAGGTCCTGCGGACTGTTGTTCTTATAGGTGATGACCACAGAACCCGAAAGGGACTGATTTACTTCATCCAAACGGGCATCGATCTTGTAGTCGGCCCTGTTCTGCCAGTATTTTGGTCCCGGCGCCCCGCTGGCAGCGCGAAGATCGTCCCCATAAGCAGGATAAAAAAAAGGCGCAAAAGCGGCATGCTGATCAAAAGTAGATGATCCGTTTCCCGTGGCAGCGGGAGGATTGGCGGACTGGGCCCCGGATGGGAGCTGGCTAAGCAATAAAACCCCCAGGAACAGGGATCCGATTAAATGTCTCATGTCTGTATATGATTTTAGATGGGTGAAGGTAATAATTTATTACTTCCCCCCTCGCCCCAACCAAAGAAGTCCATCGATGATCATCCTGTTCTGCACCTCACTGTCGAAGGTTGAAGAAAGCGTAGCATCGGTCTTATGCTCATAATCGATATCATTATGCCCCATATTAAAATAGATCATATGATATTTTTTATTCGACCATACGACCGGGTAATAACCACTATGCCATATCTCGCTGGGTTTTGGACCGGTCCCCAACGGGAAGCTGGCAGGATCGATCGATGCCAGGATCCGTATATCCGGGTTGGCCCGCAGATCATTCGACCACCGGTACCACTCATTGGCAGACGAACGGAAAGTGACCGGCAAGTCCTTCGTTGCAGGCGTACTGCGGTCCTCCACCCGTAAAATGGCAGGGACGGGTCTCCAGGTATTGCTGACATAGGAACCCGAACCCAAAAATTCATTGTGATACCAATCCCAGTTCTGCGGATACGTCGAGGGGGTCAGCGCAAAAGCCGAAAAATGAAACCCCATCCATCCGCCGCCATTCTCCATATACTTCTGAAAGGCCGCCCGCTGATCGGGCCGGTCGGGACGGGTATCCAAAAAAAGAACGACCTGGAACCCGGTAAGAAAACCGGCATTCAGATTGTCCCAGTCCGAAGTCGAATCATAAGTGAAATGATATTTTTTCCCCATCTCCGGGAACCACCGGTTGGCCTCGTGTACAAAGCTGATGTGCGCCTTGTCGTTCTTCGCGGTATAAAAGGCGATCACATGAAATACAGGAACAGGCCGCTGTGCACAAATACGAAAACCGCCCGCCAATAACAGGCAAACCGCAATAAAACAGGAGCGTGTGTTATATAGGATAGTTGTCATGATCGATAGAAATATAAACTTCATCACCCTTTGCATACCGACCCGGCGATACGCTGACGATGACCCCGGACCCGGCAAGCCCTACCGCCACTTCATCAAACCGCCCGCCAAAATTTACCCGCATGACCTCTCCCCGGACTCCTCCTTTCTTCTCCTGACCTTCCTCCCGCACCCGCTCCCCGCTCACTCTCCGTATCCTGAACCATTCCGGCCGGAAAATACCCGGCGACACCCCAAGGACGCCGGCCTGTTGCGGGGTGAGCACGGTATAGCTGCCAAACAACCCCGCTACATATTCATTTACCGGTCGGCGATAGAGGACCGGCGGCGCATCTTTCTGCACCAGCTGCCCCTTCTCCAGCACCAGGATCTCATCCGCCCAGGACAACGTATCCAGCGGATCATGGGACACAAGGATACAGGTGATCTTTAATTTCTCACCGATCTCCGCGACGACGGTCTTCAAAATATTCTTATGATGAGGGTCCAGGTTGGAGTAGGGCTCGTCAAGCAATAAAAGCCGGGGAGAGCCCGTCAGCAACCGGGCCAGCGCGATCCGCTGACGCTCACCGCCCGAAAGCTGGTCGGTCTTCCGCCGTAAAAGATGATCGATCCGGCAGACCGCATACAGCTCTTCCGCAGCGCGATCGGTCAGATGGGTATTGGCATGCTGCAACACCTCCTCCACCCGGTAATTATTCCTCAATTCAAAATGCTGGGAAAGATAGGCGATACCCGGAAACCCCGGTATTAGCTGCTCGCTGGGACCCGTCACTCTTTTATTCTCAAACCACGCTTCCCCCGCATCGGGCTGTGTCAATCCCGCAATGATCCTAAGCAGGGTCGTTTTTCCCGAGCCGGTCGCACCGGCTATGGCAATCTTCTGAAGCGGCGCCTGCGTAAAACTGATCCCCCGTAATATATATCCTCCCCCCTCCTTCCGGCCTGCATCTACCACTTTTAATACATCCATATGCTGAGATTGAGACAAATATAATACCTTACAAGCTTTTATGAATGATAATCAGGGACCACTAAGAACCGTGAACGTGACGCGCTATGTCACCCCGCTGCGCGAAGGCGGTTCCCTGCCCGCCATCGCCGAAGCAGACGACGGATTTTTATACGTGCTGAAATTCCGCGGTGCGGGACAGGGAGTAAAGGCGCTGGTAGCCGAACTGATCGGCGGAGAAATTGCCCGGACCCTGGGACTAAAAGTGCCGGAGATCGTTTTTGCACAGCTCGACAGCGCCTTCGGCCGGACAGAACCGGATGAAGAGATCCAGGATCTGCTAAAGGCCAGCGTAGGACTGAACCTCGGACTTCATTATCTTTCCGGCGCCATCACCTACGACCCCACGGTCACTACGGTCCAACCGCTCCCGGCCTCCCGGATCGTCTGGCTGGACTGCCTGCTCACCAATGTAGACCGGACGGCCCGTAACACGAATATGCTGGTATGGAATAAGGAACTGTGGCTGATCGATCATGGCGCAGCGTTATATTTCCACCATTCCTGGGACAACTATTTTGCCGAAATGCGTTCACAGGAAAGTAACGCATCCGGCAAAACGTCTAATGATTGGCCTTCGGCCGCGATGCCCGTGGCATCTTTGCAACAACAAGCCCTGAAACCCTTCATCCAGGTCAAAGACCATGTCCTGCTGTCCCGGGCTTCCGAACTCGACGAGGTCGACAAGGCATTCCGGAAGATCCTTACCCCCCAACGCATCCGGTCCATCGTCGACCTCATCCCGGACGAATGGCTGACAGGTGGCTCCACGACCGCCTCGCCATCCGACCGCCGGCAGATATACTGGCAATTTTTGACCACGCGGTTAGCCGCATCGGAAATTTTTGTAAAAGAAGCGCAGCATGCAAGAGAATCACTTATTTGAATACGCCGTCATCCGCGTGGTGCCCAGGGTCGAACGGGAGGAATTCCTAAATGTCGGCGTTATCCTCTATTGCCCGCGGCCAAAATTCCTGCAGGTCATGTTCACGCTGGACAAACAACGATTGTCGGCATTCTCCCCTTCCCTGGACCTCGCCGAACTCGAAGAACATCTCCGCGCCTTCCGGCAAATTGCACTGGGGGAAGCCGAAGGCGGACCGATCGGCCGGCTGGATATCGCCTCCCGCTTTCGCTGGCTGACAGCCTCGCGCAGCACCATCGTACAGACATCAAAGGTACACCCGGGATTCTGTGACGACCCCGCAAAAGCACTGCACCGGCTGCATTCCTCCCTGGTCCTGCCAAACACCGGCGCTCAAAACTGATCATGGATCACCCGTAACAGATATCCCTTCTGATCATTGGAATATTCCCAGAACATAACACCCGCCAGGCGATGCTTTCGGGCATACCGGCATTTATCCCTTACGGATCGTTCGTCATCATACGAAATAAAGATCTTATCACGGGTCCCCCCTTCCTTCGGGGACCGGCAATCGAACAAAGGGCGAAAAGGACCACAAAGATAAAAAGGGCCACACGGCACATTCCTGCGTTCATGATAGGTCGTTTATAATACAATAAAATGAATATCAACACTTTAAATAGGAGCAAAATATCAATGATTGTAAATGCCCCGGCAAGCGGTACATTTACAGGCGGCGTGTTCCCCCGGACCCGGCGCCGGAAGGTAATAAAAACTTAAAATAGTAAATATGAACGAAGGAAGGTTTTTGGCTCTATGGACAAAGTATTTACCCGTTATCCGGATCCTGCTAAAGAAATCCATTGTGGAAGAACAGCAGGTCTCCGTCGGCAAACTGGAATTGCAGATCATCGATAACAGGAAGAATGCCAACTACTCATTTAACCTGGAGATCAATAAGGGTAAAAATGAAAACACCATAGGAAGCACAGCCATCGGCAAAGACCTTTTTGCAGTCCTGAACCAGGACTCCATCGTCAGGAACTTCATGAGCGACAATAATATCATCATCAAGATGACAAGGTCGGCCCAGTTAACGCTAAAATCTGTCCCGGCTGTCCCGGCGGTCGCGGCTGAATAATATTTATAACAAGATCCGCCGAGCAGTCTCCGCTGCCGGCGGATTTTATATTTCAGACAGGTATGCCAACAGAACGCGATCAGTTACAACAGCGCCGGGCAGCCGCATTAAAGGCGCTGCACGAACGCAGCGGTATCTTCGTTATCCCTAACCCCTGGGATGCCGGCTCCGCCAGGATGCTGGCCGCCCTTGGCTTTGAGGCGCTCGCTACCACCAGCGCAGGATTGGCGTTCTCCCTCGGCAAACCGGACGGACAGGGCGCGCTCACCCGCGAGGAAACGCTCTCCAACGCACGCGTCATCATCGACGCCACGCCCCTCCCGGTATCGGCTGACCTGGAGAACGGTTATGGCGACGACCCCTCCGCCTGCGCAGAGACGATCCTGTTAGCAGCCGCAACGGGTCTCGCCGGCGGCTCGATCGAAGATGCCACCGGACGCCCCGAAGATCCTATCTACGATTTCGATCTCTCGGTACAACGCGTCCGCGCCGCAGTACAGGCAGCCCGCACACTTCCCTTTCCCTTTACCCTGACGGCAAGAGCCGAGAACCTCATCTATGGCCGCCCCGATCTGAAAGATACTATCCGGCGACTCGAAGCCTTTGCCGATGCCGGCGCCGATGTGCTGTTTGCCCCCGGACTAAAAACAAAAGAAGAGATCGACGCAGTCGTCAGGGCTGTCGCACCCCGGCCGGTGAACGTCGTCATCGGACTCGGCAGCATCGGCTTTTCATTGGAAGAGCTGGGCAGCCTCGGAGTAAAAAGAGTAAGCCTGGGTTCCGCACTCGCAAGGGCCGCCTATGGGGCATTCTTCGGCGCAGCCACAGAGATCCACCAAAAAGGCGCCTTCACCCAACTCTCAGGGGCCAAGCCCTATGGCGAATTCAACGCCTTGTTCAAATCCGCCGGTTTGCAACGCCTTTTCACCTAGATCGGCCGGGGCACTTGAGCAAAATCAATAATTTAGTGGCATGAAAAAATGCTTCCTCCTTATCCCCTTCCTGTCCCTGTTTTTCATCCTCCCTGCCTTTTCCCAGGGTAAGATCAAAGGAACGGTAAAAGGTATGATCGTGGATACGGCCGACAAGCAATCGCTTAGCGAAGCCACCGTCGGCGTCACACCCGACTCCGATTCTTCCAATGCGGAATTTGCGATCACGGACAAACACGGGGCCTTTATCATCCGGAACCTGAATCCCGGCAACTATCGCATTCTCATCACCTTCGAAGGTTTACAGCATATCAGCCGGAAATTCACGATCACTGCCACAAACAGTAACATCGATTTCGGCACGATCTATATGCACAAGATAACCGATGTCCTGCAGGAAGTGGTCGTTCAGCGCCCGCCCATGTCGATAAAAAAGGATACGGTGGAATACAACGCGGAGATGTTTGCCACAAAACCCAACGCGCTGGTGGAAGACCAATTGAAGAAACTCCCGGGAGTACAGGTGGACGCCAGCGGCAATATCATCGCACAGGGAGAAAAGGTTACCCGGGTGCTGGTGAATGGCAAACGCTTTTTTAACGACGACCCCAAACTCGCCACCCGCAACTTCCCCCCGGACATCGTCGAGAAATACCAGATCTTCGATGACCTCGACGACCAAAGCAAATTCACGGGGTTCGATGACGGCAACCGCGTAAAAACGCTCAATATCGTCACAAAACGAGACCGCAAACAAGGCTATTTCGGCAGGGCCGTCGCCGGAGCAGGATCAAACCAGAACTATGACGAAAGCTTCAATTTACATCGCTTCAATAACGATCAGCAGATCTCAGCCGTAGGCCAGGCCAATGATATAAACAAACAAAACTTTACCGCCCAGGATATCCTGGGCAGCTCCGGAAGCCGGCGCGGCGGCGGTGGCGGCCCCGGCGTCGCTACCAACCAAAGCAGCCCCGGCATCACGACGGTATGGGCCAGCGGTATCAACTACCGGGACAACTGGGGCCCGAAGGCCGAAGTATCCGGCAGCTATTTTTATAATTTCGGACATGTCACCCTCGACAGGAATAGCCTCACCACCAAATATTTCAGCGACAACGAAGACACCTCCAATACCACCGCCCGGAACTCCCGGAGCTATGCCCGCACCCAGAACCAACGCGCCTATTTCAACCTCGAACAAAAAATAGACAGCAACAACTCCTTTGTCTTCCGTCCAAACTTTACCTGGCAAACCTCCCGGCCCAACGCGGCATCCATCGCCTCCACCATGGACCAGAACAACGACTCCGTCAGCACCGCCAACGGAAAGACCTCCAGCTATCAGAGCGGCTTTAACATCAATGGATCGAACTTTACCTTCCGCCATAAATTTAAAAAACCCTACCGCACATTTTCCGTCGACATAAACGGAACGCTAAATAACAATCACGGATACGGCTATAGCTACTCCGTCAACCACTTCTACCTGCTCGACAGCACCCAGATCCTCAACCAGCGATATGCCGACTCCCTGCATTCCGCCACCATCAGCCCGACCCTCTCCTACACGGAACCCGTCGGCAAGAACCAGATCATCGAGCTGAATTATAATTATTCCTATAACAAAAGCACCACGATCAATAACACCTATGACTACACCGATCCCACAAAAGGCTTCTCACATTTCGATAGCCTGTTTAGTAACTCCTATCGTTTTCTAAGCACCTCCAACCGGATCTCGCTAAACTACCGGCTCCAGCACGCAAAATTCAACCTCAATATCGGCTCCGGCGTACAATACACCGACTTCAACAGCCTGAATACGACAAAAGGTATCTCCGTGGTACACGGATACGTCCACCTGACACCCACGGCTAATTTCCAGTATTCCTTTACAAGAACACAACGCCTCCGGTTCTACTATACCGGAAGGACGGGCACCCCCTCCCCCTCCCAGCTGCAGCCACTGACCACCACCAACGATAATATCAACTACGTAACGGGTAACCCCGGATTAAAACCGCAATTCACCCACAGCGTCCGGATCCTGTATTCCTCCTTCAACCCCGGAACACAGAACGTCATCTTCGCCACGATCAATGCCAGCACCACGGTCAATGATATCCAGAGCGCACTGACGCCCAATGCAAAAGGCGGGCAGACCACCCAGTACGTAAACCTCAACGGCACCTATAACGTAGGCGGTTATTTTAACTATGGCTTCGCCCTGAAGAAACCAAAGTCCAACCTGAATTTTATCAGCAATATCAATTATGCGCAAAGCCAGACACTGGTAGGATCCGCCACCTCGCCCCTGCTGCTGCACGATTATACCCGCAACACTACCCTCGGGGAGACCGTCTCCTGGACGACGAATATCAAGAAGAACTTCGATATGAACTTCAGTTCCGCCAGCACGTATAACATCGCCCGGAACTCGCTGCACTCCAACCAGAACCTGGATTATTTCACGGAGGTCTTCGACGGAGAGCTGACCGCCTATACAAACTCAGGATGGCTGATCGCCACTACCTTCACCTATACCTACGGCGATACCCACACAGCCGGTTTCAACGAGAGCGTACCCCTGCTAAGCCCCAGCATCGCAAAAGAGCTGTTCAAAAAGAAGAACGGGGAACTACGATTGAGCGTCTTCGATCTGCTGAACCAGAATACCTCGGTGAGCAAAACAGTATCGCTGAACCAGGTCTCCGACAGCCGGACAACTACCCTCACCCGCTATGTGATGCTCACGTTCACCTATAACCTGAATAATTTCACCGGACCAAAGAAAAGAGGGATGCCGGGCGTATTCCCGGGCAGGAACCGCGGCGGTGGCGGTAATGGTGGCGGTGGTGGTGGCGGCGGCGGCTTCAGAAGAGGTGGTCGCGGCGGCGTATAATGATCTCCCGAAATTCAACCGTTAAAATGTCCCGTTAACCGATTTTAATGCGGTTAATGGAATTTTAATATCCCCATTTAAGGATTTGCGTTAGTTTTAAAAGGTTGCCAAACCTATGAACGATAAAATCACTTATCCGATTCGTTCATGGCAAAGATCATTCATACTAACATGGCGGTCTTACAAAGACCGATCCTTCTCGCCTGCCTGTTCCTTTTTATGCAGGAAGGCTGCAAGTATAAGGACCGCCAGACCTCAGCCGCTGACGCCGCCACCTTACAACGGCTTTACCAGGAAGGACTAAAACCGGCTTACGACAAGAACAATCCCTATTGCCCGGAAGCCGAGCTCGCCTTCGCAGACTCCATGCTCACCAACCCTGCCAACCCCGAACGAACGATCCTGATCTCCGGATTCGTCAAAGGATTTGCGCTGTTAAATCTCGGAGAGGAAAAACAGGCCATCGACGTTCTTCAACAGGTAGCCGATCGGACCAGCGCCTTCCCCGGCGACAAACTCGCCCTCGAAGCCCGGAATTACCTGGCCCTGGCCTGGCTCCGCTTAGGCGAACGTAACAACTGTATCTCCGGTCACACCATGGGATCCTGTATCTTCCCCCTCCGCGGCAGCGGGCTTTATACCGATCCCTCCGCCTCCCTGAAAAGCATCGGCCTCTACCAGCAGCTGCTCCGGCAGGACCACGACAATCTTGAATTGAGATGGTTGCTGAACATCGCCTATATGACCCTGGGCGAATATCCCACGAAAGTACCCGCCGCCTGGCTGATCAAGGGACTGGACGCCGACACGGCATCCGTCAAAATAAAACCCTTTCGCGACATGGCCGGCGAACTAAAGCTGAACGGCAACCGGAATATGAGCGGCGGCGTCATCATCGACGATTTTGACAACGACGGCTATCTCGACATCGTCACCTCCTGCTGGGACCTGGAAGAAGGTATGCATTACTATAAGAACAACGGGGATGGCACTTTCACCGATCGCAGCATACCATCCGGACTGGCCGGTATCAAAGGAGGACTGAACATCCTTCAGGCAGATTATAACAATGACGGCTTTACCGACATCCTCGTATTAAGAGGCGCCTGGCTGCAGGAACTCGGCCGACAGCCCAGTACGCTTCTACGCAACAACGGGGACGGCACCTTCACGGATGTCACGATCCAAGCCGGCCTCCTGTCCCTGCATCCCACACAGACAGCCGTCTGGAGGGATTTCAACAACGATGGCTGGCTGGACCTTTTTATCGGCAACGAAACCACCGACCCGACCCATCCCCATCCTTCGGAATTATTCATCAATGATAAGGATGGAAGCTTCACCGATGTCAGCAGCCAGGCGGGCTGCTCCATAACAGGTTTTATAAAAGGAGTAGTGGCGGCCGATTATAACAACGACGGCTGGCAGGACCTTTTCGTGTCGATGCTGGATGGCCGGAAAGCATTATTAAAAAACAAAGGCGTCCCGGGCAATATACCACAGTTTGAAGAGGCCACCCACGAGGCGGGATTGGACAGGGACACTACCTATACCTTTCCCACCTGGTTCTGGGACTATGACAACGACGGCTGGCCGGATATCTTTGTATGCGGGTATCGTCTGACCGGCTCCCTGGCGACGGAAGCGGCGGCAGAGGCCCTTCACCTGCCCCTGGGCAACGTTAGCCGCATGTATCTGTACCATAATAACCGGGATGGCAGCTTCACCGATGTTTCGAAAGAGATGGGACTGGACAGACCTCTCTTTTCCATGGGCGCCAATTTCGGGGATATCGACAACGATGGGTGGCTGGACATGTACCTGGGGACCGGGAATACCGACTTCCGTTCACTGATCCCCAACAGGCTGTTCAAAAACATCAATGGCCGGCAGTTTATCGATGTTACCCGATCGGCGCGCGTCGGCAATCTGCAAAAAGGACATGGCGTAGCCTTCGCGGATGCAGGCAACGACGGAAACCAGGATATCTTTGTCGAAACAGGTGGGGCCGTCAGGGGAGACGGCTATTTTAATTCCTTCTTTGTGAACCCGGGGCAGAACGACAATAACTGGATCAGCCTGCAGCTGGAAGGGGTCAAGGCGAATCGATCGGCCATCGGGGCCCGTATCGAGGTCCATTTCACGGAAGAGGGGGTATCACGGACGGTCTATAGCGACGTCAATTCGGGCGGCAGCTTTGGCGCTTCTCCGCTGAGGAAAGAGATCGGCATCGGCAAGGCTGCACAGATCGATGAACTCGTGATAAAATGGCCCGGTTCCGGGAAGGTCCAATCCTTTAAAGATCTCTTCACCCGTCAGTTCCTTCATATAAAGGAGGGAGAGGAAAGGCCCGAAACAATGCCGCTAAGGTCGCTGCATCTCGACCGTTCGCCCGTCCCGATGCAAGCAATGGATTGTGCGCCCGGGATCAGGGCCAAAAAATGATCATCCGGGATCACTAGGCGAAGTTTAACAGACCACCGATCCTTTTATACAGATCGGCAAAGTCAAATGGCTTGGTCATATATTCATTCATCCCCGATTCCAGGCATTGCAATTGCTCCCCTTTCATGGCAGTAGCCGTCATGGCAATGATGGGGGTCTGCATCTGCAGATCGTTCCGGATATACTGCGTGGCGGCATAACCATCCATCTCCGGCATCTGCAGGTCCATGATGATAAGGTCGAAAGTCCGGTCATTCTGCAGATATTGTATGGCCTCGGCGCCATTGCTGACCATCTCTACGGCGCCACCGGCCTTTTTCAGGACATAGTCGATCAGCTTCTGGTTGATCTCATTATCCTCCGCCACAAGGAAACGCTTGCCTGCCAGCAGATTGCTGTAATCATGGATGATCCCGGCAACCGGTCGTTCGGGCTCCGCCTTGTTACCATACCCATACGGCAAATGGAAAGTAAACACCGATCCTTTCCCCGGCGTGCTGGTCGCCGTTATATCCCCTCCCTGCAAATGCAGCAATTGCTTACAGATGGTAAGACCCAGACCGGTTCCCCCATACCGCCGGGAAATATCCTGGGCCGCCTGGGAGAACTTGTCAAAGATATGAGGAAGACTTTCTTCGGGAATACCGATACCCGTGTCAGAGATGCTGAATGCCACGATCACCTGGTCGTCCAGCCGCTGCTGCAGACGCACGTGGATGGAGATCTGCCCCTGATGGGTGAACTTGATGGCATTCCCCAGCAGATTGGTCAATACCTGGTTAAGACGATGCGGATCACCCGAAAGCCGGTCCGGGATATCAGGGTCTACCTTCACCTGTAACAAAAGCCCTTTCTTTTTCAGCCGGTGATCAAAAAGAATGGACGTACCCTTCAACACATCCTTTACGCTGAAATCGATTTGCTCCATATCCAGCTTGCCCGCCTTTATCTTGGAGAAATCAAGGATATCATTGATGATGACCAGGAGATTGTTGACAGAGCTTTTTATGATGCCGGTCAGCTCATGCTGTTTGTCCGTAAGCGAAGTGTCCAGCAGCAGATCGGTCATACCCTTGATACCGTTCATCGGCGTCCTTATCTCGTGACTCATGTTCGCCAGGAACTGCTCCTGCATCTGCCGCGCCTCCTGTGCCTCCAGGATGGCCCTTACCAGTTTCTCCTGTACCGTCTTGCGTATGGAAATATCCCTGTTAAGCTGCATCAAAAGGATGACGATAAAAAGAAAACCCAATACCCGGGCGATGATCAGACCATAGGCGGCATTCCGGTAGGCATTCTCATTCATACCCCTCCGGATGGCCAGCAGTTCCTTCTCTTCCCTTAACATGCTATCAAGCAGGGATCGGATCATACCGTCCGACCGGCCGTCCTTTAAGGAGCTTCGTTGCAGAAGATATTGTTGCAGCGTCGCAAGATGCTCCGCCTGGTCCTTATTTTCAAGTGTAAGCTTTTGCAGAAGATTAAGCGACCGGCCTGGGTCCGATTCCGGCAGATCTATTATCATCTGCTGGATAGCGTCAACGATCTCGTAGGTTCGATAGATCCGGTAATTGGTACTGTCGATCTTACTGGCCTCGCTAAAGAGCAACCCGCTCGCTATCGCCAGCGTAATGATGGAAAATAATAAAAGCCAGGTTATTTTACGATGTATCACCAATCCGGGCTTAAAAACCAAATTCATATATGACTGGGTTGTAAGGGGCAATAGATATTGGATTCGATTTAATAAACGCAGAAATCCTTCATATTATGCGGAGATAGAATGGATTAAATGCATTTTATTACTATCATATTAAAAAAATATATATTAAAGCCCCCTAAACTCACTCCCTCTCGGCATATTTTTTAAAGTTGTCAAGAATAGCCTGCCATCCGCCTTTCTGCATCTCGATGGGATTGGTAGCCTCCGGGTCAAACGTCTGCACCACTTTTGTTTCATTACCCTTCCCTGTAAAGTGGATCGTTACTTTCCTGCCATCCTCCAGGGTATAGGCAAGAAGCTTATTGACATCTACCTCGTCATATAGGCCGCCAAAATCAAAACCAAAGCTGCCGTCCTTTGCTTCCATCCGGGAAAGGAATTTGCCGCCCACGCGCACGTCATTCTCCGCACGGGTCGTATGCCAGTCATCCGACGCAGCGGCCCATTGTGTTATATCTTCAGGAGTGATCCAGTATTTCCATACTTTTTCCGCGGGCGCCTTTACGGTACTTTCTACAGTGATCGGCGATAAGTTTGTCGTTGACATTCTTTTAGAATTTAATGTAAATAATTTCGTTTTGTTCCGATGATGTAAATGTACGGCGGCCTGCCAAAACGAAAGATATATGAAAACGACAAATCAAGGGGGCTTTCGCGTCACATCGGTCAATACCCCGGATTCTGCCCAAGCCCGGGATTGATCATCACATCCCGCGAAGGGATCCCATAGATCAGCTTCGTCGGCACCACACTATAAGAATTGGGCAAAAGAAAAGGAAAAGCCGCCTTCTGCCGTATCCCATAGGCGCTAAGCACGGCAACTGCCTGCCCGGTACGGACAAGATCAAACCAGCGATGGTTCTCAAAGGCCAGCTCCACCCTACGCTCATTTGCAATTGCCGTTCGCAGCGTTCCCTGATCCGATCCCGTAACCGGCAACAGACCGGCCCGCTGGCGAACCTGGTTCAGATAGGGCAATGCGCCGCCCGGCTGTCCCTGTTCATTCAAGGACTCCGCCAGCATCAGCAATACATCGGAATAACGATAGACATACCAGTCATCACCCGTATTGTACTCCTGGGTGACACCGGTATACGGAGCATTGTATTGCTTTTTGATAAACCGATGAGCCGGCGAAGTCGTATACCCCATCCCCTTCCCCGTCGTATCCCTGTTGTTCAGGATACTGACGACGCTATCCGGAAGGAAGTCGGTCTGGTCATTCAGATGCCCCTTGATCACCCCAATGCTGGCATCCAGACGGGCATCCCCCGGCTCATAGGCATTGACAAGATCCTGGGTAGGCACATTCCAGCTGCCGGCCGTATTGTTATAATCCACCCCCAGCACCACCTGGGTACTGACCATGTTGGGGATAAAATCATACACAAACTGACTACTCTGGTTATTGGTCGTTCCGGGATTATTGGTCGTAACATTCCCGGCCACATACTGGATCTCAAAGATGGATTCGGTACTGTTCTTATTGGCCGTCCGGAATACATCCGCATAATTGGGAAGCAACGCATATCCCATCTGGGTGACCGCCTGGAACAAAGGAGTCGCCTTGTCATATTGTTTGAGCGTGAGATAGACCAACCCCAGTTCGGTAGCCACCATCCCCCTGGTGATAAAACCATTCTGCGGGAACTTCGGCGGCGACAGCCTGTTCATCGCATCGGTAAAGTCGGCAATGATCTGATCATATACGGTATCGACGGGCGAACGGTTCACGACGGCATTTTGCGCGTTGGTCACCGCATGCACATACAAAGGGACCGGTCCAAAAAGACGGACCAGCTCAAAATAATAATGCGCCCGCAACGCCTCTGCCTGACCGATGACCTGGTTCTTCGACGAATCCGACATATCGGCCGGCGTGCTCTGCTGTAATTTATCGAGGATGACATCGGTCTGCTGGATCCCCTGAAAATCGGCTTCCCAGACCGCCTGCGTATTGCTGTTGGTAGCGTCATCCAGGAACTCCGCAACACTTTCATTGCCGCTACCCCCCCTGTCCTTTGCATTGTAATCGAAAAAGGTATTGTCGGCACGCATTTCTTCCAGGTAAAAAGCCACATTGGCCGCCGTACGGAGGGGGACATAGGCCCCCGTCACGGCCTGCTGAAAGTCGGAATTGGACTTATAAAAAACGCCCTCACTAAGTTGTCCCTCCGGGTACAGCGTGACAAATTTCTTACTGCAGGAGACAAGACCCGCCAGGAAAAGACCGACGCCGGCAAAAACGATAATATGCTTCATAGTAATCGCATTAGTCATTAGTAGTTAAAAATTCACATTCGCTCCCAACATAAATACCCGCGGGATCGGGTAAGACCCATTGTCCAGCCCCGCCTGGGTCTGATTGTCTTTTGTATCGTTGACCTCGGGATTCTGGCCCGGGTATTTGGTAAACATAAAGGCATTCTGGACGCTGGCATAGACCCGCAGATCCCGGATGGCATGGAGCAGCTTCTTATTAAAAGTATAGCCCAGCGCAATGTTCTTTACCGCCAGGTAGTCCCCGCTAAAGACCCAGGTGCTGTTGACAAGACGATACAGCTCCGTCGCCCCCGAACGGGTGCTGGGCACTTTTCCGTTACCGGGATCCTGCTCGCTGCGCCAGCGGTTTTGCATGTCCGTCGTGACATTAAAAACGCCATCCAAATTATGCAGGTTCTGCAAATTGGTATTCATGATCTTGTTCCCCACCTGGCCGGCAATGATGATCCCCAGGTCAAAATTCTTCCAGGTAAAAGTGTTGGTCATGCCATAGATAAACTTGGGATTGGTACGGCCAAGAAAGGTGCGGTCCTTGATGTCGATGGTATCATCCCCGTTGACGTCCTTCATCCGGGCGGAACCGACGACGGAGGTCGAATACTTGGGATATTTGTCATAATCCGATTGGTTCATATAGACGCCCTGGAACACATACCCATAGAGCTCGCCGATCCGGTGCCCGACCTGTGTGCGGTTATAGTCGCTATACATATTGGTGCCGCCGATGGGCGTATTGTTGACCAGGGTCACGACCCGGTTATCGTTAAAGGAGATATTGAAGTCCGTATTCCAGGTAAAGGGCCCCTTGATATTCGTCGTGCTGACCTGGATATCCTGCCCCCAGATATGAAAGGACCCTTCGTTGTATTCGATGGATTCATAACCCGAGGTGCTCGGCAGCGGTAGCGGGGACAGCATGCCTTCATTCCAGGTATTGTAATAATCATAGCTGATGTTGACCCGGCCGTGGAGAATGGTGAGATCCCCCCCTACATCGAACTGTTTGCTGGTCTCCCAGGTAAGATCGGGATTACCAAGCACGGTAATACCTTCCCCCAGGGTGGTGTTACCATAGTTGGCAGGGCTCAGCAGCGATGTCTGCGTATAGTTACCGATATTGAAGTTGCCGGTCTTTCCATAGCTGCCCCTTACCTTAAAGAAGTTGAGCAGGTCCCATTTGGGAAAGAACTTTTCATCACTGGCCACCCAGGCTACGGACACGGAGGGAAAAGTTCCATATTTTTTGTTCGATCCAAACCGGGAACTGCCGTCGTTACGGATGGTGGCGGAAACATAATACCGCTTCTTAAAATCATAGTTGATCCTCGCCAGCGCGGAGGCGATGGTCCAGGAAGTGCTGTTCGAAGAGCCCGACGTATTGTTGGCAGCACCGATCCAGGGCGTCAGATCGGTCGCAAAACCTGTACCGGTGATGGACCGGAGACTTTCGTATGATTTCTGGGTAGTATATCCTGCAAGGACGTCCAACGAATGATTGCCCAGCACCTTATTGTAGGTAACCAGGTTCTCATTCGTCCAGCTATAGGTGTTGTTCGAATTGTTTTGCGCCTGCGAGGAAGAAGGAGACCGGGGAGGAACGACGCCAAACTCCCCAAACTGCGTTCCGTAATAGGCATTGTAATCCTGGTTGAGGATGTCGCCGTTGATGGATGATTTTACATGGAGCCCGTGAATGATCTCCAGATCGATATAGGCATTGCCCAGAAAGGAAAAGTTCGTTTGGTCATTATCCATCAGCTTTTCCTGCTGAAGATAATTGGGCAGCGCATACATCCCGAAGGAAGCCGTGGAAAGATTGTATACCCCGGGACTCTTATAAGGCGAGATCAGGGGGGAGCTCAGGTCCCCGCCGCTGACGACCTGCCGGTTGCCATTCAGGGCAAGGGTTCCCCCGCGGGTATTGTGATCGGTCTGATAAGCCGGCGCCAGGTTAAGACCAAGCTTGAGCCGCTCGACGGGACGATATTCGGTATTGGTCCGGAAGGCATACCGCCGGGTACCGGTATTATACAATACGCCATCCTGGTTGAAAAAATTCAGGGTGGTGCTGGAAGACACCTTATTGGTGCCGACGGAATAGTTGACGGTATAATTGTCGATCGGCGCCGTATGGATCAGGGCATTGTACCAGTCCGTGCCTTTGCCATAGGCGCCGGGATTGCTGTAATCGGAAGGAATGGTAGCCGTGCCGGTGGCCGGGTTGACCCAGCCTTCATACTTGATCTTGTCCGCATAGAACCCGTTCATAAAAGTCGCAAATTGGGTGGCGTTCATCAGATGGGGCCGGCCCCGCTGCGGTACAGTCTGCAGACCATGATAGGCATTGACGCTGACGGAGGATTTGCCGATCTTCGCCGTTTTTGTGGTGATAAGGATGACCCCGTTGGAGGCACGGCTGCCATACAGCGAAGTCGCAGCCGCATCTTTCAGCACGCTATAGGATTCGATCTCGTCGGGGGCGATCAGGTTGATATCCCCGGTACCGCCTGCCGCATCGCTGTTCAGCGGCTGCCCGTCCAATACGATCAACGGCTGGTTACCGGAAGCCAGCGACGCGGCGCCGCGGATGCGGAAGACGATATTGTTACCCGGGACCCCGCTGGTCTGCTGGATCTGCACACCGGATACCTTCCCCTGCAGCTTCTGCCCGAACTCCGCGGCAGTGACGTCGTTTACGGCAGCCGCATCCACTTTACTGATGGAGGCGGTAAGATCCCGTTTGGCCAGTTTACCATAGCTGACCGTCACTACCTCAAGGGTGTTCGCATCCCTTGTAAGCGTGATGTCGATATCCGGCCGCCCGTTCACATCCTCCTCGGTGGTCAAAAAACCAATATGAGTAAAGACCAATGTCGACCCGCGGGGAACATAGATCGTATAATGTCCCGAACTGTCGGTAGGTCTGACCTTCGTCGTGCCCTTGACCGTTACGCTGCTGGCCGAAAAATCGGTAGACCCGCCGCCGCTAAGCGTTACTGTTCCCGAAACCCGCACACTGTCACCCGTCACCTTCGAAGGGGTGGTATCCGCAGATGAAGCAGGCCGCAGGGAATCCCGGCGGGTCGGCAATCCCTTCAACGGCGCGGCATCCGTTCTCGCAGGCGGCGCCTCCATGCCGGGCGGCGGAGCCCTCCTGACGGTAGTGTCCTTTACAGGTTTATGGGTAGTGGTGTCCTGGGAGAAAGAAAATAAATAAAGTAAACAGCTTACGCAGAATAGTAGTAAGGTCTTGGCCATTTTGTTAGTATAAAGGGTGATCTCGGCCGGGTCTTCCTCTCGGAGGGGGGATGGAGTTTTTTTTACAAAAATCCTGCCACCGGAAAAAGGAGTCCCTTCCGCAGGACCACCACGGAAGATCCGCTAACAAAGACAGACACTATGTGAACTCATTCCCGGGAAGAGGGAATTTTTTCCACAATCAATATTTAAAATACTCTTTCACTTTTGCGAGGAAGAGCTCTTTCTTCCGCCGGCTGACCTCTATTTCCATACCGTTGCTCATCATAACGGTGCCGCCTTCCCCACGGATATATTCCTTTACATGCAGGAGATTGATCAAAAAGGATTTATGTATGCGTAAAAAGGTGGTGTCTATAAGCAGTCTGTCATAATCGAACAAAGGCTTCGATATGACGATCGTCTTATTATTGACAAGCCGGAAGATGGTATAGCTTCTCTGCGCTTCGCAATAGACGATCTCCTCCAGCTTGACGATGGTAAACCCTTTCTGCGTAGGCAGACAAAGCCGCATCTCCAGCGGAGACCCCGCCTTGGTGATATTATGCAACAGGGCCTCCGTCTGGCCCGCATCCTTTTCTTCTTTTAATCTCTTTTTAACGCGATCGACGGCTTCCATCAGCCGGTCCTCATCCACCGGCTTCATCAGGTAATCCACGGCGCTGAATTGCAGGGCCTGCAGGATATATTCGTTATATGCCGTGACAAAGATGACCTTGAAATTCTTTTCAGTCAGCTCCGCCAGCATATCCAACCCGCTCTTCCCCGGCATCTGGACATCCAGGAATATAAGATCGGGCCGGGTCTCCTCCAGCTTCTTTTCGGCAATGGCCGCATTGGCGCAGGTAGCCACGATCTCAACCTCGGGACAATGCAGCTCCAGCAATTTTTTTAACGTTCGGATACCATCCGGCTCATCATCTACTAAGATCGCCTTCATATATATAATTTATTCGTGATGATCTTAAACCGCAGAACGGCACGGGTACCCGACCCCTCCTCGTCCTTGCCCAGCTCCTGCAGGTCCTTTATTTCCAGGGTGCAGCCGGTGTCATACTTTTCATTCATGATCTTGATCCTGTTCCGAAGATTACTAAGACCGACGGGGCGATGCGTCGACCGGCTCAGCTTTCGCAGTTGTTCCGAACGGTTTATCCCAATGCCATTGTCTTCTATGCTACAGGAGATGGTCTCCTGGTACCGGAAGAACCGGATCGTCAGGTCCTTTTCCCCGCTCTTGTACATTAGCCCATGCCAGATCGCGTTTTCCGCCAGCGGCTGGATCATCAGCGTAGGGATGAGCGTCTCCTCCTTATCGATATCGTCCTCGACGATGATCCGAAAACAAAAAGAATCGTCAAAACGCAATTTTTCCATCACCAGGTAATTTTCCAGGTGCTCGATGTTCTCGTATAAAGTGGTAAAAATTTCCTTTGACTGGTTCAGCGTGATCCGGATCATGGTGGCAAACTTGCTCAGGTACCGGGAAGCCTTTTCCCTTTCATCGCTCAGGATCATCCCCTTGATGCTGTTGAGACAGTTGAAGATAAAATGAGGATTCATCTGCGTCTGCAGGGCAGAGAGCTGCGCCTCCGCCAGCTGCTGGTTGATAAAGGCAATTTCCTTTTGCTGGATCTCCAGGGAATGATCGGCCTCGATCTGTTTGATCTTGTTGCCCACAAGGGTAGCGATGGTGGTGAGTATCTTTATATCCCTTTCTTTGAAATAATTAGCCTGCGGATGCTCCGAATCGATGATCCCCAGCAATTCGTCGTTATGAATGATGGGCACGCAGATCTCGCTGAGACGCGGCAGGTCCTCGGCCCGGTAACGCCGGTCCTTCCGGGCGTCCGGCACCAGCACCGCTTCACCGGTCTGCATTACATACCCTACAAGACCCTCTCCCGGCGCTACTTCAAACGGACGCAGGGCGACGGCCGCCTCCGTGCCCTTGGGACCATAGGCGGCTTTTTGCAGCATCTTCGTCCGGTCCGGGTTCCAGAGATAAATGATACAGTCGGCATAACCCAGACGGCTGATCAGGTTATGGGTGATATCCGAAAGCACATCCTCGATATGGACCTTATCGGTGAGAGAAGAAGAGAAGTAATTGATGATCTGCTCAAGCTCAAGCCGGTTCTTATATTCCTCCGCAATGACCTGCTGCACCAGGGCCTTCTCCCTTTCCTTTTTCCGGACGGTATTGATCCGCGCCCTGTAAACAAACAGGATGATACCGGTGACAAAGGCGGCCAGCAACAGGCTGAACCAGATCGTTTTCCAAAAAGGCGGTCGTATATATATATTCAGGGACTTCACCTGCTCCGGCCAGTGGTTATTGGCGGAATAAAGCTTGATCTGGATGGGATGCAGCCCCCCCGTCAGATTGGCCAGCGTGATCCCCGTCTGGTTGTTCAGATCGTTCCAAAGGGAATCGGCGCCATGGATCATCCGCCACGCAAACCGGTTCTCTTCGGGGTCGGTAAAATTAACCGTGTTGAAGCTGATCGCTACGGTATTCTCGGGCCAGTCCAACCGCAGGTCCTCGCCCTGGGGGACGACCGTCGAGCCCCTTACGCTTATCTTCTCGAAAAAAAGCTTCGGCGTCTCCTTATGCGACAACGAAACATCCGGCACAAAGGAAATAAGCTGATACCGGGCAGCCAGGTAACAGCGATTCCCGGATGCATCATAAAAACTCTCTTTCCGCGACGAAGTGATCGACACGGAAGGCAACCCATCCGCATAGGTGAACTGCTTTACGGTATGGTCATGAATATTGAAGGCGGAAATGCCATTGTCTGTTCCCATCCAGATATTGTTGTTGATGATGGGCGAACAGGTGATGGTATTCCCATCGATAAGATTATCCTCCGCCTGTTGCAGGACCATGGATTTGGTCGTACAGTTGAATTGGATGATCTCATTGTCATAGGAAGACAGCCATAGATTATTCTTGTCATCCCTGTCAAGGATAAACATATAATTCCGCAGCAACCGGCTCACCTTGGGAAAGGGGATCAGGGTATCGATGTCCTGTTTTTTTAGGTTCCACCGGCAAAGCCCATCCCCGGCCAGCCAGATATTGCCCTGCAGATCCTCCGCGATGCTGAACACGAACGTGATCTTCAGTAAAGGATTCGCAGGCGCCGACAGGTCAAAAAAACGACGCGTCGACCGCTGATACCGTATGACACTGTTCAAATCCCCAAAAGAGATCCATATATCCCCTCTCGAATCCCCAAAAAAGACCAGGGTATTGATCTTTTGCGTCCATGCGAGCGCAGGAGGCACCTCCAGATGACCATAATGGAAATTGCTCTTGCAAAACCAGACGATCCCCCTGGAAGTCCCGACCCATAAAGTATCCTTGTCATAAGGAAAGAGATTTATGATCGTGTTGCTATAGGCCTTTTGCGGAGCGAACTGCACCTGCCGCAGGATCTTCCCCGTCCTCTTATCCACCAGCAGCACCCCTCCTTCATTCCTCAATCCCAGGAAGATGGTTTGGTTATCCATATAAATGGTCCGGATCGCATTGTTTAATAAAGAAGGCATTTGCCCGGAAAGATCGTTGACCGAGAAAAAGGAATTCCGCTGGTTCTCCTTATATAAACCATCGGCGGTGGCGATCCACAGACGCCCCTTGCTGTCCGTAAACACCTCCGTGACAAAGACCCCCGTAAAATACTTCTTCCCGTCACAAGTCAGTTCCTTTGTCCGGGCATTGTAATGCAATACAAAAAAACCATTGGAACGGCCGGTGAGGGTATACAGACTATCATTGATACGATCCAGCCGGCTATACCAACTCAGTTCCATCCCTATCGAAAAAGGCATGGGATTGGACCTGCCCTGGGGCAAATGCAGATCGGCCACATCGATGCTATTCTTATCCGCGTTCGCAATAAACAGCTCCCCATTCCAGCCGGGCCAGCTTTCCTTACGCTGCCCCGACGTATCGGTCATCATCCTTCTCAGATAGGACCGGGCCGTGACATAATTGGTATCGATCCGTTTACTGCGGGGATCATACAGGCTGCCCTCCCCGACGCGGATATTTTGCTGGAACGTCGTACCATCCGAAAGGACACGGACCCAGCCGCCAAACAACAATTCCACCTTCCCGACATCGGAAGACCGGTAATAATCAAAACGGGAAGCCAGTTTGCCCGTGGAATCAAAAATATAAAGACCCGTCTTGGTGCTGACGCTATAATTGCCCCGCCGGTCCTTTGCGATGTCCATGGTATGGTTCGTCCAGAAAAAGATAGAGGAATCACAGGGAATAATAAACTGCTTATACCGCCCATGGACGGGATCAAAGGAAAAAGCGCCTGCACGGGTCGTACCGATGATCTCATTGGGAGACTCCCCCATCATGGAAGTGATATAATTGTCCGGTATGGGGGAAGGAGCAAACGTCGAATCCTTATAAATGGACAAAAAGCTCCTCCCGTCGAACCGGCTGAGCCCCTTATGGGTAGCGACCCAGATATATCCCGTAGAATCCTCCGCGACACCGGAAACATAGTTGTTCGACAACCCGTCGAGCCGGGTATACCTGATAAAATTACTTTGCTCGAAGTTCTGCGCCATAAGAGAGCCGCCAACCGCCGGAAAAAGGACCGACAGGAGCAAAATAAGTCGCAATTGGGTCAGGCACATCGGTGCGGGGGGTTGTTCACTGATTTATCAATATTAAATAAAGATACATACTTGCCTTTTAAAACCGGGGCCCGCCGGGACGGCCGCAAACGGATTCCCCGTTGGGAAACCAGATGAACGCGTTTGTAGCCGGATACCCGCCGTTGGAACAGTCCGCCGGTGAAATATTTTCCGGGGCGCACGATTTTCCACCTTTTTTCGTTACCTTCCGCAACATGCAATCCACCAATTCCATCATTTTCCTGGTTGCCGGAATATCCCTCCTGATATTCGGATGGGTCTTACTGCGTAGCCGCAAGACCTCCCTCCTCGCCCACCGCTATAGCGATGCGCTCCTGGCAGAAAATAACGGCGAGGTGGAGCGGGCCATCCAGCTCTACCAGGAAGCCCTGCGTTCCGGCGGCCATGACCGGAAAACCGGCGACAAACACCTGCTGGATGATATCGAACGACGCCTCAAAACGCTCCAGATCAGTACCGATTTCGAGAAGAGCTTCAAACCGACGATCTTAAAGAAAATGACTTCCCCGCTGCAACAGGTCTCTCCCGGTTTATCGGCAAAATAATTTCGCGCATAAAAATGCCCCGCCCGTAAAGAGCGAGGCAAGATCTTTATCGGGCAATGCCCCCTTTATTTCAGCGTATTGATATCGATCACAAACCGGTAACGCACATCTCCCTTGAGCATCCGCGCATACGAAGCCGTGATATCCTTTATATCGATCATTTCAATATCCGAAACGATCCCATGCTCCGCACAATAATCCAGCATCTCCTGGGTCTCCGGTAATCCGCCGATCCCCGACCCGGCAAGACTCTTCCTTCCGCCCAAAACGCTAAAGGCACGGATCGACATCGGCTCCGAAGGAACCCCGACACAAATATGGGTGCCGTCTGTCCGCAACATGGACAGGTAAAGATTCATATCGTGCTCGGCGCTGACCGTATCCAATATAAAATCAAAATAACCCTTGACGCCCTTTACTTGCTCCGGATCGGAGGTCACTACAAACTTATGGGCCCCCAGTTTCTTCGCATCCTTCTCTTTGGAAGGAGAGGTGCTCAATACGGTCACTTCCGCGCCAAAAGCTACTCCGAATTTCACGGCCATATGCCCCAATCCGCCCAGACCCAGCACGCCCAGCTTATGCCCTTTCCCGACCTTCCAGTGCCGGAGAGGAGAATACGTGGTAATACCGGCGCAAAGAAGGGGAGCGACCGCAGCCAGGGATAGCTTATCGGAAATATGCAAGGCAAAGTCCTCATGCACGACGATCGTATTGGAATAGCCTCCATAGGTCGGTGCGCCATCCTTTCCCCGCCCGTTATAGGTCTGGATATTTCCTACAAGACAATATTGCTCAAGACCTTCCTTGCAATTTTCACATACCCGGCAGGAATCCACCATACACCCTACCCCGGCCAGCTCGCCGGTCTTGAACTTCTTTACATGGTCTCCCACCTTCGTGATCGTACCCACGATCTCATGCCCGGGCACCATGGGGAAGATCCCGGGGAACCAATCATTCTTTATCTGGTGAAGATCGGAATGGCAGACGCCACAATACCTGATCTCGATCTGTACATCATGCGGGCCCACCTCCCGTCTTTCAAAATTCCAGGGGGCCAGATCCGTCTGCGGGCTCTGCGCGGCATATCCTTTTGCTGGTATCATAATCTAAAATTTAGTAGGCAATTTACGGGGGTTTCCTCAGGTAGGGGATTAATAATTTTTTAATTAGCGGTATATTTACCCATAAATATGTGGCCCGAACTAAACTATAACGAATTAAAGGCGACGCTGACCACCGTCCAGCTATGGACACAGATCGTCGGCAAGATCCGCCTGGTAAAAATGCCCTGGCTCAACCATTCCTGGCATGTCACCCTCTATGTGTCACCCAGGGGATTGACCACCGGCAGCATCCCCTGCGAAAACGGGGTCTTTAAGATCGACTTCGATTTTATCTCGCATCAGCTCATCATCCTGACGAGTACCGGTCAGGAACAACGAATGGAACTCTCCCAGCGAACGGTCGCCGCCTTTTATAAGGAACTCTTTTCAACCCTTGCCGGCATGGGTATCCCGGTGGAGATCTATGCAAGACCCAATGAGCTGGAATTTGATATCCCGTTTGAAAAGGATGACATCCACTTCCGGTATGATAAAGAACAGATCAATTTATATTGGCAGGCATTGGTAACGATCGAGACCATCTTTACCCGGTTCAGGGCAAAATTCAGCGGCAAATGCAGCCCGGTCCATTTCTTCTGGGGAGGGTTCGATCTGGCGGTAACACGATTCTCCGGCCGCCCGGCGCCAAAACATCCCGGGGGCGCCCCAAACATGCCATTGGAAGTAATGCAGGAAGCCTATTCCCATGAAGTAAGCAGTTGCGGATTCTGGGCAGGCAACGATACCTTCCCGCATCCTGCTTTTTATTCCTACTGTTATCCTACACCCGACTCCTTTAAAGACCAACCCGTCAAACCCGAACAGGCTTTCTATAACAAAGACCTTGGTGAGTTTATCCTCCGTTATGACGATGTCCGCAACGCATCCGATCCGGAGAGTTTTCTTATAGACTTTCTGCAATCCACCTACGCTGCCGCAGCCAATACCGGTCACTGGGACAGAGGCTCGCTGGACTGCGATCTCACCCATCTCGGGTACCCCGTTTCGTGAGAAAAAGAATTATTTTTTTTCTTTTTTTGGTTGCCACTGATAACCATCCCGTTAGGCCGGGATCGTAGTTTTACGTGGTAAAACCGCTATGCCGTACCGGTTTTGGATGTTATCTTTGCGTCTATACTATACAGTACTCCGTACTCATGAAAAACTTGAACGCCCGCACCCACGGAAGTATAACTGTATAGCCTCACCAGTATTCCTATCTCTCCCAAATTCCTATGGATAGTTTCTCGCCAGTCTAATCCAAACCCTCAGGGTCGGCATTGTTTTTACCCGAAAAATGAAAACGATGTTGAAAACTAAAGTATCAAAGGCAATCTATCTTTGTCTGTTCTGTTTTTTTGCAAGCTCTTTTGCCCCCGCCACGCCGGCTATTCCTTTACCAAAAGCAGGCCTTGATTCAAAGACACTTTTCGCCACAGCAGCGAAGGTCTTCCGTATGCCCAGGGTAAAGTTGAATAAACAGGCCACCCAATTCGCCAATAATTATATCCGAAAGAACGCCGAAGACCTGGTCAATATCCGGCAACGGAGCAAGGTCCCCTTTACGATCATGGACTCCGTTTTCGTCCGGTATGGCCTCCCCGTCGAGCTGAAATACCTGGCGGTGATCGAATCGGAATTAAAGACAACGGCCCTGTCGCATGTCGGCGCATTAGGCCCCTGGCAGCTGATGCCGGAGACGGCCCATGACCTGGGCTTAAAGATCACCCGTCATTATGACGAACGGACCAACTATTATAAAAGCACAAAAGCCGCGGCCCTGTACTTAAAGGACCTCTATGCCCAATTCGGGGATTGGCTCCTGGTGCTGGCAGCCTATAACAGCGGGCCCAAACCCGTCCTTACCGCCATCCATAAGGCCGGCAGCCGGAATTTCTGGGCGCTGCAGAGCTTTCTCCCCGCCGAGACCCGGGGCCATGTCAAACGATTCATCGCCACGCATTTTTACTTTGAAGGACAAGGCAGCGTAACCACACTGACAAAGGCCGAGAATATCGCATACGCAAAATCGCTGAACACCCTGGCCATCTATCACCCCACCGACGAGGTCTCAGCAGAAAATGAGTCGGACTGGACGATCACAGGTCTTTCCTATAAGGCCGGCGCGAAGATCCAAAAGCCCGCCAAAGCAAAAGAGACACGCGACGAACATTTCAAAAGAGTGATGAAAGAATCAGCCAGATCGCTGCAAAGAGCAAATAAGGCGCTGGAAGGACTTTCCATCGCCTGGAATACCGGCCAGGGCAATACCAACGCCCTGGCCATTTTTTCTTTCCTTTTCTGTAGCTTTAAGGCATGAAGATCGCCACCTATAACGTCAACGGCGTCAATGGACACCTGCCCGTCCTCCTTCGCTGGCTCGATGAAACAGCGCCGGATATCGTTTGTCTGCAGGAACTAAAGGCGCCACAGGAGAAATTCCCCGAAGAAGCAATAAAAAATGCAGGCTACGAAGCCCTCTGGCATGGACAAAAAAGCTGGAACGGCGTCGCCATCCTGGTAAAGAACACACACGCCACCCACCCCGGAGGCGGCCCCCTCAAAGAGGTCCGCCGCGCGCTTCCCGGCGACCCGGACGATCTCCACAGCCGCTATATCGAAGCATCGGTGGGCGACCTGGTAATAGGCTGCCTCTACCTTCCCAACGGCAACCCGGCCCCCGGTCCAAAATTTGACTATAAGCTACGCTGGTTCGAACGGCTGACGGCCCACGCAGCTACCCTCCTCGCCTCCGCCCGGCCCGTGGTATTGACCGGTGATTATAACGTCATGCCGACAGAAAAAGATGTGTACAAACCGGAGCGTTGGGTAGATGACGCCCTCTTCCGGCCGGAAACCCGCGCCGCTTTTAAAAACCTCGTAGCACAGGGATGGACCGACGCGATCCGGAAGCTCCATCCCGACGAGACGATCTATACATTCTGGGATTATTTCCGCAACGCCTATGATCGCAACGCCGGTCTTCGCATCGATCATTTCCTGCTAAGCCCTTCACTTGCCCCCCGCCTGATCGCCGCCGGCGTCGACCGCAACGTCCGCGGCTGGGAAAAAAGCAGCGACCATGCCCCGGTATGGATCGAGCTCAAAAACCAGTAGGATATAAAAGATCCCTCACCATCCGGATCGTCACCCCAAAATCCATCCGCCAGAAATTATCATCCAGATAGGTCTCTATCTCAACCCTCCTTTCATTGTCGGCCCACTCGTGCAAAGGCATGCAAAAAGGACCGGCCGGGAACCTATTCCGCACATAAGTGGCGATGGCAAGATAAGGATGCGCCGCCCGCACGGCCATTTCTTCCATCCGGGAAAAAACATCCGGGGAAAGGACCTTCTTCAGGTCATCCCACAATTGAATGGCAGCAACGTCCTCCGTCGCATGTTCCATCAAAATAGCCAGACCCGGCAGCTTTTCCTTCTTAAGGAACCCCGCCATCCACGTTTTGAAAGACCCGTCGAACGCATCCAGCACATCCCTGCTGAATAACTTATACCGGCGGGATATCTCATCCAGCGTGAACCGCTCGGAATACATTTCGATCATAAACTCGATGACCCGCCCCTCCAATACATCGACCTGCGAGAGCGAAGTCCGTAAGAACGCATACTTCGGCTGGGCAAAAAGATCAAAATAGTAGCTTTTGAAAAAGAGGCTCTTTCTGTCATAGGTCACCTGTACATACAAAGGATAGGTGGCCATACCCCGGAACTCCACCGCTTTCAGACGCTCGTTAAAATAAGTCTTATAGGCGACGTCATAAGATCCCTTTGCCATTCCCTAAAATATTTCTTGTAAATATATAAATGTTTTGATAATTTTATATAATTATCAAAACATAAACCAAACCTCTTTCTATGGATCAGAGTACCCGCCCCGAAAAGGTCCGGACCCTCCGTCTCAATATACGCCTCTCCCGGCAGGAATGGGACAGGATCCACAAACTTTCCGCCAATACCACCTGCCGCAGCATCAGCGAGTATGCCCGAAAAGTCCTCGCGGAAAAACCGGTCAAAGTGTTCTACCGGAATAGATCCTTTGACGAGTTCGAAGAACAAATGACACGCCTTCTTCCCCAATTGGAAACCTTTTGCGAATACTTCGAACAGACAGCAAAAAGGATAAGCTCCCCGAATGACACACTGGAGACAAAAGCCGCCCTCGCCCTCCTGCAGTCCTACGGCGAAATGTTCTCCGAAAGGTTATCGACGATCAAAACACACATCGAAAAATTAGCCGGCCAATGCGACCAAAAATAATCCCATCCCGCAGCATCGCCCGCTCGCTGATGTACAACGAAGAAAAAGTTACCCTGCGACAGGCCGAATACCTGGTGGCCGGCAACTTCCTGAAAGATCTCTCCCGCCTCAGTCCGGAAGACAAGCTCCATTGTTTCCAACGGAGAATGGAACTGAATGACAGGGTCGTCACCAATCAGCATATCATGCTGAACTTCGATCCCCTGGACAAATTATCAAATGACCAGATGAAAAAGATAGCCCAACTGTATATGAAAGAAATAGGCTTCGGACGACAGCCCTATATCGTATACCGCCACTATGACGCAGGTCACCCGCATTGCCATATCGTCACCACACACGTTTGCAGCAACGGCGACCCGATAAAGCTTTATAATATCGGACGTAACCAATCCGAAAAAGCAAGACTGCGCATCGAAGCCGAATTTGGACTGGTGACCACGGAAATGAAACAGCAGCTCCGGCTGCAGGAACAGAAAATAGACGGGGTCCAACGAATAAAATACGGTGAGGGATCTCTTTCCCGATCCATCTCCCGGGTGTTGGAATATGTCACAAAAGATTTCAAGCTCACTTCCCTGACCGACCTCAACGCCGTCCTGCGGTTATACAATGTAGAAGCCTACCGGGGAAAGGAAAGCTCACAATTATATCAACATCGCGGACTCCTCTACCGCGCCCTGGACGAGAACGGAAAATATATCGGCGTCCCTCTCAAAGCGAGCTTTTTCGATTGCAAACCCACCCTGGATAACCTGGAAACAAAATTCCGGCAAAACCAATCGCTAAAACAGCAGTGTAAGGAAAGGATGATCATCTATACCCGCTACGGATTGTATGGCAAACCGCAGGACCTGAAAAAAGTCAGACACTCTCTGACAAGAGAACAGATCCATCTGCTCCTGCGACGCGATAAGGAAGGCAACGCCCGGGAGGTCTTTTACATCGACTTCCGGAACAAATGCGTATTCACCGGCGATGAATTGGGTGAACATTGCAACGTCGTCGCCATACAAAAAGTAATAGACCGGCAACGGCAGTTGGAAAAAGAACAAACCTTGCAACAAAACCTTAACAAAAGCCTTAAACAGACCCCTGGATACAGACATTCCCTTCACCTCTGAGATCATTTCCACCACCCTCACCGGACCAGCTCGACCGTCCCCTTCTTTATCATCACCTTTTTAAGGATGGGATTATAATATTCCACTATCCAGACATAAGTGCCGGCAGGCTGGGGCCGCCCCTGCATCCTTCCATCCCATCCCTCGCTCCCGTTTGCAGTGGCAAAGACCACCGCCCCCCATCTGTCGAACACGGACAAACGCTGTATCGTCACGGGTATGGAAGGAGGGATCCGGAACAGGTCATTATGCCCATCGCCATTCGGGGTAAAGGCATTCGGCAACACCAGGTCATAAAACACGACGACGACCTCCTTCGCAGAGGCGGCACAGCCCCCGCCGTTTTGTACGTCAAGCCTGTAGGTGGTATTCACCGCCGGGGAGGCGACAGGATCAAGCAGGGACGGATCGTCCAGCCAGATGACCGGACTCCATTGATGCGATACGATCGATCCGGTAATGATTGGGTCGAGGGTGATAGAGCTGCCCGCCGCGATGATGGTATCGGGTGTCAGGGTGATATGCGGGATCGCATACACGGTCATGACTACCACATTGGAACCGACAGGAGACGAACATCGTTCATTCACGGTCATCACCGCACTGACCACGTCTCCATTGTTCAGGTCCGCGGAAGAATATACCGATGCACCCTCACCCGCCGGCCGGCCATTCAGCATCCATTGATACGAAGGATGACTCCCGCCATTGGAGGGAGAAGCAGTAAAGACAACCAGGCTGTCGTGACAGATATCATTGGCAGAGGCGCTGATATCGATAGCGGCGACGACATCGGGTACCAGGTTTATGGTGATGATATTGCTAAGGACGGATGAATGGACGGCACATACCGCATCGCTGGTCAGCAGACAATCGACCCGGTCGCCATCGTTCAGGGTACTGCTGCTATACGCCGTCCCCCCTGCACCCATAGGAGCATTATTCACCATCCATTGATACAGGGGAGCGCTTCCCCCATCGACCGGGACAGCAGAAAAACTTGCCACCGAGTCCACACAGACATACCCTTCCTTCAACTCAATGCTGATGGCAGGATCGCTGTTTGGCAGGATCACGACGGAGTCCGGTGCGCTGACGACCCGACAGGTCAGCAACCCGATATTCCCCGCCTGCGCAACCGCCAGCCTATACAGGTAATTCCCCGTCGCCGTCGGAGAGGCGACCCAGGTAGTACCCGTCGCACCCGCAATATTGTTCCAGGAACGCCCGTTATCGCTGCTTTCCTGCCATTGATAGTCCGTGGAAGAATAACAGCCGGATACCGCGCTCAAAAATTGCAGGCTATTGGCCGGGTCAGGGCAGAGGGTCACCGTATCGCCGTTGTGACCGGCAATGCTGAGACCGACGGAAGGACCTGCCGTACGGAACGTAATATCGTCTATGGCCAGATCGTTGCCATACCCGCCCGGCGCATTGTTCCGCATACGGAGCACCACGGATGATACTCCCGCAGGCGTTGTAAAATTAAAGGCATAGGGATTCCATTTGGCAGGATTGGCGGATGGTACGTCGCCGGTCTGAAAACTTTGCAGTACCGTTCCGTCCGTCTGCTCGATGCTAAAGGTGATATTCGGCAACCCCTCACCCGTGTGCGAAGCCATGTTCAGGACCCAGGCGGCAAACTGATAGGGGGTCGAAGGACAAAGACCGGTAACCGTCTGTACATAAAAATCACTGGGCTGGACCGAGGCATTGATCAGCATAAAATATCCGTTGGGATTGCCCGTATGATCGGCATCCACATTCAGCCAATCGCCCGGATAACAATCGTCGGTGCGGTTGGTGATCGTATAGGTCCCATCCATGGGGCACTGGTTCGCAACGTATTGCATATTGCTGATCCCGGCCGTCAACGCTCCCCCGAACCTGGCTGACCCGGCGCCAAAAGTTATATTGGTGATAAGATCACCCAATCCACCGGAGCAGAATTGCGCACGTGCAAGAAAGGTTAGAAAAAGGAATAAAAGGGTCAGGGCCTGTTTCATGGGACAAGTTGCAAAATTACCACCCCAAAATAGGGATTTTGATCCGTTTCTCCCAGTCCCACCGGCCCCGTCCTTTGCCCCGTTAAAATATTATTTGCAAACGTACGTTTTAAATCGTACGTTTGCTATATGCACCACTCAAAAAAATCATCCTCACCGCT
The DNA here is from genome assembly GCA_036500545.1 of Puia sp. Lineage (GTDB taxonomy): Bacteria > Bacteroidota > Bacteroidia > Chitinophagales > Chitinophagaceae > Puia. Next base: position 71,826 of record DASYBV010000012.1, on the reverse strand, counting down.
TTTACCGACAAAGACCGAGCTCGATATACTCGAAGTTTTGTGGAAGCACGGACCCTCGACCGTCCGCTTTGTCCATGACATGCTGACCGGACAAAGGGGGACCGTCCAATATACGTCAACGCTCAAACTCATGCAGGTCATGACGGAAAAAGGCATGCTCAAACGGGACGAAACGAATATGAAGCACATATACTTCCCCGTCGTAGAGGAAGAAAAGACAAAGGGGTTCTTCCTGAAAAGCTTTATCGATTCGATGTACAATGGTTCGCTCAGCCGTATGCTGGTGGCGCTGGTGGACTCAGGCACCGGTTCAAAAAAAGAATTACAGAAACTGAAAGACCTGGTCAGCCAAATGGATAAGGACAAATGATCATTTGCTAAAACTGTCATCTATGCACTTCCCTACCATTGCACTCTACTGGACATTGCTCCATTCCTTATGGCAGGGATTGCTATTCGCCGGCATCGCCTCCATTGCCTTATATAGTACCCGAAATGCGACTGCCGGCGTCCGCTATACACTTTTATCCATCGTTTTTGCCCTGTTCCTGCTTACCTGCGGCGGAACCTTTCTTTATGAATGCCGGAGCGCTTCACCGGTAGCAGTAACACAGGGCGAAAAGGGCGTCACTACAGACCCTGCCGGGATCAGTATCCATCTGCCCTTCCTGCAACAGGATGACCGCCGGCACAATTTATTAAAGGTAATCACGACCTGGCTTTCCCTGCATACCTCCCTGCTCTTTACCACCTGGGTAGTCGTCTTTGTCATAAAAAGTATCCGTCTGTTTTCCGTCCTGTTCTATACACGGCATATCAGGGACCGAAGGACCAGTCCTTTTACCGGCTACTGGGAAAATAAAACGGCGCTGCTTTGCAGACAACTGCATATAAATAAAGCGGTAACTCTGCTTGGGTCGGCGGTGATAAAAATACCCGTCGTATTCGGACATATAAGACCCGTCATCCTTTTCCCGGTGGAAATGATCACCCATCTGCAGGCGGAACAGATCGAGGCGATCCTGATCCACGAACTGGCGCATATCCGGCGGAATGACTACCTGGTCAACCTCCTGCAGAATTTTGCAGAGACGATCTTCTTTTTCAACCCCTTTGTATGGTGGATCTCTTCCTATATCCGGCAGGAAAGGGAAAATTGCTGCGATGACATCGTTATCGGACAGACAAAGGACAAAAAACAACTGGTCGACGCTTTACTTATATTTCGGAAATACCGAACGCAAAACGGGAAACTGGCTACGTCGCTTACCGGCAACAAAGACCATTTTGTAGACAGGATCAGACATATCGTCCTGGACAAAAACAAGACGCTGCGACCCGCCGGGACGATCACCTTATTCTGCCTGCTTCTTTTTGCAGGTATGCTGACGACGGCCTATACCCCCGCCCCCCCGCAGCCCCCTCCGGCAAAACCATTGATCAGTGGAGTAAAAGTAGTAAGAACGACCCCTCCTGCACCAAAGCCACAAGCCCATGCCCCAACGGCGAAAGCCCCGCTGCACAAGGCTTCCGCCCCGCTTCCAAAGGCATCGGCTCCCATACCTGCCGCCGCAGACCCCACACCCGCTACCGCAGACCCTTTTCCAAAAGCCTCCAATCCCCTGCCAAAGCGTCCCGAACCTTTCCCTATCGCCAATGATCCCCTGCCAATACTGGAGGAAAAAATGAGGGACATCATCCACGACCTGTTAAGCCAGCACCTTCTAAACGATCTTGCCGATCTTTCCTGGTTTTCCCTTACCGATACGTCACTCTATGTAAATGGAATAAAAGAACCGGACGACATTCAACAAAACTTTAAGGAAAAATATATTATCCATCCACATTTCGGTTTCTTCTACGGGCCCTTTGTCGTTCCCAAACGCGCCTATGGTATCCATGTGGATGACCGCTGGCTGCGCGGGCAGAAGAACATCTGATCAACCATATAATCAATAAACATGAACCCAACATCTTACAGCAAAGCTGTCCTGTATCTCTTTGCCTTCTCTATCCTGTTCCTATACGGGACAAACATACAGGCACAAACGATTGCCCAACGCCTCGATAGCCTGTTTACCGCACCGGGCAATTTTGAAAGCCTGAATGGAGGCGTCCTGGTCGCGGAAAAAGGAAAGATCATCTACCAGCGATCCTTTGGCTTTGCCGATCTTGAGAAAAAAAAGCCAAACACCGGATCGGCTTCCTTTGAGATCGCCTCCAACACAAAGACCTTCACCTCCACCGCCATCCTGCAACTAAAGGAAAAAGGCCGGCTACGCCTCGAAGACCCGTTTGTAAAATGGTTTCCCGATTTCCCCTATCCTGCCATCACTATCCGTCACCTGCTGACCCATACCTCGGGGTTGATGAACGACGGCCGGCTATACTTTTACCGGTTAAGAAAAGAACCGGGCCATATGCTGACCAATGCCGATGCCATCCCCGCCATCCGACAATTTGATACGGTCCTGAATTTTCAACCCGGCGACAATTTCGAATACTGTAATATCAATTATGAGCTGCTCGCCCTGCTGATTGAAAAGATCAGCGGGCTCTCCTATTCGGACTACCTGAGAAAATATATTTTTATCCCCGCCGGCATGACCCATACCCGGCTTCAGATGGAAAGACCGGAAGTCCCCGATACAAACCTCGTCAACAACTATATGACCCCTCCCGGCAAAATGTTCCTGGCCACCCTCACCAACATCGATTCGATCCAAACCCCTGGTATTAAACAGCGGATCCAAAATTTCAAAGAACTGGTAGGCGACGGAGGTATCATAAGCACCTTCGCGGATATGCTGCGCTATTCAGAGGCATTGTATGCCGGTAAACTCCTAAAACCATCCACGCTCGAAGAAGCCTACACCGCAAACCGGTTGAACAATGGCAAAGATTACGAGGTATATGGCTCAACCCGGCCCGGGACGGCAAAGCTGGGTAACATTCACTACGGATTAGGCTGGAATATACATGGAGACACATCGATGGGCAGGATCGTTTCGCATGGAGGACATTATATGGGGATCTGGTCCGGCTTTATAAGGAATATCAGCAAGGACCAAACGATCATTACCTATGACAATACGGACTGGAGCGGCGCCGACCTGTTGAACAGAATGGCCCTGGATATCCTGAATAACAAACCCATCGAAAACCTCCTGTCAAAAAGATCGCTGGCCCGGGTATATGGACAATGCCTGCTGCAAAAAGGCCCCGATGCCGCCTTTAGCAAACTGATGGAACTAAAGGACGATACCGTTCATTATATCCTGGATGGACTGGAGGTCAATACCCTGGGCTACCAGTTCCTGGGCGCCGGGTATACCGCCCAGGCGCTGGAAACATTCAAGATCAATACCCTGCTCTCCCCCAACAGCGCCAATACCTATGACAGCTATGGCGATGCCCTTGTACAAAGCGGAGACAAAGAGGCAGCCATTGCCATGTACAAAAAAGCGCTCGGAATGAACCCAAAGAACGAAGAAGAAAAGCAGAAATTACAAAAGCTGCTCACCTCACCTATACAAAAATAAACGAACACCTGCTATATCATTACCGGACAGTCGGATCCCGTTATCCGCGTCAATAGATTGATTATCAGTAAAATAAAAATTCGGCATTTTTGTTGGATGTGCTTCCGGCGATCCAACGATCATCACCCGGCGCTAAATCATCCTCCATGACTCAACAAAAGATCTTCCGGCTTGGACTCATCCTTTGTCTGCTATTCCCGGCTACAGGTTTCTCTCAATTCATCGAAAAAGTCTCCTTCGACGCAGCCGACGGCACAAATGGCTATTATCTGGCCATCACACCCGCCTCACACACGATAAATGGCGTCCTGGTTTTCTTTTGCAGCTTTCGTCCGCCCGAAAACCTTTTACCCGAGACAAGGCTCCACAATATCGCCGCCGCCAATGACCTGCTGACCGTTTATGTGTCACTGGGTAGCAATATCCTGGCAAATGATACCGTCACCACCCGGATAAACACCATCCTTCAACACATAGCCGCAAGATATAAGGCAGATACCGCAAAGTTTGTCCTCGGCGGCTTTGATCTGGCCGGTACGATCGTCCTCCGCTATACAGAACTCGCCTATGAACATCCAGCCCGGTTCGCCCTGCAGCCAAAAGCCGTTTTTGGAGTGGCCAGCATCGTAGACCTGCCGGGGCTCTATAAGGCCAGCGAACGACAAATAAAAAGAAACTACTTTCCTCCAACTACGGGAGATGCCCGGGCTTACCTCGACCTGCTGACAAAGGAAGAGGGAACATTGACGGAACATCCCGAAAACTATAAAAAGCTCTCCCCTTTTTACCACGACGAAGAAAAGACCGGCAACGAACAATTCCTGAAAAACGTCGCCGTACGGTTATATTATGATACCGATGTCGCCTGGCAGCTCAACACCCGGCGCAACAGCCTGTACGATACCGGCATCCCCGAAGGTTCCGAACTCATCGACCGGCTCCTGCTGGCAGGCAATACCAATGCCGAATTCATCGCCTCCAAAACACCGGGAATACGCAGCACCGGGATGCGAAACACCAGTTCCCTTTCTATCGTCGACGAAACGGATTGTATCCAGTGGATCATAAGGAAACTACATATTTTTAGTTCCGGTAACCCCATGGCCTGGGAGCCTCCCTATCATTTTCCCCTCCTCAATGGATGGCGGATGGAAAGAGCCGCGATCCCCGGCCCTATTTCCACCCATATGACCATAAAGGGGATAGAAGATATCCGGTTCCCGCCGGGCTGGGGCAACGCTAACAGCGAGGAGTATTGGAGCGTAGCCTATCTCCTGTGGCTGGAGAGAGGACAAAAGATCGACGCCGGTATATTGCAAAACAACCTGAAGATCTACTACGACGACCTGCTCGCCGGCGCACAGGTACGCAGGGACCTGAAGATCGCCGCCGGTGTTATAAAACCCGTACAGGTGAGCATCAAAAAAATAAAGGCCGAACCCGACGACCTGGAGACCTACACGGGCGTCATCGACATGTTCGATTACCTTGGGCAAAAACCCATCGCCCTGAATTACCTTGTCCATCTAAAGGCCTGCGGCGGGCAGGGGCATATACCCGTCTTTTTCGAGATCTCCCCCAAGCCCTTTGAACATCCGATCTGGCAGGACCTGAAAAAAAGCAAACAAAAATTCATCTGCGGAGAATAAAAAATTCCTTCTCTTTGTCCTATCCCGGGACAACCGGTTGTCTATAAGGCATTGATAACCTAAAAATCATTGTTATGAAAGAGTTTGCATTAATTTTCCGGGTACCACAGGACCTTACCTTCGACATTACTCCCGCCGATATGCAGGAAAGAATGACCAACTGGATGAACTGGATGGGCAGCATCGCCGCCAAAGACAAGCTGGTCAGCAGCGGCAACCGGCTGGGCGTACAGGGATCCAAATGGGTGGGTTCCGACAAAATGGTCTTCGATGGCCCCTATACGGAAGTCAAGGAATTTATAAACGGGTATATCATCGTCCGGGCCGCGTCCGTCGATGAAGCCGTGGAATTTGCAAAAGGATGCCCCCTCGTCGTCGGCGGCGTCGGAAAGGTGGAAGTACGCCCCCTGGTCACTGCGGAAAACAACGATTAAATAATGGATGGACCATCAGAACCTAATACCACACCTCTACCGCCAGGAATATAGCAAGATGGTGTCCTTGATCTGCAGCCGTTTTGGGATCGACCAGATCGACGCAGCCGAGGACATCGTCAGTGAGACCTTCCTGTCCGCCGCAGAGACCTGGGGACTAAAAGGAGTACCGGACAACCCCGTGGGCTGGCTCTATAAAGTAGCCCGGAACAACGCCCTCAACGGACTAAAACATGACCGGATCTTCCGTCAGCGGGTCAGGGGAGAATTAATACAACGCAATCCCGGTAGCATACAGCCGGAGATGGAGATAGACCTCTCTCCGCAAAACATCACCGACAGCCAGCTGCAGATGCTCTTTGCCGTTTGCCACCCTTCCATCCCGGTCGAAGCCCAGGTCAGCCTGGCCCTCCGTGTTCTCTGCGGCTTTAGCATCGACGAGATCGCACAGGCGCTCCTGACCACAAAGGCCAATATCAACAAGCGGCTCTACCGGGCAAAAGAAAAGCTGCGTTCGGAAAACATACAACTGTCCTTTCCAGATAAAACCTCCCTCGCTGCCAGGCTGGATACGGTATTGATCACCCTCTACCTGCTATTCAACGAAGGATATTACTCCGCCAGCCCCGACAAGATCCTACGGAAAGACCTCTGCCTGGAGGCGATGCGGCTAGTCTATATGCTTACCGGGTATCACGGGACGACAGATGAAACGGCTACCACCCACCCCGACGTATACTCCCTCCTCGCCCTCATGTGTTTCCAGGCCTCCCGTTTTGATGCCAGGATCAATTCCGCCGGCGACCTCGTCCTCTATGAACAACAGGACAGCAGCCTTTGGGATACCGGGCTGATCAACCAGGGCAACAACTTTTTTGTAAAAGCCTGTGACACGCCCATACTATCCCGCTATCACCTCGAAGCAGCCATTGCCTGGTGGCATACCCATCAGGGCGATAGCCGGGAAAAATGGGAGAACATCCTCCTGCTGTATAACCGGCGGCTGCTGCTGGAGTATTCCCCTATCGCCGCCCTCAACCGGGCCTATGCCTTCGCACGCGTATACGGCAAGGAAAAAGCCATCCCCGAGGCCGAAAGCCTGCAGCTGACAGGCAACCTCTTTTATCATAGCCTGCTTGGTGAACTCTATACCGGGGTAGATAGCGCAAAAGCCACTGACCATTTTGAAAAAGCGCTGGCGTTGGCGGAAACCCCCGCAGAAAAAGCAGTGCTCTCCGAAAAACGCAACGCCTGCCAAAAAACCTGATTTAAAGGAACGACCAAAACAAAAAATCATGAAGACGATCTTTGACAAAACGACAAGAGAGGAATTGATCACCAGGATCAATACGCTTACCGAAAACAATACGGCCCAATGGGGTAAGATGACGGTGTATCAGGTGTTAAAGCATTGCACCCTGTGGGAAGAAATGATGCAGGGCAAGACGAAGTACCCTCGGGCATTCATCGGTCGCCTGTTCGGCAAAATGGCGCTGAGAACGGTACTCGAAAATGACAGCCCCCTGAGACGAAATACACCCACGCTCCCGGAACTGCGGATAAAAGAGAATGGAGACGTTTCAGCCCAACGGACACAATGGATCGCCCGGATAGAGGAATACGCCCATTTTTCAAACTCCGGCCTGGTACATCCCTTTTTCGGGAAAATGACAAAGGAACAGATCGGGTATATGGTTTATAAACATATCGACCACCATCTCCGGCAGTTTAATGCGTGAGGCATCGGTTTTATCATCTACCGCAGGATCCTTACAGGTCTCTGAACCCGCCATCCAGTACAAGGTCGCCGCCCGTCATATAAGCAGAATCATCGGAAGCAAGGAACAAAAACCCACTGGCCATTTCCTCAACCGTCCCCCCTCTCTTTAATGCACTGGCATTGGCAAAGAATTCCCCCATCGCATCCGACTGCTCCTTGGCAAAACCCGCTTTCTGGAATATGGGCGTTTCGATGCTGCCCGGAGACAAGGCATTGACCCTTATTTTCCTGGGAGCGAGCTCAGCGGCAAAAGCCCTGGCCAGCGCGCGTTCGGCCGCCTTGGTAGAGATATACGCCGCACCGCCGGCAAGACCCTTCTCAGAGACGGTGGAGGATGTGATAACGATGGAGGCGCCATCATTGAGGTAGGGAAGGGCCTTCTGTACGGTGAAGAATACCCCCTTGTAATTGATATCGCTCATGCTGTCGAACATCTCCTCGGTAAACTGCTCCAACGGGGCCATGGCTATAATGCCGGCATTAACGACCAGGACATCGATCTTGCCAAAGGTATTATTGACCTTTTCGAATAAAGGTTCAAAACTTTTTGTATCCGCGACATTGCTGACCAGCCCCAGCGCACCATTCCCGATCTCCTTGACGGCATCCCTGATAGTCGACTCATTACGCCCCGTAATGGTCACTTTGGCCCCTTCCTGCGCAAATAACTTTGCTACACCTAATCCTATGCCGCTATTACCTCCGGTAATGACGGCTACCTTGTTCTTTAATTTCAGTGACATGCTTATTAATTTTATACGGCAAAGCTACTACCGGGGCAGGCGCATAAAAATCAGGTAGATTACAAAATCCGGTTAAACTACTTTAACTTTTTTTCACTCTTTTGTTCCGGATCTGGGAAAGGAATTGGGTCGTCATGCCCAGGTAGGAGGCTACAGCGTATTGGGGCAGCCGCCGGGCAACCATTGGATAAGTTTCCAAAAATAAATTATACCGTTCTTCAGCCGTCATCGTAAGAGCGGTTATTATCCTGCGCTGGTGAAAGGCCGCCGTCCTTTCCGCGCCTATCCTGAAAAAGGTCTCGATCATATGATACCGCTCTTTTAACCGCTGCTCCGTTTCATAATCGATCTGCAAAACGGTACTGTCCTCAAGCGCGGCCACGAACAACGTCGCCGGCCGCTGATAAATATAGCTGTTCAGATCACTTATCCACCAGTCCTCTACGGCAAACTGGATCGTGTGCTCTACGCCATCCTGCCCGATCACATAGGACCGGAGAGCCCCCTTTACAACGTATGTCCGGTAAAGCGCCCTGAATTCAGGCTGAATGATAAGCTGCTTTTTCCTGATCTTTTTCACCCGGAAAGCAAAAGCCAGCTCGGTCAGCTCTTCCGGAGGCATAGCCATCCGCTTCAACACGTGTTGCTTAAGAAGTTCGATCTCATCCATAGTGGATGTAAAATAACACAAATCCCGTTCCCCTCCTCCTGCCTGCGTGATCGGTCCAGATACCGCCCGATCAATGCACGGAGGGAGCACGCATCGCTTTCCGTCGGCAGATCCAGCCATCAACAGAGAATTTGCCTGCACCCGTAAGGATCAGGGAGATCAAAGCCGCTATGTATAACAGGTTAATTTCATACCCCGGTGGCCCAAATACCGGTCCATCGGCGTTCAATCCAATGGTATTGATGGAACTGAAACCATACTTATAATGGATCGTTGCCATGGCCACTATCATGGAAACGATCAGCGGAATAGCGGCAACGCTTACAAAGAACCCGGCAAAAATGGCTGCACCACCCAGGAGTTCAATAAAAGGCACCACCCAGGAGGTCAGATGCGGCAACGGAACGCCTAATAAAGTCAATAACTTTTCAAAGCCGGCAGGCCCGCGGCTAAGTTTTGCCCAGCCATGCGCCATCGATCCATAGCCAATGATGAGTCGCAATAGTAAAGGGGCCCACTGAGGATATCTTTTAATCATGGTTTTATTTTGTATCGTTATTAAACCTTGTGAAGCGCAAAGATCGCTTTTTGACCAAACTGGCTGATCAGAAAAAAGGATGCGCCCAAACAAATAATATCCTTGAAAAGGAACAAACCCAGAAAACTCATGTACCTGAAACCTTTTACATTGGTAAGCGCATCAGGGGTGGTGACGACCATCGTGCTGGTCACAAAGAACATAACGACCGCGATGGCGCCGCCAATAATACCCGCCTGCGGTTTAAACATACCGATGATCATGAGCAGGGCAGCCGTTACTTCCGTTATGCCGATCAGGTCCGACCCGTGATATACGCCAAATAACTTAAAGTGCCAGCTGATCAATGGATTATTGTTAACCAACGGGGCGATACCCTCTGCCCCCGGGGCGGTCATTTTATAGGCCCCGGCCCATAATAGCATAACGATCAGACCGATGCTGATGATCAGGAAAGGGAGGTTCTGTTCCGTTACCCATGCTGAAAATCGGATAAGTACATTACTCCCGGTGTTTTGATTCATTTGATTGAAATTTTAGATGTTTATTTTAATTGGATTGTTCACAAAGATCGTCGCCCCTTCTCTTTATATCGTCTTGACCTCGCCCCCGTCCATTCGGAGAGCCGCGCCGGTCAGCCATTTTGCTCCGGGTGATAACAGAAAGGCCATCAGCTCGGCTATTTCCCGGGGTTCTCCGTATCGCTCGATCCCGGACTCGACAAGAAATTTATTTTTTGCTTCTTCTAAGGTAAGATCATGCGTGGCAGACCATTTTCCCAGGAAGCCGATCCGCCGGTTGCTCATGACAGGACCGGGCAGCACGCTGTTTACCTGGATACCATCGGGGATGCCTTGCTCGGCAAACGCCTTTGCCAATGCAACGATGGCAGCATTGATGGTAGCCACGGCCGCAAATCCCGGTTTAGGATCCTGCGCGGAATTACCGGAAGTGAAAATAACCGATCCCCCGACCTTCTTAAGATGCGGCCAGGCCCTGATAGTCAGCCTGCGGGCCCCGTGAAGCTTCATCCCGGCTCCATCGTTCCATTGCTCATCTGTCATCTCGAAGAGATGGATCTGTGGTACGGCGCCGGCAATGTTGACTACAGCGTCAATACGGTTGAATTGGCGGATGGTTTCGACAATGACCTGGTCAGCGGTGGATACCTGACGCAGATCGGCAGCAATTACCAGTGGAGCGGCGCCCGATCCCATCACGGCTTTAGCGGTTTCTTCGAGCTCCTTTTGCCGGCGGGCAACCAGCACAATACCGGAAAACTCCCCGGCAAGCCGGATAGCGGTTGCGGCGCCTATTCCCGCGCTCGCACCCGTGACGATTGCGATTCGATCATTCATAAACTATTTTTTTCGTTTTGTAATTTTCCTGCATCTACCAGATTTCCTACATCTACCGGATTTCCTACATCTACCGGGGAAGCATTGCCAGAAACTGCAAGACCTCGCCGCCAATTTCATCTCCATGGGTTTCGAGCGCAAAATGTCCCGTATCATAGAATTTTACCGTAGCTCCCGGGAGGTCCTTTTTAAAGGCCTCTGCACCTGCAGGAAGGAAAAAAGGGTCTTTGTCACCCCAAACGGCAAGAAAAGGAGGCTGATGATCTTTAAAATATTCATGGAAGGTTGGGTACAGGGCGACATTGCTGGCATAGTCTTTAAAAAGATCCAATTGCAGTTCCATGTTATCCTTTCGATCCAACAGGAATTGATCAAGGGAATACGATTCGGGCGCCACCAGGCTCTTATCGGCTACGCCCGTGAAATATTGCCACTGCGTAGAATCGGCACTAGAGAGGGCCTTCAGGTTGTTTCGATTTTCTTCCGTAGGTTCATCCCAATATTTTTTAATAGGATTCCAGCCGCTGCTCAACCCTTCCACATAGGCATTTCCGTTTTGGGAAATAATGCCGGTGATCTTTTCCGGGTTGGCTACTGCCAGCCTGTAACCGACCGGGGCGCCGTAATCAAACACCTGTAAGGCAAATCTCCGAAGACGCAATTGATCGATCAGCCCCTGGATGTACTTTGTCAGGTTATCAAAGGTATAATTGAATTCTTTATAGTGGGGCGCATCTGAAAAACCAAAACCGATAAGATCCGGCGCGATCACATGATAGTCCTTGTTTAGCATAGGGATCAGACCCCTGTACATATGTGAAGACGTGGGAAAACCATGAAGCAGAATGATCATTGGCCCATCCTTTGGCCCTGATTCCCGGTAAAAAACATTCAGACCGTAGACTTTGGTCTTTAAGTATCGGATAGCTCTCGGGTTCATATATTTGTTTATGAACCGTGAAACAATAGGCGTGCCTCAATATAAGCTATTGAGGATCAATAAAAAGCAGCGGCATTGTTTCGCTAAAGCGTGACATATAACGGAATAGCGATAATTGCTTTATCCGCATGCGCTAATAGACGTTCCGGAATTTCCGGATGCCCAATTTTTTGATGCGGGAATTAAGCGTCGAGGCATGCATCTTCAGGAGTTCCGCAGCCCCGCCCCTTCCGGCTATCTTACCATTGCACCGGCGCAACACTTCGATGATATGACTTTTTTCTACCTCCTCCATTGATGAAAGGAGGCCTTTCTCTTTATCCATTTTTATCGATGATCTGGCCAGGGCGATCTGCCGTATCGTGTTCTCCTGGTTCAAAAGTATGGTCCTTTCAATAGTATGTTCGAGCTCTCTTATATTTCCTGGCCAGGCATAGCCTTGCAGATCCGCTATCGCTGTCTGCGTCAGTTCAGGAACCGGCTTGCCAAGTTTTTTACTGTACTGTTCAACAAAATACCGGGCAAGAAGCGGGATGTCTTCCGGGCGATCGCGCAGCGCCGGAAGAACCAGCGGAAAAACATTGAGCCTATAGTACAGATCCATTCGAAAACGGCCGGCGGCGACTTCGGCCTCGAGGTCGCGATTCGTCGCGGCAACAACGCGGCAATTCACTTTTATAACTTCTTCCCCGCCCAATAATTCGATCTCTTTTTCCTGCAGGACGCGAAGCAGCTTGACCTGCATATCAAGGGCGATCTCACCGATCTCATCCAGGAAAATAGTCCCCTGGTGCGCCTGTTCGAATTTACCCCGTTTTCGCTGTGTGGCGCCGGTAAAGGCGCCCTGCTCGTGACCGAACAGGATGGATTCTATAAGTGTAGCCGGCATAGCGGCACAATTTAACCTGACCAGCGGACCATCCTTACGCGGCGAAAGCCGGTGGATCATTTCTGCGATCTTTTCCTTTCCGGTACCGGTCTCGCCCAGCAGCAACACGGAAGTGTCAGTGGGGGCAACCACCTGCACATCCTGTAAAAGGGCCTGGAATATCGGGCTTTCCCCGATGATATCGCCGCGGGGGGTATCTTTTACAAAAGGCTGGGCATGGACCTTCGCCTGGGTCTTTGACAACCGGAGTTTTGATTTTTGTTCGTGCAGATAGAGCGCGATCTCGAGGGTGACGAGCACGTCCTTATCCCGGAAAGGTTTTACAAGAAAGCCGTAGGGCTCGGTCGCCTTTGCCATTTCAAGCGTGTCCCGGTTGGAATTGGCGGACAGATAAACAAAGGCTATGTTCTTTTCCTTCAGGGTGCTTCCGAGATGGATACCCGTCAGTGAGCCCTTGAGAAAGATATCCAGCAGGACAAGGGAAGGCTTTTGTTCTTCGAGCATCTCCAGGGCGATGTTGACGGAACGGGCGATGCCTGCAACCCGGTAGCCCGCCTGTTCGAGGATGGTTTGGATGTGATTGGCTTCAACAAATTCGTCTTCGACGATCAGGATCTTTTCTTTCATACTCATATGGTTGTTTCAGACGATGCAATGATCTTTATCGCACTTTCAAAAGGAACATTGGCGACAAATCGAATATAGATGGTCGTACCATTTTGCGACTCGATGGAAAAAGAACCGCCAAGGTCACCGGTCAGCCCTTTCATCAGCTTTAATCCCAGGCTATTCTGTCTTTCGGGGTCCAACTCCTTTGGCAGACCGATCCCGTTATCCGCTATTTTCAGATAGACGATATTATGGTCGCCCACGATCATCTCAACGACGATCGTGTTCCCCTTTTTCCTTTCGGGGAAGGCATGTTTTATAGCATTGGTCAGCGCTTCGTTAAGGATCAGGCCGATGCTTACCGCTTGTGAGATGTCGAGCTCGATCTGTGCTATATCCAGCTGGAACGCTATCTGATTCCTGATATCATAGATGTCCCGGAGATAATTCACCAGTTCAGGTAAATAGGAGGACATCCCGATAAAGGCGGCATTTTCGGTTTGGTAAAGTTTCTGGTGGATAAGGGAAATGGAAAAGACCCGGTTCTGGCTGTCCCGGATGGCCTGCAGGGCCTCATTACTGAGGTAGGCCGACTGAGAGTCCAGCAAGCTTACAACGGTTTGCAGATTGTTTTTAACCCGGTGATGGATCTCCTTCAACAACCATTCCTTCTCCTTTACCAATTGGCCCAACGCCTCATTTTTTACATTGATTGCCCTATTGCTCTTCTGTTTGACCCTGTACTGATTGTACAAAAGGCCAATAATGATCAATGCCGCAAAAAGCCCGGCAAAGCTGATATTACGGATGAGCGCAGCACGGCTCAGTTCGGCCTTATCCAATTGCTGCTGCTTGCCAAGCAAGGCGATATTCTGGTCCTTTTTATCGGATTCATAGCGCACCTGCGTCTCCGCCAATTGCCTGGCCTTATTATCCGTAAAGATCGAATCGGAATATTTTTCATACAAAAGCCGGTGTTTTATGGCCGACGCCAGATCCCCGGCCGCGGAATCCACCTTATACAAAAGCAAGTGATCGTCCCTCAGGATATCGATGGTCACAGGCATGACGCAGATAGGCGTTAGCACCCGCTGAAGGAAGGGGCGGGCCTTGGAGAATTGCCGGGTGTCGACATAAAACTTACCCATCGTATAGTAGGCCTCCGGCCTTGCGATGTCATAGATCTCGTCTATGTCCCTTGCCTCATCAGCGATCGCGAGATCGCCAAACCGAACCATGTCCAGATAGTACTTTTCGGCTTCCCCCTTTTGACCCAGCGCTTCATATAGCGCTCCCCGGGCGGCGGCCATCATTTCTTTGTCCCGGCTTCGTACCGGAGGATTCTCCTGCTGAAAACCGATAAGGAATCGATGCGCAGCGGATAACCGGTCTTTAAGGATCAACCCTTTCACGATCCGTAACGCCGTGCCATAAATGGTAAGGTCCTTTTTTCCCTGGGTCTCCTGCAAGGATACCTGATACCAGTATAAGCTCTGATCGATATTGTTCTCTGCCCAGTATACGTTCCCCAGTTGCTTGTCTATCTGGCCGGCCAGATAGTCTTCTTCCAGCGAGTCCATATTCTTTTTTGCCAGGAAAAGAAGCTCCAGGGCGCGGGCATGGTTCCCCAGATAAAGCTCGTCAATCGCATGTTTACCAAAATGAGAATACATCTTCTTCTTCCCGAGGGCGATCATCCCATTATTGACCCTTATTTGTTCCTGCTCCGCTATTTTGAACTGACCCACCGCCCAATGAGCCGTAGAAAGATCTTCCAATGAATACAACACATTCTCCTTGTCGCCGGCTTGTCCATACAACTGCATGGCCATGGAATCGGCGTGCAGGAACAGCGGCATCGTTCCAAATGTTGACGGGAGGTTACTTCCCAGCATTGACCAGCATTTTGCTTCCCTTGCCTTATCCCCTGCGGCCTGGTCCTCCCGAAGGCTCGCATTGAAACAATCGATCCCTTTTTGCAATTCGCCCCGTTGGAAGTAATATTTACCCAATACCACCCTGGCATTCTGGATGGCCCAGGTCGTATGTACAGCATCACTATAGCTGACCACCTTCTGAATATAAGGCCACGCAGAGTCGAGATTGGCCGGAAGATTCCCCGGCCTGAAGGCATAATATTCGGCCAGCTGCTGGGCCATCTTAACCTTCCATTCGCCCGTAGCCTTCTCCATAATTGCCTCCGCCGCCCTCATGTCCCCCATTGTTGCACTTGCCTTGCAGGCAAAAAAACTTCCCTGATCATAAGCATCCGTCATACCAAGGGAGCGGCTTAATTGCAGGGCCCGGGCTGAAAAGACCAGCGAACTATCGGGCATATTTCCTTTTATATAGGCGTTGCTGATATTTAGCAGGAGAAAGACCTTATTGCTGTCCGGGCCGGCATCCTTCAATTGAAGAAAAAGCTCGCTTCGTTTTTTATAAGCGTAAATCTGTGCGTCGGAAGATCCGGAGGCGACACATATGATGGTTATTATTATCCAGAAAGATTTCATTCGCTGGTGACTAGCAATAGCAATGAAGTAAATAATCCTGCCGTCCCTGCAAAGCTAACAAAATATTTGCTTAGCAGTCAACACTGAAAGTAGTATATTGTAGATCATACCACTTCCCCATGCTCCGGAACTATTTAACCACCGCCTTGCGCTATCTGCGCAAGAACAAAATGTTCTCCCTGCTGAATATACTGGGCCTGGCCATCGGGCTGGCCTGTTGTATGCTGATCGCGCTGTTCGTTTTCGACGAGCTGAGTTATGACAGCTATCCGGCAGCGGCAGCGGATATCTACCGGGTCGAGATCCATCTGCTGGCGAATAACGGGATGATGACCTATCCCACCGTGGATATTGCGGTCGGAGAGGGCATCCAAAAGACATTCCCGACCGTAAAGGGCTATACCCGGCTGTTACCGGACGGACCCGACTATTGGGGCAACGGGGAAAAGCAGTTCAAGGAAACGCGCATGGGTTATGCCGATTCAAATTTCTTTTCCTTTTTCTCCCTGCCGCTGGTGGAAGGCAACGCGGCAACGGTGCTCACAGAACCAAACAGCATCGTGATCAGCCGGTCGCTCGCAAATAAATATTTCGGCCGGACGGAGGCGATAGGAAAGTACATCATGTCCGGACAACAGCCCATCAAGGTGACGGGCGTGATGGAAGAGATGCCCGACAATTCCCATTTCCATTTCGACGGCGTTATCAGCATGGCAACCCTGCATCGTACCGGTCACACCTGGAGCAATGCGGTGTATTATACATATTTGCAGTTGGCCAAAGGCGCGGACCCAAAAAAGGTAGAGGCCGGAATGCCAAAACTGGTAGAGAAATATGTCGTGCCGGAAGTCCAGCATGATGAGAACGTCTCGCTGGCCGAGGCGCAAAAATCCATAAACACCTTCCTTTTCGTCCTCCAGCCGCTCCGGGATATCCATTTCCATGGAATGAGCACCGGTGAACTGGAACACAACGGCGATATCCAATATGTCTATATATTCAGCGCGCTGGCCGTCTTCATCCTGGTGCTTGCCTGTGTCAATTTTATCAATCTTTCTACGGCGATCGCCTCCAAACGAGGAAAAGAGGTGGGCATCCGCAAGGTGCTGGGGTCGCTAAAAAGACAGCTTGTTTCCCAATTCCTGGCGGAGGCCGTTTTGCTGGCCTTTTTCGCGCTCCTGGTGGCGATCGGACTGGTAATAGTCCTCCTACCCTATTTCAATGAACTGGCAGGAAAACATTTCACCGTCGGCGGGCTGCTTCATTTCCGGACAATCGCCGTTTTGCTTACGCTCGGGCTGATCACAGGCGTCTGCGCGGGCAGTTATCCGGCGTTTTTTTCGTCCTCTTTCAATGCGATACAGGCGCTAAAAGGGAGGCTGTCTTTTTCAAGGGGCAGGGGTATTTCCCTCCGGAGCGGCCTCGTCGTATTCCAGTTCTTTATTTCCACTGCGCTGATCATCGGAACACTGATTGCATACCGGCAGTTACAATATATGCAAAGACAGAAACTTGGCTATGACAAAGACCAGCTCGTTTTTGTCGAGGATGTCGGTCTGCTCGGAGGCAGGGAGGCGGTAGCATTCAAACAGCAGGTAACAGAGGACAGCCGGGTGGTCAACGCCAGCGTCGGATCGCAAATTCCCGGAAATGAACGGATGGGGGGTGCACTGCTATACCCCAAGGAAAGACAAGCCGGATATGATGCGGTCATCCCGGCAAGCGTCTATGTGGTGGACTATAATTATATCCCCACGTTGGGCATGAAGATCATCGGCGGCCGGAATTTCTCGCGTGATTTCCCAACCGACTCCGCAGGGGACTTCGTCGGAGCTACTTCGCCACGCTCCTCCTCGTCCGTAACCTTCGCACACTCGGTTATCATCAATGAAGCGGCGGTCCGCGAATTGGGCTGGAGTCGCGTCGATCCCATCGGCAAGACCATCGTCGGCTCCAACAACGACGAATATAAGGTAGTGGGTGTGGTAGCCGATTTTAATTATGTCTCGCTGAAACACCGGATCGAACCGCTGATGATGCTGCTTTCCCGAAGGCCGGGAGGCGGATTGATCATAAAGGTAAATACCCGTGATATGACGGGCTTTCTGCGGGACCTGGAGCACAAGTGGAAGACCCTAAAGCCGGGATCGCCTTTTTCCTGGTATTTTCCCGACGAAGCATTCGCCAAACTATATGCCGGTGAGCGCCGGACTGCGCAGCTGTTCCAATTATTTGCACTGTTATCCATCCTGATCGCCTGTCTGGGCTTGTTTGGGCTTGCCGCCTTCACCACGGAACAACGCGCCAAAGAGATCGGTATCCGGAAGGTGCTGGGCGCCTCCGTACAACAGGTGCTGCTGCTGGTGGCCAAAGAGTTCCTTCTGGTGGTCGGTATTGCCTTTGTGTTGGCCGTGCCGGCAGCCTGGTGGGCAATGCATGTCTGGCTGCAGGATTTTGCTTACCGGGCGCCCGTCGAGGGCTGGGTATTTCTTCTTGGGGGTTTTATGACGATATTGATTGCACTGGTTACGGTTAGCGCACGGGCATTGGGCGCCGCATTGGCAAACCCTATCAGGTCATTGAGGAGTGAATAAGCCTATTTACTCCCTGTAAGGAATGCCCCGGGAAATAAACCACTCCCTGCATTCACTATCCGGGTCTCCTGCATAATTTATACAAATCTCCTGGCCGGGTGAAATATCTTCTAACGCGTAGTAACTCATCCGTTGATTTTCTCTATCCAGGATATACGACGCATTTGATCGCATGGCATGATTATACAGCGATCCAAATCCAAAAACCAGCGCCAGTGTCCCTTCTTCCTTATCAAAATGGAAAAGATAATCGTGTAGTCCCGAGTCGATCAGGGTTTCGTGATCCCGGGCAGCAAGTACGAGCAGGGGACAGATCTCGATGCATTCATCTTTTATAATAAATCTGTTGGCAAAGACCCCTCGCCCTTTAGCCTTTGTCTTTCTGATAAATAGCTTCTTTTTCATAGGTTCAACCTCTTACGGGAAGTCAACCGGCATCGAATCATCCGATTTGCCATTGTAGTTGAGCGTGATCTCTTCGCGCGGCAGGATCACCCTGCAAGCCTGATAGTTATTAAAGCGCGTTTCTCGGAAATATTATATACAGCATTCGCGCTATATGAATGATTGTATAGTGAACTGTATCCGAGGCCGACCACAACCCTGTCTTCCTCCTGATCGATAATAAAATAATAGTTGAAAAGGAGTGTCGTTTGAAGCTTTCTTCTTTCGCCTTTCGGCAACAGGATAACCGGTGCCATTTCAACAGTGTCTCCCGCTTTAAATCCTTGTTCGGCAAATACACCCTGCCCGTGAATCGGGCTCTTTCCCACAGCGATGTTTGCCGGTTGATATATCCGGCAATATTGGAAAATACACGTCATCTAATGATGTTTTATGGCCGGGTTTTTCACAAACGACGGTTTTTGAACTGTCGCAGGGCTTTTGTGAAACCAGTTCGCTGTTGGGCTTACAGGTACACTTTTCGCAGGCGTGCTATTCGTTGCAGCCGGCTTCCTGGTCTCTTTTTTTGTCTGAGGAGTGGTTTGCGCTCTGATACCCGTAAATAGTAATAGAGAACCGACGACAGCAAATAATTTTTTCATGATGTTTTTTTGTAAATCTATTTTCATTTTAATAAGTTAACAAGAAGATATCCAAAAATTCAACGGACTACGGATTTTGCCGCCGAATGACATACCGCACTTCAGCGACCTTTGGTTAAAGCCGTATTGCTCCGCTGTCTTAAGTAATATGCGATAGACCGGGCCGTCTATAGCTCTATCAGGGTACCGCTAACCTTGCTGCCATCCTGTATGGAAATATTACTAAAGTAGACAATGAGCTTGCCGGTCCCGGAAAAACTCACTACCGCCGAATCCTTTACAGTGCCCCCAATGGAAGAAAAAGCGGATCCGGTATTTGGATTACCGATCTCCATCAGGATTAGCTGGTTCAGCGATACACCGGAGGGCGGATTCCCGCCGGGATCGGAAAAGTAGTAGGTCCCGGGCGAAGGTTTTGCCCTGGGGTCGGATAAATAAAAGGCTACTTCGATTTCGCTGGTCGCTGTGTTGTCAACGCTGTAAAGGATACCCGCGTTGGCCGCCGTATCATATCTCCAGGCTGCCCCGGGATGCTGATAGGTCTGTCCGTCAAAAGTCCACTGCGTAGTACTGGACGGGCCGGTAGGCATAGGAGGTTTCGAATCACTTTTCTTACAGGCGGGAAGAAAAAAGAACCCCAGCACGATGCCAATAGTCGCAAATGTTAGCTTATTCATAATCGATGGTTTGAATAGCGGCAATATACCGCCGCTATTGCTGCCCACCTAGCCAACGCAGGATTAATCAACCAACGCCCGTTTTTGCCGACGAAAGAGGGCCGATCCCGTTCACTTCTTTAATACCTGCTCCGTTTTTGCCTTATATAATCTTCCTATAGGAATGACCCTGTCTCCTATCCTGAGCTGGGATGCCGTAAAGGACTCTACCCGCATCGTCGTTACGACGTAAGAACGATGTACCCGGACAAAATGGTGGGGGGAAAGAATTTTTTCAAGGGAACTGATGCTTTGCTTCACCAGCAGCGTACGGTTGTCCTGGAGGTGGAGCATCGCGTATTCCCGGCGGCTTTCGATAAAAAGGATGTCATCCAGCATCACTTTAACCATTTCCTTATCGATCCTGAAGTAAAGAAAGGGAGCGGAGAACCGGCCGCCTTCCGCGCTTTGTGCGTAATCCGTAGCCGCCACCGGCAGGAACCGGCCCACCTTCGCCACCGCTTTCATAAAACGTGCAAATGACAGTGGCTTCAAAAGGTAATCCACGATACCCAGATCATACCCATCAAAAGCATATTCCCGGTAGGCAGTGATGAAAATGACCATGGGTGGATCGGGCAGGCTGCGAAGAAATTCCGTCCCGGGCATCCGGGGCATCTTGATGTCCAAAAAGAGCAGATCGATGCGTGTACGGGTAAGGATGGACAATGCCTCGATAGCATTGTTACACGTCGCCACCACTTCAAGCTGGGGTACTCTGGCACAGTAGGCGGCCACCAGCCGAACAGCAAGTGGTTCGTCATCTATGATCAAACATCGTATGTTCATTAGCGAGGAATTGTGGGTGATCTGCCGTCCGTACTGCGCCTGGAAACCCCAGGTCTATTTGTAGCGATACAATATATAAGTCTTCGGCAGTTTCTGCGGTTAATACGGCCGTGCCGGGATATAAAAGTTCGAGACGACGCCGAACGTTCCCTATGCCGATGCCTCCCCCCGCCTTCGGAGGATGATTCGGGTCAATGCTGTTGATCACCCGGAAAAACAGCTGTTGCTTCAGGACGGAAAGCTCTATAGACATCCATATGTTTCCGATCTGCTCCGCCGCTCCATGCTTAAAGGCGTTCTCAATAAAGGGCTGGAAAAGCAGGGGGGCGATCATCGCACCGTTGATATCACCTGAAAAATTAACGGATACTTCCAATCGCTCTCCATATCGCTCCTTCTCCAGCGCAATATAGTCCTGGCAGGCCTTGATCTCGCTGATCAGGGGCACCAGGGGTTCCCTGCATTCGTATAGCACATAACTGAGCATGGTAGAAAGCCGCATCAACATATCCGGCGCCTTTTCGGATTTTTCGAGGACCAGGGTATATAGATTGTTAAGTGTGTTGAACAGAAAATGAGGGTGTAGCTGCGATTTCAGCAATTCTAATTCCGCCTTTATCTTTTCTTTCTCCATTTGCGTCTTCTTCTGCTGCTCTATATACCAGTATTTGAACATACGGATGAATACGCCGAACATCGCGACCGTGTTCATAACTACAAAACTAAACATCGCGAATACCTGGCGATAAGCCTTTTCCGATAGCAAGGGAGAAGGATCGGGGCGTCCGGTACGAATGGGGATCACTAAATACCGCCGGTAGACAAAATTTAGCAATAAGCCCGCAATGGCCCACAAACAATAGTACCCGAAAAAACGCCAATACCTGCCCCTGATCAAACCGGGTACAAGAACATAGAGAATAAAATAGGTATAAAATATATTGATCGGCACAAATACAAAGGCCGTTTCAATGCCGGCAGGCAGCGACCCAAGATCGGTGAAGGAAGCAAGGGAAAATACAAAAAGGTACACAAACCAGAACAGGACATGAGCAAGCAGCCGGTACCGCTTGTCAAATAAGATTTTCCCACTGAACTCGTGCATGCTCTAAGATACAGAATTACGGCTAGCCGCTGAAATCCGCTCCGTATGCGCCTACGAACGACCGTTTTTTTCTACGAATGACAGAAAAGAACATATTGGTTGATCCAAATCGTCGCTTATAGACTAATCCCCCTTCATCGCGTTTTGCGACGGATATTTACGGTTGATAACCATACTTACAAAAAATCGTTATGCGCGCACTTCATTTTGCCTTTTTTTTAAGCCTGCTGTCGCCCCTTTCCGTTTTTGCGCAAACCAACGCCTTTTTCCTGGCGGACGGACTCAATAACTTTTCAGACCAGCAATTGCGGAGCAGCAATCCCGTATATGTCTCCCTCGTCGGAAAGGATTCGATGGTGGTGTCCACCAGTTCCGGCGACAATAAATATGCCTCTACCTATAAACGGAATCCGGGAGAATTCTTCTTTAGAAGGGCGACCGCCTGGGGTTCTCCGATCATGAACTACGCCTGTATGAATGAGCATGCGCTCTATCTTATTGAACAAGATGGCAGTTATCTGCTTTTCACCAACAATAAAGCCCAGGCGGATCAGTTACTGGAAGCTACCGATAAAAGCAACATTTTAGCACAAAAGGACAGCCTTAGGAATGCGATCGCCGGGATCGTCGACAAAAAGAACGCCGCCAGGCGATCAGTTATCGACGCCGGCAACAAAAAGATCGTCACCGCATATATCCGAAGCTTACGGTCCAAAAAGGATGATCCCGTACTGGTACGGGATATAAAAAAATGGTCCGGGAATGCCACTACTACCGTATTTATCGTGGACGCCGGCTATTTCATCACGCGTAACATATCCGGCCAGGTGCTCAACAAAAATATCCCTGCTATCATCCGATATGCGCTAAATGGGAAATGCTTTGTCCAATGGCGCGCCTTTGGTTACGAAGCCCTCGGCGGAGGCAGATTCAGCGCCGACATGGGAACCTATAACAAAGCCAGCTATGTGATCAAAGCAACAGGCGCCGGCGGCTGGTTGAACATGGAACAGGGGGTTGCCTATGAAATAGATTGTGACTAACTATCATCCTTTCATCAGCACCTTTCTTTTCAGCCATTGCCGCACAGGTTCATCATACAGTTTCAAACAACCATACGCCACGAGAATGCTGGTCACCACCAGCAACAATCCTACCAGCAATCCCTCCCTGCCCAATGGGATCTTATTGTTGGTAACCCAGGCCGTATATACATAGATCAGCGGATAATGCGTGATATAGAGCGGATAAGAGATATCACCCAGGAATTGGCAGATCCTGACGGAGCCGGGGTGCCTGATCTCCCCGCCTGCCCCGATGGCGACGATAAGTGGAAAGATAAAAAGAACACAACCGATCTCATACAGGCCATTCATCCACAAATGTTGCGCATCACCGACCCTGGGAACGCTAAGAACAAGCACGATCAGAAGGCTACACCACCAGAATGCCCCTTTTATATGGATCAGCTTACCTATGCGACATAAGAGAACCCCGGCAAAGAACGGGTATAAAACGCGGGTGAACCCTATAAAGAGCTGCTCCTTGTTCAGGGACCATCCCCCTATGAGATCACCGGTCGGTCCCGCCAGCAGATAATAGATCAGGAGGCAGCCCGCCAGTGCCACAAATAATGAAAGTAACATTTTCGAGAACCTGCGGACGACAACAGCATAAAGGATGTTGGCGATATATTCAAAGAATAATGACCAGGCCGGCCCATCCAGGGGATGCATTTCCTGCCAGCCGCGTATATCCATCGAAATAGGCACCGGGAGAAGCGTACTCCCGATGATCATTACCAATAGCATCTTCCATACCGGGGTGCCTGCTATCAATGGGAATGCTCCGCCGGCCTGTAAATAAAATAATGCGGCGCCAATCACCGAACCCATAACGACCATTGGCTGGAGACGTACCAGCCGGCGTTTATAAAAGTTCCATTGGGTCATTTTGCCCCACCGGTCATCATAAGCATAGGCGACAACAAAACCCGACAACAAAAAAAAGAAGTCCACGGCAAGATAGCCGTGATTGATAATCTGAATAAACCGGTTTCCGCCGCTAAAGGTCTCAAAGACATGAAAAACGATCACCATAACGGATGCCACGCCACGAAGACC
Source organism: Puia sp. (assembly GCA_036500545.1). Taxonomy (GTDB): domain Bacteria; phylum Bacteroidota; class Bacteroidia; order Chitinophagales; family Chitinophagaceae; genus Puia. The sequence goes on along the minus strand of DASYBV010000012.1, from coordinate 47,788 downwards.
ATCCAGGATCGGATAATGCGTTTTGGAGGGCAAATAGGCTGTAGGGGTATTCATTGGCAGATCTTTCTTGAATGAAAGTTTAAACTAGCGAATTCTGCCGAATTATCAAAACATTGCTTATCAAACACTATTCTACTGCAAGCTTCGGTGTTTTTCCGGTTGGACGGCCATCCGGCAAAAGGGATAATAGGAGGCCAACCAATGCCATACAGAACAAGATCATTAATATCCCTGCATGATAAGCCATTTGCCAGCCTTCCCGGGAGAAATAAAAGAAAACGCCCCCAATAATACTTACCCCCAATGCGGAAGCGGTTTGCTGAAATGTAGAATACACGCCGGCTGCAGCGCCTGCATATTCAGGCGGAACGCTCTTAAGAGCAAGGTTCATCAAAGAAGGAAGCACGATCCCGTTTCCAATACCCCATAAACTCATTAAGAGTATTATGAGCCAGGCCGGTGCGCCCGGTTTCCATAAATTCATTTGCAGGAAAAACGCCGCGGCCATGATCACCGCACCGATCTGTACAACGCGTTTTCCGAATCGTATGATCAATTTTGAGGCGGCAACGGATGAGATCATAAACAGGATGCCCGAGGGGATAAAAAACAGACCACATTGTATGGCCGTAACGCCGAGACCATTTTGCAGATATACCGCGCTCAGCAACAGGTAAGCCGTATGAAGCATGAAGTGGAACAATACGGCAAGCAACCCGATATTGAAGTCTCTTATCCTGAAGAGACGGACATCGATCAATGGATTGCGATCTTCCCGAAGCTTCCTTTTTTGATTTTTAATAAAATAAGTAAATATTCCAAAGGAAACAACGATCATCCCAACACTCCATAGCGGCCATCCCGATTCACGACCCTGTATCAAAGGATAAATAAGACAAAACAGCGCCGATGTTAAGATGGCTATTCCCGTATAATCAAACTTATTGCCGGAACGCCTTTCCGTTTCCGTCAGATACAGATGTGCTGCGAACAGTGTCACAGCGCCGATCGGTACGTTTATGAAGAAGATCAGCCGCCATCCATCGATCGCCCAATGCGTTTCCGACAGATAGCCACCTAATACCTGTCCGATCACGGCGGCGGAACCGAGCGTGATACCAAACAGACCGAAAGCCTTCGCACGCTCTTTTGCGTCCGTAAATAAGATCTGGATAAAAGCTATCGCTTGCGGGACCATAAAGGATGCGCTCAAACCCTGGACAAACCGGGTAGCGATCAATTGGAACGGCGTTGCTGAAAGACCGCAAAGAGCCGAGGCGATCGTGAAAGCAAGCATTCCCCAAAAAAACACCTTCTTTCGCCCAAAATGGTCGCCCGCTCTCCCACCCGTAATAAGAAATGCGGCATAACCCAGTAAGTATCCCGCGATAACGAGCTGGATTTCGCCATCACTCCCATGCACACCCTTTTTGATGGCAGGAATGGCGACATTGATGATGAACACATCTATGACCGAAAGCAGTGGTGCGGCCAGAACGATAGCAAGCTCCAGCCATTTATTCTTTAAAGGTGTCATGTTATATAAGTTTTTTGATTATTTGCTTTGCTGACTGGAGATCGTTGGTGTTTTTAAAAACAGAGGCCGCAGCGCTCCCTCCTTCGATCATTATAAAGATCATTTCGGTGAGTTCCTTATCGGTCATCACCTTCTTATGGCCCGAATTAGCAACGACCTCTTCCACAAAGACCCTGAAATACTGCTTCACCGCCTGTATCTCTTTCAATACCCGCGGATCATTCATGCCGGCCTCATCATTTGCCTTGATAAACGGACAACCACCGTACGCACGATACTCCTGCCGGGCGATGTGATAATCAAAGAACGCCAGCAACTTTTCCCTTGGATCCGCGACGCCATCTATATGAGCTTTCAACCTCGTAAGCCAACCTTTATGGTTAAGCTCCAGATACCCTACCAACAGATCTGTCTTTGATGGAAAATGCTGGTAGAGCGATCCCTTGGCAATACCTGCTTCTTCAATGATCTGATTGATTCCGGTCAGGTTGTATCCCTGTTGGTAGAACAACTTGTCGGCAGTGTCCAGTATTTTATCGATCACTACCTGTCCCCTTGGCTGCGTCATATGCGAAGATTTAAAATCTAGACAACCCTGTCTAGAATACAAAGCTATATAAAATATAGACAACTTTGTCTATATTTTAGAAAATAGTTCCTCGCCACACTAAATAATTAATAATCAATAAATTAAAAACGCTGAAATTCAATAAGTGAAAGTTATATGACACTCCATGCTGTAGCGGGCGCCTAGCACAATTATACTATATGGATCATTAAAGGCGACATTCACATGGTCACACTGGCTTTTCCAATCAGATGGTCTTCCGGCACAAAACCCCAATACCGGGAATCCTGGGACCCATGGAGATTGTCGCCGATCATCCAGTAATAATTCATTTTGAAGATATAGGTGCCTTCTTCATGACCATTGACATAGATCTTGCCGCTGTGCATCTCCAGGGTATTCCCTTCGTAGGTTCGGATGATGCGTTCATAGATCGGGTAGTTCAGCGGAGTCAGCTTCATGGACGCACCCTTTTTCGGGATCCAAAGCGGGCCGAGATTATCTCTCGTCCAGTGATGCACTTCGTCGTTGGGGAATACCCCTTCGGTAGACGAATCGATATCCGGGTCGATCCGTCGGGCGAAACCATCTTTTAGCATTTTTTCGCGCGCCTTCCAGGTAAGCAACATGTCATATGTACCCGCGCTATCGAGTGCGCGAATCTCTTCCGGGTTCGAAATATTCAGGCCGTACTGCGTCTTCATATTGCCTTCATCGAAGGGGTGACCGCCCGTAACCACATGGAAATAAGTCTCTGCCTCCGGCGGCCAGGCCTGCCTGCGCCCGTCGATATATACCCACTCATCCCGCATCTCGAGTGTATCGCCCGGAATAGCGATGCAGCGTTTCAGGTAAACCACCTGCTTAGACACCGGGCGGATGGCCAAAGGATAGCTATTCGGGTCCGCCAGCAGGATTTGTCTTCCGGCATCGGCATTTCCGTGCCCTAGTTCCCGGATTACGTCATAATAAGGTCGCATGGCTTGGTAATCTGGCAGGTCGATGACGGTGTCTCCCATCGGCCAGTGGAACACAACGATATCTCCCCTCGAGATCGGGAGATAGTTTAGTTTGTTCACAAGAACTTTACCCCCCATGTGGATGGTTTTTTCCATAGACGTAGTGGGTAGGCTATAGGGGGCCATCACAAAAGTCCTTGTAAGGAACCAAACGATAAAAAGGATGACCGCGATACTGATACCTAACCAAAAGGCCTTTGGTCGCTCAAGAATTTTCTTTACCATAACTGGACCCCTATACATTTTAAAATTGGACTACTAAGGTAGCCAAATTAAAAGGTAATTTTGTACCCTCAAAAAAGGAGTATGTTATGAAGGCAATCATTGTAACAGACCAGGCCGCGGGAGCGGCCGGGATGAAGCTGACCGATCGACCCGAGCCAAAGGCGGCAATAAATGATGTTATCGTTCAGATCTTTGCGTCGGGATTCGTCGGGACCGAGTTGGAGTGGCCCTCGACCTGGACCGATCGCCGGGATCAGGGTCGAACACCAACAATCCCCGGCCACGAGCTGGCCGGAGTGGTTACCGCCCTTGGCTATGGCACGACGGGTCTGTCAGTGGGACAGCGGGTGTTCGGCCTCGCGGATTGGTATCGCGACGGTACCCTGGCCGAATATGTGGCTATCGAGGCACGCAACCTTGCGCCCTTGCCGGGCGACGTCGACTTCACGGTGGGCGCGAGCCTGCCGATCTCGGGCCTGACCGCGTGGCAGGGACTGTTCCAGATCGGCCGCCTTCAGGCGGGCCAGAGCGTCCTCGCGCACGGTGCAGCCGGCGCAGTAGGGTCGATGGTAACACAACTTTCACGAGAGGCCGGCGCCTACGTCATCGGCACCGGACGCGCCGCCGACCGTCAGAAAGTGCTCGACTTCGGCGCGCAGGAGTTTGTTGACCTCGACAACGATACGTTGGAAGACGTCGGCCACGTCGATCTGGTATTCGATGTCATCGGCGGTAACATCGGGAAACGGTCCGCGCGTCTGATCCGGGCTGGTGGAACGCTGGTGTCAATCGTCGGACCGTCTGAGGAGCGTCCCGCCGATGGTGTTGCGATAGACTTCGTTGTCGAGTCCGATCGTGCCCAACTGAATGAGATCGTTCAGCGGGTTCGGGACGGACGACTGCGGACAAACATCGGCAATGTCTCGCCCCTCGACAAAGCCGTCGCCGTCTTCAACTCGACCGAGCGGCACGCAGGGAAGACAGTCATCCGCATTCGTCCATGAATGCCTCATCCAGGAATAATTGGATTGACAAATAGCCAGTAGCCGTCAATTAACTATGCCAGGCTCTGCTGAATCCGATCGTGGATGGCAGACTTTATTTTTTTGCTAAAGATCTGGAGCATAAAGGGTACATAAAAATCGAGATTTACGGCACCATCCTCGATATCGAGACTACCTGCCGTGCTATACCCCCTCGCTTTTAGCCGAATATGGGCTCTGTCATCGTTCCAATCGACGGTCAGTTCCTGCAACTCTTCCTTGTATTCCTTTTGGTAGCGTTCTATGAGTCCTTCGATGCGATCCTTAGCTTCCTCTTTGGACAAGGCATGTTCGATTTGGATAATCATGGCTGCTTCAATTTTACCGGGTTCGGCCCTGTATAATGGATGCAAAAAAAGCGCCAACTTCCCACTGATGAACCTATTTGCGGATATCTTTCGCCTTATCAAAAGTTGCCAAACAGCTATCCAGGGGTTGTCCTTGTTTATAGATACAGTCACAGAAGACTCCGCAAGCCGCCGGGTTTTTGCTGGTAGCGCATTGATTTCTACATTCCTCTTCAGAATTGCCGGGCGTGATCTCATATAAATAGAACGTCCCGATGATGATGATAGCCAGGACTGCGCCGCAACCTCCAAACAAAAAGATGCGCAGGCGTTTACCCAGGGGTCTTCTCAACACCGGAGGAACCGTTTTTGGTTGCTTAAATGGCAAAATGTGCTTTAACCGGTCATAATCCCAAACTAATAAAAACAAATTTGCCAGTACCATCATCGTGTTGCCCCGGGTACCGTCAAAGCGGGTTGCATAAGTCAACACGCAAATGTTGATGGTAATGGGAAAACACATCAATGCTCCCAGGAGAGATGTCCTCGGGATCAATAGTAATATTGCTGCAACGATTTGCCCAATTCCAATAAAGCTGTAGTAGTAACCTGTCAGCAGTAAGGCATCGAAATAATGCCCCAGGGGATTATTGGAGGGCAGGCCTTCGGCAAACCGTTGACCCATAATTTTTACGATGCCTGCCATAATAAAGGCTGCCGCCAGGGCAATGCGGCAAAAAACAGCAAACCGCATAAACCATTTGTCAGATTTTGCTTCGTAGTAGATTTCTTCGATCCGACGCATTGGCATAAATTAAAAAGTACTTTGAACTGCAAAGTAATAAAGTTATTTTATATTTCAAAATACCCTTTATTTTTTCAAGGTGGCGCCCCATCACATCCAATACATAAGCCAACTTTTATATATCAAAGGTAAAAGCACGAAATCGCTACCCGGCCAATATTTTTCATTAGCTTTAAACGATTAAATCGCCACGCTCAATGAGAAAAACAATTCTGCTATCCATATGCAGTGCTCTTATTTCCTTATTTGCAACCGCACAAAAAGTCAATCTCGAACAATTTAAAGATCTGAAACCACGCAATATCGGCCCCGCCGGAATGAGTGGCCGGATCACCACCATCGACGTTGTCCTGGATAATCCCAACATCATTTACCTCGGCTCGGCATCAGGTGGGGTGTGGAAAACGGAGAACGGCGGCAATACCTGGACGCCGGTCTTTGATGACCAGCCGACACAGAACATAGGTACCGTTGCCATTCAGCAATCCAATCCAAATATTGTCTGGGTTGGGACGGGAGAAGGAAACCCAAGGAACTCCGTCAATATCGGCGAAGGGATCTTTAAGAGCCTGGATGCGGGCAAGACATGGACCCGGATGGGGCTGGAAAACTCAAGGAACATCCACCGCATCATCATTGACCCGGTCAATCCTAACACGGTTTATGTCGCCGCCATTGGCAACCCATTTGCCATTCATCCGGAAAGAGGGGTCTTCAAAACAACCGATGGCGGGGAGACCTGGACAAAGATCTTATACACCAACGACACATCCGGCTGCTCCGATCTGGTAATGGACCCGTCCAACCCCAATCGTCTGCTTGCGAGCATGTGGCAACATCGACGCACACCATGGGATTTTAAAAGTGGCGGCCCCGGAAGCGGGCTGTATTTGACCATTGATGGAGGTAAGAATTGGAAAAGGCTTGGTAAAGACGATGGCTTGCCCGATGGAGAATATGGAAAGATCGGACTGGCGTTTGCGACCAACCAGCCGAGCCGTGTGTATGCCATGGTAGAGGCCACAAGGAACGGTTTATATAAGAGCGATGATGGCGGCGCCAGGTGGCAGCTCGTTACGAATGATCCGAGAGTGGCAACGAATCGTCCCTTCTATTTTCAGGACATCCGCATCGATCCGCAAAACGAGAACCGTATATACAATATCCATGACCAGGTGGAGGTGAGCGAGGACGGTGGTAAAACATTCGCCACCGTGATCCCTTATGCGGGTATACATCCGGATCATCACGCGTGGTGGATCCATCCAAAGAATGGGAGCTTTATGATAGAAGGTAATGATGGCGGCATCGGCATCACGCATGACAGGGGAAAAAACTGGACCTTTGACGACAAAATTCCCGTCGGTCAATTTTATCATATCAATACGGACAATGAAATGCCCTATCATGTAATGGGTGGAATGCAGGATAACGGATGCTGGCACGGACCCGCCTATACCTGGATCACTGGCGGAATTCGAAATGACTATTGGGATAATATCGGTGGCGGTGATGGCTTTGAGGTAATGCCGGATGCGGAAGATGCCAGCTGGGTATACAGCGAAAGCCAGGGAGGAAGTGCGGAACGCCGTAATTGGAAAACGGGAGAAAGCTGGTTTATAAAACCACCGTCCCTCGATCCAAAGCTAATGCTGCGTTTCAACTGGAATACGGCCATGGCACAGGACCCATTCGATAAATCGACGATCTATTTCGGCAGCCAGTTCCTGCATAAGAGCGTAAACAAAGGGATAAGCTGGGAAACGATCTCACCCGATCTTACAACAAACGATACGACAGAGATCAAGGCATTCCAGACAACAGGCGGGCTGACATTGGACATCACCGGGGCGGAAACGCATTGCACCATCATTACGATCTCTCCCTCGCCAAAACAACAAGGAACCATTTGGATAGGTACGGACGATGGTAATGTACAATTGACAAAAGACGGAGGCAGGACATGGGGAAATTTAAAGATCCCGGGTTTGCCTTTAGGTTGCTGGATACCCCAAATAACGGCATCCAGATACAATGCAGGCGAGGCGTTTGTCGTGGCTAACGATTATCGCCGCGGGGATTTCAAACCATACATTTTCCGTACGACCGATTATGGCAAAACATGGAAGAGGATGGTGGATGAAAACAAAGTAAGAGGATATGCGCTTTGCATGATCCAGGATCCTGTTGAACCCAACCTTGTCTTCGTCGGAACCGAAAACGGCTTATGGATGAGTTTTGATGACGGATCGACCTATCAGCAATGGAAAAATGGTTATCCTTCCGTTTCCACCTACGATTTGGCCATACAGGACAGAGAGGCCGATCTCGCGGTCGCAACCTTCGGAAGATCGCTGTGGGTGTTCGACGATATTCGCCCGTTCAGAAAACTGGCAGCGGGTAAAGGGGCGGCTATCACCAATACCATTACCGCTTTTCCGGCGCCTGAGGCCTATCAGGCGCAGTTCAGGTCCGCTACCGGTTATGAATGGAGTGTCGATGGGTTATATGAAGCCGAAAACAGAAGACGGGGAGCCGAAATCTCCTTTTTTATAAATAAACCAAAGGGGCAAACAGCAAAAGTGGATAGTCCGCAAACGCACCCAACCGCAGCCCCGGCCATGGAAGCACAACAAGGCGGCGGCCGTCGCAGAGGCGGCGGTACGGGCGGAGGATTCGGGCAGGGAATGCCGGGCGCAGGCAGAAGAGGCGACAGCGCCAGGGTGAGAATTTATAATGATAAGAACGAGTTGGTAAGAACATTGCAATGGAGTGTCGATAGCGGGTTCAATCGCCAGTATTGGGGAATGGAAGAAAAAGGCTTCCGTCAACCGGGGTCGCCAAAACCGCAGCCCGGCGCACAAGAGCCAGGAGGCCTGCAAGTGCTGCCCGGTATCTACAAAGTAGTGATCACCTATGCCAGGGCATCCGATTCGACTTTTGTAACCGTAAAAGACGATCCAAGGTTTGGCAATCGAAATGAAATTAAGATGGCCCAAAGGGTCCTGTATGACCGCTTAAGAAAGTCCGAAGATAAATTAAACGAGGGAATGGACAGGCTGATCGAGTCGGATGAAATTTGCGCAAAACTTCAAACCGAATTGCGTGGAATAGAGGGAAAAGATGCCGATTCCCTAAGGAAGATGACAACTAAAGTGCAGGGCGAAATAAGATCGATCCGTGAATTCATAGAGGGCAAAACCTCCGACCGGCAGGGACTGTCAAGAAACCCATTTGATGTAACAGTGATATCGCAACTCCGGCAGGCCCGGCAATCTATCGGAAGCAAAATGGCAGCGCCGGGTCAGCAGGAAGCGACGATGGTATCGAACGCGGAGAAAGCAGTTGCCGACGCCCTCCAAAAGATCAATGCGTTTACCGATGGTAAATGGAAAGATTATCGCAGCCTGGTAGAGGGAACAAAATTAAATTTATTCAAGGATTATAAACCGATCCAGTAAACCTGATATTTCGGTCATCAACCAATTTTGGCTGTTGCAGCACATGCAATAGATCCCTTATGGTATTCAACGGGATAAGAAATTCCCCGGGAGCCGTAAGCCCTCTTCGCTTGCCAGAACTTTGCGCATCACCTTTTGAAGCCCCTTGGGTATCAGGTCTATTTCCGTTTGGGTAAGCGGCTGAAGCAGTTCGATGAATTCATCCTCATCATCATAGTATCCAAACTGTAATACCCATCTGTCGTCGGATAATAACCGGATTGCCATTTCCTTGTCCTCCTCATAGACATGTACTTTTATTACCGCCCACTGATCGACCTCTTCTTCCTCAAAGTGAACCTCGACGGCATCTTTATTCACCACTTCCGTCACGATCTTCTCTACAAGAGAGCCAGGATGCTTTTTTATCAGTTCTTCGTATGTCATATCTACATTTTTTATTCCGCGTATGTGCCGCAATATACGGCATTCGATTTTGGCTTCTTTTAATTTTTCATACTCACCAAAATAGCATTTTAGCAGCATTGGAATTAAAAATCTTACCTAAATTCGGAAATTCAAATATTTTCCAATATGAATAGCAATGCCTTCCTCGCTCTTGCACTTAGTCTTACCTTTCTCGATTGTGCTTCCGCCCCATTACCTCACTCGCATACGCCCCTGCCGAAACAAACCTCCGCCTTCGCATCGGCCGGCACTAGCCTTACTATCTTCGGCCGTGGCCTCTACCCCGGAGATGACAGCACTTTTGATGATATACGGCTCTCCGGTTTTACTACAGTCGTTCTTTCAAGTTTTTATATCCATGAAAATGGCGACGTCTACTCCGGTGATAGCCATAGTCCCATCATTCACGATGGAAAATACATTGGTGATATGGGATGGCTCCGCCGGATCAAATCGCTTAAGCAGAAGCCGGGGTCCGTCATCCGCATTGAGATCCTTTTGGAAGGGAGGTGGTACAACCAACCTCCAAACACCTTCGACTTTATCCGGGATTGGTCGGACCCTGCCCGGCAGATACCAGGAATCGTCACCGGCACCGGAAAAACCAGCACGCTTTATCAAATTGCAAAACTGTTCAAGAAGGATCTGGGAGTCGATGCGGTCTGTATTGATGACGAATCCGTTTATGATAGTGTTTCAGTCCTTCGGTTTGGAGCAATGCTTCATCATTTGAAGATGCACATGTCCTTATGTCCATTCAGAAACCTGCGATACTGGAAGGCGCTTGCCGAAGGATCGAAAAAAGGGCTTGTAGATGCGATCTACCTTCAGTGCTATGACGGGGGCTCCCGCAACATTCCCGGGAGGTGGGCAGACAGTCTGGCGGGCGATATCCCTTTGTACCCGATATTCCTCTGCCGCGGAGCTTACAACTCCTGCTCGCCCAGCCATAACAGCAAAAATCCCGATGAGATCAAGGCAGAAATGATCAAATTCCGTACGACTTATTCCGGCATGAAGGGCGGTGCCATCTGGCAAATGGAAGATGTCAAAAATTATATAAGGAGCAACTGCGCAATCCGCGACCCTCAATCGGGCCCGGCTGTCTCAGAAAAAGAGTATTTGATACAGTTGAAGAATAGTTTGCAGGATGGGTTATCACGGTGAAACTCCTAGTCCTTTTTGGTTGGTCCTTCTTTGTTTTTATCCGCTGTCGCCCGCACAACAAACGGGGGCGCTTCGTAGTCCTCAGGCAGGTAATCCGCGGGAATGGTGGTGCCGTTGCCATCCCGCATGGCGCGGTAATGAGGCGACATGATTTCGATGCCCGTCTCGTTGCAGCTGTCCTGGATATTCTGGTGTAATTGTGAGTAAATAGAAGCCTGCTTATTGGCCTCCCTTGTATAGGCATTGAGTTGATAGGATACAAAGAAATCGTCAAGACTCGTTTGCAGAACGAAGGGTTCGGGATCCCTCAGAATGAGATCCGTTCTTTTTGCCGCTTCGATCAATGCCTGATGCATCTGTTTCCACGGAACATCATAGCCAATGGTTACGGTCGTATGCAGGATCAGTCCCTTATCCTCCGGCGCCGTATTGGCAGAATAGTTGATCGTATTGCTGGAAAGTACCGTCGAATTCGGCACGGTAATGTCCTCGTTCTTAATAGTCCGGATGCGGGTGACCAGCATGTTCTTTTCGACCACATCGCCCGTCACTTCACCGATCTTAACCCGGTCGCCGATCTTAAAGGGCCGCATATAGGTGATCACCATGCCTGCCACCATATTCGTAATGGCCGACGATGATCCCAGGGAAAAAAGAATGCCCAGGAATACCGACACTCCTTTGAATGCCACGGAATCCGAACCCGGCAAATAGGGAAAGATCAGAATAACCATAAAGGCATACATCAGGAATTTAACAATGTTATACGTGGGATGCGCCCATTCCCGGTGAAAACCCTTTAATTCGACGCGCCCCTTTTCGATCTCGTCGGAAAAATACCGGATGGCCCGGATGGCATAGCGGAAAATAAAAAAGACGACCAGGATCGTAAACATGTTCGGCAGAAAATTGATGATCCCGTGCAGGGCCGACTTAGCAGGGGTCAATATCCAGCCCAATAACGTATCCGTCCATTTTTCGGTGGCCGTAAATAAACTGGACAATAACAACAAAGAAAGGTAAATGGTCAGGATGATGATGATGATCCGAACCACATTGTTAACGCTTAACGCAAAATGCTCCAGCCTTTCTGCACTTAATAATTTGATCTTCCTAAAAGTAAAACCTTTGAGATAGTTGTGCTTATTTCGTCTAATAAAACCGGCGGTGCGGTGGAATGTTTTGTTGATCAGGATCACGAGCAAGACTACACCGATGATGATCAGCGCCATTATCCCAAACCGTCTCAGCCAGTTCTGAAGACTATTGGCTTTTCTTTCCCTGACCACTTCCGTAATGATCTTCGCATAGTAAGAACGCCCCAGAGAATCGACACTTGTATTCAGCCATAGGGCGTCTAATTGGGCGACGCTCATGATATTCATATCGCTTTTATAGAGGATATCATAGCCGGATTCCGTCGCAACCAGGTGCAGAGAGTCGGGGATAAAAATGTAGTTCTTATACAATTTAGCAATGCGTTGCGTGATCGCCGATGCCCGTTCTTCAGGTCCGAAGGAGCCGATCTTTGTATAAAGATAGAAAAGGGTATCGTTGTTCAATGTCACCGGAAAAGCACGCGCATTCTTTTTCAACTCTTCGATCCTTTTCACTTGCTCCTCTCGTTGCATCGAATCCCTCGCCGAGAGCTTGTCCAGCTGCACCTGCAGTTCTCTCGTCTTTGCCGCATCGCCGGCGGCCGTTTTCAATTCCGCCCGGATCTGCTGACGGATGGCAGAATCTATCCGGGATTGCTCCTCGTGCTGCAGGATCAATTTTTCCGTAATATGCGAACTGTCCTGGCGAAGGGAATCTCTTTTTAATGAGTCTGCCTGCCGTTTTCCTTGTGCGAAAACTCCCAAACCGACCAGGCAAACCGCAATTATAAGAAAAAATGGTTTCTTCATGTAGCCATTCGAATTAAAGGAATAATACATATGATCTCCGGTCGAAGATAACCAAAATAAAAATTTTACATCGCTTCTTTTATTCCTTTCTTCAACAACCACCAATTCACCGGAAATGCTGTGCATAACCCGACCAGCATGGCCAACTGCATCATAAACCAAAACACCGGGTCGGAAGCCTTCAATGGATGTCGAAAAATAACAAAAAAACAAATGGCCATCCAGCCATACATGCCGATCTGCCAAAAAGAAAGTGATAACGCATCCGCCTTCAATGCAGCAATGATTGCCTTCGACAACGACATTTGTTTCATCGGCCTGATGGCGTAATACTGGAAAAGAATGCCAATGGCAAATGCGAATGCGAAGTCAACGGTCCAGCCGCCTAGTAACGCGCTTCCCGCGATTGTAACCGGCACGAACAACAAAAAAACTTCGGCAGCAAGGTCCCCGAGCGTGCATCCGCCCCCGCAATGAAGGGAGCCCTTCAATACGCTTTGCCAAAAAGGAATGGTCCGGGAGGCCGGTCGGCGACCAATAGTATAGTAGGCCAATAAGCCCAGCGGCCCTGCATATAAAGCCGTTACGGGCCAGACAATATTCATAACGCCCATCCGCTGCGGATGGCGCAGCACATCTATGGAAAGGACCAGGCAACAACAGGCCCCCAAACCAAGCGAGAAAATAGCTATCGTTTTAATATCGATCATCTGTTTAAAGGATAAATTTATCAAATCGCAGCAGATAGCGTGCCATTATCCTGTAAATTTGATCATTCATGGGTTATATTCTCAATACCGGTAGAAATTGGCCGACCCGGTGTTTTTTTGACAAGCCGAAAAATTATGATTAACCTTGAAGCATGAATACGCAGGAAATTCTGACGCTCACTATCGTATTGGCGGCCCTTTTTGCCTATATCAATTTCCGTTTTATCAAATGGCCGCCCGTCATTGGAATAGCAGCGCTATCCATCCTTTCCTCTATTTTACTGATCACGCTGGGGCATTCCCGCTTCACGCTTTCAAAAAAAGTAGTGGAACTGGCAACATCGGTAGATTTCCAGGACCTCCTGATGAATTTCATGCTCAGCTTTCTCCTTTTTGCAGGCGCCATCCATATTGATGCCGGGTCCCTCCGAAAAGAACGTTGGCCCGTGATCATGCTGGCCACCGTAGGGATCGTTCTATCCACTTTCCTGATCGCCGGCCTCACCTGGTACGTATTCGGTCTCTTTGGGCAAGCAATTCCATTTATTCATTGCCTCCTTTTCGGAGCGCTGATCTCTCCAACCGATCCTATTGCGGTGCTGAGCATTCTCCGGAAGGCCGGGATCCCCGCCTCCCTGGAACTGAAGATCAGCGGCGAATCGCTTTTCAACGATGGGGTAGCCGTTGTCGTCTTTATGAGCATTCTGGAGGTCGCAAGACCAGGCTCGTCGATATCCCCTTTATCGATCAGCAGGCTATTTCTCCAGGAAGCGTTCGGCGGCATTTTGTTTGGCGCCGTACTGGGGTATATCGGCTATTGGGCCCTTCGATCGATAGACGATTACAAAGTAGAAGTCCTTATCACCCTGGCGATCGTAATGGGAGGGTATAACGCTGCCGGTCATCTCCATGTCTCGGGTCCGCTGGCGATGGTGGTAGCGGGTATCATCACCGGAAACAAGGTCAGGACCGAAGTGTTGTCCGATCTTACAAAGGATTATTTGAACAAGACGTGGGAAATGATCGATGAGGTCCTCAATGCCGTCCTCTTCTTGTTCATCGGGCTTGAAATGTTGATCATCCAGTTGGACAGGATCGTGCTCCTTATCGGTGTCGTCAGTATTATCACCTGTCTGCTGGCAAGGTGGATATCCGTAAGTATTCCTATCTTTTTGCTGCGATATAAAATAAAATTCGAGAAACATTCCATTGCCATCCTCACCTGGGGCGGCCTGCGGGGTGGAATATCCATCGCGATGGCCCTTTCATTGGGGTCCGATATGCACCGCAACGAATTTGTTACCATCACCTATGTCATCGTCGTTTTCTCCATTCTCGTCCAGGGCCTGACCATCGGAAGGGTCGCCCGTAAGCTGCAGCAATAAAAGCAAAAACCTTTTATTCTAATCGAATTCTAATTTCCTTCAAGTAGTTAGCGGGATCCATGCGGGCATGGATCTGTACCTTTGCAGGGATACAGGCAATCATTCCGCTAATAAAAACCAGGATTCCCGAAAATGAAATTATCGACGCAAATCTTGCTTGGATTCCTGATCGCCATCTCCATCGATCTGGCGGATTCCTATATTAACTATTCGCTTACGCTGAAGGTCACTACCGACACCCAATTTCTGACCCGCAGCGAGACGACCCTTCGCACCTCGGAAAGGCTTCGGGAAGGAATGAGCAATATGCAAAGTGCATTCCGGGGATTCTTACTCACGGGAGACGAAGATTTTCTTACCCCTTACCGGCAGGGTTTAAACACCTTACCCCAATTGATCGCCGACGAAATGAATATTTCCTCGTCACCCGCGCAACGTGCCAAACTTGACTCTATCCTCTATTTCCAGCATGCCTGGGTCGCATATGCTAATACCCTTGTCGCGGCAAGAAAAGGCGCAGACAGCAATAATACTGCAGCGACGCAATATCAATACCTTCTCGATACCCGATTCCGAAAGCAACTCGGAAAAAGCTATACCGATTCCATTACAGCGCTATTTGGCGCCTTCGAGCAGTACGAATACAGGTTACGGGACGAACGACGGTCGGCTTTGACCAATTCTATCCGTGCAACGGAAAGGTCCTCCCTCATCTTCAGCATCCTCATCATCATCACAGGCCTGGGATTAGCCTATATTCTCGTTTCAAAGATCTCTAGCCGTATCAAAACACTGGTCAGGCAGGCTGAAAATATCACCGCAGGTGATTTTACCCCGGTCGAAGACACGAAAAGCGACGAACTTACCAGCCTTTCTGCTTCGCTGAACACCATGTCCCGCCGGCTAAGCCGTAATATTACCGAACTTAAAAAACGAAATGATGAGCTGGACCAGTTCGCCTATGTAGTCTCCCATGACCTGAAAGCGCCGGTAAGAGGCATATCCAACGTGGTTCACTGGATCGAAGAGGATCTGGAAAGAGAGATCTCTCCCAAAATGCGGGAATATCTCGATATCATCCCGACCAGGATCACCAGGATGGAAAGCCTGATCGACGGCTTGCTGCGATATGCACGAGTCGGCCGCGAACAATCCATAAAAGAAGATACAGACGTGACATCACTGATCGATGAGCTGGGAGAATTGATCGTTCCAAAGGAATATACCCTTGCCACCGTAAACCTTCCAAAATTGAGGACCGAGAAACTATTGTTACAACAGGTATTCAGCAATCTGCTGAGCAATGCCGTAAAATATACTCCGGCCGGCAGCAGTATAACCATATCGGCCATAGACATCGGCAATCATTACGAGTTTTCGGTCAGTGATAATGGTCCCGGCATCGACGGGAAATACCACGAAAAGATATTTGTCATCTTTCAAACGCTGCGAGAGCGGCATGACAATGAGAGCACCGGCGTAGGACTGTCTATTGTGAAAAAGATAGTCGAGGATAGGAACTGTTCCATCCGCGTCGTATCCGCCGCCGGGAAAGGAACAAGTTTTATTTTTACATGGTCCAAAGAAGAAATATGAAGAAAAACGTCATCTTAATCGTTGAAGACGATCAATTGGATGTCATCAGCGTTCGCCGATCACTCGATAAGCTGGGTGTGCCCTATCATCTTCATACGGCATACAATGGCATCGAAGCCCTGGAAATATTGCGGGGAAAAGACGACCGCCCTCCCCTAGAACCATTGCCGGATATTCTTCTGCTGGACATCAATATGCCGAAGATGAACGGCATTGAATTTCTCCGGTCCATGCGGGCAGACAGACGACTCACACACATAAAAGTTTTTGTAATGACCACCTCCGGGGAAAGCCAGGACAGGCAGCTAGCGGAAGAGTTGGGAATATCCGGCTATTTGATCAAACCCCTGAACTATACCAATAATACCAAACGCGCCGATTCGATGGATAGCTTTGTACAGTTCTACATCGGAAAGATCCTTAGGGAAGAAGGAAACTGATCGGATCTCCCGCAATGAAACGATCAGCGCAATGAAACGATCAGTTCAAAGAACACAATACCCACCAAAATAAATTTGCCTGTTTAAACATTGCATCGTAATATTGCAATGAAACAATCATTGCATGGGCCTGACCAAATCCCCGTTCGCCGCCTACAAAGGCGCCGACAACTGCTAACCACTCCAACATGCTCAAACGCTCCATAGCTGAAATTATAGGCACCTTCGCCCTGGTCTTTTGCGGAACCGGCGCCATCGTTATCGACAAGGAAACCGGCGGCGCCGTATCCCACGTAGGCGTTGCCGTTACCTTCGGTCTTATTGTCACCGCCATGATCTATGGCCTGGGAGAAATATCCGGTGCGCACCTGAACCCCGCCGTCAGTATCGCCTTTTCCCTGGCCGGCCGCCTTCCCGCTAAATCGCTGTTGTCTTACATCCCCAGCCAGATCGCCGGCGCCCTGCTCGCCAGCGGACTACTCCGTCTCCTATTCCCAGCCGATGCCGTGCTGGGCGCGACCATCCCAGCGGGCAGCGCGTTACAGTCCTTTATCCTGGAGCTGATCCTAACCTTTATACTGATGCTCGTCATCATGGGCGTATCCACCGGGTCAAAGGAAACAGGACTATTTGCCGGCATCGCCATTGGTGCGGTCATCCTGCTGGAAGCGATGTTTGCCGGCCCTATTTGCGGTGCGTCGATGAACCCCGCCCGGTCCCTGGCCCCCGCCCTCGTCTCGGGGCATATTGAAAGCCTATGGGTGTACCTCACCGCCCCCGTCGCCGGGGCTGCGCTGGCGATACCTACCTCGAAATACTTAAACAACAAAAAATGAAAATCGTCCTCTTCTCCGATATACACGCCAACCTCCCCGCGCTGGAAGCTTTTTTTGCCAGCATCGACCAGCAACAACCCGACGCCCTCTATTGCCTGGGCGACCTGGTGGGGTACAATATCTGGCCCAACGAAGTCATCAACGCCATACGCCACCGCGGCATCCCCACCATTGCCGGTAACTATGACTATGGGGTCGGCCGCACCAGCGACGACTGCGGTTGCGCCTACAAGACCGACGAGGAAAAAGCGAACGGCGTTGTCTCCATATCCTACACCAACCAGATCGTAAAGGATGAAGAACGCGCCTACCTACGTACGCTGCCCTCCCATATCCGGGTCGAGTTCCAGTTGAACCAGGACAAACTCAACCTGCTACTGGTCCATGGCAGCCCCCGCCGTGTCAACGAATACCTGTTTGAAGACCGGGAGGAAAAGAGCTTGCTGCGGATCATGCAGGACGCCGACGCCGATATACTATGTTTCGGCCATACCCATAAGCCATACCACCGTATCCTTCCGTCCGTCCCAACCACCTCGACTAGCAACCAGGAGGCCCATCCCGACAGCACCCAACCCACACCCCACTACCGCCATGCCATCAACATCGGCTCCGTGGGCAAACCCAAAGACGGAGACCCCCGCGGCGGCTACGTGCTATTACACATCAACAACCACAGTAGCATCACGGACAAGGACAGCATCCAGGTGGAATTTGTCCGCTTTGACTACGATGTCGGGAAAGCTGCCAAAGCCGTCGAGGACAGCCCCCTGCCCCAAGCCTTCGCGGACGCACTCCGGCTTGCCCGATAGTCCACCCAAAGCGGGACCACCCTGAGCCGCTATCTACCACAGCTCCGCAGACTCCCGCTCCAAAAACTCCCTGAACCGTTCCCGCATCCCCCGGTACCACGCGATCATTTCCTTTGCTTCCGGGGAGATCGTCGATCCGCCCCCGTCCTCGCCCCCGATGCTCGTCACCACAAAAGGCACCGCCGTCATCCCATTAAGCCGGTTGACAATATCCCAGGCTTTCTTATATGACATCCCCATGGACTTCGCCGCCTTGCTGATCGATCCTGTCTGCCCGATCAGTTCCAGCAATTCCACCGGCCCGGGTCCGAAGAAACGCTGTCCATCGCCCTCCACCCAAAGACTTCCGTTGACGCGGAATACAGCCTCCTTTAACAACTTCGCTACCTTCTTTTCCATACCGTAATTTACCCCGTATTTTTATAAATCATGCCTTGCAATACTTTCCGCGTTCGCCTACCCTTCCAGTTTCCTCCTATCCTCCTCCGTATCGATGTCGATAACCCCCAGCGGAAAATCAACCACTGCCAGATCGTTTGTATACTGTTTCAACAATTTTTTAGCTCCATCGCTCCCCGACAACGCAAGCAACCGCTCGTAATATGCACGCCCAAACAATACCGGTGTTCCCACACTATCCGCATAACCGCAGCCCACGATCCCTTTCCCCGACGTATCAAACCGAACGGTCAGCTCCAACAACAACGCTGCAGAAATATAGGGTTGATCGCAGACAGTAATTATCACAGCCTCCGGGTTAGCCTGCAACGAACGCAAATTCGTCAGCCCCGCAACGATTCCTGACGCCATGCCCTTTTCCCAATCTTCATTATACACAATGCTCACCGACGCTGATGGCAACACCGCCTCCACCTCCGCGCGATATGCTCCCGTCACCACCACCACCGGCCGCAACTCCGCTGCCAACGCCTCATATACAACATGCATCAGCAATATCTTGCCCCGATAAGGCAATAGCTGCTTCGGCCGGCCCAGCCGCGACGAATTCCCAGCAGCCAGGATAATAACTCCTACCCTGCTCATGCCAGCAGCACTTTATCCGGTGTGATCGGTAGCTCCCGTATCCGTTTCCCCGTTGCATTATACACCGCATTGGCCACAGCAGCCGCCACCCCGATCAGCGAGATCTCTCCCAGCCCCTTCGAACCCACCGGGTTGATGATCGGATCCGGCTTATCGATAAAGATTGCCTCAATGTCCGGCACATCCGCATTCACCGGCACATGATAATCCGCAAGATTTCCATTCACATAACGCCCATACCGGTCGTCGAACACCGCTTCTTCCGTCAGCACCATTCCCAGACCGCCCACCGCACCGCCGATCATCTGGCTGCCCGCCGTCTTATGGTTCACGATCTTACCCCCATCTACCACCGCCACCAGCCGCTTCACCTTCACCACACCCGTCAGCGGATGCACATACACCTGTGCAAAATGCGCGGAGAACGAGTACATCGAGTAGTTCTTCGCTTCATCGCCCGCCTGGGAGTCATGCGTCAGCTCCAACACCGGCAGGCCTAACTTCTGTAATATTCCGCCATAATCGATCGGCGCCGTACTATCTGCAGCCAGCCCCGCCAGCGTATTCAGCTTTTGCATCAACGCCAGGCACGCGTCATGCACCGCGGAGCCCACGGACGAACAGGTTTGCGACCCGCCCTGTGTCGGCGCCACCGGGAATGACGAATTCCCCAGTTCAAAAGTGATCTTCTCCGACGGCATACCCAATGTATCGGCCGCGATCAGCGTCATCGCCGTCGCCGTCCCCGGCCCGATATCGCTCGTCGCGCTTTGAATGTTCACCGTCCCATCCGGCAAAAGTTTGATCTTGGCCGACGTCTTGCTGCGGTAGGCGCCAAAAGCGCCGCAGCCGATCCCATAACCCACCAGCCATTCCCCGTCGCGCAGCGTTCCCGGTGCCGCCGGCCGCTTATCCCAGCCGATCCGCTGCGCCCCCTGCTCGTAACACTCCTTCAGGAACTTGCTCGACCAGGGCAGATCACGCTCCGGATCCCTATACGTATAATTCCGAAGCCGCAGCTCTATCGGGTCCAGCTTCAATTTATAAGACAGCTCGTCCAGCGCCGACTCCAGCGCAAACGATCCCGTGGCCTCACCGGGCCCACGCATCGGTGCAGGCACGCCGACATTCAGCGGCACCACCTTATACCGTGTATTCGCATTCGGACTCGCATACAGGAACCGGGACACGTTCACCGCGTTTTCCGTAAACTCCTCATAGACCGCTGTCTGCGAATGCGACTCGTGCGTAATACCCACCAACTTGCCATCCGCAGCCGCGCCCAGTCCGATCTTCTGGATCGTCAACGGCCGGTATCCCACCAGCGTAAACATCTGCTCCCTGGTCAGCGTCAACTTCACCGGCCGCTTCACCAGCTTCGCCGCCTGTACCGCCGCGATCTCGTGTGGCCAGGTACGTAAAGAAGAGCCGAACGCACCGCCCACAAACCGGGAATTGATCTGCACATTCGCCAGGTTCAATCCGAACGCCCCGGCAATAGCCCGCTGCGATCCGATCACCCCCTGCGACTTCGTATACAGCGTCACCTTATCGTCGCCATCCCAGAACGCCGTCGTCACATGCAGCTCCATCGGGTTATGCATCTCCGAGGGTAACATATAGTCCTCCTCCACAACCACCGCGGCATTCCTATACGCATCTGCTTGCCCCCGCACATAGTCCTTATATCTCCCTTCATTGGGAACGACCCCCTTATCGAAATTTTTCCGAAAATCCGTCTCGAACGGCACGGCCTTATATGTCGCCTTCACCAGGCCTGCCGCATACGTCGCCCGCTCGAACGTCTCGGCCACCACTAACGCTATCGGCTGACCGTTAAAATGCACCTGGTCGTCGTTGAACAGCTTCAGCCCCCTAACCGGCTTTGCCGCTCCCGGCTGAAAACCCGGCACCTTCGGCGCGTTGAATGGCGTGATCACCGCCAGCACCCCCAGCGCCCGCTCCGCGGCCTTCGTATCTACCGAAAGGACCGTTCCGCTGGTGATCGTCGCAGACACCAGCACTCCATAGGTCAATCCCGTTATCTTATATTCCCCCGAATACGTGGCGCCGCCCGTCACTTTCAGCCGGCCATCCACCCGATTCATCGGATCTCCGATCGTATCTTTTTTCATGCTGTTGCCGTTTGCAGCGCCAGCAAGATCGCGTTTGGCGCCAGGGTTAACTTGAATTTGTTGTATTGATAAGCCTTCGCACCCTGCATAGCCAGCTTAGCCGCCTGCGCAAAGACCTCATCCGAAGCCGTCTTCCCCTTCAGGAATTCCTCCACGGTGTGCAGGCGCCAGGGCTTATGCGCCACACCTCCCATCGCCAGCCGCGCAGCTTTTATCATAGTCCCGTCCATCTCCAGCGCCACCGCCACAGACACCAGCGCAAACGCATAAGACGACCTGTCCCTTACCTTTAAGTAATGTACATGCCCCTTGAACGCTGCAGCCGCCGCCGGTAGCTCCACTCCCGTGATCAGCTCCGTCCGTTCCAGCGTATTATCCTTTTCCGCATGATCCCCGGGCAAGCGGTGAAACCCGCCAAAAGGGATCACCCGTTCGCCTTTTGGTCCTTTCACATGCACGACCGCATCCAGCGCCACCATCGCTACACACATATCGCTTGGATTCACCGCGATACAATGCTCACTCGCTCCAAACAAAGCATGCATCCGGTTATAGCCTCCCAATGCCCCGCATCCGCTACCCGGTTCCCGTTTATTACAAGGCATAGCCGTATCGACAAAATACCCGCACCTTGTTCGCTGCATCATATTCCCGCCCACCGTCGCCATATTGCGCAGCTGGGGAGACGCCCCCGCGTTGATCGCCAGCGACAATAACGGGTAGTCCTGCAATACCAGCGGGTGATCCGCCAACTCGCTATTCGTCACCAGCGCGCCGATACGCAAGCCGCGGACCGTCTTTTCCACTACCTTCATCGGCAGCTGATTGATATCCACCAGCCGCTCCGGTTTCACCACACCCATCTTCATCAGATCGATAAGGTTCGTGCCGCCTGCCAGCAAATACGCCTGCGGGTCCTTCACAAGGGATTGTATCGCGGCCCCCGTCGCCGAAGACCGTGTATATTGGAATGGGTTCATAACTTACTATTTTTTGCTTCCTCGATCGCTTTTACAATATTTGAATATGCCCCGCAACGACAGATGTTCCCGCTCATAAACTCGCTGATCTGCTCCCTGGACGTCGTACGTCCTTCCTTTACCAGCGCCACCGCCGACATGATCTGTCCCGACGTACAATACCCGCACTGGAAACCATCGTGTTTTATAAAAGCCTCCTGCATCTGGTGCAGCTGATCCCCCTGGGCCAGCCCTTCGATCGTCGTGATCTTCTTTCCCTCATTCGTCACCGCCAAAGACAGACAGGAATTGATCCTTATCCCATTTACATGCACCGTACAGGCCCCGCACTGGCCGCGATCGCAGCCCTTCTTCGAACCCGTCAGGTGAAGCTGCTCGCGCAGCAGGTCCAGTAGCGTCACTCTCGGTTCTACCTTCACGTTATATGACACGCCATTCACCTCCAACGTCAAGGGGATCTTCTCAGCCGCATCCGCAAACTTATCGTCCCATTGATCCTCCGCCGCCTTAACTATTGCACCCGGCGTCAGCGCCATAGCCGACAGCAAAGAAGACTGTTTTAGAAAGTCCCGCCGCGACCCGCTCAACACTCCATCATGGCGTCCCGGCTCCTTCCCTGGCTGCTCCGTATCATGTTCCTGTTTTATAGACATAACCATCGATTTAGATATACCCCAATTTACACTATTACCAGTGAACTGCCACCCACCCGATATGTTTTCAAAAATATAACGCCGGCATCCTGACCAGATTTCTCAACACTCAGGGACTTCCCCGCCCCAGGTCTGAACCAGCATGACCTTTGACACCCCTGGCATAATAAATGTGCTGATACTCAAAATATTTTCCCGGTGGACACCAATACAATGACTCCCTATAAATATTGGGATCCCTTTACACAGCTCACCCATTCCAGGCGTGACTTTCTTCGTAATCTCGGCATTGCCGGGGCAGGCTGGGTAGTCACCCCTTACATAGGAGACCATGCCCAGGTGAACAAGCCGCCGGTTTACAATGGCGCCCCTCCGGCAACGATGGGTGTCGATTTCCTTCTCAACAAAGAAAAAGTACACCTCGATATCGACCCCCGCGTCACCCTGCTCGATGCCTTGCGCGAAAACCTTTCGCTACCCGGCACAAAAAAAGGCTGCGATCGCGGCCAGTGTGGCGCCTGTACCGTATTAATCAACGGACGACGGGTTAATTCCTGTCTGATCCTGGCCGGTCTCTGCCATGGCGCCGGGATCACCACCATCGAAGGGCTCGCCGGGGACGATAACCTCCATCCCATGCAGGAAGCCTTTATCAAACATGACGCCTATCAATGCGGCTACTGCACACCCGGCCAGATCTGCTCCGCCGTCGGGCTGCTTCATGAAGGACACGCCCACACCAAAGCCGACATACACGAGCTCATGAGCGGCAATATCTGTCGTTGCGGTACCTATAACAACATCGTAACCGCCATCCGGGAAGTTCAGACCAACACCAAAAAATCATAATACTGCCATGCAGCCATTCACCATACAACAAGCCTTCGACCCGCACGCCGCCATCCAGGCCGCCGGCGCCGTCGCCGGCAGCAAATACATCGCCGGTGGCACCAACCTCGTCGACCTCATGAAAATGTACGTCGAAACGCCGGCCGTGCTCGTCAACATCAACAACCTGGCACTGACAAAGGTCGAGTCGCTATCCCACGGCGGCATCCGTATCGGCGCGCTCGTCCGCAACAGCGACCTCGCCTATCATCCCCTCATCGTAAAAAAATATCCTGTCCTGTCACAGGCCCTGCTATCCGGCGCCTCGCCCCAACTGCGCAATATGGCCACAACCGGCGGCAACATTCTGCAGCGCACCCGCTGCCCCTATTTCTTCGATGTCAGCTTCCCCTGTAACAAACGCACACCCGGATCCGGCTGCTCCGCTATCAACGGCTATAACCGGCCGCATGCCATCCTGGGCGGCAGCGATCATTGCATCGCCACCCATCCCAGCGATATGTGTGTCGCCATGGCCGCGCTCGATGCCACCATCAGGGTAGAAGGCCCCAATGGCGAAAGGACCATTCCCTTTACAGACTTCCACCTGCTGCCGGCGGAAACACCCGAAAAAGAAACCATACTACAGCCGGGCGAACTTATTACTGCAGTAGACCTTCCGCATCTTCCGGGAACAAAGTCCCATTACCTCAAAGTGCGGGACCGCGCCTCCTACGAATTTGCGCTCGCATCCGCCGCCGTCGTCCTCAACATGGACAATGGCAGCATCCGGTCTGCCCGCATCGCCCTGGGCGGTGTCGGTACAAAGCCCTGGCGGGCCCGCGACGCCGAGGCGATCCTAAAAGGACGCCCCTCCGAAGAATTGTACAATACTGTAGCCGCCGCAGCCGTCGCCGGCGCCAAACCACAAACCAATAACGGATTTAAAATAGAACTGGTCAAACGCACGCTCATCCGCGCCCTGACTATAACAACAGGAGGTATCGCATGAAAGAACTCATCGGCCAGCCCGTCGACCGTGTGGACGGCCGCCTCAAAGTCACCGGCAAAGCACCCTATTCCGCGGAATTTCCGTTGAAAAATCTCGCCTATGCCGTCGCCGTACAGAGCACCATCGCCAGCGGCCGCATACAGTCCATCGACACCCATGCCGCCGAAACCCTGCCCGGTGTCATCGCCGTTATAACGTACAAAAACTCCATGAGTCTCCACGCCCTTGCCGGCGGCAGCGACCCCGGCCAGGGAAAGTTTGGCGAAAGGGATCTCCTGCCACTGCAAAGCGACCGGATCTTCTACGACGGCCAGCACATCGCCATCGTCGTCGCCGAAACCTTTCAGATCGCAGAGCATGGCGCGGCGCTCATCAAAGTAGATTATGAGATCGAAAAACCTGTCTACGAGCTGGAGCAGGCCCTCCAGGATGCTTTTCAGCCGGCCAGCGCGCTGGGTGGCGGCGAGGCGCAAACCCACCGTGGCGACGCCGAAAAGGCCATGCAGGACGCCGAAGTAAAAATAGAACAGACCTATATTACCCCCGTCTATCACCACAACGCCATGGAGCCGCACGCCACCACCGCCGAATGGACCGGGAAGAAGCTGACACTATACGATTCCACGCAATCCGTCGTCGGTTCCAAAAACGCCATCGCGCAGATCCTTGGTGTCCATCCCTATGACGTACGTCTATATTCCTATTTTATCGGCGGCGGCTTCGGGTCCAAGGGATTTACCTGGGCACATTCCGTAATGGCACCCATGGCCGCCAAACACGTAGGCCGCCCCGTCAGGCTCGTCCTCAGCCGGCAACAGATGTTCACTTCCAATGGCCACAGATCCCGTACCATCCAAAAGATCTCCCTCGGTGCCGGCAAGGACGGAAAGCTTACCGCCGTCAGACACCTTACCACCTCCGAGACCTCCTTCGTCGATGAATTTGTCGAACAGGCCGGCGTTGCTACAAAGATGATCTATGACGTCCCCAATGTCGACGCCACCCATAGCATCGTCCGTCTCAACAAAGGCACGCCCTGCCCCACCCGGGCTCCCGGTGAAGCCCCCGGCACCTATGCGCTCGAGGTCGCCATGGATGAGCTCGCGTATGCCCTCAACATGGACCCCGTTGCCCTGCGGCTTGTCAACTATGCCGACAAGCACCCGCAGACCGGCCTGCCCTGGTCCGAAAAACATCTCAAGGAATGTTACGAACGCGGCGCCGCCGCCATCGGCTGGTCCCAACGTACACCCCAGCCCCGTTCCATAAAAGAAGGCAACCTGCTTGTCGGATATGGCATGGCCACCGCCACCTACCCGGCCAATCGCAGCGCCTCTTCCGCCAGGATCCAGTTGTTTGCCGACGGTCATGCCATACTCTTTTGTGCGACCCAGGACATTGGCACCGGCACCTATACCATCCTCACCCAGATTGCCGCACAGGGTCTCGGCCTGCCCATGTCCAGCGTACAATGTAAATTAGGCGACTCCAGGCTGCCCAAGGGCCCAAACTCCGGCGGCTCGCAGGTATCCGCCAGCGCCGGCGGCGCCGTATGGGCCGCAGCGCTTACCCTAAAAAGCAAAGTCATCCAGCTTGCCATCGCCGACAAAAAGTCGCCCCTCTTCGGCCAAAACGAGGAAGGCATCCAGGTCGATGGCGGTCGTCTCTTCACTACCAGCGGCCAGGGCGAGACCTATCAACAGCTTCTCTCGCGCAAAGGCATGGCCTCTATCGAAACCGAGATCACCACCAATGTCTCCACCCGGGAAGGCGCTCCCCCACCCTCCGCCGGAGGTGATAAGGGAGGCAGTGGCAAAAGCCCCGACCAGGCCAAAGACCAACAAAGCCCTGCTGTAAAAGCCGACGAAGGCGTCGACCATAAAAAATACGCCTTTCATTCCTTTGGCGCCCACTTCGTAAAGGTGCTCGTCGACCCTATACTCGGCACCGTGCATGTCGATAAGATCGTAGGCGTCATGGATATAGGCAAAGTGCTCAACCTCAAGACCGCCACCAACCAGATCATGGGCGGCATGATCTTCGGCATCGGCATGGCCCTCATGGAAGGCACCATCTATGACCCCACCAACGGCCGCGTAGTCACCCGCGATCTCGCCGATTATCTTGTTCCCGTTAATGCCGATATGCCCGAATTCGACATCCGGTTCATCGATATACCCGATCCCTATATCAGTCCCGTAGGCGCCAGGGGCATCGGTGAGATCGGTATCACCGGCATCACCGCCGCCATCGCCAATGCCATCTATCATGCCACCGGCAAACGCGTACGTGACCTCCCCATCACACCCGACAAATTACTGGCGTAACCGATAAATTCCCTCCTCCACGTGCACCTTTTCAATCAACGTCTCCGCCCGGGGGTGTATCACATCCTCACTGTTCCTCAGTGGACGGCCATCGCTTTTTGTCAAAACGGCCTTGATCTCCGCAAGGATCGACAAGGCAATCTCCTCGGGTGTCTCCGCCCCGATCGCCAGCCCGGAAGGACCATACACATGTGCGAGCTGCTCCGGAGTCACCGTGATCCCCTCCGCCCTTATCTCTTCCAGCATCCGCTCCAGCTTCGCCCTCGGCCCGAGCGAACCGATGTATGCCACCTTTCGCGGCAGCAGCGCCTTTAGCATCGCAAGATCATAATTATAATTATGGGTCATCAGCAGCACCACCGTATCCTCGTCGATCGAAACCCGTTCCAGGACCTTATCCGGTTTAGACACCAGCACCTGGCAAGACGGCAGGAACCGGTCGGGCCGGGCGAGATTGGGACGTCCATCTACCACCGTCGTTGTCCATCCCAGCACATCCGCCATCTTCACCAGCGGCACCACATCATTGCCTGCACCGATAACCACCAGGGCGACCGGCGGCGGCACGAATTCTATAAAAGCCGTAAGATCGTGCGTTGCCGACACATAATTGTGAAAGACCGAAGTCTTTCTCTTCAGGACATCTTCAACATCCCGCCGCAAAACCTCCGTCACCTCTGCACGCTCCTTACCCGCCGGGATGAATAGGCCATTCTTCATCAGGAGGGAGGTCCCCGGCTGCGGCTCCCATTTATGCTTTATCGAAAACAGCGTCACCAGTACGGCCTGCTGTCGTTCCGTCGCCAGCAGCTTTAATAATTCCATCGGATTGGCCGGATCCTCCGGGTTCACCGGCTCGAACAACACATGGATGATCCCATTACAGCCGAGCTGTGCCCCCAATTTAGCATCGTCCTCGTCTATCGTATCGTAAGTCACCAGCATCGACTTTCCACGGCTCATTGCAAACAATGCCTTCTGAAGTGCATCGCCTTCCAGACAACCGCCACTGATCGCCCCGGTCAAATGTCCCTGATCGGTAACCAGCATCCTGGCCCCCGGCCTGCGATAAGCAGACCCATCCACATGTACCACCGTCGCCAGCGCCGTCTGCTGACCCGATTGCCGGGCCGCTTCATAAGCACTGATAATATCCGAGATCTCCTTCATTGCCATCGTGTAATAAGATTTTCTATTTATAGCTTAGCGGATCGGATCGGGAGCGAGGTCA
The DNA here is from genome assembly GCA_036500545.1 of Puia sp. Taxonomy (GTDB): domain Bacteria; phylum Bacteroidota; class Bacteroidia; order Chitinophagales; family Chitinophagaceae; genus Puia. Next base: position 19,333 of record DASYBV010000012.1, on the reverse strand, counting down.
CCCGGAAGTGTCAACGCAAGCTAAAATTATCGATTTTAATCCGGTAAGCCAGACACCTTTACACAGCAAATAGCATGCTGACGGTCATTCTTGCCCCGCAGTTTTGCCTAAAAAGCGTCCTTATACCCTATCAGGGGCACTCACAAAAAAAGTAGCTTAGTCAATATGAGGCTACCACCATACACCAGTCGATCTTACCATAGCCCATTGACCAAAAAAATCCGCATTGTGGAATTCCGTAAATTTGAATAATACATTATACCATGAGCACACCTACGCTATATGAATGGGCCGGAGGCGAAGAAGCCATACAACACCTGTTCCGCGCCTTTTATGATAAAGTTCTGAAAGATGACCTCATTGGCCCTGTATTCCGCAATATGTCACCGGACCATCCCGGGCACGTCGCCCACTTCGTCGCGGAAGTATTCGGTGGCCCAAAAAAATATACCGGCCAGGACGGCGGTAGCCATGCCGTTATGATCGGCCACCACATCGGCAAAATGCTCGACGACCAAAAGCGCAAGCGCTGGATCCAGCTCCTCCTTGACACCGCCGACGAGATCGGCGTTCCCACCGATCCCGAATTCCGATCCTCCCTGGTCGGCTATCTGGAATGGGGCACCCGCATCGCCGTCATCAACTCCCAGCTCACCGAAAATCCCATGAACGACACCGAGCCCATGCCCACCTGGGACTGGGGCGCAACAAAAGGCCCCTACCAACCAAAGAAAAATTGATCATCCCCACCTGACAGTTCTCTTTCACCTGGTTGCCAAACAAGAGAAATGAAATGAAGCGCGTGAAACTCACCCGGGATATCAGATATCACGCCATCGGATACCATCAGGTTCATCTATATCCAGGCATTGCGCTGCCCCCACGATCTCCAGAAGATATGGGGGTGGTAGGATCTGAGAATTAGCATCCATCGTCTATGATGAAGGAAGATAAGTATTCTTTTTCGCTTTTACCGGGTTTTAGCGCCCCTTGGTGTCTTTTCTGTGGCGCCCTTTCAGGCATCGTCCCCGGACTTTTGTATATTGGGTCCGTCGAATGGCTCCAGATTATCCGTCAGCGACGTTTTGGATGATCAGCATGTCGATTTTGTACAATTTTCCCGGTTATCCATAAGATACCTTTACAGGATGAAAAAATCAACTTATCTGTTGTTGTCAGTATTGGCATTGATTGCCTGTAACCAAGATCAGGCAGGACACGACAGATCAAATGGTGATGTTAAATTTCAAAAGTTAGCAGACGACTACCTGACAGGCTACCTGGCTTGGAGGCCCGGTTATGGCGTTTGGTTAGGTTACCATGAATATGACGGCAAAGCACCTGATCTGACGAAAGCTTCAATTGATAATGAATTGGCAAGGCTCAAAGATTTTGATCAGCGAATCAGCCAGACAGATACGACTTCCTTAAGCCCAAAAATATTTTATGATTACCGTATTCTGCGATCAGCCATCAAACTGGAGCTTTTCAGCTTTGAGGATATGGATGTCTATCACAAAAACCCCATGATCTACGCCGAGGCATTAAATCTAGGTATTTATGTAAAACGCAATTTTGGACCTATCGAAGACCGCGTAAAATCCATTATTACCACTGAAAATACCGCCCCGCAACTCGTCGCGGCGGCAATGGAAAACTTGAAAGATTCGTTAGCAAGGCCTTATATTGATTTGTCCATTCAGATAGCAAGAGGCACGGTGCAGTTCCTGAACGGCGATTTAAAATTGGCACTAAAAGAGGTAAACAACGATACCCTGATGAAATCCTTTGAACTGGCAAACAAAACTGCTGTAGATGCCATGAACAACTTTGCTACCTGGCTCGAAAAGAAAAAATTACCAGGCGCTACTGATAAGTATGCCATCGGTGAGACACGTTACAAAAAAATGCTACTCTACAATGAGGGAATTACACTATCACCCGAAAAAGTTTTGGAGATCGGCTTAAGGCAATTGAAGCTCGAACAGCAAACATTTAATCACGCTGCTAAAATTATCAATCCTCAAAAAAAACCGGTGGATGTCTACCATGATCTGCAGAAAGAGCATCCGACAGCCGAAAACCTGATACCCGAAGTAAATCGACACCTGGAGGCGATACGTAAATTTCTGGTCGATAAGGATATTGTTACGATGCCCGCAAAGTTAAATCTTGTAGTAAAGGAAACACCTGACTACTTAAAGGCAACCAATACCGCATCGAATGACGACCCGGGGCCTTTCGAAACCAAGGCCACAGAAGCCTATTACTATATAACTCCGGTTGATCCGAAATGGACTGCGCAACAAAAAGAGGATTGGCTGAGGCAATTTGATTATTATACAACGGATAATGTTTCTATTCATGAAACTTATCCTGGACATTATACCCAATTTTTGCACTTGAAGGCATCATCTGCAACCAGGATCGAAAAAATTTTCCCGAGCTTTGCTTTTGTTGAAGGTTGGGCACATTACTGTGAACAAATGATGGCTGACGAAGGTTATGGTCACAATGGCGACAGCGTGGTGGCTGCCAAATACCGCCTGGCACAATCAGGAGATGCGCTGGCAAGATTATGTCGCCTCTGCGTCTCTGTAAAAATCCATTGTCAGGGGATGAGTATCGATGAAGCCACAAAATTTTTTATGGACAACTGGTATCAGGGCGAGCAACCTTCAAGGCGGGAAGCCTTGAGGGGAGCATACAATCCGGAATACCTTTTCTACACCCTGGGCAAACTGGAATTACTCAAATTACGCAAAGATTACCAAAAGCAGGAAGGGGCCAAGTTCAGTCTCAAAAAATTTCATGACGAAGTGTTAAACCATGGCATGCCCCAAATTCGATTATTACGCGAAGTCATGCTGAAAGACAAAAATACCTGGGGAGAGAATCTTTGATCGTCCAATTATTCATATTTTTGACTTTCCGTAAAGCAAAATATGAATTATAGCCTGTTACCCCCTCCCAAATCATTACAGAAATTGGTAAAATGCTTTTGGATGATAGAAAGTTCACCGGATTTTTGTCCTGATAAGAATTATATGATGGCTGACAGCAGTCCCGAGATCATTTTTCAATATAAGGGCGGTTTTAAACTTTTTGCAAAACAGAAGGCCTATTTCAGGGTACAACATGCAGGCAGTCAAAACCTTGCATTGGAAAATGAATTTGGGTTTTTTGGCGTCCGTCTATTTCCCGGTTCAGTACAGCATCTTACGACTATTCCTGCCCACGAGCTTTCCGGAATGATTCTTTGCATGAACACTTTATTTAAGCAAAAAGGAAGAGACTTGGTTGATCGGCTGCTGGAATCCATTCCAACAAACAAACGAATACAACTTTTCGGCGATTTTTTGCAAAAACTGGCTCAAAAAAATAAGCCTGATATCATGGCATCAGTTGCTCATCATATCGATCAACAGGAAGGACATGTGAATCTTTCCCACCTTTGCGGGCAAACCGGACTATCGGTAAAACAATTCGAACGAAGATTTAAGGCGACCACAGGCTTTACCCCAAAGCTTTATGCCCGGATCGCACGATTTCAGAGTACTAAGCGAAAATACGTATCTCTCCGTATGAATTCCCTGACTAAGTTGGCCTATGCCTGTAACTATTATGATCAGTCTCACTTTACACGGGAATTTATAGAATTTTCCGGCGTGCTCCCCAGTCATTACTTTAGCTATATCGATAAAGATGATAACGAATCCAAAATCCTCAAAGAATTGATTATCGGGAAAGAAAAAGCAGGACTTTCAGTCTCTAAATAAATCGGCGACGACTTCCCACGGCTGCCATCAGCTGATAACCTGATTCCCCATGTTCCTGTTTGGAGGGTCCAAAACCCGCAACGAGGTTGCGGGTTCAAAAAACACTTGTGGAGGTGAGGGGAGCCCAATCGAACACCTGACCACATTCCTAACGTTCCTCAATAAATTGATGCTTTACAAATCAGCCTCTTAAATACATTTTTTGTTCTCACGTATGTGCTACAATAGGTGAGCATTATCAATTAACTCCATACTATGTCATAAGTCTCCGAAGATAATCATGGCGGATACTTTTCATCGAAGGCAATGACAAACGCCCGAGCCCCTTGCAATACGGTCAGAACCGCTTCCGGGCTGGGTAGCTTTCCTGTCCAGATGAGGTCTGCCAGCCCTGTCCGATACCCAGGCATCAACTCCCGCCACTGTGCCTCGAGTTCGCCAAACAAGGGTGAATCCTGGATCCGTTGTCCCACCCAAATCCCGTGCATTTCCTTATTGTCAAGATCATTCCGGCGCACATGGTCAAGGATCGGAAAGTGAGCGGGATCAAACAATGGCGCCTGAAGGGCCGGGTAGTGAAACAATTGATGCAGATCGTAGAAATGACGGATTTTCTCCAATAAGGCCGGTCTACCCTCATAAGAGAGCCGGTTAAGTGACAACATTTTCTCAAAAAAGGTTCGCTCCAGGGTAAGTACATTGACGATTATCGGTTCCAGGTGATAGTTTGTGATCATATCCTGCTTACCTGTCGTCAAAAAGAATTGTGCAATATAGGAGCTAACCGGCAGCGCTTGGTATGGTACGGGATCGGTGAAGCAGTTGATCTCGATCAGCACGTAGTCCTTGACCACGCCGAAATCGCCGTCGAGTACCTTTTCATAGGTGCAAACGGCCGCCCGCATCCTGCCGGATTTCTTCTCAGCCGGATGTCCGTCTACGATGCTGAGCTCCCCAACTATGGCAGTTGTCACTTCCTTTAACAGGTTCTTCAGTTGATTGCCGCTATAGTTACCGGGCGATAAAATCGCCAAATCAATGTCTTCAGAAAAACGATCAATACATTGGTAAGCCTTTGATAAGGATGTTCCGCCTTTAAAGACCACAGTATTGACATAGGGAGACAGCGCAAGATTTCGCAGGACATATGTTACCCAATAATCCTTTTCTACGAATACAGGGCGAAGCTGGAAATGCTGGGCAGCAGCTTCGATCGCCTCCCGAAATAGTTCCCTATCCTGGTGCAGCTTCATCTGAAATACCATTTTGATTTATTCGGCAATAAGGCTTCAATCCCTGCAAGCCGGTACCGGGTCAATGAATTTAGAGATGCCAACAATGATCCTGTTTGCTGAGCAGGGAAATTAGTATCCAGTAACGCCCCCAATAACGCCCGGGTGGACGGGGGGTACTCCGATGCGAGGCCAACCATCTGATCTAGCTGCGATGATTGCAACTCCTTCATCCTGTTTACCAATACTGGAATAACACCTGCCGGGGAGGTATCCGGAATCTGTCGAATATCCGTCAGTGCATCGAGTAACTGCAGCAAGGGAATATCGGTCTCTTTGAACGGGAAAGAACGAAGCGTGAATTTTATTTTATATCCACTGACTTCCTTTTCCGGCAACCGGCTGCGCCGGGCGATGGTTATTTTCCCCGGCACCTGTGTGGTCAATCCCCATTTGTTGTACAACGCATTACCGGTCAGATACCCTACCATTTTGCCCCCTCGCTGAGTAAGGGCCTTTACTATTTCCGCTTCAGAAGGTCGTAGCGTGCCAAAACGCGAGTTCTTAGGTTTATAATACTTTCCTTTCTCCAGCCGTATCAACTTGCCTGCCTTAACCATCCTACTCAAAGCTCTAAAATAAGCCGCGTCGGTTTGTCCCTCTATAACAAAAACAAAAGCCTGACCTTCACTCAAAGCGGCGATTTGACTATGAACTCTATTTGCTATGGAGGTAGATTGGACCATTGTTTTACAAAGATAGGTGAAAATTTAGAAATTTGTCTAGTTTTTATCGAAATAAATTAGACGTAAATTTGTATAATAAATTGATTTACACTTATTTATACGCAATGTAAAAAATATCTGTAATTCGATGAACAGCAGGAAAAATCCCGAATGCCGGGTTTGGTGGAGAAAATAACGTCTCTTCAAAGCACCGTGCCAATACTGGCAACCTCCGCCGGGACGACTGATTTATGAAACCTTAAAAAGACGTAGTCAAAGGTAAGCGAATTAATTTCTACTGTCGGCATAAAAATCCACACGAGAGAAGCACCCGAACAAATTCGGCAACACTCCAAAACAAAAATGCCCCGCTCCTTTCAGGAGCGAGGCACAAATTGATTCGTGGAAGTGAGGGGACTCCAATCGAACTACCCGACCCTTCTATTGGCCTGAAAGCCTCGCTTCCTAAACCGATTTCAATTCGTTTGTCCTTATATTCTATTTTTGTTATATCTTTTCGACGATAAGTACCTTTTTATGCTGCGGCTGTGTTGCAGGCTCAGTTTCCTCTAGGCTTGGGCTTGACAATAAATCGCGGACATTTAAAGTAACATTTAACCACCTAAATCAGCTAAAATCTTATCTCTTGCTTGATGCCATGCATGACGCCCGAAGGGCTGCCAAACAAATAGAAGCCAAAGCTCCACAACCCAATAATAAAAATCGCAACGTCGAACAAAAGCTTATATATGGTATTTTAAACTTCTACCAGAATTTTGTCCGTCCGCTGTATAAAGATTATAAAAAAAGCATAACCACTGGGTTGATATTATTTTTCGGATTTCTTGTCCTGGAGCCATTCATTAACAATACACTAGATGCTCTCTGGGTGAAAAAGGTGCTTGCACTCTTCCACCCTAGCGATCTGTTTGACATATTCTCCGGTTTAGTAATAGCCGTCATTATATATAAAAATTATACCCGAAGACCAACCGCCTGGGATTTTCTGTTCTTTTTGATTTACGTCAAATGGCGATTTTTCCGTTCCTACTGGGCATTCGATCACCCCTTTGCATCACATTCATGGAGCCGGTACAGTCTTGCCTATATAGATGTCATCGGGATATATTTTATCCTAATGCTGGTATATTCACTACGGCTATCCTTGAAAAAACCGCCCGTCACACTTCAATATGCTGATGGTTATTTCAATTCTGACATGTCACTAGATAAGCAGGCAGAAAAGACGAACACGCCTATAACAGAACTGGATCGGTTAGGTTTGAATAGGAACAAGTTTGCCGCTCAATTGGCAGAGGCAATTAAAGGCATGCGACCGTATAGTGCATTTGCAATTGGGATCAGCGGATCGTGGGGAACAGGAAAAACTTCACTGATGGAGCTACTGATCGCAAATTTGAAAAATAGCGAAAACAACACACAATTCCTGTATGTAGAGTTTTCTCCTTGGTTCTTTGCAAATTCCGACGCATTGATAACCAGTTTCTTTTCGGCGATTGAGTCAAAATTTCGATCAAACAGACGGCTGGCATCGGAACTGAAAGCTTACGGAAAAGAAATTGCCATGGTCGAAAAGTCGCTGTTCAAAACCGAATTCTCGAAACTATTTCTAGAAAAAGAAAAATCTCTGAAAGAACGTTACGTCTCGATCATAGAAGAAATTCAAAAGGAAAACAAAATACTTATCGTAACGATTGATGACCTTGACCGACTTGACAGCAAGGAGATCGTAGAGATCCTCCGTTTGATCCGGCTTATTGCAGATTTTCCCAACACTTTCTACATCGTTGGTTACGACAGAGACTATATCAATGCAGCAATTGAAAAAGAAGTAACAAAATATAACCCTAACAAGTTTCTTGACAAGGTCTTTAATACAGAGTTCAAGATACCTGAAATGAGGCCTGACATCATTAAAGACCGATTGAAGATGGTGATAGAAGAACAACTCTCCAGAATAGAAATAAAGACGGATCATGGACCATTCATAGAAAAATGTTTTGAGTATCCAAAGATTCACAAGTTTCTGCGCAACGAGAGAGATATAAAACGGTTTAGCAACAATCTGATTATACGATATCTGTCCATCAAGGAAGAGATCAATTTTCACCACCTGTTCTTACTTGAACTGATTAACTATCTGTCGCCGAACTTCTTCAGTGAAATCTATGAAAGAAAAGACGAATTATTCAGTGAGTTTGAACCAAAAACTCCTGATGGGAAGGAAAAGAATAGCGACATTAAAAATGTGTTTCACACGCCAACTCATGCTGAGACGATGGAAATTATAACCGAACTGTGGGATCCGCGCAATAAGCATGTAGCCTATTCCATATCCAACGAGCTATATTTTCACCGCTATTTCAGCCTAGCGTTGTTTGCCAATGATTTTTCCAGCCAGGATTTCCAGGCAGTTCTTGATCAGTCAGCGGACAAAATAGTTTTAAAGCTTTCGGAATTCGATAATATTAACTCTGTATTACTACAGAAAAAACTCAATTCGCTTTTTCATGACATTTCTTCCATCGATAAAAAACGCCTTGAAAAAATCATCGAAGCCCTGCTCCTGTTGTATGACAAGGTATTTAACTCGGATGAACTTGTGATAACAGGCGAGCTCACTTTGAGCAGCTTAGAGGATCGAATATATGGTATTGTGGGCCGTTTGGAAAACGGACTCGAACTACTAAAGGACAAGCTTATCCATATAGACATTCCCAACAATCTTTCATTTGTCCATTTGATACGGGCAAAAAATTTAGGCAATCTCGCTAGCTTTATCGATGACCTGACAGAAATCGGAAAACGTTATTTTAAAGAAATGCAGCTTATGTTTCTTGAGAAAGATCTCAAGAAACAATCCGGATTATTTAATCGAACCACAGTTGCTAGAATTCGTGAGTTGGCGGCATTTACCCGTGTCGACTATAAAGAAGGACCTTTTTCCCAAACCGAAGCAACCTGGTTTCACGAACGTGTCATTCTAAACAGCAAGAAAGTCATTCTTGAAAACTTCGGCGTAATCATAGAGTATGTAAAGAAGGAATCCTTAATTGACGGCAAATTCGATCTCCCAACGGCCCAGATTATCGTTGACAGTATCTTCGCAGATCAAAACCTGAGTCGCTACAAAAATGATCAGGATTTCGATAAGTTGCTAGATTTATATAACGGATATGAAAGTTCACCGATATTCGGTTTCAGCTTCGTTAACCAGATTCCGCCGCCGGGATTAGCGTATGAGCACCTGAATGATCACACCGTACCCAAGGTTTTCGAACTGAAACCCGGCAGCAAAATTGAAATAGTGATAACACCAAACTATACTCCCTACTGGAGGTTTGGATTCCGGCTGTCCCGAATCAAAGAGTTTCAGTCATTGACCGACGGCAGACATGTAGACAGACACCCTTTTATCCACCTTAACAAAGGGGTTATCACCAACGGAGTAGGTACGGATCTGAACCCACCTCGCCTCGATCTGGCCATTTATACCGGAGAAAACCTATTGAAAGTTGAACCCTTCGTCACGAATTATGAAAATACCGTATTTATTTTGTCCTTGGAGCGAATGGATGGAGGCGAACTGGAAGTTTGCGTTTCAGGATTATTTTCTGCACGACCATCGATGCGTTTAGATGAATTTGCCGATTTCCATTACCTGCAAATATCAGCCTGGGCGGATTTGCAAACATTCAATATCTCCGGGCACATCAAAGAATTAAGCAAGATTAAATAGAGCGATCTGGTAGCATTGTCTGAATGTAAAAGCCGGTGGTAAAGCGGCTTTTTTTCAAATCCTATTCACTTATTTTCGCCCCTCGCCGTTCCCGGAACGGCTTTCCACGCTGCGATCGACAAATACCCAACGCTGTTTGTCGATCGCAGCATTGGTCTTTTCAATGTATCCGATATCCGAACTGTCCACCAGATCGAAGAGGTAACCTTCACCTGGCAATCTCCACATAGTTCTCAATCAAGTCAAAACCCATGTACCGCCGTCCCAGGATAGAAGCCTGCAACAGCGCAGTACCCGTCCCGACAAACGGGCAACCTCCTAATTATTTCCGTTGTAATGTTTCTTTTATCTCCTTTACTGATTCCAGGGAAATACCCGCCATTGAAGCAATCCTTTTAAGTGGGAGAGCGGGATCTTTCAAAAGATTCTCAACTAAGCGACGCGTTATCAATTCAACTCCGTCCTGAAGACCTACCTTATAGCTTTCTGCGTGCCTTTTGGCGTGTGGTATCGAATAATTGTCACAATAATCTCTGACATGGCATTCTTCCAGGATCTCTTTCCTCTTTCTTTCTGTTAATTGGTCAATAATGGACATAATATTTATCTTCCGGACCTTTTCCAGCGAAATGCCTGCCAGGGAAGCGATCTTCCTGGGCGGGAACCGGGAATCCATCAAAAGATTCTCGACAAAGCGGCGGGTTGCTTCCTCAATCCCTATGCGACGGCCCTCTTCAAGAACCTCCATTCTTTTAATTTCAGCCAATTGTTCAATAATTCCCATATAACTATTATAATTCGTCTTTACTCCTAAAATGCAATATTTTTTGTGCCAGCTTGACCTGATACATTATCCTTCTCCTATTACACCCCATATGTAACAATAGCCGCTTACACGATTGAGGTGATTGAAAATTCGATGAAAATGTTTAAACAGTAAAAATGCAGATCTGGGCATACTACGATGGTTCAACATCGCCGAAAGCTGGACAATCTCAATTTTGTGGAACAACCAGGAAGGGCAACAAATATACGACAACAGATAAAGGTGCAAAACAATTCAACAAAAAGAAGGGTGGACCTACAAGATACTCGGGTAACAGATTTCCACCGGAAACCCTACTTTAAAGGCTGCGCCATAAATAGTAATCGTAATGCCCCTGCCAGAGTAATCCTCATTTTGTTTCGATAAATGAGAAGATTTTTAGTAAATTTGCTTAAAGTGAAGAGGTCCAAATATCATATTGGCATTCAAATAGATAGGCTTACCAACAGTATTGTAAATACCATTTCCGGTGATAGCTTTCAGACCGAAATATTGCCTGTAACCAAGGAAGATCTCAAAGCCGTAACCAAGAAAGCCGGCTGGAAATTTAACTGGAAGGCAGAAGCCAAATTCAATTTCAGGAAGGTTTATAAATTGACCATTGAAGGGAACCGCAATGTGATACAAGGGCTGATCAGCTTGACGGATATGCACGACCACATCTTTCTCTGGCTTATTGAAAATGCCCCCTTCAACTTTGGAAAGCCAAAATTGTATGAAGGGGTAGCTGGCAATTTGGTTGCTTTTGCCTGTAAAGCGTCTTACGATAAAGGATACGAGGGGTGTATTTCCTTCACGTCCAAGACCAGGCTAATCGAGCACTATGAAAAGACACTCGGCGCTATACACCTCGGCAATCACCGGATGGTAATCTATCCGAATGCCGCCATAAAATTGATCAACCAATATTTTAAAACAAAATAAATATGGGATACGTTAAGGAGCCAAAAGGAGTTGATTTTGTCGTAGAACCCATTCCCTTGACACTGGAGGATAGGGAGATGATCAGCAATGCCATTGCGCTGTATAAAGCGACCGGCAAAATAACCCGGGCGCCCAGACCAAAGAAGATTCGTCGCAACGCAAAGAAGGTGAAGAAATAAACCGCTGCCAAGCGATTCTTCTCCGCCCGACCGGAAAACAATACACAGAGTTCTTTCACTGACCATCCTACTGTTCGCCAAAATTCCATGAAAGCCGGCTGGGCCTTCGGACGGCCGAATAGCCCTCCTTAACAGCAACTTTGAGCAGGGTATCCAGCAAAAAGGCCTGTACAGCACCCACGTCTGCGACCCCCTCACCTAAGTCGGCCTCTCCTTCTTCAATGGCTACCTTATAACAAAGCTTTCCTTGCTCGATCTGAATATACACGGGAAAATTAATCCAGTATTCCCAATTTAACGACAAGTTCCAGACCCCCCCAGGATTGTCGACATAGTTCCACATGTTAACGTTCATCACCGACTCGACAAATTGATAAAATCCCTGCCAGGACATGTCCGTCCATTCGGAAAGGTGCAATCGCTGGAAAGACCCATATTCCTCCTCGATAAACTCGAGATAATCCAGAAATTCGCCCTTTGCGAAAAGGACTCAGACAACGCATCAAACCCGGCCGATCGAATACCCGATACCGCTTCGAACGAATCTCGTCCAATACTTTTTTAGTTTCACCGCCAATTTTGACATAAGCGCATTGCAATTCATAGCCATTTTCATCGCACCATTCCTGCGCAACCGTTTTATACCTGATCAGTTGGTCCGCATGCTCCTTTGCAAACGTCTTGTCCTCGATGATCAATAGAATATTCCGGCCATCTGAACACTCGATCGAAACACTTATGTCGATTTTTTTCCATTGTCTTTCCGTGGAAACACACGTAACAAGAGAAGGATGAAACTGGCCATCGGCCGCCATAAAAAACTGCAGCAAGGTCATTCCGCATCGGTGAAGATCCTGGTTATGTTCCGCCACGGCGGGGCTCGCCCATTGCAACAACCAAGTCAATATTCCATCTTGTGCAAGCTCTTTCGTCGCTACACAAAATAGGTTTGGCTTTCCTTTTATCATAAAATAAGCTTAATTGGGCTCGACAGGCACGACCGCGTACATAGTTGCTGCTCAGATAGTAGATTTATCCTCAAGCCAGTCACCCGATGCATGCATTTTCCATCCTGTTAAATTACCGGTTCATCTAATAAAAAATCAAAATAATCCCTCAAATCCTCGATCTTGAGTTTTGCAGTCGTTTCACATACGGCCGTACCTGCACGGCAACCGGATCCAACTGATGCTGTTTACCCCTGGAATGGATTTTAACCCCTTCGATGGATAAATTAGTCTCACTGTCAGTTCTTTTAACCCGCATCAGATTCTTAAACCCAGCGTCACGCATCCGTTTGTCGTGTTCGTCATTTCCGGTCATTAAAAAACTCATGTCTGAACCAACAACATTGGCCTTTGCGAATTTACTCGAATTCGCCCACAGTTTTCGAATATATCGCTCATCCGCCTTCTCATCAAAAAAAATGGTGTCGATACAATTCAGAAAGCTTAAAATATTAAGCTGATCTATCTCATCGCCATTGGTGATAACATGCGAGCTCTTCTTTTTATCACCAACCTTATAAATTGCGGAATCAAATAGGACCAGCATCAACTCATGGCTTAACGGCATGAATACCTGCAGTCCTACTAAGCCAAATCCAACCTTTGATAACGGCCATTTGCGCTGCTCCAGGAACTGATTATATTTCACAATCGGAAAATCGGAAGTTATAAAGGGATTGCTTGTTTTGTTTACCAGTAACTTGTAATCCAAATCCAGCATAGTGATCGCCATTTCAGTTACATGCGACAGATGCAGCTCGACCAGTTGTTTATGACTCGAGTCCGGTACAAACTTGGAAACATTTGCATTGGGGTCCGTCTCCAGCAAACGCCTTCTCATTTCAGAAAGCATTGCCTTCATCCCGTCGATACGCGCGGGATTGCGCAGATCCATCAAGGCAACAAATGTCAGTAGACCATAATGACCCTTAGAATTTTTTGTCGGCGGACTTTGTTGGTCAATCATCTCTCGAATAGTGGCAGCCAGTTCACCTTCGATATTCGCGAGATCATCTTCGACCTCCCCATCGGCACCATAATAAAAATTCTTCGATCCCTGTGTCTTTAATTTGGCCGTTTGAATAAACCGATCATTCAAGACATTAAATACACCGATTTGTTTTTTATTATTTTCAAAAGAAAAATTCCTCAAATAAAACTTCGGTACGTAATGCTGATTTTTTTTATCCGTATTCATAGACGCAAGCTCTCCTTTCTGGAGATCATGCAAAGATAACTTTTTTTCCGAGCTCAATCACCCAAACATCGGGTCCTCACAACGTCCCAATACTCACCCAAAAAAAACCGGGCCTCGACGCCTGGGATTTCGGACATTCTTCTATTCTAAGAAAACTATTAATAAGAAGCACCCGCCGCAATCGTTTCTTCCATTGTGTCCAGATAACTTCCAGTTCGAGCCATTACCAATAGCTCCAATCGTCGAATCAAGAGCGCCTGCGCCGCTGCAACGTTCTTCGTATTTCCCTGCCGCCGATGTAACGTCGGTTGCTGTATCGCCCGCGAATAGGAGACGGGTACTGGCCATGGCAGCTGCGGATAACATCTGCGGATTTTATTCAAATCCGAGGTCGCAGTCTCAGCGATCTGCCCACCAGACAAAAATGCTATCCCCGAAACCGCCGCCGGAACGGCAGCGAGCAGGCATTCCACGGTTTTCTCCACTACCTCGCTAGTCGTCGCACGCATCCCAGCCGCAATCCCGAAATGACCCATATTCGGCTTGAGGATCATACTGTGAAGATTCACCTGCTGTAAATGCAGCTGGATAAAAAGCTCCCGAAGCACAATGCTGGCCACCGCGGCCGACCGATCGATCGAATGATCGCCATCAATACCTCCGGCTCGACCAGGGTAGGATACCCGCCTCTTGACAAAGGAACGCATACTTGGCCAGGTCATCCAGTAGGACTACTTTTTGACCAGAAGTTTTCATCGACAGTCGTCTAAATAGTTGGCAGAATTAGGTATTTTTACGAAAACCCCAACCAATGGATTTCGAACCAGAAGAAATAGCCTATGAAGGATATGGAGCGCCTTATCCGAAAAGTTCCGAGTCAGAGGAAGACGCGAGCAAACAACTCCAATATCGCTTGAACTCGAAGTATATTCGGGCGAACATCCGAACAATGGATAAAATACCGAATTTCGATGGCACGTTGGATGTTTTGGATGAACAGGGCAGGTTAGTGGGACAGCTTCAGATTCAATTGAAAACCTTACCCAAAAACCGATCAACAAATCCAGGCTACAGCTGTGACGAACATTTTATTTCAGCCTGCAGTGGCAATTTGCTCCCGTGCCTGCTGGTTGTCGTAGATACCGAAGGTAAGAAATCGTATTGGAGGCATATAAACGAACAGACCATCAGCGAGTTCCACAGTGAACGATCCGGCCAAACCTACACCATCAAATGTCCCATCGACCAATGCATTGATGGGACAGATGAGTCATACATCCAGTCCTGGAAAAAGATCCTTCACGAAAGGCGATCAAGAATCTTGAATTACGGCCATCTTAGTCAAAAACTCCTACAGGCAGAAGAAAGACTCTCCAGACGACTCAATGACCTGCATCCGGCTGACGACCTCGACGAACAAACCATTTTTGAATTACAGCTGTTTCTCGATGAATACAACGGCGTGCTAGAAAAAGACTTTAAAGGCGTACGAGAGGCCGAGTTTCTGGAATACTGGAAGATCGGCATTGTCATTGTCCAAATTACTCCTATGCACCTTTCTTATTCTCTTTTGCCGATTCCAAGGGGCAAAGATCTTCCGCTAATCCAGCGGGCAGGTCCGGAACGTGCGCTTCAACTGCTTTCGCCACAGAGCGAATTGCTTGCTCTATTTTATGCGATGGACGCCAACCGGTCAGAGATGCGTAACAATCCAAAACTATATTCTTATACCTTGCTAAGAGACACCGTTGAAAAGTGCGTTGAAAATAAACATCTCGTCGTCGAAGACCTGATACTCGCGCGTGAATACATCGTAGCATTTATCGACAACTATTCCAACTATCTTGGCTTTGATCCCGGCCAGGACAAGTATAGCCTCGCTAGGATTAAATTATTGCTGGAGAAAATTATGCCGGTGGTAGAATCGGAATCACACCATTGGCATATAGACCCTGCAACAACGAGTATGAATAACAATAGCAGGATGACTTTTTCCAACAAAGAACCAATTAAACAGGCTGAACGATTCATTGCTGAAGGCAAACAACCGAAAGTCAAGGTTTCATTATGGTCAGATGATTTTAACATCGATGTTCTATATCATTATATAGACCTCCTGGAATCAAGTGGCGAGACAGCGGCATTCCGGGTATTTGAACGGAATTTTAAGCCCCGGGGAATCGGAAAACAGGATTGGCAGGAGTGGGACCGATCGGTTATCGTTCCCAACTTAACGATCTTCATGAACAACGTTTCAAGACTATACCAGGGGCTTCTGCAAAGAAATTTCCCTGGAATTATGGAACAACTAAAACAACGAGCGCCGGAAATCCAGATTTTTGTGGTAAAAGACGTAAAAGACCTTTCCAGGCACCCCCGTCTTGAAATCTTTTACCTGACTTCCAACGACCAGTTGTCATCCAACAGATATTTATATGACGGCGATGATCCGACTTGCCCTGTTAACGCGAAGCGAGTGTTCCTGGAAAATGATCCAGATTGTATCATTGAAGACAAACATTGTAAGGTTTACTCCGTCAGATATTTGACGCTTGACTTTTTGTTTACTTCCACGCCATTTTACAGTTTTATGAGGACTGAACTGACAGCCGTACTACGTGTTTTTTTTAACGATCTGATAAACCACGCCGATGGAAAAATGGATTGATCCATTTAAGAAGCTCTTTGCGCAGTCAAAGGCAAAAGTCGCTACGAGCACACGAAAAAGAGTTGTCGATCCGGAGGAGGCGCCCAAATATTCGGTTTCAGATGAAGTCGTGCTTCTCAATCGCAACATTTCCGACCTCATTGGGCTCGATGATGATCAGATGGGAATAACATTTCGTCAGATCCAGGACATAGCAAAGGTGTTAATCTACGAAATGTTTCTATCCGAAGCTGACAATCTAATGCTCATTTCTTTGTTAAAGGTAATTCAAAACCGTGGCAGATCATTTTTGCCGCTAACCGCAACCACACAATGGACAGAAGCGCTCCAATTCGGCCTGCGAATCATCCAGATCGATCCTGCTCAGGCATATACCAAAGACAATCTAAGATTTGCAAATCCCCGAGCCTATGATACGGGCCAGGCATTCAAGCGGCTACAAGCATGGGGCGTAAGGTTCAAACAGGAAGGTTTGGACATGATCATTACTTCCGGATGGGAGGATCTGGTGGGCAAACTGGAGAAAATGATGGAAGAGATCGGCGGTGCGAATCTCGTAAAACTAACCTGCCGCCATTTAAAGGAACACAATTTTTACTCGGAAAAACTCCAACGATATGTATTCAAATGGCTAAACAGCTTTGATCCGACCCGACCTCCCGACGTTTTACCCTATGCCTTCATCCTAAATCTTGCAGCAAAACATGTCGGTAAGGCCGAGCAGACAGAAGTTCCTGACCTGAACGGCAAACTTCAATACATATCAGATGTCACCAAGACCATGTTTGCCTCAAAAGGATTGCTGCGATACAGCATTTTCGAAACACAACTCTTGTCTCCGGAAAACATCGTCCGATATTGCGAACGGCTGACCACCTATGATTCGGTCTACGCATTGCCCCAGGTTGATCTGAACATCGAAGAATTAACATTGGAAAGTTGTTTTGAATGGGTCAAAGAAACCGCATTCGAGTCGTTTTGCAAATTCCCGATTGCCGATTACCTTCGAGTCAGCAAATTCCTCCTTTCAAGCATGAAAAAGGCGGAAATACCGCTGGTAATCTACAGATCCGATATTATCAGGCATTTCAAAGATCAACCTATAAGAGGCTTGGACGAAATATTGACCACCTTGTCAACAGAAGCCGCCGATGTAAACAGAGGATATGTACACTTTGAAGACCACGAAAAGATCAATGTAGCTTCAAGACCATTGATAAAACTATCGGCAACCAAGTTCATCGTCCTCGAAAAAGGTTGGGTTGGCGGAGGATTCTTTCAGGCTCTAATTACTACTTTACGTACAGGCCGGAAAAGCGGTCACTTAAAAGGCGATCCCGACAAGCTGATTGGCGAGCAATTTGAGAAAATGGTCAAAAAATTCCTGAACGCAAAGAATGTCACCTTCTATTCCGGAAAATACAACACCAATGGAATTGAAGGCGATTGCGACATTGCCATAGAAGCAGAAAGCGCCATCATTCTGATCGAAATAAAGAAAAAACAATTTTCTGCCAAAGCAAGGGCGGGTGAAGTAGTTCATCTATTGCTCGATCTGGCATCCAGCCTTTTGTCCGCCCAGGTTCAGGCCATGAAGACCGAATTATTGCTGAGGCAAAATAGCTCATTAGAGCTCTCGAGCGATGGCGTTACCTCCAGGATCGAGCTGAGAGGTCGGCCGATCGAGCGTATCGCCGTTACACAATACGACTTCAACAGTTTTCAGGATAGATCATTTACGGAACGGTTCCTAACAGTTATTCACAACAATGACCTCATCTTCTCAGGATCGACCGATCCAGACATCATAAAAGGCGGCGCGTTCATCGCAAACCTATCGAAGGAACTCAGACGATTGAGGGAGAATTTAGCTTCTTTGGAAAGCCGCTACCTGCGGGACCCATTCCTCGATTGTTGGTTTTTGAGCTTTGCCCAGTTGTCCCTGCTCCTGGAAGATGTTAAAAATAATGAGGATTTTGTAAAAAACGTACGGCGAACAAAATCCGTAAGTCTGAACAGCAACAATTTTTATTACGAATATTCGCTTTTCCCAAAGGAATGACCTTTCCCAATACTCTCTTTGCCTCATCTGGCAATAAAAACGTTCGGTAGACGGCCAAGTAGCCATCCATCCGAAAACCACGCACCGATCTAAACCGGTCGACATCCGCATCAGTGCACGATCAGTTGAACAAGCACACGAGCGATACCCATGCCTTGCTGGTAAAAAACATCGGGTGGCTGACCGATATGGAGAAAGTTTATCTGTCCTGCCCGACGACAGCAAAAAAACAGGAATTGATCCGGACGGTGTTCGATAACTCCCTCTGGTATGAAGACCGGATCTATCGAACCCCATACTTGATCCCGGAGTTGTCCCACAATGAATTGATAATGAAAGAAAAAGGGCTGTTGGTCATCAACAAAAAAGGGGAGAATCTGACGACTCTCCCCTCAGGTGGAGGTGAGGGGATTGCCTCCGCCGTCCTCCGGCCGTGCTCGGCGGACCCAAATGGGGGGGCCTACAAGCCCTTCCCCCTGAACCTTCAGCCGTCCTCCGGCCGTCTTCATTTTTTGTTTTCCGCATCCGGTCCGGATAAACCCGGCCCATCAGCTACAAACAAAAAACCCGCAGTAAAACTGCGGGTTCAATAATAAGTACTTGTGGAGGTGAGGGGACTCGAACCCCTGTCCAAACATATTCGCCAAAAGCTTTCTACATGCTTATTCCGGCATTGATTGTCGGATGACGACCGGAACCGGACATACCAATCATCATCTTAGCTGGATGGTCTTAAGCAACGGTCACAGCCTTCCGTTACAGCATCCCGTATTTTTTTTAAGTCGGCGGTACAGCTTGGTAACAGGCCAACCTGCCATACGGCCCAAATGACTATCTAATCACTGATTAGGCAGCCATGGCATACGAAGTATTGCCATTTGAAGTTTGAATATTCAGATTAACGTGCTAATTATCCAACGCACGGCATGCTTACACCTTCAAAGATCTATGCTGTCAAAACCAGGCACCCCCA
>DASYBV010000011.1:0-111282 GCA_036500545.1 Puia sp. | reverse complement strand
CAGTTGGTGAACAGTTCTTCGATATGGGTTTCGAAGAGTTCGTTGGGGAGCATTCGATCCAGAAAGATGAACTCCAGGATCTCGCGTTCCGATTTCTTTTCCCTGCTTGCTTCCGTGATATATTTTTTGTATTCGTCCGTTGCGGCCAGATCCAGGTAAAGGCGGCGGATCAATTCCTTGTTTTCCTGCAGTTGGGGTTTGTCTGTCTTGAGTGCTTTTTGCCAGGAGGGATCTTCGATGATCTTCCACAGGTAGTCGTTGCCTGTCAGTTTGATATTCACGTTCAGGTCCTGAGCGCTGGGCAGGTGTTTGGAGGCGCGCAGCCGGGAGTCCGTCTCTGCATACCGGGCTATTTCAGTAATAAAATAAATGAGGTAGGTTAATAGTTGTCTGGACTGGTCGAAATGTTTTTGCAAGATGGTGACGGCCTCACCCGGCTTTTGGCTTTGTTCCTGTGCGTCCAGTGTATAAAGGGTTTGCATTACTTTTACCCGGATATTTCTTCTACTGATCATTATAATAAGAACTTAGTTTGCGGCTGCAAATATAGGCATTTGACGATAAACGGAGGGTATTAAAAAAGGAGACGGCTGAGGGGAGGTCTTTTGGGGCCAACTGACAATCAGCCGGTTACCGGACTGAAAAAATGACATTAGGGGGTGGGTGAAAATCGTTTTTCCCCGTCTAAAAACGAACAAGACTGTCAAAATTGGCTTAGTTGCCGGTTTGGTACGAAATTGGTTTACCTTTGCAAACCTGTCGAGAGACGCCAAAGGCGCCTCGGCCGAAGGCCAGACATTAGCGGCTTACCGGAAATACGCTATTTTTAGTCTGAAGCGCATTTCCGGTACAACACGCAGGACAATCATCTTTCATCAAAAAAAATAAATCAATACAACTATGGCCAAGAAGTTAAAAGTTACCCCACTTGCTGACAGGGTAATTGTGAAGCCAGCTCCCGCCGAAGAAAAGACTGCCGGTGGTATCATCATCCCTGATACGGCAAAGGAGAAACCCCAACGTGGTACAGTAGTAGCCGCTGGTCCCGGTAAGAAGGACGAGCCGGTGACGGTGAAAATCGGCGATACCGTATTATATGGCAAATATGCCGGTACGGAGATCCAGATCGAAGGAGATGATTTCCTGATCATGCGGGAATCCGACATTTTAGCAATTGTATAATCCTCCCAACAAATAAAAAATAATTATAACTATGGCAAAACAACTTTTCTTCGATATCGAAGCCCGTAACAAGATGAAAAAGGGTGTGGATATCCTGGCCAATGCCGTTAAGGTGACATTAGGACCTAAAGGACGTAATGTGGTATTGGAAAAGAAATTCGGCGCTCCCTCCATCACCAAGGACGGTGTAACGGTAGCAAAGGAAATCGAGCTGGAAGATCCCATCGAGAATATGGGCGCCCAGATGGTAAAAGAAGTAGCTTCCAAGACGGCTGATATTGCCGGGGACGGAACCACTACCGCTACGGTACTGGCTCAGTCGATCATTGGCGAAGGGCTGAAGAATGTAGCTGCGGGCGCTAATCCGATGGATCTGAAGCGTGGGATCGACAAGGCTGTTGCGAAAGTGGTCGAGAACCTGAGCGGGCAGTCTCAGACGATCGGCAACGACAGCCGCAAGATCGAGCAGGTTGCCTCTATCTCTGCCAACAATGACAACGCGATCGGCAAGCTGATCGCGCAGGCTTTCGCCAAAGTAGGCAAGGAAGGCGTCATCACGGTTGAAGAAGCAAAAGGAACCGATACGACTGTTGACGTTGTAGAAGGTATGCAGTTCGACCGTGGTTATCTCTCCGCTTATTTCGTTACGAACAGCGAAAAAATGGAAGCAGAATTACAGAATCCTTATATCCTGATCTACGACAAGAAGATCTCTGCGATGAAGGATATCCTGCATATATTGGAGAAGGTGGCACAGGGCGGCCGTCCTTTGATGATCATAGCCGAAGATCTGGAAGGCGAGGCGCTGGCTACCCTGGTAGTCAACAAGCTTCGTGGCACCATCAAGGTAGCTGCTGTAAAGGCTCCCGGTTTTGGTGATCGCAGGAAGGAAATGTTACAGGATATCGCCATCCTTACAAAGGGGATCGTGATCAGCGAAGAGCAGGGTTATAAGCTGGAAGCAGCCGACCTGAGCTACCTGGGAACAGCCGCCAGCGTAACGATCGATAAGGACAATACCATCATCGTCGGTGGTAAAGGAAAGAAGGAAGATATCACAGCCCGGGTCAACCAGATCAAGGCGCAGATCGAGACTACGACCTCCGATTACGATAAGGAAAAATTACAGGAACGCCTGGCGAAGCTGAGCGGTGGTGTAGCTGTCCTCTATGTAGGCGCTGCAACGGAAGTTGAAATGAAAGAGAAGAAGGATCGTGTCGACGACGCGCTGCATGCTACCCGTGCTGCCGTAGAAGAAGGCATCGTTCCCGGCGGTGGTGTTGCGTATATCCGCGCCATCGAATCGTTGGAAAAGCTGAAAGGCGCCAATGAAGACGAGACGACCGGTATCCTGATCGTGAAGAGAGCGCTGGAAGAGCCCATTCGCCAGATCGTGGTGAACAGTGGTATCGAAGGCAGTATCGTCGTACAGAAAGTGAAGGAAGGCAAGGCCGATTTCGGTTTCAATGCCCGCACGGAAGTATACGAAAACCTGCTGAAGGCCGGTGTCATCGATCCTACAAAGGTTACCCGTATCGCCCTGGAAAATGCGGCTTCTATCGCCGGCATGCTGTTGACCACCGAATGTGTGATCGCCGACAAGCCCAAGAAAGAAGAAGGACATGCACATCCCGGCGGCGGTGCACCCGGCATGGGCGGCATGGATTACTAAAATTGAAAGGTTTCAAATAAAAAAAGGGCCCCACATCCGTGGGGTCTTTTTTTTACGTATATAAGGTATAAACCCTTTAATGATCCCGGTTAAGACGATATTATTGATGGTAGCGATAAGCCTTCCGCAGGTAGCCTGTAAAAAGAATACGAATGGCCAGGCATTGTCTTATCTCGCATTGGGGGATTCCTATACGATCGGGCAATCCGTAGACGTGTCGGACCGGTATCCTGTTCAGGCGGTTGAATGGCTCAGGGCCGCTGGTCATCCGGGTATAAAGGACGCCGATATCATTGCCACTACCGGCTGGACGACGGACGATCTGCTGAATGCCGTGGCGGCCGCCAATCCCCCGCATACATATGATATCGTCACCCTGCTCATCGGGGTGAATGATCAGTTCCGGGGACGGAGCCAATCCGAATATAAACAACAATTCACCACCCTCTTACAGCAATCCATTGTACTGGCGGGGAATAAGCCCTCGCATGTGATCGTCTTATCGATACCCGATTATTCGGTGACGCCTTTTGCGCAGGGGAGCAATACGACGCTTATCGCTTCGCAGATCGACAGCTTTAATGTCATCAACCGGGCGGCGTCTGTAAACTACAAGGTAAATTATGTAGATGTGACGGCAGAGAGCCGCAAGGCGGCGCATGATCCATCGCTGATCGCCGGTGACGGACTGCATTTCTCCGGGAAGGAATATGCTATATGGGCCCGGCTGATGGGGCCTGTCCTTCAGGGGATATTGAAGTAACTGTAATGATTTGTAAATCAAATATTTGGAATCTAAGTGGTCAAATTAACCATTTGAAATGCTTTATAAATTAATAAAATAATTAAGAATTAAAGTAAATTTGTAGTATATTATAGTCATGCTGGTGCGACACACACATACTACATTGGAAGCGGCAAGAATGCTAAACGCTTTTGTTCTGTTCAGGGAGCAAGGAATGCAGGCAGTAGTAGAAACCTTTCCCGAATATAAAGACTTTGTGTTCGAGCGTAAGGAATGGAGTGTTAGACAGGTGAAAAACGCGCTTTTCCCCTCCTCCAAATCTAATCCCGCTAGAGGATAAAATCAATGCGCTTTAAGGTCAGGTAGCGCCGAAGAAGGTTCATGCTAGGGCTGTCGTCGGCAAGCAGAAATTCTCCTGTCCAGGTAAATCCCTGGTTTTTCCAAAATCTATACCCGTCTTCGCTGAGTACTAATCGCTACAGGTCGCGGGAAATATCGCACGAGGTCTGCAAAATCTTCCAAATCGTTGCGATCCGTCATTTGATAACCCAACCGAGCCCACCGATAATAACCATCCCAGCGTTCCTGTCCATCCCATTCCAATGCGGTTGTGCTTAGCTTAATAAAGCCAAATTGTCGGGCAAAGGAAACTTGGTTTAAAAATAAACTGGTACCAATGCATTGCTCTTTGTTATAAACGAGCATTTTATCATTGAATATTATTCCGAACTCAAAATTAATGGTTCTAAACACCTGATAAAGATCGGTATGAACACTTACAATCATGGCGTTTTCGGTGCTGGAAGTAATCATCACATGCACGAACGATAGATCACGGGAAGGTACCCCGCCACATAGTAGTAAAATGTTCTCACGAGTTACACTGTATTTTTGCAGAATGCCATGACCATCCCGAACATCATAATCGACAGTACAATTAGAGTTTATATAGTTTAATTCTATTGGCATAATGGTGTTACTGTAAAAATAACAAAAAGCTAAACCATCAGCAAACCATCATACGAACAAAACCTCTATAGTAGCACTTGCAGTTATCTGGAAGTCGGACGGGCGCCCAAGACAGAGGGGCATAGTCCGACGGGAGGGGCGCTGACGGCCCGGCGGGTCAGAGCTTTATCCCAACGGTCATGAGTAACGTACCGCCGGTCTCCTTCAGGGAAGCATAACTATTTGTCTTATCGGCCAGCCGGTAGGGGACATCGATATCCCGGCTGAAACCCATCACATAGGTGAGATCGACAAAAAGCCCTTTATTGCGATAGCCAAGCCCGCCGCTAAAGAAAAGACGGTCAGCCTTCAGCCCGCCATCCTGGTAGGGACTGCTGTAATAAGCCGCGCCGGCCCTCACCATTAATATATTGAACTTCATCTCTCCACCAAGCCTTGCGCCAAGGCTGCCCTTGTAGTTACTCCGGATGGCCTGGTTGACCTGGTCGAAATAGCTGTTGTCGCCGCTGCTTCCGTCATCATTTGCGGGCGCCCCAAAATGAGGGCTGCCTGTCGTGATATATTCCAGGTCGGCGGTGATAAAGCCTTTTTGTTGTTTTACATTGGCCGCACCGCCTCCAAATAAATAGGAGCCGCTGACGAGGAACTTCCAGGGGGTGCGCAGGTTATAGTCGACGGAGTTGAGCGGCGGATCGATATTGCTGATATAGTCCAGCGAATCGGAACTGATCGAGACCTGTTTGAGGCTGGTATAAT
The DNA here is from genome assembly GCA_036500545.1 of Puia sp. Lineage (GTDB taxonomy): Bacteria > Bacteroidota > Bacteroidia > Chitinophagales > Chitinophagaceae > Puia. The sequence continues at coordinate 105,958 of DASYBV010000011.1, read as the reverse complement.
TTTCGGTCTTTGTGACCATCGATGCGTGGATATTGTCGGTAAGACCAAGAAGACTGGGCGTAGTGATCGCCAGTCCGAAACGCAGGGCGACAGTCGGACGGAAGATGACCCCCAGTTTCCCGTTGATGCCATAGCCTTTTGTCGTATAGGTCTCGCGGTAGGTAAACGATTCGAAATCATTGTTGGGATTGCCCGTCGCATCGGTCTCGGTATAGGTCTGGTTGCGGGTATAGTTCAGGATGGGAATACCCAGGCTGCCCCCGAAATACCATTTGTCATGCTGGTTTGTCGCCAGGGAAAGATCGATCTCGGTAATGCCGCCGCTCGATTGGAGGTTATTGTCCTGGATCACCCTGCCCGCCTTTTGCGGCTGGGCGATCACCTGCAGGGTGCCGTTGACGGTAGCCGTATCGACCAGCGAGGTATACAACGCCATCCGGGCGCCATAGGAGAGACCGGGAGTAAAGATGCCGTTGTCGATGGTCATCCCCGACGCGGCAAACTCCTCCGCCCACTGCTCGGCAAAAGAACTATTGCCATTCAGCCCGCCATAATGTACATTCTTGTTGAAGTCGGCGGTACGGTTGACGGCGATGGCAAAGGCATTGCTGACGCCGGGTGCCTGGCTGGGAAAGCTGAATACAAAACCGCTGGTGCCAAGGTTGAAGTTATGCGCGCTGGCGCCATTGATGGTGGAATTTAAGTAATTGCTTTTGTCCATCAGGAACCGCCAGCCGGGAGAGATCACCGCTTCGCTGGTCCGGTAGAAACCCAGACCGGCAGGGTTGACAAAAGCGGCGGAGATATCACCCCCTAACGATCCCATGGCGCCGCCGATGGCTTGTTCGCGGGCTGTTCCGCTGGGCGTGGTCCAGGAGGAGCGGAGGGCGTCCTCGGGTAATTGCGCCGAGACCTGCAGGCATAGGAATAGCCCTATGAACAATATAAGTCTTTGCATAGCTGGTGTTGATATGGTTAGTATCAAAAAAGATGGAAAAGAAACGCCGGGTTTAGTGCCTTCCGGGCCTGCTGAAACCACCACCGCCGCCGCCGCCACCGGAGGGAGCAAAGCTCCTGGTCGGCTGACTGCCGAAGGACGAACGGGTAGACGGCTGATAGCTGTTATTTACCGGACGATAGGTATTCCCGGGACGATAGTAAGCACCGTTGCGATTGACGGTCCGTGTTCCGGAATTATTGAGATTTGAATTATAAGCCGTGGTGGACCTCATCCCGGGACGATACAGACGGGAACTCGGACTGTTGGTGACGTTTCTTACCGACCCGCCGCCGTAACCCGTCGTATTAAAGGTGCGAAGATGCGAATAGATGCCGGGGTTGTATACGCCATGACCATAGGCCAGTACGCCGCCGCCGTAATAAGGATTGTAGAAATAGGGGTTGTACCAGCTGTTCCACATAAAATAGTTGTTCCAGCAGAGATAGGGATCCCCAAATCCGAAACCAAAAGAGGGACCGAAACCAAGACCGTATCCAAAGCCATAGGAGGGATAGCCAAAACCATAGGACGCGCCATACCCGATGCCGGAGGGGGCATAGTAGGAGTCATAGGCATTGTAGTCATCGAAATAAGACCAGCGGTCGGGATCCTGTGCCTTCATACGCACATAATTGTCGCTGGGAGCGGTACTGTAATATTCGTCTTTATCGGAGCCGCCGGTAACCGCTTTGCTGCCGCCGGGGGAATAATAAATATCGTCGGGGGTCTGTGCTGCCGACCGGGAGGAAGAGCAGCTGCTGAACATCGTAGTGCCGATGATCGCAAAACCAGCCAGGAATGTATATAAGTGTTTCATGGCAAACTTATTTTAGTAATTGTTTTCACGGTGAAGTTGCTATTTTTGCGCTTCTTGCCGCTATGATAAAGTTACGATAAAATTTAGCCTAAAAAGGGAAAATCTTAACAGTTTATTGTTAAAAGCCGATTAATTCGTATAAGCGGGGATTAATGGACGATTAAAAGAGCAAAACCAATATGAGCAAAGAAATTGCAAGCAGGGAACAGGATTATTCTCAATGGTATAACGATCTGGTCATCAAAGGAGGTCTGGCCGATCATTCGGAGGTCAAAGGATGTATGGTGATCAAACCATATGGATTTGCCTTATGGGAGAAAATGCGGGATCAGCTGGATAAGATGTTCAAGGATACGGGCCATGTAAACGCCTACTTTCCCCTGTTCATACCCAAGAGCTTTCTGAGCAAGGAAGCCGCCCATGTGGAAGGCTTTGCAAAGGAATGTGCCGTGGTCACTCATTACCGGTTGAAGAACGATCCCAATGGCGGCGGAGTGATCGTCGACCCCGACGCAAAGCTGGAAGAAGAGCTGATCGTACGGCCAACCAGCGAAACCATCATCTGGAATACCTATCGCGGCTGGATCCGGTCCTACCGGGACCTGCCCCTGCTGATCAATCAATGGGCCAACGTGGTACGCTGGGAGATGCGCACCCGGCTGTTCCTCCGGACGACGGAGTTCCTCTGGCAGGAGGGGCATACCGCCCATGCCACTGCAGTGGAAGCCATCGCCGAGACACGCCAGATGCTGGACGTCTACGCCACATTTGTCGAAGAATATATGGCCCTGCCGGTCATCAAAGGGGTAAAGACGGAGAGCGAACGTTTCGCGGGCGCCGTCGATACCTATTGTATCGAAGCCCTGATGCAGGACGGAAAGGCCCTCCAGGCCGGAACCTCCCATTTCCTGGGGCAGAATTTTGCAAAAGCCTTCGAGGTAAAATTCTCCGACAAGAGCAACCAGCTGGATTATGTATGGGCGACCAGCTGGGGGGTCAGCACCCGGCTGATCGGGGGGCTTGTCATGGCGCATAGCGATGACGACGGACTGATCCTGCCACCCCGGATCGCGCCGCTGCAGGCCGTGATCGTCCCCATCTATAAGGGAGAGGATAAGAAGGAACTGCTGGATGCCAAAGGCGCCGAGCTGGCCGCAAAATTAAAGGCCGCCGGCGTCAGCGTAAAGTTTGACGACAACGATAACAGCCGCCCCGGCTGGAAATTTGCGGAATATGAATTAAAGGGAGTCCCCGTCCGTATCGCCATGGGTCTCCGGGACCTGGAGAGCGGACAGGTGGAAGTTGCACGGCGGGATACAAAGGAAAAGACCTCCGTCCCCATGGAAGGACTGGCGGACTATGTGACCGGTCTGCTCGCCACCATCCAGCAAGCCATGTACGACAAGGCGCTGGCATACCGGCAACAGCATATCACCCGCGCGGATACCCTCGCAGAATTCGAACGGCTGCTGGACGAAAAAGGCGGCTTTATCCTGGCGCATTGGGATGGCACCGCTGCCACGGAAGAGGCGATCAAGGAAAAGACAAAGGCGACCATTCGATGCATCCCCCTGGATAATCCTCCGGAGGAGGGCAAATGCATCTTTACGGGGTCGCCCAGCCGGCAGCGGGTGCTGTTTGCCAGGGCTTATTAAGTTGATTTTCAGGGCTAACCGCCCGTTTTATAGAAAAATAGTCGCTACATTAGGGCATAGCGACTATTTTTTTTATATTCAACTCCATAAAAACACATAACCCCCAATTTTATGGAACCAACTACCGAAAGCTTGTTTGAACTACACATCGATCACAACGGATCGTCATTTTTGAAGGAAGCGGCCCGCTGGGCTAAATTTATGGCGATCATGGGATTTATTTTTTGCGGCCTGTATGTATTGATCGCCTTATTTGCGGGCTCCCTTATAGCCAGGCTCGGCAGTATGGGTGGTTCAGGCATGCCCGCCGGCGCCGGTTTGATCGGAGGGGGTATGATCACCGTCTTTTATATCCTGATCGCCCTCCTTTACTTCTTCCCCTGTCTCTACCTGTATAATTTTGCCGTCAAGATGCAGACCGCCCTTGCAAGCAATGACCAGGAACATCTCAACGGGTCGTTTAAGAACCTCAAGTCCTGTTATCGTTTCCTGGGGATCCTGATGATCATCATGCTGGGATTTATCGTACTGGGTTTCCTCGTCGCCGTCATCGGCTTTAGCGCCATGCGATAGCAGTCGCAGGCCGATCCTTATTTTGTCGAGTAATAATTGTAATCCTTTAGCAGGGTTATGAGGAACTCCAGCGAGTCCTGGTCGCTTTCTATCTGCAGTTTGGATTTGATCCTGTCACCGATCCGCATCGAAAGATCGTAGTCGCTCTTTTTGCGAACCGTATCGATGATGCTTTTGAGCGTATTGATGTCCTTATCGCTCAGCATCATCACCTGCGGATACCGGGGCTGGTAGTTCCCTTCCAGTTCCGTGAACACGGTGTCCTCCCAGGAGGTCCGTGTCCGGGTGTATATGATGATCGTGCCTGCCACCAGGTCGCCGATACGCTGGGAATAGGGAGTGATGATCAGACTGGCAAACCCTCCGAACAAAAGGACCGCACACCAGAAAGGCAGGGCCTCCGAACGGATGGCCGGGAAGATCCAGACCGGGAAATCGACAAGACGGAAGACCCACCGGATCAGGTACTGACTGATCGAAGGCTGTCCGCCATCGGCGGCGATGACCCGTATCCCCAATGCCTTTTTTCCCACGCTTTGCCCGTTGAGGAATATCTCACACAGCAGATGATAAAGGAGCGGCGGCAATCCAAGCAATACCAGCAACCATTCGGGTATATGCGACAATGGTCCCAGGGCCGCTTCGACCAGCCGGCTCACCAGCACATAATACGCGATGATGACCACGCAATCGATCACCCAGGCGAAAAAACGCCGGAAAAAAGGTGTGATCACAAAATCTACCTCGATGTTAAAACCGGTATCTAATTTTACGTTGAGCATATCGCTGCTTTCTGATTTTCCGGATTATATTTATTCGAGTATAGTACTTATATTAGTGGATGGGATTATTCCCCACATTGTCAGGTAAATATAATGCTAAATTTTTCCAGTGAGAGAAGGTCTCTTTATTAAAAAAAATATTGATAAGTGGAAGCAATATCAATATGAACCCGCTACTGATCCTGATGAAATGGCCGGCCAGTTCACCGAATTGGTCAACGACCTGGGCTATTCCAAAACGTTCTACCCGCACAGCAAAGTGACACAGTACCTCAACGGCCTTGCTACCCGTATCTACCTGGGGATCTATCGCAATAAAAAGGAAGAGACCTCCCGGATCGCGCGCTTCTGGAAATCGGAGCTGCCGCTGGTCGTACGAAAATATCACCGGGAAATATTGTATTCTTTTATCATATTCCTGGTATTTGCGATCATGGCGGCATTTTCGGCTGCGCATGACGAGACCTTTGTCCGGGGTGTGCTGGGCGATCAGTATGTGGATATGACCGAAGAGAATATCACAAAAGGCGACCCCTTCGGCGTTTATAAGAACTCGGACCAGCTGAGCATGTTCTTCTGGATCGCCGTTCATAACGTAAAGGTTGCCTTTACGATCTTTGTCGCCGGGTTCCTGGTCTCCATCGGCACCATCTGGCTGATGTTCAACAACGGGGTCATGATCGGCGCCTTCCAGTACTTCTTCTTCACCAGGGGACTGGGCATGAAATCCATCCTTGTCATCTGGATCCACGGTACGCTGGAGATCTCCTCCATCATCATTGCCGGCGGGGCGGGGCTGGTGCTGGGCAACAGCATCCTGTTCCCGGGCACGCACAAACGTCTTTATTCCCTGAAGCGGGGCGCCAAAGACGGCTTAAAGCTGATGGTAGGGCTCGTGCCGGTGTTTGTTGCGGCCGCCTTCCTCGAAGGGTTCGTCACCCGTTATTCCACCATGCCGGTATGGCTGAGCATCTCCATCTTAACCGGTTCCCTCTTTTTTATTGTCTGGTATTTTGTCGTCTACCCGATACGCCTGGAGAAAAAAATGAGATCCCTATGATGGTACTGTCCCGTCGTGGTATGGTCTGTGCCGTATGGATGTGGCTGGGATATTTCGGCGCCCTGTCAGCTGCCGCACAGGAGCACCGTGACACGACCGTCGTGGGTCCGGCAGAGACCGCCCGGATCATCGACAGCCTCTCCGCATTGTCGGGACAGGATAGTACCGCAACAGGAACGGACACCGTCACCGGCTCTTCCCTCGATTCGGAATCCATGGAACAGGCGACGACAAAGACCGATCCCATTGTATTCCGCAGCATCCCCAACTCGGTGATCACGCGCTGGAAAAAAGAAAAGGACTTCGCCTATGCCAACGATCCGTCCTACTGGCGAAAAGAGGTCCCCGACACCCGCGTGGAAAATTCTTTTTTCCGCTGGCTGGCAAATGTCCTCGGCAGCCAGGGATTCAAATACTTTATTTATTGCCTGCTGGTGGCCATCCTGCTCTATGCCATCATCCGGATCATAGCGGAGAACAACCTTCGGTTCTTTTACCGTCCGGCGGCAAAGACCACTGCGGGGCCCGGCGAAACACCCGATCCCCTGGAGGAGGACCTGGACCGGGAATTACATGAGGCCCTGCGCGCAAAAGATAACCGGCTGGCCGTTCGCTGGCTCTATCTCAAAGCCCTCCGGCTGCTAAAGGACCGGTCGCTGATCCGGTATCATGTGGATGCGACCAACAGGGAATATGTCCGGCAGCTTGGCGGGTCCGCCTATGATCAGCCCTTTCGTTTTCTTACCGGTGCGTATGAGCGAGTATGGTATGGGCAATTCTCCCTGGGCGAAGATCCTTTTCAACGGCTCCATCAATATTTCCTTGACTTTTATAAATCGATCGGCCAGTCGTGAATCCACCCATCTCCCATACAAGGATCGGATTGGCGTTGCTGTTATTGGTGACCCTGGCCTCCTGTAACGGTTTCGGGGACTCCCGGCTCAATCGCCGCGTTACGCTCTGGCGGCAGGACAAGATCCCCTATGGTACCTATGTCGCCTATGAGAGCCTGCCACATCTCTTTCCGGCGGCCGATATCACGGTCAACCACAACGCCCCCTCCGAGCTGCATACCCGGGAAGGGAAGAGGGCCTTTATCGCCATCGTCCCCTCCATGGACCCCGATCCATCGGAGATCAACGCCCTCCTGAATTTCGTAGGACAGGGCAACCAGGTGTTCCTGTCCTCTTTCCGGTTTGGGGACTCCCTGCTGCATACGCTCGGTCTGCGGACGGGGCTGCGTAGTTCCAATTACAACGGCGGGGACAGCCTGCAGCTGAGCATTTACAACCCCTCTACCTCCGACTCCCTGTCCTTTGCCTACCCGGGTCAGGCCTATGATAACTGGATCACCCACCTGGACACCCAATATACAACCGTGCTGGGAAGGGATTCCCGGGGCCGCCCCGACATGGTCCGGTTCAACTATAAGGGTGGGGGCGCCCTGTACCTGCATTTTGCGCCGATGGCCTTTACAAACTTCTTTCTGCTGCATAAGAATAATAAAGCCTATTATGACAATGCGCTGTCCTATCTGCCGAATACGATACAGGAGGTGATATGGGATGACTACTACCGGTATGACCACTCGAAGAATTTTTCGGTCCTCCGGTATATCCTGAACAGCAGGAACCCCGCAGGGGACTTTTCCCTCCGCTGGGTCTTCTGGCTGCTGCTCCTGCTGTTTTTGCTGATCTATTTATTCGACTCCAAACGCAAACAGCGCGTCGTACCGGTGATCGCCCCTCTTCGCAATTCCTCGCTGGACTTTGTAAAGACGATCGGCCGGCTGTATTATCAACGCCGGGACAACCAGGACCTGGCCCTGAAAATGGTCACGCATTTCCTGGACCATGTCCGTACGCGTTATAACCTCCCCGTGACCGTCCTGGATGAGGACTTTGTGGAACGCCTCTCCCATAAGACCGGCGTAGACAAGGGGACGCTGCAGGAACTCGTGGAATACATAAAACAGCTCCCCGCACAACGATATGTAGCGGACGGGGAACTGCTCGACCTTCAGAGGAAGATAGAGGCGTTGTACAAACTGGCCTGAAGAAGAAGCATTTTATAAACTAACATACCATGACCATGGAAGAGAACTTATTCGAACAACGGACCGATCTGGAAGACCTGCAGCAGGCGGTGGAACAGCTAAAGGCCGAGATCGGCAAGGTGATCGTCGGACAGGAGCAGATGATCGAATTATTGCTGGCGGGGATCCTCTCGGACGGACATATATTGATAGAGGGCGTACCGGGCGTTGCCAAAACGCTGACGGCCAAGTTGCTCAGCAGGGTCATTTCGGTAGGGTTCTCCCGGATCCAGTTCACCCCCGACCTAATGCCAAGCGACGTGATCGGGACGTCGGTGTTCAACCCGAGGGAAAGCGTTTTTCAGTTTAAGCCGGGACCTATTTTCAGCAATATCGTGCTGATCGACGAGATCAACCGGGCCCCCGCCAAGACACAGTCCGCCTTGTTCGAAGTGATGGAGGAAAGACAGATCACCGTCGATGGTCAGACCTATTTACTGGATCCGCCCTTTATGGTGGTTGCGACACAGAACCCCATCGAACAGGAAGGTACCTACCATCTCCCGGAGGCGCAGCTGGACCGGTTCCTTTTCAAGATCAACGTCCACTATCCCAGCCAGGAACAGGAATTCCGGATCGTCGCCAATCACCACGAGATGAAGGTAGACGATCGTTTTGCGACGGTCCAGCCGGTACTGTCCGCCGCCCGTATCGCAGAGCTGCGGCAAAAAGTGCGGTCCCTGCACGTGGAAGAAAAACTGATCCATTTCATCACTTCTATCGTTGCGGCCACCCGTAACCATAAGGCGATCTATCTTGGCGCATCACCCCGGGCCTCCATCGGGATCCTCAATGGAGCCAAGGCCCTGGCAGCCATGCAGGGACGGGACTTCGTCACGCCGGAAGATATCGTCTATGCGGCCCCGGCAGTATTGCGCCACCGGCTGGTCCTCACCCCCGAACGGGAAATGGAGGGCGCCTCCACGGATGATGTGATCGGGGAAATTATTCAGTCGATAGAAATTCCGCGCTAAAGGCGCTGGAAGCGCCTTAGGCCGATAGGCCCATCATGGATGAGCTTCCGGAGACGTTTACGTCTCCGGGGAATAAGGTCTGGCAAATAAACAAACGAACATGCTCAAACGTTTTTATAAATCTTTATTCTTTGCCCGGCGGCTATACTGGCTGTTCGTATCCATCATCTTTTTATTCGTATGCTCGTTCGGGATCTCCTTTCTTTTCCCGGTGGCCCAGCTGCTGCTGCTCTTTCTCGCGCTGGCGACCGCACTGGATTACCTGGTCCTGTTCGCCCGGAAAGACCCCGTCGCCGTACGCCGGGACCTACCCGATCGGTTCAGCAACGGAGACCCCAACCCGGTAAAGCTGGTCGTAAAGAATCAATATCCTTTCCCGGTATCGCTGCGGATCATCGATGAGCTGCCGGATCAGTTCCAGGAACGGAACTTCTCGCTGACGGCGGCCCTGACGCCGGGTGAAAGCACGGAGCTGGCATATACCCTGCGACCAAAGGAACGCGGGGAATATCATTTCCACGCCATAAACGTTTTTATCCGCAGTCCCTTCGGTCTGCTGATACGACGCAAGACCCTCAAGGCGGACAAAATGGTCCGGGTACTGCCTTCCTACCACCCTTTGCGGCAATTTGAGCTGCTGGCCTGGTCAAGCTACCGCGCCGAAGCGGGTAACAAACGGATCCGTAAGCTGGGGCATAGCCTTGAATTTGAACAGATCAAGGAATACGTGACCGGCGACGATCTCCGCAGCATCAACTGGAAGGCGACGGCCCGTAAAGGCGGTCAGCTGATGGTCAATAACTTCACCGATGAAAAAAGCCAGCAGGTGTATTGTCTCATCGACAAAGGACGGGTCATGAAGATGCCGTTCGATGGCATGAGCCTCCTGGACTATGCCATCAATGCCACGCTGATCCTCTCCCGGGTGGCCCTGATCAAACAGGATAAGGCCGGTCTGCTGACCTTTGCCGACCAGATCGGCACCTTCCTGCCCGCCGGCCGCAAGGCGATGCAGATGAGCAACATATTGGAGATCCTTTATAACCAGCAGACCCGTTACCTGGAGACGGACTATGAAAAAGTATATGCCCTCGTACGGACCCGTATCACCCAGCGAAGCCTGATCGTCCTTTTTACCAATTTCGAATCCCTGACCGGTCTGCAACGGCAGATGCCCTATATCCGGGCCATCGCCAGGAACCACCTGCTGCTGGTCGTCTTCTTTGAGAACACCGGTCTGCAGCAGATCCGGCAGGAAGGGGCGCAGGATGTCGAAGAGGTCTATGTAAAGACCATCGCCGATAAGTTCGCCTATGAGAAACGCCTTATCGTAAAAGAGCTGAACCAGCACGGGATCTCCACGATCCTTACCGCTCCCGAAAATCTCACCGTCCAGACGATCAACAAATACCTGGAGATCAAGGCCCGCCTCGCGATCTGAACCCCGCCCGACTCTTGCCCGATCGCCGCACCTCCGGCCGCATCGTCTGCCGGAAATCCTGCATCTGATCAAGCAATTCCCCTGCCTGGTGTAAAATATTTCTCCACCCCGCCCGCATTTTATTTTTTTGGTGACCATTAAGATCATCACAAAAAAAGTAAACGCATGAAAGAGAAAAGCATCATCCCGGAAGACCTGAACAATGACGGCATCGACCGGGCGGGATTTATCAAATGTATGGCCTGGGCGGGTACGGGCGTATTATGGCTGATGAGCGGGGGCAGCCTCAAGGCGATGGGGATGAGCCAGCTCGTCGACAAAGCAACGGGCCGGATAAAGGAAGGACTTATCCTGCCGAAGAGCGACTTTAGCTTTGTCCAGATCAGCGACAGCCACATCGGCTTTAACAAGCCCGCCAATACGGATGTGGTGGGAACCCTCCGGGCCGCCATCGCAAAGATCAACGCCATGCCCACGGCGCCCTCCTTCGTATTGCATACGGGCGATCTGTCCCATCTTGCCCAGCCGGAGGAGTTCGACATCCTCGATCAGTCATTAAAAAGCGTACGGACGGAAAAGATCTTTTACGTACCGGGCGAACATGACGTACTCAACGGAAATGCAAAGACCTTCCTGGACCGGTATGGGAAGGGGACGAAAGGAGATGGCTGGTACAGCTTTGACTCCAATGGCGTACACTTTGTAGGACTTGTCAACGTCATCGATACCTCGGAGGGCGGTCTGGGCGTCCTGGGAGACGCACAGCTAAAATGGCTGGCGGACGATCTGAAGGCATATACGAACAGCACCCCGATCGTGGTCTTTGCACACATCCCGATGTGGGCGATCTACCCGCAGTGGGGATGGGGTACAAGGGACAGCGAACAGGCGTTGACCCTGTTGCGACGGTTTGGCTCCGTATCGGTATTGAACGGACATATCCATCAGACGATGCTGAAGACAGAAGGTAATATAACCTTCCATACGGCGACCTCCACCGCCTTTCCGCAGCCGGCGCCCGGTGCGGCCGCAGCGCCCGGTCCCATGAAAGTGCCGGCCGAAAAGCTTCGCAGCGTGCTTGGCCTCACCAGCGTGGAATACGTCGAACACGATCATACCCTGGCCATTACCGATACCCCGCTCGACACGGCCGTAGCAGAAAAAACAGGAGGTCAATAGCATGAGAACACTTGTTTTTGCAGCGCTGCTGCTGATAGGGCAGGGGGCATATGCCCAATATCAGCCCGTCGATAGCGCATCGACGGTAAAGTTCACCATAAAGAATTTTGGTTTCCGGGTGAGCGGCTTCTTCACCGGTCTGAAAGGCGAGATCCGTTTCGATCCCGCGCATGCGGCCGATGCCCGCATCGATGTCACGGTGGAGGCCGCCACGGTCAATACGGACAATAGCATGCGGGACGATCATTTGCGGTCTGCCGATTATTTCGATGCAAAGAACGCCCCCCGGATCCGTTTCGTCTCGGAGAAGATAATGCCCGGCCACGGAAGGCATAGCTGGATCGTAACGGGGAAGCTGACCATAAAGAACCATACAAAGGAGATCTCGATCCCCTGTACGGTCATCCCCTCCGGCGGCGGCTATCTTTTTGACGGGAGCTTCTCCCTCAACAGGAGGGACTTTGAAGTGGGCGGCGCCAGCACCATTTCCGATAACCTGGATCTTTCACTACACATACTGGCAAAATAAATAAGGACTATGCTACAAAGAAAATGGATCGTCGTTGTCTTCCTGCTGATGGCAGTGACCCTCGGGGTCGCCGCCATGCGGCCGCCAAAGAATGGATATACAAACCTGGAAGTATTGCCCCGGGATATCCCCACCAGGGACCTGACCAGGATCATGGTGGATGAATTCGACGATGGGCTGGGCGTGAGCTGTACTTTTTGTCATGCACCCGAAAGCCCGGGATCGCAAAAGCTGGACTATGCCAGTGATGCCAAACCGGAGAAGGCCATCGCCCGGTCTATGATGCGGATGACGCTAAAGGTGAATAAGCGCTGGTTCTCCGTTAAAAAGCCGATGCTCGGTACTCCTTCGCTGGCCGTCACCTGTGTGACCTGTCACAATGGAAAACCGCACCCCGACGGCGCCTCCGGCCAGTAAAGGGTCGCGGGAATGAACAGGCGATTCGTATCTTTGCCCCGATGGAGAAAAATATCTTTGACGAAGGACAGGCATTGCTGATCGATAAACCCCTTGACTGGACCTCCTTTGACGTGGTAAAGAAACTGCGCCGTCTCGTGCGGACCCGGAAGATCGGACATGCCGGCACCCTGGACCCTCTGGCCACGGGGCTGCTCATCCTCTGCACCGGGAAATTTACAAAGCGCATCAACGAATATATGGCGCAGGAAAAAGAATATACGGGCACCATCGTCCTCGGCGCCCGGACCCCCACGTTCGACCTGGAGAGCGCCCCCCAGGATCCAAAAGACATTTCGGGCATCACCGCCGACACGATACAATCCGCCCTTCCCCTCTTCACCGGACCGATCCTGCAGGTCCCCCCCATCCATTCCGCCATCAAGATCGATGGCAAGAGGGTCTATGAGCTGGCACGGGCAGGCAAAGAAGTAAAGCTGGAGCCCCGGCCCGTGGTGATCAAAGAGTTCGGGATCACCAGCCTCGAATTGCCGGTGGTTCATTTTCGCGTGGTCTGTTCAACGGGAACGTATATCCGTAGCCTGGCAAATGACCTCGGCGCCGCCCTGGGCTGCGGAGGTTACCTCAGCGGTCTCCGCCGTACCCGTATCGGGGATTTCCGCGTGGAGCAGGCGATGAACATGACACAGGCGGAGGAGTATATACAGGATAAATTTGAAGGAGCCGCCCGGGACGCCGCATCCGGCGCTTAGAACGGATACCCGATCCCCAGCTGGAACTGCCCCTTCAATAATTGCATGTTGTAAAACCATCGATCGGGGAATTCCATCCGTTCGGGATCCTTTATCTTATACGCCCAGTCAAAGCGGATGATGAACCAATCGAAATCAAAGCGCAGCCCCGTCCCCGCATCCACGGCAAACTCATTATAGAAGCGGTTGAATTGAAAGTTGCTGCCTTTTTCGGCGGCGGTATTATCGATGGGGTGCCTGTTCCAGATATTGCCGGCGTCCACGTACAACGCGCTCAATACCTTTACGGTGAAGATCGTCCCGAGGGGGAAGCGATATTCCATATTCCCTTCCAGCTGTACATCCCCAAACCGGTCCAGGATGCCGCCACCCGCCGTATCATAGAATTTGGAAGAGCCCAGCCCCAGCTGTCGCACCTGCCAGGCCCGCATGCTGTTGGGGCCGCCGGCAAAGAAGGCCTTATAGAAGGGGAGGGTCTGTTCGGACCCCGCGCCTTCCCGGCCATAGGCCCATCCGGCGCCTGCATAGGCCCGCATCGCCAGTTGAGTGCGTTTCCAATCGATGTGATGCCGGTATTCTATATCTCCCTTTACAAAACGCCACAGATCCCCCTCGTCGATGGATCGGACCAATCCCAGCAGGGCGCCGCTCTGCTCGGCGCTGATCCGTAAAAAGTTGGTGCGGTTATCCGTCTTTTTTATCGAATTATAGACGAACTGCTGACCGACGACCAGCCCGCTCTTGAAGGCCAGGTTCAGGGAGGGGACGTTGTTCAGGAAACGCTGGAAACTGTCGCTCTTGTCCAGCTTTGTATATTCTACATTCAGCGTTTTTAACAGATAGGACCGGTTGCCGTGGCTCCATTCGTAACCAAAAGAACCATTGATGGACCCGACGGTAAAGAACTTGCTCCCGTCGTTCAGCCGCCGGTCGGTATAGGAGGCGTTGAGGTTGATGATCGTACGGATACTATCCTGGCGCCGCCGGAACATGCTTTTTATCACCGGTCCGGCGATCAGCCGGGGGATGGAGATCGTATGGGACAGGCTGGCCTGTGTGGTCTGGATGAATTGCGCACCGAACTCCACTCCGCCCCTGAGATCGGTGGATGTCCGGATGGATTGACGGAAGGCGTTTCGGTTAACCAGACCCAGGTTAAGACCGACGCCGAATAAGTTGCTGGCGGTGACGATGTCATTGGTGTTGCGGCTGCCTTCCAGGCTGGTGCTCAGGTTTTGTTTCTTTGCGGGATACAGACGGAGCGTCTCATCCAGTATCGAATCCCCCTTGTCGGATGGATCCAGGGTCATGGCCGACTGCTGCCAGGCTCCCATCTGGTTGAACCGGTTTAGCGTGCCGGTCTGGTCCCGTAGCCTGAACAGCTGGCCCGGCCGGAGATAGTCATTATCCGTGACCACCCGGGGCTTGAACTTGTCCGTGCGGGAAACGATCGTAAATCCTTTGGCCGAGCTGGTATCGATATTGCTGACCGTCACCGTATCGTCCAGGATGACGGGTAAGTCGGGATATATAGTCACATGGCCGATATAGTATTTCATGGTCCGGCTTGAATCGCGTACCGGTCGCTGCATTATGACCACGCTGATCGTGGGGTTCTCTCTTTTCTTTGTCAATTCCTCCAGGAGGGCCGCCTGCTGAAAAGGATCGAGCGTAGGGTCGATCAGGGCGGCCACGACCGTATCCAGGACGGCCACCAGGTCTTCCTTGGAATTGGAAAATTTATAATAGCCGTTATTGCGGAAAAGATCCACGAGGCGGTCCAGCTCCGAGGTGATAAGCTGTTTGGAATAGGGCTTGCCTTTTTTTAACAGGGACTGACTACGGCTTTCCAGGGCCAGGGCCTGTAAGGCCGGTGTCTCCAGCGCATAGCCGACAGAGTCGATCTTTAGCTGTTTGCCCGGGGTCACCCGGAAATCGATGCTTACCCGGTATTGGGTGCTTCGTTTACTGCTGAACAGATGGTGGACGTGTACCGTATCGCGGCGGATAGTATCTTTGATCGTAGGAGCGTAATAGCCGGAAGCGTTGAGCAGGGCGACCATATAACCGATGGAACGGCGAACGTTGGCCGTATCAAAAACAGCGGGAGACATCACCCGCCGGTAGATCCCGGCGATAGAGACGATCTGGGTGCGCAGGCTATCGTCCAGCTGGTTGGAAAGACGTGCGGCAAGGTCCTTTTTCTCACTGGGAGGAATATTCCCTTCCACTTTTATGTTGGTTGCAAAGACAAAGGGCTTGCCCGCCTGGTAGTGCCGGGGTACCGTACAGGAAAATAGCAGGGTGAGGAGGACCGTTGGCAGTAGAAATGCCGGGTTGAAAAAAGATATAGTAACTTGCCGGCGAACCAACAATCGTTGCCGGCGGACCGGCATAAACAGATTAAACAAACCCAATTATATTTCTATTTAACTTTTTGTATGCAAACGACGAGCGATGCCCATAACTAAATCACAGGTCAAATATATTCAAAGTTTAGGCCATAAAAAATTTCGTGATCAGGAAGGGGTATTTGTGGTAGAAGGGCCAAAAACGGTAGAGGAACTCCTCAACGCACCCAATATGCGCACCGTGGCGGTCTATGCGACAAAAGAATGGAAAGGAGCGGCGACGGAGGTCAGCGACTCCGAGCTGGAGAGATTGTCCTCCCTCTCTACCCCCAACCAGGTATTGGCTGTCTTTGAAAAACCCTCTTTTCCGCCCCCGGTCTTTAACAATACTATAAGTCTTGTCCTCGATGGGATACAGGATCCCGGCAACCTGGGCACCATCGTCCGGATCGCCGACTGGTTTGGCATTCCCCGGGTATGGTGCAGCCGGGACAGCGCCGATGTGTTCAGCGCAAAGGCCGTTCAATCCACGATGGGCAGCATCGGAAGGGTACAGGTGCTCTATGGCGATCCGGGCGAGCTGATCCGGGATCACCCGGCATTGCCCGTATATGCGGCAGTGCTGGAAGGAAAGGACCTTTATGGACAGAAGCGTATCCGGGAGGGTCTGATCGTGATCGGCAATGAATCGAGGGGCATCCGTTCCGGATGGCTGGCTCCGTCGGCCCATGCCCTTACCATTCCCCGGATCGGACAGGCCGAATCCCTCAATGCGGCCGTCGCAACGGGCATCATCCTGTCACACCTGGTCGGGGGATGACCGCGGCCGGCGGATAAACACGCAATATATTACCGGAACCCGATCGCCCGGGCGGGTTGCATCCGGCGGATCACGATCGTAGGGATCATCAATACCAGGAAACAGATCAGGAAGGTCCCGGCATTCACCAGCACGATATGCCACCATTCCAGCTTGACGACGGCCTTGGAGATAAAATAGGCTTCTTCCGGCAGGGTGATAAAACCATACCGCTGTTGCAGCCAGCAAATAAGAAGCCCGGCCGCATTGCCGATCACCATACCAAAAAGAGTGATGATCGCACCCTGGTAGAGGAAGATCCGCTGGATGGAAAAATCGGGCGTGCCGATCGCCTTCAGGATGCCGATCATACGGGTCCGTTCCAGCACCAGGATGATCAGACAGGTCACCAGGTTGAGCGTGGCGACGACGATCATAATGATCAGGACGATAAGGATAGTGATATTCTGGAGATTCAGCCAATCGAAGATATTCGGGGAGACCTCCTGGATCGTGCGGCTGGTCCATGCCTGCGGGAGCTGCTGGTAGAGAAGATCGCTTACCGTGTCGGCCTTCCGGTAGTCATTTACAAAGATCTCATAACCGCCGATCTGGTCCGGGTTCCAGTTGTTGAGCCGTTGGATCAGCTTCAGATCGCCGATGGCGATCAGCTTGTCATAGTCCTCGATACCGGTCTTAAAAGTACCCGTCACCACCATCGGCCGTACACGCGGAGGACCGTCGGACTGGATAAAATAGATCACGATCTTGTCCCCCGGCTTTATCTTCAATTGATTGGCGGTGTAGGAGGAAAGGACGATCTCATTGCTATACCCGCTGTCGGAGAAATGGATCCAGCGGCCGCTTTTCAAAAAGCCGGACAGGTTCCCGAAATCATATCCCCTTTCGACGCCCTTCAGCATCACGCCCTGGATCCCCTCATTGCTACGGACAAAGGCGCCTCTCGTGGCAAAAGCCTGGACCGTCTTTACATCCTTTGTACCGAGGAGGGTGCGTAACACCGTATCGTTCTTGTCGATCGGCAGCTCTTCGGCGATGGCCGTATGATTGGGGGAAAAATGTTGTACGCGGATATGTCCCCAGAGATTAAAGACCTTTTGGCTGATGGCATACTGGAACCCGTTGGTAAAGGCCAGGGTCAGCAGCATGGCGGCTACGCTGATGACCGTTGCCGTGATCGCCAGCCGGATGATAAAGCGGGAAAAGGACCGTTGCCGGTTAAAGGCGATGCGTTTGGCTATAAAGGCGGCTACATTCAAACGAGGTGATTTTAATTGATCGGACGAAAATGGGCCCGTGGGCAATAGACAAAAATAACGGGTCGTTAACTATCCAGGAAACTTTTTTACCTTTTTTGTGCTAACATTGTAGGAACCAGTAATTCTCTTCCCATGAATCACTTCCCTCAGCGCGTGGCCTTCTTCCTATTTTCGGCGGCGGCAATATTCGTATCCTTCCGGCCGGAGACAGTGGCGGCCCAGACGCCGGATTCGGTCTATTCGCCCTCAATCCATACGCCGCAATTGTATATGGCGGGCAAACAGCAGTCGTATCCCATCCTGCGGTTAAACAGTACCGATCAGATGGAGCTGCATTTCGATGACCTCGACGGGGATGTAAAAAGCTATTTCTACACCTTTCAGCTCTGTAACGAGGACTGGACCCCGGCCCTCGTCAGCGAGTTCGATTATATAAAAGGATTTTCGCAGGTGCGGATCGATAACTACCAGAGCTCTGCGATCGCCCTGACCCGTTATACGCATTACCAGGCCATGCTGCCGGACGCCAATTGCATCCCCATCCATTCCGGCAATTATCTGCTGAAAGTATTCCTGGACAGCGATACGTCGAAACTGGCCTTTACCCGGCGTTTCCTGGTGACCGATGCAAAGGTCACCACCCAGGCCCAGCTGTTACAGCCGATGGCCTATGAGCTGTCCCATACCCATCAGCGGATCCAATTCCGGGTGAATGTGTCTGCGGTCAATCCCAACAACCCCCTGGACCAGATAAAAATAGTGATCCTGCAGAACAACAGATGGGACAACTGTATGCGGAACCTCAAGCCGACCTATTATGTAAACAATAACCTGGAATATAATAATGGCGACGATATCGCCTTCCAGGGGGGATCGGAATGGAGATGGCTGGACCTTCAGAGCTTTCATTATCAGAGCGACCGGGTACAGACCGCCGTTTATGGAAAGACATCGACCGAAGTGATCGCCAAACCCGATGCGGACCGCTCCCAGCAGGGATATTATTTTTATAAGGACCTCAACGGCAACTTTCTCATCCAGACCACGGAAAGCTACAATCCCCTCTGGCAGACGGACTATGCCACTGTGCGATTCAGCTTTGTACCCCCGGACAAGACCGCCTTTCCGGATAAGGACGTTTATATTTTAGGAAAATTTACGGGGGGTGGACTGAACGATTCTACACGGCTGACGTTTAATACAGAGAGTGGACGATATGAGACCGCTTTTTTGCTAAAACAGGGATATTACAGTTATTCCTATGTAACGATCGATCGCTCCGATCCGGACCGGAAGGCTTCTTTTGCGTTTACGGAGGGCAATCATATCGAGACGGAGAATAACTATACCATTCTTGTCTATTATCGGGCGTTGGGCGCCCGGGCCGATGAATTAGTGGGAATTTCGCGGTTCAACAGCCTGAATACTAATAAATGATGATTTGAATTATTTGATTTTTTGATTGTCGCATTCCTTGTTATATTTGCGGCAGGCAAGTCTTATACGACCAGCTCCTGCTGAAATCCGCCAGGGCCGGAAGGCAGCAACGGTAGGTGGTTGAGCGGTGCGATGTAAGTAACTTGCCTTTTTTTATTTATATCCTTTCAACAAAGATAAATTTTAACAGCTATGAAATTCTTCATTGACACAGCCGATCTGGCACAGATTAAAGAAGCAAACGATCTGGGAATCCTTGACGGGGTCACGACCAACCCTTCCCTGATGGCCAAAGTGGGCATCAAGGGTGCCGAGGCCGTAACAAACCATTACAAGACGATCGCTGAACTGGTCAATGGAGACGTGAGCGCGGAAGTGGTGTCCACCGATTTCAAGACGATGGTGGAAGAAGGTAAAAAATTACACGCGATCCACCCAAATATCGTAGTGAAGATACCGATGATCAAGGACGGGATCAAGGCCCTGAAATGGTTTTCGGACAACGGGATCAAGACCAACTGTACCCTGGTATTCTCCGCCGGTCAGGCGATCCTTGCTGCCAAGGCAGGCGCCAATTACGTCTCTCCCTTTATCGGCCGGATCGATGACAGCAACTGGGATGGCGTACAGCTGATCGCACAGATCGCCGAGATCTATTCCATACAGGGATATGAGACCGAGATCCTGGCGGCTTCCATCCGCAGCTCCCTGCATATCGTACAATGTGCAGAAGCAGGCGCGGATGTCGTTACCTCTCCGCTGGAACCTATCTTAGGTCTGTTGAAACACCCGCTGACGGATATCGGACTGGCTAAGTTCCTGGCCGATGCCAAGACCTGGAGCTAAATAGCTGCAGGTAGCGGTCACATTTACGAGTTCCCCTCCCCGGACCATCTTCTGAAGCCGGTGATCACCCAAAAAGTTTCAAAAACGATCTGGAACTAATTGCTGAATTTTGCGGACATGCGCGACATAACCCACAAACAGATCAGCTTACGGACGGCCCGTGCAGTGGGCATCCTGTTTTGTTCCCCTGCGACGATTGATCTTATCCGGAAGGATCAGCTGCCAAAGGGCAATCTTTTTGATGTTGCCCGGGCGGCCGGCTTTCTTGGCGCCAAACATACCCCCCAGCTGCTCCCTCATTGTCATCCGGTGGCCATCGATGGAATGGAAATGGAGTTTGCCTTCCTGGAGAAGGAAACCCACGGCCATTTGTTCGGCGAGGAAGTCTTCGGGCGATCGGGTATCGTCATACAGGGAGAGGCCCGGTCGATTGGCCGCACCGGCATCGAAATGGAGATCCTTACCGGTGTGTCCGTTGCGGCGCTGGAGATCTATGATATGCTAAAGCCCGTAGACAAGATCCTGGAGATAGGACATATCCGGCTGCTGGAGAAAAAAGGCGGGAAGAGTGACCGGCAGCGTCCCTTTGCCACGGCCCCATCCTGCGCGGTCCTGGTGTGTTCCGACTCCACGGCTGCCGGCAAACGCGAAGATAAAAGCGGGAAGATCATAAAAGAAATGCTGGAGACAGCGACGGCACAGGTAAAACAGTATGCCATCGTCGCAGATGACCGGGAGGCGATCCAGCAAAAAATAAAAGAATGGGTAGGGGAGGACATCCAGTTCATCTTTACTACCGGCGGCACCGGGTTGGGTCCCCGTGACAACACCGTCGCGGCGGTACGGGAGATCCTGGAACGCGATGCGGATGGTATCGCGGAGGCGATGCGCGTCTACGGACAGATGCGGACCCCCCTTGCCATGATGAGCCGGGCCGTTGCCGGCTCGATCGCCCATACGCTGATCGTAACCCTTCCGGGAAGCAGCGATGGAGCCCGGGAGTCGCTGGAGGCGATTCTTCCGGCGGTGTTCCACGCACGGAAGATGATGAAAGGAGGAGGACATTAGACCGACGATAAAGGCAATACACCAGGATATGATCAATTACCGGGAGGCGCAACAGATAATACGGGGACGGGCCCGTTCCTTTGGCCGCGAACGGCTCGATCTGTCGCAAGCCGATGGACGGGTGCTGGCGGAGACCATACGGGCGGACCGCGATTATCCGCCTTTCCACCGGGCGACGATGGATGGCTATGCCGTCCGGCAAAAAGACCTGGACGGCGGCCTCCGGCATTTTGTCATCGTGGAAACCATCTATGCCGGCGCGGCCGCTACAAAGCCTCTTCCAGCCGGCGGGTGTTATAAGATCATGACGGGCGCCCCCGTCCCTGAAGGGGTGGACATGGTCATCCGCAGGGAAGATACGGTAGAAGGAAAAGAGACGATGGATGTTCGTATGGACGCCCGGAGCCTGCCGGCCGAAGCATCACCCGGCGCCTGGCCCGCCTTTCTGAATATCGCCAGAAGGGGAGAGGATCTTCGGTCGGGAGATACCGTGATAGAACATGCCTGCCGCTGTGAGCCGGCCATCCTGGGATTGCTGGCGACCCTGGGAAAAAAGGAAGTGACCGTCGAACGTCTTCCGCGTATCGCCCTGCTGACCACCGGCAACGAGGTCGTACCGGTGGAAGCAACCGTGGGTCCGGCCAAGATCCGTAACAGCAATCGCTGGCTGCTGGAGTCCTCGCTAAAAAAATGGGGGATCGTACCCGCCTATTATACTCACTGCCCGGATGACGCGGCGATACTAAAGAGCCGGCTGGAGCCGGTATTGTCCCATGATATCCTCCTTCTCTGCGGCGGGGTGTCCGCCGGGGACGCCGATCATGTACCGGAAGTATTGGAGCAGCTGGGAGTGCAAAAGCTCTTTCATAAGATAGCGATCAAACCGGGTAAGCCCACCTGGTGCGGAGTGACACCCGGGGGAGGACTGGTCTTTGCCCTGCCCGGCAATCCCTTTTCCTGCCTGGTAAACTTTGCCCTGCTGATCGGACCCTATCTGCATGCCTGTTTCGGACTGTATCCGCCCGAACCCATCGGGCTGCCCCTGGGGACTTCCCGGAAAAAAAAGACCCCTCTCGATGAATTCTTTCCCGTGCGGCTGCAGGGGACGCCGGGCCGGTTGATACCCATCGGCCTGAATGGCTCCGGTGATATACGGATGGGTCTCGGGGCCAGCGGGCTTGCCCTGCATCCCTCCGATGCAGGGGATCTCGCAGAAGACGCCGGGGTGCTTTATTATACCTTCGGGTAGCGCTTATTCCTTTGTATACTCCAACAATTTACCGTCGTCGGCGATGGCGATCTGCTTCCCTTCGAGCAGGATCAACCTCTCCTGCGCCAGCTCATTGATCATCCGGAATACCGTCTCATAGGTAGCGCCAACCAGCGAAGCCAGGTCCTGCCGGCTAAGGATGATATTGATAAACCCTTCGGGGGTCAGCCCGAACTTTTCCTTTAACGACAGCAATGCCTGTGAAACACGGCCCTTTACCTGCATATGGGCCAGGTTGCGCATTTTCCGCTCGGACTCCTTCAACTCGTCGGCAAAGAATAACAGCAACCCATACATGAACTCCTGGTTCACCTTCAGGGAAGCCTGGAAAAAATCCAGATCGATGTAACAGGCATGGGTAACCTCTATGGCCGTCGCCGAAATAGGATAGCTCTTCTCGTGTCCCAGCCCGCGATGCCCGAAGATGTCCCCTTTCCGGGCAAAACGGATGATCAGTTCCTTTTCCGTTCCCCACCGCTTATGGACCTTGACCGTACCCTCATAGACGAAATAGATCCCCTTTATCGTTTCCCCTTCCCGGAAGATGGATTCCCCTTTTTTGAAGTGCAACGTCTTTCGATGGGCCTGGACGGCCGGGATCCACTCCGGCAAACAACGCCGGCATAAAAAACAGCTGGCAAGATCGCAGTTATGATTATTTTTCCTCATGTAGGTGTTTGGGCATATAAGTCCCGCAATATTAAGGCTATAAACGCATTCTTGAGAGAATCTCTGTCGCTAAACTATATATTGTGAAATAATGTATATATTTATAATAGCGTTTTTAAATGGATAATAACTTATAACACTTTATTTTTATGATATAAATAATAAACAGGATCAATAAGCGATATGTTCCCTTTGTGTTCATGTTAGATATGTATTTTAGTAATATGGATACCCTTTCCGGTCTGACGACCGCTTGCCTGTCTTCGAATGCTTTCCCCGCTAACGATTGCCGCCATTTTGCTCCTTGTCCAAACCAAAACGAGCCACCATGCCGAAGAAGACCACTATCGTTACCGGGCCACTGGATTCCATCCGGCTATTCTCCCTGGGCTCTATCCAGATGCGCACATTCCATCTCACCTGGCTGATGTTCTTTGTCTGTTTTTTTGGCTGGTTTGGCCTCGCCCCGCTGATGCCCACCATCCGCGCCGACCTGGGGCTCACAAAGGCACAGGTCGGGAATACGATCATCGCCTCCGTCGCCTCGACGATCCTGGCCCGTCTCCTTATCGGCAGGCTTTGTGATGTCATCGGCCCGCGGAAGACGGCCGTGGGACTGCTCCTGGCCGGGTCGATACCCGTCGCGCTCGTGGGGCTGGCAACAAGCTATACCGGCTTTCTCCTGTTCCGGCTCGGCATCGGGGTCATCGGCGCCTCCTTCGTCATCACCCAGTTCCATACCTCCATGATGTTCGCCGCAAAGATCAAAGGCACCGCTAATGCGATCACAGGCGGCTGGGGCAACCTCGGAGGCGGAGTGACGAATATAGTGATGCCGCTCATTTTCGCAGCGATAGTAGGATTCGGATATACAGCGCATATGGCATGGCGTTATGCAATGGTCGTTCCGGCGATCGGGATGTGGATCGTCGCCTTCTTATATTACCGGTTCACCACCGATACGCCTGCCGGCAATTTTTCCGGCGCTGGTCGTGCCCGGAAGCGGATCGATTGGACAGCCCTGGCGGATCGCAGGGTGGGGGCGCTGACGCTGGCATATGCCATGTGCTTCGGAATGGAGATAACCTTTGATAACGTAGCCTGTCTTCATTTTGTGGACAGCTTTAAACTGTCACAGAGCAACGCGGGTTTCTGGGCCGGCATATTCGGGCTTATGAACCTTTTTGCCCGGGCGCTGGGAGGGATCGTCTCCGACCGGGCCGGCCGGCGCTGGGGAATGCGGGGCAAGGGATGGCTGCTGGCAGGGGTCCTCCTGCTGGAAGGGATCGGGCTCATCGCCTTTGCAGGCGCGGGCAGCTTCCCGATGGCGATCATCTTTATGCTGTGCTTTGCCCTTTTCCTGAAAATGGCGAATGGAGCGGTCTATGGGATCGTTCCGTTTATCAATGAAAAGAACGTAGGGCTGATCAGCGGAGTGGTAGGCGCCGGCGGCAACCTGGGCGGAATGCTGTTTGGTTTCCTTTTCAAATCGGAGTCGATCACCTATGTCCGGGCCTTTACGGGTATCGGTATAGTGATAATGACGGTTTCGGTGATCGTCGGGGTCACCCGTTTTCAAAAGCCGGCCCGGGCCACCGGGCAGTGGGAACTGGCCGAAACGGCCACGGCATATTGAATATCTATGCATATCACCCCCATCATGCGATCGGACGTATCCTGATCGAAGAGCTGGTATCCGGCCGGCCGTTTGCGGAGGCGCAAAAGGAGGGTTTGGCCCGATCAAAAAAACTGCGCTGATTCAGGGCCTGCTATCGTAACTTTATAAGAAGAACCGAATGGTATGCAGGTCATAAAAGATAGATATGGGAGGACGTTCCGGACATTGCGGGTAAGCCTGCTCAACCAGTGCAATTTGGGATGTGTGTATTGCGTGGACCCGGCAGAAGGCCGCACGGTCCGCGGACAGCACCCGCTACTTTCCGTTACTGCCCTGCTGGAGATCATCGACAGACTCCACCGGCGGCTGGGATTGGATACGATCCGGCTGACGGGCGGAGAGCCCTTGTTATATCGGGACCTGGTGGAGTTGGTCCAGGGAGTACGGACCCTGGGCATCCCGCATATAAAGTTGACGACCAATGGATCGTTGCTGGAAAGACTGGCCATGCCCCTGAAAGAGGCGGGGATGGAATCCATCAATGTATCACTGGATGCAATGGATGAAGGCGTTTTTTTCCGGATGAGCCGGAGACATTCTGCCGAACGGATCATCCGGGGCATCGATGCGGCGAGGGCGGCAGGACTGGAGGTAAAGATCAATGCCGTCATGATGAAGGGGATCAACGATTCACAGATCCTCCCGTTGCTGGATTTTGCCGCTTCCCGTGGGATCCGCATCCGTTTCCTGGAGGTGATGGCAATGGGACACCTGCAGGATAAGTCGGCACAATATCTTCTGTCGCAGGAAGAGATCCTGAAGATCATCGGCCGGCAATATCGTTTTGGCCCCCTGGGTCGTGCCGGGTCGGCCACCGCCCGTTACTGGCAGGTGGAGGAGGGGCCCGTCTTCGGGATCATCGCCAACGAGAGCGAACCTTTTTGCGGAGATTGTGACCGGCTTCGGCTGGATAGCAACGGGAATATCTATGGTTGTCTCAGCAGCAATCACCCCATATCATTGGTCGGCGGGGACAGCGATGCCGGATGGGGTATGAAATTACAACAGGCGCTGGAACAGAAACAGACACTGCGGTTCACCGGTAGCGACCTGAGCATGCTGGATATCGGGGGATAAGATCCATTCTAAAACAAAAGAACAAATGAAGATACATGTGTATGCCGGGTTGAAGGACTATTTCACTCCTGAATTCGAGCTGGCGGGAGTGGTCAACAATACCGATGAATTAAAAACCCGTCTTCTTGCCATTAACGGGCAGGCGGAAATGATCCTTTCGGCCTGCCGCTTTGCGGTGGAAGAGGGATTTATCGATAACGATTTCAAACTACATGAACATGACACCGTCGTCATCATTCCCCCCGCCAGCGGCGGGTAGTTCAGCGGCGGGTAACTTCGCAGCGGGTAGTTCAGCGGCGGATAGCCCGGCGGAGAGCCTGATCGCCGACGGACCCCTGGATCTGGCAGGACTGCTGGCCGGCGCCCATCATCCGGCGGCGGGAGCCGTCGTCCTTTTCAGCGGGGAAGTACGGGATCATAACGGTGGCCGGGAAGTGTCCTTTCTTGAATATGAATGTTATCGTCCGCTCGCGATAAAAATGATCGGGGAGATCCTGGCTGCGGCAAAAGAAAAATGGCGACTAAACATAGCCGTTGCCCGGCACCGGGTCGGGAAAGTAACGATCGGCGACAGCGCCGTGGTCGTCATCACCGCATCGGCTCACCGCAGCGAAGCATATGCTGCCAACCGGTATATCATCGACCGGATCAAACACGAGGCGCCCATCTGGAAATGCGAGCATTATGCGGACGGTACCCATGAATGGGGCAATAACTGTCATTGTCATACGGTAACGGGAGACCCGGCAAAACATGTCTATGAGGCTGGATGAACGAGATCCACACTCCACGAGGCAGCGTCTGACCCATCTCACCGGCGTCGTCCTTTGCGGCGGAGAGAGCCGGCGAATGGGGCGTGATAAGGGATTGCTCCCCATCGGGGACAGCTGCTGGGCGGTCCATATGGCCGGCAAGATGGCGGCATGGCAGATCCCCGTCGTCTACTCCATCAATCTCCGCCAGGAGGCGTCGTACGGCGCCGTTATTTCACCGGAACTGCTGGTCATCGATGCGATAGGATTACCCGGTCCCCTCGAAGGACTGTTCAGCGTACACAAAAAATTGCCCGGGCGGGACCTGCTGCTTTTGGCCTGCGACATGCCCGACCTGGATACGGCGACGGTCGCCACGCTCCTGGATGCGTATCGGGAGGAAGGGGACAAGTCCGCCTTTTTTGTGTTCCAGGATGGATCGTCCTTTGCCGAACCCTTTTGCGGGATCTATACGGCTGCCGGGCTGGCAGGGGCATACCAATTGGCAGTAGCCGGGAAGTTATCCGATCTGAGCCTGCAATCTCTTTTACGACGCGGTCCAACAAAAAAGATCCCGATAACGAATAAAGATGTTTTCAGGAACTATAATGAAAAAGGGCCGGCTTACTAAGCCGGCCCTTTTGATGTCATTTGTATACTTACTTAATATCCCGGGTTCTGTCCGATACCGGGGTTGGCATTGAGCTCCGCTACGGGGATCGGCCAGACCAGTTCCTGGTTGGCAGGGGTCACGGCAACCGTTTTCAGCGGGATCTGGCTGGTCCACTTGGTAAAACTCCTTCCCAGTCTTACCAGGTCCCAGAGACGGCTTCCTTCGAAGGCCAGCTCTTTTCTTCTTTCGACAAGGATATCTTCCAGTACCTGGGTGCCTGCATCGGCCCAGCCGGCAAAGGAAGGGTCCCGTTGTTTCGCTACCATATTCAGGTATTTGTTGGCATTGGTCATATCGTTGGCGTTGTAATAGGCTTCTGCCGCGATAAGGATGATATCCGAAAGACGCAGCACCTTGGTGTCATCATGATCACCACTGCCGCCGGGGTTCGGATATTTATAACAGAGATTGATATTACTCTGCTCTCCGGTCCTATACCCTGCAGGGGCGCGTGGGTTTAATCCCTTTCTTACATCCGTGGCGGAGTATAGATTGTACAGGTCATCGGTGCCGAGGATATCGCCATATCCGCCGCCGACCTGCAGGTAGATGAATCCGATCTGGTCGAAGCCATTATTATTAGCCAGGTCGCTGGCTACTTCGAACAGGGTCTCATTCTTGCTGCCTGTCTGAACGGTAGGATTGGACCAATAGCCGCCGGGGGAATAGGTGTTTGTCGTAGAACCGCCGCCTGTTCCAAGGGTGCCGCTGGGATTGACATAAGCCGTGGATCCGAGCATCACCCAGCCGCTGTTGTTGATCACATCCAGCGCCGTAGTCTGGGCATCGGTCCAGTCGCCCATATTCTGATAGACGCGGGCTTCCAGCGCCCGGGCGGCATACTTGGAGAAGTAAGCCGTTCCCCTGTATCCCGTGGCAGTCAGAAGGGAATAGGCTTTTTCCAGGTCGGCAATGACCTGTGTATAAACAGCCTTAACCGTAGTATTAGACCGGCTCGGGAAGGAATCCGAGCTGAACTTTGTAACGATCGGAACGCCCGGATCGTTGGGGGCTAATGTATACGGATGCGCAAAGTTGCGAACCAGTTCGAAATGCGCCAGCGCCCGGACCGCATACGCTTCGCCGACATATTCGGCAACCGTCGGGTCGGTAGTCGACAGGGCGGTATTGATGATCGTATTGGCATATTTGATGGCGATGTAGGCATTCGGCCAGGCGGCGCCGGCATAGGCGTCCGCATTGGTGGTCGAATAAATGTTCATGGGCAGATACCGCCCGGAATTGGAACCGGTGACAAAGGTATTGTCGGCCATCAGATCGCCTCTGACGGGCAGCGTGCGGCCAAAGAGGTCGGTCGTTCGTAACTCGCCGTACATACCGGCCGCGGCCACCTGCAGGTCGGCGGATGTCTGGATGGCGCTGGCCAGGGGCACTGCATTATAGGGAGCCCTGGTCAGGTAACTTTTGGAGCAGGAGGAAAAGACCATCGCTCCTCCTATCAAAATGGTAGATAATATCTTGAATTTCATACTTGATTTTTTTAGACGATGATTAGAAACCAACGCTCAGGCCGGCGGTAAGGGCTTTGTTATAGAATAGGTTCAGGTTGTTGAGGCCCACATTGGAATTGGGACCATTTGAACTGGTGCTTCCGCCTTGTTCCGGATCCATCGTGGAATTTTTGTCATAGGTCTTTGTCCAGAGGTTGGTACCGCGAACATAGATCCGAAGACTGTTCAGGTGAGCTTTTTTGGCCAGCGTGGTAGGAATGGTATATCCGACCGTGATATTCCTAAGCCGGATATAGTCTCCTTTAAAGAGCCACCGGGTGGAGTTATTGCTGGAATTGTTGCCCGAGTTGTAAACTGCTTTCGGAACATTGGTGATATCACCGGCTTTCTCCCACCTGTTCTTGTTCAAAGCATACTTGCCATAAGGAGAGTTGATCTGGTCGGCCAGGTAGAACGCCCATTGGTCAAATACATAGTTGCCATAGTTATAGTAGAGATCGGCCGACAGGCTGATCCCCTTATAGGTAAAGGTGTTGCTGAGACCGCCATAAAACTTGGGGTTGGCAGCCTTGCCCGTGTTCACCCGGGCGGCGCTGTTGTAAAGCGGGGTGGTGCTCTTCTTGCTGGAGTCTACATACCAGAGCGGGTTGCCGTTAGCAGGGTCTACACCGGCCCATTGGCGCATATACCAGGTATTGATGTCATTGCCCGGTTTGACCAGGAACTGGCCGTTAAGGATCTGCGTCTGGCCGGGAGGGATGACTTCAATGGAGTTTTTATTATGTGTGATATTAAAGCTGATATCCCAGCTGAAATCCCTTGTCTGGACAGGAGTTGCACTGATCGTAAATTCTACCCCCTTGTTGGACATCTTACCGAGGTTTTCGGTGATGGTGGAAAAGCCGGTGCTCTGGGACAGCGGATAGGCAAACAACAACCGGGAACTTACTTTATTGTAATAATCGAAGACGATATTGATCCGGTTCTTCAGGAAGGAGGCATCGAGACCTACATCTCCCTGGTTGTCCTTTTCCCAGGTAAGGTTCGGGTTACCGATACCATTGAAGCCGCCACCGGGCTGGCCATTATAATTGAGCCCTCCGCCAAAACCATAGGTCTGCAGGAAGGTATAGTTACCGATCTCCGCATTCCCGGTGCCGCCATAAGAGGCCCGTAGCTTCAGGTTCGAGATAGCCGGGACCCGCTCCATAAAATCCTCCTTGCTGATATTCCAGGAAAGACCGACGGAGGGGAAGGTGCCATACTTTTTGGTGTTGGAGAACCGGGAAGAACCGTCCTCTCTTATGACGCCTGTCAGGATATATTTATCCTTGTAGTTCAGGACTATGTTGCCATACAAGGAGGCAAAGGAATAATCCGATGCGCCGGAGGAACCCGCGGTCGCGGTAGAAGCATTGGTAGTAAGATCCAGCCGGGTGGTGGAAAAATTCGTGGCTGCCGCCGTGATGTTATAGCTCTTCGAAAGAATGGTCTCATATCCCGCTTTGGCATCGATACCAAAGTCTTTATCCTTGTTCAGCCATGCGTGATAATCCAATTGCTGGTTCAGGTCATAGAGGAAATATTGCTGATAATCGGAGAACCCGCGGCCGTTAACTGATTTGCCATCGCCATGCAGGGGGTTATCATACTGGTATTGATTGTAGGTGGTGTATTGCACGCCTACTTTCGAGGTGAATTTCAGGTTGTCGAGGATGCTCAATTTCGCCTGGGCATTTCCCAGACCGTTAAAGATCCCGTTGGAATGGACATTGTGCGCTACGATATAAAGAGGATTGTAGACACTGCTAAAACCCGAGCCATTGGTATTGATATTTAGCGTTCCATCTGGATTATAGGGCTTCTGGGTCGGCCGCAGGAAGTAGATATCCAGGATGGGATTGGCAAACTGGCTGCCGTTACTAAGCGGTCCGTTCTGCGTTTCGTAGGAAGGCTGGAGGTTGATCGACAGGTTCAGCCGCTGGCTCGCCTGGTGGTCAACTTTCAGCAGGGCAGAATAACGGACGAGGTCGGCGCCGATGGTGGCCGCCTGTTGTTTGAAATAGCCGCCCGATACATAGAAGGTCGTTTTCCCTTCCCCGCCGGAGGCGGCGATATTAAATTGCTGCTGTTGCCCGGACCTCGTCACAAGGTTCTTCCAGTTGGTGTTGAGAGTGGAATCTCCCAGACCGACAAGCGCCGCGCTTGCCTGGGCAGGGGTGCCACCCGCGTTGAGATAGCCATCCCTGAAATCGCTGACCCAGTCCGGTCCGTTGAGCGGTTGGGCGGCTTTTGCGAAAGTACCGAGCTTGTTGACACCTACTTCGGCGGTGGCGGTGATCTGTGTCTTGCCGGCCCGGCCTTTTTTGGTAGTGATGATGATGACGCCATTACCACCTCTTGCTCCGTAGATCGACGTGGCCGCCGCATCTTTCAGGATGGAGATGGATTCGATATCATCGGGGTTGATCGTGGAGAGGACGTTCGAGGACGGGACGATGGTCTGGTCCTGCAGGTCACCGCTGTTGATCTGGATACCATCGACTACGTATAAGGGCTGGGAACTGGCGGAATAAGAACCGATACCCCGGATGCGGACCTGCTGGTTGGCGCCGGGCTGACCGCTGAAGCCGGTGGATTGTACACCGGCGGCTTTGCCCTGGAGGGTCTGGTCTACGGATGAAAAAGGAACATTGGCCACTTTATCACCACTGACATTCGCAACGGATGCCGTAAGATCGGTCTTTCGGGTCACGCCATATCCGACAACCACCACATCCTGCAGTTCGCTGCTTGCGGATGGCGCCATCGTTGTATTGATAACGGACCTGCCGCCAATGGCAGTCTCAAATGGAGCAAAACCTACGGAAGTAAAGACAAGTGCTCTTGCAGTAGAAGGGACGCCGATCGAATAGGTTCCATCCGTCGATGTGCTGGTACCCTGTTTAGATCCCTTGATGAGAATGGTGACATTTGCAAGGGCGACCCCTTTTCCATCGGTGACTTTCCCGGTGATCGTTCTTGTTTGTGCGAGAATTTGTCCAAAAAGCAGCATGCAACTGCCTGTGAGCAGGAGTAACGTTCTCATTAAAGTGTAGTTTTGGTTATGAGATTAATTATGAACAGCGAATATAAGGTTCAGGAATGTATATTCATGGCAGTCTTATGCATAAGGTCCTTTACTTTTTTTGACAATTTCGAGCAAAATCTTAACCAATTAATATATTATCGAACGATCGTCCTAATATGTTAAATATTTTTTAATGCTTGTTAACAGATGTTAAAAGGAGATTAAAATATGATTAATTAGCTAATAATTAACGTAGTGAAACCGGGCCTTGATAATCACCCTATTGCGGACATGCTATGGTATTGTAAATAAATGAATATGACGGTTTTTCCAAGAAAAAAGCCCTTAAGCGTTACCTAAGGGCTTTTTTTGAAGAGTAAGTGTTTTTTCTATATGTCCTGGTGGACTATTTTAGCTTTTTTTGCAGATTCTGGTCGATTGCGTCAAGGAACTCCTCCGTATAGAGGAAGTGTTTGCCATGCTCTACCTTGTTGCCATGTACACAGATCGCCAGGTCCTTGGTCATCTTACCGCTCTCCACGGTTTCGATACATACGCTTTCCAGCGCATTGGCGAAATCGATCAGCGCCTGGTTGCCATCCAGCTTGCCACGGAAGGCAAGACCCCTCGTCCAGGCAAAGATGCTGGCGATGGGATTGGTGGAAGTGGGTCTGCCCGCCTGGTGGTCCCGGTAGTGACGGGTGACGGTGCCATGCGCAGCCTCCGCCTCCATGATCTTGCCATCCGGCGTGATCAGCACGGAGGTCATCAGCCCTAAGGAACCAAATCCCTGGGCGACAGAATCGCTCTGTACGTCTCCATCATAGTTCTTACAGGCCCATACAAAGTTGCCGTTCCATTTCAGGGCACTGGCCACCATGTCATCGATCAGGCGATGCTCGTATACGATACCGGCATCCTTGAACTTCTGTATGAACTCTTTCTGGTAGATGTCCTCGAAGATATCCTTGAACCGGCCGTCATATTTTTTCAGGATGGTGTTCTTCGTGGAAAGATATAAAGGCCATTTTTTGCTCAGCGCCATATTAAAACAGCTCCTGGCAAAGCCCTTGATCGACTCGTCGGTATTATACATGGACAGGGCGACGCCATCCCCCTTGAAATTGAATACCTCAAAGGTCTGGGGGGCACTCCCATCCTCAGGGGTAAAGGTCATGGTCAGCTTCCCCTTGCCCTTGATAACAGTATCGGTGGCCCGGTATTGGTCGCCAAATGCATGGCGGCCTACGATGATGGGCGCCGTCCAGTTTGTCACCAGCCGGGGGACATTGCTCATGACGATGGGCTCGCGGAAAACGGTCCCGTCAAGGATATTACGGATCGTTCCGTTCGGACTCTTCCACATTTGCTGCAGGTTGAATTCCTTTACCCGGGCTTCGTCAGGAGTGATCGTAGCACACTTGATACCCACACCGTATTGTTTGATGGCATTGGCGGCATCGATGGTTACCTGGTCGCCCGTCTGATCACGGTATTCAACACCCAGGTCATAATATTTGATATCGATCTCCAGGTAGGGTACGATCAATTTGTCTTTAATAAATTTCCAGATGATACGGGTCATTTCATCCCCGTCCAACTCTACAACAGGATTTGCAACTTTGATTTTCTTGGCCATATTTCTGCTTTTTTACTTTAAGATGCCGGAGGCATCTTGTCCGAAGGACAATTATTATTGATTTGCCGGAATGCGCTATTTTTTCCAAAGCGCATTTCCCGGCAAAAGGATAGCAAACCTACATGAAATGAAGGAATTTAACAACACCGCCTTTTTCGTATGTTTGTACCTAATAACTAACTACCTGCGCATGTTAGAGCTATTACGGCAATACGTGTCCGGTTACGTCGGGCTGACCAACGAAGAATTTGCTTTCCTGGGCGAAGCGCTGGTGATCCGGAGCTTCGACAAAAGACAACAGCTGCTGCAGGCAGGTGAGGTGGAGAATTATCTGAATTTCCTGGTAAAAGGACTGGCCCGGATGTACTTTTACAGGGATAAGACGGAGGTGATCACCAATATCGCCCGGGAAGGCCAGTTTATCAGCGCCTCGGCTTCTTTTCTGTCCGGCGCCCCCTCTTCTTATTTTGTAGAGACGCTGGAACCCACCACCTGTCTGTCGATTACCCGGCAGCAGCTGGAAAAGCTATACCGGGAAAGCTCGCGTATCGAACGGCTGGGACGGCTGATGACCACCGACTTCGTTCTGCAAAAGGAAGCCTGGGAACTGGAGTGTATGCGCCTGGACACGAAGGAACGCTTTCTTCATTTTGTCGAAAGCAACCCCGAACTTATGCAGCGGGTGCCTCAAAAATACCTGGCCTCTTATCTGAATATGAAACCGGAAACCTTTAGCCGCCTGAAACACCTGTTGCGACGGCGGCCATCGCCGGTTCACCCAAAAATGAAAGACTGGTAAAACCCGGAAACGAAATGACCAGAACGCGATCATCCTATAAGGCCGCTCTCGAGGCGCTTCATCAATACCTTTCCGGGTTCGTCCCCCTGACAAAAAACGAATTCAACCAGCTCCTGCCCTTTGTCGAGATCCGGGAATTTGAAAAAAAGGTCCAGGTTATCCGGGAAGGGGAGGTGGAACGCTACATCAACATCATCGCCTGGGGGCTTGCCCGCAAATACCTGCCCCTCCGCAATAAGGAGATCACCATCCAGCTCGCTTCCGAAGGACATATCATTCATTCGGAGCTCTCCTTCCATCACCGTACTCCTTCAGGAGCC
Source organism: Puia sp. (assembly GCA_036500545.1). Lineage (GTDB taxonomy): Bacteria > Bacteroidota > Bacteroidia > Chitinophagales > Chitinophagaceae > Puia. The sequence continues at coordinate 71,484 of DASYBV010000011.1, read as the reverse complement.
GTGGTGGAGACGATCGAGCCGACGGTCTTTTTTTCCGTCACATACGAAAGCCTCCAGCAATTGTATGATCTGTCACCAAAGGTCGAACGGCTGGGACGATTGATGATCTCGGACCTGTTCATCAAAAAGGACGACCGCTATTTCGATCAGCTGAAAAAAAGCACACGCGAACGCTTTCTCGATTATATCCGGACCCATCGACAGATGTTGCAGCGGGTGCCGCAAAAATATATTGCCTCCTACCTGAATATAAAACCGGAGACCTTTAGCCGGTTGAAACACCTGCTTCGGAAAAAAGCGTAACTATACATTTACCACCAGCACCGGGATCTTCAGGGCATGTCTGACCGAATTGACGGTTTCTCCATAGATAAAATCCTTGAGCCCGGTATGTCCATGCGAACCGATGACCAGCATGTCGGCCTGCTGTTCCTTTACGATACGGGCGATCTCCCGCGCACGATGCCGGAACCCCAGGATGGTATGGCTCCGGAACCCCTTCTCTTCGAGGAAGGCATGATACCGGTCCAGCCGCTCCTGGTCCTTACGGGTCTCATAATCATCACTCTCTTTCCCCAGCATACGGGCGCTGGCGCTCTCCACCACATGGACCAGCAGATAACGGCTTTCCTTCCCGCCCTGGCCGACGGCATAGGCAAGCAGCTTTTCATCGTTCTCGCTAAAATCCAATGCGATCGCGATATGACGGAAGGCAGGGACGGCCCAGTCCTGCAGACTATCCGGCAGCGGATGGACCTGCGGGGGGACACTACGCGCCTGTTTGACCATCCAGGGATGCAGACAGATATAAAGCAGCAGGCCAACGGCCCCTGCGCCGGTCGTCAGCAGGAGGATCTTTCCCCCGATATGTCCCGGTTCGGCCAGGAAAGGACCCGACTCTTCCGTCACCAGCTTTATATTGAGATAGAGCAGCAACGCGGCCACGGTCCAGGCGAGGAATTTTATAAAAGGACTGATGGAGAAGGCGCCCATCGTCCGCTTATCACTGACAAAATGGATAAGAGGGATGACGGCAAAACCCAGCTGTATGCTGAGAATGACCTGGCTCAGCACCAACAGGTCATCGACCTTTTCTTCCCCGAACAGGAGGATGACGATCACCGCCGGGACAATGGCCAGCAGCCGCGTCAGCAGCCGCCGCAGCATGGGATTGATCCGCAATTGCAGATAGCCTTCCATGACGATCTGCCCGGCCAGGGTGCCGGTCAGCGTAGAGCTTTGACCCGCCGCGATAAGGGCGATGGCAAATAATTTCGGCGCGATGCTGGTCCCCAGCATCGGCAGAAGCCGGTAGGCCTCCTTGATGGACGCCACCCCGGTATTGCCTGTCTTGAAAAAGACCGTCGCCGCAAGGATCAGGATCGCCGCATTGACAAGAAAGGCCAGGTTGAGGGCGACGGCGCTGTCCAAAAAGTTAATCTTTAGCGCCTTGCGCATATGTTCCGCCCCGGGCTGGATCTTCCGCGTCTGCACCAGCGCCGAATGGAGATAGAGATTATGCGGCATGACCGTCGCCCCGATGATACCGATCGCGATATACAGCGCTTCCCTGCCATGCAGGATGGGGACAAAACCGGTGGCGACCTCGGACAGATGGGGACGGGCCAGCAGGATCTCGACAAGAAAGGAGCCCCCCACGACCGCGATCAGCCCGATCACAAAGGCCTCCATCCGCCGCATCCCCAATCGCTGCAGAAAAAGCAGCAGAAAGGTATCCAACACCGTAATACATACCCCATAGACCAGGGGCAGCCCCGTCAGCAGCTGGACCCCGATGGCCATCCCCAGCACCTCGGCCAGGTCGCAGGCAGCAATGGCGATCTCCGCCAGCACATAGAGAGGAATATTGATATATTTCGGATAAACCTCCCTGTTGGCCTGCGCCAGGTCCCTTCCCCGGACAATACCCAGCCGGGCAGAGAGGTTTTGCAACAGGATGGCCATCAGGTTGCTCATCAGCAAAACCCAGAGCAGCGAATAGCCAAAACGGCTCCCGCCCGCCAGATCCGTAGCCCAGTTGCCAGGGTCCATATATCCCACACTGACGAGGTAGGCAGGACCAAAAAAGATAAAAAGCTGTCTCCACCAGGGCCCCTTCCGGGTGGTGTCGATGCTGCCGTGTACCTCACTGAGCGAAACATTTTTATGATAGTGACTGTCCATTTTAATTTTCATCATTTACCAGCACATTCTTCGCTACCCGGGCGCTGATGGTGACCGGCGGGCGGTTACGCACCTTTACTTCCAGCGAATCGTCAAAAGGGAACTTCTTCCGTATTTCCAGCCGGGTGCCCAGACGGATGTGATTGTATTGTAATAACTCCAGCATTTCCGTGGTCTGGCTCGCTATGCCAGATACCTGGGCCGTCTTGTTCAACGGCAGCTCGGAAAGGGTTAGCTGACGCCGCGCCTGTATACGACCCTGGCTGTCCGGGATCGGATCCCCATGCGGGTCCGTTTCGGGGAAGCCCAGGAAGGCATCCAGCCTGTCGACCAGCTTCCGGCTGCTGATATGCTCCAGCTCCTCGGCGATCTCATGCACTTCATCCCAGCCGAACTGCAATTTCTTTACAAGGAAATATTCCCACAGACGATGTTTGCGGATGACCTGAACCGCCGCCTTCTTTCCTTCGGCGCTCAGCTTGAACCCCTTGTATCGCTCATAGATCAGCAGCTTCTGTTCCTTTAGTTTCTTTAGCATGTCGGTCACGGAGGCCGGCCGGGTCTGAAGAGCCGCCGCCAGCGCATTCGTGGTGACAAGACCGTGCTCGCTCTGCAGGTGGAAAATGGTCTTTAAGTGATTCTCTTTGCTGGCGGAAAATTTCATATTTTAGGTTGACTAAATTAAATTTTAGACAAATCTAAAACTAAAAAAGCATAAATAAAAGCCCGGTTCGGGGGAAGACGCATTTTTTGGTTAATTTTAAAGCGTAAATGCCCTTGTCAATACCACACTGTATGAAGAAGTACCTGTTGCTGGCCGTACTGCCCGCCTTGTTATTTTCCTGTAAGAGCAAAAAGCTGTCTTTGGCCGAGAATGATGAAAAAGTGGATACCCATGATTTTGTCGAATTCTTTCAACCCCTCAAATTACCCTACCAGGTTACGGATACACTGCTGCGCCGGAAGGAGCCCGAAGGCTCCGTCATCCATTATAAACTATTCACCCGCCTGGTGCCGGATAGCGTGGTGACCCGGTATTTCGGCAAGGAAAGCAGACCCCGGCTCTATGCGATCGGCAAGATAAAAGTGCCGGACAACGAGACCTATCTTTTTGTAAAGGCCATTGCAAAGGATCGAAAGGCGCTGTTCGTCCTCTGTTTTGATAAAAAGAACCATTTTGCCGCCGCCCGGCCCATTCTTTATTCGGATAACGAGCCGGGTATTTCGGGACAGGCCGGCATGGATGCCAAATACACACTTTCCGTCACACATCAGCGCAAGGCAGCCGACGGAGAGATCTATTATAAGAAAGATGCCTATGTGTTCAACGAGGGTGCCGGCTTTATGCTGATCATGACCGAATCCAACGAAGCAAAGACAACACCCCCTTCTATCTATAACCCCCTCGATACGCTGCCGCATAAACATAAGTTTACGGGCAACTACGCCCGGGACCGGCGCAATATCGTCTCCATCCGGGACGGCAGGGACGCCTCCCGCATATTGTTTTTTGTTCACTTCGAAAAAGACGACGGTACCTGCAAAGGAGAATTAAAGGGGGAGGCGAAGTTCGTCGCCGCCAATATTGCACGCTATCGGTCAAATGCCGACCCCTGCGCGGTTGAATTTACCTTCGACCCCTCGGGCGTTTCACTAAAAGAATTGGGAGGTTGCGGCGTTCATCGCGACATCAAATGTTTCTTCGAAGGCTATTTCGACAAAAAGAAGGAAACAAAGACAAAGTCATCAAAGAAAAAGGCGTGAGCAACCCCGCCGGCGCAAACCGGAAACCACCGGTCACCAGACAATTCAATTCAGGATTATCCGTTATATTGCGTACTCGATACACATGATAATTAATTTGGATTTGCTATGAGTTTTAGAAATTTTAACGTGCCTTACGCTGTAGACGAGCAGTATTCGAAAAAAGTGGCTTATTTCTCGATGGAATTTGCCGTACACCAACCCTTGAAGATCTATAGCGGCGGTTTGGGTTTTCTGGCCGGCTCCCATCTGCGCAGCGCCTACGAACTGCGTCAGAACATGATCAATATCGGCATTTTGTGGAAATACGGGTACTATGACCAGGCCCGTAACCAGGACCAGACCCTGCAGGTCACCTGGATGGAAAAACAATACAGCTTCCTGGAAGACACGGGTATTAAATACCAGGTGAATATCCATGAACATCCCGTTTGGGTAAAGGTCTGGTATCTCAACCCGGAAACCTTCAAGAGCGCTCCCTTATTCCTATTGAGCACCGATCTTCCCGAGAACGATTATGTATCCCAGACGATCACCCACCGCCTATATGACGCCAATGTGGCCACAAAGGTCGCACAATTCATCCTGCTTGGGGTAGGAGGGGCCAAACTGGTGGATGAGCTGGGCTTCAATCCCGATCTCTACCATTTCAACGAAGCCCACGGCATCAGCGCCTCTTTTTATCTCTACCAGAAATACAACAGGAATATCGACGAGGTAAGAAAAAGACTGGTCTTCACCACCCACACGCCGGAAGAAGCAGGAAATGAAAAACACGATATCTATCTCTGTCATAAGATGAGCTATTTCTGCGGACTCTCCGTGGAAGAAGTAAAAAAGCTCACGGGGCTCGAAGACGATGCCTTCAACCATTCGCTGGTAGCCCTGCGTTTTGCACACCTGGCCAACGGCGTATCCCAGCTGCATGGCAACGTTTCCCGCGCCATGTGGAGCAAATACAAGGATATCTGCCCGATCATCTCCATCACAAATGCACAGAACTGGCGGTATTGGGCAGACAAGGAACTCTACCGGAAAATGGAGGAAGGCAACGATTACTGGTGGGACGACAGAAAAAAATACATGAAGAAAAGAAGCTTCGAGCTCGTGGCGGACCAGACCGGTAAGCTCTTCGATCCGAATATCTTTACCATCGTCTGGGCGCGGCGCTTTGCCGGCTATAAAAGAGCGAGCTTCCTGACCCGCGACATGGACCGGTTCAACAGGCTGATGAGCGACACCAAACGCCCGGTTCAGATCATCTGGGCCGGTAAGCCTTATCCGATGGACTATCCCGCCATCAATGAGTTCAATCAACTCGTTCACCTGAGCAAAGGATATAAAAATATCGCCGTAGTCGTCGGTTATGAGATGTCGCTATCCAAGCGATTGAAACAGGCCGCGGACTGCTGGCTCAACAATCCCCGGGTACCCCGGGAAGCATCCGGCACCAGCGGGATGACGGCCGCGATGAACGGCGCGGTGAACTTCTCCACGGACGATGGCTGGATCCCCGAATTTGTCAACCACGGGAACAACGGGTTCGTCGTGCCAAAGGCGGATTATGCCAACATGCATGTAGAGGAACAGGATGACTATGACCTTAACAAAATGTACGAGATCCTGGAGAACGAGATCCTTCCCCTGTATTATGATCATTATGATACCTGGCGGCAGATCTCGAAGAACGGGATGCGGGACGTCCGCTACCAGTTCGACGCCGGACGGATGGCGCATGAGTACTATGAGCTCCTATATAAATAATTCCCCTTTTATCCATATGCAACAGCTACCCGACCCGGCCAGCACCGGTTATTTGAAAAAGTATTTCTGCAGCATGCCCATGGCCTCTTTTTCGGTCTGTGCACAAATGGAGCATCCCTCCTGACCGGGTTTGTTCTCGTTTTCCCAGACAAAAGCATGCAGGTATCTGCCGCTGCGGTCCGTGACCTTGAGCTCATATCCCTTTTGGATGACATACAGCGATAGGGTGTCGGGGACTGGGAAACGGACTTTAAAACCCGTTTCGCCGCGAAGGCTGTCGCGCCCCAGCCAGCTAAGCTCCTCATCCTCCACCTCCTTTCCATGCGAATACCGGATATAGGCCCGCTGGTTATCCTTTATCCAGAAGGAAAGACTTTCATAGGCTTCCGTGTCGGCCTTCCCCGTCGAGTAAGTGACTACCTTTACGTCCTGGCGGACGATCCCCATACAGGCGACCGCCAGGAGTACTGCTATTTCTTTGCCGGATGCCATACCGCAAGATAAAATTCTTTGGGGGTTATGACAACGTAAAAACACGTATTTTCCGGCCTCAATTTTCCCCGATGTTTCTTCGAACCTGCTTATACGTTTCGCTGGTTATCATTGCGCTGGGACAAACACCCCTGTCCGTCTATAGCCAGACTCGCATGACAGCACCCGGTGTTCCTTATACATTGGCCACCCACCGGGCGGCCATCCTCCGGGATATACAATATGACCTGAACTTTACTATCCCCGAACAAAAGGACAGCCCCGTCCCCGCAACGGAAAAACTAACCTTTACACTATCGGACAACCGGTCCCCGCTGGTCATCGATTTTAAAGGAGAGAGCAGAATAGCTGCAGGGAACGGCGATAATTGGCCGGTCCGGGTCAACGGAGCGATGGTCCCGGTCCGATATGAGGACGAACATCTGATCGTTTCACCCGCCCACCTGCACATCGGGACGAATACGGTGGCGCTGTCCTTTATTCCCGGAAATCCGGCGCTGAACCGGAACGGTGATTTTCTTTATACCTTATTGGTGCCCGACCGGGCACGCACGCTCTTTGCCTGTTTTGACCAGCCGGACCTCAAGGCGATATTCACCTTGTCACTGACGATCCCCAGCGGATGGAAGGCAGTAAGCAATGCGCCGTTGAGGGATTCTGCGACGGTGACGGCGGTGACAACGGATACACCCGGGACTATCACCTATCGTTTCCTTCCCTCCGACCGGATCAGTACCTACCTGTTCTCTTTTGCGGCGGGAAAGTTCACGGAGACGACCCGTTCCGTAGATGGCCGGACCCTGCATTTCTACTACCGCGAGACGGACAGCAGCAAGCTGCGGCTAAGCCTGGACTCTATCTTCCGGATCGAAGGACAGGCGTTGCAATTCATGAAGGAATATACCGGTATTGCCTACCCGTTCCAAAAATTTGACTTTGTCGCCATCCCCGATTTTCAGTTCGGTGGAATGGAGCATGTAGGCGCCATCCAATACAAGGCCAGCAGCCTCTTCCTCGACTCCGGCGCTACCCGCGAACAATTTATCGGGCGGAGCAACCTGCTTTCACACGAAACCGCCCATATGTGGTTCGGAGACCTGGTGACCATGTCCTGGTTCAACGATGTGTGGATGAAGGAAGTGTTTGCCAACTTCATGGCCGACAAGATAACCGAGTATCACGAAGCTCTCAATGTCACTTTACCGGACGGCAACTACGATCTGAAATTTCTCACGGACCATTTTCCGGCGGCATATAGCGTAGACCGGACAGGGGGCGCCCATCCCATCCGTCAGCAGCTGGACAACCTGCAAGAAGCCGGATCCCTGTATGGGAATATCATTTATCACAAGGCGCCGATCATGATGCGGCAGCTGGAAAGCCGTATGGGCGCAACGGCCTTCCGGGACGGGCTGCGCGACTATCTGAAGAAGTATGCGGGCGGCAACGCCTCCTGGCCCGACCTGATCCGGATCTTACAGGCGCATACCTCGTCGGACCTGCTGAAATGGAACGACGTCTGGGTCAACGGTTCCGGCAGACCACGCCTCTCTTATCACCTGGGCGTCGCATCGGGGAAGATCACGGATCTCACCCTCCATCAGCAGGGAGAAGACGGCTCGCCCCGGGTATGGCCGCAATTGTTCGGGCTAGCCCTGGTATACAAGGATAGGGTAGAGGAGCTGACGGTAAATATGAATGCCCCGCAGGTCCGGCTGCCGGCAGCGATAGGACGACCGGCGCCGCTCTGTATCCTCTTCAATGCTAACGGACAGGGATATGGACTGTTTCCCGTCGACCCGCATTCCATCCCCTGGCTGCTGAGGGACGACAATAGCACACCCGTCCCCGGCTCCGCCGGCCCGGGCACGGCAACGCCCCTGATGCGGGCATCGGCCTATATAAATTTGTATGAGAACATGCTGGATGGCCTGGCGGTAACACCCCGGCAGCTGCTGGACTTTGATCGTCGCGCACTCTCGTGGGAACCCGAAGAGCTGAACCTGAATATCCTGCTCGACCAGCTGACCTCCTTATTCTGGCGCTGGCTTCCGCCTTCGTCCCGGGACTCGGCGGTGGCGGACATCGAAGACGACCTGTGGCAGGCGATGCAGCAGGTGAGCAACCCCAATGAAAAGAAATTATTGTTCCGGACCTATAGCGGCATCGCCCTAAGCCGGAAAGGCGAGGACCGGCTGTATACTATCTGGAAGACAAGGCAACCACCGGCCGGGGTAAAATTGTCGGAAGAGGATTATACCAGCCTGGCCGCCGCCCTGGCCCTGCGGGCTTACCCCGGAGACAGCGCCATCCTGCAGGAACAGCTGACCCGGATCCGGAATACCGACCGGCGGCAACGGCTGCAATACCTTCTTCCTTCGCTGTCCAACGACCCCCTCGTACGGGACCGCTTCTTCGTCACGCTAAAGGATGCCCGGGCCCGCCGGAAAGAAGCCTGGGTGCTGGCAGCCCTTTCCTATCTGCATCACCCGCTGCGCACGGCCGCTTCGGAAAAATACCTGCCGGCCTCGCTGGAATGGCTGGACGATATCCAGCGCACGGGGGATGTGTTTTTCCCGCAGAGCTGGTTACAGGCTACCTTCGGATGGTACCGTACAAGGACAGCCGCTGCGGTGGTATGGGATTTCCTCCGGAGACATCCGGCCTATAATCCAAAACTAAAAGCCAAGATCCTGCAGGCGACCGACAACCTTTTCCGCGCGGAAAAGCTGGGCAAATAAAAAGGCCGGCAGCGCCGGCCCTTTTAGGGATTATTCTTTTTGATCCTCTTATGGATTTTGTTTGGTGCTATCGGGTTTTGCAGCATCCGCAGGTTTAGGGCTCTCCGGCGGTTTGACGATATCCAGTAATTCCACGTCGAAGACAAGCGTCGATCCCGGCGCGATCAATGGTCCTGCCTGCTGGTCGCCATAGGCCAGGTTGGAAGGAAGAAACAGTTTCCATTTACTGCCAACCGGCATGAGCTGGAGGGCTTCCGTCCAGCCGGGAATGACCCCGTTGACGGACAGCTCGATCGGCTCTCCTCTTTCAACGGAGCTGTCGAAGACCTTTCCATCGATAAGCGTACCATGGTAATGAACCCTTACCTTATCCGTAAGACCCGGCTTGGGACCGGTCCCCGCCTTCAGGACGATATATTGCAGACCGCTGGGAAGGGTAACCACCCCGGGCTTGGTCTTATTGGCCGCAAGGAATTGCTCACCGATCTTTTTATTCCCGACCGATTTCTCCGCCTTTGATTTTTGCATGAAATTGACGATACAGGAATTGGCCTGTTGCTCATCCATCTGCAGCTTGACCTTTCTATTGACGTCATTGATCGCACGCGTCACCATCGCCGTATTGATGTTGGTGATGTTCTGCTGTTTGTAAAAGTTGGCGACACTAAGACCGATGGCATAGCTGATAGAATCCTGGGTCGTTTTCAATACCACGACGGAAGGACCCGCTTTTGCCGTGCCGGTCTTGTGGACCGTTGCAGCAGGTTTCTTTACCTGCCCCAGGGTATACAGACAGGTGGATAGACAAAGAAGGGATACAATGTTTTTTTTCATTCTGATATTTTGAGACGCAAAAATAGGGTTTATTGCCGAAAGGCCCTATCCTCCGCTATTTTTGATCAGGGAAGATCAATGCATTGATCTTTAAGGTGATATCCGCTTTCCGCGTTTCACCCGCAGACCGCATTACATGAGCATAGCTATTCAGCTCCCCCGACGACCTGACCAGGGGCTTTATCCGGGCAGCCAGCGCCGGCAGATCTTTTTCTATTTCCCCTATCTTCTCCTCGCGGAAGACCTTTATCAACGTACCCGCTCCCGGATAACGAGGGGTATAGGCCTCTCCCTGCGTCAGGGTAAACAGATCTTTTTCCAGCGAGACGACCGGTGATTCTATGATCCGTCCTATCTCCCGCCCCTGGTCCAGCACGATCAGATCGGGTACCCTGAAAATATCCAATCCTCTTTCTTCATGCCCGGGACTCTGCTTGTAGGTCGGATCCGATTCGCTGACCATGACCAGCTGGATGGCCGAGGAGTCGACACCGCAATAGTCGAGTATTTTAAAGATCCGCGGTACCTCCCTTCTGCTGTCGCTGCACCAGGTACCCATAAAGATCCGGAACCGCTTGCCCGCGAGCGAAGCCCTCAACCGGCCGGCAGTAAGGGAATCCACCGGGTAGTCGTCATAGTTCTTTACAAACCAGCTGTTGAAGGGAGCCTGTAGTAAACTGGCCCTTGTACATTGGCCCATCAGATTCGGGTTACCACTTTGAGGAAACAGCCGCGCATGACAGGCGGCAAACGTAAGGACATAGGAAAATAACACTATATAATAGCGTATAGCTTTATTGATATTCATAAAAATATATTTAATAGGCGCAAGGGCGCCCGATCGATGAAATAAATGGAGTTATATGGACGTTCAACCGCGGGGAGGCTGGAAGACAGCGGGGGTATAGCCGGCCGGAGGCTCGGGGAGCAGGAACAAAGAAACGGTCAGCACAGGGCGCTGAAAATATCCTTTGGGAGTAAGAGAATTGTCTTCGGTGAAGGGATCATCCGGCGCCGGCCGCGAAAAGGACTTACTGGCCCCGGAGGATCCGTCGGGACTGTTGATATCAGCCAATGGACTCGGCGCTGGTTTGTATTTCCAGCAATCACAGGGTTCGATGATGCCGGTAGTGGACAGGGGAGGGGCGAAGGGACATTGCAGAAGACGTTCTATCCGGCTATAATGAAACAGCGTCCAGGAGAAGAGGAGTAATATGGATAAAGCGTTTTTCAAGACGACATCTGGTGACAAGTAAAAAGTAGACAATATTTATGGGATTATCAAGTTTTTGAGTTAACATAACTTTACCAGATTTTGATGGTACATTAGCCGCTGATTTTTTAAAACAAACATATCCAGCATGAAACCAACCGTAAAGATTTCCCTCCTTATCGTATCATTTTCCTGTTCCGTTCTCCTGACCAATGCACAGGGTGGTCTCCTGGGAGGAGCGAAGAACGCCATGAACTCTCTGAAAGGAGGCAAAGGGCTGAGCTCGGATGATATCGTGGCGGGTCTTAAAGAGGCGCTGTCACGCGGTACCAGCAAGAGCACCGCCCAGCTATCGGCCGTCGATGGCTTTTTTAAAGATGCCGCAGTAAAGATCTTGCTGCCCCCCGAAGCCGCCAAGGTAGAAAAGACCCTGCGCAGCGCCGGTTTTGGCAAACAGGTGGATGATGCCATCCTCAGCCTCAACCGTGCCGCGGAAGATGCCGCCAAATCGGCCGCCGTCATCTTCCTCAATGCGATCAAAGGAATGAGCGTATCGGACGGAGTGGGTATCCTGAAAGGCTCCGATACGGCCGCTACCTCCTTTCTGCGGAAATCCACGACCGTACAGCTGACGGCCTCCTTCCGCCCGGTCATCGATTCCTCCCTGCAAAAGACCGGCGCTACCAAATACTGGAAAACGCTTTTCGAAACCTATAATAAGCTGCCCACCACCTTCAAGAAAGTCAACCCCGATCTCGGCGCCTATGCTACGGATAAGGCGCTGACCGGCGTATTTTATTATGTCGCCCAGGAAGAGAAGAACATCCGTCAGAACCCGGCGGCCCAGGTCGATGACCTGCTGAAGAAAGTGTTTGGAAAATAGAAAATGTTCGGACGCACCATCTCTTTATATCGGAATGCATACAGCGGGCTGTCGAGGTCTACCTGGCTCTTGTCATTCGTCATGCTGATCAACCGCAGCGGTACGATGGTGATCCCGTTTATGACGATCTATCTCACACAGCCCTCCATGGGATATAGCATTTCCGAGGCAGGCGTGGTCATGGGCATCTTCGGGTTCGGAGCCGTCTGCGGAGGTTTCCTGGGTGGAAGGCTGACGGACAGGATCGGTTTTCACCGCGTACAGCTGATCACCCTGGCGGGCGGCGGTCTTCTCTTTATGGTGCTGGGCCAGATGAAAAGCTACCCGCTGATCTGCGGGTTCACCTTTTTACTAAGCCTGATCAACGAGGCGTTCCGCCCCGCCAATTCCACGGCCATCGCCTGGTACAGCACGGAAGAGAACAGGACCCGCTCTTTTTCGCTGAACCGCCTGTCGGTCAATCTTGGCTGGGCCGTAGGAGGAGCGATCGGGGGCGTCCTTGCTTCCATAAACTATCATCTTCTTTTTTGGGTCGATGGCTCGACCAACATCCTGGCAATGCTGCTGCTGCGTTATTACCTCGGAACCGCGGAAAACCCGGATACCGGGACGAAGATCCATCCGCAGCACCCGCAAACGGGAAAGAGTGGGGCAGCGGCAACCGTCGGAAAGGGTGAGGAACCGGCAACTGCCGGAAAGGAGAACCGGCCCCGGATGACCAGCCCCTATAAGGATAAAGTGTTCCTGCAATATCTTGGTCTGACCATCCTGCTCGCCTCCTGTTTCTTCCAGTTAATAAGCACCATCCCCCTGTACTATAAAAAGGAGCTGCAGCTGTCGGAATACATGATCGGTATGTTGATGGCCTTTAACGGACTGCTGATCGCCTGTTTTGAAATGGTGCTGGTCTTTAAGATCGAAGGCCGGAAAGCAAATCTCTTTTATATCAGTTGCGGCGCAGGACTGATAGGCTGTTCCTTTTTAATGCTGAACATCCTTCCCCCGTCCCTCGTCTGCGCCTTTTTCTGTATGGCCATCATTACATCCGGCGAGATCACGTCGATGCCTTTTATGGCCTCCTACTGGATCTCCCGGACGGGGACGGCTAACCGTGGGCAGTATGCGGGATTGAATACGATGGCCTGGTCCACCGCCCAGGTGATCGGGCCTTCGGTAGGAGCACAGGTGGCGCAATATTTGGGTTTCCGGACGCTATGGTGGGGCGCGGGCGCCGGCTGCCTGCTGGCGGCGGTCGGGTATCGCCGGTTGTTATTAAATAAACGTGCCGAACATGAATGAAGAAAAGCTGCCTATGTTCCGGAACAGGCTGACAAAGATGTTCCGTCATACCGCTAAGCTGGCCAGACGGCAGTCCGTCACCTGCTACCGCGTATACGACCATGACCTTCCGGAATTTCCCTTCTGTATCGAACTATACGAGGATAAGATCTACCTGGCGGAATACCGGCGCCGGCATGGTATGACCGATGAAGAACATGCCGCCTGGCTGGAAAGCTGTGTACCGGTCATCAGCGAAATACTGGAAATACCGGACGAACGGATCTACTTCCGCCAGCGGCAACGGAAGGCCGGTCGCTTCGGACAATATGAGAAGCTGGCCAGCGAACAGGAATTCTTTGAAGTAAAGGAAGCCGGTCTCTCCTTCCGGGTCAACCTCACGGACTACCTGGATACGGGTCTCTTCCTCGATCACCGCATTACAAGAGGGATGGTGAGGGACCAGGCAAAGGGGCAACGGGTATTAAATCTCTTCTGCTATACGGGTTCCTTCTCCGTATATGCGGCAGCGGGAGGAGCGGCACACGTCGACTCCGTGGACCTGTCACGGACCTATCTCAACTGGGCGGAAGAAAATATGAAATTGAACCAGGAGGGGACCGATCCGGCAGCGGCAGACAGACCGGTGTGTAATTTTATCCAGGCCGATGTCAAACAATGGCTGGACGAGCTGGCGCCGGAGACCTATGACCTGGTGGTCATGGATCCCCCTACCTTTAGCAACAGCAAACGGATGAAGGATTTCCTGGACATCCAACGCGACCATGCGGAGCTCTTGAACAAGACCCTGCGGGCGATGAAGACAGGCGGCACCCTCTATTTCAGCACCAACTACCGGAAATTTGAGCTGGAGACGGATAAGATCCTGGCCTCCTCCATCCGCGACATCACCGGGGCGACAACGCCATTCGATTTCCAGGGAAAGCTCTTCCGCTGGTGCTATCGCATTATTAAATAAAAAACCCGCTCGGAAGCGGGCTTTAAAAATATAGTAACGGATAGACCCTAGTTCAGCGGGATATCCCTTTTCAGCATATCATTCCGGTTTGCCATCTCCCAGGCGGTATAGAAAACGAACTTCGCTCTCTTGGCCATGATATCATAATTGATCTTGTCCGGCGTATCCGAAGGCTTGTGATAATCGGCGTGGATGCCATCAAAATAGAAGATGATCGGCACTCCCTTGCGGGCGAAATTGTAATGGTCGCTGCGATAATAGATCCTTTCGGGGTCGGTGGGATCGTTGAATTTATAGTCCAGCTCCAGCTTTGAATACTTTTTATTCTGGCCTTCGCTGATCGGCTTGAGGTCCGAGCTTAATTTGTCATCTCCTACTACGTATACATAATTTGTCGAGTCACCTTTTTTACGATTGGGATCGATACGGCCGATCATATCGATGTTCAGATCCACCGTCGTATGATCGAGGGGGTAAGTGGGATGCTCCGAATAATATTGCGAACCCCAAAGCCCTTTCTCTTCCCCGGAATTGGCCAGGAAGAGGATGCTGCGGCGGGGACCCTTTCCGGCTGCTTTTGCCTTGGCAAAGGCCTGGGCCAGCTCCAGAATGGTCACCGTACCCGAACCATCGTCATCGGCCCCATAATAAATGACCGTATCCCTTTTGCCCAGGTGGTCGTAATGGGCGGAGAGAACGACGATCTGGTCCTTCAGGTCCGTGCCTTCGAGGAAACCAAGCACATCACTGCTATGCAGCTGGAGGACGGTCTTGCTAAAGCTCAGCTCTACGTCTGCCGTATAGGGTTTTGCCTGGGGCGTGGCCGATTTGACGGCCGCTGCATAGTCGGCTCCCATGATGGCTTCCCCGACTTTATCGGAGATATAAAAGGTGTTGGGATAGTTGATCTTTTTAAAGCCGTTCAGGTTCATATTGCCCTTGGGGCTGCCCGGTTTGCGGGGGAAACCGGACTGGATGACCAGCACGGCGGCGGCGCCATTCTTTTGCGCGGCATCCTGTTTGGCGAATAAATTGAAACCCCTTCTGCCCCTTCCCGTCGGAGCGGCGGCCTGACCGTTATTCGGCTGGCCATTCAGCACCAGCACGATCTTCCCCCGTACATTCAATCCCTTGTAATCGTCACGGGTGGAATCGCTGATACCATATCCGGCAAAAACGACATCGCCGCCCAACAGGGTAGCCGTGTAGTTGGTGGCAGGGTTGGCATAAAAGTCCTGGTCGGGTGTAAAGGCATGACCGTTGATAGTGATGCCGGACCCTGTCATGGAATCCTGGAATACGGGATAGAACAGCTGGTAGCCGTCCTTGGCGCCCGGCAAAAGACCCAGGGACCTGAAATGGTTCTCGATATAGGCGGCGGCTTTGCGCTGTCCTTCGGTGGCGGTTTCCCGGCCTTCGAAATCCTTGCTGGCGACGATATACAAATGCGTTTTCAGATCGGCTTCCGTAATGGTGTTGGCAAAAGGTTTGGGATCGGCGATCTTCTGTCCCTGTACCATGCCGGCAGTACATACCGATAGCAATAGAAAGAGTTTTCTCATGAAAGTTATTTTTTGGAATTTGCTGCCAAACCTACATTAAAATGCCTATTGCACAAAGAATTGCAGGGGATGTACGGGCTAATATTGGATGAGTGGCAACCGGGCTTATTTTTCTACTTCGCTGAGTTCCAGCCAGCGCAGCTCCTTCCCATCCACCAATTGGTCGATCTCGCCTATACGGAGGGAGAGCTTGTGCAGCTCGTCAAAAGGAGTATTGGCATTATTGAGCTGTTCGGTGATCTTCCTTTTTTCATCGGTGAGTCGGGCGATCTCCTTTTCGAGGTCTTCAAATTCTCTTTTTTCCTTATACGTTAACTTTTTCTTTTCCAGTGTCGCCGTTGCGGCGGCAACAGGGGTGGGGGCAGCCACTTTGGGTTCGGGCGCCTTATAGCCATCGCCGGGTGGCCGGAACTCGACCTCGTTATTGCCCAGCTTTACCCATTCCCGGTACTGGGAATAGTTGCCCGGGAAATCCCGTACGATGCCATCCCCCTCCAATACCAGCAAATGGTCCACCAGCCGGTCCATAAAATAACGGTCATGGGAGATGATCAGCAGACATCCCTGGTATTCGCTGAGAAAGTTTTCCAATACGCCAAGCGTCGGAAGGTCCAGGTCATTGGTCGGTTCATCCAGGACAAGGAAGTTCGGGTTGCGGAAAAGAATGGAGAGCAGATGCAGTCTTCGTTTTTCCCCGCCGCTAAGCTTGGAGATATAGGTATACTGCTGTTCCGGTGGGAATAAAAAGAGATTGAGGAATTGGGCCGCGCTGAGAGAGCTGCCATCGGCCAGGGGGAAATGTTCGGCGATGTTCTTTACAAATTCAATGACACGCTGGTCTTCCTTGACCACAAGACCCGTCTGGGAATAATTGCCAAAGATAACCGTCTCCCCGATATTGATCTTACCGCTGTCGGGCTGTTCGGTGCCCTGCAGCATGTTTATAAACGTGGATTTGCCGACGCCGTTCTTACCGATCACACCCAGCCGCTCGCCCCTCTTGAAAGTATAATCGAATCCTTTTAAGATCACCTTCCCGTCAAAGCTCTTGTATACTTTTTTCAGCTCGGCTATCTTGCCGCCCAGCCGGTTCATTTTCATTTGCAGCTCGACCTGCTGGTCCTCGATCTTCTGTTTGGCCTTGGCCTCCACCACATAAAAATTATCCTGCCGGCTCTTGCTCTTTGTGGTCCGGGCCTTTGGTTGCTTACGCATCCATTCAAGCTCCTTCCGATAGGTATTACGGGCCTTGTCGATACTGGCGGTATCGTTCTCAATCCGGGCGGTCTTTTTTTCCAGGTAATTCTCATAGTCACCCTTATATGGGTAGAGGCTGCTGCCATCCATTTCCCAGATCTCTTCGGTGACGGCATCGAGAAAATAACGGTCATGGGTCACGAGCAAAAGGGTCACCTTTTCCTGGTTGAGATAATGTTCCAGCCATTCGACCATCTCCACATCCAGGTGATTGGTCGGTTCATCCATGATCAGGAGCACATGCTTGTGCTCAAACCCGATATCGATCAGTGTTTTGGCCAGGGCCACCCTCTTCCGTTGTCCGCCGGACAAGGTGCCGGCAAGCTGGTGCAGGTGGTGAATATTCAGCTTGCCCAGGATCTGCTTTACCTTGGTATCGAAATCCCAGGCATTCAGCTCGTCCACGCGTACGATGGCGTCTGTCAGCTTATCGATATCCTCGTCGTCGCTGGCCTCCTCATAGGCCCTGATGGCATTGATGACGGGATGGTTATGGGTGAAGATATTGTCCAGGATGGATTTGTCTTCGATAAAGACCGGTTCCTGCTCGAAGAGGGCAACGGTGACATCCTTGTGGATCCATACCGTACCGCTTTCGGCCGTTTCCTTGCCGGATAGGATCTTGAGCAGGGTGGACTTCCCACTCCCGTTCCGGGCTACCAGGGCGATCTTATCTCCTTCCTCTATATGAAATGTGATATTTTGAAATAACGGCTTTATACCATAGGACTTCCCGAGTCCCTCGACAGAAACATAATGCATGCGGCAAATATACGCAATTAGCGGCAAGCGGTGGCCAATACCGGCCATCGCCTGCCGCGGAAGAGGAGAAATAAATCAATTATGCCTTTACAAATTCCAGCCCGACATGGATGCGGACCTCATCGCTCAAAACCACGCCGCCGGTCTCGGTGACCGCATGGAAGGCGACGCCAAATTCCTTTCTGTTGATCTTGCCACTGATGGTGATGCCGGCACGGGTGCTGCCCCAGGGATCCTTGATAACGCCGCCAAATTCCGCATCGAGCTTTACCGTCTTCGTGACGCCATGGATGGTAAGATCGCCATATACTTCATATGAACCGTCATTGTCTACATTGTCATATTTGGTGGCGACGAATTTGATCTGGGGATATTTGGACATTTCAAAGAAATCAGCCGTTCTTAAATGCGCATCCCTTTGTTCATTGCCGGTATTGACGGAGTCCACATCCGCGGTGAACGTGACTTTCGCCGTCATAAAATCTTCTCCTTCCGTCTCAACGGTAGCGTCGAATTTGGTGAACTTACCCGTCACCGTGGAGATCATCAGGTGCTTTACCTTGAACTCAACTTCTGAATGCGAAGGATCGAGGATCCATTTCGATGTTGCCATATTGCTATTTTTTAATGTTTAAACAATGAAATTAGGGAATTTATCGACACCGGCAAAGACGAACGCCCGATCTTAATGTAGGTTAAGTCTTTGTTATCTCTTGACATCCGGCGATGAAAAAAGTTCAGTCTTTTATAAAAGAAATCGTGGCGTCCCGGTATTTGGGCTGCCGGAGCTGTTCCCGGATATTGCCAAATGTTTCGAAAGGACCCCTGGTGGAGAAACTGTTGACCAGCCAGGCAGGCACAGCGGCCCCGGGGTCGAGGTCCAGCTGGTAGTCGATCCGGAGCCTGCTGTCGGGCAGCGGTGTTACTATCCAATGTTCGGTCGACAGGGGAACACGGACAAGACCTTTTTTGGGAGGGATGAAATCGGGAACGCTTTCTTCCACAATGTTCATCGTCTTTCCGGCATCCTGCGTGATACGGAGGTGTACGACAAGGTCCCTGTCGCTGGCAGGCCAGGGAGAATGGATCAGCAGATAAAAATAGATCTCCGAAGGACTGACCCTTTTTAATACATATGCCTGCTGGCTATTGAAAGACCATTGAGGGTAGTGGTCGATATCGAGCAGCAATGCCGTAAGCGCGCCGAGCCTCGCGGGCAGGATCGTCTCCACTTTGATGGCGTTGAAACGGGAATGCTCGCTTGTCCTGCTATAGACCCGGATGCCCTCCTTGTCTTTTTTCAGCTCCCAGCTCTTTTGCGCGGTCGCAGGGAAGCCGGCAGCCAATATCAGAAGGGATAAGAGAAGAAGGTTTTGTGTTACGACTATTTTTTTCATCGGATTACGATTGCTTCATGATGCTACCAGCCGAGCGAGAGGGTTATATTACCTACGTCATGGTTGTAAAGGCCCTTCATCATCGCCGAAGAGGCATTCTGGGTATAGGAGACACTAAAATTCCCGGACGAGATCACCGCCCCGCAATTCATCGAGTAGACGGTCCCCCGGAGGGCATGATAGGGAAGGGGAGAAGGGCGCCCGGACCCCTTGTCCTTACGCGTATTTGGGTTGCCGGTAAATACCCCGCCTTCGAGAAGGGCATCGGTCAGGACCCATTGTGCTTCGGGTTTCAACACAAAATAGGCCTGCCATTTCCGGCGATGATCCGGTCCGGACGAACCCGAAGTGGTATACTGGCTCAGGGTCCCCCGGAAATAGTCGTTCATAAGGCCGATCCGGATCAAGGGATACACGGCAAGACCATTGAGCATCGTTCCGCAGGACAGCTGTCCACCACCGATCACTTCCACGGCGGAACCCCAGCTGGCTATTTGCTTCTCTGCGGTAAAATTTATATTCAAAAGAAGGTCATTTTGAAATTGATGATCCCAGCCCATCGGACGCGGGTACTGTTCCAGTTGGTGGATCAGGATCTGGGTACCGGACGCTAAGGAGGCCGGCCCGATCACTCCGAGCAACAGCTCGGTCTGGAGATCATATTTCTTTACGGGGTTATAGGAATACAGCGTATGGGCCGCAAGGAGAGCCCCGGACCAGGGATAATCGTTGGGCTGATAGGACGGCAGATCCAGGTTGTCCGGGGTGTACATCAATTGAAGGATCCCCCAGCCGTATATATTGATACTGCTGTCGCCGGCCTTTGGCATCGCCCTGTTGATAAATCCTTTTGCGGGGTGCCGGGACAGATAGAAGAGATCGATACGGGTGCCGTTTGTATAGGCGTCATCCGTACCCTGTCCCGGTATATTGAAACAATCGTTGTCCTCATAAATACGTAACATCCGGGTGGGCCCATCTTTTGACGTTTCCCCCGGCGGGAAGGACTGTGCCATCAGCCGGTCATTCCCATACAGGGCCAGGAACACTACAAAAAAAAATAAAGATCGCCTCATAGCCCGTCGGTTTTTATGCCTTGTTCTTCTATTCCTCCACCTTGAAATGCCAGCTGCCGGATCCAATATCCAGGATCAGGTATCCTCTTTCCACCCCTGTCAGCCTGATCTCCTTTACGGATGCCAGGTTCTGACCGCTTTCCGTGATCTTTCCTCCTTCCGGAGCAGGGATATAGATTGTGCTGCGGGTATTGGCAGGGATCACCAGGTCAAGCAGCAGCGTGGTCCCCTCCAGCCGCCAATGACTACGCAGCGGACCATATCCTGTCTCCAGATCGGCTGCCGCAAAGACCAGGCCGCCGCCGGGGTGGGGAGAGATACGGCTGTGATGATAGCCGGGGCCGTCCTCATACGTATCGAGACCGGCTACCACCCGGTACATCCAGTCTCCGATGGCTCCATAAGAGTAATGGTTGAAACTATTCATCCCCGGCGTCTCAAAACTGCCGTCCGGACGGATGCCATCCCACCTTTCCCAGATCGTCGTCGCACCCATCTTCACCGGGTAGAGCCAGGAGGGATAGGTATCCTGCAACAACAGCCGGTAGGCGACCGGGGTAAAGCCATAGCGCGTCAGTACATGACAAAGATACGGCGTACCCAGGAAACCCGTCGTCAGATGATAGCCATAATCCTGGATATTCTTTACCAGGCGTTCCGCCGCCTGTTTACGCAGCGCCTCGGGCAGCATATCGAACTGCAGGGCCAGCACATAAGCCGTTTGCGTCCCGGAGACCAGCCTTCCGTCCGGTGTCATATACTCGCGCACAAAAGCGTCCTTGATATGCTGCAACAGCCGGGCATAACCGGCCGAGTCTTCCTTCTTATTCAATACCGAGGCGGCATTGATCAGCAATTGGGTAGAGTTGGCATAGAAACATTGGGCGATCAGGTATTTATCCGTAACGGCCGAACGTCCATCATTATCATCAAAAGGCCGGTAAAAGAGCCAGTCGCCAAAATGGGTTCCGGTATTCCAAAGATCGTCCTTCGCCTGTCCCCGGATATAGTCGACCCAGGCCTTCATGCTGGGATACTGGTCTTCCAGCACCCGTCTGTCGCCATAGGCCAGGTAGAGATTCCAGGGGATAATGGTCGCCACATCCGCCCAGCCGGCGCTGGTGCCCTTTCCAAGGACATTTGGAATGACAAAGGGGACGGCTCCCGAAGACAGCTGATCCGCGGCCAGGTCCTTCAGCCATTTCGAAAAGAAATTGTCAACGCCCATATTATAGGCGGCCGTACGGGAAAAGACCTGGGCATCCCCCGTCCATCCGAGCCGTTCGTCGCGCTGGGGACAGTCCGTCGGCACATCCAGGAAATTTCCCCGCTGTCCCCATTGGATATTATGTTGCAGCTGGTTGATCAATGGATTGGAACATTCGAAGCTACCCGTCTTCGCCATATCGGAATACAGCGTCACCGCGGTGAAATTCGTTGGATCGACCGGACCGGTCGTCCCTTCTATTTTTATATAACGGAAGCCATGAAAGGTGAAATGGGGTTCAAAGACCTCTTCCTCCCGTCCCTTCAGGATAAATACATCCTGCGCCTTTGCCGCCCGGAGATTTTCGGTATAGAAATTTCCTTCCTTGTCCAATACCTCTGCATGCGAGATCCGGATGCTGTCGCCCGGATGCCCCTTGATCTTTATCCGGGTCCATCCCACCAGGTTCTGTCCAAAGTCGATGACCTGTTCGCCTTTGGGAGTGGTGATCAGTTTCCGGGCGGCGAATGTCTCGTGTTTTCTTACCGGTTCGTTGATCGTTGCGATGATATTGTCTTTGGAGAAATCCTCTCGGCGTACGCCGATCCAGCCGGCATCATTATAACCCGGGAGAGCCCATCCTTCTTTTTCTTCCCGGTGATCGATCGTCTCACCGTTATAGATCTCGGCGCTGCGGACGGAGCCGGTGGAAAATTTCCAGCCGGGACCGGATACCACGGTGTCCGAACGGCCATTCCTATACCGGATCACCAGCTGAAAAAGAAGGGAAACGTCTTTGCCATAAAAGTTCCGCTGCCTCTCAAAACCGATATACCCACGGTACCAGCCGCTCCCGAGCATGACACCGATGGCATTGGCTCCCCGGCGGATCATGCTGGTGACATCATATGCCTGGTATTGCAGCCGCTTGTTATAGGAAGTCCATCCCGGTGTCAGAAAGGCATCGCCGATCCGTTGCCCATTGATCTGCGCCTCATAAAGACCATGTGCCGTGATATAGGCGGTGGCCGACTCCACCGAACCCGCATTGGATTCAAATACCGTACGCAGCAGCGGGCTGGGATGAGGGACACCGGCCCCGGTATCGGGTGGATTCGACGTGATCCATTGCGCCCTCCAGTCCGCGGGCCTTAAAAGACCCATTTGCCAGTGAGCCGGTACGCTCCAGCCGGAAACCCTGCCCTTGTTATCCCAGATACGCACCTGCCAGTGATATTGCCGCCCCGATTGCAGCCGCGGACCGCCATAGACGACCTGTACCGATTCGCCGGACAGGACCTTACCGGAATTCCAGACCACGCCCTTCCCGACCCGGGATGCCCTGCCGCCTTCCTCCGCCCCGCCGTCTTTACGATTTGCTTCCGCCCCGCCGTCCGCCCGGTCGCTTACCCGGATCTCATAGGCGGTCTGCTGCTCATTTCTGTCGGGGGTCTCCAGTTGCCAGCTCAGACGGGGAGACTGGCTATCCAGCCCGATCGGGTCGACCCTGTTCTCCGTCAGCAGTCGCTGCACGGTTACCTGGGCAATGCCCATACGAAGAAGCAATAGGAGGAGGGCAGTAAGACAGACCGTTCTTTTCATAATGGTTGATAATAATGGGTTGTATTAACAAATATAAGCAGGATAGCTATATTGCAGTATGTTCATTATAGACGCACATTTGGACCTTAGCATGAACGCCCTTGAATGGAACCGGGACTTGCGGCTACTGGTGACCGATATCCGCGCCCGGGAACAGGGACTGACCGACAGGCCCGACCGGGCAAAAGGGACGGTCTCGCTGCCCGCCTTGCGGAAAGGGAACATAGGCCTGGTCGTCGCCACCCAGATCGCCCGGTATGTGGCGCCGGACAACCCCCTGCCGGGATGGCATTCCCCCTGGCAGGCCTGGGCCCAGACACAGGGACAGCTGGCCTGGTATAAGGCGATGGAAGAGGAAGGAGAGATGACGATGATAAAGGACCGGGCCTCGCTGGAAAAACACCTGGCCCTATGGATGAGAGAGACGCCCCCCGGAGGGACAGGATCGGCCGGCGTGGACAACAAACCCATCGGCTATATCCTCAGCCTCGAAGGAGCCGATTCCCTCGTGACCCCGGAATGGCTGGAGAGGGCCTATGCCGGGGGACTGCGTGCGGTAGGACCCGCCCATTACGGGCCGGGGCGATATGCCAACGGTACGGACTCCGGCGGCAGGCTGGGCCGTGAAGGGAAGGCACTGCTGCGGGAGATGCAACGGCTCGGGGTCATCCTCGATGCTACCCATCTTTGTGACGACGCCTTTTGGGATGCGATGGAACTGTTTGACGGTCCCGTATGGGCCAGCCATAACAATTGCCGGGCGCTGGTGGACCATAACCGCCAGTTCAGCGATGAAATGATAAAGACCCTTATCCAAAAAGGCGCCGTCATCGGGGGCGCCCTGGATGCCTGGATGCTGGTCCCGGGTTGGGTAAGAGGCCAATCGACACCGGAAGGGACCGGCTGCAACCTGGAGAAAATGATCGACCACCTGGACCATATCTGCCAGATCGCCGGGAATACCGGCCATGCCGCCATCGGCACCGACCTCGACGGGGCTTTTGGAAAGGAGCAATGCCCCTATGACCTGGAAACCATCGCCGATCTGCAGAAGATCCCCGACCTGCTGGCAAAAAGAGGGTATGTACAGAAGGATATAGAGGCGATCCTGCACGGGAACTGGATCCGGTTCCTGCGGAAGGCATGGAGTGAATAAATGCTTACGGCGGATTCTCCGGCTCGCGGCGGTTAGGGCGGTCTATTCGGCCGGCTCCATCTTCAGACAGACCGGCGATGGGATCGACAGCTGTTTTCCCGATTCCTTTAACAGACCCGTCTGTGCATCGATCCGGAAAACGACGATGTTATTTGTATTTTGATTGGCGACCAGCAGCCAGTGACCGCTGGGGTCGATGATAAAATTCCGGGGCGTCTTGCCCAGCGCGGATTGAAAACCCTTGATCTGTAACCGGCCCGTTGCCGGATCGATGGAATAAATGGCGATGTTGTTGGCATCTCCGCGATTGGAGGTATACAGGAACTTTCCGCCGGGGGCGACATGGATATCGGCGCTGCCCTTATTGCCGGTAAAACCATCGGGATGGGAGCTGATATGCTGAAAGGGGGTCAGCCGTCCGCCCGAATAACGAAAGGCATCCACCGCGCCTCCCATCTCCGTCATAAGATATACATAGGGCTTGCCGGGATAGAAGCTGATATGCCGGGGACCCGATCCTGGTTCTGCCTTTACCGTCGAATCGGCCGCGGCCTTGAGCGGTTCGGTCGTCGCGCCGGCGTCAAAACGATAAATGGATAGCTTATCCAGCCCCAGATCCGCTGCCAGCAAGTATTTTTCATCAGGCGTGAACGTGACGGAATGTACATGCGCCTTTTCCTGTCTTGCCTTGTCCGGACCCGTGCCGGTATGCTGGATCAATTGAGCCCGGGCGCCCAGGGAGCCGTCCGACTGAATGGGAAGGGCAGCCAGGTTGCCGCCGTTATAATTGGCGACCATCAGCCATTTCCGATGGCTATCGACCGACAGATAACAGGGATCGTCGCCACCGCTCTGCTGTTTGTCCAGGAATCGCAGTTGTCCCGAAGTCTTATCAAAAGAAAAGGCGCTGACACCACCCGGCCGGGCGCCATCGGTTTCGTTAACGGCATACAGGAACTTTCCGCCGGGCGCCAGGGCCAGGTAGGAAGGGTTGTCCGTGGTAGCCGTACTGACGGGCCTCAGATCGCCGGTGGCGCCATCAAAACGATATACATAGATGCCCTTGCTATCGCCCTTTGTATAGGTGCCGATAAACAGGTAATATTTCTGGGCGATCCCCGACAGGGACAGCAAAAGGATAAATGCTAAAAGGATAGAACGCATGATCAAATATAAGTAAAAAAATAAGGGCCATAATTGGCCCTTCCCCCGGCAAAAGAATTTTTGCCGGACATTAAAAAAATAAGGGCCATAATTGGCCCTTATTTTCGAATGCAAAAAGATCGGATTTATCGGATCAATTTTACGTTTACTGCATTCAGGCCCTTTTTCCCGTTCTGCAGATCAAACTCCACATGATCGTTTTCCTTGATCTGGTCGATCAGCCCGCTGGCATGAACAAAGGTTTCTTTGTTGGAGTCATCATGCTTGATAAAACCAAATCCTTTGTCTGCATTGAAGAACTTTACGGTGCCTGTTGTTTTGTTGTCCATCATAAATTGTATTGGTAATAAAATAGGGATGCAAGGTACAACTTTTTGGCGAGGAACGAGAATTGCACTTTTACCCGCTATCCCCTTCGGAATTTACGAGAACCGGCAGGGGTATTTACGAGGACCGGTTTTCAGGGTTTACGCATCCCGTGGAGGTATATACTAATGCATAGGGGTTTGTCAGTAGCGGCGGGTAAGTTAATCACAAATGGTAATGGATTCTTCATCTCAAAAATTTGATTTGTTCCGTGGTTGACGGAACTTTGCATCAGTGAATTGAATGAATACCGATCCAATCCCTCTGAAACCAATGTCCAATGTCCGTCCTGTTTAGGGCTCGCTGTGAGAAACGTCCACTCTTGCAGTAAATTAATTACCCCGTCCGCCTTCTGGCCGACGGGTTTTTTTTTGCCTGCCACTTATTGCCTACTTTTAACCCATAAATAAATTACCTATAACATGCGTAAACTTCACTTTCTTCCGGCTGCTTTGCTGATCGGAATGGTTGCCTGTAACAATGCAGGCGATAAGGCCGCCTCGGCATCCGATACGACAGCAGCGGTAAAAGACACGATGCAAATGAGCCATACCGCCGATTCTTCGGCGGCGATCACCCCCTTACCGGCCATACCGGCCGGCGCAAAAGTATATTTTAAGAACATCAAGGACGGACAGACCGTTACTTCCCCCTTTAAAGTGGAAATGGCCACGGAGGGTATGAAGCTCGATACGGCAGGTGCCATCGTGTCCGGTTCGGGACATCATCATTTACTGATCGACGCAGGAGATTCTATCCCCGCCGGCCAGGTCGTGCCAAAAGATGCCACCCATCTGCATTTTGGAAAGGCCCAGTCCAGCACGGAGGTGACCCTTACACCCGGCAAACATGTACTGACCCTGCAATTTGCCGATGGCATCCATCGTTCCTATGGCGGTCAGCTGGCGGCGACGGTCACGGTCAATGTAAAATAACCCGGTCGACAAAAAGTCACCCCGATACTTACGCTTACCATGCGGCGGATCTTTCCGGTTCCCTTTTGGTAAGCGTTTTTTTTATTCCCCGCCCCCCGGCAGACAACCAGCGCAACGAAAAAGACGTACCGGTTGTCATGGGGGAAACAGCCCCCGGTTACCATGCCGGCGGCCAGATCAAAAAAATAGAAATCATGACAAAAAGAAATCGCAAGGGAATTTTTTATGTGATCGCAGCATTGGCTTTAGGAACGGCCGGATTGTCCGGCTGTGCAAAAACAGGCTCTTCTTTTACCACCAGCAAACTGACCTATTTGTCCGTACTGCATATGGCGCCCTATGCACCGGCTACGGATATCTATCTCAACGGAGCGCTGTCCACCTCTACCGGCGGGATCGCCCCCAATAGCGGTTCCAACCAATATTCCCACCTGCAGCCCCAAAACTACGACGTACAGTTCAAAAAGACCGGGTCGGACAGCCTGATGGCCGAGATCCCCAGCTCACCCTATGATACCCTGAACTTCTATACCCTGATCCTGTATAATTCCACACCCGGAGGCGGGGCCGTCAAAGCCGTAAAGATAAACGATGACTTTTCAAGCATATCGGCCGTCAATGCCAACTACCGGTTCTTTAATATGAGCCCCGATGCACCCAGCGTCGACTTCTATCTGAATGGAGCCCTTGCCCAGACAAGCCGCACTCCCGCAGATAATGTGTACGTTACGGCTTATAATACCTTCCAGCCGGTGGCAGGCGGACCCTCCAGCAGCCTGATGATAAAAGCGGCCGGGACGGATAGCGTGCTGGCTACCCTCAATAACGTAGACATAGAACCCGGTTCGGTCTACACTTTCTTTCTTTCCGGGACCAGAAATTCAAGTGGTAATAATATGAAGATCTTAACGTTAACTGCCGCTTATTAAAGTAAATAAGCAGGTTGGGGGCGGGAGAGGGAAGTCAATTTCAGGGAGCCGGGCAATACGCCATGGTGCTTTTTAAAGATAATGATAAAAGCACTGACCTTCTCATACCCCAGTTTATAGGCCGTTTCAGAAACGCTTGTTTTACCCTCCTGTAACAGCCGTTTGGCCAGCTCCATCTTTTTGCCCAGATAATACTCGTAAAGGGTTTTGCCGTAGACCACCTTGAAATGTCTTTTCAGGGTGGACTCGCTGAGCGCAAATTCCTTTGCCAGCTCTTTCTGCGAAGGAAGCCTATTCTCCAGGTTTTGCAACAGCCGCTGTTCCACTTGTCTTATCGTCTGTAAATGCCAGGTCTTTTTTCCCGCAGGAGCGGAAGAAGTAAGCAGGAGATCACGCATAGGTAAACACGTTATTCGGTTGATAGTATGCGACTCATCGGAAGGGCAATCGATACATACGCAAAACGGCCCTGAATGGATTTATTCACAAAGGGACATCGTATTTTGAACATTTTAGGGTATTTTTTGCTGCCCTGCCTGCCTATCTTTACGATGAGCATATAGGTGGCTTTACACTTTTGCCCTTACAACATCCCTCCGCTTTCC
The DNA here is from genome assembly GCA_036500545.1 of Puia sp. Taxonomy (GTDB): domain Bacteria; phylum Bacteroidota; class Bacteroidia; order Chitinophagales; family Chitinophagaceae; genus Puia. The sequence continues at coordinate 43,334 of DASYBV010000011.1, read as the reverse complement.
TTCTCATCAGGAATCAGAATGTATTCTTATTTAATTAATGACCAAGTAAAAATCATTGAGGGCAATTTTTATGCAACCCATCTTTACACCCCACCGTTACCTGTCACTGATCTGTCTTTTCTTCCTATCCTTTGCCTCAGGAGCCTGGGGCCAGGCCGCGACCGGCCAAAACCGCCTTCCAAAGGGCGTTTCATCCGGCTGGTACAGCCAGGCCGTTGCAAAAATTGAGGACAGGGAATATTTTATCAACCCGCTCGACCATTCCGGCACATATGGCGCCATCAATCACGCGCAGCACCTGGGCTATTGTTTTACGGACGAAGGATACGGCGTCCGGAGCTTTAACGAGGATGGCTCCACGAAGAATACCTGGCAGACGCGTTTCCTCCTGACCGGCATAGGAAGGAATGGCCGCCTTTGCCGGCAGCCTCTCCTGGGAACCTCGCGGACCGGGGACCACTCGCTGCAGTACGATCATAAGGAGTATGCGGTCCTCTATGACAATGAGAAGCCGGGTATGGAACAGAGCTTCCTGCTAAAGGAACGACCCGCAGGCGCCGGTCCGCTACAGATCGTTCTCGGGTTGCAGGGCGACCTGGATGCCCGGATCGGCAGCGCCGGTGAACTGCTGCTTTTTACCGCGGGCCATCCACAGGACCTGCGGCTGGTATACGATCAGCTACACGTGTGGGATAAAAATAAAAGAAAAATATCGGCGCATATGAGCCTGGGCTCCAACCGGCGGCTGATCCTGACGGTCGACGACCGGGCCGCAGTCTACCCGGTGACGGTGGATCCCTTCGCACATGGACCTTCCCAGGCGTTCTCCGTCCAGAATATACTCAATTCGGGCGTGGCGGATGTCACGGCGCATGTTCTTTACGGCTTCTCCGTCAGCGGTGCCGGCGACGTAAATGGCGATGGCTTCGACGACATTATCATGGGTGCGCCGACCTTTGCGGTGATTAGCGTGATCACCGGCGGGAATATAACCTTGAACACTACGATCGCCGTTACGGGAGCCGCATTTATTTACTTTGGCGTCTCCGGTTCGGCCCCTTTAACTTCTCCCTCTACGGTACTCCAGCCGGGCGTGCTTGCACAGGGCGCCCTTTTTGGCTATAGCGTCTGCACGGTTGGGAACGCCGGCGGCACGATTACCAATAAAGGAGTGGCTGTAGGGGCCCCGGGCGACCAGGTACCCCTGGTCTTTTCCGGGATCCCCCTGACCGTTGCGATCGGTAAGGTATATGTCTATACAAACGCCGCAAATTTTACCGGTGACGTCAACACAACGACTACTCCCGATGCGGTACTTACCCTGAAGGCCAACGATTTTGCAAGCGGTTCCGCCGCCCCCAACCGTAACCCCTTATACGGATTCAGCATCGCCGACGCAGGCGACGTAGACGGGAATGGTTTTGACGATATTATCGTGGGAGGCCCCATGTATAACGATGCTACCGCCTTCGGACGGGTGGACATTTATAATGGCGGCGCCTCCGGCGTCAGTCTGACACCCATCACAAAGATCACGGGCGCCGCCGCCGGTGAATATTTGGGGTTTAGCGTCGCTCCGGCCGGAAAGGTCAACGGAGATGCCTTTGCCGATGTTATTATCGGCGCACCGGGAGGGATCATCTCGGGCGGGATCATACAAGGCCATGCCTATATATTTCACGGCGTATCCGGTGGGATCACCTCTACCCGGGATAACCAGGCTACGGGTACGGTGGGAACGACCCTGACGGCTCCCGCCTCCCTGCTGACCGGAACGCTATTCGGATTTAGCGTCAGCACGGCCGGGGACGTGGATAACGACCTGATCGACGACGTGATCGTCGGCGCCCCGCTCTCGCCAAATGGCACAGGCGTCAATGGAAAGGCCTATGTCTTCTATGGCAGCAATAATGCCGCCGGGGTTGGATCTGGTTCCGCCCGCCCCGCATCTACGCTGACCAGCCCCCGTGCCGCAGCAGGCGCCAACCTGTTGTTTGGTTTTAGCGTAGGCAGGGCCGGTAATGTGACCGGCGATGCATCCGGCGACGTACTCGTCGGAGAACCGGGCAGCCTGGCGATCAGTAACCCGATCGTTAATACATTGTTGTCTACCCTGGGATTGACCAGCACGGCCACCCAATTCTCCGGTCAGGCCTATGTGTTTGCCGGCAATTCCGGTTCGGGGGTCAGCGCCAGCCCTATCCTGACCATCAACGACGCCTCCACACCCAACCTGCTTGGGACCAGCGTACATTATGCCGGTGACGTGGACGGCGATGGCTTTGCGGATTTCCTCGTAGGAGAGCCCAGCGGTATCCTGGACCTGGGTTTTGACCTGGGCTCCATCCAACCCATTCCGGGCGTTACGCTCAACGGAACGCTTTCGGTGGGATCCAATAAAGGATTGATCCCCTCGGGCAGCATCGGCAACTCCCTTCTTTTCTTTGGATTTAATGGCACGCTGCCCATCACCATGCTCAGCTTCACCGGCCAGGCGGAGAAGGGGAACGTACTCCTGAACTGGGCGACGGCACAGGAAGAGAACAGCGATTATTTCGAGGTGGAACGCAGCACGGATAACATGAATTTTGCGCCGATCGGTAAGGTCACCGCCGCCCACAACAGCGCACAGACCACCAACTATTCCTATACGGATCTTTCCCCGGCCGCCGGTAACAATTATTACCGGCTGAAGATGGTCGACCTGGACGGAAGCTCAGTCTATAGCAAGATCGTCGTGGTCAACTTCAGCACCGCCGCCGGCAGCGTGATCGCCACTTACCCGAACCCGGCCCATGGCAGCTTCCGGATCCTGTTCCGGAACATGCAGACCGGCCGGTACCAGATGGAGCTTCTGGATCCGATCGGCCAGACCATCCAGTCGAAGGTCATAGAGGTCTCCGATCCGGCCAATTATAATGAGACCGTTGACCTGGATCCCGGTCTTGCACAAGGTACCTACCTGGTAAGGGTCGTAGATCAGCAACAACACGCCTTTATTACCAGGATCGTGGTTCGTTAAGGATCTTTTTTTGTGACGGGTTTTATTTTGTGACCAATCGGAACTGATACCAGTTATCTTCTTCCTTGACGTCCGGGGTGTGGGCGGAAGAACCGCCACCGCCGCCGCGGCCGCCACGCATGCCCATACCGCCCATGCCGCGGATACCAAAGTTAGGCTGCCGGCGAGCGACATTGTTATTACGGACCGCCTGACCGGGTACGGAGTTGAGCACGATCCCGACGCTGAAATTCTTTTTCAGGGACTTGGGGGTCAGCCCGGTGCCGATGATATTCTTTATGGGAATGACCACTTCATAGACCAGCAGGCTATCGTTGTTGTTCAGCTTCATCGCCATCCGGATCGGAGATTTTATATCGGCTACGGCGAACTGACCGTTCTCGATATCCTGAAACCCGGTCGTACTATAATAATCCGACTCCAGCAGCAGCTTTTCCTTCCGGGAATCGATGCTTTCCCCTCCACCGGGGATGGGATCGCCATTCCGGCCCCGTATGTTGCGCTCGGGATCCGGCTGCTTGCGCAACGGATAGGTAATCGCGATCTCCTTGTTCTTTTCCCCCTTCGGATCAAAATAGATATTCATCCCGGCCTGCAGCATTCTCATCTGGGCGGATTCCTCCCGGGAGGCGATACAGACATATACATTCTTGTCGTCATTGGTGACATTGTATTGCAGGGTATAGTTGGCATCGCTGAACCGGAGCGGAAGGCTCCAGTCATCGGCCCTTCCGTCGGCGACGACCGCAGTCGACTGAAAATGGCCTTCCGGCGCGAGTTTATGCGAACAGCTTCCAAAAAGGATACCGGTACAGAGGATGCTGAAACGGGTAAGATCGGTAAGACGAAAAATAGGGGACATGCGCTGAGATTTTGCCGACAATTTAGTCAATAAAAAAAGCCCCGGGCCCGGGGCTTTTTTTATTGTACGTTAACGTTCGGTTAATCAGTTTGCGATCACCTCTTCTGCATAGGAGCTTACCGGCTCACAGGTACAGATCAGGTTGCGGTCGCCATATGTATTATTCACCCTTGCAATGCTGGGCCAGAACTTATTCTCCTTTACATAGGGGAGAGGGAAGGCCGCCTGGTTACGGCTGTAGGCATGCTCCCACTCGTCGGCACAGATCACAATCTGGGTATGCGGGGCATTCTTCAGGGCATTATCCGTCTTATCCGCCTTCCCTTCTTCGATGGCGCGGATCTCCTGGTGGACGCCGATCATGGCATCGCAGAAACGATCCAGCTCGGCCTTGTCTTCGCTCTCCGTCGGCTCGATCATGATGGTGCCGGGGACGGGGAAGCTAAGGGTGGGGGCGTGGAAACCGTAGTCCATAAGGCGTTTGGCCACGTCTTCCGCCTCGATACCGGCGCTGGCCTTGAAGGGGCGCAGATCGACGATGAACTCATGGGCGCAGGTGCCATTGACACCGCCATAGAGGATCTTATAGTGTTTTTCCAGCCTTGCCTTCATATAGTTGGCATTGAGGATGGCATATTCCGTCGCACGTTTCACGCCTTCCGCCCCCAGCATCTTGATATAGGCATAGCTGATAAGCAGGATGCTGGCCGATCCAAAGGGAGCGGCAGAGACATGACCGGGCAGATAGGGTTTCAGCTTCTCGTTGACACAGATCGGTCCCATGCCGGGACCACCGCCGCCATGCGGGATGGCAAACGTCTTATGCAGGTTCAGATGACAGACGTCCGCCCCGATAAGACCCGGGCTGGTCAGTCCGACCTGGGCATTCATATTGGCGCCGTCCATATATACCAGCCCCCCATTGTCATGGATGATCCGGCAGATATCCTTGATGCCTTCTTCGAACACCCCATGGGTGGAAGGATAGGTGACCATCAGACCGGCAAGCTGGTCCTTATATTGGATCGCTTTTTCTTTCAGGTCCGCCACATCGATATGACCGTCCTCGTCGCTCTTCACCACCACCACTTTCATTCCCGCCATAACGGCGCTGGCAGGGTTGGTGCCATGCGCGGAGATGGGGATCAGCATCACGTCGCGGTGCGATTCCGACCGGGCGGCATGATAGGCGCGGATGGTAAGAAGACCGGCATATTCCCCCTGTGCGCCACTGTTAGGCTGCAGGGAGGTGGCGGCAAAACCCGTGATCTCGCTGAGCCAGTTCTCCAGCTCCGTCAGGATCCGGCGATAGCCTTTCCATTGATCGGCCGGGGCGAAAGGATGGATCCCGCCGAACTCGGGCCAGCTCACGGGGATCAGCTCCGTTGCCGCATTCAGCTTCATCGTGCAGGAACCCAGCGAGATCATGGACGTATTGAGGGAAAGATCCTTGTTCTCCAGGCTCTTGAGATAACGCATCATCTGCGTCTCGCTATGATGGGTATTGAATACCGGGTGGGTAAGGAAGGGCGAGGTGCGGGTGACCGAAGACGGTATATTGTCCAGGTTGGTATCCACATCGAAGGTAGCCTTTGCGACATCGATATCGGCCGCCTCGCTGAAAATGGAAACGATCTGGAGTACGTCTTCCTGCGTCGTGGTCTCGTCCAGGGTGATGCCGATGGAACTACCGCCGGAATACCGGAAGTTGATCCCCGCTGCTTCTGCCAGCCGGCGAATGCTCCCCGTATCGGATGCCTCGACCCGGATGGTGTCGAAATAAGCGTCGTTGCTGTTCGTATATCCCAGGTTGGTCAGTTCGATCGACAGGGTACGGGTCAGCAGGCTGACCCTTTTGGCGATACGGGTCAACCCTTCCGGTCCATGATACACGGCATACATGGCCGACATATTGGCGAGCAGCGCCTGGGCCGTACAGATGTTGGAGGTCGCCTTTTCCCGCTTGATATGCTGTTCCCGGGTCTGGAGCGCCATCCGCAGGGCCCTGTTGCCCTGGGCATCGATGCTGACGCCGATGATACGCCCGGGAATGGCGCGTTTAAAATCGTCCCGGGCGGCAAAGAAGGCGGCATGAGGACCGCCAAAGCCCATGGGGACGCCAAAACGCTGCGAGGAGCCGACGGCCGCATCCGCACCCAGCTCACCGGGAGGCGTCAGCAGGGTCAGGGCCAGCAGGTCCGTTGCCATCACGACATAGGCGCCGGCGGCCTGTACCTTTTCGATAAAGGAGCGATAATCAGGAATGGCCCCATCGCTGCCCGGGTATTGCACGATCGCTCCAAAATAGGAGGAGTCGATCGCCGCCTGGCGGAAATCGCCCGTGACCAGCTCGATCCCGACCGGTTGGGCCCGGGTAACCAGGAGGTCCTTTGTCTGCGCGAAAATGTTATTGTCTACAAAAAATCTGGGGGTCGTGATATGATCATGATCCTTGTTCTTTGCATTAAAGAACATGGTCATGGCCTCGGCAGCCGCCGTGCCCTCATCCAGGAGGGAGGCATTGGCCAGGGGCAGACCGGTCAGGTCGGAAACCATGGTCTGGAAGTTCAGAAGGCTCTCCAGGCGACCCTGTGCGATCTCGGCCTGGTAAGGGGTATATTGGGTATACCAGCCCGGATTCTCGAATACATTCCGCAGGATCACGCTCGGTACGATCGTGTCATAATAACCCTGGCCGATATAGGACTTATAGACCTTATTCAGGGAGGCTACCCGCCGGAGCTCGGTAAGATATTGCTGTTCGCTCAGCGGACCGGGGATCGCCAGGCTCTTTTTGCTGCGGATTGCAGCGGGGATCGTCTTGTCGATCAATTCGCCGAGGGACTTGACGCCGATGACAGCCAGCATCCGGGCCGTTTCCTGTTCGTCGGGGCCGATATGACGGGCCGCAAATTCATTCGCCTGTTGTTCGAATAGATTCATAGTGTGTATAGAGGGGTTGACCGTTACAAAGTTGACCTTTACAAAAATGAATGTGCAAAGGTACGGCGGGGAAGGCAGAAAACAGCGCAAATTAAATGAGGGAAAGACGGGCAGTCGGGAGGCGTGGATAACAGGTGGGTAATAAAAAAGCTGTCCGGACAAACCGGACAGCTTTTTTAAAAAACCCCTAAACCCTAAAAAATTGAATGCTAAACTTTTGTAAAAAGCATGAACTAATTGCTGATATAAATTTACAGATTTTTCCCTAAAACCTGATCCTGATCATATTAAAAGCAAATTAAAAATGAGGGTCCGTGGCAAAATCCAGGGGCTCCCCGGACTCCGCCTGCCGCATCTGCTCGCTGGTAAGACGGCTCCCGTCATGGCTCCAGCCGGGAGGACCAAACAGGTAATGCCATTTTTCCTTCCATCCGATATCCGTCCGGGACAGGTCTTTCCCTATCGTGCTCCATTCGTGAAAAACGATATCGACAGGCCCCGTTTTTTCCATCGGCTTTGTCAGCCCATACCGGGTGGGCTGGTATTCGGCCTCGCTCAGCTCCGGTTGGAAAGTGCCGAATAGCTGGTCCCAGATGATCAGGAACATGCCCATATTCTTATCAAGGTATTTTGGGTTGGAGGCGTGGTGGACCCGGTGATGGGAGGGGGTCACCAGGATATATTCCAGCCAGCCCATCTTGTTGATCAGCTCGGTATGCACAAAAATGCCCCAGATCTGCGTGGCGGAATACATAAAGATGATATCCATCGGCTTGAAACCCAGCAGGGCCAGGGGCAGGAAATAGACAAAACGATACAGGGGCTGAAAAACGGAAGAACGAAAACCCACCGTAAAATTCATATGCTCCGAGCTATGATGCGTCACATGCACCGCCCAGAAGAGCCGGATCTCATGGTCCCAGCGATGCAGCCAGTAATACAGGAAATCCTCGGCCAGCAGCAGCAGGAACCAGTAAGAAAAGACATTGGTGATGGAGATCCAGTGGTGTCGGTAACAAAGGTCCAGGACCACGAGATAGACGCCCCGGAAAACAAGGTCGATCCCGCCATTGAGCAGCATGAGATAGACGTTTGTCAGCGTGTCTTTAAAGGTGTAGGTTTTACTCCGTCCACGGGACCCGTGGTCCGCCTTGTTGTGGTGACGGTAATTGCTAAGCAGGATCTCCAACCCGATGATGAGGAGGTATAGCGGGGTGCTTACCAGCAATAGTATTTGTTCTTTGAGGTTTTCCACGACCTAAAAATAATGGAAATAGCGCATCTTTGCGAACGGCGGTTGTTAATTGGGTGTAAACGTGTATATATGAGTGATTTATTGCATAATTGGGAAAGAAAGTCGGCGGATCACCAGAAGGACTATAAACGGTTGCTGGAAAAGACGGAAAAGAAATCCGAATGGAACCGGGTGCTGGACAAACTGCCCGACCTCCACGAAGAAGCCTTTCAGAAGATCGATTGTCTGAAATGCGCCAACTGCTGCAAGAATTACTCCCCGCGCTTCAAACCCCCGGATATCAAACGCATCGCCCGTCATCTGAAAATGAAGGACAGCGAGCTGATCGCCCGGTATCTCCGTATGGACGAGGACGGGGATTATGTAGTCCGCTCCACACCCTGTCCTTTTTTGGGGTCGGACAACTATTGCAGTATCTATGAAGTGCGGCCCTCCGATTGCGAGCGATTTCCCTATACCGACGAAGACGTTTTCATGAAAAGGGCGGCCATTACACAAAAGAATTCCACCTTCTGCCCCATCGTCTACTACGTGCTGGAGAACCTTATAAAAACTTCCGGCGGCTGATCCGGCCGTCGCTTCACTCTCGGGGCTTCCGGGTCCACCCGTCTTTCGGGTTCCCGGTCTACTTCACTTTCGGGGTTACCGGTCTGCTACGTCTTTCGGGTTCCCCCTCTACTTCGTCCCCGCCGTCAGCTCTTCATACGTTGCCTGCAATCCGCGTGCAATCCCATCCCCCTTCCATTCGGTGACGCCCGGGATCGCCGTTTCCTTTAAGAGATCTTCCTTTGTCTTGCCTGCCTTTACCCAGCCTCCGACAAAGTCCAGCATCCTGGACAGATAATCCTTCATCGCCCGGAGATCGTCCTTATTGCCGGTGACCTTATCGGGATCGAAAGCATGCCCGAAAATAAACAACGTGTCATTGTCATACCTGGCCAGGGCGCCGTCCAGCGCGACGATCCAGTTGCTCACCGAGGCGCCCGCGGTACGATCGATAAAGGCATAGCGCCTGTTGAAAACGAGGTCGCCCATATGCGCGATATTGGCGTTCTGAAAATGGATGATACTATCTCCATTCGTATGACCGGGACCAAAATAGGAGGTCTTTATATGTTCCCCGTCGATCTTGTATTCCCAGCTGTCGCCATAGGTGATATCGGGGTAAAGCTGTTTGTCCTCGTTCTTTGCGGCGATGGCTACCCGCTGCTGGTTGGCCAGCGAATTGGTATGGGCGGCCACATGCCCGACAAGCCCCTTAAAGGCGATATTGCCTGAGGTATGGTCCCCATGATGATGGGTATTGATCAGCAGTTCGAAGGGCTTGTCCGATTGTTTCTTCAGCTCCCCGATGAGATGACCCGCCTGTTCGGGGTACTCCGCATCTACTACTACGATACCTTTTTTTGTGAGCAGGTAGGCGATGGTGCCGCCTTTTTCATAGAAGATGCCGACGTCTTTGCGTAACGGTCTCATTTTCCAGGGATCCTGAGGAAAGGAGGACATGGCGGAAAATAGTTTTTGGTGTAATAAAGCTACGGCGCCTGCTGCCAGGGCGGTATGTCTGATAAAATTCCGGCGTTGCATATCGTTTGGTTTTGGTTTAATACTCCATCTTCCGAAGGCTGGGGGCGCCAAACCAGGTCGCGATCACGACACCGATCGTCATACACCCGCCAAATACGACGGAAGGCACCACGCCCATGAGCCGGGCCATCACCCCGCTCTCGAATTGCCCCAGCTCGTTGCTGGAATTGATAAACATCGAGTTGACGGAGGATACCCTTCCCCGGAGGGCATCGGGTGTCTTCAGCTGTACGATCGTGCCCCGGATCACCACGCTGATGCCATCCAGCATGCCGCTGAATAAAAGAGCGACGAAGGACAGAAGATAGACCTTTGACAGACCGAACAGGATGATAAAGGCGCCAAAGCCGCCCACCGCATAGAGCAGGATCAGCCCCTGCCGGCGACGCAGGGGGCGGAAGGTAAGGGCCATGATCATACAAATTGAACCGATATCGTCCGCGGCATTCAGCCAGCCAAAGCCGATGGGACCCACCTTCAGGATATCCCGGGCATAGACGGGGATCAGGGCGACGGCGCCCCCGAACAGTACGGCAAAAAGATCCAGCGCCAACGCCCCGAATACCTCTTTTGTGCGGATCACAAAACGAAGACCGTCCTTGATGCTTTCCCATGTCTTTTGTTCCCCCGCCGCCATGATGGGTTTGGGCTTGATCGTAAAGAGAAGGCACCACGCGATGATCACATAGATACCCACGATGCTGAAGGCAATAAGATAGGTCGTATGGGCGATAAGGAAACCGGCCGTAGCATGACCCAATACCGAGGCAAATAAAAAGGCGCTGGTATTCAGCGTCACCGCCCCGGCCAGTTTTTCCCGGGGCACGATCTGGGCGATAAAGGCATTGAGCGTAGGACCGGCAAAGGCGCGGATCACGCCGGTGCAGAAGATGATCGTATAGGTCAGCCACTGGACCCAATGGTTTTCAAGGGACCGCATCACCGGGCCAAAGGCGAGGGCGATCAGACCGATCACACAAAGCCCGTAACAGCTGGTCGTACGCAGAAGCAGCGCCCTTTTATCGCTCTTGTCGATCACATGCCCGGCATAGAGGGCCAGACAAAAGGCCGGCAGGAATTCGGACAGCCCGATAAGCCCGATAGCGAGCGGGTTATGCGTGATCTCATAGATCCGCCATCCTACGATCGTCGTCACCATGCGCAGGGCCATGATATAAAAAAAACGGGCCGCGATAAAATTCCGGTATTCGGGGATCTCTAATACTTCCAGGGCAGTCTGTCTTCGTTGGTCTGTCATATATAGCTATGGTAATGTAAAATAATGCTGTCCGTCCCCGACCCCTCTTTCCAACGCATCGAGGATCACCCCCAGGTGCTTGTCATTGCCAAGGAAATCGGCATTGCTGACATCCACGAAGATAGTCCGGATATTGTGCTGCCGGATATAATGCGTATAGGTCTCCTGGATATTGAAAAGATAATCGTCCGGGATCGCCTGCTCATAGCTGCGGTTGCGGCGGCGGATATTTGCCTGCAGCTTACTGACAGGAGCATGCAGATAAATAAGGATATCCGGCTGTACCACCTGGGGCTGGATGATATCGAATAGCTTCTGGTAGAGACGGAACTCCTGTTCGGGGAGATTTACCTTGGCAAATAACAGACACTTGGTGAACAGGTAATCGGAGATGGTGACCGATTGGAACAGGTCACCGGTATGAACCAGCTCCTTTAGCTGTTTATATCGTTCGGCCATAAAAAAAAGCTCCAGGGGAAAAGCATACTGGCCGGGATTCTCATAGAACTTTGGAAGAAAGGGGTTGTCCGCGAACTGTTCCAGGATCAGCCGGGCATTGTAGTGCTTGGACAGGATATGGGCAAGGGTCGTTTTTCCCGCCCCGATATTCCCTTCTATGGTAATAAAATGATACTGCATGGGTCAATAAGTTAATTTATCTTTTTTACGTCCAGCGGATCTTTACAGGCTGCCAGCAATTCCCGGACAGACAGGCCGAGGACGGGGTGACGGTAAAAGGAGGCGATCTCGTCCATCGGCGCCAGGACAAAACGCCTGTTGGCAATCTCCGGATGCGGGACCACCAGCCCCGGCTCCTGTATGATCGCATCATTAAAAAATAATATATCTATGTCGATGATACGGGATCCATATTTCTCCAGGCGGCGGCGCCCCATTTTTTCTTCTATCTCCAGCAACCTCTTCATCAGTACCGGAGCCTCCAGCGCCGTCTCCAGTTCCAGCGCCTGGTTGAGGAAATCGGGTTGCCCCGGCTTTCCCCAGGGGGCCGTCTCATAGAGGGAGGACGACCGCAGAAGGGTGCCGGCCACCCCCGCAATATGCTCCCTGGCCAGCCTGAGATGATCGGACCGGTCTCCTTCGTTGCCACCTATCAATAAATAGGATATGTTCATAGATTCCTTACTTTCGGGGGCCCAAATATCTTTATTTTTGGAATTAGCATAGCAATAATCCTTTACACATAATACATACATGCGAGGCTTTTTTAAGATCTTCTTTGCAACCTTCCTGGCGCTGGTCGCTTTTATCGTCATCCTTGTATTTGTCCTGATGGGCATTGCCGGCGGGCTGCTCTCGTCAAAAAAGCCGGATGTCGGGGGAAAGGCCGTCCTCGTCCTCGATCTTGGCCAGTCTTACCGGGAACAGCTGCAGGACAACCCCCTCTCGGAACTGGGTTCCGATGACCAGTACGATGTACCGGGCGTATATGACCTCGTGCGGCTGGTACGCCACGCAAAAGAAGATTCCGCGATCAAAGGTCTCTATCTGAAATGCAACGACGACCCCAATGGATTTGCCACCAATGAGGAGATCCGTGAGGCGATCCTGGATTTTAAAAAGAGCGGCAAATTTGTCTATGCTTACGGGGAAGTGATCCCGCAAAAAGCCTACTATGTATGCAACGTAGCCGATAAGATCTATTGCAATCCAAAGGGAGGAATGGAGTGGAAGGGCTTCGCCACCGAAATGACCTTTCTCAAAGGCGCTCTCCGCAAACTGGAGATCGAGCCGCAGATCTTCTATGCCGGTAAATTCAAGAGCGCGACCGAACCGTTACGGGAGGAAAAAATGACCGATGCAAACCGGCTGCAGCTGACCGAGCTGCTGGGGGATTTCTACAACCGGCTTTTATACAGTACGGCACAGGCCCGGAACCTGGACACCGTCCTGTTACGGAAATGCGTCAACGAACATCTTATCCGTTACCCAAAGGATGCCCTTACGTATGGGCTGGTGGACGGGTTGAAATATGATGATGAAGTAAAGGACGAGATGCGGGCGAAGCTAAAGGTAGACAGACGCGACTGGATCAATTTTGTCGCCATCGGCAAATATGCCAAAGCCGTCGAATATAAAGGCACCGGCAAGGACCGGATCGGTCTCATCTATGCGGAAGGAGAGGTGGTGGACGGAAAGGGTAGCCGGGATGAGATCGGATCGGACACCTACCGCTGGCTTATCCGTAAGGCGCGTCTTGACAAGAGCATAAAGGCGATCGTGCTGCGGGTCAACTCCGGCGGCGGCAGCGCGCTGGCCAGCGAAAATATCTGGCGGGAGCTATCCCTGGCCAGGAAGGAAAAACCCGTGGTCATCAGCTTTGGGGACGTGGCCGCTTCCGGCGCCTATTATCTATCCTGTAACGCCGACAGCATCTTTGCCCTGCCCGGCACCATTACCGGGTCGATCGGCGTCTTTTCCGTCATCCCCAACCTGCAGGGTTTTTTTAATGACAAGCTGGGGGTTACCTTTGATGGCGTCGAGACGGCGCCGGAGGCCAATGGGCTGACCGTTACCCGGCCGCTCTCGGCGATGCAAAAGAGTTTTATACAGAACGAGATCGATACCATCTATCATACTTTCAAGTCGCGGGTAGCGGATGGACGGGGTAAGACGATCGATTATATCGACAGCATCGCCCAGGGCAGGGTATGGAGCGGTAACCGCGGACTGCAGCTGGGATTGGTGGACAGGATCGGGACCCTTCAGGATGCGGTGGATTGCGCCGCACGGATGGCAAAGACCAGCGATTACCGGCTTTCGGAATACCCCGAACCAAAAAGCTTCCTCGACCGCATCCTGGGCGACTACAAGAAAACGGCGGGTATGAAGGCGATGAAGGAAGAGCTTGGAGAGGAGGGATACCGGACCTATATGACGATAAAAAAAGTACGGGCGATGGTCGGGGTCACACAGACGCGGATGCCCTGGGACTTCGTAGTCGAATAGCGCAGGCATTTATTAAATGAATGGGGAAATAAATAATGGCACAATCCTATAACCAGTTCCGGGCCATGATGGCCATCACGAAATGCAGTTTGCGGGCCATCTTCAGAAATCCGTCCGCAGTGGCTTTCAGTTTCGGATTTCCGCTGGTCTTTATTCTCGTCTTCGGGTTTATCGGCGGCGGACCGCCTACGGTATCGTTCGCCCTTGCGAATCCGGCCGATTCCAACAATTATGTCATCAAGGGACTGCTGAGGAGTCCCCTGCTCCGATTGGCAAACGAAAAGGATAGCACCGCGATCCGGAAAGATCTCGAAAAAGGAAGGATCGCCGGCGTGGTGACGATCGACTCTTCCCGATCCGCCATGGGGTTCACCCAATACAGCATTCATACGCAGACCTCCTCCGCCAGCGGAGATAAATATCCCATCCTCAAAATGGGTTTGGCCCAGACCATACAGGCGATCGAAGAACGGACGATCCCTCCGCAATTCAAGATGCTAAGCATCGACGAGCTGCCGGTCCTGCCGGGCAGGCAATATAATACCATCGACTTCATCCTTCCGGGGATGCTGGGCTTCTCTCTGCTGAGCGCGGCCGTCTTTGGCGTCGCCTTCCTGTTCTTCAGCCTGCGGCAGCAACTGGTGCTAAAGCGTTTTTTTGCAACTCCTATCAGTAAACCATACATCGTGATGGGCGAGGGATTGGCCCGGGTGCTGTTCCAGCTCATCACCGCCGTCGTCATAATTGGAATTGGTAAGCTGGCCTTTCATTTCACCCTCATCCACGGATGGCTCACCTTCCTGGAAATGATCATCCTGAGCCTGTTTGGACTGATCGTATTCATGGGGTTCGGGTTTATCATCAGCAGCGTGGCAAAGAGTGAAAGCACCATCCCGCCTTTTGCCAACCTGTTCACCCTGCCCCAGTTCCTGCTGGGAGGCACGTTCTTCTCTACCCAGGCCTTTCCCGGCTGGCTGCAGAAATGCTGCGAGATCCTGCCGTTGAAACAGCTCAACGATGCCATGCGGAACGTGGCTTTTGAAGGGGCGCACCTGACGGATTGCTGGAAACAGCTGGGTATTCTGGCCCTCTGGGGCATCGGCACCTATGCCGTGGCCGTAAAGGTCTTTAAATGGGAGTAATCCGGACCCGAAATAGATAATGGAAGTGGTCCGGACACGAAATATATAAATGGAAGTGGTCCGAACCCCGAAACACATATTATGCGATTTGTAAAATTGTTCGTTTTAAGCGTGATCGTCCTTTTTGTCGTGCTGACCGCACTGTCGCTGCTGTTCCCCTCCCACATGCGCGTATCGAGGGGGATCAACGTGGCCGTCTCCCGGGAAAGGGTATACGCGACCGTCAGCGATCTGCAGACCTGGGGGCAGTGGAACTATTTTATCCGGAACACACCGCTCACCGGCAAGTCGATCTCTACCCCTTCTGCGGGAAAAGGAGCCGTGCTGCGCTCGGACCAGCTGGTGATCACGGAAGAAAATTCGACATTGGAGGTGGTCTCCTTCGACTGGAACCAACTAAAGGGAAGAGGCTTTAAAGGAGGGTTCAACATGCTCCGGTTCCGGCCCGACAGCCTTGCCATACAATATTGGTTCGACTTTAACTTCCGGTGGTATCCCTGGGAAAAACTGGGTATCTTTGTCTACGACCGGCAATGGGGCCCCGTGATGCAGGAATCCCTGGACAGTCTGAAGCTTTATTTGGAGAACTCTCCCTAACTTTAAGCCCCGTCTAACCATTTCAAACAAAAATCACCATATGAGCAAGTCAATCTTTTTCCTGTCATCTTTACTCCTTATCGGGCTGATCAGCTTTGCCCAGCCTTCTCATCCGCACAGCTCGCATGATACGGTTAAAACAAAGAACCTGATCGTGACCTACGGACGTCCTACCATGAATGGAAGAGTGATCTTCGGACAACTGCTGCCCTACGGCAAGGTCTGGCGTGTGGGAGCCGATGAAGCGACCAACGTTACCTTTGAAAAAGACGCCACGTTCGGCGGAAAGCCCATCAAGGCCGGTAAGTATGCCCTGTTTGCGATCCCGACCGAGACGAAATGGACGGTCATCCTAAACAGCAATGCGGGCCAGTGGGGCACGGAGTATAATAAAAACAAGGACAAGGATGTACTCAGCGTGGATGTCCCCGTCTCGAAACTGAGCTCACCGGTGGAGAAGCTGACGTACACGCTTTCCGGAAAGGGTATCACGATCGAATGGGAGAAGACAAAAGTGATGATCCCCGTTAGCTTTTAAGGATTTCCCGTCAACGAATCGAGATAATGGACCAGGAATGTATATACCTGGTCCATTTCTTTTTCGGTAATACAGTATGGCGGCATCAGGTAGACCGTATTGCCAAGCGGGCGCAGATAAAGACCGTTCTGCAAGGCTTCCCGGGTAAGGGTGGTCCCGATGGAATTGATATATTCATCTTTGCCGGTGTTGATCTCAAAAGCCAGGATGGTCCCCAGGGTCCGTACATTTTTGACCAGCGGATGTTTTTGAAGGGTTTCTCCAAAGGCAATATGCCGCCGGGTAATATGCTGGATCCGCGGCAGACAGTCCTCTCTTTGCAGGAGATCGAGGCTGGCCAGGGAAGCCGCACAGGCCAGGGGATTGGCGGTAAAGGAATGGCCATGAAAAAGGGTCTTTCGTTTGTCGTCGCTGAGAAAGGCCTCGAAGATCTCCGGGGTGGCGGCTGTAACGCCCAGCGCCATCGTACCACCCGTCAGCCCTTTGCTCAGACAGATGATATCGGCTTTATTGCGCAGGTATTCGCCGGCAAATAATTTTCCCGTCCGGCCAAAGCCGGTCAGCACCTCATCGGCAATACAGAGGATGTCCTGTTCCTTTGCGGCGGCCAGCAATTCATCCAGCAGGGCCGGTTCATAGATCCGCATACCCCCGGCGCCCTGCAGCAGCGGTTCATAAATGATACAGGCGATCTCCCCGGCCTGTTCGCGCAGCAGCGTTCGGGTAGCCCCGATATTTTCCGGGGCAGGCGGTTCGACAAAGATCACTTCGAAGAGATAATCGCTAAAGGACGCCGTAAAAACGCTTCTTTCACTCACGCTCATCGCCCCAAAAGTATCCCCGTGATAGGAATGCCGGAAGGCCAGTATCTTGTTGCGGGGCCTGGACACCCCCTTGTTCTGCCAGTACTGGATCGCCATCTTGATGGCCACTTCGACCGCGGTAGACCCGTTATCGGAATAAAATACCCGGGAAAAATCCCCCGGCAGCATCGGCAGCAGCCGCTCCGCCAGCCGCACGGCCGGCTCATGGGTAAACCCGGTAAAGATCACCTGTTCCAGCTGTTGCGCCTGCGCATAGATCTTCTCCGCGATATACGGATGTGCATGTCCATGAATAGTGACCCACCAGCTGCTGATCGCGTCGATATAGGTATTGCCTTTATCATCGAACAACAGGCTACCTTTGCCTTGGATAACCGGTATAGGAGGCCAGCTATCCTTATGTTGCGTGTAGGGATGCCAGATGACCTGCCGGTCCCTTTCGGTTAATGAAATTGCCATTGGGAGCAAAGGTAAGCAGTGGCAGCCAATGCAACGATTGCAACTGTATTCTTGTCAACAGTAACAACGATGGATCATCACCAGCTGGTAAAAGACTGTCTGAAAGGAGATACGGCCGCCCAAAGGCAGCTGTATGAGCAATTCGCGGCGGCGATGCTGGGGGTGTGCTATCGGTATACAAAATCCATGGTGGATGCGGAAGACGTTCTGCAGGAAGGGTTCATCATGGTTTTCAAGAACTTACACCAATTCAGCTTTTCCGGGGAACTGGGCGGCTGGATCCGCCGGATCATGGTGAATACCGCCATCAACTATCTGAAAAAGAACAGCCGGTACCAGACAGAGCTATTGTTTACGGAGGCGGTGCTCCATCCCATATCGAACGACGACCCGGAAGTATCCCTGAATACAAAAGAGCTGGCGGAGCTGATCCGGCAATTACCGCCGGGATACCAGGCGATCTTTAACTTACACGCCGTGGAAGGATATACACATGTAGAAATAGGGAAGATCCTGGGTATAAAGGAAGGTACTTCCCGTTCGCAATATTCAAGGGCAAGGACCCTGCTGATAAGCTGGATAAACACTCTTTCAGCCGTTAATCAAAATCAGAACTATGTACGACCCTAAATTCGAAAAAGAAGTGCAGCGGAAAATGGAGGAGCTGGAATTCAGCCCTTCCGAAGCTGTATGGACGAATATAGCACAGGCGGTCAACGCGGACCGGCGCCGCCGCCGGGTGCCCTTTTTCTGGTGGTTCCTGTCGGGCGCACTGCTGCTCGGAGCCGGTACGGTCTATCTTGGCTCCCGTTCGTCGACCCCGGCGACGGCTCGGGTTATTACTACTTCCCCGGCTGTCATCCCAACCGCCTCATCGGCCACTACCCCAACGGCCGTCAACCCAACCGCCTCCACTGTCACAACCGTGCCCTCCACCACGACCCCAACCACCCATACTACGACTAACCCTACCACCACTACCGCTTCAACCAGCAGTACTGCCCGCATCGTCCCAGCGGCCTCCTCCACTGTCACAACCACACCCACCAACATCACGGCAACAAAAACCGTTCGGGCTAACCCAGCCGTTCGTTCCAATACTCCTGTCCATACCACGGTCTTCCTGACCCCATCTGCCGCTAAGGCTCCAACCGCTCATACTGCTCATCTCTTTCATACCGCCGCAACCACACAGGCCTCATCCAATGTGGCCCGGTCGCCTATAAATTATTCCCCGGAGCTGGAAAGGTTCTTCCTGCCGGCGCCAAAGGTGACGGCCGCCGCACTCAATGCGCAACATACGGAGACGGCAAAAAAGACGGCGCTGGCCACCCATCTGTCAAAACCGGCACGGCCCTGGGAGGCGGCCTTTACCGGCGGCATCGGCGTATCGGCCCTCAACCGGTTGTCCTTTGGCGTTAAGTCGTCGGGTGCTCCCCCCTTGTCCGCCGCTGCCCCCTCTTCTTCCTATGCCAGCTATTATGCCCTGACAAACCCCGCGGTATATACGACCGGAGCCGGCGCAAAACAAACCGTATCGGATATACAGCCCGATCTCACTTTCTCCGCCGGCATACTTGCCCGGAAGCCACTTTCCCGCAGATGGACCTTTACCATAGGATTGGACCTGCTTTATTATTCTACCCGGGTAAAGGTCGGACAACAGGTCAGCAGCTATACGTCTGCCCCCGGCTCCCCGCTGGCCCTTACCGCCGCCGCCGCGCCTCAACAGCCCTATCCCTACTATTATACAGGGGATGAACAGCAATTCACCAATCGCTATTATTTTCTTGAGATCCCCGCCTCCCTCCAGTTCCAGCTCAATCACAGCCTTACGCGGCCCCTGTTCTGGGAAGGAGGACTGTCCCTGTCCTACCTGATGAGCTCCAATGCATTGTATTATGATCCGAATTCCGGGATCTATTACAAGAACGAAAGTGCGATCAACAGGGCCCAGCTAAGCCTGTCGACCTCGCTGATGCAGGGCCTGTCCCTGGGAAGCCTGCGTCTGCAGCTAGGCCCCCAGGTGCAATATGGGATCACCAACCTGCTGCCGGCACAAACCTCCGGTACCCAGCACCTTTTTTATGGGGGACTCCGCGTAGTGTTCCAACCCGGACCAAAAAAATAAGGAACTCAGGGCGTCGAAATAAAATGAAGATTGCGGCGGATGCCGGACCAACGGGCACGCTTGATCGCAGAATGACGAAAGACCTCCTTAAAGCTTTCCTCGGTAAGATCCTCCCAGTCGGATGTACGGAAATTCAGGATCGCCGGGATGGGAGAAAAGGCCGGCTCCTCCGTCGGCCGGCTAAAACGATTCCAGGGACACACATCCTGACAGGTGTCACATCCGAACAGCCAGTTGTCGAACTGTCCCTTCATCTTCTCCGGGATCAGCGTTTCCTTTAGCTCGATGGTAAAATAAGAGATGCATTTACTGCCATCCACCACCTTGTCGGGAGAGATCGCCTCCGTAGGACAGGCATCGATACATTTACGACAGGTGCCGCAATAATCCCCGGAGAAGGGCGCATCATACTCCAGTTCCAGGTCTACGATCAGGGTGGCGATAAAGAAAAAAGACCCCGCCTGTTTATGCAGCAGGTTGCCGTTCTTCCCGATCCAGCCCAGCCCGCTGCGTACCGCCCAGCTTCTCTCCAGCACGGGCGCGCTGTCCACAAACCCCCGCCCGTCAACCGCCCCGATGCCTTCGCGGATCCTGGCCAGCAGGTCTTTCAGCTTGCCGCGGATCACTTCATGATAATCCGCCCCATAAGCATACTTGGCGACCCGGGGTATCTCCGGTAAGGGAGCCTGCCCGGGAAAATAATTCATCAGCAAGGTAATGACCGACCGGGCCCCGGGAACAAGCCGGGAGGGATCGATCCGGAGATCGAAATGGTTTTCCATATACTGCATGGTGCCCTGCATACCCTTATGCAGCCACGCTTCCAGACGCCGGGCATCCTCATCCAACACTTCCGCCCGCGCAATGCCGCAATAGTCGAAACCCAGTTCCCGGGTCCATTGCTTTATAAGATTCGTATGAGTGTTTTTTAACAAGTGAGCCGTTTATGTCCTGTGAGAGTATGAATTATAAGAGCAATTTAGTTATTTTGTCGTTGTTTACTACTCAACCAGACCACTATGAGCCCCCTACTTCCTAACGGATTGCAAAAGCCGATCGTTACCCTGTGTTTGATCCTGCTGCAAAGTTACTGCCCTGCACAGGAAAAATCAAAGGTTCAATTCGGAAAAGTCACCACCGGAGATTTTGTTATCTCCTCTTCCCCCATTATCGACAGCGATGCCAATGCGATCATCCTTTCGGATATCGGCTCCGTCCATTTTGTGGGAAATAAACATAGCTGGTTCTCCCACGTTTTTAAAAGACAGACGCGCATAAAGATCCTCAACAAAAAAGCATTCGACCTGGCGACGATCCGTATCCGGCTCTACACCCAGGATGAGAATATCGAGAATGTCGACAACCTGACCGCCTCCACCTTTAACCTGGAAAATGGACAGGTGATCGAGACGAAACTGGACAAGAACGATGTCTTCCAGGAAAGAGAGGATAAGAACTGGGTCATAAAAAAGTTCACCATGCCGGCCGTAAAGGAAGGCTCTATCATCGAATATACCTATACGATCACCTCGCCCTATAATTTTAACCTCCAGGATTGGGAATTTCAATCGGTCGCCAGCCCTTGTCTATGGAGTGAATTCCAGGTGGCTATCCCGCAGGCGTTATTCTATATTTTCACCCGGCAGGGGGTACACACATTCGCCGTCGATAAGGGGTCGGAAGGACATGAGACCTACAAAATAACCGAAAAGGCAGACCCCAATGTCCTGGGTACTACGGACCAGGATCTGATCGTGTCGGCCAATACGGTCCAACATCGATGGGTCATGAAAGATATCCCGGCCTTTAACAACGAACGGTACCTGTCCACGCCACGGAATTATATCGATAAGATCGATTTTCAGTTGTCAAAGACCTATAATGGCTCGGATTATGCCGATGTAGCCAATAACTGGAAGAAGGTCACCGAAGAATTGCTGGGCCGGGAAGACTTTGGGTTACGGTTGAGCGATGAAAGCGACTGGCTGGCGGTGCTGGCGGATAAGATCACGGCCGGGCATGACGGGATGCTGGAACAGGCAAGAGCCATCTATTATTATGTAAATAGTCACTTTACCTGCACCGATCACTATAATTACTATATCAAGACAAACTTACGCGACGTGGTGCAAAAGAACAGCGGCACCGTGGGAGACCTTAATCTGCTGCTCACCGCATTATTACGCAGAAAGGGTCTGCAGGCGGACCCCGTCGTATTGAGCACCCGGGAATATGGGTACAACCTGATCAGCTATCCCGTCCTGTCAAAATTAAATTATGTGATCGTCCGGCTGAAGATATACGGGCAGCTCTATTATCTCGATGCCGCTCACCCGCAGCTGGGTTTTGGACAGCTGGCCGGGAACTGCTACAACGGGCATGCCCGGATCATCAGCAACAAAGACTCCGGTTCAGTATATTTCGAGGCCGATTCGCTAAAGGAGAAAAAGACGACGATGGTCCTGATCACCCCCACGGACAAGGGACTGGAAGGAAATTACCAGTCCACCATGGGCCAGCAGGAATCCTACAACACCCGGGAAGAGATCAGTGAAAAAGGAAAGGAGGGGTACTTCAAGGGCATCCAGACCTCCTATGGGGACGATCTCGATATCAGCAATACCGGCGTCGACTCGCTGCAACGACCCGAAGACCCGCTCAAGGTCTATTATGACTTTACCCTCCGGCAGACTCCCGGAGCATCGCTGATGTATTTCAACCCGCTGTTCATGGACGCCTGGCGGGAGAATCCTTTCAAGGCCGCCGAACGGAAATACCCCGTGGAGATGCCGTATGCGATGGACAATGTCTATATTTTTTCCCTGCAGATACCCGATGGGTATGTCGTGGACGAACTGCCAAAATCTGCCCGGGTAAAGTTCAACGAAGACCAGGGGCTTTTCGAGTATATCCTGCAGGCACAGGATAACCTGATCCAATTGCGCTGTCATCTCAAATTGAGCAAGGCCTATTTTGCACCGGAGGATTATAACAATCTCCGCGACTTTTTCGCCTTTATCGTCAAAAAGGAAAGTGAACAGATCGTATTAAAAAAGAAGTAATGACTATGAAACCCTTTTTGTCCTATTTGCTGCTATTGGCCTCGTTTTCCACATCGGCGCAGTCCTATAATGTGGCGCTGATCCCGGATTCATTAAAGAAGAATGCGCGGGCCATCGTACGGGAAGACGAACTCATCCTGGAAATAAGATCACCGGCAAAGGCGGTGACGAAGGAACATCATGTCTATACGATCTTTAACGAGAATGGGGACAATATCGGTGGGTTCACGAGCTGGTATGATAAATTCACATCTATCAATTCTATTTCCGGGACCTTGTACGACGCCATGGGGAAATCCCTGAAGAAGGTAAAGAAAAAGGATATGGAGGATAAGAGTGCAGTAAGCGGCAACGACCTGGCCGACGATGGCCGGTATAAGGAATATAATTTTTATTACCGGGTCTATCCATATACGGTGGATTATGAGGAAGAAGACGAGATCAACGGGGTCCTTGATTTCCCGGACTGGAAGCCGCTTTATAATTCGGGGATCTCCACCCAGCACAGCAAATACATGATCATTGCGCCAAAGGACTACCAGGTGCGTTATAAGCTGATGAACGGGGCCCGGGAGCCCGTTATCACGGAGAAGGACGATAAAAAGATCTATACCTGGGAAATGAGCAATCTTCCTGCCCGTTCGACGGAGGTTGCCGGACCCCGGTGGCGGGAGATCGCACCCTGCGTATTAATGGCCCCTTCCGAGTTTGAGGCGCAGGGTTATAAGGGGAACATGTCATCCTGGGAGAGTTTTGGAAAATTTATCGGCCAGCTTCGGATGGGGCGCGATGTATTGCCGGACGATATAAAAAAGAAAGTGCATGATTTGACGGATAACCTGAAAGAACCCCGGGAAAAGGTGTATGCGCTTTATAATTTCCTGCAGCAGAATACCCATTATATCAGCATCCAGCTGGGTATTGGCGGATGGCAGCCTTTTTCGGCGGAATATGTAGCAACAAAGCGTTATGGAGACTGTAAGGCCTTGTCAAACTATATGGTCGCCCTGCTGAAGGAGGCGGGTATAACCGGTAAGTATGTGGTCATATATGGGGGAGAGGACGTGCCTCCGATCGTAGATGATTTCCCTTCTTTACAGGGGAATCATATCGTCACCTGCGTGCCGTTGAAGAAGGATACGCTCTGGCTGGAATGTACCAATCAGACGGAATCGCCCGGCTTTATGGGAAGCTTTACCGGGAACCGCAAAGCCATCCTGATCGATGAGAACGGGGGACATATCGTGCGTACGCCGTCGTATACCGCTTCGGATAATCTTCAACGCCGGGTGGTCGAGGCGGAGATCAATACGGAAGGCAACCTGGATATGGAAGTCAATACCGTGTATACGGGGATCCGGCAGGAACTACCACATGGACTGATGAACGAGATCACGGCGGAACAACGGGAGCAATACCTGAACAACCTCTTTCACCTGCCTACCTATAAAGTAGCGAAGAGCCGCTACGAGGAACAAAAAGGGGCCATCCCCGTCGTAAAGGAATATCTGCACGTCCTCTCTCCCAATTATGCCGGCGTATCGGGAAAGCGTCTCTTTATTACCCCCAACCTGTTCGATCGCAGCAATACAAGGCTGCCGGCCGATTCGGTCCGGAAATATGACTATATCGATGACGAGGCATTCAGGGACATCGATAGCATCTCCATAAAGATCCCGGCCGGTTACGCCCCCGAATCCGTGCCTGCCGACGTGCATATCGACAGCCGGTATGGCCGCTATACCGCCTCGGTAAAAGTGTCGGGGGATAAGATCCTCTACTATCGCAGCCGGGAAGAGTCGATGGGGCGTTTTCCCCCATCGGAATATGAACAGCTGGTAAGATTTTACGAGCAATTATACAGGTCGGATCGTAACCGGGTCGTGCTTGTCAAAAAGGACTGACCGGCATCCGCTATGCGCTCACTGACATCCGCTGCCGCCGATCTGTCCGTCTATCAGGCTCTTCAGACTCTGGAAGAAGATCTTTTTCTCCTCCTCCGGTTTTGCCACGATAAGGATCGCGGCATAGTTACGGCACTTGTCGAGAAAGGCCGTCGTACCCAGGATATTGGGACTGAACAGCACGGAAGGCGAAGCGGCGCTGGGATCGGTGGTATAGGCGCCCAGCGTATACCGGGCCCCCTGGAGATCTTTTGGGGCAGCCTTGACCGGTAGACTGGCGAACTGTACCTTTTCCAACTCCTCCACGGCCTTTTCACTCAGGATGCGTTTGTCCCCGAAGACCCCCTTGTTCAGCAGCATCGATAAAAAGCTGATATAGTCATTGGCGGTAGACCGTGCACCGCCGGCGGGATTGA
Organism: Puia sp.; assembly: GCA_036500545.1. Lineage (GTDB taxonomy): Bacteria > Bacteroidota > Bacteroidia > Chitinophagales > Chitinophagaceae > Puia. The sequence goes on along the minus strand of DASYBV010000011.1, from coordinate 18,367 downwards.
CGGCGCCCCCATCTTCATTGGAAAAGCTCGTGCCCCGCATCTTCAGCGGCCGGAGGATCCTTTCGCTCATCAGACGGTCAAACCCCTTTTTCGAGATCACCTCAAGCACCCGGGCGGCAATATTCGGACCAATAGGACTATATACGAACTCCGTTCCGGGATTTGTCACGATATCATGCTTGGCAGCATAGTTGTTGACTTCGTCCTCCAGCGTCTCGAACTTGCTTTTTTGAAGGACCTTCATCACACCCTCCGCATCCGGCCGGATACCCGTCGTATTGGTCAGACAGTTGCGGATCGTGATATATCCCTTCATATACTTCCCGAAAAGAGGAATGTATTGGGTAACTTTATCATCCAGGGACAACTTGCCCTCGTCTACAAAGGTCATTACAAGCGCCGCCGTCATCCAATTGCCGGCGCCGGCTATCGGGGCAGGCGTCTTGGCGGTGAAATCCGTCCCTCCTTGTTTCTGATAAACGACCTTTCCATCCTTCCAGACCAACGCCACAAAATCGGGGCCCAGGATCTTTGTATTCTGCTTGAAAAGCTGGTCGGCCGCATCGAAATTGTACGGGGAAGGCTCGGCAGCCGCCTTGGTCTGGGAATGGGCGGACGGACAGAATAGCAGAGAACCAAATACTAAACTGAACGTTAGACAGGTGATATGGGTATTATGTGACATAGTTACCGGGTTATGGCCTTGGTTTAGATTTTGCCTCACAAGTTTAACTATTAAAAAAGGAAAAACCATAAACTGATGAATCTTAACAATTTTACTATAAAAGCTCAGGAGGCGATCACCCGATCGCAACAGCTGGCTTTTAACAGCTCCAATCCCGCCATAGATACGGAGCATCTGCTCAAAGCGTTGCTGAGCGAAGAGGATTCCCTGGTGGAATTCCTGCTGAAAAAGAATAATGTGAACGTAGCGCACGTGGAAAGCAAGCTGGACGAAAGCATCCAGAAACTGCCAAAGGTCAGCGGGGGAGAGCCCGCCCAGACCATCAGCCGGGACGTTAATTCCGTTATCCTGCGGGCCGGTTCGGACCTGAAACAGTTCGGAGACGAATTTGTCAGCGTCGAACACCTCCTGCTCGCCATCGTACAGGGAAATACCGAAACGGCGAAACTTCTTAAGGATGCGGGTCTTACCGAGAAAGGGCTGATAACGTCCATAAAAGACCTGCGCAAAGGGGATACCGTTTCCTCCCAGACACAGGAGACGACGTTTAATGCCCTGAATAAATATGCAAAAAACTTGAATGAGCTGGCCCGGCAAGGCAAGCTCGACCCCGTTATAGGACGGGACGAAGAGATCCGCAGGACCCTGCATATCCTTTCCCGCCGGAGCAAGAACAATCCCATCCTCGTGGGAGAGCCCGGCGTGGGTAAGACGGCCATTGCCGAAGGTCTGGCCCACCGGATCGTCAACGGGGACGTACCCGAGAACCTCCGGTCCCGGATCATCTATGCCCTGGATATGGGACAGCTGATCGCCGGTGCGAAATACAAGGGGGAATTTGAAGAACGCCTAAAAAGTGTCGTAAAGGAAGTCGCCGGCAGTGACGGACAGATCATCCTCTTTATCGACGAGATCCATACGCTGGTAGGCGCCGGCGGGGGAGAAGGGGCCATGGATGCCGCCAATATCCTGAAACCGGCCCTGGCACGGGGAGAACTCCGGGCCATCGGCGCCACTACGCTGAATGAATATCAGAAATTCTTTGAAAAGGATAAGGCGCTCGAACGCCGTTTTCAAAAGGTGCTGATCGACGAACCCAGCGTGGAAGACGCGATCTCCATCCTGCGGGGATTAAAGGACCGTTATGAGACACACCACCATGTCCGTATAAAGGACGAAGCCATCATCGCCGCCGTGGAATTATCCCACCGGTATATCACGGATCGCTTCCTGCCGGACAAGGCCATCGACCTGATCGACGAAAGCGCCGCCAAGCTAAGACTGGAGATGAACTCGATGCCCGAAGAGCTGGACAAGCTCGAACGCTCCATCCGGCAGCTGGAGATCGAACGCGAGGCGATCAAACGCGAACGGGATGAAGAAAAGCTCCGGGAACTGAGTGCGGAGATCGGCAATCTCAGCGTGGAACGTGATACGCTCAAGGCAAAGTGGAGACAGGAAAAAGACCTGGTGGATAAATTGCAGAACGCAAAGGCCGGGATCGAGAACCTGAAGCTGGCGGCCGAGAAGGCAGAACGGGAAGGACAGTATGGACAGGTAGCCGAGATCCGGTATGGAAAGGTCAAGGAACAGGAAAAGCTGGTAGAGGAATATTCCAACCAGCTGGCGGCGATCAGCGCTAACTCCCGGTTGATGAAGGAAGAAGTGGATGCCGAAGACATCGCACAGGCCGTAGCAAAAACGACCGGTATACCCGTGTCGAAGATGCTGCAAAGCGAAAGGGAAAAACTCCTCAACCTCGAAGACGAATTGCATAAAAGGGTCGTCGGACAGGAAGAAGCCATCACCGCCGTTGCCGATGCCATCCGCAGAAGCCGGGCCGGTCTGCAGGATCCCAAACGCCCCATCGGTTCCTTTATCTTCCTCGGTACTACCGGGGTGGGTAAGACGGAGCTGGCCAAGGCCCTGGCAGAATATCTTTTTGACGACGAAGGAATGATGACCCGGATCGATATGAGCGAATACCAGGAAAAACATTCCGTGAGCCGGCTGGTAGGCGCTCCTCCCGGATATGTGGGATATGACGAAGGAGGACAGCTGACGGAGGCGGTACGGCGCAAGCCCTATAGCGTGATCCTGCTCGATGAGATCGAAAAGGCCCACCCCGATGTCTTCAATATCCTGTTACAGGTACTGGACGACGGACGGCTGACCGATAACAAGGGTAGGGTGGTGAACTTCAAGAACACGATCATCATCATGACCAGCAATATGGGCAGCCAGATCATACAGGCCAATTTTGAGGATGTGACGGAAAAGAACCGGGAAACGGTCATGGAAACTACCCGCAGAGAGGTGACAGACCTGCTGCGACAGACCATCCGGCCCGAATTCCTCAACCGGATCGACGAGATCATCCTGTTCCAGCCCCTGGTCCGCAGCGAGATCAAGGGTATCATCCGGATCCAGCTGGAGGGTCTCCGCCGCCTGGTAGCCAGGAATGGCATCGACCTTCAATTCAGCGACTATGCCCTGGATTACCTGGCCGAAAATGGGTTCGACCCGCAGTTCGGCGCCCGGCCCCTCAAAAGGCTTATCCAGAAGGAGATCGTTAATCCATTGAGTAAAAGGATCTTAGCCGGAGATGTGCAGAAGGATGACCCGGTCCTGGTGGATGTATTCGACGGTACGGTGGTCTTCCGTAATGAGAACCCGCACCTGGAAAAAACAGGGGGCAACGGAAAATAAACCGGCCCCAGCCGGAAATAAAAAAGGGTTAATTTCGTCTTAACTGAACTAAAGAGGCAGGAATCTGTTATAAAGAAGAATAATATGATCCGGAATGTCGCAGTCCCGGGTCTGGACCTATTCGCTAATAAGGAGAAAATACAACCGATGAAGCAAAAAGAAATAGTTGAGATCATCCCTACAAAAGATGTCTTTGTGGGCGATCCAAAAGCTCCGGTCACTCTGATGGAGTACGGAGATTATGAAAGCGAGGCCTGTGCAAAAGTCAATGAAGTCGTTGATAAGCTACTGAAACAATTCGATGGCCGTTTACGGTTCAATTTCCGTCATTTTCCTCTGACAAAGATCCACCAGCAATCACAAAAGGCGGCAGAAGCTTCCCTCGGCGCCGCCCAGGAAGGCAAGTTCTGGGAAATGCATAATATGCTTTTCGCACATCGCCGTCGCCTGGGTGCGATCAGTCTGCGGGAGTATGCAAAAGAGGTGGGCGTCGTAAACAAGAAGTTCCTGGACGACCTCGTCAATTCCGTATATGGATGGCAGGTCTGGAATGACCTGCTGGAAGGACTCGATAAAGGCGTACGGGATGTCCCCGCCTTTTTTATAAACGGAGAGCTGTTCACAGGTAAACCGACCTTCGATAACCTGAAGAAAGGGATCGAGGCAGCCCTTGCCACCAAAAAGAAAAAAGCAACCGCAAAAGTATAACGATGTTTTTTGATAGCAACCCGGGCAGTGCCCGGGTTTTTTTATTTATATTGAGGCATGAAAAATATCATCTTACTCGGGATGATGATCGGCGTGTCCCTTCTCTCCTTCGGGCAGAATGCCGCCATCCCATACGGGAACAACCCCGCCGCCGGTAAGTATTACCCGATCCGTGGGTTTAAAATGTATTGCGAAACATACGGAGAGGGACAGCCGGTACTGATCATCCACGGCAACGGAGGATCGATCAATAATTTTGCGGCCAACATCCCCTATTTCTCCGCAAAATACAAGGTGATCATCGCCGATAGCCGGGCACAGGGCAAGTCCGCGGACCCGGGCGATTCCCTTACCTATGAAATGATGGCCGATGACCTGGCCGCCCTGCTGGATCAGCTGCATGTCGACAGCGCCTTCGTGATCGGCTGGAGCGACGGCGGGATCAATGGCCTGCTGCTGGCGATGCGGCACCCGGAGAAAGTAAAGAAGCTGGCCGTGACGGGAGCCAATCTATGGGCGGACACGGCGGCCGTTTTCCAGGAGGTCTGGGACATGGTCCGTCCCGCATATGCCAGCCTGAAACAGAAAACAAATAAGACCCCACAGGAGAAAAATAATTTCAAGCTGCTGCGCCTCCTCTGTGATCAGCCGAACATCCCTGCCGGCGACCTGCAAAAGGTCCGGTGCCCCGCCCTGGTGATCGGGGGCGATCATGACGTGATCCGTCCGGAACATACCATGCTCATCGCACACAGCATCCCTCAATCGTATCTCTGGATCCTGCCAAACTCGGGTCATAGCACCCCCGTCGTGTACAGCGCGCTGTTCAATAAGACCGTAGATGATTTCTTTTCAAAAAAATACCGCGTGATCGAAAAGGAGGGACGTTTCTATTGATCCGTTTCAGGACGACCATATTGCAATTTGCCGAACAGGGAGAAAAGACCGGCTGGTCCTATATCAATATCCCCGCAAAACTGGCACAGCAGCTGCTGCCCGGGAACAAGAAGTCCTTCCGTGTAAAAGGAAGACTGGACGAGCATCCTATAAAAAGCGTGGCCCTGCTGCCGATGGGAGAGGGGAATTTTATCATGCCCCTGAAGGCGGCCACACGGAAGATCCTTCGCAAAAAGAAAGGAGATTCCCTGGAGGTGGAGCTGGATGTGGACAAGAAGCCCATCGAGCCGCCAAAGGAACTGCTGGAATGTCTGGCAGATGAGCCCCGCGCCCGCGACTATTTCGCCGACTTGCCAAAATCCTACCAGAATTATTTCGGCAACTGGATCAAATCGGCCAAAACACCCGAGACCCGCGCCCGGCGTATTGCACGGGTCGTCGATGCCATGCTGAAAAAACAGACCTATGCAGAGATGATCCGCTCCCACAGCCAGGACCGGAAGGACCTGGGCGTTTGATCGTCCTTCCATTTCGGAATGGTTTTTTCATTTTGGAGTGGTGATTTTCACTCCCTGCCGATGTTTTGTGCTGTAAAACAGATAGGTACATTTTTTGCGCCAATCCGGCATCTATGGATCTCAGCCATTCAAAAAGAATCACTACCGCAGGGCTACTCATTACATTAGGGATTATTTTCGGCGACATCGGTACTTCCCCCCTCTATACTTTCCAGACCATCCTGAACGAAGGAGGCAAAGTGACGGAGGAATTGGTCCTCGGGGCCATATCCTGTGTTTTCTGGACCCTCACCCTGCAAACTACTTTCAAATACGTTTTTATAACCCTCCAGGCCGATAACAAAGGAGAAGGAGGCGTCTTCTCCTTGTATGCGCTGGTACGCCGCTATGGCAAGAAACTGGTCTACCCGGCCATTATCGGTGCGGGTACCCTGCTGGCCGACGGGATCATCACCCCGCCCATTTCGGTGACCTCGGCCATCGAAGGATTGAACCTGGTTAAAGGACTGGAGACGACGATTGTGCCGGGGAACAATCTTGTGGTGGAGCTGGTGCTGGTGATCCTGTTGCTGCTATTCGTTTTTCAGCGTTTTGGAACAAAGGTCGTGGGTGGTTCGTTCGGGCCGATCATGTTTATCTGGTTTTCCATGCTGGCGATCCTGGGACTAAGCCAGATCATACACTACCCCGTCATACTAAAAGCCCTGAGCCCTCATTATGGGTTTGAGCTGCTGACCCGTCATCCAAAAGGCTTCTGGCTGCTGGGGGCCGTCTTTCTTTGTACGACGGGGGCGGAGGCATTGTATTCGGACCTGGGTCATTGCGGGCGGAAGAATATACAGGTAAGCTGGATCTTTGTAAAGACCTCCCTGGTATTAAATTATCTGGGCCAGGGAGCCTGGGTGCTATTGCAGCACAGATCAAATCTGGGGAGCATCAATCCCTTTTTTGCGATCGTGCCCCATTGGTTCCTGTTACCGAGTATCCTCATTGCTACGGCTGCCTCCATTATTGCCAGCCAGGCCCTGATCAGCGGAAGTTTTACCCTTATCAATGAAGCCATCAGTCTCAATTTCTGGCCAAAGGTCACAGTAAAATTTCCGACGTCCATACGGGGGCAGATCTATATTCCCAGCATAAACTGGATCCTTTGCCTGGGCTGTTTCCTGGTCGTCCTTTATTTCAGGACCGTGGAAAACATGACGGCGGCCTATGGCTTTTCGATTACCGTGGCCATGCTAATGACGACCATCCTGATGTATTATTTTTTACGCCGGGTAAAACATTTATCGTTATGGCTGGTGGTCCCCATCCTCGTCGTCTTTATCAGCGTCGAATTTTCCTTTTTTATCGCCAATGCCATAAAGATCGTCAAGCGTCTTTTCTTCCTCGTGTTCGAGATCGGACTTATCTCGACCATGTATATCTGGTATCATGCACGGAAGATCAACAACCGGTTCCTGAATTTTATCGATCTTGGCGAGCATCTTCCTTTACTGGAAGCCCTGAGCAAGGACGAATCGGTCCCCAAGTTCTCCACGCATCTGATATATCTCACAAAGGCCAACCGGCCCACGCAGATCGAGGAAAAGATCCTCTATTCCATTTTCAGCCATAACCCCAAACGAGCGGATGTGTACTGGTTTGTCCATATCGAACGGACCGATGAGCCCTACACCATGGAATATGGCGTGGAAGAATTGAAGAACGATAAGGTCATCCGGGTAGAGTTCCGCCTTGGTTTCCGCGTCCAGCAGCGCGTGAGCCTGATGTTCCGCAAGGTCGTCATGGAAATGATCGGCAATAAGGAGCTGGATGTGGTGAGCCGTTTTCCTTCCCTGAAGAAACATAATATCGCAGAGGACTTCCGTTTTGTCATCCTGGAAAAATTCCTTTCCTATGACAACGAGTTTTCCGTGCGGGACGGGTTTATCCTGAATACGTATTTCAGCATGAAGAAACTGGCCCTGGCAGAAGAAAAGGCGTTTGGCCTGGATTCCAGCGAGACCATTGTCGAGAAGCTGCCGCTGATCGTAGCCCCTGCCGGGAAGATCAACCTGCAAAGGGCCTATTACCGGATCCATCATTAACGGATATGTACCTCCGCCGTCTTATCCGTCTGGTAGACCGGTTGCTCCCGGGTGATCAACCTTACATCATGCAGATCGATGTCTTTGGCCTGTGTGGCTACCAATCCCTTGATCGAATGGATCTCTATACTGTCGAAGGCGATCCGGCTGACCGGCATCTGCGGCAGACCCGTGATGGAAATAGCCGTTTTGGCGCCATTACAGACGATCCCGCTGATATGAAAGTCGCGGAACTCCGGGGTCTTGTCCTCGGGTTTTGATCTATTCGGATCCTTTGTGGTACCCGCCTGCTGGTCCTCATAATAGGTGTCAAAGAGCACGGCCTCGTTGACGATATTGTGCATCGTGATATCCCGGATAAAGATCTCGTTGACCAGACCGCCGCGTCCCATATTGCTCTTGAACCGGAGCCCCACATCCGTACCGGAGAACAGACAATCGCTGACAAAGATATCGTGCATGCCGCCGTCGGTATTGCTGCCGAGCACAAAGCCGCCATGGGCGCGATAGACCGTACAGCCCGCAACGATCACGTCTTCCAGGGCGGCGCCCCCTGGCCTGGCCCCGCTGGATTTCATACAGATCCCGTCGTCGCCGGCGCTCACCGTACATCTATAGATCATTACCTTCTTACAGGCGCTGATATCGATGCCGTCGCCGTTCTGCGCCCACCATTCATTAAAGATATTGACATGGTCCATCGTCAGGTCCGAGCAGTTATTCGGGTAAAAGACAAACTTCGGCGAGTTGCGGATCGTCACCCCCTTTAGCAACACCCGTTTGCAATTCACCAGGTAGACCATATAAGGCCGTAAAAAGTCCCGCGCAGGAAGATAGTCGTCGGCGGATGGATGTTCGTTCTTCTTTTTCAGGTCCTTTAAAAAGGACTCGCCATCCCGCGCCTCGCGGCTGGGCCACCAGATCTGGCCGTCGCTGCTTAGCACGCTTCCCGGTGTAGCCATCAATTCTTTCCACTGGGCATCGGTGGTCTTGCTTTTTTTGACCGGACGCCAGGTCTCGCCCGCGCCGTCCAGCGTGCCCTCTCCGGTGATGGCGATGTCTTCCAGGTCATGTCCGTAGACGGGGGAGGCGACGATCACGGAACCTCCGCTATGCGATTGGAGGAGGGGGTATTGGGTATGGTCTTTTGTAAACAGGACCAGGGCTCCCTGTTCGAGATGAAGATCGACATGGCTTTGCAGCTCTATGGGACCCGTGAGCCAGCGTCCCGCCGGCACGACCACCCGGCCGCCACCGGCCGCGGAACAGGCCCGTATCGCCCTGGCAAAGGCCTCCGTGTTCAGAAAGCTGCCGTCCCCCTTTGCCCCAAAATCGGAAAGCAGGAAACGCTTCTCCGGAAAGGAAGGCTGTACGACATCCGGCATGGAAAAGGGAGCATGATGGATGTACCAGGAAATATCTTTACCGGGATCCTTATCAGGGACGGGAGCATCGGTCTGCGCCCGGAGACAGGGCGCCGTCAGGACCAGGGATAAAAAGAGGCCGGCGGCAGCGATCGTTGTGTGGAGACGGTTCATAAAGGACAAATTAATCCATCCTTATTTACAACGATAAATTAATTACGGAAACGTTCCCGGACCCGGTCAACTATTTTTTTTTTATTGAGTTTATTTTGGTAGCTTTTCGGGGCGTTTACTCCTGGTCGTCTTGTACCTGACCTGTTTTTACTTCGTACCGCGGGAAGCCCGTTTTTGATTTGTTTACCTGAGACCCTTTTACAGCATTAGAAGCCAGTGTCGTTCCTATACGCATTGGCTGTCGCTTTTATACCCTCTTCGTAGGAAGTAGGCTGGAATTGGAAGGCTTTTTCAAACTTCGAGCTGTCGAAGATATAGTCGGACCCGTATTGATAAAGCATTTCATACAGCTCTGCCGTAGTCTTGTCAAACAGACCGCCCAACCGGATCATCCATTTGGAGAGTACGGTATAGCGGGGATCTTTACCCAGGGTGATTGCTGCCCGTTCTATCCATTCCTCTCCGGTAAGAGGGGCCGATGCCGTCGGTAAATGCCATGCCTGGTTCCAGGAATTTTCGTTGCTGGCCAGCAGGTACAGGGCCTTTGCTGCGTCCGGCGTATAGGTGAACGAATGCCGGACCGTTGCGTTCACCAGCCATTGTGCTCTTTGATCTTTCTGCAGTCGCTGGAACACGAGCAGGTTGGGTATGCCGGTATGGCCGGCCCCCGGGCCGTAAAAATCTGCGGCGCGGGCGATGGTGGCCGTTATATTGCCTTTGCGGACCTCGCTCATCAGCTGCGTGGCCATCCTTGCCCGGAGGTCCCCCTTGCGGCTGGAAGGGTCATAGGGGGTTTCTTCCGTCATGGCCCCCTCCGTCTCTCCGTACATATAGACATTGTCAAAAAAGATCAGCTTTGCCTTCGTCTTTTTACAGGCTTCGATTGTATTGTCGATGATACGGGGCCACTGCCGGCGCCAGACGGCATAGTCATATTTCAACCCGACACAGCAATAGACGATCGAGGCGCCCCGGATCGCTTCCAGGGTTTGTACGGGATCGGTAAGATCGGCCGCCACCGTGGTAACGCCCTTCCGGGCAGCCGGATGACGGGATACAAGCCGGACGGGGATCTGCCGGCCGGTCAATTCACTGGTGAGCGTATCGGCGATCACGCCGCCTGCACCAAGGATAGTATGGGTTGACATAGTGCTGAATTAAAGGACAAAGGTAGAAAGAATAACGAATTTTTGAAAAGGATATTTCATAAAGTATTGATAATAATATGCTTACATATCTCTTATTATAAATTGATTAAACGTTTGTTTAATTCAAACGTTTGTTTAACTTTGTGCCCTTTATTAAAGTGTGGGATCGGTGATGGAAGGGGATTTTATTCTGTAGTTGTATAATCTATAGCATACATATTATGAAGAAGATATTTTACGTAGTAGTCGTCAGCATTGGATTTATCGTTGTCTCTCTCTCTGCCGGCGCCCAGAAGGTCTCTGATACTTTATCTCCCGATGCAACCCTGCAGGCCTGTGTACAGTATGCCCTGAAACATTATCCGCTGGTCCAGCAAGCCATGCTGGATGAACAGATCACCGACCGGGAGATCAAAAGCAAGCTGGCCGACTGGTATCCCCAGCTGGGACTGAATGCCAGCTACCAGAATAACTTCCAGCTGCAGCAGATCGCCTTTAACGGCGCCTATACCCCCAGCGGGACCTATAACGTATCGACGGTCGGTCTTGGGCTTTCCCAGACCCTTTTCAACCGCGATGTCCTATTGGCCGCACGTACAAAGAACGACGTCCGCCTCCAGATCCGCCAGATGACGGTCAGCGATAAGATCGATGTGGCCGTCAATGTCGGCAAGGCGTTCTATAATGTGTTGCTGACACAGAAACAGATCGAAGTGCTGGATGATGATATCCGGCGGCTGGAGCGTAACCTGAAGGACACCTATAACCAATACCAGGGCGGCCTGGTGGATAAGACGGACTATAAACGCGCCACCATCTCCCTGAATAATTCCAAGGCACAGCGAAAGACGAACGAAGAAGCATTGAAGGCGAATTATGCGATCCTCCGGCAGCTGATGGGATATACCGGAAAGGATTCTATTCATCTTGCCTATGACAGCACGCAAATGGAAGGGGATGCCTATATCGATACAACGGCCTCCGTCGATTACACAAAAAGGATCGAATACCAGCAGCTGATGACGACACGGCGCCTGCAGCTGTCCGATATACAATATAATAAATGGGCCTATATACCGTCCCTGACGGCCGGCGCGGGATACAACATGAATTATCTGAATCCCCGCTTCTCCAATCTATACACCAATAATTTCCCCAACTCCTATGCCGGCGTCCAGCTGAGCCTTCCCATCTTCCAGGGCACCAAACGAACCCAGAATATCCGGATCGCGGAACTGCAGCTTACCCGTATCGACTGGGATGTGGTGAACCTGCAGAATGCCATCAGCACGCAATATGCCCAGGCCCTGGCCACATACAAAAGCAATCTCAACAACTATATCGTGCTGAAGGAGAACCTCAACCTGGCAAGGGATGTCTTCAACACCATCGAGCTGCAATACCGGTCGGGCATAAAGGCCTACCTGGAGCTGATCACCGCGGAGACCGATCTGCGGACGGCGCAATCCAATTACAGCGATGCGCTGTTCCAGGTACTGAGCAGCAAGCTGGATGTTCAAAAGGCACTGGGGACAGTAAAATACTAGGGACAACACAATTATATAATTACCATGGATAAATTATCTTTTTATATGAGAAATAGTACACAATGGATTGGTTTTATGTCGGTCGTTTTTAGCCTTAGCCTGGCATCCTGCGGGAGCAAACAGGCAGCTCCGCAGGCGCCCCCGCCCACTGCCGTGGCAGTATACGCCGTACAGCCGGGCAACGCCACTTATTTTGACACCTGGCCCGCCACCGTGACGCCATTGAACCAGGTGGATATCAAACCCCAGGTATCCGGGAACATAATCGGTATTTATTTCAAGGACGGACAGCGTGTCACAAAAGGACAGCGGCTGTATGAAATAGACCAGCAGCAATACAAGGCCGCCGTCGAGCAGGCCATCGCCAACCTGAATGTCGCCAAGGCCAACCTGGCAAAGTCCCAGCAGGATGCGGACCGCTACCAGGAACTGGCCAAACAGGACGCCATCGCCAAACAGACGCTGGACCACCAGATCGCCGACCTGGAAGCCAATAAGCGGCAGGTAGAGGCGGCACAGGCAAATGTCGTCAGCGTACAGACCAATCTGAAATATTCAACAATTTCTGCTCCTTTTGACGGAACGATCGGTATCTCACAGGTAAAGATCGGGACGGGTGTCTATCCCCAGACCCTGCTCAATACGGTTTCCTCCGACAACCCCATGGCCGTCGATATAGCCGTCGATCAGTCGGACATCATCAAATTCGCCCGTTACCTGCAAAAAGGGACGAAACCAAAAGACTCGGTCTTTACGGTCCTTCTTCCGGATAATTCCATTTATCCCTACCCGGGACAGATCTACCTGATCGACCGGTCGGTCGATCCGCAGACGGGCACCATAAAGGTGCGGCTTACCTTCCCCAATGCAAAGGGCGAATTGATCCCCGGTGTCACCACCAATGTCCGCGTCAAACACGATGCGGGCGACAGCAGCCTGCTGATCCCTTACAAGGCGGTGGTAGAACAGCTGGGTGAATATTTTGTGTTTGTAGCGGAGGAAGGACATGCCCTCCAGCGTAAGGTCAGCCTCGGCACCCATGTCAACGACAGGGTGGTCGTACGCAATGGTTTGAAGGAAGGAGATAAGGTGGTGGTCGAAGGCGTGCAGAAATTGAGGGATAGTTCGGCCATCCAGGTAGGAGCGCCCAAGGCCGCCGCAGGTGGCGGTTCCCCTGCCGCAAAATAATAAGACCAGAGGATAGGATCTTTAAAAATTAGCACAATATGAATTCTTCAAATATATTTCTTAGAAGGCCCGTAACAGCTATCGTCATATCCCTCGTGATCCTGCTCGTGGGGACACTGGCGATCCTGAATATGCCCATCAGCCAGTACCCGGATATCACGCCGCCGACGGTACAGATCACCAGCAACTTTACCGGCGCCGACGCCCAGACCGTAGAACAGACCACGACCACCGCGATCGAAACACAGGTCAACGGGGTACCGGGCATCGCCTATATGCAGAGTAACAGCGCCAATAACGGTAACTCCCAGATCACGGCAACCCTTAATATAGGCGCCGATCCCAATATCGTGGCGCTGGATATCCAAAACCGGGTGGGCATCGCTACGCCGACATTACCGGCCCAGGTCCAGAAGCTGGGGATCACCACGCTCAAGCGTAACCCCGCGATCCTGATGCTGGTGGCCATGTATTCTCCAAACGGGACCCATAGCGTCCCCTTCATGGACAACTATGCCAATATCTATGTAAGGGACGCCTTGCTGCGGGTACCCGGGGTAGGTGACGTATTCAGCCGCGCAGATAACTTCAGTATGCGGATCTGGCTGCAAACGGACAAGCTGGCGCAGCTGGGACTAACGTATAATGACATACAGAACGCCATCAACGAGCAAAACCTCCAGGTAGCAGCCGGCTCGGTCGCATCGCCTCCGCAAAACTCTTCCGCTGCCTTTGAGTTCACCGTATTCACCAACAGCCGGCTGACGACGGAGAAACAATTCGGCGATATCATCATCCGCTCCAATCCGGCACAGAACTCGATCGTCTACCTGAAAGATGTGGCCCGGATCCAACTGGGTAAAGTGAGCTATACCAGCAACTCCTTTGTCGACGGTAAAAGAGCCTCCTACCTGCTGGTCTACCAGGCGCCGGGTAGCAATGCACTGGCGACGGCAGAAGGGGTATACAAGGCGATGGACGAACAAAAGAAGTATTTCCCGGTCGATGTGAATTATGTGGTGCCCTTCGAATCCGTTTCGGTGGTAAAGGTGTCGATCGCCGATGTGGTCGATACGCTGCTGATCGCCCTGTTGCTCGTGACGATCGTCGTCTTTATCTTCTTACAGAACTGGCGGTCTACGCTGATCCCCGTACTGGCCATACCCGTGGCCATCATCGGGACCTTTATCTTCTTCATCCCCCTGGGCTTTACCATCAATACCCTGACCATGTTCGGCTTCGTACTGGCCATCGGTATCGTGGTGGATGACGCCATCGTGGTGGTGGAAGCCGTCCAGCATTATATCGATACGGAACATCTGTCTGCGAAGGAAGCCACCGCCCGGGCCATTGCGGATATCTCCGGGCCGGTTATCGCCATCGCCCTGATCCTGGCGGCCGTATTCGTACCGGTTGGATTTATACCCGGGCTTGTCGGTCGTCTCTATCAGCAGTTCGCCATCACCATCGCCATCTCGGTGCTTATCTCGGCCTTTGTCGCCTTGTCGCTGACCCCGGCCTTGTGTATGATCCTGCTAAAACCGCAACATCTCAACAAAGACTCCAGGGGCATCAATAAGGTATTCTATAAGTTCAATGAGGGATTCCGGCGGTTCAGCCTCCGGTATACCCTCGGCGTAAAAGGCTGGATAAAACGTGCGCCCCTGGTACTGGTACTGCTGGCCTGTATCATGGCGGGAGACTATCTTTTATTCAAAAGCAAGCCCACCGGGTTTATCCCCACGGAGGACGAGGGACGCGTATATGTGTCCTATGAGATCCCCGAGGCAGGGTCTACCACGCGGTCATTGAATGTACTGGATTCCATGATGAAACTCGCTCAAAGCACCCCCGGAGTATTTCATACCGCCGCCCTTGGCGGTCTGAACGTATTGACCGGCGGCTCCAAGTCCAATAGCGGCACCATTTTTATGCAGCTCAAACCCTGGGACGAACGGAAAGAGAAATCCCTGCAGCTGATGGGCGTCATCGCGGAACTAAACAAACGCTTCTCTCAGATCAAAGAAGCCAAGATCGTCGTAATCCCGCCCCCGGCCATCCCGGGTCTGGGTAATGCCGGCGGTTTCAGCATCCAGGTGGAGCAGCGGCAGTCCAATGACGATATAAAGACCTTCGAACGGGTGGTCAATAACTTTGTGGCCGAGGCGAACAAACAACCGGAGGTCGCCGGCGCCTTTACCTTCTTCAGCGCCCATACCCCCGGTTACGAGGTGGATGTGGACCGGGAAAAGGCGAAAAAACTCGGGCTCAACCTGGCCGACGTATATAATACCATGCAGATGTATATGGGCAGTACCTATATCAACCAGCTGACCATTTACGGAAGGAATTTCTATGTGGTCGCCCAGGCCGATACAAACCTCCGCAACGATATCAGCAATATCAACCATTATTATGTAAAGAATAGTGCCGGGGAAATGATCCCCCTGAGCACCGTGGTGTCGTATAAATTGACGGAAAGCGCTCCGCTAATATCCCACTTCAACATATTCCGAAGCGCGGAAGTGGATGGCAGCGCCAAACAAGGCTTCAGCAGCGGCCAGGCCATCGTGGCCCTGCAACGGGCTGCGGCAAAGGTCCTGCCGGAAGGATATGGATACGAGTTCTCCGGTCTTAGCCTCCAGGAGATCAAGTCGGGGAACAGCGCCGTCTATATCTTTGCCCTCTCTATTATATTCGTTTTTCTCTTCCTCGCGGCCCTGTACGAAAGCTGGTCGGTACCATTTTCGGTACTGCTGGCGGTGCCGATCGGCGTCTTTGGCGCCATCCTCACCCTGACGCTGATCCCACGGCTGACCAATAACGTCTATGCCCAGATCGGGTTGATCACCCTGATCGGTCTGTCGGCAAAGAATGCGATCCTGATCGTGGAATTTGCCAAGGAACGGGTTGACCGGGGGATGGGGGTCGTGCCCGCCACCCTGGACGCCGTTAAGCTCCGTCTCCGGCCGATCCTGATGACCTCCATCGCCTTCCTGCTGGGGGTACTGCCCCTGGCATTGGCATCCGGCGCCAGCTCGGTCGCCCGTAATACCATCGGATGGACGGTGTTGGGCGGGATGCTCGCGGCTACCAGCCTCGCGATCTTTATCGTGCCGGTGTTGTTCGTGGTCATTACCCGGATAACCTATGGAAAGAAGAAACTGGAGGAACTACGGACCAAAGAGCTCAAGCTGGCGGAGTAGATCCCCCGGCCGCCGGTTGGTCCGAAAGAAAAATAGTGAGGCTGTCTCTATCCGGAGACAGCCTTTTTTTTGCCCATCCGATGCCTGTACTTTTGGCAGGGTAGGAGAGAAGATGCCTTTTATCCCCAGCCATTTTAAGCCCCTTTACGGCCTCCTGCTTTTCGCTCCACCTTTGTATCTCCAATTTAATTTTAATGCCTCTAGGGGATTTTGTACTTTTAGGAAATGGCGACAATATAGCACTTTACCCCTACGCAAGTAGTTCAATTACTTATACTTACGTTTAATTTTTGTTATTAAAATTTTATCACATGGAAGAAAAAAGAATATGATAATACCTAAGAGTAAAGGGTAAAATGCCGCTATATAACGACAAAGTCGAATAATAAATATTTAAAATATGATATGCGGCTATTTTCGACGACAATTGTTCCCCGCCAACTAAACTTTTCCAAGCAAAAGGTATTATAATTGCATAAAAATAAAAGATCCCACCCTCTTTGTTAGGGGGGTAGGATCTTGGCTGGTTTTAAGAGTAAATAAGCTTATTTACCCTTCTTTACAGTCAGCTTTACAGTGGTAGCCGGGTGCGTTTGAGCGTACTGCCCGGTTACATACTGGCCGGTAACGGCCGATATGTTTACCTGTTTTGTTGTTCCTTTCTTAGACATTTTGTATGATTTGTCCATGAAGAAATGGGGGCCGAATTTTCAGTGCGCGGCCTTTACACTACCCGGCAGAAGGTGACACTTCTGCCGGGGTTATTTTATACCTTCCCCAATACGGTTAAAAACCGCACTGAAAAATGATGAAAAAGTTGTTGGTAACCTTGATGGATCGGGAGAGAATCGAATGGGGAGATTGACTTATATTTGCCCTGAAACTATTCGATCCTCTCTGGATTTTAGGAACCCCAGTTTGCCGCTGGGGTTTCCGCATTAAGGCGCATCGCAATTTACCTCAAATATGAGGACGCCCTTCCGTATTTTATCCACTGATTTCGCACTATCTGCTGACTGTGTGGATAATTTTTTACTTACTTATGATGGTTAAAAAAGTCGGATGGCTGTATGCCCAACGCCTCGGCGAGGCTAACTATAGTCGTTAGTGAGGGATTGATCTTACCGTTTTCGATTTCATTGATATTTCCGAAGTCCATGTCTGCAATATCTCCGAGCGTGCGGAGACTTATTTTCCTCTCCGTTCGAATTTTTTTCAACTTTTCGCCGAAATCGTTCATTATTTTCTGCTCCCGGCCGTGATCCATTAGGCGAAATTCAAGCATTGCCGGGAAAATTTAGTTCGGTTATAACCGAACATTGTGTAGGACTTTTACTTATCTTAGCGTTTTCAAGGGATAAGGTTTAATGGTTAAGGTACTTTGGTTAGTACCGGCGGCCCACTTCCGTGGGCTACTGTTTTATTCTTAATTTGCGATTCTTCAAAATATTGAAGCAATTCGCTTTGATTTCTGTCTTGGAAACGTCGAAATTTCAATGAGAACAGAATGAAAAGTGAAGGGCTCACGTCTTGGCGTGGGCTCTCTCTTATTCGTTCTCAGGGCTTTCGACGGCCTCCAAGACGATAAGATGAGGGCCTGCGCCTTTTTCTTTTACTATCACGTCTCGATATAAAGAAGGTTTAGAACAGAGCAAAAACGACGACCACAGGTCTATGACCCGTATTTCTATACGGTTGTGGTCAATCAGAACCAAGGTTCTGGCTCCGAAATCTCAGGATATTTGCAAGGTATCTCTGACCTAATTAGTAGCAAAATACAATCGTTACGAAGCCGCCCTCTGAAGTGGGCGGTTTTTTTATTTCTTCTTCTTGGGGACTTTCGTTTGAATGGATAAACGTATAGCTTCTTCAAAGCTCATATCCAAGTGGAGGGGCTTTTCTTTGGTAGCGGCTTTCTTCTTAGCAGGGGATTTCTTCTTTGCTTTTCCCATACCGGA
Organism: Puia sp.; assembly: GCA_036500545.1. Classification (GTDB taxonomy): domain Bacteria; phylum Bacteroidota; class Bacteroidia; order Chitinophagales; family Chitinophagaceae; genus Puia. Next base: position 175 of record DASYBV010000011.1, on the reverse strand, counting down.
AAGTTAACCATTTTTAATAAAATGGGTTAAAATATGATCTCTCCCCACAAAACTGAAGCAAAATAGGTTGGAAATTTCGGGGTAAATATTCATAACTTAAACGTGAAATTACCCCCATGAAGAAGTCAAAATTCAGTGAGGCGCAGATCGTGTTTGCGCTCAAGCAGTCCGAAAC
>DASYBV010000010.1:0-3589 GCA_036500545.1 Puia sp. | reverse complement strand
TATGCTGGGCGATCAGCCGCCTGGTACTGTCGGCATCATTGATCGTCTTATACACCTGCAGCAACCGGTTGGCATGATCATAGTTCAGGTTGGTCTTGATCCGGGTATTGTTGTTGATCGAAGCTACGGGGTCGGCATGCGCCAGATAGGACGTCACGACCTGTCCGGTAAAGTTATACAGGTTGGTTACGGTATCCTGACCGCCCTTATAGTTGTCGCTTTGCGTCTGGATGGTGCGCACGCGGTCATCGTAAAAGGTAGCCGCCGCCAGCCAATTCCCTTTGGTCAGATCGGAGGGGTCCTCGATCACCCGCACCTTGCTACCGGTGACGAGTCCGATGGTCTGTACGGCCTGCTGATCGGCAGCAGTTGGGATCGTTTCCACATGCTGGTTTGTGCCAGCGTCCAACAGGCTGTTATAGGTGGTCGTATATTGTTTGTCGGGCGTATTGCTGTACTCATCATAAAAGGTCATCGTCAACCCGATAAAATTACTCCCCGAGGGTTGGGCATTACCTACCACCTGAAGCGTATTCGTAAAGGGGACCCCCATATTGGAAGAAGGCACGATCTCGGCGGTAAAATTCACGGTATCGGGCGTATCAAAACCATTGTCCAGAGTGATCAGGTTCAGCGCCTGCTGGTCGCCATTCTCCAGACCAGACAGATCCAGGCTCTGCGGAGGAGATACGAGAGAGGTGCCGGATATGGACAGATCGCTACCCGGCCCGTCCCCGCCCGAGTTGGCATCCACATATTGCTGCAACTGGCTTCGGTTACCCGAATAAGTGATCATACCCGTAGCAACAGACCGGTTCTGCCCATCATACAAAGTAGCCATCCATTGACTACGTCCCCGCATATTGACATCCTGCGAATAAGCCATCCGGTCCCGCTGATCATACACCATATAGACCCAGCCCGCACCCGGCACCTTTTTGGCCAGCATCCGACGACGTCCATCATATTCATACCGGAAACAAAGTTCTTGGGTGGTAGTAGTGTCGGTCGATAGATTCCAGCTATTGCCGTAGGCGATGGTTACAGCCTTTGGCGACAGGACAAAACGCAGTTGATTCAGTTCATCATACACATAATAGGTACTAAGCCAGCCGACATAACCGGAAAAGTCTGTAGCCACGTCCCCCGCCTGTACTTTCTTCAGGATCACCAGCCCATCCTTGTCCTTGTATTCTACCACGGCATGCCCCTGCTCGCCAATAGTTACATTCTTGTACAATTGACCGGCAGCATAGTAACCAGCCGTGGTTGGGATATTGGTGGTGATGTCGTTATTGATATAGCTTAGCGTATCGCTGGCAATATTCCAGATAGTGACGCTGTCGGAACTATTATTCACCAGGTATTGCATGGACACGCCATGGCCGCTGCCCGCCCAGCTATTACCAGGCGCCAGGGTTTTCAAAGGGCGGTTGAGCGGAGAAGCCTCATAATTCGTCTGCCCGTAATATACCTGCTCCCCTGTATACGCAGGCTGCTCGGCAGGATAGATATTCTGATAGAAATTCTTTTGATCGGTAAAAGGATCCTGTTTGAGCCTCCCATCTGTTGTATTCCCCGTCGAGGCCACATAAGGCAGATATTTGTATACCTCCCGACCAAAGGGATCATAGACCACCGGCGTGACCATATCCACCGGACTGCTGCCGGGAGTGATCTGCCGGTTGACGGTTTGTAACGGCCGGCCTAATCCATCAAAATAATGGGTCGTCTCCTTGACATCTACATAGCCCGCACTGTCAAACAGGGCGCTGTCCGTTATCCTCCCCATAGCATCCCGCTCCCGAACATAGTTGACGAGGGGAGAGACTCCGCCCACGGTATATCCCGATGGCGTAGCCGCCACCGTACTGTCCGGAGCCGGGACCTGCGTGGTGGTGACGGGCTTGTTGGACAAGGACTGGGCCCAGCCGGCTGCGGGCAAAACCAGCATCAGCAAAACGGCCGGTAACAATTTATGGATCACAGTATACTGCATACATCAATGGTATTGATGGGAATTTATTTTTCCTTCCGGATCAGTTTCTTAAGCTCGTCGATCTCCTGCTGTTGCTGTTCCAGCCGGGTTCTTTCCTGCTCAAGCTCTTTGTGCTGTTGCTCGATCTGTTTGTTTTGCTCCTTCAACTTTTTATTCTCATCGATCAGGTACAAGGTCAGCTCTTCCACCTTCTGCAATACGGCCGCCGCATGATCACCCAAATCGATCCCGTTTTTCCGTACCTCGCCTTCGGAAACGATGCCCGGCAGGTGTTTATACGTCGCAACGTATCGTTCAAGCTCTGCCAGACCCGGCAGCACAAACCCCTTCTTGAATACATAATCCGGCCAGGTGCCCGCCGTCTTGACCCGGACCTTGGTAAAGATGGCTGTACCGTTTACGGCCAGTTTGTACCCTTGCGGATCGCTTGTCCCGATGGCAATGTTATCGACAGTATCATACTGCACTCCACTGGCAAACTGCCACCGGCCCGAGCCGCCCGTACCACCACTGCCGACCGAGGTCCAGGCGCTGCCGTTATAGTACTGGAAAACGCTGGAATCCGTATTGTATAGCAATAGACCATTCTGCAGATCCCCGCTGACGATGGCATTTCGCTGTGCATTGGTCAGCTTTGGCAGGAGTACCCCGCTGTTGGTGCTGACCACTTCCAACGCCGCCTTTGGCGTAACGTCCGTCTGCGCCAGGGTACTCGTATGACCCGTCGTATTGATCTGCGTCCGACCGTTGTATAAGACGGTAACCGCATTGGAATGGCCCGACCCATCATTGGCCGCCGCATTCCCAAGCGCAAAAAGAGGATAGCCGGCAATCCCCGTGACGTTTGTCCCTTGCAGGCCCGTATAATTCAAGGTGGTAAAATCCACATTGCTGTTACCAAGCACCGCACCGTTCGGGGTTCGGTTTACCAGGTACTCCCCGGCTACAAACTGCCCCAGACCGCCAAATTTATTGTGAGCGCCCCCTATCAAAGAAGAAGCAGCCGAATCCTGTGTCACATTACCAAGCCCGCTAAGCGCAATCGATTCTATAGGCTTGGAGATCGTGTGCACCTGGCCGGTGATGACGCTCGCATCGACGCCTGACGAGATCTGGAGACCCCATCCTCCTATCAAGGTCCGGATCATAGAGCCCATCGTACTAAAAAAATGCGAGTTTTCCGAGGCAATAAAGCAATTTTCCGTCCGGTTCCCCGAATCATACTTGTTTATATCGCCCGCGAATACCGTATTCATAAATTTCCCCTTTATCGTGTTGGAGTCATCGCTATTGAGGATGATCCCGGAGTTAAGCCAATGACCATACACAATAGGGTTTTGTGTAGTATCTACCCGGTCGGATGCGCCGATCTGCAGGATCCCCGATTTGGCATAATACCGTAATCCTAGTTGCGCCTGTGTATTGACGCTTCGGTCCATAGTGGTCCCCGCTGTTATATCCCCATTATTGTATACCCGGAAAGCGGGCTGGACAACCGGATCATTGACAGATCCCCCAATGGAATATATATGACCGTTCAGATACTGGTACCGGTCGGAAGTAAAGCTATGCGGGCCCGGACCGGGTATG
>DASYBV010000009.1:0-241909 GCA_036500545.1 Puia sp. | reverse complement strand
TTCGCATCCAGGAAGATCCTAAAAGCCATACTTCCCCCCTTGCTCCTTATAAAATAACTCTTTCAGATCCGATCTTGTATCGATCGCCGGCTTTTCCAGCTTATCCACCAGGTCTAATATATTCCTGCGTTGCACAGGCTTTGTGACCGTCCTGAAATAGCTTTCGACCAACTCAGAGACGCTCATCTGCCTGCTGACCGCATAGGCCTTCATGGAATCCAGTAAAGCCCCGTCGATGGTGAGATTCAAACGTTCTTTCATAAAAATTTGTGCCTTCAGGTTGCTGGCGGAAAATAACCCTCGGCACAAATTACATTTATGTCGGGCTTCGCCAACAGACCTGCGGTCTGTTTTGGTAAATATACGCATTTTTTTGAATTATGCGCATATCGTATGCCTATTTAATGCATAATCCCTGGCAGCCGGGGTAAAACATTGGGTTTCAAATACAGATCGGAAATGACAAAAGCAGCAAATACCACGCTTGCGATCCCATTGGCCGTCATAAAGGCCAGGTTGACCCGGCTCAGGTCATTCGGCCGGACAATAGCATGTTGATAGATCAGCATCCCCATAAAAATGGCGACTCCCCCCCAATACCACCACCCAAATTCACCATATATACCCGCCGCGATCACACAAGCGGTACTCAACAGGTGCAAAAATTCAGATACGCGAAGCGCCTTGGCCTTCCCCAGCCACGAAGGCATGGAATATAGGTTTTGGGATTTATCGAATTCTTCGTCTTGCAAGGCATAGATGATATCGAACCCGCTGACCCAAAAAATAACGGTAAAGGAGAACAGAATAGGTAACAGCGCAAAATGACCCGTCACCGCCAGGAAAGCGCCGATAGGCGCCAGGGAAAGACCAAGTCCAAGCACAAGATGACACAGGGGAGTAAATCGTTTGGTATAGCTGTACCCAAGTACTACCGCCAGCGCCACAAAAGAAAGCCCGAAACAAAGAGGATTGATAAACCAGGTACAAATGACGAACGCCAGGGAACTGCCAATCACAAACCGCAGGGCGCTGTCCTTTGAAATAATGCCCCTGGGTATCTCCCGGATCGCCGTCCTCGGGTTCAACGCATCGAATTTCACATCCAGCCAGCGGTTAAAGGCCATCGCCGCACTTCGGGCAAAGACCATGCAGGCAACCACTAGTAAGAACCGGATCAGTGCCTCCACCGGTCCATGCGGAACCCCTGCGACAGAAGCAGCATTGGCATGCGGAGCATAAATGGTGGTTACCCAACCTGGCACCTCCAGGGTCCTTACCTGCGTCATCCCCAGAAAAAATCCGATCATCGCAAAAGGCATCGCAAAAATGGTATGCGAGAACCGGATCAAACTCAAATAATTCTTTACTATACTCATAATTCTTTTTTAATATCATCAACAGCAACATTCCCCCGCACAAGCTCCCACAACACGATCCCCGCGGCGATCGATATATTCAACGAATGCTTCATCCCCCATTGCGGGATCTCCACGCTCCCATCACAAAGGGCCAGCGCCTCTTCCCCTACCCCGCTCACCTCGTTCCCAAAAACGACGGCCAGCGGCCCGGAATGCCGGGCGGAAAATTCCGGCAAAGGTACGCTACCTTCCGTTTGTTCCACGGCATAGACCCCATAGCCTGCCTCCTTCAACGAGCGGACCGCCTCGGCGGCGGAAGGAAAATACCACCAGTCGACGGTCTCCGTAGCCCCCAACGCCGTCTTATGGATATCCCGGTGCGGCGGCTGCGGCGTATACCCGCACAGACAGATCCCCCGCAACAGAAAGGCATCCGCCGTCCGAAAAACGCTTCCCACATTATGCATGCTCCGGATATTGTCCAGCACCACGACAACCGGGGTCTTCTCCGATTCCCTAAATTCATTCACCGATTTCCGGTTCAGCTCATCCATGCCCAATTTGCGCATGCGCAAAGGTAAATGACCGCTCATACATTTATACCGGCCTTTTCCTATTTAATTTGACTATTCCCGCCCGATCGTTTTATTTTTAAAAAAAATTGCTCATGAGAAAACTTTTCAATGTCTTATCCATCCTCCTCCTGTCCCTACCGGCAGGATTACAGGCCCAGGACGAAAAACTGGACAACGCCACCATCCAAAAGATCCGCCAGGAAGGTCTCGAACACTCCCAGGTAATGGACATCGCCTTTCACCTGACCGACGCCAGCGGCAACCGCCTGACGGCCTCTCCCGGCTTTATGCGGGCCGCCAACTGGGCCAAACAACAGCTGACCGCCTGGGGCATGACGGGCGCTATGCTCGACCCCTGGGGCGAATTCGGCAAAGGCTGGGAACTGCAACGGTCCTACCTGGCCTTCACCGCCCCCTATTACAAACCCATGATCGCCTATCCCAAAGCCTGGTGCGGCGGGACCAACGGACCCAAATCCGCCTCCGTCCTGCTGATCAGCGCGACCGACTCGGCCGGGCTGGACCAGTATAAAGGCAAGCTGGCCGGGAAGATCCTCATCCTCGACCATATCGACGTCTTCAACCAGCCCTTTACCCCCGATGCGGCCCGCTATACCGACGAGAAGCTCGACTCGATGTCCAAAGTCGTCATGCGACCCGTTGATACGGCCGAACTACGCCGCCGCCGGGGCGGATTCAACAGGGGAGGAGCGGCTATGCTCAATGCCCTGAAAGCCATGGCCGTACAGGAAGGAGCCGTGGCGATCCTCAGCGATGCGGCAAGAGGACATGACGGAACGCTCTTTGTCCAGGGCGGCGGCGCTTACCAGCCCAACTCACCCGCCAACTTCCTCGATATCGTCATTACACTCGAAGATTATAACACCATCGTCCGCCTCCTGAAAGCCGGCACCCCCGTCAGCCTGGACGCAGATGTAAAAACAGCTTTCCAGACCACCGATACAAAAGGATACAACGTCATCGCCGAGATCAAGGGGACAGACCCCAAGCTCAAGGACGAGGTCGTCATGCTCGGCGGTCACCTCGACTCCTGGATCGGCGCGACCGGCGCTACCGACAACGCCGCCGGCTGTACGGTCATGATGGAAGCCATGCGCATCCTGAAAACCCTGGGCATTAAACCCCGCCGGACGATCCGCATCGCCCTCTGGAGCGGCGAAGAAGAAGGACTCCTCGGTTCCCGGGGTTATGTAAAGAAGACCTTTGGCGATCCCGCCACCATGCAGCTGACGCCCGCCCATGAAAAATTCGCCGGCTATTTCAACATCGACAACGGGACCGGTAAGATCCGGGGCATCTACCTCCAGGGCAATGAAGCCTGCCGCAATATCTTTACCCAATGGCTGCAGCCCTTCCATGACCTCGGCGCCACCACGGTCACGATCAGCAATACCGGCGGCACCGACCACCAATCCTTCGACGCGGTTGGTCTGCCCGCCTTCCAGTTCATCCAGGATGAAATGGAATACAGCACCCGCACCCACCATACCAATATGGACTCCTATGACCACCTGAGCCCGGATGACCTGAAACAGATAGCGACCATCGTAGCCGCTTTCGTATATAACACCGCCCAGCGCGATGAAAAACTGCCTCGGAAAGAACTGCCAAAGCCCCGTGGCGAAGGCCGTCGGGGCGGGTTCTAACCTCGTCGGAGCCCCTATCGGGGCGCCGGACGCAAACCCACAATTTATCCCCATAAGGAAGCATCGACCCTCCGTTTGTCGATGCTTCCTTATTTTTGTCACTGGTGAGCCAAGGGCTCACCGGCCGAAGGCCCAACATTAACCCTATGCGCCGGGAATGGGATATTTCGGCAAACCATTCCCGGCGCATTATTATGGCAGCAAAAAGCAATGCAGATACCCCCCTTATGCAACAGCATCGGGCGATCAAGCAAAAATATCCTGATGCCATACTCCTTTTTCGCGTAGGTGACTTCTATGAAACATTCGGCGGAGACGCCATCATCGCCTCCAAAGTCCTGGGCATAACGCTCACAAAACGTAACAATGGAGCCGCCGCCTCTTCCGAGCTGGCAGGATTCCCCTACCATGCCCTGGATACCTATCTCCACAAGCTGGTAAAGGCAGGCCACCGGGTCGCGATCTGCGATCAATTGGAAGATCCGAAGATGGTAAAAGGAATCGTAAAACGCGGCGTCACCGAAATGGTGACCCCCGGCGTAGCCACCAATGACAAGCTGCTGGAAGGGAATAATAATAATTTCCTCGCCGCCATCCACTTCCCCGACAACTGGCCCGCTACGGAAGCCCGCCCCGGAACCGAAGCCCAGCTCGGCATCTCCTTCCTCGACATCTCCACCGGTGAGTTCTTCATAGCGGAAGGGAACACCGAATACGCCGATAAGCTCATCCAGACCCTACGACCGGCCGAGATCGTTTTTCAACGGAGCTACCAAAAGAACTTCAAGGAATTCTTCGGCCCAAAATTCTATACCTATACCCTCGAAAGCTGGATCTTCGAAGAAGCCTTCGCCACGGAAACGCTTCTGAAACATTTCCAGACACATTCCCTCAAAGGGTTCGGCGTAGAAGGAATGAAGGCCGGCCTTATCGCAGCCGGAGCCATCCTCTATTATTTAAAAGATACCGAACATCCCCACCTGCAGCATATCACCTCCCTCCAGCGGATCGACCGGGAAGACTATCTGTGGATGGACAAGTTCACCATCCGCAACCTGGAGCTGCTGGGCTCGCCCCACGAAGGGGAACAGGGACAGAGCCTGCTGAAAATAATGGACAATACGGTTTCCCCGATGGGCGCCCGCCTGCTGAAGAGATGGCTGCTCATGCCCCTGAAAGAAGCCCGGCGCATCCGCGAACGGCTCGATGCCGTCGAATTCTTTATCAAGGACCCGGCAGTACGCAACACCCTTACCCAACACATCCACTCCTGCGGAGATATCGAAAGACTGGTCAGCAAGATCCCCAACCGGAAGATCAATCCCCGCGAGCTGGCACAGATCGCCAGGGCCCTCCAGCATATCGGCAGCATCAGGGAAGCAGGTTCCTCCTTTTCCGGCGAATACCTGCCGGCGCTAAATCAACGGCTGGACCCCTGCCCCGATATCGCGGAAAAGATCCGCTGCACGATCGTGGACAACCCTCCCGTAGCCGCCGCCAAGGGCGATACCATACGCCCGGGTATAAACGAAGAGCTGGACCGGCTTCGGAAGATCGCCTCCGGGGGCAAGGAATACCTGGTGGAGCTGCAGCAAAAAGAAGCCGGACGGTCCGGCATCTCCTCCCTGAAGATCGGGTTCAACAATGTATTCGGGTATTACCTCGAAGTCACAAATGCCCATAAGAACAAGGTCCCGGCAGACTGGATCCGCAAACAAACCCTGGCCAATGCCGAACGCTATATCACCCCTGAACTAAAGGAATACGAAGAGACGATCACCGGCGCCGAAGAAAAGATCCTCGCCCTCGAACTACAGCTGTATGAACAGCTGCTGGCGCATCTGCAGGAATATATCGCCCCCATGCAGGTCAACGGACAGACGCTGGCCACCCTGGACTGCCTGCTTTGCTTTGCGTCCAATGCGATCCACTTCAATTACCGGAAACCGCAGCTGCACGAAGGCCGCGAGCTGGAACTGACCGAAAGCCGTCACCCGGTCATCGAAAGACAGCTGCCCGCCGGTGAGCCCTATATTCCCAACGACCTGCTGCTGGACCCCGCCTCGCAACAGATCATCATCCTTACCGGTCCCAATATGAGCGGTAAGAGCGCCCTGCTGAGACAGACCGCCATCATCACGCTGATGGCCCATATGGGCAGCTTCGTCCCCTGCGAAACAGCCAGGATCCCGCTCACCGATAAGATCTTCACCCGCGTCGGCGCCTCCGACAATCTCAGCGGCGGCGAATCCACGTTTATGGTGGAGATGAATGAGACGGCCAGCATCATCAACAATATCACCCCTGCCAGCCTCATCCTCCTCGACGAGATCGGGAGAGGCACATCGACCTACGACGGGATCTCCATCGCCTGGAGCATCGCCGAATACCTGCATGATTCCCCCCATATACCAAAAACCCTGTTCGCCACGCATTACCATGAGCTGAACGAGCTGGAAAACAAGCTCACCCGGGTCCACAACTATCATATCACCAATAAGGAAGTGGGTAACAAGGTGATCTTCCTTCGCAAGCTGGCGCCCGGCGGCAGCATCCATAGCTTTGGTATCCACGTCGCGAAAATGGCCGGAATGCCTCCCTCCCTCCTGCAACGCGCGGAAGAGATCCTGCACCAGCTGGAAGACAAACCCGTCGGAGATCATACCGGCGCCTCATCGAAACAGCATATCGACTCCTCCCTGAAAAACATCGCCCCGCCGCGAATGCAGCTTTCCATCTTCGATGCCCATACAGAGACCTTCCATCATATCCGCCAGCTGCTGGAAGACATGGACATTAACCGGCTCACGCCGGTGGAAGCCCTCCTCAAATTACAGGAGATCAAAAACTCGTTGAAATAAATCATCCCTCCCAATAGCCTGTCTATCCAGCCAGTCCGCCGCTCCGTCCAAAAACGACAACGATTTTCCCTTCGTTTGCTATTTTACGGTAGCCTTTAACCCGCAACTCCCTGGTCGAAGTCATTTTATTTAACGATTGTCCTATGATCAGATACGCTTATCAGCTGAAAGATTTCAGAAGCTGGCTCAATGGCTTTAGTAAAATATTGAACGTCCCGGCGACCGGCGGAAGGATCGATATTCCCCCGGCATTGGGAGAAGGATACCTGTTGGCGGCCAACGTCAATCCCGGCCTCTCCTATGTGGTCATGGACTTCTCCCTGAAAGAGGACCTGGTGCTTCTGCGTAAAAGATCTTCCGCGGGAGGACTAAGCCTGTTCTTCAACCAGGTAGCGATCAGCGATCACAACATCTTCTTTTCCACTACGAATTACGAGCTCGAGATCACCTACTCCGCAAACTCCCGGATGAAAAGGGTCGGCATTTTTTTAAGCCCTTCCTTTGCCGGCCATCGCATAAAGAAAAAGATCCGCACCGACCTCCTGCTCTATGCAGAAGGCCGCCTGCGCAATATCAATAAGGAACCTATCGGATTCGAATACAGACAGCTGCTCGAAGATCTTTTCGAAGCAGAGCCGGCCTCCCCCCTCCATCATCTCCTCCGGCAGAACAGGATCTTGTCGCTGATGGAAAAATTCCTCCATGCTTTCCTGACAAAGCCGCCGCTTCCCCAACCGGCAGACGGACACGGGGTAAAAGGAAAAGAAAAAGACCTTGAGGCGCTAAAAGCAGTAGAACAGATCCTCAGCGATACACAGCTATACAAATTCCCCTCCATCGATCACCTCTCCCGCGCCGCCATGATGAGCTCCACCAAGCTCAAAACAAAATTCAAACAGGTCTATGGCATGAAATTATACGAATTTTACAATCACAACCGGCTCGGACAAGCAAAGGAAATGCTAAAGACCGGTGATTATTCAGTAAAGCAGGTCGGCGTGACGATCGGATTTTCCAACCTGAGCAATTTTGCCAAAGCTTTTAGAAAAGAATTCGGTATCTTACCTAAGGAAGTACTTAAGAGTAAATAAAACCGGAGATACGCAGGAACAATTAGGTAAAACCCCTTGCTAATTGGTATATAATAGCCAGCAAAGTTTTGTTAAATAGCCTCTACAGCTAGCAAAAGGCTCCCTGCAGCCAATCTCTAACCCGTTTTTGTGCTAATTTTGCACTTTTTCTCCGGTCTTATCAACCCCCATCGAACCGCGACGAACTGCCACATGTCTGAATATTAGTTAAATGTCTCTAAAACAGGTGAACATGGTAATGTACTCATTCCGATTGGAAAATTTCGAACAATGGCTGGCCGATTTCGCCGCAAAGCTGCATACGACGGTGGATGCCCATCTCATGAAATTACCGGCCCATATAGGCAAGGGGACGATCCTTGCACAGAACATAAATGATCATTTCTCCTATGCCGTCATGGACTTCACCCTCGACAGCGACCTGGAACTGATCCGGGAAAAGAGCGAGGTCAAAGGATTCTCCCTGTCCTTTAACCAGGTGGAAATGCAAAAAGAGCTGCAGATCGGCTATCGTCAGCATATTATTACGGACAAACGACCCTTCCGCAATGACATTTTTTTAACGGACACCCGTGACAACGCCTTTATGCGATTCTCCGCCGGCAGCACGGTAAAAAGATTGCTTATCTTCTGCTCCCATGAAACGGCCGGGTTATACCTGCCAGAAGAATTGTTCGAGAGGCTGACGTCCTTCGCCCGCGAGAACAGCATCACCGACAGCCCGCTGTTCATCAGCCTGCCGCACCGCACCATGTTAAAAGAAATATTCGATATAAAGGACAACGATCCCCTGAACCAGGTCAGAAGACTATCGGGCATTATCCACCTGGTAGAAAAATTCCTCCATTCCTTCCTGCGCCAGGAACAGGCTTCCCTGCCAAGAGCGGTCAAAAAGAACGACCTCGAAAGCATGCAGCATATCGAACAGATCCTGAGCAGCCGGCTGGAAGGATTTCCTTCGCTGGAATTTCTGGCGCACGAGGTCTTTATGAGCACCAGTAAATTAAAGAACCTTTTCAAACAGGTATACGGCCATACCCTTTACGACTACTATAACAAAAGCCGCCTGCAACGGGCAAAAGAATTATTGGTGACAGGCCAATGCAGTATCAAACAGGCCGGCAGCGAGATCGGATTTTCCAACCTCAGCCATTTTGCAAAGGCCTTTAAAAAAGAATTCGGTATACTCCCAAGAGATCTGATAAAGACACGCTAAGATCCAACGTCCATAAAGCACAAGGTCCGCCACAAGCGGGCCTTTTATTTTTTCGCGGCGTTGATTTTTTCGCAGCGTTTACATAAGGTCCTTTAACCGGCCGTACAGGGCGGAGAACACGATAAAATTTTCCTGGTAAATACGATGCCGGGCTTCATCCGGTTCATAGGTCTCCTTTACCCGGATCAAAGAGACGGCATCCTCCGGCCGCTGCAGGATGCCCAACGCATAGAAACCCATGATGGCCGCCCCGGTTGCGGAAGCATCCGCCCCGACGGTGACCGTCACCCTTTTAAGAAAAATATCGGCGATCATCTGTAGCCAGGTTCCCGAATGCGTAAATCCCCCGCTGGCATAGATCTCCTGGATCGGACCGATCGTCGCCTCCAGCGAGGTCCCGATCTGGTACAAAGAATAGCCGATCCCTTCCAGGACCGACCGCATAAAATGAGATTGCGTATGAAGAGAACGGATCCCGAACCAGACGCCCTTTGCATCCGCATCCCAGACCGGCGCCCGTTCTCCCCGCAGATAAGGCAGGAACACGAGCCCGTCGCAACCCGGCGGCACCTTATCCGCCTCCGCTACCCGGGCGGCAATATCCTTTGTGCCCGGACCCGCTCCGGAGAACTGCTCTGTAAACCACTGTACCACGCTTCCTCCGTTATTGGTAGCTCCCCCGGAAACATAAAGCCGGTCCGTCAGCAGGTAATTAAAGATCCTCTCCTGCGGGTCATAGGCCGGTCTGTCAGCCGTCATACGCACCGCCCCGCTGGTGCCGATGGTCAGCGCCGTCTCACCCGGGAGCAGGGCTCCGCTTCCAAGATTGGCCAGACAGCCATCGCTGCCCCCGATGACAAAAGGCAGCCCCTCCGGCAATCCCAACAGATCCCGCATCCCCGATACAAGCTCCGACCGGACATGCGTACAGGGCACCAGCGCAGATAGCTGACCCGGACCAATACCCGCCAGCGTCAACGACCCGGGATACCAGTCCAGCGTATAGATGTCCAGCAGACCCGTGGCGCTGGCGATCGAATGATCGACTTCATACTGTCCAAACAGCCGCCACCAGATATACTCTTTTATGGAAATAAACCGCGCCGCCTGCCGGAAGAGGACCGAATCCGTTTCCCGCATCCATAAAAGCTTTGACAAAGGCGACATAGGATGGATCGGCGTCCCGGTCTGCCGGTAGACCCTCCGGCCGGCTTCACTTGCCTTCAGCGTCGCGGCAGCGGATTCACTCCGCAGATCGGCCCAGGTGATGGCACGGGTCAGCGGCTTTCCCTGCCCATCCACCGCGATCAGGCTATGCATGGCACAGCTAAAGCTGATCCCGGCCAGCCCATCGCTGCCCATCGTTGATTGCCGGATTGTTTTTAGTACGGAAAGAAAGGCGTTCCACAGATCCTCCGGATCCAGTTCGTGTCTCCCCGATGGATCGGAAAACACCGGATAGGAGACATCCGTGCTGCTCAGCACCTCGCCATTGTCCGTGTAGCCTATGGCCTTGGTATGGGTAGTACCGAGATCGATGCCAATGATATATCGCATGGAGTTATTTGCCTCATTCGCTTACGCACGGCATCCGGTCTCTCATTCGCCCTCGCCTCAGATCAGCTCTTTCAGCCTGGCAGCCACCAGGTCAACCTCTTCCCGGGTATTGTGCTTGTTAAAGGAAAAACGTACGGTGACCTGGTTGGGATTATTGTTGATGGCCCGTATCACATGCGAGCCCTGTTCGGCGCCGCTGGTACAGGCGCTGCCGCCGGAGGCACAAATGTTATTGATGTCCAGGTTGAACAGGAGCATCTCCGACTTCTCCGTCTTTGGGAAAGAGACAGACAGGACCGTATAAAGACTCCGCCCCAACGGATCACCGTTGAAAGAGATCCCTTTCACCTGCTTCTTCAGCTGCTCCATCATATAGACCTTCACGCCCTTGATATGGGCGCTATCGGCCTCATAACCCGCCGTGGCCAGTTCCAGCGCCCTGGCAAAACCGACGACGCCATAAACATTCTCCGTCCCCGCCCGCATATTACGCTCCTGGGCGCCTCCGTGTATAAAGGGACTTATCTTTACATTCTCATTGATATATAACAGCCCCGCCCCTTTCGGACCATGGAATTTATGGGCCGCCCCGGTAATAAAATGGACGGGCGTATTACGAAGATCAAAGGGGAAATGTCCCACCGTCTGGACGGTGTCCGAATGAAAAATGGCCCCGTATAGCTTGCACAAATCTCCCACCGAATGGATGTCGAGCATATTGCCGATCTCATTATTTGCATGCATAAGGGATACGACAGTCTTCCCGGGGCTGCCGGCCAGCTTCTGTTCCAGGTCCTCGAGGTCGATATGACCATTGGGCAGTAAATTCACATAGCTGAGCGCCGCCTCTCCCCTCTTATGCAGGTAATCGACCGTATGCAGGGTGGCATGATGCTCCAGGGGAGACGTGATGATATGCGTACAACCCAGGTCCCGCACCGAGGCCATGATCGCCGTATTGGAGCTTTCCGTACCGCCGGAGGTAAAGAAGATCTCCGCCGGATGGGCATTGAGTATCTTAGCCACCGACTTGCGGGAATTTTCGATCGCCAGCCTGGACTCGCGCCCATAGGAATAGATGGAGGAAGGATTGCCGAATTTCTCGGTAAGATAGGGCAGCATTACTTCCAGGACCTGCGGGTCGAGCGCAGTAGTAGCGGCATTGTCAAAATAGATTCTTTCCATAACGGCGCAAATGTAAGGTTTCCGGATCGGTTACAAATGTCAGCCCCATGACGTCCGTGTCTTTACCTGCCGGAGGCTCCCCTGCCCGACGGCTTCCCTGTCGAAAGCTCCCGGCAGCCGGCTAAATGAACTCCTTGATGTCCTTCATAAGCCGGGCAGCGATATTATTGGCCGTCGTCTCGAAACTGCTTTCCGCATAGATCCGTATGATCGGCTCGGTATTGGAGCTGCGAAGATGTACCCAGTCATTGTCGAATTCGATCTTCAGCCCGTCGTCGGTATTGACAGGATGGTTCTTATATTTCTTCCGGATCTTATCCAGGACGGCCGGTACATCGATCCCCGCCCCCAGCTCGATCTTATTCTTGGAAATAAAATAATCCGGGTATTTACCACGGAAGGATTTGATCCCGCTCTTATGATTCGCGGCGGCGCTGAGAAAAAGACCGATGCCGATCAGCGCATCCCGTCCATAATGCAGATCGGGAACGATGATCCCTCCATTGCCTTCCCCCCCGATGACCGCCTTCACCGCCTTCATGGCATTCACCACATTCACCTCCCCGACGGCGGAGGGCGTATAGACTCCCCCCCTTTCGATCGTGATCTCCTTCAATGCCTTGGTGCTGCTCATATTACTAACGGTGTTGCCCGGCCGCTTGCTCAGCACATAATCCGCTACCGCTACCAGGGTATACTCCTCTCCGAACATGCTGCCATCCTCGCAGACAAAACAAAGCCGGTCCACGTCGGGGTCCACGGCTATCCCCAGATCGGCCTTCGATTTCTTCACCTGGGCGCTGAGCCCTGCCAGGTTTTCCGGCAAAGGCTCGGGGTTATGGGCGAACCGCCCGTCGATCTCTTCATTCAACAGGATCACCTCGGCTACGCCAAGGGCCTTTAACAACGGGGGAATAAACAACGCCCCCGTCGAATTGATCGTATCGACCACGATCTTATACCCCTTCTGCTGAATGGATCTGACATCCACCAGCGGATATTTTACCACGGCATCGATATGCCGTTGCAACCAGGAATCATTGAGCGTATACCCGCCTAACCTGTCTACCCCCGCAAAAACGAAGTCTTCCTTCCGTACCTTTTCCAAAATGGCGGCGCCTTCCCCGGCACTGATAAACTCCCCCTGGTCGTTCAATAACTTCAATGCGTTCCATTCCTTTGGATTGTGGCTCGCCGTAATGATGATGCCACCGGCCGCCTTCTCCCCCGTCACCGCCAGTTCCACCGTGGGAGTGGTGGAAAGCCCCAGATCGATGACATCCAGTCCCAGACCCCGCAGCGTGCTCACCACCAGGTTGCTCACCATCTCCCCGCTGATACGGCCATCCCGGCCGATCACGATCTTCGTCCCCTTTCCCGCCTCCAGGACCCGGCTGCCATAGGCAGCGGTGAATTTGACGATGTCCAGCGGGGAAAGGTTATCACCCGGTTTTCCACCTATCGTACCCCTGATACCGGAAATGCTCTTTATCAATGCCACAATTGCTTGTTTTAATGTCTGCAAAAATAAGCTTTTGCCAATAATTGTGGCGGGAACTACCTGGAAAGACTTGAAAGAAGATGTTTAAAAGAGAAGGAAGGAAGATCCGCATACAGTCTAGCTGTTAGCGGAAAAAAATCATAGGATAAGGTTTAATCGGATATCTTGATGACAAAGGGATCAAAGGACTGGCTGGTCACTGATCCAAAAGTACTGTTCATCCGTTGTACGTACAATAGTATTTTCACTCGCGGCACAGCCTTTTATTCACCGGATTCTTGCGATGTTTTCTGCAGCTTTTCACATCCGAACTGTCCTGCACCATCCTGCCTCACTCTTTCTTCTTGTTTTTCAACAGCATATACCTGGCCGTCTCATAAAGGCCCTCCGACAGCTGCTGCATTTGCCGCTTTTCCGTTCCCCCGCTCACCGGCGCCGGCACGGGATCGTTGTTTATGACCGATACCATTTCCTCCTTCCCCGTCAGTAACTGCCGCCGGTAGAAATAATCCCCCTTTACGACCCCGATATAGGCCTGGTCGGGATCATAAATAAAAGCAAGCTCCTTCCCGGTATGAGAGGCCGAATCCAGCAGGTCCCTCCCCAGCGTGGTATTGGTATAAGGGATATTACAAAGCCCGGCCAGCGTAGGCAGCACATCTACCTGCGAACAAACGCCGGAAAATCGTTTTGGAGAAGGCAATAATCCCGGCGACCAGATCAGCATCGGCACATGCTCGGCGGTAAGCCGCTGGTCCGTCCAGGCACGCGGGAACATGGCGCCCGCATCACCGGGGATCCCATGATCGCCCACAAACAAAAAAACGGTATTGCCAAAATATTTCTCCTTCGACGCCGCCTCTATAAAGGTCTGGTAGCCGAAATCCGTATACCGGAACGCGTTCATTTCCTCATTGCTCTCGAACCCGCACTTCCGCAGCGAGTCCTTCGGAAAACTGAGGGGATGAAAAGCCTGCTGGTCCTCTTTCGGAATGGTATAAGGCCGGTGGTTATCCGCCGTCTGGATGATCGCAAAGAAAGGAGCCGTCTGCTGCTTCAGCACTTTGTTGGCTTCCAGGAAAAGGTTCTTGTCGCTGATGCCCCATACGTCTATCTTCGGCGCGCTGTAGTCCTGCTGCTCATACAGATGCAGCCCTTTTATGTTATTGGTCAGCAATCCCCGGATATTCGCCCAGCTCGTGCTGCCTCCCAGGAAATAGAATTTGTCATAACCGGTAAAATCATTGATGATCGTGTGCTGGTCGACAGCCAGGGGATTGCGGCTGGACGTAGTAGTGGCGACTTCCACATCGGGAATGCCCGTGATAACGGCCCATACCCCCCGGGCAGTCCCATAGCTCGGAGTGAAACAATGATCGAAGAAAAGACCTTTTTGACAAAGCCCGTTAAAGAAAGGCGTCGTATTCAACGGGTTTCCCCACATCGAGCTCTTATAGGCGCTGAACGACTCGCAGATCACCACCACCACATTCGGCCGGGACGTCAGCGAGCCCGCCCTCGGCGCCAGTTCCCGTTGATACCCCGCCGCACCAAACCCAAAATAAGGCGCCAGCACCGGCAGGGCCTCCTTTACCTTCGCCTCGTCGTATACGCTATGCCGGAACTTCAGGCTGCTAAAGAACGACTGAAAAGGGTTCAACGATAAATTGGCGCCATAATCGCTGCCCAGGCTAAAGGCGTCGCTCCACCGGAGCGGATACTGCCCCACCCTCCCGAAAATGGCCAGCCCCAGCAACAAAAAAACCACCACTCCCCAGCCGCCGCGGACCCTGCGGGAAAGCACGGGATCGTCCGACCGCCGGATCCTTTCAAACAGCAAACGCACTATCCAGCGGATCAGCCAGGTACCGGCGATCAGCACCAGGACGATCCGGATCACGGGATAGGTCTGCCAGACCATCCCGGCGGAAATACCGGCATCGGCCAGGTAGTTCAGCACACTGGCATTCAGCCGCTGGGACAAATAGCTATAATGAGCGAAATCCACCGAATAAAAGAAGACGATCAGGAACCCCGCCAGACCGGTCAGAAAGAACACCCATCGCCTGCCCGCCCTGCGCTGAAATGGGTCCAGGAAGGCCAGGCTGCCCGTGAGCAGCAAAAGGAGCTCCAGGATACCGACATACCGAAGGTCATACCGCACCCCCAGCACAAAGGAGGGAAGCAACTCGCCGAAAGAATGCCCCTGCCGGCTGAAAGAAAGAAATAAAGCCAGCCGTAACAAGCTCATGATCAGCAAAAAAATAATCCCCGTCGAAAAAATCAAACGGGCCAATTTCGGTATCTTTATCCCCGGCCTGATTAACATATCCTTTTATTTAAAATGGGCATAAAATTAGAGCAATTATATTGAAACCATGATTTTACTCGATAGCGGCGTCAGTTCGGGCTTCCTTCAAAAGATCTTTGCGCTTGATTACCGGCTGTTCACCCGGATCAACCAGGATTGGACCAGTCCCTGGCTGGACACGGTTTTTATCTATCTCCGGGAGGCGGAACTATGGGTGCCTTTTTATCTTTTCCTCCTGGTCTTTATCACGCTGAATTTTCCAAAAAAAGGATGGTGGTGGTCCTTATCGCTGATCATGACGGCCATCGTCAGCGACCTGGCGAGCAGCAGCGGGATGAAACACCTGGTCTTCCGGCTCCGGCCCTGTCAGAATCCTTTGCTGGCGGATAATATGCGTATTCTCGCGCAATATTGCCCCACCAGCTCCAGCTTCACCTCCTCCCATGCCTGTAATCACTTTGCGTTGGCGACCTTCCTGTTCCTCACCCTGCGGCATACCAGCCGCTGGTGGTGGATGGTCTTCCCCTGGGCCTTTTCTATCTCGTATGCCCAGGTATATGTCGGTGTTCACTACCCGCTGGACGTTTTCTGCGGCGCTATCCTGGGCTCCCTGATCGGGCTGGGGACCAGCCGCCTGTTCCGGCTTCAGTTCGGCACCCTTCATTTACAACCCTACAATACTTCCCATGCTTGAGATGATCATTCTGCTTTTTCTGATCTTTCTAAACGGGTTGTTCGTCATGGCCGAGATCGCCCTTGTATCGGCAAGGAAAAGCCGCCTGGAGAACCTCGCCGACAACGGGGATGAACAGGCCCGGTCGGCACTAAAACTGGCGGAAAACCCCGAGCTGTTCCTCCCGACGGCGCAGATAGGCATTACCCTGATCGCCATCCTTACCGGTTTCTATTCGGGGGAGAAATTCAGCGCCGACCTCCAGCCTTACCTGGAAAAAATAACCTATCTGCGGCCCTATGCCGCCAATATCTCCACTGCCCTGATCCTGGTTTTTGTCACCCTGCTGTCCATCATCTTCGGAGAGCTGATCCCCAAACGCATCGGGCTCCTTCGCGCGGAACAGATCGCCCGGCTGGTGGCAAGACCCGTGCGCACCCTGTCCGTGATCACCCATCCCATCGTCTGGCTGCTGAACTTCACCAGCAATCTTTTTTTCAAATTCTTCCCCGTCAAGCCCTCCCAGGACGGCGCCGTCACGGAAGATGAGATCAAGGCCATCATCAACGAAGGAACGGAGCAAGGCACCATCGAAGAAGCGGAACAGGAGATCATCGAAAGAGTATTCCACCTGGGTGACCGCAATATCACCAGCCTCATGACGCATCGCAGCGATATCATCTGGTTCGATCTGAATGAGAACGAGGAAACGATCAAGAACAAGATCATAAAAGAACCCCATTCCGTCTACCCTATCTGCGACGGCGAGATCGATAACATCAAAGGGGTGGTCTCCATAAAAGATCTCTATATCACCGAAGATACGGTGCTCTTCAAGGATATCATGACCCCGGCCCTCTTCGTGCCGGAAAACAACTCCGCCTATATGGTGCTGGAGAATTTCAAACAATCCAAGATCCATTGCTGCTTTATCGTCGACGAATACGGCAGCCTGCTGGGCCTGATCACGCTCAACGACATTTTAGAGGCGATCATCGGTGATATCGCCCAGCCGGACATCCCCGATTATGAGATCAACAAACGCGAAGACGGCAGCTTCCTCGTGGATGCCCAGATCCCCTTCTACGACTTCCTCTCGCATTTTCATAAGACGGAATGGATGAACGAAGGCGATCATGAATTCGATACCCTGGCCGGTTTTATCCTCAACCAACTGGAGCGGATCCCTCACAGCGGAGAGAAACTGGAGTGGAGGGGGTTCACCTTCGAGATCGTGGACATGGACGCCCAACGCATCGACAAAGTGCTGGTATCCCTGTCCGATGATATGAAACAGGATATGAAGGACGAAGAGGAAGAGTAACCCCGGCAAAGACAAAGAATAACCCCGGCAAAGACAAAGCATCCCTCAGAACTGAAAGCTGGCATTGGCCACAGGGTAATCCAGCCGGAAACTCTTCCGCTCCCCTCCCACCGTCACATGCATGATATTGATCTCCTGGTCAAAACCGTCATACAAAAGGCTATTGACCACATCGATCTTTTTTACGGCAGGGATATCATTGACCTGGAAATAGCTCCACGTGCCATCCTCCTCTTTCTCGCTGCCGATAAAATGCAGCGTCACGGGCTTTCCATCGCATCGGAGCAGAAGATGCTTCTCCACATACGTTTCGATCAATTGATCGGATGCTTTCTTATCAGCGGGGGCCGAAAGGTCCACCTTGGTCTTCGCCATCTTCTCCAGGACGGTCTCGAAGTCGTTGGTAAAAGCCTTACAGCTGATCTCCAGGGTCCTGTCCTTTGCGTTATGGTTGATCTCCGTGACGGTGATATACAACGGATGACTGCCTCCATTTGCAGACAAATAAATCATAAACAACCACTTAAATAGAGATGCTGCCATTTAAAAAGTAAATTTTTGTAAGACAAAAGTCTGAATAATTTTACAATTTAGGGGATTATGCAGGATTTGGCCCGTCCACTTCGTCTTTTTTAACGGTCGGCCCGAATCTCGCGGTCTTTAATATTTATTTCTTGTGCTCGATTTTCGACTTTACTTTAACATAGGCATAGAGCATATCCTTAACTGGGAGGCACTCGATCATATCCTGTTCATGGCTGCCCTATGCCTGCGCTACCTGGCAAAAGACTGGAAAAAAGTGATCGTCCTGGTGACGGCCTTTACCATCGGACATTCCATCACCCTTGCCCTCAGCGCCCTCGGGCTGGTGCATATCCCCACCCGCTGGATCGAATTCCTGATCCCCCTGACGATCATCGCCACCGCCATCAACAACCTGTACCAAAAGACCCGAGAGGTGGAACATCCCTCCCGGCTGCCGGTCATCTACTTCTTTGCGCTGTTCTTCGGGCTGATCCATGGGCTGGCCTTCGCCAGCAGCCTGCTGAGCCTGATAGGAAAAGACGGGGTCCTCATCCCCCTCCTGTCCTTCAACCTGGGTATCGAGACCGCTCAATTATTAGTGGTAGCTATTATCCTGCTTATTTCCTTTATTTTCGTACAATTGCTGAAGATCAGGAGAGTATGGTGGGTATGGGGCGTTTCGGCGCTGGTGCTCCTGGCCTCCCTGCAAATGGCGTATCAACGCTGGCCCCCTTTACACAATTAAACTGCTTTATACAACTAAAACAAAACATACACACATGAAGAGCTCACTGCTTATGGTCTTGGCCTTCTGCTCCGCAGGAACCCTGCTGGCACAGGATATCAAGAACAATCCAAATTCCAATCACGGTAACAAATTCGAGGCGCTGGGCACGATCCTGCCGTCGCCGAACGAATACAGGACCGCCAGCGGCGCGCCGGGCCCCAAATACTGGCAGCAAAAATGCGATTACGACATCCAGTGCAACCTGGACGAGGACAAACAGATCCTCACCGGCTCGGAGACCATCACCTATTCCAATAACTCCCCCGACGAGCTGCGGTATCTCTGGCTGCAGCTGGACGAGAACGAGCACAGCTCGAAGAACAATGCCAACTACCAGGACGGCAGCGCCATGCGCAACGTCGAGACCGACCAGAACCTGAACCGGCTTTCAAGAGGGAAAGAACCTAATGACTATGGCGACAATATCGTAAAGATCACCGACGCCCTGGGTAAACCTCTCCAGTATACGATCAACAAAACGATGATGCGCGTGGAACTCCCCGCCATCCTCAAACCCGGCCAGAAATTCATCTTTAAGATCGACTGGAACTATCATATCTCCGACCGTCTGAAGCTCGGCGGCCGCGGCGGCTACGAATATTTCCCCGAAGACGGCAACTACCTCTTTACGATGACCCAATGGTACCCCCGGCTTTGCGTATACAGCGACTTCCAGGGCTGGCAGAACAACCAGTTCACGAGCCGCGGAGAATTTGCGCTCACGTTTGGTAATTTCAAGGTAGCGATGACGGTACCTGCCGACCATATCATCGGCGCCACCGGCGAATGCCAGAACTACCAGCAGGTACTCACCCCCGCCCAATATGCCCGCTGGCAGCAGGCCCAGACGGTCAAGGAACCGATCGAGATAGTAAACCTGGCCGAGGCAAAGGCATCGGAAGTAAAGAAGAGCAAGGCAAAAAAGACCTGGATCTTCAAGGCCGACAACGTCCGCGACTTCGCCTGGGGCTCTTCCCGGAAATTCGTCATGGACGCCATGCCCGCCTATGTGGAAGGTAAGAAGATCATGTGTATGAGCTATTATGGCAAGGAAGCATATGCCTTGTATCGCCGGTTCTCCACCAAGGCCGTCGCCCATACGATCAAGACCTATTCGCACTTTACCATTCCCTTCCCCTACCCCGTCGCACAGAGCGTGGAGGCCTCCAACGGTATGGAGTATCCCATGATCTGTTTCAACAACGGACGGACGGAAAAGGACGGTACCTATAGCGAAGCCACCAAATACAGCATGCTCGGCGTGGTCATCCATGAAGTGGGACATAACTTCTTCCCGATGATCATCAACAGCGACGAACGGCAGTGGACCTGGATGGACGAAGGCCTCAACTCCTTCGTCGAATACCTGACCGAAGAACTGTGGGACAACAAATTCCCCGTCCGCGGCAAAGGACCCGGCTGGGCGATCGTGGATTATATGAAGCTGCCGAAAGACCAGCTGGAACCCATCATGACCAACTCGGAAAATATCGTCAACTTCGGCCCCAACGCCTATTCCAAGCCTGCTACCGCCCTCAATATCCTCCGGGAAACGGTCATGGGCCGCGAGCTGTTCGACTATGCCTTCAAGGAATATGCCCGCCGCTGGGCCTTTAAACATCCCACCCCCGCCGACCTGTTCCGCACCATGAACGATGCAAGCGCGGAAAACCTCGACTGGTACTGGAGAGGATGGTTCTATGGCATCGAGCCCGTCGACCTGTCCCTCGACAGCGTCAGACACTTCGTCCCCGACTTCGCTAATACGACTCCCCCTGCCCAGGCAGGAGGCGGGCGCGGAGGAAGAGGAGGCAGAGGCGAAGCCGGCGGAATGAGACATATCGATCGCCCGATGCCCGACGGGAAGTTCCCGACGGATATCTCCAAGGAACGTAACCGCGATGACAAGAATGTCAAATTCGCCACCGACCAGGATACGGCCCTTCATGATTTCTACTGGAAATATGCCCGCGGCATCATTCCCTACGATACCACCACCTTTGCCGCCGGCAATACCGGCCGGGGCGGCGCCTTCGAACCGATGGACGACGCTACCAAACAAGAGGTACAGTCCAAACAATACTACGAGCTGCAGTTCAGCAATAAAGGCGGTCTCGTAATGCCGATCATCATCGAATGGACATACAAGGACGGCAGCAAGGAGATCGAACGCATCCCCGCCCAGGTCTGGCGCAAGAATGAAAGCCATCTCACCAAGGTATTCGCAAAGGACAAGGAAGTCGCCAGCATCAAGCTGGACCCCAACCGCGAAACCGCGGATATCGACGAGACCAACAATAGCTGGCCCGTCGTCCAGACAGAAAGCAAGTTCGAGGTCTTCAAACAAAAAGTAGGAGCCCCCCGCGCCATCCCGCAAACCAATAACCCCATGCAGATGACAGGGAAGGATAAGAAGGCGTTCTAACGCACAAACGATCTATAAAACTAAAAGAGCCGGTAATCAACTTACCGGCTTTCTTTTTATATTGCATCGTATGAAAAGATTCCTCCTCCCTCTTCTCCTTTTTCTTATCCTGTCTCCCGCCGCCTTCGCCGGCCAGGCAGATACGATCCTCGTCCACAGCAGCGCGATGAATAAGGATATCAAATGCGTCGTGATCCGGCCCTCCGGCGGCGGCCGCCTGTCCGTCATCTACCTCCTCCATGGCCACAGCGGCAGCTATGCCCAATGGCCCGGTCTGGCCCCACAGCTAAAAGATAAGGCCGACCAGCTGAATATCCTGATGGTCTGCCCCGACGGCGGATTCGATAGCTGGTACTTCGACAGCCCCATCGACCCTTCCATCCGCTACGAAACATTTATCATCAAAGAGCTGATCCCCTATATCGATGCACACTATCCGACGATCCCCGACCGGTCGCACCGTGCCATTACCGGTCTCAGCATGGGCGGTCACGGCAGCCTGTACCTGGGCATCCGGCATAAGGACCTGTTTGGCGCAGCAGGAGCAACCAGCGGCGGCGTAGACTTCCGGCCCTTTCCGGAGAGCTGGGGCATCAAAAAAGACCTGGGGACTTTTGCCGATAATAAGGCGAATTGGGATAATAATACCGTCATGCAAACCGTAGACAGCCTGAAAAACGGACAGCTAAAGCTGATCTTCGACTGCGGGACCAGCGATTTTTTTCTCACCGTCAACCGCCGGCTCCATGAAAAGTTGCTGGATAAAAAGATCGATCACGATTATACCGAACGCCCCGGCGGACATAACAGCGCCTACTGGCGGAACAGCATCGATTATCAACTATTGTTCTTCTGGAAATATTTCAACGGGATCAACTGAGGAATAGCCGCTATACCTTCACCAGGAGTCCCGTTATGATCGCGACCCCGTATGTGAGATAAATAGGATCAACGCTACCTTCCAATAAGACCAGCCGGTCATGATATAGGCGACGGCCGCCGTAAGCAACCCATGCACATACAATTTCGGCGAGGCAAAATGCTTTTTATTCCTGTCCTCCACCCATCCCCCCGGCTGTAATACAAAGTCGGTCAGCAAATGGGCCAGCAGCAGCCTCATCAGCCAGATATACCCTGTCATCATACCAATTGATTAATTAAAAGTTCATATTGCCGCAAGAGATTTTCTATTTCGGACCACCGTCCCGCATTGACCAGCTGAGATACCGTACTCTTCGATTTGTTCAGACGCAGCGCCACCTCTTGTTGTGTCTCTCCTTTCAATGATCCCAGTATCGCTTCTGCCTGCTTCGCGGTCATTCCCTTATAAATAGCATCCAGGTAAGACGCTATGACCTGTAAACCTATAGTGGCTGTCGGATCATCCGCGGCGATGGACAATCTTTGTTCCGACCGTTGCATATTATCGAATAGGCGGCCGGATAAAAGAAACGCCGCCCCCTTGGCCTTCCCCGGCGTTTTTACGGGGTGAATGACAGGCCCTAAACCGATACTGATCCGCACATCGGATAAAGGAAGTCCATCTTCCTTTGCCGCCAGGCTGATGGCCAGCGTACGGCATTCTAAAGCTACTTCGAGGGATTTGGCCGGCTCCTTCATAAATACCTGGAAACTATCGCCCCGATAAAACTCGTAGGCATAAATGGCCAGCCTTCGCTCCAGCTCCTTTATAAGCGTTTTTTCCGTGGCCGGATCCAATTGAGTGGAATTGACGATATCTCCTGTTAAGACGGCGTGAATAGGTTTGTGCAGGCTCATGAGGACAATCACTTGTTCGCACAAATATACGAACCTTTTAATAATTCGTACATTTTACCGAACTTTTAAAGAATTCGTACATTTTACCGAACTCAATACGCGCTCCCGTTCTGTACCTTGACTTTCTTTTTACCGGCCTTTTTCTCGAAATCCAGGACCTCTTTTGGTTTAGTGGCCGTCTGGGCCGCCGCGCCCGTAGGAGGGCCCTGTTGCGACGATTTTGCCTTTTCCAGCTTGCCCAGGGTATAGATATCGGTATGGACGATCATCCCGGTCAAAGGATCATAGGTCTTCCAGGTTCCGTCCTTTATCGCCGCCCCTTCGTTCTTTACAATGACCGTCTTGTATTTATCGAGATGGTCGACATCCTCGACCGTTATCGTATCATACTGTTTATCAGGGTTTAATGCACGCCAGCTCTCCTCCCGCAACACAGAGCCGTTTATTCCGAAATACTGGCAGACCCCATCTTTATTACCCCATTTGTAAAATTCGACGCCGATCAGGTCGCCGCCCAGATTATAAAGCCGCCAGGTTCCTTCTTTGCGGTTATCCTTAAAAAGCCCCTCTTCCTCATACCCGGGCTCGCCCCTGACCTCGTCATAATGATTGACCCAGCGACCCTGCTTTTTATCCTTCTGGTCAACGGCATTCAGGGTATCCCCCTTAGGGCTGATGATATAGCTCTTCCACTGGGCATAGCCGGTGACGGTGATTCCTTGCAGACATATTACCAGGAAAAATAACAGGATCCGCTGCATTTGGGCTGTTTTGTTATACAAAGATAAAGGGCAAGACTGCAATCCGCCAATAGATCGCCATCAAAGGCCACAACTTTACAACATATGTAACGAAAACCATTCCAATTTATGATATTTGTATACTCAACTGATTAACATGAAAATATATATAGGATTAGGCATTTTTCTGCTCTCCGGCCTCTCCCTCAGGGCGCAGAAAACCCCGCCGCCGGCCACCCTCACCGCCCCTACGACCGCACCCCCCACCACGATCGCGGGGATGAAGACCGAGCTGGAAAAATCCCCCAACCCGGTCCTCTACGCCAAGCAGATCCTAAAACGTCGTTTTCGCATCGATACCATCGTCGTCACCCGGACCCGCTCCTTCAACAGCCTGGCCGATAGTCTCGCCTATAACGGCAAAGAAAAAAAAGTATACGGCCCCTATGGCCCCAAAGGCAGCCAATTCCTCGTCCAGCTGCTTTCCAAGGCGCCAAACCAGTTCTATCATATCAGCCAGATCTTTATCGACACGTCCGTCTTCCGTTACCGGGTCGCCGACTCCCTTGGCAATTTGATCATGCAGAAGCTAAAAGACCACACGGCCACTTTCGGAGAATTGGCCCAGACCTATTCGATGGGCGGGGAAGGCACTACGCACGGAGACCTGGGCTGGATAGCCCGCGGTGTGCTGCTACCACAAATAGAACATGAAGTGATCCGGAGAAAAAAAGGAGAGGTGTTCAAGACCTGGAGCCGCAACGGGCTTCATATCGTCTGCGAGACGGACAATCCCAAACAGGATACGGGCTTTGCCCTGATGATGCAGGTCTTTTTGTAATTTGTCGGAATGCACATCCCCCAAAAGTAGCAGCGGCCGGCCTCTACAAGAAATAACTTACGGCGAGCTCGTATCCCTTCAGCCCCAGCCCCACGATCGAACCCTTCGCCCTGGCGGAAACATGGGAGATCTTCCGGAAATCCTCGCGCGCATGTACATTACTGATATGCACTTCGATCACCGGCGCAGGAATGGCCGCAATGGCATCCCCGATCGCTACGGACGTATGCGTATAACCGCCGGGATTCAGGATGATACCGTCGACGGAAAAACCCGTCCGCTGCAATTCATCGATCAGCTCCCCTTCTATATTGCTTTGAAAATAACTGAACGTAACGGCAGGATATTTTTTGGCCAGCTCGCCGTAATACTGTTCAAAGGTCTGGCTGCCGTATACCTCCGGCTCCCGCGTGCCCAGCAGGTTCAGGTTGGGTCCGTTGATGATCGCTATATGCATAAAGGGAAGGTATTGGTTGAATGATTCTTAATTGTACTTCCTGATCAGGGCGATAAAATCATCAAAAAGATAACGGCTGTCATGCGGTCCCGGGGTCGCCTCGGGGTGATACTGAACGGAGAAGGCGGGCCGGTCTTTCAGCCGGATCCCTTCGATGGACTCATCGTTCAGGTTGACATGCGTGATCTCGATATTGCCGGCTTTCCGCACGGCCTCGGGATCGACCCCAAAACCATGATTCTGCGTCGTGATCTCGCACCTGCCCGTCTGCAGGTTCTTGACGGGATGGTTGAGCCCCCGGTGTCCGTGATGCATTTTAAAGGTAGGGATATCGTTGGCCAGGGCCAGCAGCTGGTGTCCCAGGCAGATGCCAAACAGGGGCTTCTTCTCCTTCAGGATCTCTTTTACCGTAGGGATGGCATATTCCATGGGCGCGGGGTCGCCGGGACCATTGGAAAGGAAGTATCCGTTCGGGCTGAACTCGCGCAAACGCGCCAGGGGCGTTTTGGCGGGAAATACCTTTACATAGGCGCCTCTTTCCACCATACACTGTAAAATATGCTGTTTGACCCCATAGTCCAATACGGCGATCCGGATGGAGGATGCCGGGTCGCCCAGCTCATATTCCTTGTCCGTGCTGACGACGGAGGCAAGCTCCAGCCCGTCCATGGAAGGCGTCCCTGCAAGGACCTTCTTCAGCTCATTGATATCGGTGATCTCCGAAGAGATGACACAGTTCATCGCACCCTTGACACGGACATGCGCAACCAGCGCACGGGTATCCACCCCCTCTATACAAACGATATTATTCGTCTTCAGATACTCGTCCAGCGAACCCTTCGCCTGCAGCCGGGAGAACTGCTCTTCCAGGTTGCGGCCGATCAATCCCCTGATCTTGACGCTGTTCGACTCGATATCGCTGTCCCTGACCCCATAATTCCCGATATGTACGCTGTTCATGATCAGTACCTGCCCGTAATAGCTGGGATCGGTAAAGACTTCCTGGTACCCGGTCATCCCCGTATTAAAACAGATCTCACCGGCAGTAGTGCCTTTTTTACCAAATGCCTGGCCATAATGAACGGAACCGTCTTCGAGCAAAAGGATAGCTGAGGAGGAGGAAGTGGAGTTGGACATGTAGTGTGAAAAATTTCGCGAAATTACTAAATTAAAAACAAATCAACACAAACCCTGTTCGCAGGTCGCATAAAAAAACCGGCCTTCTTTTATCAAGGCCGGTTTTCTATTAAAAAAGTTCAGCATCCTTATTCAGCTTCTTTCTTTTCTTTTTTTGCGGGTTTCTTTGCTTCCTCTGCCGGTGCAGCGGCTGCTTTTACTTCGGCAGCGGCTTCCGTAGTCCCGGCCGGCGCGGCCTTCTTACGGCTGCCCCCGGCGCGACGGGTCTTCTTACCGGCTGCTTCTTTCGCCTCTCCCTTGCCTTTACCGTAGATCTCGTTGAAATCCACCAGCTCGATCAGGGCGGTCTCTGCATTATCCCCTACGCGGGCCCCCAGCTTGATGATGCGGGTATAACCCCCGGGACGGCCTGCTATCCTGGCGGCGATGGTATCGAACAGCTCGACGACAGCATCCTTGTCCTGCAGATAGCTGAAGACGATCCTGCGCTGGTGAGTCGTGTTTTCTTTTGCCTTGGTGATCAGGGGCTCTACATAGGTCCTCAACGCCTTGGCCTTGGCCAGGGTCGTGACGATCTTCTTATGTGTGATCAGCTGAATGGTCAGATTGCTCAGCAGCGCTCTGCGGTGAGAGGCGGTCCTGCTTAGATTGTTGATTTTGTCTCCGTGACGCATGACGTGTAAATTTTGAGCCTTGTACCGTGTCAGGAATTACAAGGCTATATTAAAAAAAGAGCGACCCCGATCATCGGAGTCGCTTATAAAGATCATTCATCGTCTACTTTCAGCTTGCCGAGGTCCATACCGAAATGGAGGCCTCTTTCACCCAGCACCTGCTCGATCTCCGCCAGGGACTTCTGTCCGAAGTTACGGAACTTCATCAGGTCTTCCTGTTCGTAGGTCACCAGCTCGCTAAGGCTATTGATCTTGGCAGCTTTCAGACAGTTGAAGGCGCGTACGGAGAGATCCAGGTCTTCCAGGGGAGTCTTCAGGATCTTGCGCAGCTGCAGGGTCTGTTCGTCGACCAGGTCTTCCTTCTTCTCTTCTTTATTATCGAAAGTGATATTCTCATCGGTAATGATCATCAGGTGCTGGATCAGGATCCGGCTGGCTTGCTTAACGGCCTCTTCCGGGTGGATCGTACCATCCGTGGAGACTTCCATGATGAGCTTTTCAAAGTCGGTGCGTTGTTCCACACGGGTATTCTCGATGGTATATTTCACATTCTTGATAGGCGTGAAAATAGCATCGGTCGGGATATAACCGAACGGCGCATCCTTTGGCTTGTTGTCTTCTGCAGGAACGTAACCACGGCCTTTACCGATCGTGATCTCGATATCCAGCTTTGCAGAAGAATCCAGGGTACAGATAAGCAGACCCGGGTTCATCACCTCGAAGCTGGGAGTTGCTTCTCCCAGTGTACCGGCGGTGAATTCCGTCCTGTTCTTCAGGCTCAGCGTGATCTTTTCCTGAGCCACTTCATGTTCGACCTTCTTTTTAAAGCGGACCTGTTTCAGGTTAAGGATGATCTCCACCACGTCTTCCGTCACGCCTTTCAGCGTAGCAAATTCGTGATCGGCTCCTTCGATCTTGACCCCAACGATCGCATATCCTTCGAGGGAGCTGAGCAATACCCTGCGTAAGGCATTACCGATGGTGACACCATAGCCCGGCTCTAAAGGACGAAATTCGAATTGAGCTTCAAAATCAGTCGCTTTTTGAAGAATGATCTTGTCTGGTTTCTGGAAATTTAAAATGGCCATATTTAAATTTACGATTTAACTATTTTGATCTAATTACTTGGAATACAACTCAACAATCAATTGCTCCTTTATGTTCTCCGGAACGCTTTCCCGCTCAGGAAACGCAATGAACGTACCCGTGAGCGACGTTTCGGACCAATCCAGCCAGTTGAATTTCGCATTCTTCCCGCGGATATGGGTGGTGATACCGGCATTGCCCTGGGTCTTTTCCTTCAGACCGATGACATCACCGGGCTTCAGCTGAAAAGAGGGAACGTTGACGATCTCCCCGTTGACGGTAACGTGCTTATGGGCGACCAGCTGACGGGCAGCAGGACGGGAAGGAGCGATCCCCAACCGGTAAACGGTATTATCCAGGCGGCCTTCCAGTAACTTGATAAGGTTTTCACCGGTGACGCCTTTCTGACGGTTTGCTTCGTCAAAGATCTTACGGAACTGGCGTTCCAGGATGCCATACGTATACTTGGCTTTCTGCTTTTCCTTTAACTGCAACGCATATTCTCCGGGAGCCTTACGCTTCTTGGTAGCGCCATGCTGTCCGGGAGGAGTGCTGTTCTTCGTTAAATACTTTCCATTTCCTAAGATAGGTTCGCCGAAAATGCGACAAATTCTGGTTTTTGGTCCAGTGTAACGTGCCATAATTAAGTTGTTAGATTTTTAAGTTCCCGGATAAGATTGTCTAAAAATCTTAAAAAAATTGAATCTTACCCAGCTTGTACAATATTTATACATATCCTTCCCACTCCCGGAGGGAGTGACAGGACTATACCCTACGTTTCTTGGGGGGACGGCAACCGTTGTGCGGCAGCGGCGTCACATCCTTGATCATCACTACTTCGATGCCATTGTTGGAAAGGGCGCGAATAGCGCTTTCCCGGCCTGAGCCAGGTCCTTTTACAAAAACATCCACTTTCTTCAGACCCGCGTCCAAAGCCGTCTTAGCGGCATCGGAAGAAGCCATCTGGGCGGCATAGGGAGTATTCTTCTTGCTGCCCTTGAAACCCATCTTACCGGCGCTGCTCCAGGAGATAACCTGGCCATTCTTGTTGGTGAGGCTGATGATGATGTTGTTGAAGCTGGCGGTAATATGGGCATCGCCATAAACATCCACCTTTACGATCCTTTTTTTCGCAGCGGCTTTTGCGCTGTTTGCTTGTGCTTTTGCCATGTTCTTTAAATGAGGTAGTCTTTATTTGTTAAAAAAACAACCTGGTACTCTCAGGCCCGAATCAACCCTCCTCCTGCACCGGGTATCCGTAGTTGATTCGAAAAAGGTGCATATCCTACTAATGGCTACAACCTGCCTAAGCAGGTTGTAACAAATTATCGGCAATTATTTCTTGGCTATCTTCTTCTTACCAGCAACCGTCTTACGCTTACCTTTACGGGTGCGGCTGTTGGTGCGCGTACGCTGACCACGGACCGGCAGACCCTTACGATGACGCAACCCGCGGTAGCAGGCGATATCCAGCAGACGCTTGATATTCATCTGAACTTCGGAACGAAGGGCGCCTTCCACCTTGAACTCATTCGTAATGATATTACGGATGGCATTCAGCTCTTCGTCATTCCATTGGTTCACTTTCTTATCGAAGTCGATACCTGCTGCAGTCAGGATGTGCTGGGCGGTAGAACGGCCAATACCGAAGATATAGGTAAGTCCGATCTCCCCTCTTTTATTTTTTGGTAAGTCAACACCGGCAATACGAGCCATATACTATTTCTGTTTTCGTTTTTCGAATTTATTTCCTTCATTCTCCGCTACGGTTGCTAACGCAACCTAAACGGGGCCCATGTCTGCCCTTCGGGCACGGGGCCTGTGGCCCGTCTAGCCCTGACGTTGTTTAAATCGAGGGTTCTTCTTGTTGATAACATAGAGCTTTCCCTTCCTTCTCACAATCTTGCAATCCGCACTACGTTTCTTAATGGATGCACGAACTTTCATGACTTTTACTTTATTATTTGTATCTGAATATAATTCTTCCTCTTGTCAAATCATAAGGGCTCATCTCCACACCCACCTTATCCCCCGGCAGTATCCTGATATAATTCATCCTCATTTTCCCCGAGATGGTGGCCAGAATTTCATGCCCGTTTTCCAATTTCACCTTGAACATAGCATTGGATAGGGCCTCCAGAATTATACCATCTTGTTTAATGAGTGCTTGTTTAGCCATACTGTTTTTGGGAGCGCAAAGATAGGAATAATTTATTTTGTGTCAAAAAATACATAAAAATATAATTTTTTGACACAAAACCATTTAAGTCGGTACACTTCGTGTTCGGGCCGGGATCAGAAAATCCCGGCAAAGAAAACGGTTTTATGAGAAAAAAGGCAGATAATTCGTCAGAATTTCCCTGGATCGTCCTTTTAATGGGCCGGAACATCCAATTCCCGCACCTCGAGCGCACGCACTAAGTCGATCTTCGTCATCTCATGATAATAATTCTGAAGATCATGTATATTAAGGGAATGTGTTATATGACGGCGGTCTTCTCTATACCACATCTCAAAATGGGAAAGATCCCCTTTATGGGAAAGCAGGATACGAAAAGGCCCCTGTTTGTACTTCACCGACCCATCCGCCATTTCCTCCTTTTCAAAACCAAACTTCAGCAATTGTTCCTCCGTCAGGAGGATCGGGTAAAGATCCTTGTCATCAAACCAGAAATCCTGGACACTGCTCTGGATATTTGCTTTCCTTTCTTCCCGATCCAGGGCAATGACTTCGCCTTCCGAGCGCTTGCCTTCATATTCGGCCAGCACTATATCGCCGACTCTTAATTCATGCAATTTGATCATATGACAACCATTTAATTTGTTATAACCGAATTTACGGGATTCCTTTTTAACTCCCAAGAACTTTCGGCACCACCTCCCCTCACACCCCTCATATCCCGTGGCCTGCGCTCCTGCTGCATCTTTCGCCTCCCGCAACATCCATCTGCACCCTGATCCATCCTCCTCCGACCCATGCCCTCATCAACTCAACACCCCCAGATCCTCCAGCCGCTCATCGATCAGCCGGATCTCCTCCTCCGAAAGCCTGACCCCGATCGCCCGCGCATTCTGGACCGCCTGTTCGGCATTCCTCGCCCCTACCAACGCAATAGTAATGCCGGGACGCTCCAGGGTCCACCGGATAACCAGCTGGGCCAGACTGGCATTCTTGTCAGCCGCCAGCGGACGCAGCCCATCCAGGAAGGCATTGACCCGGGTGACGTTCTCCGGCTGATACCAACGGCTCTCCCCGCGGTTATCCCCCTCCCCAAAACGATGTCCAACCTTTATCTTACCCGTCAACAGCCCCCGCTGAAGAGGACTATAGGCCAGGATCGCCTTCTTATGCCCGATACAATAAGGCACCAGCTCTTTTTCGATCCCCCGGTTGATCATGCTGAAAGGCACCTGGTCGGACGCCAGCCTGATCGTCTTTTCCGCCGTCCGCATCTGTTCCGTATTATAATTGCATACCCCCGCCGCCCGGACCTTCCCGGCCCTGATCAGCCCATCCAGCGCCTCCATCGTCTCTTCAATAGGCGTAGTGCTGTCGGGCCAGTGTATCTGGTAAAGGTCTATATAGTCGGTCCGGAGCCGGCGCAGACTGTTCTCACATTCCTTTACGACGCTTTCCCTACCGGCATATTTGTAAATGTCCAGCGGATGACCGTCATTGTCCCGGGTCTTAAAGGCAAACTCTCCCTTTGTCTCATCCCAGCGCATCCCGAACTTGGTCATGATCTGCACCTTATCCCGGGGCAATCCCTGTACTGCCTCCCCTACGATCTCTTCACTAAGCCCCTGCCCATAGACCGCGGCGGTGTCGATCGAAGTAACCCCCTCGTCATAGGAAGCCTTTATAGCCGCAACGGCATCCTTTCGTTCCGTCCCTCCCCACATCCACCCCCCGATCGCCCAGGCGCCAAACGTAATAGCCGAGGCCGATAGCCCCGATTCTCCTAATTCCCTGTATTCCATAGTAGTAATTTTAAAGAAGTTTCTTCCCGCGCGAATAGGTCGCCGTCACCTTTGTCGACAACACCTCTTCCCTCCGGACATCCATCAGATCCTTATCCAGGATGATAAAGTCGGCTGTCTTACCCGCTTCCAGGCTCCCGATCTCCTTCTCCAGGCAATCCGCCTTCGCCGCCCAGATGGTCATACCCCGGATCGCCTCTTCCCGGCTCAGGGCGTTCTCAGGCTGGAAACCACCGGCAGGAAAACCTTTTGCATCCATCCGGAATACCGCCGCCAGGAAGGTCTTGAAAGGACTGATATCTTCCACCGGGAAATCCGTCCCCAGCGGCAGCCATCCATTTTGTTGCAACAGCTGTTTAAATGCATAGGCCCCCTTCAGCCGGGCGGCGCCCAACCGCTCCCCCGCCCAATACATATCACTGGTAGCATGGGTAGGCTGTACGGAGGGGATGATCGCCCCTTTGCCAAACAGCACGAGATCGGAGGGAGCGATCACCTGGGCATGTTCGACCCGCCACCGCTTGTCATTATGCGGCTGCAGGTACTTATTGTAGGTCTGAAGGATCATCCGGTTGGCCGAGTCCCCGATCGCATGGGTGCAGAGCTGGAAGTCGGTACCGGCCAGCATCGCCGCGAGAGAATCATAATGCGCCGGGTTGCTCAGCAGGAAGCCCTGCCAGCCCGGTTTATCGCTATAGGGCGCCAACAGACAGGCGCCCCGGCTGCCCAATGCCCCATCGGCATAGGCCTTCACCCCTTTTACATACAACAGGTCGGTCTTATAAGGCCCCTTCGGAATATAATAGTCCAGGTTCTTTTTGTTGTCGCTGATCATGACATACATCCGCATCTTCAGCTTCCCCGCCTTTTGTAAGGAATCGACCCTTTCGATATCCGCCCTGTCCAGTCCGCAATCCGTGACGGTGGTAAGCCCCTGCGCAAAGCAATTCCGCTGAGCGGCATCAAGCCGTCGCTCGCTCTCCGCTGCGGAAAGCTCGGGAACCTTCGACTGTACGAGCCGTTCGGCATTATCGATCAGGATGCCCGTCAATTTCCCGTTCTTCGTTTCGATCTCCCCCCCTTCTATCTTCTGCCCCGGATGCACGCCGGCCAGTTCCAACGCCCTGGCATTGGCGATAACCGCATGCCCGTCCACCCTGCCCAGCACCACCGGCGTGTTGGGGAATAATTTGTTCAGTAAGGTATTGTCCGGGAACGCCTTCCCCGGGAACTTGTTCTGGTCCCATCCAAAACCAAGGATCCACGCCTGCCCCGGATGCGCATCGGCAAATTTCTTCACCCGGTCCGCCACCTCTTCAAAACTGGTGCTGCCATAAAGCAGGGCGGTGAACAAAAACTCCCCATACCTTACAAAATGTGAATGCGCATCGATAAAACCGGGATAAACAGGCTTCCCGCCCGCATCGATCATATGCTCCGACGCATAATCTCCCCGGATCTTTTCATCGGTGCCCACCGCCAGGATCTTCCCATCCCGCACCGCAAAGGCCTCCGCCCTGCTATAGACGCTATCTACCGTATAAACCTTCCCATGGTACACGATCAGATCGGCCGGCTGCTTCGAATGGCAGGAAAAAAGGACGAGGGAAACAAGGACAAGGGGCATAAGCTGTCTACAGGGAGTCATAAGCAATTATTTTACTGACGAATGTAAATTAAAAAAAGCGGGATTCCTGCAACCGCGAAGTCGTTTATTCCGTTTCTATTTTGGTAATTTAACAGGCGAATACCAAACTTCTGCTATGACTCGGCCGGGAATGAATTTATGGTTGATGGTTTTAGCCACTCTTCCTGCGCTGTCCTCCGCAGAACAATCCCAATCCTGCCCGGTCAATATCAATTTCTCCGACGGCACCCTCACCCATTGGCAGGCCTATACCGGTAACAATAGCGGAGGCAACGGACCCGACGCGATCAAATTGGTCTATGATCCGGCCCTGGCAGCTCCCGGCGGAACGATTGGCGCCACCACCCTTCCCGAATACAACCTCCCGGCAGTAAATGGTATCACGGTGATCACCCGCCCGGGGATCGACGCTTTTGGCAACTTCCCAACGATCCCGACCATCAATGGCTATGCGTACCATTATTCCATCTTGCTGGGATCGACGTCCGTTACCGAGCGGCAGGCAAACGACCAATCGGGAATAGGATCACCGGTCGTTCCGGTCACCAGCCAGCAAGGCGGTTATGTCCGTGGAATAAGTTACCAGATAAGCGTTCCCCCTGGTCCGCCCACCCTTCCCTATACCATGACCTATGCCTATGCCATGGTACTGGAGAACGGCACCCACGCCTCACTGGATCAGCCGATGGCCCGGGCGATAGTGAGCACCCCCGCCGGAGTGATCACCTGCGCCTCACCGGAGTACTTTCTTCCCACCAATGGAGGACTCGACTCCGCAACGGCAAGGGCCAACGGATTCTCCCCAAGCCCGCTGGCCACCCCGAATGCCTCCCGCAATCCGGGGGATAACGGACTACACCTGCAGGATGTCTGGACAAAAGGCTGGACAGAAGTGACTTTTGACCTGTCACCCTATCGCGGGCAACAGGTATTGCTGACTTTCGAGGCAGACAATTGTGTGCCGGGCGGACATTTTGCCTATGCCTATT
Source organism: Puia sp. (assembly GCA_036500545.1). Lineage (GTDB taxonomy): Bacteria > Bacteroidota > Bacteroidia > Chitinophagales > Chitinophagaceae > Puia. Next base: position 207,518 of record DASYBV010000009.1, on the reverse strand, counting down.
TTGCCCTGCGGGATATCTGCGCGGGTCTGCAGATCAGCGGGGATTCGCTGGCCTGTTCCAAAAGTATCGGAAAGTACTCCATTCCTTCATTGGATAGTGCATCCTACGATTGGTCCGCCCCTGCCGGCTGGACCATCGACTCGTCGGGCAGCAACGGCAGCAGCATCACGGTAACCGTCGGTCCCCAACCCGGCTGGATCGTTGCCAGGGAAAAGAATAGCTGTACAAACCTGACCGATAGCTTATTCGTACATCTTTATAAAGGAGCCCTTCCACAGGCCGTGATCGATCCGCGTGATACGACCATCTGCTATGGCGAATCTGCACCCTTATATGCGCTGGTTACCACCGGCACCGACTACCGGTGGGTAACACCCCGATCCTTTACCGGTGGGGGCAAAGGCACCATCTCCTCCCTGCCATTTACCCTCAGGGCCCTCGCGGCCCCTGCACAGACGACGGATTATATCCTGAACATCCGGAATGCCGACTGCCCCATCATCGTCGCCGATACCTTTACGGTGACCATCGTCCCCCCCATCCGGGTATTTCCAGGCAATGACACGCTGGTAGTCACCGATCAGCCCCTTCACTTCCGGGCAACAAGCAGCGACCCGTATAAAGATGAATACCAATGGTCCCCTTCCACGGATCTCAGCGATCCAAACATAGCGGACCCCATTGGTCTGTATGGACCCGGGGTCAGGAATATCACCTACCTGGTAAAAGCAATAGATACCTTCGGCTGCTACGGCACCGCCAGTGTGAACATAACAGTGGCGCCTACCCTGCCGGACTTCTTTGTGCCCAATGCATTCACACCGGAGAAGGCCAGCAACAACCTGTTCCGGCCCATTTGTATGGGCGTTTCCTCGCTCGAATATTTCCGCGTGTATAACCGCTGGGGACAATTGTTATACAGCACCTCGCAAATGGGACAGGGATGGGATGGCAGGGTCAACGGAAAATTGCAGGATGACAATACGTACCTGTGGATGCTGAAGGGAACGGACTATACCGGCAGGGTCATCTCAAAAAAAGGAACGGTGGTGCTGCTCAGATAAAGATCCCCGTTCCCGCTCCCCGGCCCCCTCACTCCGCCCAGCTCATCGTATAGCCCGGATTCTCGATATCCAGCGCATCGACCGTCAGCATCAACGGATGAAAAGTATCCACCATCACGGCCAATTCCTTTGTCTCCTTCGCCCCGATGCTCCGTTCGACGGCCCCCGGATGAGGCCCATGCGGGATACCACCCGGATGCAGGGTCATCATCCCCCGTGTCACATTCTTCCGGCTCATAAAATCCCCGTCCACATAGTACAACAGCTCGTCACTGTCGATATTGCTATGGTTATACGGGGCCGGGATGGATTGAGGATGATAGTCGAATAGCCGGGGGCAGAACGAACAAACAACAAAGTTATGCCCCTCAAACGTCTGATGGACCGGCGGCGGCTGATGTACCCTCCCCGTGATCGGCTCGAAATCATGGATGCTGAAGGCATAGGGATAACAACATCCGTCCCATCCGATCACATCGAAAGGATGATGGGCATAATGGATCCCATAGACCCGCCCCTTCTTCTTTGTCTTTATAAGGAAGTCCCCCTTTTCATTATGGGTCGTCAGGGCCTGCGGACCACGGATGTCCCGTTCGCAATAGGGCGAATGTTCCAGCAGCTGGCCATACGGGCTCAGATATTTTTTTGGGTACCGGATAGGGCTGAACGATTCTACGATAAACAACCGGTTGTCGGCGTCATTGAATTGGATCTGGTAGATCGTCCCCCGCGGCACCACCAGGTAATCTCCATATCCGAAGGAAAGATCTCCATACATGGTCTTCAACACCCCGCTCCCATGATGGACGAAGATCATTTCGTCGGCATCGGCATTCTTATAAAAGTAATCGCCCATACTCTTTTGCGGAGCAGCGACCACGATATGACAATCATTGTTCACCAGCACGGGCCGCCGGCTTTGCAGATAATCTGCCTCCGGCCGGACCTTAAATCCATCAAAGCTGCGGTGCTTTAACATCTTTTCTTCCGCGATCCGCGGCATCGCATCATAGGGATCATCCACGTGGATGATCTCCGTAGGGGGATGACAGTGATAGAGCAGGGAATAATCGTTGGAAAAACCTTCGGTTGAGAACAGCTGCTCGGCATACAACGACCCGTCCGGCTGACGGAACTGGGTATGACGCTTATGGGGGATACTCCCCAGGGTATAATAACGAGGCATGGTATTGAATTTGAGGGATGAGAAAAAAACGGGAACCAGGGTCCTTAACCCCGTTAGCGTCCCATCGCCAGCGCAACCATCAGGAAATAATATTTCCAGTTGCGTTTGTCGATCCAGTAAGTAAAATTGCGGAAAAATGGCATAAGCTGATCGTTGGTATAAAGTTACGGAATCTTAGTATCACAGGCCCTATTTATCGACCCATATCACCGAATTATCCGTACCCTTCTCATTTTGCTCCCATAGCCCGTTATCCGGGTCCGTGATCCATTCCCCGTCCACAATGAATTTATAGAGGTGTTTTCCGATGGACAGATGCACCGGGAACACCCATACATTGCCCTCCCGCTTCATGGCCAGGGTATTCGAGCTCCAATTGTCGAAATCGCCGGAGAGGATAACCCGTTTGGCATCTGAATGCCCCTTCAGACGAAAAGTATAGTTTGGATCGATGATCAGATAGGAGCTCTTCATACCATCCTTATCGTTACCATCGGATATAACCAGCGGATTCTTCGGATCGATGACCCATTTACCGTCCACCAGGTAGCGATATTCATAATTGCCGGGGCCCAGCGTGTAGGGCAATGTCCAGCCACTCTTCGTTTTCCGCATAAAAAGCTCGTCGTTACGCCAGTTGTTAAAGGAACCGGACAATACCACCTTACGGGCGCCGGTATAACCGGCCAATTCGAAGACGTATGGCTTCCCAAGCCGGATAACGGAGTTAAACTCCCCGTATTCATTGGGCAGCCGGTTGGGATTGGCCGGGTCGGCCATCCATTCTCCATCCACTACGAACCGGTAGGTATGCGTCCCCTCGGCAAGGTACAAAGACAGGCCCCAGCCGGCCCCCGTTCGTACCATCGACAATTCGTCGGGACGCCACTCATTAAAACTCCCCGAGAGAAAGGCCTTCCCCGCATGCGTAAACCCCGTCAGCTGAAAAAGAGTATTGGTTACATAAAAGACGGAATTTGTATTTCCCAGGCCGTCGTTTTCAGAAAGCCAGTTGTCATCATCCACCATCCACTCCCCGTCTGCAATAAATTTATACCAGTACTTGCCGGGACTTAACCGTACATTGGCTATCCACCCGCTGTCAGTCAGGCTCATCGCCAGCGACCCGGTGGACCAGTCATTAAAGCTTCCCGCCAGCTGCACGTGGCTTGCCCGGGTATTACCCTTCAGAAAAAAGGTCACCACCCCATCCTTTATCGCAAACGGATATTTGTGTCTGAACCGGTTATACCCATATAATACTCCATTATTCACGGCCGGGAACCTTTCCTGGATCGTAGGATGTTTTTCCGTCAGGATGATCTGCCCGGCCGGGTTACCGATATTACCTGAACTTAACAAGGGCCTGGAGATGATATAAAGGTCCCCGGTCCGCTTGTGCCGCCAGCCGAGCCTTTGCAGGGAATCCGCCCGCCGGGTCCGGAAGAATTGCTGGAGTCCGATGGAGGCCAGATTATACTGTTTCATAAAACTATCCAGCGTCCCCTTTTTTATATTTACTCCCAATGAAATATACTCCTGGCCGTCCCTGACGCTATAGGTATGAACAGGCGCCTGGGCGCGGCCTGCCAGCCCCGTAAAGAAGAATACCAGGAGCAGGAGCATGCATCCCGGCAGGATCTTCCACAGCCGTCCGCCCCCCTTTATTTCCATATATACATTTTATGCTTCACAAAATTAAACCCTATTTTATGCATTGAGAGAAAATCAAATCCCAGCATCCCATCCAGGCAATGATTATAGCTATAGCACATTCTTTCAAGATTTGTGATGAGCACCGGCATAACGCCCAGGTCCAGGTTGCCCATCTTCATATTCTTCAGATTGCCGTACATGGCCGCGATCTTTGTCGTACCGGAACCGGCGACCTGCACACGACTGGTGATCGTGACGTTTTCAAAGATCTTATTTGGCAACCGGCTGTCCAGCACGTTCGATTCAGCCCCGAAATCCACGAGGAACAAGAGTTTCTTGCCCGCCATTTCCGTATGAACGATGATCTTCTGGTCGACGACGTCAATGGGAAATTCATGATAGGCCGACGTGTCCCGCAATTGCTCGCCCTTATAGGAAGCCGCTTCCTTATTTTCGATCAGGTGAAGGGTAATGATGTTCTTTTCATAATCGATGACCATTTCAAAACGCTTAAAAAGACTCACCCCCAACAGACCCAGGATCTTAACGCCTTTGATGCTCTCGATATGGCCCAGGTTGATGCGGTCGGCCTCGCAATGATAATAATGGACCGGTCCCATCGAAAGTTGATCCACCATCGTCCCGATCTGCCCGGCCACGGCGCCCGTAATCCCACCCTCCTCCCCTTCGGTATACCGGGTCGGATAATTCCGGAAATAGGTCATATTCAATACAAGACCGGGTGCGCCCGTATCCAGGACAAAATTACCTACGGAGGTGTCTGCTTTCGCCTGGATCAGGATAAGGTTCCCCGCCCGGGTGAAGGGAATGACGCAAGTGGGCGTATCCATCGCCACGACTGGGTCCGATCGTACAGGGAACATGCCCGGCTGATTGTCTTGTGCGGAGGACGGCATGCCCTTGCTATGGCCACCGGCAGCAGCGATCAGCAAAAACAGGGATAGACAAGATACAAACCGTCCGGGCAACAGCATCGGGAATAAATAATACTGTAAAATACACAATTGCCGATTACCCCGCAATTCGACAATTGCCCGGATCCTATACCTTTGCGCCGAACAAGCTCAATCACTATGCTCCGCATCGGCCTCTTATCGGATACCCACCATTTCCTCGATGAAAATATCTTTCGTCATTTCGAGTCCTGCGACGAGATCTGGCATGCGGGCGATTTTGGTACGGTGGAACTGGCGGATAAACTGGCCGCCTTCAAACCACTAAAGGGAGTTTATGGCAATATCGACGGGACCGATATCCGGAGCATCTATCCCGAAAGGCTCCGCTGGCGGTCCGAAGACATCAACGTTTTCATGACCCATATCGGCGGCTACCCGCCCCGCTATAACCCCACTGTGAAAAAAGAGCTGGAAGCCGATCCCCCCCAATTGTTCATCTGCGGACATTCCCATATCCTGAAGATCCAATTCGATGACCGCCTCCAATGCCTGCACATGAACCCCGGCGCCGCAGGACAGCAGGGATGGCATAACGTACGCACCCTCATCCGGTTTACCATCGATGGAAAGAATATGAAGGATTGTGAGGTGATCGAGCTGGGGAAACGGTAAAGGGGTCCTACTCCAGGTATTCCAATATCTTATTCCTAAGCTCATTTGGCTTAAAAGGCTTACTGACAAAATCATTCATGCCGCAGGCGTTGATCTGGGCAATGATCTCATTCCTGGGAGAGGCCGTCACGGCGATGATGGGGATATCTTTTAAATGCTTTCGGATCTTACGGGTGCAGGAAAAACCATCGAGCAACGGCATCTGCACATCCATGAGGATAAGATCATATCGCTTGCGGAATACAAATTCCAACGCCTGTCTCCCATCCACGACCAGGTCGACCTGCCCGCCCCAGCCCGAAATAAAACGCCGGGCGATATTCGCATTGAACAGGTTATCCTCCGCCAGCAGGATCAGTTTGTTCCGGAACAGCTCATTGCTCTTCACCACCGGCTTGACCAGGGGAGTGATGACTTCCAGGACATCGCCCCGCTGCAGCACCATGCTGAAGTGAAAACAGGACCCCTCGCCGGGTACGCTGTCGATAAGAATGCTGCTGTCCATCAGCTCCACCAGCTTCGCGGAGATGGACAACCCAAGCCCGGTCCCTCCATAGAGACGGGTCGTATCGCTATCGGCCTGGGTGAACTGTTCGAAGATCTTTTCCTTTTTGTCGGCAGGGATGCCGATCCCGGTATCGATCACGGAGAACTTCGTCACGATCGTGGCGCCCAGGTCCTCTACCATCTCGACCTTCAATTTTACAGACCCCTTCCCGGTGAACTTGATGGCATTGCTGATGAGATTGTTCAGTACCTGGGAAAGCCGGAAATTATCCCCCTTTACAAGGAAAGGCATTTTCTCGTCATACTCGATGTCAAAAACGATATGTTTCTCTTTCGCCTTATAGCTAAAGGACTGGTAAAGGCTCTGCACCAGCTCGCGCAGGTTGAAATCGATGGCCGAAAGCTCTATTTTTCCCGAATCCAGTTTCGTAAAATCCAGGATGTCATTGATGATATGCAGAAGACTTTCACCGGAGAACTGCAGGGTCCGCAGATCTTCCTGCTGATCCTCCCGGGGATGGGCCTGCATCAGCAGGTGGGTGATGCCGATCACGGCATTGAGCGGCGTCCGGAGCTCATGGCTCATGACGCTGAGGAACTGCGACTTGGCGATGGCCGCCTGTTCGGCTTTCTCCTTTAGCTGCATCAGGTCCCGCTCCCACTGGCGACGGCTGGAAATATCCCTTATAAACCCGTTGAAATAATATTCGTTGTCGTTCCGGATGGCCGTAACGGTCAGCTCCATGGGAAACTCATCGCCGTTCTTCCGGACACCGGGCAGCTCCAGCCGCTTATTCAGCAGGTCGCCGCCTCCGCCGGACAAAAAACGGCGTAGCTCTATCCTATGCTCCTTCAGGTAATCGGGGTGGATGATGGTCTCCATGAATGTCCGGCCCTTTACCTCCTCCTCCGTATAATGGAAGATCTCGGTGGCAGCCTGGTTCCATTGCAGGATCTGCCCCTCCTGGTTGGTGATCACGATGGCATCCAGCGCGGAGGAGATGACGCTGCTGAGCATGAGCTCGTTCTTGCGAAGCAGCTTCTGCGTCTGCTCGTTCTCTTTTATCTTCTGGTCCAGCGCGATATTGAGCTGCTCCGACTCTGCCAGCTTTTCCAGGAAGATCTGCTCGATCTGCGCCTGGGTAAAAATACCCAGGTGCTCCCTGTCGACGATCTCCTTGGGGATCAGCGTCAGCATGTAGGGGAAGATCTCCAGCTCTTTATATTTGGCGGAAAAAGACTCATAGGTCCTTTCGAAGATCTTGCCGGACAGGGTCTCCCCATAATTGCTGCCGACGAAACGGAAGGCTTCGAAACTGAGGAATTGCAGTTTCCGGAACGTCCCGGCTTCCTTTTTTTCCTCTTCGAGCGCGGACAGCTCCTTTAGTTTTTTATCGAAATAACCATCGCCGGCACGCCCGAACTTGTCGGTGACCGCCTCCAGGAAAGATTGCAGGAATTGTATGGCGAGGGTATTCTTTTGCTCGGCTTCCGGAACAAAAAGGATGTTGAACATCGGGTTCTCTACCAGGACGGGGAAACGCTGCCGGATATTCTCCCGCAACGATTTGCGCGTATGCTGCTCCGCCTGTCCGAAAGAAGTGATGTATTTTTCGAATAAGAGATAGGTATAGAAAACTTCCTCGGCATTATTCTTAGCGGCGTACTTATATCCCAACTCGATCAGTTGCTCTGCATTGGCCGGAACGCTGATGCAGGAAATGAGGAATTCGAACAAGGCACGGTATAATGCCGAATGATCTTCTTCCGCAGGAACAGAAGAAGACCTGCGGGTGGCCTTCAATAATCTTTTAAGCATGAAAAACCCTTGAACAACGTGAACACCGAAAAAACCCGAAAAATGCGCTATGCGCCCTTACTGGCCTTATAAATGGAATAAAATCCAGCCCCCGACAATGCCCAGGTGACGATCAATGCGGCGAACCAGGCAATGGAACCGCTGATCTCGCCCAGAAGAGACTTGAAAATGTTGATCCCATAATAGTGTTCGATCTGCATGTGTAAATGCCCGATCGCCATCACCAGAAAGCCCCAGGCCATAAAGTTCATTCCCTTCCCGAATTTACCGCCCTTCAGCGCATAGGCCGTCAGGAAAGCAAAAACCACCGAGATGAACAGGAAGGGAAGCTCCATGACGGCAAACCAATAACTCGCATTGGCTGCGTGTGTGATGGCGGCGGCATTATTGGCTTGTAAAAGATTGCAATGTACCTGGCTGTAGCCAGCGGAGGATGCGATCATGCCCACGGTAATGAGCAGGAGAGGTAAGGGTCTGAAATTTTTCATACAATTTGGATTTTGAAACAATAAAACGGGATTCTTTCCCGTCTGGATAAAAACTAAATTCCTGGTCAGGGAATAATATGTCATTGATACATATATACTCTTAACGAAAATCTTGCAAAAAAATTGCGTTATGTCCAATGTCCGCCCACGTTTCGATTTTGACGAAAGCCTCAACGCAGCCTTCCTCGAAGAGCTGTTCGAGGGCGATACTATATACGCAGAAACCGTATTCGAAGATTTCCTGAAAGACCTCCCTGTCTATTGGGAACGGGTAGAGACCGCCTTTAACAACAAAAACCTTCCCGTTTTGGGAACCTGTATCCATACCTGTAAGACATTGTTCGGATATGTAGGATTTACCGATCTCCAGGAGCTTTGCCAACAATTCGAGAACAAATGTTCCGTTAATACAGTGGAGGAACTGAGGATCGAATATATTCTCCTGGTACAGCGTAAAGAAAAAGCCCAGCACATAATAGAAAAAGAATATACAAGACTTAGATTATTTAACGAAGACAACGGATAAGGGCCTTGAAGACAACCTGTATCATAGTGGAAGATATAAAGATCGCTGCGGACTTTCTCCGGAAATTCTGTGAGAAGAGCGATCTTATCGAGGTAAAAGGACATTTCCTCAACGTAGCGGATGCCCTGGAATACCTCGATCAGGAGAAGGTCGACCTTATCTTCCTGGACGTGGAAATGCCCGGCGCCAATGGATTCGACCTGCTGGACCGGATCACCTACTCACCCATGATCATCCTCACCACTTCAAAGACGGAATACGCTTTCGATGCCTTCCAGTATCATGTCAACGATTACCTGAAAAAACCGTTCACATACAAACGCTTTCTGGAGGCAGTCCGGAAACTACAGCAGCCGGGCCCGGAGGCCACACCCGCACCCGTTCCCCAACAGGCTGCACCGGCCGCCAATCAGCCGGCCGATACCGAATTCCTCTTTATCAAGTCCGAAGACAAACTGATCAAACTAAAAAAAGACGATATCCTCTTCCTGGAAAGCATGCGGGATTATGTCAAATTCGTCACCCCCGGCAAAAGCTATATCACCTACAGCACCCTCAAGAATATGGAAGAAAAGCTGATCGGCCCCACCTTCCTGAAAGTACATCGGTCCTATATAGTAAACATCACCAAAATAGACGATATCAGGGGCAATACCATCTACCTCCTGGGTAACCAGATCCCTATCGGAAAGGGACATAAAGAAGATCTGGCGACCCGTCTAAACATCCTGTAACCGCCCGGCCGGGCATCCATTCAAGGCCCGAAAAGACGTTCGTCGGGCAATCTTTTCTTTCGTCGGGCAAAACCACCCCTTAGTCGAATAAGTTTCGTTTCCACCCCTTTCTTGTAGATATTTGTATCAGCAAACGAAAACAACCCAATCCCTGAAAAACCAACGAAATCCCGAATCCGAAAAACCAACAAGAATCCAGATCACTGAAAAACACCGACAAGATCCAAATCACTGAAAATCCGAAAAAGTCCTGATCCGCGAAAAACCAACACATCCAAACATCCGAAAAACCAACGAATCCAGGCATCCGAAAAACTAACCGCAAAACCTCATTCCACAGAAAAACAGATTATCCAGCTATCCAAAAAAACCAAGAGAATGCCAGGGGCAAACCCGGGAAAAAAGTGAAATCCGTCCAAATGATTCATCCATGATCCCTGAATTAAGCCTGTAAGATCGTTGTTGGCCCTGACAAAAAAATTGCCGCCACGGAATATTCCGTGGCGGCTTTATTTTGCGACATGGGGTCTTCCTAAAACCACGGCCGTGCTATCCCCATCCGGAACGGCCAGGGAATAGACACGAGAATGATGACCAGCGCCACCAGGAAAAACCAGAACGTCTTCTTATGCTTGACCCCATCCGGGATATTCTTCTTGCTCACCCCCCGCCCGATCGTGATCAGGATAATAGCGATCAGCATCCCCGTCAAATGCTCTACCGCATAGAACCGCGCCACATTGTCCTTCATCACCGCCCCCATACCCATATTCCGGATATTCTGTAAACCCCAGGGACCCGCCACCCACTGATAAAGACCGACCAGCAGGGTAATATGCGCGGAGATCATCAAAAAAAGACCCGTCTTTTTATCCCCCGCCGTAAAAGGCCTGCCGGAAGTCATCCCGGTATAACTCTTATAAATGCCAACCAGCAACAAAACAAGAATGACCCAGCGAAGAAAACTATGCAGATATAACAAGGTGGTGTACATGCAGAAAAAGTTTTAAGTAAAAGAAAGGACGCCAAAGCTACGACCCGCCACCCAAAACGGGAAATTAATATCCTCCATCCCCCTCCTTCCCACCCCCGGAGCATCCCCCCTCTTCCATCCCCCCGGGAACATACCCGCCCCCTGGGAAAAAATTCCAAAAACGGGAGGCCCTAAGTGCAATTACCTAGTCTTTTTATACTGACTATCAACAACTTATCATTCGGCATCCTTTTGGAAACATCCTCCATAAATCCTGAGATCCTTATCCACCCGAAAAAACAACACTATGAAACCGAACCTTTACGCAACCCTTTTTGTCCTGATCACTGGCATTTCCCTTTCTGCAGAAGCACAGACGACCTACCCAATTACGGCAAACGTCAGCACATCCTCCTTCGGCACGGGCGCGATCTGCAGCGATTGTAATATCGTGATCTCCCCCGGTGTAACAGTCACCATCAATAGCACCTGCTCTTGTAATAATTGTACCTTTACCGGCGGAACGGTCCTTATCGTTCCCGGTTCCAATTTTACCCTCAGCGGCACCGACTCGTTCAAGAACGAAACGGTACTGATCTCCCAGACCTTTAATATGAATACCCTTGTCTTCTACGGCGACACGGTAGCGTTTAATGCCTCGATAAACCTTTCCGGCGGCCGCACCGACATCGACAGCAGCAGGGTATCCGTAAATGCAGCCCTAACCCTGAACAAAGGCACTATCTATAAAGATTCCCTCCACCTCAATAGCAACCTGACCTTTACCAACTCGGTGGATTCCTTCGCCTATAGCAACGTCGACGTAGCCAGCGGCGCAAAGATCTCTGCCAACCAGAGCAGTATTATCAACACAACCTTTGGCTTCGCCGGTTCTTCCTCGATGAACGTCATCAACGGCATGACCTCCACCGGCAGCAACTACTACCTGGACGGTACATCGACCATCAGTTCCACCAGCACCACCCTTTCGGGTGACAAGATCGTGATGAGCGGAAGCACTAACTCTTTCTCAACGGTCAATAGCCTCAATATGACCAACACCGATGTTACCATGAAGACTACAGGCGCCAGTACCTTCTCGGCCAACTCCCTGACCGCATCGGGCGGCTCTGTGACCGCCGGCAACAACTCCACGATCAAAAGCACCAACGCTATCAACCTCACCAATACCAACATAGACCTTACCAGCGCCGTCTTCAGCGGTAATTCACTCTCCGTTTCGGGCGGATCGATCAGCGCCGCAGGCTCCGCGGTCAAGATCACCAATGCCATCAACCTCACCGGCACCGCCATGACGATGACCGGCAATTCGACCCTCACGGGTAATTCCGGAAGCCTTTCAAATAGCTCTCTCACGATGAGCGGAACGGCTTCCGTTACCGTCACCAACGCCTTTGGGCTTTCTTCCGGAAGCCAGGCCTATCTATACGGCAACAACACCCTCACGGCCAACTCCATGTCGGTCTCGGGCGGCAGCTTTGTCAGGATCGGCGACGGAACCCTCGCCAATACCGCTCATATCACTATCAGCAACGGCTTCTCGGTGGATAACAGCTCTCTCTTTGGCATCTCCAATTTCAACAACTATCTGAGCACTACCAACAATTCACTCAAGAACAATACGATCAGCTGCGGCGGCGGCGGCTCGCAACATAGCTGCTCCACCGGTCTTGTATACGGTTGCGGTACTATCAGCAACAATGCAGGCCTGGCCTGTACGGTTCTCGCCGTCGCAGACATGACCCTCTCCGCAAGCGCCGCCGGCCCCGGCCAGACAGCCCTGAGCTTCACCGATGGCGAGACCACGACGGCCGATCACTACCTGATCCAGCGCAACGCCAATAACAGCGAATGGACCACGATCTATACGATGAACGCAGGCGGCTATACATCCGGGGAATACCATTTCACCGATGCCGACGCCCCCGCCGGCGCCATTGAATACCGTATCGAAAGGATCGACGGCAACGGTAAGGCAACATATTCTTTCGTCGCCTCTGTCATGATCGACGCCAGGGCAGGTCTCATCGCCATCCACCCGAACCCCGCCACCGGCGGAACATTCTATATTACCACGCCCTCTACCGCCCCGATGGTCGTAAATATCTATACGATGACCGGCCAGTTGCTGCTGCGCACCTCGCTAAAAGGCCAGACCCAATACCCGGTCCATCTGCCTTCCCAGTCCCTGTCCGCCGGCTCCATCGTGGTACAGACCATCGGCCAGGAAAGCACGCAGACCTTTATCCTGCTTGTCCGGTAAGTTTTATATTTTTGTCCCATGAAGCAATTCCTACGGTCCCTTTCCCTGGTGATTTGTTGCGCGGGACTCCTGACGACGGGATGTAACAATGGCAGCGATACAAAAGAAAAAACAGCCGCCGTTGTCCTCAGTGGTCCCCCCTACGCCCTGCTGACAGACAGCCTTCGCGATGCCAAAGGCCCCGCAGCCGCCGGTCTGTATTTCAGACGGGCCGACCTCCTGTCCCGCAATAACCAGCACGAGCTGGCCGCAAAGGACTTTAAAAGCTCCTGGGAATTGCAGCCGGACGAAATGACCGGGTTCCGCTATGCCTCCACCCTTTCCATCATCGGCCAGACGGAGCAGGCCATCCGGCTATTAAAGGATTGCCAGCGGCGCTTCCCCTCCAACAGCACGTTCCCCGATATGCTGGGAGAACTCTACCAGCAATCCGGCCGGATGAAAGAAGCCCTGAGCGTCTACGATACGATCCTCAACGCCGATTCCACGAATTTCGAGGCCTGGTACGAAAAGGGATTGCTGCTGGAGAAAGCCGCCGATACCCCCTACGCCATCCTGTCCCTGGAAAAAGCCTACTCCCTGCAACCGGTAAATACCTATGGACTGGAGCTGGCACATCTGTATGCGGAAAATAAAAACCCGGCCGCGCTACCCATCTGCGATGCGATCCTGCGCAAAGACTCCGCAAGGGAATTATTGGACCCCTTATTTATAAAAGGGATCTATTACTCCAACACCGCCCAATACAAAAAGGCCGTCGTACAGTTCGACTCCTGTATAGGACGCGACTGGAAATTTACCGACGCCTATCTCGAAAAAGGGATCGCGCTGTTCAAACAAAAAAGTTACGTAGCGGCGCTGAGCGTCTTTGAAATGACGGTCAAAGTATCCAATACCTACCCGGACGGATATTTCTGGATGGGCCGCTGCTATGAAGTCAACGGCAATAAAGAAATGGCCATTACGTATTACCAGCAGGCCCTGGCCCTGGACAAGGATTTCACCGAAGCGGCCGACGGGATCAGGCGATTGAAATAGGTTCCTATAATTAACTATCTTTAGTCCGCAAACACGAACCAAAAAAACTGAACGCATGCCTATCATCGCCCCTTCTCTATTAGCCTCCAACTTCCTTCGACTGGAAGATGAATGCAAAATGCTGAACGAAAGCAAGGCCGATTGGTTTCACCTGGACGTGATGGACGGCCGGTTTGTCCCCAATATCAGCTTCGGCCTCCCCGTCATCCAACAGATCCGGAAGGCAACGACAAAGGTCTGCGATGTCCACCTCATGATCGAAGAGCCCGAACGATATGCAGAGGCCTTTAAAAAGGCCGGGGCCGATCGCATCAGCGTACATTATGAAGCCTGCCGTCACCTGCACCGGAACATCCAGCAGATAAAGTCACTGGATATGAAAGCCGGCGTGGCGCTGAACCCGGCCACACCGGTGGAGTTCCTGTCCGATATCCTCGACGATCTCGACCTGGTGCTCATCATGAGCGTCAACCCCGGTTTCGGCGGACAGTCCTTCATCCCCCATACCTTCCACAAGATCCGCAACCTGCGCCGCATGATCCACGAACGAGGCCTGAATACCCTGATAGAGATCGACGGAGGCGTGACGGAACAGAACGCCGCCGGTATCCTCCGGGCCGGGGCCGACGTACTGGTGGCCGGAAATACGGTGTTCAGCTCCCCCGACCCCAAGGCAACGATCCATACACTCAAAAACGCCATATAATACTTGAGAATCGCCATAACCGCCCTCTTACTCCTTCCTTTCCTGTTGCTCCTTCCCGCTTCTGCGTCCGCGCAGAAAAGACCGGCGTCGCCTGCCGCGTCACATGGAGTGGCGGTTGTTTCCGGCAGACTGCTCGACGAAAATGAAAACCCTCTCCCCGGTGTATCGGTAACGATCCTGGGCCGCCAATCCGGGATCATCACCTCCGACTCCGGCACTTTTCGCATGCGGGTCCCCTCCGAAAAAGCCTTTGCCCTGATCTTCTCCTTTACCGGTTATAAGACCGAACAACGCAATTTCCTTCTCAACGAAAAGGAAGAAGAAAAGATCGTCGTCCGGCTGGAACGCGGTGACCGCTCCCTCCGCGAAGTGGTGGTCTCCGATCAACGGGAAAGACAGGAGGCGGGATTGGTGAAGATCAACCCGAAGAACGCCATCAACATCCCCACCCCCACCGGCGGTATCGAAAGCCTCCTCAAGATCTTCGTCGGCTCCAATAATGAGCTGACCTCCCAATATTCCGTCCGGGGCGGAAACTATGATGAGAACCTCATTTATGTCAACGATTTCGAAGTGTTCCGCCCCTACCTGGTCAATAACGCCCAACAGGAAGGCCTAAGCTTTATCAATCCGGAAATGACAAAAAGCGTCAGCTTCTATACCGGCGGCTTCCAGGCAAAATACGGAGACAAAATGTCTTCGGCCCTCGACATCCAATACAAAAAGCCCCGGAGCTTTGGCGGCTCTGCCTATGCCGGTCTGCTGGAACAGGGATTCCATCTCGAAGGCGCAAGCAGGGATCAACGCTTCACCTACCTGGTAGGCGTGCGTAACCGAAACAACCAGACCCTCCTCAGCAGCCAGGAGACAAAGGGCACCTATGCCCCCTCCTCATCGGACATCCAGGCGCTGCTGACCTGGCAGCTGAATACCCGCAACCAGCTGGAGCTGATGGGCACGCTCTCCCAGACCCGGTTCCACCTGATCCCACAATCCAGCCAGCTCACCTCTTCCATTTTCTCCCCTTACTACACCTCCAACCTGGGTCTGAATATTTATTTCCAGGGACAGGAGAAGGACGAATACAAGACCAATATGCTGGGCCTGTCCCTCACACAGGAGATAAACAAAAACCTGCGGCTGAAATGGATGGCCTCGCGTTTTGACGACAACGAACAACAGGCCTACGATATCACCGGCGCCTATCTCTTCGGCGACCGTGATTTCGACAAGAGCAGCGCCACGTTCGGACAGATCATCAACCCGCTGGGCGCCGGCACCTACCAGAACTTCGCTCGGGATCGGTTAGACATCGCCGTTTACAATGCCACCCACAAGGGATACCTCAGCCTTCACCGGCATTTTGTCCAGTGGGGCGTCAGCGCCGAACGACAGGTCGTACACGACCAGTTGGACGAATGGCAATACCAGGACTCCGCCGGCTATTCCCTGCCCTATAATCCCGGCATCCCCAGCCTCAGCGGCGTGGTCAAATCAAAAGACGACCTGGGCATCACCCGCCTCACCGGCTTTCTACAGGATAATATCCTTTTCCATGATTCCAGCGGCTTTACCCTCCAGGGAGGACTCCGGTATAATTATAACACGCTGAACAAAGAGCTCCTGCTGTCACCCCGGCTGGGAGCCTCCTGGAAGCCGCGCAACGCCTCCAAAGACATCATCTACCGCGCAGCCCTGGGGATCTATGACCAGCCCCCGTTCTTCCGGGAAATGCTTCGTGCCGACGGCACGCTCAACAAGGACCTGAAAGCCCAGCGAAGCTGGCAGGTGGTGGCCGGCATCGATCACAATTTCAAGATGGGCGACCGGCCCTTCCGGTTCACCACCGAGGCATACTACAAACAAATGTCAAGAGTAGACCCCTATGACATCAACAACGTACACATCCAATACTTCGGACTCAATGACGCGAAGGCGTATGCGACGGGCCTCGAATTCCGGCTATTCGGAGAACTGGTAAAAGACGCCGAGAGCTGGGTGAGCCTGGGCTTTATGCGATCGATGGAAAAGATCGATACCTCCTTCTATACCTATACCCTGGACTCCCTGCATCAACCCGTGGACAGCGTGCTGACAAAGGCCGGATGGGTAAGACGACCGACCGACCGGCTCTTTACCTTTGGCCTGTTCCTGCAGGATTACCTGGCTACCAATAAGAACCTCCGGGTATTCCTGAATTTCCTCTACGGCAGTAACCTCCCCTTTAATATCCCCGGCAATCTCCGGTACCGCAATGCCCTGACCATCGATCCCTATATCCGCATCGACGTCGGTTTCAGCGCCCTGCTGCTCGACAGCGAAAAAAGCAACCGCCGCAGCCATAGCCCCTTCCGCAACTTCGAGAATATCTGGGCCACCCTGGAAGTATTCAACCTCATCGACCGCGCCAATACGATCTCCTATATGCTGATCAAGGACTTCTCCAATACCACCTATGCCCTCCCCAACCGGCTCACCCCCCGCCTGCTGAACCTAAAGCTCGTCGCGCGATTCTAAATGTCTTTACCCGCCGGAGACCCCTCCACAGGCCCCTTCCGGCGGTCCCGGCCTAATCGTATTTTCCGATAAAACCCTCGTACTAATACGTATTTTCTTCCCAAAAAGCAGCATTTTTTCCCGCGGCGGGACAAAATTTTTTATCTTGTTCTTATCAAATTTCTGATCCTCAATGCCTTGTGTTTTTGGCCGCAAATTGGAGTCATAAGGACAAAACCGGCATTATGAAAACTATCATTAACTACTTCGCCTTATTGCTTACGCCTGTCCTAACCAACAAAGAAAGAATGTCCGGTCTTATACCGGTAAGGGTTGTTACGAAAGTACACCCCGATCATCCCGATTACAGATAATTCAGACAATTAAAGGCAATGGTCATAGCAACAGCAATTTCGGTTTACCCAAACCCTTTTGATCACTTTGTCACACTGGAGGTGACCTGCGAAGAAGACCAGGACTGTATCATACTACTGGCAGACCTGCAACAGGCAAAGATCGTCCGCATGATGGGCGCCGGTCTTACAGGCGGCACGAATAAGATCCCGCTGGAAGGTCTTGGTCCGTTGCAAACGGGATCCTACCAGCTGGATATCCGGACCGCAAGTGGGGACATCCTCTACCAGACATTGCTGATCAAACAAACCGCTCAGCGGCAGTAAAACAACAAACAGAAGACCCCGGCAGACCCAGCCGGCCAGGTCTTAAAGATA
The DNA here is from genome assembly GCA_036500545.1 of Puia sp. GTDB lineage: Bacteria > Bacteroidota > Bacteroidia > Chitinophagales > Chitinophagaceae > Puia. The sequence goes on along the minus strand of DASYBV010000009.1, from coordinate 189,721 downwards.
AGAGCAACCTTCGACCCATGGTCTTGACCCCAGAGGGGCACTTCGGTGCCTCTTTCTTTTTTTTAGCGCCCGCCATTTTCTACCTTTGCACAATGATCAAGCTTTCCGTCAACATAAATAAATTCGCCACCCTCCGCAACAGCCGGGGAGGCAATAACCCCGACGTGGTAAAAGCCGCTATCGACGCCCAACGATTCGGCGCCGACGGCGTCACCGTTCATCCCCGTCCGGACCAGCGCCATATCCGGTACCAGGATGTCTACGACATAAAGAAGATCATCACCACCGAATTTAATATCGAAGGGAACTCACAGGAAGAAAAATTCGTGGAGCTGGTCCTGGATACCCGCCCCACCCAGGTGACCCTGGTCCCCGATGCCCTCGGCCAGATCACCTCCAACCACGGCTGGGATACGATCCGGCACCGCGACTACCTGACACAGATCATAACAACATTCCAAAAAGCAGGCATCCGCGTTTCCCTGTTCGTAGACCCCGTCATCGCGATGGTGGAAGGCGCCGCCGAAACAGGGACAGACCGTATCGAGCTCTATACGGAAGCCTATGCCGGCGACTATGCAAAGGACCGGGAACAAGCCATCGCCCCCTATATCGCCGCCGCCCGCCGCGCCGGGGAACTGGGACTGGGACTAAACGCCGGCCATGACCTCGACCTGCAGAACCTGCACTATTTCGCCCGGCAGATCCCGGGTCTGGAAGAAGTATCGATCGGCCATGCCCTGATCAGCGACGCCCTGTACCTGGGATATGAGAATACCATTCAGCTGTACAAACGGCAGCTGCAGTAGTTTTTCAACCATTCCCTCTATTCTTTCAACGCCTGTTCCGGCATCCTCCCGGCAGCGCTCTACATCCCGGTTTTCCGCCTTCGGTATAAAATCCCGCCGCCGGGCGTAAACAGATATTATATTTGATAGCACTCATTTACGGTCTCTCTTCATCTATTAAAAACATCCATATGAACAAAGGTCTCACCGCCGGCGTAATGCTGGCCTTATTGCTCCTCGGTTCCACTACTTTTTCGTATGCCCAGTTGACGACCCTGCCCAATGGCGGCAATAAAAAGGCGACGGTCGGTGAGCGCATAGGCATCACCGATATCACCATCCATTATGACCGCCCCGGCATAAAAGGACGGGAGGGGAAGATCTATGGCACCCCCATCGTCCATGTCGGCTATGCCGACCTGGGATTTGGCACGAGCAAGTCAGCCCCCTGGAGGGCCGGCGCCAATGAGAACACGACGATAGAATTCAGCACGGACGTAAAGATCGAAGGACAAGACCTTCCGGCCGGGAAATATGGCTTCTTCATCGCCTACGACCCCTCCGAATGCACCCTCATCTTCTCCCATAATACCACCTCCTGGGGCAGCTTCTTCTATGACCCCAAGGAAGACGCACTACGCGTAAAGGTCAAACCCGTCCCCCTGAATGAAAAGGTGGAATGGCTGCGATATGAATTTACCGACGAGAAGGAGAACTCCGCTACGATCGCATTGGAATGGGAGAAACTAAGCATCCCCTTCAAGGTGGAAGTCGATTATGTAAAGACACAGCTGGAATCCTTCCGCCGCGAGCTGCGCAGCGATAAGGGCTTTAACTGGCCCGCCTGGGTACAGGCCGCACAATTCTGCGTCCAGTACAAAACAGACCTCGATGAGGCACTGGTATGGGCCAATACGGCTGTCAGCGGCGGCGTCGGACAGAAAAATTTCCAGACCCTGTCCACCAAGGCCCAGGTCCTCGATCTGATGGGGAAAAAAGCAGAGGCCGACGCAGCCATGAAAGAGGCGCTGCCGCTTGGCCAGGTGGGAGAGGTCCATCAATATGCCCGCCAGCTGCTGTTGCAAAAAAGACCAAAAGACGCATTCGATGCCTTCAAGATGAATTATGACAGACACCCCAACGAATTCACGACAAATATGGGCATGGCAAGGGCCTGGTCCGGAATGGGGGATTATAAAAAGGCAATGGAATATCTCAAAAAGGCAGACGCCCAATCAGACCAGCTGAATAAAAACAATATCGCCAGACTGATGCCCATGCTGGAGCAAGGGAAAGATATCAATTGATCACACACACACTTCCCTGCATGAAAAACCCCGGGACCGCCCGGGGTTTTATTTTTACTTTTACTTTTGTTTTTACTCACAACCCAGCAGCTCGCAAAGCTTTGACTGCAGATCCGGCCCCCGCAGGTTCCTCCCGACGATCTTCCCGTTGGGATCGATCAGCAGGTTCTGGGGTATGCTCTGTATGTGATATTTCGTAGCGGCGTCATTGTACCAGTATTTGAGATCGCTGACCTGCGTCCAGGCAAGACCATCGTCCTTGATCGCCTTGATCCAGGGCTCCTTTGTCTTATCCAGGCTCACCCCCAGGACGGTAAAATTCTTACTCTTGAACTTCTTATAGGTCGACACGACATTGGGATTCTCCATCCGGCAGGGACCGCACCAGCTGGCCCAGAAATCCACCAGCACATATTTACCCTTAAAGGAAGAAAGCGTCACGGCATGCCCCGCAGTATCGTTCTGCGTAAAATCGATCGCCTCGGTCCCGACGGCGCCTACCTTGGCTTCATCGAGCTGTTTCTGTAAATATTGGGCATAGTAGCTTTTCTGCACTTCCGGGGTCAGCGAATGCAGCCTTCTTTCCTGCGCCGTCACATCTTCCGTCAGCTGGCTCAGTACGACGAGGATAAAGGGACTTACATAGGAAGCATGCTTCTTCTGCACGAACTGGTCCAGGACCGTTTGCACGGTATCGGTGATCTTCTTATATACCCGGAAAAGAGAGTCTTTGCTCTTCGCGCCATCGGGAGAATTGGCCAGCCCCATCACCGCATTTATACGGCCAAAGTAGGGGTTGAACGTACGCTGAAATTCGGTGAAGTCATCATTGCTGGGAGAACCCGTCGTCTTCAATCCTTTTATATCATCCACCGATCCCGTAATGCTCATCTTATCGTTCCCCATGAACAGCGGCGCCTTCTTTTTGGCATCCCCGAAATTGATCTCATACAGATTGGGCTCGGATACATGACCGCTCAGGACGAACTGACCACCTTTTATAGTCGTCCCCGCCAGCGTATCGGTGGGATTGTTTACATCCGTGACAAAAACGGAGGATTTGTCCGCCAGGCCCGTCACATTGCCCGTAATGGTAAACTTAGCCTCCGGTGCGCCCTGTGCAAGGGTGAACAACGGCAATGCCGGCAACACCCCGGAAAAGATCAGGGCGGTTGTAATTAAATAGGATCTTCTCGATTTCATCCGGTATGTTTTTAAAAGTTGTTTTTATGATTATTGTTTGTGCCGGTCCTTCAGCACCTTTGTTACGTCCTGCAAATTATACCCTTTTGCATTTAAAAGGATCAGGTAATGGAACAAAAGGTCCGCCGCCTCATTTAAAAAAAGCGTTTCGTCATGGTCCTTTGCCTCGATCACCAGCTCCACCGCCTCCTCTCCCACTTTTTGCGCGATCTTATTGATCCCCTTCTGGAAAAGCCGGGCGACATACGACTCGTCCGGGGTCGCCTGGAGACGCCGCTCGGCAATGATCTCCTCCAATTGGTCGAGGAAATCTTCCCGGTGGTTCTTCTCATCCCAGCAGGTATCCGCTCCGGTATGACAAACGGGCCCCAGGGGCGTCGCCTTTACAAGAAGGGTATCCTGGTCGCAATCCACGGCCAGCTCCTTTAGCAAAAGAAAATTACCGCTTTCCTCCCCCTTTGTCCATATACGGTTCCTCGACCGGCTGAAAAAAGTGACCTTCCCCTGCTCCAGCGTCTGCTCCAATGCCGCCTTGTTCATAAAACCCAGCATCAGCACCTTGTACGTCTCGTTGTCCTGTACGATGGCGGGAACCAGCCCGTCCGCATACTTGTCGAAATCAATTGTTAAATCTTGCATTTCAATAATATATAATCAGTTCTTTTCACATCCGCACCGCTATCCTGTTCTTTTGCAAATATCCTTTTAATTCCGGAATTGTGATTTCCTTAAAGTGGAATATACTAGCCGCAAGAGCCGCATCCGCCTTACCCGGGCCCAGGATCTCCGAAAAATGTTCCGGGATACCCCCGCCGCCCGAGGCGATAATAGGCACCGGCAGGGATTCCGCCAGCTCCCGGGTAATATCCAGCGCAAAGCCCTTTTTTGTACCGTCATTATTCATCGAAGTGAGCAGGATCTCCCCCGCACCCCGGTCTACCCCCTGACGGGCCCAGTCGGTACAAAGGATGCCCGTACGCACCCGGCCCCCGTTCAGATAGACATACCATTGTCCGTCTTCTTCCCGGCGGGTATCGATGGCAAGGACCACACACTGGCTCCCGAATTCCCGGGCCAGCTCCGTCACCAGGTCGGGACGCTGAAAGGCGGAGGTATTGACGGAGATCTTGTCGGCCCCGTTCTGCAGCAGCAGACTGACATCCTCCACACTGCTGATCCCCCCACCCACGGTAAAAGGAATGTTGATATGATGCGCGATCCGGTTCACGAGTTCCCGGAGCGTTTTGCGTTTCTCGTTTGTTGCCGTGATATCCAAAAAAACGAGTTCATCGGCCCCCTGTTTCGCATACAACGCCCCCAGTTCCACCGGATCCCCCGCATCCCGGATATTCTCAAAGTTGACCCCCTTGACGGTACGGCCATCCTTGATATCCAGACAGGGGATGATCCGTTTTGTCAACCCGCGCCGCGGATCCACGCCCCCCTTCGCATCCTCACTATTTCCCACAGCTCCGGTATTTATTTTCGCGCTCATAAATGACTTGCTTTTTTTGACAGCTCCTTCAACGTAATACGCCCTTCATAGATCGCCTTACCGATGATGACCCCCTTACAACCGATATCTTCCAGCTGGTAGACATCATCCATCCCGCTCACACCCCCGCTGGCAATAAAATGAAGCTCCGGGAATTTCGCGACGATGTTCTGGTACAGCTCCAGGGAAGGCCCCTCCAGGAGACCATCCTTGCTGACATCCGTGCAAAAAAGCTGCCGGACTCCTTTTTCCATATATTCCTGTATAAAATCGTAGATCCACCGGTCGGTCGTCTCCAGCCATCCCCCGACGGCGATCTTCTCATCCTTTACATCGGCTCCCAACAAAAAACGCCCCGCACCATACTCCTGCAGCCAACTCACAAACAAGGGCCCGTCCTTTACCGCGATGCTCCCCACCGTCGCAAGGGCCGCCCCGGAATTAAAAACGATCTCCACGTCCTTAGCCGTCTTGATCCCCCCGCCAAAATCGATCACCAACCCCGTCTTTCCGGCAATCATCTCCAGCACCTTCCAGTTCTTTACGGCGCCGGCCTTTGCCCCATCGAGATCGACCAGGTGCAGACGACGCAATCCCGATCCTTCAAAAGCAACGGCCACTTCCAGGGGATTCTCATTATAGATCTTTTTCTGCGCATAGTCACCCTGTGTGAGCCGGACGCATTTTCCATCGATGATGTCTATTGCGGGAATGATTTCCATTAAATAGTTATAAAATTTTTCAAGATCCTTTCTCCTGCCTCCGCGGATTTCTCCGGATGGAACTGCACTCCATAAAAATTGTCCTTTTGCAGGGCCGAACTATACGGCTGTATATAATCGGTCCGGGCGATCGTATGCTCACCCAGGGCGGCATAATATCCATGTACGAAGTAGCAATAGCTGTCCTCGGCGAGCCCCGCAAAAAGAGGCGAATGCAGGTCATAGATCGAATTCCATCCGATCTGCGGCACTTTAAAGGAAGCGGCGCCCGTGTCTTTCCCCGCCGGAACCTCCCTCCCCGGCGCCCCTCCCGCCGCCGGATCGAATTTCTTCACCTTCTCCTCAAAGATCCCCAGACATTCCGTATCGTTCTCTTCGCTATGGCTGCACATCAGCTGCATCCCCAGACAAATACCCAGCACCGGCTGCCGCAGCTCCCGCAGAAGCCGGTCCAGCCCTCTTTCCTTGAGATAGTCCATGGCCGTGCTGGCCTCTCCCACACCGGGGAAGATCACCTTACCGGCCGCACGGATCTCCGCCGGATCATCGGTGACGGTGGCAGTATAGCCGATCCGCTCCAATGCATACAGCACCGATTGGATATTGCCGGCATTATATTTTACGATTGCCAGGTTCATAATACGCCCTCCAAAAATTCTTTCGTCGCAACAGCGATATCTTTTGCATTTTCCAGCGCCCGGATATAGGCCGTTCCGATGATCGCCCCATTGGCATACCGGCAGGCCGCCTCAAAGGTCGGCTTATCCTTTATCCCAAAGCCGATCAGCACAGGATTTCCCAGGGCCATGCCCTGCAACCGCTCGAAATAAGCCTTCTGGTCATCCATGTTCTTATCCTTCCCCGTCGTAGAAGAAGATGATACGGCATACAAAAAACCAGTGCTCAGCGAATCCAGCTTGCCGATCCGTTCCGGCGAGGTCTCCGGCGTCACCAGGAAGACAAAATCCAGTTCGTACTTTTTTATGATAGGACCATATTCCGTCTCAAATTCATAGATAGGCAGATCCGGCAGGATCAGTCCGTCCACACCCACGGCCGCCGCCTCCGCACAGAACTTTTCAAAACCATATTGCAGCACGGGGTTCATATATCCCATAAGCAATACCGGTACCCGTATACCGGCTCCCGTCCGTAGCTCCTTTAGCTGGCCCAGCAGGACGGCGATGCTCATCCCATTCTCCAGGGCCTTTCCACCGCTGGCCTGGATCACAGGGCCATCCGCCAGCGGATCGCTATAAGGCATGCCCAGCTCGATCAGATCGGCCCCGCTGTCCTGCAAGGCCTTCATCACCTCCAGGGTGCTGTTCAGCTGCGGATAACCGGCCGTACAATAGACATTCAATACCCTCTTATTCTTTTGTGCAAATAACTTACTGATCCGGCTCATGATATTTTCTTTCCGTGTTAACTGATATCCAAATATCCTACTCGCCCATGGCCCGCATATAGGTTGCCATATCCTTATCCCCTCTTCCGCTGAGACATAATACAACGGTATCCTTTTCATTCAGCTCCAGCTGACCCAGGGCCGCCAGCGCATGCGCCGACTCCAGGGCGGGAATGATCCCCTCCAGCCGGGCCAGCTCAAAGGCCGCCGCAAGTGACTCTTCATCCGTGGCGCTGAGAAAGGTCGCCCGGCCGCTGTCATACAGATGCGCATGCAAGGGCCCGATCCCGGGATAATCCAGACCCGCGGAAATACTGTGCGGCTCCACGACCTGCCCATCTTCCGTCTGCATCACCAGGCTCCGGCTGCCATGCAGGACGCCGGGCTTTCCCAATTGCGTGGTCGCGGCGCTCAGACCGCTATGGACCCCTTGCCCCGCCGCCTCTACGGCGATCAGCTCTACACTCCCCTCATCGAGGAAATGATAAAAGGTCCCGGCCGCATTGCTGCCCCCGCCTACACAGGCGATCACATGCGTAGGCAGCTCGCTCCCCGTTTTTTCCTTCAGCTGGACCCGGATCTCTTCGCTGATGATACTCTGGAACCGGGCCACCATATCCGGATAAGGGTGCGGTCCGACGACACTGCCGATGATATAATGGGTATCGTTGGGATTATTGATCCAGTCACGGATCGCCTCATTGGTGGCATCCTTGAGCGTTTTGCTCCCGCTGACGGCCGGGATGACCGTTGCGCCCAGCATTTTCATCCGGGCCACATTCGGCGCCTGCCGCTCGATATCTTTCTCTCCCATATAGACGATACACTCGATCCCCTTGAGGGCACATACGGTAGCCGTCGCGACGCCATGCTGCCCGGCGCCCGTCTCCGCAATGATCCGCCGCTTACCCAGCCGCTGCGCCAGCAGGATCTGCCCGATCGTATTGTTGATCTTATGCGCCCCGGTATGGTTCAGGTCTTCCCGCTTGAGAAAGATCTCCGTATTGTATTTGTTGCTGAGCCGTTTTGCAAGGTATAACGGAGAAGGACGACCGACATAATCCTTTAGCAGGGAATTGAACTCCTTCTGAAAGGCCGCTTCGTGCATGATCTCCAGGTAGCGGGTACGCAGCTCCTCCACATTCGGATACAGCATCTCCGGGATAAAGGCGCCCCCGAATTTTCCATAATACCCCTGTTCATCGGGGAACCGGTAAGCCGTCGTCGCCGGTTCGATAGATTGTTTAGTAGCCATGTTAATACGTTTATTTGAATGCCAGTATTTAATTTTATCAGGCTGGTCCTTTTACACCCTCCAGCATCGCTTTTATTTTTTTCAGGTCCTTTACCCCCGGGCTTTGCTCAAACTTACTGTTGATGTCGATGGCGAACAATTTCGAAGCGACGGGCTCCCGGGCAAAGCTCTTTAACCGCTCCACATCTCCCGGCTCGATGCCCCCGCTCAAAAAGAACAGCTTATCGATATGGGCCGGCTTTAATACATCCCAGTTGAACTTCTTGCCCGTCCCCCCATAACCTACCCCTTCGGTATCAAAAAGGAACATATCGCAGGAATCCTGGTATGGCCGGATGATCCAGTCGATGGGGTCGTTCTCCCCCAGGCGGAATACTTTGATGACGGTAATATAATTTGACAGCTGTTCGCAGAGACGGGGGTTCTCATCTCCATGGAGCTGCACCATGTCCAATCCATAGCCGTCTACCTGCCTCATCACCTCGTCGTAGGTGGCGTTGACAAAGACGCCCACCTTTCCCAGTCGCAGCCGGGTCTTTCTTAGCTGTTCCCCGGCCAGGTGCCGGACGACATACCGGGGCGATCTGGGGTAGAAAATAAAACCCGCAAAATCCACACCCAGGGCGTCGAGCTGCCGGACCTGGTCCAGTTCCGTCATTCCGCATACTTTTACTCTCATAAGTTGTCTCCGCTTTTTATGATTGAACTAAATGAGGCAAAGGCAATCTCAGACATTTTATTTATTCCTTTCTTCTTCTAATTTCTTTACAAATTTTCTAAACGCCGCGGCCGGATCGGGCTCCTTCATAAAATTCTCCCCGATCAGGAATCCCCGGAAACCGGCCTCCTGCATGTGCCGGATCGTCTCCACCTGGTTGATCCCGCTTTCCGCGATCAGGATCTTATCCGGAGGTATCTGTTTGCTAAGCCGTATCGATCGCTCCACATCCACCGTAAAGGTCTTGAGGTCCCTGTTGTTGACACCTACCAGCTCGGTCTCCGCACAAATATGCCCCAGCTCCTCTTCATTGTGGATCTCCAGCAGGACCTCCAGCCCCAGGGACCGGGCGGCAACCGCCAGCCTCTTTACCTCGGCCGGCGTCAGACAGGCCGCGATCAGCAGGATCACATCCGCCCCCATCGCCTTTGCCTCCAGCAACTGGTATTCATCGATCATAAAATCCTTCCGGAGGATGGGGACGGCATTCACCCTCGCCTCCAGGAGATCAGCATCGCTGCCCCCGAAAAAACGCTCATCCGTCAGCACCGAAAGACAGGAAGCTCCCCCCTCGGCATACCCCCGGGTCACGTCTGCCACCCCGGAATGATCGTTGATCACGCCCTTCGATGGACTACGTCTTTTGAATTCCGCGATGATACCCGTCTTCTCCGGATCGGTAAGGAATTTTTTCAACGACATTACCTTCCTCGAAAAAAAGGCGCTCCCTTCCAGTCCGGCCACGGACACCTCCGCCTTTCTCCGGGCTACTTCCGATCGTTTGTATTCAATGATGGTATCGAGTATGTTCATAAAAATACTATTGCAGCGAGATCAATTGTTGTAAGGCTCCATTCGCCTTCCCGCTTTCCAGGCTTTCCACGGCGGCGGCATAGGCGGCTTCATAGCTGGCATAAGCGCCGGTGGCATCCAGCGCCATGGCGGCATTCGCAAGTACCACGGCGTTCTGTGCCCAGGTCCCTTCCACCTTTAAGATCCGGGCAAAGATCTTTGCCGCCTCTTCCACCGTATTGCCGCCATAAATATCGGTAGCATTTACCATTCTCTTCCCCAATTCTTCCGGGGTCATGACCCTTTCTCCCTTATTGGTGATCACCTTTGTATCACCCGTCAACGAGATCTCGTCATACCCGTCCAGGCTGTGGATGATGGTAAAACGCCCCTCCGTCTGCTGTAATAAATAATTGTAGATCCGGGCCATCTCCAGGTTGTAGACCCCCACCAGCTGCGTCCTGGGATTGGCGGGATTGACCATGGGCCCCAGCATGTTAAAGAACGTACGGATGCCCAGGTTCTTCCGGATCGGTCCGACGGTCTTCAGGGCCGGGTGGAACAAAGGCGCATGCAGAAAACATATACCGGCCGACTCGACCTCCTTCCGGAGACGGGCGGCATCGTTCTTGAATTTATATCCCAGCTGCTCCATCACATTACTGGCCCCGCTGATGCTGCTGGCGCCATAATTACCATGCTTGGCCACTTTTTGCCCCGCCCCCGCTACGATAAAACACGCAAGCGTGGAGATATTGAAGGTATTCTTTCCATCCCCGCCGGTACCGACGATGTCGATGGTATTATGCTCATCCAGGTCGACCCGGACACAAAGATCCAGGAGCGCATCCCGAAAACCCTGCAATTCATCAATGGTAATGCTGCGCATCAGGTAGACCGTTATAAAGGCGGCCATCTCGCTCTCGTTGTACTCCCCCCTGGCGATACGGGTCAGCACATCCTGCGCCTGCTCCCTGGGAAGGGACTTATGTTCGAATAAATATTGAAGTATCTTTTTCATTTCGAATCGTATAATGTCTTTTTTACCTATTTTTTTCAACCGCCGGTTTTCCTATTCCTTTAACCAGTTCCGCAGGATCTGTTCCCCCTGTGGCGTCAACACGCTCTCCGGGTGGAATTGCACTCCCTGCACGTCCAGCGTCTTATGCCGCAACCCCATGATATAATCGTTGTCATCCCGCGCCGTCACTTCCAATTCCGCGGGGAACCCTTCCTCGCTGACCACCCAACTATGATAACGTCCCACCTCCAGCACATCGGGCAATCCCTCAAAAAGATCGACAGCCGCCCCGCCCCTACTCTCCGGCCCGCTACCCGCCGCTCCCCCATTCGCCGCTCTCCCCAATATCCGCACCGGCGTAGCCACCCCATGATAGACCGTGCTCAGGTTGACAAGCTTGCCGCCGAAGGCCTCCCCGATCGCCTGGTGCCCCAGACAAACCCCCAGGATCGGTTTGGAGGCGGCATATTCCCGGATCAGGGGCAGTAACAACCCCGCCTCCGAAGGAACACCCGGTCCGGGAGAAAGGATGATCTTATCAAATTTCTTTACCTCTTCCAGCGGTATCCGGTCATTGCGATACACTTCTACTTTTTGATGTAAAAGCTTCTCCACCAGGTGAACCAGGTTGTACGTAAAAGAATCGTAGTTATCAAAGACAAGAATTCGTGTCACAATAATTCGTTTAAAACATTAATTGATCTCTTCGGCGAAACGGATCGCCGATTTCAGGGCGCCTAATTTATTATTCACTTCCTGCAGCTCGCTCTCCGGCTGGCTCGCCGCCACTACACCGGCGCCGGCCTGGTAGGTCAATGTATTGTTCCGGCTAAGCAGGCTGCGGATCATAATGGCATGGTTACAACTGCCGTCGAATCCCATAAATCCGATACACCCGCCATAATAACCTCTCGCCGTGGGTTCATAGGCATCGATCAGCTCCATCGCCTTGAATTTCGGCGCCCCGCTAAGCGTACCGGCCGGGAAAGTGGTGGCAAGCAGCTCAAAAGGATTGTAGCCCTCCCTCAACCGGCCTCTCACTTCGCTCACGAGGTGGATGACATGCGAATAATACTGCACCTGCCGGTAATGTGTCACCGTCACCTCGTCACAGGAACGGCTGAGATCGTTGCGGGCAAGGTCTACCAGCATCACATGCTCGGCGTTCTCCTTTGCATCTTTTAATAATTTATCCGCCATCTGCTGATCGGTCGCATCATCGCCCGATCGTTTGAAGGTACCCGCGATGGGGTGTACGATCGCCTGCCCATTCTGCAGGATGATCTGGGATTCCGGGGAAGAGCCCATGAGCTTATAATCGCCATAATCAAAAAAGAACAGGTAGGGAGAAGGATTGATATTACGCAACGCCCGGTATACATTGAAGTCGTCACCGCTGAATCCCTGCTGAAAACGACGGCTTAGTACGATCTGGAACACATCTCCCCGGTGACAACTTTGGATGCCCTTTCGCACGATCTCCCGGTACCCTTCATCCGTAAGGTTCGAGGTCTCTTCGCCCTTCACCCGGAAAGGATAAACCGGCACGTCTTTGCTGCGGATCAGCGACTCCACCACCGGCAGCTCCGATTCCAGACCGGCGATCCTGTTCTCGCAGATATACAGCTCGTCCTTAAAATGATTGACCGCGATGACATACTGATAAAGACGATAACGCATGAGTGGGATCCCGGCATCCTCCGCACCGCTTGCCGCCGGATTCCCCGGTTCCCCGGCATCCTTGCCTTTATTACTAAATTTTATCGTATCGAAGAACTGCACCGCATCAAAGGTCGTATAGCCAAAAAGCCCCTGCACGGCCCGGACCGGTTTCTCGTCGGCAGGCTTTGTATCAAAACGCTGCATAAACTCCCACAAAAGCCGGGGAGTATCCGACAATGACCGGAGCGGCGTCTTTTCCGGTGGCTGCCCCGGTAATTTGAACTCGATATTTTTGGTATCGGTGATCTCGATACCGGCAATGGCATTTATACAGATAAAGGAATAGCTGTTCTCTGCGACATGATAATCCGTGCTCTCCATGAGGATGGTATCCCGGAACCGGTCCCGCAACCGCAGATAGATACCCACCGGCGTATAAATGTCCGAGAGCAGCTTTTTACAATTCGTCTTTATTTCGATCTTCTTCATACTTGAATGATCAGCAGGTGTTTAAAATGAAAAAGGCCCCGTTTATCGGGGCCCCATCTGTTTAGATATCGGTAATAACTATAACAATAGCATTACTTGCCCCGTTCGGAGTTAGTATGCCACCACCACAGTTGATTAATAAATTGTTTCATTGCACCGCAAATATGAAATGTATTGACGACTTCGCCAAATTTTTTTATTTATCCCTTCCTTTCTATAGCAAAAAGTTCGATTTTTGCCTATGTCCGACTTGTTTTGTTTCATCCTCCCCGGCCTCAATAACTCTGGCCCCCTGCACTGGCAAACCCGCTGGGAACAAAGCCACGGATATATCCGGATCCACCAGCGGGACTGGGACAACCCCGTCTGTGAGGACTGGATCCGCACCATCGATGATGTCATCGCCCCCTTTCCCCCCGAATCGACGATCCTGATCGCCCATAGCCTCGCCTGCTGCGCCATCGCGCACTGGGCCCAAAAATACCGGCGCCCTATAAAAGGCGCCTTTCTCGTGGCGCCCAGCGATGTGGAAGCCCCCAGCTATCCGCCCGGCACCCACGGCTTCAAACCGATGCCCCTCTCCCCCCTCCCTTTTCCATCGACGATAGTGACCAGCTCGAATGATGAATATGTCAGCGTGGACAGGGCATTCTTCTTTGCAGGGAAATGGGAATGCGCCTTTGCAAATATCGGCCCCAGGGGCCATATCAATGCAGCTTCCGGTCTGGGCGATTGGCCGGAAGGATATGAATTGTTACAGGAATTATTCTGATGGGAACAGCATACCCCCGCGTCGGGGCATCCCGACATTCGGGCATTCCAGCATCCCGGCTTACAACACCCCCTTTGTGCTCGGCAGGTAATTGCTCATCGGATCTCTTTTTACCGCCATGCGGATCGCCTTGGCAAAGGCCTTGAAGATGGCCTCGATCTTATGATGCTCATTCTCCCCCCGGCACTCGATGTTCAAATTACATCTTGCCCCATCGGAGAAGGACTTGAAGAAATGAAAGAACATCTCCGTCGGGACCTCTCCTATCAGCTCCCGCCGGAATTCGGCATTCCATACGATCCAGTTGCGCCCCCCGAAATCGATCAGCACCTTTGCATCGGCCTCATCCATCGGCAACGCAAAACCATACCGCTCCATACCCCGCTTGTCGGCCAGCGCCCGGGCAAAAGCCTCTCCCAACGCAATCCCCGTATCCTCGATCGTATGATGCTCGTCGATATGCAGGTCCCCATTCACCCGTAAGGTAAGGTTCATCTTTCCATGTCGGGCGATCTGCTCCAGCATATGATCAAAAAAACCAAGCCCGGTGACGATATTGGCCTTCCCGCTCCCATCCACATTGAGATCGATCCGGATCTGCGTCTCGCTGGTATTGCGCTCATGAACGACCCGGCGAAGACCCAGCTTCAGGAACTCATAGATATCGCTCCATCGCGTCGTCTCCAGCGCGATCACCTCCTCCAGGTCACGACGCGGATCATTGATCTCCGCCCCGCCAAGTTCCGGATCGTTGTTCAGCCAGATGACCCTACAACCCAGGTTCTTTGCCAGCTGGACATCGGTGATCCGGTCCCCGATCACAAAGGAATTTTCCATATCATACTCCTCGTTGTCCAGGTATTTTGTCAGCATGCCCGTACCCGGCTTACGGGTAGGCGCATTGTCCCTTGGAAAGCTCTTGTCGATGTACACCCCGCTAAAAGTGATCCCTTCGTTCTCCAGGCTCTTCATCACCAGGTTCTGCACCGGCCAGAAAGTCTCTTCCGGAAAAGAAGCCGTCCCCAACCCGTCCTGGTTCGTCACCATCAGCAATTCATAATCCAGCTCCCGGGCGATCTTGCCCATGTACTCGAACATATAGGGATAGAACTCCAGCTTGTCGAATGCATCGATCTGATAGGTCGGCGGCGCCTCCCTGATCAGGGTGCCATCCCTGTCTATAAATAAGATCCTCTTCATTTAATAGGTATCGTTTTTCTGCTATTTCCCGACCGGCTTATTCTTCGCCCGTATCGCCTTCACTTCCGCAGCCGTCACGGCCGACGCCTTATTCCCAAAAGTATTACGAACATAGGTCAGCACATCCGCGATCTGCTGATCGGTAAGATCGCTGTGCGCAGCCATGACATTATGATATTCGTCGCCGTTTATCTCGATGTCGCCGGTCAGGCCGTTGAGCACGATCTTTACAAGCGTGGTCTTATCCCCCAATACCTGTTTCGTCTTGATCAGCGGCGGGTTCATCCCCTGCACACCCGCGGCATCCGCCTGGTGACAGGCAAGACATTGCTGAAGATATACCTGTTGGCCCCTGGCGATGGAAGCCTTCATACCACCACCAGCCCTTGCAGGGGCCGCCGGTTTTTTTGTCTGGGACATCAGGGTCGTAGCGATAACGAAAAGGCTTCCGGCCAATAAAAAGGTCAGGATATTCCCTTGATTCATCAGTTTCATGTAATAAAATAAGATGGATGATAGCGTGATAGTTATTTTTTATAAGAGATCTTCCAGACCGTCCCCTTGCTGTCGTCCGTTACATACAGGGAACCATCGGGCCCCTGGGCCAGACCACAGGGACGATAATTTGTCCGGCCGGCATTTGTCTTTGTAGGCACACCGGAGAAATTATCCGCAAAGATCTCCCAGTCGCCGCTGGGCTTACCGTTATTGAACGGCACAAAAACGACAAAATATCCCTTCTGCGGCTCCGGCGCCCGGTTCCAGCTGCCATGGAAGGCGATAAAGGCGCCATTCTTATACTTGGCCGGGAACTGGTTACCCGTATAAAACAAAAGCCCGTTCGGCGCCAGGTGACCAGGGAAAGCCATGATCGGGTCCTGTGCATCTTCACCGGCGGTTTTCTTTCCGTCTCCTCCATATTCCGGCGCGAGCATTTTCTTATGCTGGAACTGATCATAATAAATATAAGGCCAGCCGCAGTTGGAGCCCTTGTGCAGCTCATACATACACTCCGCCGGCAATTCCGCGCTCTGCTTCGTATCCCAGATATCAGGGAAAAGATCATGAAGCTGGTCCCGGCCATGCTGCATGACAAAAAGCGTATTGGTAGCTGTATTCCAATCCAGTCCTACTACATTGCGCAAACCCGTAGCATAACGAACCCCGTCGCCATAGGTCTGGTTCGGCTTGTCCGCCTTGAACTGCCAGATCCCCCCGGCAGAATCCAGGATGGGACAGGGTTTCTGACCGGGAGAACCCTTGGTCCTGTCCACCAGCTGACAGGCATTGGAATAGGCGCCGATATTTACATACAGGTTCCCGGCATAATCCAGCGTGATGGCCTTTGCCTCATGCTCGTGCCGGCTCAGCAGACCCGTTACGATCTTCTCCGGCTGATCGGGATTGATGACATTATTGTTCGCATCCAGTTTATACCGGTAGACCTCCTCATCGGAAGATGCATACAAATACCCGTTGCGGATCGTGATCCCCGTACCCGGAAAACTTCCAAAACTGGTGATCTTATCCGCCTTGCCGTCCCCATCGGTATCCTGTAACACGCAAATGCCTTTGCTCTTTCGTAGATTTCCCTGTTTTACATAGATCAGCCCGTTGGAAGCCACGGCAATATGCCGGGTGTTCCCCAGGTTCCCCGCAACCATCACCGCGGAAAATCCGGTGGGTAATTTCAGTGCCGTATCGGCAAAAGCCGCAGAAGCCGCCGCAGGACCGGTCTTTTTCTTCCCGCCGCCATTGCCATTATCGCCGCCGGCACAGGCCAGCAGCCCCATCAGACACAAACCCGTTAAAAGATACAGGGACTTGCCCGAAACCGTTGTTGATCTTGTGAGTAGTTGTTGCATTGGAAAAACGCTATTAATAAGTAAATATGTTCCGGCCGTAATTTAGGGTAAAATAGTATCGGTCTACACTAATTTTTATCTTAGATAGGTTGGGCGGGATAACATCGCAGTGCCTCCACCAACTCCGCATTTTCCCTTTCCGTCCCCACCGTGATCCGCAGACACCCCTCGCACAATTCCACCTTGCTCCGGTCACGTACCACGATCCCATCCCCCAGCAGATATTCATAGATGCCGCGGGCATCCGTCATCTTCACCAGCAAAAAATTGGCATCGCTGGGATAGATCTTCCGCACCACCGGCAACACCGCCAGTTCCGCCGCCAGCCGCTCCCGAAGGGAGACCAGCAGTTTTATCATCTCATTGACCTGCCCGACTTCCTCCAATGCCTTCAACGCCAGGTCCTGGGTCGCCTGGCCGATATTATAGGGCGCTTTTACCTTATTGTAAATATCGATAATAGCTTCACTCGCAAAAGCCATACCGAGTCGAAGCCCCGCAAGCCCCCAGGCCTTGCTCATGGTCTGCAGGACCACCAGGTTCGGATAATCACCCAACTCCTGGATAAAAGATTTATGACGGGAAAAATTAATGTATGCTTCATCCACGACGACAAGCCCGGAAAAATTGTTGAGAATGACCTCGATATCCTGCCGGTCCATGGAATTGGCCGTCGGGTTATTGGGACTACAGATCCAGATGATCTTTGTATGCTCATCCACCTGGTTCTCGAGATGGACGAGGTCCAGCTGAAAATCATCCTGCAGGACCACCCGGCGGACCTCCACATCGTTGATATGGGCGCTGACCTCGTACATCCCATAGGTCGGAGGATTGATGATGATATTGTCTTTACCGGGTACACAGAAGGCCCTGTATAGCAGATCGATACACTCGTCACTCCCGTTGCCCAGGAAAATATGCCGCGGCGGAATACCCTTTATCCGGCTGATCGCCTCCTTTACCTTCCATTGATGAGGGTCCGGATAGCGGTTATACCATTTCGTTAGAGGAGACCCCAGGCTGTTCTCATTGGCGTCGATAAAGATCTGCGCCTCTCCCTTAAATTCATCCCTCGCGGAAGAATAGGGCACCAGGCGGCGGATATTATCACGTAAAAGTTTATCTAAGTCAAACATATCATTCGGTAATTATAATTTTTCTATTCCACATTCTCCCGCCGGATCCGGACCTCCACCGCACGCGCATGCCCCTGTAACCCTTCTGCCTCCGCCATCCGCCGGACGGTGGTCCCGATCTTTAGCAACCCCTCGGGTGTGAGCTGCTGAAAAGTGATCTTTTTTACAAAACTGTCGAGGCTCACCCCGCTATAGGCCCGGGCATACCCATTGGTAGGAAGCACGTGGTTGGTGCCGCTGGCATAGTCTCCCACACTCTCCGGTGAAAAATGCCCGAGAAAAACGCTCCCTGCATTTACAACCCGCTCTGCCATCTCCTCCGGAAACCGGCAACCCAGGATCAGGTGTTCGGGCGCATATTCATTCAGCAGCTCCATCGCCTGTCCCTCGCCGCTCACCAGGAAGGCACGGCTGTTCTCCAGCGCCTTTCGCGCAATGGCCGCCCGGGGCAATTCGCCAAGCTGCCGCTCTACCGCGGCCAGGATGGAATGGATCATTTCCGGTGAAGGACTGACCAGCACCACCTGGCTATCCGCCCCATGCTCGGCCTGGGAAAGAAGATCCGCCGCCGCAAAATCGGGATCGGTGGTTTCATCCGCATAGACCGCGACTTCGCTGGGGCCCGCCGGCATATCGATCGCCACCCCATCCCGCTGCACCAGCTGTTTGGCACAGGTCACATACTGGTTACCGGGACCAAAGATCTTATACACCCGGGGAATACTTTCGGTACCATACGCCATCGCGGCAATAGCCTGCACCCCGCCAACCCGGAAGATCCGGGTCACGCCCACCAGCCGGGCGGCATAGAGGATGGCAGGATGTACGCGGCCCTGCGCGTCGGGGGGCGTGCAAAGCACGATCTCCCCGCAACCCGCGATCTTCGCGGGGACCGCCAGCATCAGTAACGTGGAGAAAAGAGGAGCGGTCCCACCCGGAATATACAATCCCACTTTTTCGATGGCCACCGCCCTTCGCCAGCAGCGGACACCCGGCAGGGTCTCCACCACCCGCGGCAATTCCTTTTGCACCACATGGAACGAATAGATATGATCCCGCGCCGCGCGGATAGCCGCCTTCAGCTCCTCACCCACTCCCCCGGCCCCCTCTTCGATCTCCTGCGGGGTCAGCTCCGCCGACCCGTCAATATCGGCCTTGTCAAAAAGACGGGAGAATTTCCGGACGGCCGTATCGCCCTCCTTCCTCACCTCTTCCAGGATCGTAGCCACGGTCTGCTCCAGGCTGCGGGTGTCAATGACCGGGCGGGTCAGCCAGGTCCCCCATCCCCCCGCATTCCCGGGAGAAGAAGGGCCCATCTTTCTCAGGTCTATAATTTCCATTGTCGCATTTTTAATTTTATAACACCATCTTTTCTATCGGCACGACCAGGATCCCCTGCGCACCCGCATCTTTCAATTTTTCGATGATCTCCCAGAAATCATTTTCGTTCAGTACGCTGTGCACACTGCTCCATCCCGGATCCGCCAGCGGCAATACCGTAGGGCTCTTCATCCCCGGCAGCATCGAAATGATCTCCTGTAATTTATCGTTGGGGGCGTTCAAAAGGATGTATTTATTGTTACGGGCTTTTTTAACCGCCCGGATCCGGAAAAGGAATTTCTCCAGGATCTGCTGCTGCCCCGCATCGAGACGCCCATTCCGGATAAGCACGGCCTCCGACCGTAAAATGGTTTCTACCTCCTTTAACCCATTGGCCAAAAGGGTGCTTCCGCTGCTGACCAGGTCGGCAATGGCATGCGCCAGCCCGATACCCGGGGCGATCTCCACACTCCCGCTGATCTCATGGATCTCGGCGACGACGTTATTCTTTTCCAGGAACTGCTGCACAAGCAACGGATAAGTGGTGGCGATCCGTTTGCCGGCCAGGTAACCCACTCCGTCATACTGCTCGCTCCTGCCAACGGCAACCGACAACCGGCATTTACCAAAACCAAGCCGCTCGACGATGTCCACCTTCTTATTTTTTTCATACAGCACATTCTCCCCGACGATGCCGATATCGGCTACCGCATCTTCCACATACTGCGGGATATCGTCGTCCCGGAGGAAATAGATCTCCATCGGGAAGTTATCGGCTTCGGTCTTTAGCCTTCCCGCCCCGTTCTTCAGCTCGATCCCGCAGTCTTTCAACAATTTTACAGATTCGTCGTACAGCCGGCCCGACTTCTGGATGGCGATTTTTAACTTATTCACGGTCATAATTTGTTTTATGTTCCCCCACGAAAGGGCTAAAAAAAATCAGGGCTTACCTTCCGGTAAGCCCTGTAACAGTTTTATTTTGTCAGACAAAACATCACCGGCCTACCTGCGGTAAGAAAAAATGATGGTGATGATGTTGCCCTTTATAATTCATACTTATATTCCGCCGGATCCCTGGTCCATTGGTGGGCCAAAATTAACGGCCGGAAGCCAATACCCAAAATTTATTTTACCTCCCCCCGTCTGGCCAGGACGATCGCCTGCGTTTCCGGGTAGCTCAGTTCCGTCGTCCAGCGGCCCGGGTCGCCAATCGCGCCATCCGAAGGGACCGACAACAGCAAATGATCAAATCGCGCGACAGGATCGTTCTTCAGGTCTTTCTCCGTTACGAGACCATAGGCGAACGGATACCTGCCCGGGTACGCCAACGCATAGTAAAAGATAAATACATCCCGGTGCCAAAGCCCCATACCCACGTTCTTTGCATGGCTTCGCGCCAGCCAGTCGAGGCATTTTTGCGTATCCGCCTGTACCGGCCACTCATAGAGGTATCGTGTATTGATTCGTTTGCAGAAATTGAAACAAAGAGCAACGACCAGCAGCCCCATCGTACAACGAAAGACCAGCCCCGTCCCCCCCGGCCTCCACGCCCCCCGGTCGATGATCCCAAACACGCCCGGCAGGATGGTCACATAGAGCACCAGCGCCGTCCGCCCATACAGGAAAGAGGTCTTGAACGCCACATGAAAAACGATGCTCAACAGCAGCATCACCACAAATACATTCATGGAATAGATCGCAAGGTCCAGCGCCCGCGTCCGGAAATACCAATAGAACGAAACAAGCGAAAAAAGGATCAAACCGATAAAAAGCAGGGTCCCCAGGAACAACGCCGGCCCGGGAGAAGCATCATACCATAAGCTATTCCGTACAAGAGAACCAAAGGAAGACCGCACCAGGTCGGGGTATTCGACAAACTCCAGCTCCCTTGAATGAAATTTGATAAAGAGCAGACAGCCGGTCGCAAATACAAACGTAGCCCCTATTACAAACCAGCTCTTCCAGCCCGGTGTCAGTGCTTGCCGCAGGCTCCCCTGCCTGCTACCGTTAAAAAAAAGGTGGAACAGACAGACAGCGGTCACTCCCATAAAAAAATAAAAGAAGCTCAGATTGGCCAGTACAGCCACCGACGCCGGTACAAAGACCGCCAGCCACCCGGCCGGCCGGCCCTCCCCTTTTTGCAGCACCCGCGCAGCCTGCCAGAGGCTCAGCATTGCAAAAGCACACCCCGCCGCATATCCGCGCGCCAGACTAAAATAGGAAAGAAGAAAGGGATTCAGGATGGCCGCGGCAAAAAAGGTAAGACCGACCCACCTGTTCTTAAAAGAACCACTAAGCTTTATAACGCTATAGGCAAAGACCCACCAGCAAGAGACGGAAAAGATCCTGAATTTATACGGCAGGTCGGCCCCGGGCAGCCACATAAAAAGCCGCATAAAGAAGGTATTGAGCCAATGCGTATTGGCCGTTCCCGGCAACGCCCGCCAGTAGTGCGTCTTTAAAAGAAAGTAGGAATACGCTTCATCTTCGGTAATGGCGAAAAAGAAAGCACGATATGCTATATAGATCCAAAGCAGCGCCACGACGACCCATTGGATCTTCCCGATCGTTTTTCCCATAGGCTCAAATGTAAGCCAATCCCCTTTGATCTCAAGGGACCGCCGCCTTTGTAGCACCATCGGTCCGGCCCAGCTGCTCTTCCAGCTGCTGGATCTGCTTCTGGTCAAGACGATATTGGATATAGTAATAGATGAGAAAACCCAGGAATATTTTCCCGACGATAAAAAAGATGATACACCAGGTCTTCCAGCTTTTATCCACCACTTTTGAAGAAGAGGAAGACTCGATGGGTAAATAGTCAGGAGCCCCGATCTTCCGGAGACGCGCTTCTATTTTCTTCTTGATATCCGGGGGCGGAGCGATCTCCTGATCGATACAGGAGAGCTCCAGGTGGTATTCAAATTCGGAGAGGGCCTCCCTCAGCTCGGGATAATGCGGCAATAGCTGCTCAAATTCGGCCGTTTCCCATGGGGTAGCCAATTTCAAGGCATAGCTCTCTACGATGCCGCTTTGCATATACAGTTCTATATTCAATCCCTGCGCTTTTGGAAGATTTACCGACAATATAAAGGGTGTCCAACCGGTTATTGTACCGATTGCAAACCATTATATAAAACTAAATAATATTGGGTCACCCGGGTAGAAGCCAACCCGTATTTTTCAATAATTTTCCTTTATACCACCAGGTTCAGCAGCAATACCCCTCCCAGCCCTATCACCGAGACGATGGTCTCCATGACGGACCAGGATCGCAGGGTATCCTTTATAGAGAGGTTGAAATATTCCTTAAACAACCAGAATCCGCCGTCATTTACATGGGAAAAGAATAGACTGCCCGCTCCCACGGACAACACCATCAGGTTGGGGTTGACATGAAGACGGTTCATCAGTGGCAGGATAATGCCTGCCGCCGTAAGACCGGCTACGGTGGCGGATCCCAGGCAGACCCGGATGATGGCGGCGATCAGCCAGCCCAGGATCAGCGGATGGATCGGCCAGCCCTGCAGAACCGCCGCGATCTCCCCGCTTACCCCGCTGTCCGAGAACACCTCCTTCAGCGCACCCGATCCCCCGATGATCAGCAGGATAACGGCAATATCCTTTATGGCCTCCTCATAAATATGCATCACCTGCTTCATGCTCCGTCCGTCCCGGACCCCAAGCGTATAGGTAGCGACAATGATGGCCAGTATCAGGATGATGGAAGGGTCCCCAAAGAATTGCAGGATGGTCAGCCAAAGCCCGCCCACCGGGAAGAGCAGGGGTAAAAGAGTCGTCACCATCAATATGATAACAGGAAAAAGAGAGGTGAGCAGGCTGTTGGCCGTTCCCGGCAACTTCTCCTCGGGCATCTCGGGCGCCACCAATCCCTCCAGCGGATGGGCGACGATATGTTTCAGGGTCCGGGAATAGACCGGCCCGGCAAGGATCACGGCAGGGATGGCGATCAGTATGCCATACAGCAGGGTCCGGCCCATATCGGCATGGAACTGGGCTACCAGGGCGGACGGAGCCGGATGCGGGGGTAAAAAGCCATGTGTGACGGACATGCTGGCCAGCATGGGCAGACCGATATAGACGGCCGGCAGTTTGTATTTATACGCAACCGAAAAGATCAATGGCACCATCAGCACAAAACCCACGTTATAGAACAGCGAGATGCCCACGACAAAACCCGTGATCATCAACGCCCATTGAATATATTTTTCGCCGAAGATATTCATCATCGTGGTGGCGATCCGCTGGGCAGCGCCGCTTTCCGCTACCAGCTTACCCAACATGGCCCCCAGTACGATGACGATCGCCAGCTGCCCCAGGGTGTCCCCGATGCCCTTGTAGATGGAATGCGCGATCCCGCTAAAAGGAATCCCCAGCAATAATCCCGTGACAAGGGATACGATCAGGAAGGCGAGAAAGGCATTGACCTTCCCCCAGGAAATAAGAAAGACAAGCAGGAGGATGCCCAGCAGAACAAGGAGTAAATGCATAAACCCCGGAAAATAGATGAAAAAAATTGTTTCTTACAAAACGGCTTCCTCTCAATGCGAATCCCTTGTGACCTCCGACCCCGACCCGCCCACCAGGAAATCCAGGTCGGCCCCCTTATCCGCCTGCTCCACGTGCTGTACATACAGATGAACATACCCCCTGTCCGTCCGGGGAAGGACGGTCTTTTTCCAGCGTTCTTTCCTCCGTTCCAGCTCGGCATCGTCCACGTCCAGGTGCAGCCGTCTTCCTTCGACATCCAGCTCGATCCAGTCCCCATCCTCAACCAACGCCAACGCCCCGCCGACGGCGGATTCCGGGGAGACATGCAGCACGACCGTCCCATAAGCCGTACCGCTCATCCGGCCGTCCGAGATCCGCACCATATCGGTAACGCCGGCATCCAGCAATTTTTTTGGAAGACCCATGTTGCCGACCTCGGGCATGCCGGGATAACCCACCGGACCGACATTCTTCAATACCATGACGGAGGCGGCATCGATGACAAGCCCCGGGTCGTCTATCCGTGCGTGATAGTCCTCTATATTCTCGAAAACGACGGCCCGGCCCCGGTGCTGCATGAGGGCAGGCGTGGCCGCGGAAGGTTTGATGACCGCGCCGTTGAGCGCAAGATTGCCTTTTACGACGGCGATCCCCGCATGGGGGATCAGGGGAGACTCATAGGCCGCGATGACTTCCCGGTTGTAACAAACGCTCCGTCCTTCGATATTCTCGCGATGGCTCCTGCCGTTAACCGTGAGCGCATCGAGATCCAATACCTTCCCCAATTCCTGCAGGATGACGGGCAATCCCCCCGCATAATAAAAGTCTTCCATCAGGAATTTTCCCGAAGGCATGAGATTCAGCAATAGCGGGATGCCGCTGCCCAGCCGGTCAAAATCTTCCAGCGCCAGGGGCACTCCGATCCGGCCGGCGATGGCCGTGAGGTGGATGATGAAATTCGTGCTGCCGCCGACGGCGGCGTTGACCTTGATGGCGTTCTCAAAAGCCGTGCGGGTCAATATCTTCGATAATTTCAGGTCTTCTTTTACCATCTCCACGATCCGGCGCCCCGAAAGATGCGCCAGCACCTTTTTGCGGGAGTCGACCGCAGGAATGGCCGCGGCGCCGGGGAGCGTAAGCCCCAGCGATTCGACCATACAGGCCATGGTAGAGGCGGTCCCCATGGTCATGCAATGCCCAGCGCTCCGGGACATACAGCTCTCCGCCAGCAGGTAGTCGGCATCACTCATCTTCCCCGTCTTCCGGTCATCCGCAAATTTCCATACCGAGGTGCCGGACCCGATATCCTGCCCCCGGAACTTGCCGTTCAGCATCGGTCCCCCGGGCACGATAAGCGTAGGGAGATCGACACTGGCAGCGCCCATCAACGTGGAAGGAGTGGTCTTATCGCATCCCGTCAGCAATACGACCCCATCCAGCGGATTTCCACGGATCGACTCCTCCGCATCCATGCTGGCCAGGTTACGGAACAACATGGCCGTAGGCTTGAGAAGGGTCTCACCCAGCGACATAATAGGGAACTCCAGCGGAAACCCACCCGCCTCATAGACCCCCCTTTTCACCACCTCCGCAATGTCCCGCAAATGGGCATTACAGGGCGTCAGCTCCGACCAGGTATTGCAAATGCCGATCACCGGCCTGCCATCAAAAAGATCTTCGGGAAAACCCTGGTTCTTCATCCAGCTGCGATAGATAAAACCCATCTTATCCGTCTTCCCAAACCAGTTCCGGCTTCTGAATTCGGTCATACAAAAGGCAATTTAAGTCAGGGGGAAGTTACGTCAAAGTCAATCAGGGCGCTCACCCTTCATGAATTTTTTATAGCTGTCGTTGATAAAGACGAGGATATCCACAGTAGCCGCTTTCCGGCAATAATCATATGTAGGCCGGAAGTCCCGCATAAACCGGAACAGGGAATCGCCCTGCAGATGCGTGAGCTTGGCAACGTAGTCGCGGTTATAACGGGAATCGATATAATCATCCTGCTCTTCCCGCATCAGCCGCTTCTTCAGGCTCTCCCGCTGTTTGTCGATGGAGGAAGTATGACGGAAAATAGCCAGGTTGACCCCGACTCCATCCGCCCCCTTCCGGTCCTTTTCCACCAGCTTTTGCTCCCCATGATCATAGATCCAGCTATATTCCTGCCGTCTCGCCATGGAGTCCAGCTGGTAATTGCTCAGCTCTCCCACCCGCACAGCCTGTAAGGTCTGCGCCTTGGGCTCCATGTTCACCGGGTAATCACCCGAGAGCATGTCCGTAGTGATGATAAGGGTGTCCGATTGGTAACCGACATGGGAAAAGATCACCCGGTCCCCCGGCGCCGCCTGGATCCGGTAGCTGCCGTTCTCTTCGGACAGGTCGTGCTTCTGAAGCGTGGTGTTGGAAATACTGACGCTGACGAGAATCTCTGTACTCGCCTGCCGATGGATCTTCCCCGTCAGGAATTGCTGGGCCCGCCCGGTAAAGGAGGATAGGACCGCTACACACAAATAAATAATATACCGCATAAATTAGTCAGGAGTTCGCCAAATTAGTGCTATTGGCTGAATTACAGACACCTGCTTTGGCAAGTTTTTGTTAAAACCGGTGAACTCCGTTATTTTTAACCTATGATCTTTATGAATTGTTCCTATGCAAGATTCGCCGGCGCCTTTCTTTTAACGTGTATGGTGCTGGCCACCTTTGGCGCCCCCCTGGCCGCCCCCCGGCAGGAATTCTATTCCATCCGGATCTACCAGCTGAAAAACAAAGAACAGGAAGATAAGGTGGATAAATTCCTGAAGGAAGCCTATCTGCCCGCCCTCCACCGGCATGGCATCCCGGAGGCCGGTGTCTTCAAACCCATCGGCAATGATACCGCCGCCGTCCGCAGGATCTATGTGCTGGTCCCCTTCCGCAACTTCGACGAGATCGCCGAACTGGCCGCAGCCCTGACCACCGACGCCAATTACCTGACCGCGGGCAAGGATTTCCTTGAGTCGGCCTACGACGATCCCCCCTATCTCCGCATCGAGTCGATCATCCTGCAGGCCTTTCCCGGTATGCCCCGTCACGAGGCGCCAAAAAGCCTCACCACCCCTGCCTCCGAAAGAATATATGAACTGCGCAGCTACGAAAGCCCGACCGAAAAATACCACGTCAATAAAGTACAGATGTTCAACCAGGGCGGAGAGGTCGGATTGTTCAAAAAACTTGGGTTCAACGCCGTCTTCTATGCCTCCGTTCTGTCCGGCGCCCATATGCCCAACCTGATGTATATGACAAGCTTTAGCAACATGGCCTCACGGGAAGAGCATTGGAAGACATTCAGCAACGATCCCTTCTGGAAGAACCTTTCGGCCGCTCCCGAATACCAGCATAATGTCTCCCATATCGACATCGTTTTTCTTCATCCGACCGATTATTCGGATCTCTGATCGTCCTTTCGGAAGCATCCGGCCACTCCCGCTTACCGTCGCGTCCACCCGAATTTCGCTTCCGGACCACCAATCTTAAATGTTAACCCTTATAATTTTATACAATTTTTAAAGGGGGCGTGGTAATTTTCCCTACTACATTTCGGCATTCCCATATTTTCCGCCAAATTGCGGTGCATATCCGGCCTGGACCAATCGCCTTTTAAAACTCCTTAGATAGATCGCATACTATTTTCATTCCTGGTTAAGACTCCAAAAAAAAGCTGAGATTATTCATCATTTACGGCTATCCATTGCTGCTATACGGCGACGATAACGGCCGGTTAAACCATCCCTGGAGTCCATATGCTTGTCCTAACCTCGAACCCCGCCTATCAGGCCTTTTCCATCCGCCCGGTCAATAAAGGATCGGACGGGACGATCATCCGCCGGATCTTCCGCACAGAACTTTATGGCGATGACTCGAAGGCCATCCCCGACGAGAGCCTGTTGAATATCTATGATAAGATGGAGAACCAGGACATCTGGGGCGCCTACCTGGTGCTGCGGGGTGATCATGTCCTGTTCCTGCTCGAGGTCCATCCTCCCTTACAAATGGACCTTACGGAAGAATATCAACTACGCGACAACGATATCGGCATTTATTGTTTTTTCGATTCCTTCCGGGAGCCCGACAACGATCTGGCATTGAGGGCCTGTCTGGAAACCCTCCTGAACCGCCCGGACATGACGGCGGTCATCACCTCCATCGGGCATGGCCGGCCCGACGAACCAAAAGCGATCCTCCTGGGAAAAGCCGGGTTTGTACAACGCCCGGAAAGCACCGACACGCTCTCGATCTATGAATGCACCCGGGAAACCTTCCAGGGCACCGCCCATAAACCCTGATCATTTTATCTACCGGCATACCAGACAAGCCCCTAACCCCTGATCATTTTATCCACTGGCACACTATTTGCCTTACTCATATCGTTAAATTATCCTAATATCCTTTCTAAACTATAATAACTTACCACCATGCCACAAGCTGACAAACCCTTTATCGGCATCATCATCGCCTCCATCGCTATCTTATACAGCGTCATCGCCCTGCTGAGCTAGTTTTTCTATCTTTGCCGCATGGACACATGCACGGATATCCTCGGGATCAGGCCAATACAACCGGCAGATAATAAGGACATAGCCTCCATCATCCGCAACACTTTTATCGAATTCGGCATCGACAAGCCGGGAACCACCTTTTATGACTCGTCCCTCGACGATATGTATGGCAGTTTCCAGCTGCCCGGCAGCTGCTACTATATCGGCCATATCAATGACCGGATAGCCGGAGGCGGAGGCATTTTCCCCTCCCCGGGACTACCCCCGGGCACCTGCGAGCTGGTAAAAATGTACCTGTCCTCCGAAGCCCGGGGCAAGGGGCTGGGACGGCAGATCATAGAGCGTTCCCTGGCCTTCGCCGGCAAATCCGGCTACCGCCACGTTTACATCGAAACGATGCCGGAACTGCGAAAAGCCATGTCCGTCTACGAAAAACTTGGCTTTTATTACCTGGACGGGCCAATGGGCAATACAGGGCATTATGGCTGCTCTATCTGGATGCTGAAAGACCTCTAGAGAACCTGGATGGTAAATAAATAGGTAGAATTAAAAACGGGCGACAATACAGTTAATCATTCGTCTAATCAACGGATAAGTAGCAACGGTTGGATCGTAAGGAGTCGCGGTAAGGGATAGTCAATAAATTATAAAAAATAGCTGCATCCCGTGGGTAAATTTCAGGATGCCGGTTTCACTTCATAGATCGGGCTGAAAAGATACAATTTTCCGGTGGCCAACTCAACACATTGATACCTTTTTCGCAATTTTTTTCCTTTACGGAACACCCGTTTATCCTCCAGGCTGAAACAGCCCCCCTCCGGGATCTGCTCCACCAGCACCATATTCCCGGGGTTTTTATCATAGCGTTTGAGGATCCGCATCAACCCCTCATCCGCACAGCTGCTCGCCGGAAGATCATGCAGGTTCTGCTTTAACGCGGACAGGATGTCCTCCGGAAAAACAGACAACCGGATAAACTCTTCCAGCATCTTTCTATATATCTTCTTCCATTCCTTCCCATGCGACTGTACACGGTTGCCAAATTCCATAAAAGTGACCAGGTGGGCCAGCTCATGGATCAGGGTGATCAGGAAGGAATAGGGGTTCAGGTTGCCATTTACGCTGATCCGGTGATTCTTGTCCGAAAGCGCATGCCGGTAATCCCCCAGCACGCTCTTCCGCTCACGGGTAATGGTCAGGTGTACCTGGTAATGATTCAAATATTCCAGGATCAGGGGGGCCGCCACACCGGGTATGAACTGGCGGAGGTATTCTAAAGGGGCTTCTTTCTTAGGCATTTTTCGGCGGCGGTGGTTTTTCGCGGCCCCCGGTTCCGCTCTTGCTCAACTGCATCAGCACTTTTACCTCCAGGAAGGTATAGACAATATACAGCCCAAAACAACCGAGAATGGCATGTTTGTTCACTTCATGACCCGCCAGGAACAAATAAAGCAGGGTCGCGGCAATACAAAAGACCATTTTTATCAATAGGCTGCCATAGACCATCCGCAGGAAAGCCTGGATATTATTATTTCGTAATGCCTTGCTATACAGGCCAAAAGAAATCCCCGTCGCCAGGAAAAGGATCCCATTGCCGATCAGCAATACCCTAAAATCCATATTCCACCCTTCCAGCCAGGACCGGGCGATCAGGATAGAGAGCGTCGATACGATAAAGAACAGGGCGATAGGCAGAAAGGCCCTGCCGGGCGTTTTATTTTCCATCATTTTTTCCTGGAGGACTCTTTTACCAGTTTGACAATTAAAACCACAATTACCAGCAAAGGTAAGGCCCAGGAAAATATGGGAAAAGAACCATGCAACCATTTATCCGCCCGGATCCCTAAAAAAAGGGCAAGCCCCACCGATGCGGCGACTTGTCCGGACAGGCTTGCATAACGATATAGTTCCTTACGGTTATCCGATGGCGGGTTCATGTTTGATCTCTCTCCTTGTCTCCGGAGCGGACGACTTACCAGCAGGGGCCGTACTCACCGCCGCCGCGGTCATATGACACTCCCCGTTGAAATTGGCGGTAGGCTCGATCTGTAATTTGGCGGCCTGTATATTGCCGTTCAATATACTCCCCCCCTTCAATTGCAACAAGTCCTTCACCTTGATCGTCCCGGTGACCTTGCCCATGATATCGGCCTGCTGGCCATTGATATCCCCCTGGACATTGCCATTCGCTCCGATAACTACCTTTGCCGAACAATGGATATTTCCCACCAGCATCCCGTCAATGCGGAGATCTCCGTTGCTGGTGATGTCGCCCTTCATGGACGTTCCTGCCCCGATCAGGCTGGTGCTGGTACCTGCGGGAACTTCCCCAAGCCCATCAGATTTGGTCTTGCCGTTGAACATAGTATTAGATTTTAGTTTTCGTAATATAAAGGATTTGTATATTGAACACCCCAAAGGGTCATTAATCGCTGATCTTCTCCGTATTCGGGATCTTTAAGGTCGTCGTATCCAGCTTCACGGTCGTATTCCCCTGCAGCACGCTCTTGATACCCTCCAGATACTGATCCTTATACCGCACTTCCTGCTCTAACGAATCGGTACGTATTTTTAGTTCACGGAGATCCTTGGTATTATTCACATCCCCATAACCCGGAATATATAGCTTCAGGGGAGTAAAAACGATCAGCCCCACGGTCAGACCGGTTAACAATACAAAAATCGTGCAGAGAAAAACATAGACGCTCAGACGGGATAGCTTAAAGGTCACCACCTCCTCATAGGTATCATCGTTCATAACTACCAGGCGGTAGCGATTCTGCAGACGCTTCAGGGTGGAATTGGCATCGAATTTGGCCATATTGGATTGATTACGGATAAAGATAGGAAACAAAATAATAATTTTCCTGAAAATCAGTTTGTAGGTTTGTGTCCGGGGGCGGTTTTTTGAACTTGCTCCCGCCCACAACCGGACATCCCAATAGGACATTAGTGACGTATAGTAATATTTTGCTGGCGCTGGTATCTTCTTTTATCTCCCTGGCCGTTTCGGGGCAGGTAGGCGTCGACTATACCCTCACAAAACCCGCCAAATTCGAGAACAGGGTCCTGGCCTCCGAAAAATCCAACAACGGAAAAAAATTCAAAAAGAGCCGCCATTTCATCCAGAACACCATCACCCACTATAACTACTGGTTCAACGCCAACGAAAAGCTGAATATGGTCGTCGCCCGGGCCAAACAACAAAACCGGGATGACTATACAAAACTCCTCCCCTTCTACAACTATACCCTCGAGGTTACCGTGGCCCAGAAAAAGGAGCTGGACTCCGTTATCTACAAATGCACCATGGGCATCCTCATCCACGATACCCGCAACGACTGGATCGACAACCTCTACCTGCTGATCGGAAAGACCTACTACTATAAAAAAGACTTCGACTCGGCCTATATCACCTTCCAGTTCCTCAACTTCGCATTCGCCCCCAAGGAAAAAGACGGCTATGACAAACCCATCGGCAGCAACGCGAACGTGGACGAAGGGGGCAACGCCAATATCGTCTCCACCGACGAAAAAAGGAATATGCTCCAGAAGATGTTTTCCATGCCGCCCAGCCGCAACGAATCCCTGATCTGGAAGATCCGTACCTATATCGCAAAAGACCAGTTCGCCGAATCGGCCAGCCTGATCGAAGTGCTGGCCCACGACCCCCAGTTCCCGGCACGGCTACACCCGGACCTGCAGGAAGTCAGAGCCCTCTGGTTCTATAAACAATCGATCTACGACAGCGCCGCCTTCTATCTCGAAAAAGCATTGCCCGCAGCCGCCAACCGGGAAGAATCCGCCCGCTGGGAATACCTGATCGCCCAACTCTACGAAAGGGTCAACAATACCTTCGAGGCAAAGACATTCTACGAACGCACCGTCAGCCATACCTATAACCCCATCCTGGAAGTCTACGCCCGCCTCAACGCCATCCGCCAGAACCGCGAAGGAGGAGACGACTTTATAAAGCTCAACATCGCCGCCCTTGTAAAAATGGCCCACAAAGACCGGTATGAACCCTATAAGGATATCATCTACTATGCGGCCGCACAAATGGAGCTCGAACGCCATAACAAACCCGGCGCCGAAGCCTTCCTGCTGCAAAGCATCCGGAGCGCGGGTATCAACAGCAGCTCGCAACGGAACAGGGCCTTCCTCCAGCTGGCAAATCTCTGCTTCGAAGAAAAGAAATACATCGCTGCAAAGAACTATTACGACAGCCTGAACATAGGAGCCCTCGGACCGGCCGCACCCGCCGGAACAAATGGCTTTAACGGACCGGTCGGCACAGTGACATCATCCACTCTATCCGACGTTGCCTCCCTGGGCGACCTCAGCTGGCTCCCCGACCGCAAGGCCGGACTGGCCATCGTCGTTGCACAGCTACACGTCATTGCCCGGCAGGACAGCCTTCAACGCATCGCTCTTCTCCCCGCTGCCCAACGGGACGCACTCATCAAAAAGATGGTGAGATACCTCCGCCGTCAACAAGGCCTGCGCGACGAAGAGAGCTCGGACGGCCAGGGATCCAACGTCCTTAATAAGAATAACACGGTACCCGATCTCTTCCAGTCACAATCCGGCGCCGCCGAATGGTACTTCAATAACCCCTCCCTAAAAGCAAAAGGATATACCGACTTCCATACAAACTGGGGCAACCGGCCCAACGTCGATAACTGGCAGGTGTCCGCCCTCATCCGTACACAGGCGGCGACAAGACCCGGTGAAAAAGGCCGTCCCGCACAACTGGACGGTGGAAAAGCCGCCGGCGCCCCCACCGCCATCGACTTTAAATCCCTGCTCAACAACCTCCCGCTCACACCCGCAAAACTGGCAAAATCCCAGGACTCCGTGGAAAAAGCCTTCTTCGCACTGGGCAGCAAAGGCTACCAGGATGGCATTGCGGACTACCTGTACGCCATCGACGCCTATGACAGCCTTCTGGCAAGGTTCCCCGAGTCGTCCCTGCGACCGGAAACGCTCCTAAACCTCTACTACTGCTATAAAAAGATCGGCGACGAAGCCAACGCCGCCCGCATCCTCGCACTGATGCAACAAAAATACCCCACCAGCCTCTATACCGCCAAAGCCGTCAACCCCGACTCCGTCGCACAGGCGGCCGGCGCCCTGAAGGTCAACGCCACCCACCAGTACGAAAAGATCTATACCGCCTTTATCGAAGGACAGTTCGACGAGGCCCTGGCGGAAAAGAAGAAAGCCGACAGCCTCTACGGCAGTAAATACTGGACGCCACAGCTGCTCTATATCGAATCGGTCTATTTTATCCGCACCCGGCAGGACCCGCAGGCAAAGTCCATCCTGAGCAATATCATCCTGAAGTTCCCCAGGACGCCGATGGCCGAAAAAGCCGCCACCATGATAGACGTCCTTAACCGCCGCCGCCAGATAGAAGACTACCTGACCCACCTGGAAGTGACCCGGGTGCCCGAGGATTCGGTGGTGATCACGCCGGATAAACCCGCCGCACCGACCCAACCCCGCAAACTATTGGTCCGCAACGATTCCAATATGCTGGTAAAAGAAGATACCTCGCAGCTGGCCCGCGCCCGGATCCACCTCCCCACCGCCGCAGGCGCAAAAGGACAGAACCCCATCGCTCCCTCGGTTGGCATCGGCAAGCTAAAGGTCGATACGGCCAGCATGAACAAGATCACGATGACGACGGGACAACTGGCCCTGCTGCACCAACAGATAGATTCCATCAACGCTGCCCTGAAAAAGGCAAGCGCCGATTCGGCACAAACGGCCCTGTTGCGACACCGGTCCGATTCCATACAAACGGCGATGAAACAACTTCAGTCGGATACGGCACAGCTTGCAGCCAAAATACGATCCCTGAACTCCGTCTTTACCTTCAACCCCGTCCAGCCCCATTCCGTCCTGATCGTCATGGATAAGGTAGACCCGGTGTATGTCTCCGAGGCACGCAACGCCTTCAACGGCTATAACACCGAAAACTATTACAGCCAGTCCCTCACGATCACAAATGCATCGCTGAACGACTCGCTGAAGCTGGTGGTCATCGGTAATTTCGGCGACGACAACGCCGCCCTCGACTACCTGCAAAAGGTAAAGGCCCTGGCCCCCCGCCAGATCGTCCCCTGGCTGCCGGCTAATAAATATACGTTCGTGGTAATATCGGGCCCCAATCTGGCCCAGCTGCTGAACAACAAGGACATGACGGCCTACCGGAAGTTCCTGTCCGCCGTTTACCCGGGCAAATTCTAAGTGTTTTTAACGGTTCTGGATCTCGTTTTGGAATGTAAATTGCGCTAACAATAACTGTCCTCATAACTACATTACAACAACTTACTATATGTCTTCTAAACTCGTCAGCATCTTCTGGAAGATCTTCTTTTATGGATTGGGCGCATTCATCCTCTTCCTCATCCTGATCAATCTGGGAGTGTTTGGGTCGCTGCCTTCCCTAAAAGAGCTGGAGAACCCCTCCATCACACTCGCCACCGAGGTCTTTGCCGAAGACGGCACCCCGATGGGAAAATATTATAAGGACAAGGGGAACCGCAGCAACGTCGAATTCAAGGACATCTCCCCCAATGTGGTCAATGCCCTGGTGGCCACCGAGGACGAACGCTTCTATCAGCACTCCGGCATCGATGGCTTCTCCGTCATGCGCGCCGTCATCCGCCTGGGAAGGGACGGAGGCGGCAGCACGATCACCCAGCAATTGGCCAAGAACCTCCTGGAACAGGGATCGAAGAACTTTGTCCGCCGCGGTATCGAAAAACTAAAGGAATGGATCATCGCCATA
This sequence comes from Puia sp., assembly GCA_036500545.1. Classification (GTDB taxonomy): domain Bacteria; phylum Bacteroidota; class Bacteroidia; order Chitinophagales; family Chitinophagaceae; genus Puia. The sequence goes on along the minus strand of DASYBV010000009.1, from coordinate 154,719 downwards.
AAGCTCGAACGCAATTTCACAAAACAGGAGATCCTCGCCCTCTATCTCAACGAAGTCCCCTTCGGGGATAACGTATACGGCATCCGTAACGCCTCCCGGACCTTTTTCCAGAAAGAACCCGACCGGCTCAACGTCGACGAAGCCGCCGTACTGATCGGGATGCTCAAGGGCAATACCCTCTACAACCCCCGGAAAAACCCGAAAATGGCGATCGAACGCCGCAATACCGTCATCAACCAGATGGTCAAGAATAATTACCTCACGGCCCCGGACGCGGCCCGCGATAAAGCCCAGCCCATCGACCTGAGCAATTACAAAAAAGTAGACGAGAACAACGGTCTGGCCCCCTATTTCCGGGACGTGATCCGCGAGGAGCTGAGAAAATGGTGCAAGGAACACAAGAACCCCAGCACCGGAGAACCCTATAATCTGTACCAGGACGGGCTAAAAATATATACGACGATCAATCCGCGTATGCAGATCTATGCCGACGAAGCCGTGGCCAAACAAATGCCGATCCTGCAAAAGGCCCTCAGCGCACAATACAATATCCGAAAAGGGACCGTCTGGAAAGACCACCAGAACATCCTGGAAGCCGCCATCCGCAACAGCGACCGCTGGAATGCACAGGAAGACGAAGGAATGAGTGACGCCGACAACCGCAAGACCTTCGACCACCCCGTGACCATGAAAGTATTCGCCTGGAATGTCCGCCGCGGCAAAGACACGGTCATGTCCCCGCTGGATTCCATCAAATACCACCAGGAGATGCTGCAGACGGCCTTTATGGTCATGGACCCCGTCACCGGCGCCGTAAAAGCCTGGGTGGGCGGCATCGATTTCAAAACATATAAATATGACCACGTAAACATAAATACAAAACGCCAGGTCGGCAGCTCGATCAAACCCTTTCTGTATAGCCTGGCCATCGAAGACTTCAATTTCACACCGGAAACGGAATGCGAGACCAGCCAGCAGTATTTCCCCGGTTTTGGCTATGTCCCCGCCCGTGCAGACAAACATGAAGGAGGCTCGATGACGATGGCCACGGGTCTGGCCTGGTCTATCAACGGGGTCGCCGCCTATATCATGAAGCAGGTCGGACCCAAACGCTTCGCCGAATATATCAAACAGATCGGCATCCCCACGAAGATAGATCCCTACCCTTCCATGGCCCTCGGCGCCTGTGATCTCTCCTTGTATGAAATGCTCTGGGGATATAGCATGTTCCCCGCGGGCGGCTTCAGCACCAAACCCTATTATATCTCGCGTATAGAAGATAAGAACGGCAACGTACTCGCCCGCTTCGACATGGAAAGAGAAAGAAAGGAAGTCATCAGCCAGGCTACGGCCTATACGATGACCCGTATGATGCAGGGTCCCGTGGATTTTGGTACGGCCGCCGGCCTCCGCAACCGCCTGGGAGTCGCAGAGATGGGCGGCAAGACGGGTACTACCAACGATAACTCCGACGCCTGGTTCATGGGCTACACGCCACAGCTGCTGGCAGGCACCTGGATCGGTTGCGATGCCCGCTTTATCCACCTCGAGAGCGGACTGGGCTATGGCGCGCAGGCAGCACGTCCTATCTGGGAATACTTCTTCGCAAAGGTCCTGGCCGATAAAAGCCTTGGCATCGACAAACAAGCCAAATTCGTGGCGCCGGAGAACCTGCGGAAAGAGATGATGTACGACTACATGAACAGCATCGAAAAGACGGCGCCTCCCGGAGCGGAAGGAGCAAACCAGGGCAACGGCCGCGCCAACCAATACCTCGATACCAGCGCACCGACCGTACCGGTGGATTCAAAACTTTCCCCCGACGAACAAAAGATCCTGAAGGAAGCAAACAAAAGCAACAGCCAGGGATCCGTAAAGATCACCGTAACGGATGCCCCGCAAAAACCAGCAGAGCCGAAGAAGAAAGGTTTCTTCCATCGGCTCTTTGGCGGTAAAAAAGATAATTAAATCATAAACGGAGGGTCACCGGCGGTCATATTACTTTGGCAGGTGTGCGCGTAACATCCACGCCATCTTCTCATGCTCTTCCATCAACCCGGTGATAAAATCGCTGGTCCCCGCATCCCCATACTCCCCGGCAAAACGATTGATATTCTCCCGGATATTCACGATAATGTTCTCATGATCCATGACCAGTTCCTTTATAAATCCAAGACTGTCGTTTTTCTCTCCCAGCTTCTCCGTAAGATGCGTCAGCGAAAGAAAGCTCTGTAACGTGGCCGGCGCATAATGCCCCAGCTGCCGGATCCTTTCGGCTACGCTGTCCATCGTTTCATCCAGCGCATTGTACTGCTGCTCGAAGAATATATGCATCGAATGAAAATCGGCACCCTCTACATTCCAATGCGCATTCCGCGTCTTGGTGTACAGAACGAATTCATCCGCCAGCATTTTTGTCAACGCTAACGCTACTGCCTGAAGGTTTTTTGGGCTGATGCCAATGTTTGTGTTCATGTCTGGTATTTTTTATAAAGTTACGTCCCATAACCACTCCATCGCTCTTTTTTTAGTCATCCGCATCTATTCGTCCTTTGTCACGGCCGCTGCATCGGCCTCCGCCGGCTTCTTCCTGCCCAGCACGTCTATCCGTACACGGGTCAGCCCCCTCCCCTTATAGCCAAGACGGGCGGCGGCGGCCTGGCTGAGATCGATCAGGCGCCGGTTATGGGGATGCATCTTATCATTGATCCTTACCACAACCGTCCGTTTGTTGCGCAGATTGGTCACCCGCACCCAGACATGCATCGGAAGGGTATTGCTGGCCGCGGTCAGCTTCTTTTGCGAAAAGATCTCATCCGTATACGTCTTGCGGCCTTCGAACTTATCGGCATAATAGCTGGCAACCCCATATTGTACTTTGACGGCGGCAGCCTTATGATGACCCTGGGCGGCAGGCGGATCATTGTCTTTTATGGAAACATGCTTCTTATGAGGAACAGAATCGCGGAGAGGCCCTTCTTCCCGGCCAAAGACAGCCATCGGGAACAGCAAATAGGCAAAAAGCCCGGTTTTTAATCTTTTTGGCATAGCGGCTTGGTTTGTTCAAAGGATTGGATGTCTTCCGCAAGGTATTATAAAATCGGCTCATTTGCAAAGTACTGGTCCCGGAGCTGCTTGTCCTCCCCATAAATATCCTCATGGAAAAGGATCCTCCCCTTCTTCCCCTCGGCGGTAAAATAACGAAGATAAATAGGCACCCGTGCAAATCCGTATACCGTATGTTTCTCCTGGCGTTTGATCCAGGCCCGCAGGGTATCGGGGTGATAACGCATCGTATCATTACGGACAAGGAAATCCGACAGTTTCTTCCATTGCTGGACCCGGACACAACCATGGCTCAACGCCCGGAAACTCTTGTCGAACATCCACCGGACATTCGTATCATGCAGATAGACATCGTATTTGTTCCTGAAATTGAACTTCATGACCCCCAGCGAATTATCATCCCCCTGTCGCTGCTTGATCTGGTAAGGGAAATTATTCTTGTTCAGCCGGGCCCAATTGATCTTCATCGGGTCCCGCACACTGTCATTATCATCGACGACCATCAGGTTCTGCTTACGCAGATAATCTACATTCTTCTTGATCGCGGGCAGCATCTCTTTCATGATGATGCTGACCGGTACCGTCCACTGCGGATAGGTGATAAAATTGGAGATCTCGCTGGTCAGCAGCGGCGTCCGGGTCTTGGGAGCGCCCACGATCACCTTCGACTCCAATACCACGGTATCGGAGTCGACCACCTCCAGCCGGAAAGAAGGAAGGTTCACCCATACGTAGGTCGTAGGAAGGGTATCCGGAAGAAGCTTATACCGGTCCAGGTTGATCGCGATCCGCTTGAATTTCTCCCAATCCGAATTATCCATCATCGTCACCATATCGGCCGACGGCTTGCCCGTTACCTTCAGCTTATTCGCACGCTGATAATTCCGGATCGCATTTGCTACGGTAGCCGTATCAGGGTTCCCGTTCGCCGAGTCGATATAGCCTACCTCCTGGAGCCGCAAGGCCAGGGAATGATAAAAGGCGGCAGAATCCTTATACGGGTAGTCCAGCCAGGTCAGCTTGCGGAACCGGGCCGTTGCCAGAAAATCCTTTAAATAGGCTTTTAGAGAATCATATCTCCTGCTCTTTGGTTCGAGGGAATCAAGGGAGGCGCTGATCGAATTGTTTTGCAGGACAGACCCCAGGGTCTTTGTAAAAAGATTGTCCGGCAGGATGGAATCTTTCCGGAGCGTAACGCTATCGTACTTCAACCGGCCCTGCTTAAGATGTTTTACAAGGGTAAAAAAAGCGTCCGTAAGCATCAGATCCGCCCGTGCCCAGATGGTCGCATTCTTCCGGGCCATGGTATCTTCCTGGATGATACGACGGGTAAAGGCTAAGGCAATGTAATGATAATCGGATGGGAACAGACCATAGTCCTTGCTCCTCTCGATAAAGGAAAAAAGGGAATCTCCGCGTGACAGCCAGTGCTCTTTATCGCTCCAGAGCGGGGTGTAGCTGTTGTTTTCGTATACGCTATCCATCAGTTTCCTGTAGTTCAGGAAGATGGAGTCATACAATTGCTCTCCGTTGTCCGTGGCGTGACGGAGCATCGTCTGCATGTCCGCTCCCACATTCACATCCATCTGTGCCGGTGTTTTCACAACGTCCGCTCCCACTTTCCGGGGTTGCTCATGGCAGGAAAAAAGTACCATCACCAAAAAGACCGGAAGCAAGTAACAGACGCTGCGCGTTCGATATTCCATATACGTCTCAATATAATACAACCCACCAATATTTACATTACTATAACGACTATTTTTTAGTTATTTCCTATATCTCCTCCACTTTTATAACGGCATCCAGGTTGATAGCACCATAAATATGGGGGAATGTATCCTCGATCGAAGGCGACCAGTCATAATACAAGGCGCTGGTCAGCTTTTCCGTATCGATATGCAATTTTAGCAACCCCTTCTTACCGTTGAAATAGCGTTGCAGGACGCCGGCGATCTGCCGCTCTTCGCTGCAATGGATAAATCCTTCATCGGCAAGAGAGGCGGCTTCATATCGTCCTTTCTCTTTTGCCTGTTGCCATTCTTCGCGGGTCGTCAGGTGATAGATGGTTGCCATAAGACAGGTTGAGGTTTATAGGTTGATTAAGAGATGATCCTTGGTATTCGTTGCTCCAGCAGCAGCAGGTCCGCCAGCACAAAAGCAGTGACCGCCTCCAGCACCACCGGCACCCGTAAGGCAATACACAGATCATGACGCCCTTTTACCGAGAAGGGCTCCTGTTCGCCCGTTTCCCAATTCAGCGTCTGCTGTTCCTTAGGAGTGGAAGAAGTCGGCTTCACCGCTATACGGAAAACCAGCCCGTTCCCATTGGTGATACCTCCTACGATCCCCCCGGCATGATTGGTACGCGTCCTTCCCTCCAGGTCCTCTATCGCATCGTTGTGCTCGCTGCCAAACATGCTGGCTGCCGCAAAGCCGGTGCCAAACTCGATCCCCCTGATGGCGGGGATGGAAAATACGGCATGGCTGAGCAGGGATTCCACCGAATCGAAGAACGGCTCTCCCAGTCCTAACGGCAATCCGTCTACCCGGCATTCGACGATCCCGCCGATCGTATCCTTGGCATCGATCGCCTTCTGCAATCCTTTTTCCAGGTCGGTCTCGCCGCCTATTTCAAGGATGCTGGCGTTAACCCGGGCATGTCCCATCAATTTCTTTGCGATCACCCCGGCGGCAACCACCGCCACCGTCAGCCGGCCGGAAAAATGGCCCCCGCCCCGGTAATCTTCAAAACCGCCAAATTTCCTGTGCGCCACAAAGTCCGCATGTCCCGGACGCGGTACGGCCCGCTGCTTTTCATAGTCCCCGCTGCGGGTATTGTTGTTCTCAAAAAGAATGGTCAGCGGCGCCCCCGTGGTCCTGTCCTGGAAAACCCCGCTCTTGAAGATCGGCAGGTCATCCTCTTTCCGGGGTGTCGTTCCCTTCTGGGTCCCGCCCTTCCGTCTTTCCAGGTCGGGCAAAAGATCTTCCTTTTTCAGCGGCAGACCGGCCGGACAGCCGTCGATCGTCATGCCTACGCTCTCCCCATGGGATTCGCCAAAAATGTGGACGCGGAATAGTCGGCCAAATGAGTTCATATTTGCACCCCCAGTTGTTGTAAATGTTCGTAAAAATCCGGATAGGATTTATTGATCGCCTCCGCCTCTTCGATGGTCACACCGCCATCCGCCCGCAGCGCCGCTACGGCACAAGCCATGGCGATACGATGATCATGACGGGAATGGACCACGGCGCCTTTCACCCCTTCGCCCCCACGGACGAGCATCTGGTCACCGGCCAGCTCGATCGTCACCCCCATCTTGCCAAATTCTTCCTGTAAGGTCAGCGCCCGGTTACTTTCCTTATGCGCCAGCCGGCTCACCCCGCTGATCACGGTGGTTCCGGTACAATAAGCCGCCAGCGCGACCAATGGCGGGAAAAGATCCGGACAATCGGTGGCGTCAAACGAAAAAGCCTTCAGCCGCCCCGGCCCGATCTCAATTCCTTCTCCACTTATCTTCAGCACCGCACCGCAATCCCGCAAAGCGGGCAAAATAGCCTTATCGGCCTGCGTGGACGCGACATCCAGCCCATGGACCGTTATAGGCCCGGCCAATGCCCCCGCCACCAGCAGGAAAGCCCCGCCGCTCCAATCCCCTTCCACGGTATAATGTAAAGGCATATCCGCATTAACCTCCGGACCTGCGCCCGGAAAATAAAAGGCCGAATAATCCCGGTTCTCCACCTTCCAGCCAAAATGTTTCATCACCTCCAGGGTAAGATCGATATAAGGCCTGCTCTTCAGGTTATGTACGTTGATGGTAACATCCTTCGCACCCGCCGCGGCATACGCCAGCAACAACCCCGTCAGGAATTGGGAAGACAACGAACCGTCGATCTCTATGCTGCGAGGCTGCAGCGGTCCCTGTATTTCCAGCGGTAATTTCCCCTTATTCGAAACGACCCGGATGCCCAGTTGCGGAAAGATCGCGTCAAAAAAATCCATAGGCCGGCTCAATAAGCTCCCTTCCCCCCGAACCGTGATGGCCCGGCCGCTCAACGCAATGATCGGCGCAAACATCCGGATCCCAAGACCACTCTCGCCGCAATTCACTTCCAACGGCCCGGCCTCTCCAGCCGCCGTCTCATCGCGTCCGGTCATTCCCTTGCTCCGGATCCGCAACGAGCCATCCTCCAGCGTCTTTACTTCCGCACCCAGATCCCGGATCACCCCCAGGGCGGCTTTATCATCATTCGAATGACCCGGATGCTCGATGAGCGTCACCCCCGCCCGAAGCAACGCCGCCGCACAGGCCCTTTGCATAGAGCTCTTGGAGGCAGGCGCCTGGATCGTTCCTTTTATAGCCGATGGTCGTATTGTCGTTTGCATAGTATATTCACCGTGCTGTTATAATCGATTGTACCAGTTTCTCCAATTGCACGATCGGGATGAGCTTGACAACACCCTGCCCGATCTTATTCAATACGATATAGTTCATGGAATCCCTGACCTTCTTCTTATCCATCCGCAACACATTCATCACCTCCTTCGGATCGAATTCGGCAAGGGTCGGAAGCCCGTATTTCTTCAGGACCGTTATAACCCGCCCCGAATCTTTAAAGTTCGTAAACTCCTCCGAGATCATACAGGCCGCCACCATCCCCAGCGAAATGGCCTGCCCATGCGACAGCTCGTATACGTTCTCGATCGCATGCCCCAGGGTATGGCCGAAATTCAGCAGCCGCCGCTCTCCCTGCTCGAACTCATCCTTCTCCACCACGGCGGACTTGATCGTGACATTCCGGCGGATAAGACGCGCAAGAGCGGACTTGTCCTTTTGATAAAGGCTCAGCTTGTTCTTCTCCAACTCTCTGAACAACGCAGCATCTTTTATACACGCATGTTTGATGATCTCCGCAAAACCATTGACCCACTCCTGCTTTGGCAGGGTCTTCAGCAGGCTAAGATCATATAACAGGAATTGCGGCTGCCGGATGGTCCCCACCAGGTTCTTGTATACACCGACGTCGATGCCGTTCTTGCCGCCGATCGAAGCATCGACCATGGCCAGGATCGAAGAGGGCACAAATCCAAACGATAGCCCCCGCATATAGATAGCCGCGACATAACCGGTCAGGTCCGTCACGACGCCTCCCCCTACTCCGATCAGGAAGGTCTTCCTGTCGGCGCCAAAACCAATAAGCTGATCGATAACGGAATCTACCGTCGCCTGGATCTTAAACCGTTCGCCGGCATTGACGACGATCGTATTCCAGCCCCCGAATTTCTTTTGATGACCCGCGAAAATATTGGAATCCGTGATGATCACCGCATGCTCCTTGTCGACGATCTTCTCCAGGTAAGAGAAATCGGCATCCAGGTAATAGGTAGAAGTTTTACCGGAAAATTTATATTGTAATTTGTTCATGCCAGAGAGTCTTTAACCCTGCCGAAGATTTCCAGTTCATCCGCAAGGGTCTTCGTTTTGTGATAATCTTCCTGTTTGCCGATATATTCCAACACCTGCTTTACGCCGCTGGGACTCACCGAATACGCAGCATACCATTCCTCCCATTCGACTATCTCCGCCAGCAGCTTGTTCTCATTCAGCCAGGCGGCAGAATCATTGCGGATACTCCGGACCACCTGCACGAGGTTCTGCGAAGGCATCAATTGTACAAGACAATGGATATGGTCCTCCGCCCCGCCCACCGCAATGACCCTCAGTCCTCTTTCCTTCCCGTCTTTCTGCATATGCTGGAAAAGTATCCGCCGCACCGGTTTGGTCAGCAGTGCCTCCCGCCGGTTGACGGCCCAGATAATGTGTACGAACAGGTATACCGTAGGATAACGATCGGGGGCAGACTGGCCGTCGGGTTCATGCATGGAGAGACATATTTCCTCCTTTGGACCGGTTGTCCGTCAGGAATTCATGATCTTGTTCTGATGATTGATCGATTCCATATGCACCGCGTCATAGTACTTTGTGATGAACTCCTTGCTGAGATTCAGTTTCTCGCCTTTTCCAAACGCCTTTTCCAGAATATCATTCCACCGGTTCGTCTGCAGGATGGTGATGTTATTCTCTTTCTTATACGTACCGATCTGGTCGGCGATCCGCATACGCTGTCCAAGCAGCTGGATCAGCTCATCGTCGATATGGTTGATCTGCTCCCGGAGCTTTGCCAGGGCAGTGATAAAATCCTTTTCGGTAGTGGTCTCATGACGCCATTTGATGCTGTCCAGCAGTTCGGCCAGCTTTTCCGGCGTGATCTGCTGCTTGGCATCGCTCCACGCCTTATCGGGGTCGATATGCGTCTCGATGATCAGCCCGTCGAAATCCAGGTCGATGGCCTTCTGGGCCACGTCCAATAGGATATCCCGGCGTCCGCTGATATGGGAAGGATCATTGATCATCATCAGACCCGGCGTCCGGCGTTTCATTTCGATCGCCAGGTGCCACATGGGAGCATTCCGGTATTCCGTGTTCCCATAAGAGCTGAACCCGCGATGGATCAGCCCGATCTGTTTGATCCCCGCCTTGGCCACGCGCTCTACGGCGCCGGTCCACAGCTCAACGTCAGGGTTGATGGGGTTCTTTATCAGGACCGGCACGTCGACACCCCGGAGGGCATCGGCCACTTCCTGTACGCTGAAGGGATTGACCGTCGTACGGGCCCCGATCCATAACACATCTACATCGAAATGCAGGGCATCTTCCACTTGCTTGGCGGTTGCAACTTCGATCGCGATGGGCAGACCGGTCAGCTTCCGGGCCTGTTGCAGCCAGGGCAGCCCCTTGGTACCAATGCCCTCAAAACTGCCCGGACGGGTACGGGGCTTCCAGATCCCGGCCCGAAGCATGTCCACCTTTCCGGTGGCTGCCAGGCGGGTGGCGGTTTCCAGTACCTGTGTTTCCGTCTCCGCGCTGCAAGGGCCGGAGATAATAAGAGGGCGTTTGTTCCAGGCTGCCTGGACGACTTCCTTCGCGTCTTTTACTGCTGTTGCTTCCATAAAAAGTATATTCAAAAATGATAAATTCGTATTAGCGGCTGTTCGCATCATTCATGCGGATCCGCCTTCCCTTGAAATTCTTCCCGTCGATAGCCCGGATCATCTGGGGCGCCGATCGCCGGTCGATCTCGATCCAGCTGTTCATTTCCTTCATATCGATCCGTCCCAGCACCTCCTTCTTCAGATCGCTCATATCGAGGATGAACTGCAGAAAGCTGGCCTTATAAAATCCGTCCTTGGTCCCCAGGTTGACAAACAGCTTGGCCATATCGCCATTACTGTTAAAGTCCCTCGCTCGGGTCCTTCCTTCGCCGGCTTCGGGACGACGGCCATATTCCTTCCTCTCCCCGCCGCCGACACGGCCATTGCCATCCCGGCTCCCATACTCACGGACCCTTTCCCTTGCATTCAGGTCTTCCGCATTCTCATAATATTTCAGGAACCGGTCGAACTCCATCGCGGCGACCCGTTTCAACACTTCTTCTTTGCTTACATCGGCGAATTTCTCCGCCAGCATGGGAACATAGGTCTCATAATCCCCGTGGCTGATATCGGCCTGTAATAATTTCTCCATGAAATGAAAGAACTGCTTGCGACAGACATCCTTTCCGCTGGGTATCTCCATCTTATGGAAAGGCACCTGTACGATCCGTTCGATCTGCCGCAGCTTCCCGATCTCCCGGCTATGGACCAGCGATATGGAGATACCGGTATTCCCGGCCCTTCCCGTACGCCCGCTACGATGGGTATACACCTCTACGTCATCCGGCAGCTCATAATTGATGACATGCGTGATCCCCACTACATCGATCCCCCTGGCCGCCACATCCGTCGCAATGAGCAATTGCAGGGTCTTTTCCCTGAACTCTCCCATCACCTTGTCCCGCTGCTGCTGGGTAAGATCCCCATGCAAGGCGTCGATATCATATCCTTCCCGGGTGAGCTTCTCTGCAATGCTCTGCGCATCCGCCTTGGTACGGGTGAAAATGATCCCATAGATCCCCGGGTTAAAATCGATCAGCCGCTTCAATGTCTCATAGCGGTGATGCGCCGCCGTGACATAGTATTGATGATCAATTGCCTTGTTAGCCGTATTCATCTTGCCCACCGTGATCTCCATCGGGGACTGCATATATTTTTTGCTGACCCGGCGGATCTCGGACGGCATCGTCGCGCTGAATAACCAGGTTGCCTCCCTTTTGGGCGTGTTCTGCAGGATGAACTCGATGTCGTCCTGGAAACCCATGTTCAACATCTCATCAGCCTCATCCAGCACCACATACTTGATCTGCTCCAGGTTGATCGCCTTCCGTTCGATCAGGTCGATCAATCTGCCGGGCGTAGCCACTACGATCTGCACCCCTCTCTTCAGGTCCCGGATCTGCTGCCCGATAGAAGTACCTCCATAGACCGCTATCACATGCATTCCCGGTATGAACTTCTTAAATAGCTCTACTTCACTGACGATCTGCAGACATAGCTCCCGGGTAGGACATACTACCAGGGCCTGCGGATGTTTCTGCGCTTCGTCTACCAAATGCAACAACGGTAAACCAAAAGCCGCTGTCTTGCCTGTGCCTGTCTGTGCCAATCCTACCAGGTCCTTTGTGCCGCTCAATAAAACAGGAATCGCCTGCTCCTGTATGGGAGTTGGGTTCTTGTACCCCAGAGCATCGGTAGCCTGTACCAGTCTGGGATCCAAACCCAGCTCTTCAAAAGTCATCATATTCGTTAAAAATTTGGCGCAAAGGTACGATTCTTATGGCCTCCGGCCGTTTTTTTGTTTTGCTCATCTTACCCTCTTAGTCCTTGAGCGTCAACCGCCCGCCCCTCAAATCCGCACTCCCCGCAGTGGTCTATTTAAGGATCCTTTTGATCTTATTGGCGTTTTCCATCAACTCCTGTAGGTACCCGTAATTCTCTTTTTCCAGGCAACTCTTGAATTTCCGCAGCTGGGCGATATGTTCGTTCAGCACATCCAGCACATGCTCCCTGTTCTGTATAAAAATGGGCAGCCACATGGACGGATTGCTCTTTGCCAGCCGGACCGTGCTTTCAAAGCCACCTCCCGCCAGGTCAAAAATAGCGCTCTCCTCTTTTTCCTTCTCCAGTACCGTATTGGCCAGGGCAAACGACGTAATATGTGAAATATGACTAATGTACGCCGCATGCATGTCATGACTATCCGCATCCATATAGACCATATGCATACCCATCTGCCGGTAGAGTGATTCCATCGTTTCCACCGCATCCGGGTCGCTCTTTTCCTTCTCACAGATCACACAGGTCCTGCCTTTAAAGGCATCCCGTACCGCCGCCTCCGGTCCGCTGTATTCCGTCCCCCACATAGGATGGGTGGCTACAAAACGCCTTCTCATCGGGTGATCCGCCAGGCTCTCGCACAAGGCCTGCTTGGTAGAACCCGCATCGGCCACGATCTGCCTGTCCGTCACCAGGTCCATGATCCGCCGCATCATCGGGATCGTCACGTCCACCGGGATGGCGACATAGATCAGGTCGCTCTTCTTCACCGCTTCTTCCAACGGCAGCGCTTCATCGATCAGCCCCAGTTCCAGGGCTTTTTCTATGCTGGAGCCCGTACGGCTTACACCGATCACGTTCCGGACAAGCCCCCGGTCCTTTAATGCCAGGCTAAAGCTCCCGCTGATCAGCCCGACCCCGACGATGGTAATTGAATCAAACATACAGCCCTGCCTCCCTGACCCGGTCAATGCTCTCCTGTAATTTCTCTACGGTGCTGCAAAGGCTTACCCGTATATACCCTTCACCTTCCGATCCAAAGATGCCCCCCGGCGTGATAAACACATTCGCCCCATGAAGCACCCGGTCGCTCAGCGCAAAACCATCTTTATAACCGGCCGGGATCTTCGCCCAGACAAACATGCCGACCTGCTCCCGGCTAAACCCGCATTTCAATAGTTCCAGCAGTTCGAAGACCTTCTTCCTTCTCTCCCGGTACACGGCATTTACGCCGTCATACCATTCCTTGCCCAGCGAAAGGGCCCTGGCCGCCGCAAGCTGTACGGGCAGGAACATCCCGCTGTCCATATTGCTTTTAAACCGCAGGATCTCGTCGATCCGCTCCTTCGCGCCCGAAAGCGTTCCGACCCGCCAGCCGGCCATATTCTGCGACTTGCTTAATGAGTTGAGCTCGATCACCACGTCTTTTGCACCCGGCACACTCAACAGGCTCATCGGCTCGTCATTGAGGATAAAGCTGTAGGGGTTATCGTGACAGATAAGGATATCGTGTTTTCTACCAAAGGCGATCAGCTTCTCAAACAGACCCCGGTCAGGCAGCTGCCCCGTCGGCATATGCGGATAGTTGACCCACATCAGCTTGATCCGCCCGCGCGATGAGCCACCCGCCGCACCGTCGGCGCCGCTCTGACTTTGTGACGCCTGTCCAACTTCCGGCGCATGTCCGGCTTCCTTCGCATGGGCCTCGACAAGCCGCTCCAATTCTTCAAAGTCCGGGTACCATCCCTTCTCTCCCTTCAAGGCATAATCGACACAGGTACCACCCGCCAGTTTTACCGCACTGCGATAGGTCGGATAACCGGGATTTGGCACCAGGGCCCCATCCCCTTCATTGAGGTAGGTCATACAAATATGCATGATCCCTTCCTTGGAACCGATCAACGGCAGGATCTCCGTATCCGGGTTGAGCGCGACCCCATACCATTGCCGGTACCACTCCGCAATGGCCTTGCGCAACACCGGCGATCCCTTATAGGATTGGTAGGCGTGAACGGTAGGCTTTGCGCTCTCTTCCTGCAATACGCGGATCACGTCCGGATGAGGAGGCAGGTCCGGGCTTCCGATCCCCAGGTTGATCACGTTCTTTCCCTGCTGGTTCAATCCATCGATCTCCCGCAGCTTCTGGGAAAAATAGTACTCCCCGATGCCATCCAGTCTTTTTGCCGTCGAAATATTCATACTGTCTTTTGTTTTGTCATTCGTTCGATCCACCCCGTTACCCTATCGCGCTCCGCTCCGTTACTTTCCCGCCCTACACCGTTTTTCCTTTTTTATAGATCCCGTATACTTTCAGCTCCGCCGTGATCGGCCGTATCGACTCGATCACCGCTTCGAATTGCCCGAGCGTATCAAATTCCATGTCCGCATGAAAGGAGTACTCCCATTCGCTGCCGGGGATAGGGAATGACTGCAGCTTGCTCAGGTTGATGCCTCCCTCGGCGATCTTCGTCAACACCCGCGCCAGGCTTCCCCGGGAATGATCGGTGTGGAAATTCACCGATGCCTTGTTCGGGTCTTTTACCTCCCGGGCGCTATCCTCCCGCTGCAGGATCAGGAAACGGGTATAGTTGTTCTTCATCGTCTGTATATTGGGAGCCAGCATATCCAGCCCAAACAGATCGGCGGCCAGCTTGCCCGCGATCGCCGCCGTATGCCGGCTGCGATGCTGATGCAGGTGTTTGGCGCTGAGGGCCGTGTCCTCCGTCTCCACCAGCTTCCAGTGGGGATGCTTCTCCAGGAAATCGATACACTGCAACAAGGCCATATGATGGGAATGTACCTCCCGGATATCTTCCAGCTTCACCCCCGGGTTGACCAGGAGATGCTGCCCGATCTGCAGATAGATCTCGCCGACTACCCGCAGATTGCTTTTCTGCAAAAGATTATAGTTCGGCAGGATACTCCCGGCAATGGAGTTCTCGATCGCCATGACCCCTCCTTCGCTTTCCTTCTTATTGGCGGCGATCCGGACCACCTCCCGGAAAGTAGCGCAGGCGATCACCTCCACCCCTTTTCCAAAGAATTGCTGAGCGGCCATCTGGTGAAAACTACCCTCATAGCCCTGTATGGAGACTCTTACCGTCGCCGGCTGTTGCTGGTTCTGTCCTGTCGGATCTTTTGTTGGCATAAGTGCGATATTGTTTGGCCTCCGGCCGTTGGGCCAGGGCCCAAAATGCAAAAGTCCCGGCTTTTGACCGGGACTCTTTATGTTAATCTTTTTTTTATTTATTAGTTAACCAAAGCATTCCCGGTCTACTTGTAAAGTAGAAATAAAAGTAAAAATAAAAATAACGGTATGCTTTTGCGGTGATCATATTAGTAGACCAAAATTAAAGACTTATCCGGAATAACAAAATTTATTTTTGGATGTCACCGCCGAACCGTTGGCGCTGCTCTGACTCCGCAGCGCATGTCCGGCTTCCGGTCAGCCCTGTTTCCTCCGTCGGACCGCCGGCGCCCCCCGCCCCCATCTATGCCAGCCGGTTGAGGATCTGTTTGTCGATAAGGGTGAACAGGTGAAAAGGCTTGTACGTCCGCCAGTTGGGTAGCTCGATCAGCTCGATAAAACGATTCAGCTTTGCCTTCCGGAAATCATATTGCGTCTGCTCCGGCATATTCAGACAGGCGATCCACCCCTCCGCATCGGTCACTTCCTCGAACCACTCTTCATAATAGTCCTTGTCCCCGCTATGGAAGTTAAGGACGTTTTCCGCGATGAGGATGAACTTCGTGATACCGGATTCGAAGAATTTATCGATCACCTCTCTTTTCAGGTTCATGATATCGTTCTCTATCGCATCGTTCCATTCCCCAAACAGCTCGATCACCACATACTGCTCTTCATAATCCGCCAGCAGCACTTTCAGATAAAGGGTCCGCGACCCGAAATCATCCCATTGCGGATGGATATAATAATTGTAGATCGTCTGTGAATATTCAAACTCGGAATAGATCTTTCCGTAAAAAGGCGATCGCTCGTCTTCCTCGCTCACATACAGGTGGCGCCAATTATAAAAAGGTTCTATTTCGTGCATATGCTTTATGATTAATTAATAACGGAGTCCACCGCCTTCTTCACGCTCCCCGATCGCAGCAGCAGCTCCTTCGCTTTCTCATAATCCGTCAGCCCCGTACTTTCCATCACCATCTTTGTACCCCGGTCGACCAGCTTGCTGTTCGTCAGCTGCATGTTCACCATTTTGTTGTCCTCTACCCGGCCGATACGGATCATCACGGCGGTGGACAGCATGTTGAGCACGAGTTTCTGGGCGGTACCACTCTTCATACGGGTGCTGCCCGTCACGAATTCAGGGCCTACGACCACTTCGATAGGGAAATCCGCTTCGGCGGCAACCGGGGAACCCGGGTTGCAAACGATACACCCAGTAATGATCCCCCTCCTCCTGCTCTCCTTCAACACCCCGATCACATAGGGGGTCGTGCCACTGGCGGCAATCCCTACTACGACATCCTTGTCCGATACGGAATATTGCCGGAGATCGAACCATCCCTGCTGCATGTCATCTTCCGCTTTCTCCACCGGCTTGCGAATGGCTTCCTCGCCGCCGGCTATTATTCCGATGATCAGATCAAAAGGCATACCATAGGTCGGAGGGATCTCGCTGGCATCCAGTACGCCCAGCCGGCCGCTCGTCCCGGCGCCGATATAGAACAACCGCCCGCCGGCCAGCATTTTATCAGTGATCGCCGCCGTCAGCTTCCCGATCTGCGGAATGGCCTTTGCCACCGCATCGGGCACCGTCTTATCCTCCTCGTTGATACCGGTTAGGATCTCTGCTATCGTCATCTTTTCCAGGTCATGATACCGGCTTTCTTCCTCGGTAACCTTATCAATTGCCATATTCGATACTGATTTATTATTGTTTATGATATTTAATGAGTCCATCCATTGGTTTGGCCAGGATATTGCCCAGATCGAATTCATACCCGTCACACAACTCCCGGATCACGTCCCGGAACCCATAGGCCACCCCCCCGACGAAATGGATCGGCAATTTCCAGCTTTCCCGGTACTTACACAAATGCTGAAAGAAAAAATCGTTTAGCCCATCCTCGATGATATTCTCGATCATATAATGCCCCCGGTTCTCCGCCAGGAATAAGGTAAAAGAAGCCAGGTACCGGTTCGGCAACGGCTTTTTATATACGCTCTCCAGGATCTCCCCCGCATTGGTGGCATATTTAGCATCGAATTTATAGCGTAATTCCTCGTCGAATGTATTGTAAAGATAATATTGAACGACCTTTTTACCCAGGTAGGCCCCGCTACCCTCGTCCCCCAATGCAAAACCAAGCCCCGGAGTTGCCTTTGCGATCTTTTTCCCATCAAAATAACAGGCGCTGCTGCCCGTCCCCAAAATGCAGGCTACCCCCTTCGAGGACCCGCAAAGGGCCAGCGCCGCCCCCATCAGGTCATGGGTGACATGGATCGACGCCCCCGGAAAGGCCTTCCGGATCGCCGTCTGTACGATCTTCCGGTTATCGGGATTCTTACAGCCCGTGCCATAAAAATATACGGTGTCCACGGGGATCTTCTTCAGCCCCGGCAACAGTTCCCGGCTGATCACCTCCCCGATCCCCGCTGCATCGA
This sequence comes from Puia sp., assembly GCA_036500545.1. Lineage (GTDB taxonomy): Bacteria > Bacteroidota > Bacteroidia > Chitinophagales > Chitinophagaceae > Puia. The sequence continues at coordinate 137,248 of DASYBV010000009.1, read as the reverse complement.
GGAAATAAGGGCTAAGCCCCAGTGTCACCACCTTTTTCGTCTTCCCGTCATGTAGCAGACACCATTCGCATTTGGTAGCACCGCTGTCAGCAATAAGTATATTCATTCCTGTCGTTTAGCTTGTTTATATCGTTCCACCTGTGGTCCATTTTTGCTGCAAGTTAAATTATGATTCCTTAATTTGCAGCCTTCACGCAATTTTCATTCGAATGAAGAAACTCCAGGTCTGGCTACCCTTATTATTCGCCGTCGTAATGATCGCCGGAATGCTTATTGGTTATCGTCTGAGAGGCAATATCAACCCCACGGGCTTTTTCAAGACCCGAAAAGCGACACCCGTACAGGAAGTCATGGACCTGGTGAACATGAAATACGTAGACCCCGTGTCGATGGATACCCTGGGAGACAACGCAATAGACGGGATGCTGACCCACCTGGACCCCCATTCCATCTATATCCCGGCCGTGGACCTTTCCGAGGTCAACGAAGACCTGCAGGGCAATTTCGAAGGCATCGGGGTAGAGTTCCAGATCTTCGATGATACGGTCAACGTAGTGAGCGTACTGGCCGGCGGCCCCAGCGAAAAGGCAGGGCTCCGGGTCGGGGATAAGTTCCTGAAGGTAGGGGACTCCCTGGTGGCAGGAAATGGCATCAATAATGACAAGATCCGCAAACTGCTCCGCGGGCCGGGCGCCAGCAAAGTGACCATCACCCTGCTCCGGGCAACGGCATCTTCTTCCCCCATGCAGGTCACGGTATCCCGCGGTACCATCCCCCTGCCGGCCGTAGACGTCGCCTATATGATCGACAAACAGACCGGCTATATCCGGATCAATAAGTTCTCCGAGACGACCCACGCAGAATTTGCCCAGGCCCTGATGAAACTGCAGGAAGAAGGGCTCCAGAAACTGATCCTGGACCTGCGGGGCAACGGAGGCGGCATTTTACAGGAATCCATCGAAATGGCCGACGACTTCCTGGACGGCGATAAGCTGATCGTCTATACGGTCGGCGCCCGTTCCCCCAAGGTAGAATACCGCTGTCGCCGGGATGGCCTGTTCGAAAAGGGAAAGCTGGTCCTGCTGACAGACGAGGGAACGGCCTCCGCCAGCGAAGTCCTGGCAGGCGCCCTCCAGGATTGGGACCGCGCCACCATCATCGGCAGAAGGACCTTTGGCAAAGGACTGGTCCAGGAACAATACCAGCTTAGCGACGGCGCCGCCCTCCGTCTTACGATCGCGCGGTATTATACCCCCACGGGGCGCAGCATCCAGAAACCATATGACAAAGGCCATGACGATTATAATGAGGAGGTGATCAAACGCTTTCATGACGGCGAGGTCCTCCACGGCGATACCTCCACCCGGCATGCCGGCATCGCCTATAAGACCCTGGGCAAGGAAAAAAGGACCGTATTCGGCGGCGGAGGCATCACCCCCGATATCTTTGTCGGCTTCGATACCAGCACCCTGTCCCGGAGCATTACCTCCCTATACGTCGACGGGACCCTCAGCCGCTTCATCTACATGTATTATATGCAGCATCTGCCTGCTTTTCAATCCTTTAAGGGGCCTGCGGACTTCGTGACCGGCTTCCATGACGATGAAAAGGTCTGGGCAAGCCTGGTCGCCTATTCCGCAAAGGATACCATCGACATCCGGTCCATCGGGGCAAGGGATAAAGAAGTCCTGCAACACCGCATCCGCGCCCTGCTGGCCCGGCAGATCTGGCGCATGGAAGGCTATTTTGAAGTGAGCAACGCCTATGATCCCGCCTTCCGGAAAGCCGTGGATACCATCGATAAATAAACCAGGATCATCACAACGCATGACCGCATAAAAAGAGGCCGTCTCAGGCGATGAGACGGCCTCTTCAATTCGTTCCGGTGAAGGCAGGGGTTAAGACATTATTCCTTATCGGCCTTGTCCAGGAGTTCCTTCTTTTCGACCCGGTAGGAGACGATCAGCCCCAGACCGCCGCCGATGGCGATGAGCGCAAAATAGATCGCCACATTCGCATCCGAGTCATAATTATTATGCATCCGGTACAGGACGAAATTGTCCAGCAGATAGGCGACGAACAAGCCCAGACCGGCGCCGACGAATAAAAGTCCCCATTTCAGGTTGACAAAAGGAGCCGGACGCGGACGTAAATGCTTCATCTGGGGGTCCATGCCTTTTTCGATCATGGCCATCTTTTCCTTGTTGCTCATATACCGGAGCCCGAAGATCATGGCGAAAAGCGCCAGTGAGCTAAGTATCAACCAAAGGACTCCTAAATTTGCTGTTTGCATTGTGATATGTTTTTCTTGTTAAAAATTTAATCCTTTCCCCAGGGTTTCTACACCATCAGACTACAAGAGATCGTCCCGGGTTACAGTTCGCCCCCCGCTAAACTATTTATTTTTTTGTATCTTTCTCTGTAACCTGGAAGAGCCGTTCTTAGTCTTATACCAATCAATGCACACTGGACTCACTGATACAGAGATCATTAGAAGAATCCTGCAAGGCGAACAGGCTCTTTTCGCGCAATTGGTCGAACGCTACCAGAATTATGTGTTCACCCTGGTACTGCGTTTTACCGATAACCGGGAAGATGGCGAAGAGATCAGCCAGGACGTTTTTGTAAAAGCCTATCGCTCCCTGGCGGATTTCCGGGGAGAATCCAAATTCAGCACCTGGCTCTATACCATCGTCCGCACAAGTTGTATTACGTTCCTGCGAAAGAAAAAGCTGGATACCTACTCCATCGACGACGAAAGGACCTTTATCCAGCTGGAGAACCAGCAGTCGGGTTTCACGGCCAATGTCATCGAACAGAAATCCAGACATGCCATGGTCAATGAAGCGATCCGCCTCCTCAGCCCGGATGACAGCCAGGTCATCACCTTATTCTATAAGGGCGAACAATCGCTGGAAGAGATCGGCGTGATCATGGGCCTCGATCCCAATACCGTAAAGGTGAAACTACACCGGGCCCGCCACCGGCTAAAGGAGAAGATGGAAAAACATTTTAGTTATGAGGTACGTGAAATATCATCATAAATTTATTCATCCCGATAAAGTCCGAAGTATGAATATGCAGCAAGAACAAATGGAAACAAGATTGTGGGATTATATCGACGGTCTCAGCAGCCCCGCCGAAAGATCGGCTATCGAAGAGCTGATCACCGCCAATATCGAATGGCAGCAGAAATACCGGGAATTGCTGGGCGTACATCAGCTGATGGACAGCACGGAGCTGGAAGCTCCCTCCATGCGCTTTACAAAGAACGTGATGGAAGAGATCGCCCGCTACCACGTGGCGCCCGCTACCAGGACCTATATCAACAAGAATATCATCCGGGCCATCGGCGCCTTTTTCCTCACCCTCATCGCCGGCTTCCTGGTCTATTGCCTGGGACAGTTCACCTGGATCTTCCGACCCCAGCCCGCCAGTAGCTTCGAATCTCCCGCGCTGAGCTCCTATACAAACACCCTGGATAAATTCAACTGGGGCAAGGTCTTCAACGGTCCCTTTACCACCATCTTCCTGCTCGTGATCGTAGTAATGGGACTCATGCTGCTGGATATGTACCTCCGCCGTAAAAAAGAACAGACCTCCTGAGCGATTTTTTAAATAAATAAGAGCGAAGGTCTTTGTGCAAAAGATCCTCTTACCGCCTGTTAATAACAGGCGTTTTTTATTTATTATCTCTATTAATTTTCTCCACCTTTGCGCGTGTCGGGATCAAGTTCTTCCTCTATCAATAATACCTAACCTATGTTATCCCCTAATAAAGACAAACCCTCTCAGATAGCCAAATTGATCGAATATGCCAGTGCAGACACGACCAACACTCATCAGGAAATAAATTTTGGTAATGTTCCGAATTTCCAGGCCCAGGAAATCAATTTTAAAACTGAAATTAAAATCAATGGCGCAGTAAAAATCATGTCCAGTTCCGGAATAATCCACACTATCAAACGACATGGAGATGACAAAGAGGAAAGTAAGAGAGGGCAAAAAGGAATTACCAATAGCGATTTTGAATTAATTCCTTCAATTTTAGCGACCCCCGACAGCGTGAATAAAGGCATCGTTACAGGAAGAGGTGATCAAAGCCTGGTGTTTGTAAAAAAGATCAATTCTTTTGAATACTATGTGGTAATGGCGGTCAAAAAGAACGATGCAAATATTCGTCTTTTTTTCACAACCATGTATGCTAAAAAAATACAAAAGCCGATGTAAAAATACACCGGCTTAAGATATCTTTTCGTAACAGGGAACCGTGCTAACTCTTGCGAGCCGTCGTTCAAACGTCCGAAACGTTCTGTTACACTACAAAGGTAATATTAATTTTCAGATCTGTTCTTAATTACGAATGAAATTATGATAAAATATATCATAACAAATTGACTATCAATGACGATATCATCCCTCTTATTATTTAAACTTCTTCTTCAGCTCCATCAGCTTCGCCTGAAAAGCATCCAGCGGCTCTTCGCCCTTACCGGCAGCCTGTCTTCCATCAGGAGCCTTCCCGCTTCCCGGCCGGTCCCCACTACCCACGGGCCTTCCCCCCCGGTCACCGCCGGATCCCGGCTTCCCCGGCCCTTTCTGCCCGGCAGCCCCTGCACCCTTTGGCGCCCCGCCGGCCGCCTTACCGGCGCCGGTCGCATTCCCCTTCATCGACAGCGAGATCCGCTTCCTCGCCACATCTACTTCCATCACCGTCACCATTACCTTCTGCTGTAGCTTGACCACTTCATTAGGATCGGAAATATAGGTATTGCTCAGCTGCGAAATATGCACCAGCCCATCCTGCTTAACACCGATATCGACAAAAACGCCAAAATTAGTAATATTGGTCACGATCCCCGGCACGGTCATCCCCTGTTTCAAATCCTCCATCGTCTTGATGGTCTCTTCAAAATGGAACTCCTCGATCGTATCCCGCGGATCACGCCCCGGCTTCTCCAGCTCTTTCAGGATATCGCCGATCGTAAACTCACCCACGGTCTCGGAGACATATTTTTTGCGAACGATCTTTTTTCGTAATTCGGCCTGCCCGATCAGCTCGGCGACGGTACAACCCAGGTCCCCCGCCATGGACTCGACCACATAATAGGTCTCGGGATGGACGGCACTATTGTCCAGCGGATTCACCCCCTCCCGGATCCGGAGAAAACCCGCGCACTGCTCAAAGCTCTTGGGGCCCATCAGGCTTACTTTCTTTAGTTCGTCCCGGCTGGTAAAGGCGCCGTTCTTTGCCCGGTACTCCACGATATTCTTTGCAAGGGTGGCGCTAAGCCCCGACACATACGTCAGCAAATGCTTGCTGGCCGTATTCAGGTCTACCCCCACATGGTTTACACAGCTCTCGACAATGCGGTCCAGCTCTTCTTTTAATTTATGCTGGTTTACGTCATGCTGGTATTGCCCCACCCCGATGGACTTGGCATCGATCTTCACCAGCTCGCTCAGGGGATCCAGCAGTCGCCGGCCAATGCTCACCGCTCCCCTGACGGTAATATCCTGGTCGGGAAATTCTTCCCGGGCCACTTCGGAAGCCGAATAGATCGAGGCCCCGCTCTCATTGACCATGAACACACTGATCTTTTTACCAAAATCGATCCCCCGCACCAATTGCTCGGTCTCGCGGCCGGCCGTTCCATTCCCGATACCCACCGCCTCGATATCATAACGATCCACCAGCTGTTTGAGCGTAGCCACACTGGCAGACCACTCCTGCTGGGGAGGATGCGGATAGATCGTCGTATTATGAAGAAAATTTCCCTGCGCATCCAGGCATACTACTTTACAACCCGTCCGGAAACCGGGGTCCAGGGCGAGTATGCGCTTGGACCCCAGCGGCGAGGCCAGCAGCAGCTGACGCAGGTTCTCCGCAAAAACGCGTATTGCCTCCTCATCCGCCTTGTTCTTGCTGATCAGCCGGAATTCATTCTCGATAGAGGATTTCAGCAGCCGGTCAAAGGAATCTTCGATGGCTTTCTTTACTTCGCCTCCTGTCGGGCCCGAGGTCTTAACGAGGATCCTTTCGAGGTCGTCTATCGCCGTCTGTTTGTCGACCTGGATATCCATGATCAGATAGCCTTCCTTCTCACCCCGGCGGATAGCCAGAATCCGGTGCGAAGGACATTGCGCCAGCGGTTCGCTGAACTCAAAATAATCCCGGTATTTCTGGGCTTCCTCTTCCTCCTTTTTACTCGTCAGCGCCTTCGAGCTCAACACCGCGGACTGGCTAAAGAGCTGCCGCACCTTGTTCCGGGCCTGCTCATGTTCAGCGACCCATTCCGCGACGATATCCCGGGCGCCCTGTAAGGCTTCTTTTGTATCCTTTACCTGTTCATTCAGGAACTTCGCCGCTTCTTCGGCCGGATCACCGGCGCCCTGCTCAAAAAGGAATTTTGCCAGCGGCTCCAGCCCTTTTTCGATAGCCGTCGTGGCCCGGGTCTTCCGTTTGGGCTTGTAAGGAAGATACAGGTCTTCCAGCACGGTGGCATCATAACAATCTTCTATCCGTTGTTTTAGTTCCGGGGTAAGCTTGCCCAGCCCTTCGATGGTCTTGAGGACCGTCTCTTTGCGTTTGTCCAGCTCCTCAAAATATTTTATCTGCTCCACCACGTCATTGATCTGTACTTCATCCAGGTTCCCGGTCGCCTCCTTGCGGTAACGCGCCATAAAAGGAATGGTCGACCCTTCGCTGTGCAGGTCATAGACATTGTTGATCTGTTTCAGAGAAAAGTTCAGCTTCCCGGCGATCTTTTGTATATACTTCGGTTCCATAAATATGTGTCCTCTAATAGGGCAGCAAATGTAAAGGATTTCGGTACATTTGCCGCAATCAAACCGTTGGTATGGATATTAAGAATAATATACTGGAGACGATCGGGAATACTCCCCTTATCCGCTTGAACAAACTGACAAAGGATCTCCCTTGCACCGTCCTGGCCAAAGTGGAATATTTCAACCCCGGCAACTCTGCAAAGGACCGCATGGCCCTGAAAATGGTGGAAGTAGCCGAAAAGGAAGGCAAATTAAAACCGGGTGGAACGATCATCGAAGGCACTTCCGGTAACACCGGGATGGGACTCGCCCTCGCCGCGGTCGTAAAAGGATATAAATGCATCTTCGCTACAACCGATAAGCAGTCGAAAGAAAAAATGGATATCCTCAAGGCCCTGGGCGCCGAAGTCATCATATGCCCGACCAATGTCGAACCCGACGATCCAAGATCGTATTATTCCGTTTCCCGCCGCCTTGCAAAGGAAGTACCCAATTCCTTTTATGCCAACCAGTACGACAACCTGGCCAACCGTCTCGCCCATTACGAGACGACCGGTCCCGAAATATGGAAACAGACCGATGGAAAAGTAACCCATCTCGTCGTAGCGACCGGCACGGGCGGCACCGTCACCGGCACCGCCATGTACCTGAAAGAAAAAAATCCCAACATCCAGGTTTGGGCCATGGACCCCTTTGGCTCCCTGCTTACAAAATACTTCCGCACCGGCGAAGTGGACATGAAAGAGGTCCATCCCTATATCACCGAAGGCATCGGGGAAGACTTCGTACCCCAGAACTACGATATGAAGGTGGTGGATGTCTTCGAACAGGTGACCGATAAGGACGCCGCCGTCATGGCCCGCCGTATCGCAAAGGAAGAAGGACTTTTCTGCGGATATAGCGCCGGCACTGCCATACAGGGGCTCCTCCAGCTGAAAGACCTGCTGAAAAAGGGCGATGTGGTCGTCGTGATCCTGCACGATCATGGCAGCCGCTATGTGGGTAAGATCTACAACGACCAGTGGATGATGGAAAGAGGTTTCCTGGATGTCAAAACGTTTAAGGATATCGTAGCCGGCCGCGGTACCAAACGTCTCATCACCGCCGAACCAGGCCAGAGCGTCGCAGAAGCCTACGAACTCATGCAAAAATATCATATCGAGAACCTGCCGGTATTGCAGAACGGGGAAATGATCGGGGCCATCAGCGAGAGCGGTCTCTTTGCCCGGATGATGAACAACGGCACGGATCTAAAAAGCAAAATGATCACGGAGGTGCTGGAAAGATCCTACCCGGTCGTCAGTTTCGATACCCCCCTTGAAAGACTAAGCAGTCTTATCACCCGGGAGAACGGCGCCGTGCTCGGAAAAGACGATAGCGGGAACTACCATATCGTAACAAAATACGACCTGATCCAGGCCCTGGGAGCCTGATCCCCCCCTATAAAAGGCCACAGGAACGTAGTTTTCCCATACCCGCATACGCAGTTTTACCACTCGTATTATGTAATGATTACGAGGACGTTAGTAATTCATGCCACCGGGAAATAAAGCAAAACCCGTATTGCTTTTTTAACTTTAACATTTTATTTTTGATATAGAAGTTGATTGATAATATCAATCACCCGATATCCAGAAAAAACCAAACGCCCGTATTTCCAGTATTCGTTGAAAAACCGCCAAACCCAATACCTACGTAAATTCCGTGATTAAAATCCAATATCAGTCAACTTCTATTTTCCTTTATCCAATGAACCCTAGTCCGATATTCTGAATTACCTGTAAGAAAAGCCTAAACTCATTCCAAGATCCAACTTCCGAAAGAAAAACCTTCGAGGGACAAGCCTCGAAAAAAAGAAGCAGTCCAATCCATGAACAAACCCTGCTTTAACTCCGGTACCCTCCTGCTAAACTCTGATTAGTGCGCGAATTTAGCAGGAGGCCTTCATCGGGTGTCCGCCCGCTGACCACCTCCCTTCGATCTCTTTTCCACATCGTTTCCGCACATCCCCTTTCATTTTTCATTGTCTCCGTCTTTCTTTCATTTTTCATCATTCCCCCTTCCCTGCTTATCTTGCCCCCATAATCTTCCTTCATGCCCACTTTTACCGATCCATTGGGTAAAACGATCGTCTTATCACAGCCGCCCCGGAGGATCATATCCCTGGTGCCTTCCCAAACGGAATTGCTTTTCACCCTCGGCCTCGAACAGCAAGTGGCCGGTATCACAAAATTCTGCGTTCGTCCATCCTCCTGGTCCCATACAAAAACGCGTATCGGCGGTACAAAAGACGTCCACCCCGAACGGATCCATCCCCTCCGGCCGGACCTTATCCTCGCCAATAAGGAGGAGAACGACCGCGCCCAGGTGGAAGAGCTGGCCCGCCATTACCCCGTCTGGGTCAGCGAAATAAAAGACCTGGAGGACGCCCTCGGAATGATCCGCTTCGTCGGCAACCTCACCGCCAGAAAAGAACAGGCGGAAACCCTTGCAACGGAGATCGCCCATCGCTTCTCCGAACTGGAAAGACCCCTACCCGCTGTCCCCATCGGCACATCCCCCTCCCCCGACGCCCCGGCCCCCGTCGGCACGCCCCCCGCCCCCCTCACCGCCTACTTCATCTGGCGCAACCCCTGGATGGTCGCCGGCGGAGACACATTTATCAACGATATGCTCCGGCGCTGCGGCCTGGCCAACGCCTTCCAACACCTGGACCGCTACCCTTCCATCGACACCGCATCCCTCGCCGGTTCCAATATCCAATGTGTCCTTCTCTCCTCCGAACCCTACCCCTTCAGGGAAAAACATATCCGGGAGATCCGGTCCCTCCTCCCGGATGCCGCGATCCGCCTGGTCGATGGAGAGCTCTTCAGCTGGTATGGCAGCCGCCTGCTGGAAGCCCCGGCCTATTTCCGGCAGCTGATAGATAATCCCGGTAGCTGAGACCATACCCCCTTTGTTGTATTGTCCGCACCGGCAAAAAGAAGTAGCTTGCAATCTCTTAAAACCTTTGTTCCATGGACTGGCTCCTGAAACCGGGCATCTGGTTGCGCAAATTGATTGGAGTCATCATCATTCTCCTCCTCCTATCCGTTTTCCTTTCCCTGTATTTTTTTAAATATATCCCCTACCAGCAACAGCTGCTCAACGGAAGGGCCTTCCGCGAGCTGGAACAGATCGGCTCAGGCCTCGAAAACAAAACGGAAGCCTATTCTTCCGCCATCCGTTGGTTTCTGAAACGACAGAGCGCCGCCAACCCATTACGCAATACCTTCCAGTTTACCGTCCCCTTCCCGCCCGCTCCATCCAACGAAGGCGACTCCTTCTACGCCGGCCCGATCCGGCTGCAGCGCAGCGATCTTGCCGCCAGCTGGCAGCTCACCTACCCTTTATACCTCTACCGGCACGACCCTTCCGGCCACGCCTCCAAAAAAGACCCGCCGGTCCGGGACTCGCTCATAACGGAGATGTATACCTCCCTGGACCCCATCCTCCAACCCATCATCACCACCTATAAGGATATCTTCAACGACTACCTCGTATTACGGGACCGCCCGGCCGGTAATCGCAGACAAGGGGGATCCGGCTCCGACACCCTTCACAACTACCAGATCGCATTCAGCTCCGGGACGCTTCCCGTCGACTACCGGCTGGAACTGGATAGCCTGCTGAAAAAAGACGACGGCTTTAACTTCATCACGATCCATGATGTCACGATCGAAGGCACCCCCTGTAAGCTCTTCGTCTACCCCCTGCAATTGGGAGAGGAAAAGATCATACTCGCCGGCATCATCGATCTGGCGGCCTACAAAAAAGGATACAATACGATCCCTTTCAAGCTTGCCATCCAGGTGGGGATCCTGGTACTACTGCTTTTTATGCATCTCCCGATCCTGAAGGTCTATGTGCTGGGAAAGTCGGAAAGGATCCGCAGCTTCGATATCCGCCTGATCATCGGCATGTATTTTATTGCCGCCTTTCTCGTTTTCTTTCTCTTCTCCCGGATCTTTCTGAATCATGTGCAATCCATGCACAATTTCACCCGGTTGAAGGACCTCTCGGCCCAGGTGGAGAAAAGCTTTGACACCGAAATAGACCGCGCCTGCCGGCAATTAAGACAATGGGATACTTCCGCAGCAATCTGGACCGGTCATACTGACGCCTATTACCACCTCCTGGAGGGAGACACGTCCAACCAAAAAGGAACCCTGGCCTATCACGATCCGGCCAACCGCCACCTGATCGATTCCCTGTTCGATGGCAGCCCCCACCCCTACCCATACGCCGACTATATCTACTGGATCGACTCTTCTGGAAAATGGGTCGCCACCTGGAATACAAAAAAACAATTCAACAGATCGGATCTGCTGGTAGTAAAGGACCGTTCCTATTTCAAGGATTTTATCGGTTTTAATATCCTCACCTTTCCACATACCGATCCGCCGGACTCCTTTACGATCCAGCCGACACTGTCCAAACTGGATGGCGAATACACGGTAAATATTATCGCTCCAAGCCGCCCCCTCCCCGGCAGACCCTCCCGGATGATCGGTCTCTCCACGGAAATGTATTCGGTCTGCTCTCCCCTGCTGCCCTTTGGCTATAACTTCAGCATCATCGATGCAGAAGGGAATATCCTCTATGATTCAAAACCCGGACGGGCCCTGTTATCCAATATCGCCCGGGAAACGGAGACGCCCTCCGATCTGCTCGCGCCCCTACGATACCATAGCCGACGCTACTTTAACTCCTTTATCCTCCAGGGTCGCCCAAAAGCCCTCCTGGTGACGCCCCTGCAGGGGTTTCCCTATTCCCTGCTGGTCTATTACGATCTGTCCGGTTCCGACGACTTCCAGGCACATCTCATCGGTCTATCTTCTTTCTTCGGCGCCTGTGTCCTCCTCCTGCTGATCCTTTCCTCCCTGCTCAAAGAATGGTCTGAAAAAAGACCACTGCTCCTGCGTACCCCAACCCGGCGTTTTGAATGGCTGCAACCGACCCACATAAAGGAACGATACTACCGCCATCTGCTGGCAGGGATGCTTGGCTTATTGTTGTTGTTTATCGGCATCTGGACGGTCTTCGAATGCTTTGCGCTGTCCTCCGAGTTTTCCCTTTTCTTTATTTCCCTGCTCTTCCCCTTCTATACCGCGCTGCACTACTACCTGCTCCGGGAAAAACAGAAACAGAAGTCCTTTTCGTGGCCCAATGCCCCCCTCCTCATTTTTATGGGCATCGTGATCGCATCGATCAACGTCATTGCCTGCTGGGGTACACGGTCTTCCTTCCTACCACTGCTGATCGTACAATTGGTATTCTCGGCAGGTATCTTCGCTTCATTAAAGACCTTTCACCCGGAGATCGCACCAACAGGAGGGGCCACACCGGGGTCCACACCGGGGTACACACAGGGGTCCTGGCGCTGGCACTATATCTGGGCCATCGCCGTCGGCGTCATCATGATCAGCATCATCCCTACTTCCAGCATCTTCTGGCTCGTGTTCAGACAGGAAAGCCTTGTACAATCCAACACCTCCCGGCTTTCCATGGCCGGTTCCATCAACGAACGGCGGACGACGGTCAACCAGCGGACCACCGACTACCGGATGACGCAGGCACAGGATCTCCACCTGCTTAAATTCAAATATGGGATCTATACCCTGAGCAGCGATACCGTCGATCCTCATCAGCCGGCAACAATGGACACCGCCTATCCCATCGCACCAGCCTATACCCAGATCCATCGATGGCTCTTCCCCAATGACAGCACGGCCCTCGCCTGGCCGGCAAACCCCAACTATGCGACCGACAGTTCCTGGGTATTCCTGACGGGAGAAAAAGGAAAGTGGAAGGGATATGAATTGCTCTACTATAACCAGCGCGATGCGATAGAGGACGATCCAATCCTGTTACAGAGCGATGCTGCTTCTTCGCATTCTTCCGCCAGCCTGATGTGGCACGAGACCTTCTCGGCAGCCTCCCGCTTTTATGCCGTTTTTTATTTTGGAAGCGTCCTGCTGATCCTTCTGCTGCTCCTGGCGCTGACCTGGTCGCTCTCCGGACGTGTCTATCTCCTCGATCTGCTGAAAAGGGACTACACCCATATCAAAGATGCCCGGATCATGGACCGGCTCTTAGGCCGGCATCGCAACGCCGCGACCCCGCTCACCGTTACCGCCCTCAACACGGAAGAGACGGCCTTATGGAAAGATCCCGTGGCCAACGAACAGACCATCACCGACAACGTCGATAAGCTGGATCCGTTCTACACCGCCATCTGGCAGTCCCTCTCTGAAATGGAACAGTTCACCCTCTACGATTTTGCATTGGACGGCTTCACAAATTATAAGAACAACGCCACGCTCATCGGTCTCATCAACAGGAATGTCCTCCGCGTCGTGGACAAGGAACGGCTGAAATTCATCACACCCGGCTTCCGCGAATGGATCCTCCGGACACCCGATAATGGCGCCTTCAACGTCATAGCGGATAAAGCCCGCGAAGATGGCTATTGGGAAAATATAAAAAGACCGCTTCTCTTGCTGCTGGCCATTCCCGGGGTCTTTATCTTCATCACCCAGGACGACGTTTATCAGAAGATCACCGGTTTCCTTACGGCCCTGACCCCGCTGCTCCCGCTGTTTTCCTCCTTTTTTCCAAAAAAAGAAACAGACAAGTAAGCCGGACGACGCCGGTCTTTCGCCACAGATGCCGATATTTGATAAAATTACAGACACATGCTGACAGGCGATGCTGATTCCATCGGCGATTCCAATAAACCCTCCCGGAAAAAACCGATCTTCCCCGTAACCGACCCCTTACGCAGCTACCTGAAAAATCATGGCCGGGAGGTAAAGCTGCCGGTATCCTATCGGGACCTGCTGGCACATATCACCTATTCCGTTCCCCTCAAGGACAAGCATGACCAGGATACGCTGTGGGAAACGGCGCTCTACGACATGCGGCACTGGGACTTCATCCGCGAAGGGCTGGTACAGATGTATGCCATCCTCAAGACGGAGGGAGACCTCAGCTATACAAAACACCTCGACGTCGCCCGCATCGACTTCTGCAGCTTTGCCAACTCCAGCCCCTTTCGCATCCGTATCGTCAATAAGTTCAACGACAACTACGATCATTACTATATCAAACAGGCGGACGCCTCCCGGATCTACGGGCTGGAGCTGGAACATCTCCTGTCCCCCAACCGGATCACCTATTTTACCCATCTTAATACCCTGGTGGAGGAGCATATCCCCGGTATCCCGGGCGACCTCTTTATAAAGAACTTCCTCGAAGATCCCCAGACCAATAAGATCCGGTTATCGAAGGAGTTCGTCAAATTCAATGAACGTTGCTTCGTCCGTCTCCTGGGCGATATGCGCAGCTATAACTTCGTCGTCGACATCACCCCCGACATAGAGGACTACCAGTATCGCATCCGTGCCATCGACTTCGATCAGCAATCCTACGAAGGCCGCAAAACGCTCTATATACCCCAGTTCTTCAAGGAGAACAAGGCCCTGGTGGAGATGAGCCTCCGGCACCTGAACAAGGAATCCATCGAGCAATACCAGACCGAAGAACGGACGATGATGGCCTTCCGGGTGGCATCCTCCCGTTTCCGGCTGATGGAGCTGCTGAACATCATGGCAAAGAACAAGGGTATCTCCAGTCCCGAAAAACTGACCCAGCTCAAGACAGAGCTCAACGAGCATTTCCATAACCCCGCTTTTTTGAAATGCCATTCCATGGGGCAGGTGGTAAAAAGACAGCTAAAACAGACCCTCCAGAAGAATCTCGCCCTCATCCAAAAAAACCTGAGCAAATTCGAAGATTAGGCCGTCATGGCGTATATTCGCGGCTCATTTTATAGATATATGAAAAAATACAATGCCGGGGTATTATTCGGTGAAGAATTAGAAGCCTTATACAAGGACGCCAAAGCCAATCAGTTCGCTCTTCCGGCCGTGAATACTATCGGGACCAATACGATCAATGCCGTGCTCGAAACAGCGGCCAAGGTCAATTCCCCCGTCATCATCCAGTTCTCCAATGGCGGCGCCCAGTTCATCGCCGGTAAGGGAATGCCCAACGATAAGTTGCAGGGGAATATTTCCGGGGGGGTCTCCGGAGCCCTGCACATCCACAATGTCGCAAAGTATTATGGCGTACCGGTGGTCCTGCATACCGACCACGCCGCCAAGAAATGGCTGCCCTGGGTCAGCGGACTGATCGATGCAGGCGAACAATTTTTCAAGGAAAAGAAACAGCCCCTCTTCAGCTCTCATATGCTGGACCTCTCCGAGGAGCCCCTCGAAGAGAATATCCATACCTCCGTCGGATTCTTCAAACGGATGCAGCCCCTTGGGATGGCCATCGAGATCGAACTCGGTGTCACCGGCGGCGAAGAAGACGGCGTGGACAACAGCGGCGTTGAAAACCATAAGCTCTATACGCAGCCGGAAGATGTCGCCTATGCCTATACGGAACTGAGCAAGGTAGGAAGCCTCTTCGGCGTAGCGGCCGCCTTTGGCAATGTACACGGCGTTTACAGCCCGGGAAATGTCGAGCTGCGCCCGGTCATCCTGAAGAACAGCCAGGACTATATCGAGCAGAAGCTGAAGACGGGTCCCAAACCCGTATATTTCGTTTTTCACGGCGGCAGCGGCAGCCCCCAGCACCAGATCCGGGAGGCCATCGGCTATGGCGCCATCAAGATGAACATCGACACCGATCTGCAATGGGCCTTCTGGGAAGGGATCCAGCAGTATTACAAAAAGAACGAAGGCTTTCTCCAGGGCCAGCTCGGCAACCCGGAAGGTCCTTCCAAGCCCAATAAAAAATATTATGATCCCCGCGTCTGGTTGCGCAAGGCGGAAGAGAGCTTCTCCAAACGGCTCGAAGTGGCCTTTGAAGACCTGAATTGCATAAACAGGAACGCATAAAGATTTTCTTTAACCGATAAAAACCCCGCCGCTGGTGGGGTTTTTTGTTGGTATAAGGAACTTTTTTCTTTCTGAAGCGTAGAGATTAAATTGCAGTACAATTAAACGTTATATCCAATGGCATCCAAAAAAATAACCGACCTCCTCGGTGACAAGGCATCCTTCCTGCTGGATCATAAACCCGTCCTCGACAGATCCGTCCTTAGCGCCTTCCCCTCCCCCAACCATGTGGAAGAGATCTGGGTGAACTCCAATCGCAACAACCGGGTACTGTCAAGCCTGCAGACCCTGTTCGGACACGGCCGGCTGGCCGACACGGGCTATCTCTCCATCTTCCCCGTCGACCAGGGCGTCGAACACAGCGGCGGCGCCTCCTTTGCCGCCAACCCGATGTACTTCGATCCGGAGAATATTATAAAACTGGCCGTAGAGGCCGGTTGCAACGCCGTCGCCTCCACCTTTGGCGTACTGGGCATCATGAGCCGCAAATATGCACACCGCATCCCCTTCGTCGTCAAGATAAATCACAACGAATTCCTCAGTCTGCCGAACCGCTACGACCAAACGCTATTCGGTACCGTAAAGAGCGCCTGGAATATGGGCGCCGTCGCCGTCGGCGCCACCGTCTACTGGGGCAGCGCGGAAAGCGACCGCCAGTTAAAAGAGATCGCCGAGGCATTCGAACAGGCCCACGAGCTGGGCATGGCGACCATCCTCTGGTGCTATACCCGTAATAAAGGTTTTGTAGTGGACGGCGTAGACTATCATACCTCCGCCGATTTCACCGGACAGGCCAACCATCTTGGCGTCACCATCCAGGCCGATATCATCAAACAAAAATTACCGACAAATAACGGAGGCTATCTCGCCACCAAACATGGTAAAACGTCTCCCCTCGTCTATTCCAAACTGACACATCCCGACAATCACCCCATCGACCTCACCCGCTACCAGGTGCTGAACTGCTATAGCGGACGCGTGGGACTGATCAACAGCGGCGGCGAAAGCAAAGGCGCCTCCGATCTGGCAGATGCCGTCTTCACCGCCGTCGTCAACAAACGTGCGGGCGGAATGGGGATGATCGTAGGCCGAAAAGCCTTCCAGCGCCCCTTCGACGAAGGTCTCGCCCTGATCCAGACCATCCAGGACGTATACCTCGACAAAGGCATCACGATCGCATAAACCGGTCAATTCCGGCCCGGTTATCATTTTGCCTTGTCCATGATCCATTCCATAAGATCAAAATATTTTAACAGCTGCTTCTCATAGCGGTCACCGGCGATCGTATGCATCTCCTTCAATAGCTTTCGATACTGGAGATCGGGTAATTTACTCCTCTTCCGGTCCTGCCGGAGCTGGATGAATTTCAGGAGCAGCTTTTCCGATCGGAGTATCCGGTGCTGCTTTCCAAAAAGCCGTTTATAGGACCGTATGTCGTATTCCAGGTAACCCGTGTCCCCTTTTTCATAATAGATCACCATATTCAGCAGACGGGTAGCTTTATAGACCAGGGATTGCGGCCGGGCTTTATGATTTTTCATGACCTCTCCGATATACGCATGCGCCCTCTTCCAATCCTTATTGTGGAAAAAAGCAAGGCTGCAATAAAAATAGAGCTCCCACTGTTTCTCCTCGTCCACCATGCCATAGGGCCGCAGCAGGCTATCGATGGACCGGGCATATTCCTTTGCCTCCGCCGCCCTTTTCTCCCCCAGCAGGATGGAAAGCTGATAAACGGCGATCGTCTTTCGTACCCGGAAACGAAAGTATTCAGGATATACCGGCTGATCCAATTGCTTCAGCTTATCCGTATAAAAGCCCATCTCCCCGTATTTCTGTAACGAATGCAGACTGTCTAAGATACCATTCAACGCAGAAAGATAATCCAGCGGCGGATTGTTTAGCAGTTCCAGGTTCTGCTCGAACTGCCCATTCAACGACCGGAACGTTTTCAACGCGGATTGATGATCGCCGATATCCGTAAAGAAAAAGGATTGGAAAAGCAAATGCAGCTTCTGGGATGCGAAACTATTCTTCGATTTATTGGCCACCAGGATCATTTCGCTCAACATCAGATCGTTGAGCCGCTTTTTATCCTCCTCCGAGGATACGCGGCCCGAATGGACCAGCCGGTATTTTAAGATCTCGAACAGCGAATGATGATCCTGGATATGGTTTAGGCTCTTCAGGATATCCTTTGCCTTCATCTGCACTTCGATCAGCGCCTTATCGCTTAGCTCCCGGAAATCGGAATCGGCGAAATGATCCAGCTCATCCCTGTACGTAAGATATTCGATGAAGTGCTGCTGACTTTGCGACGCAAGGCCCCGTATCTTCTTCAACTGGCTATAGCTCTCTTCTTCAAGTGACCGTTCCCGTAATACCCGCGCCCGCATGACGCCCTGCAGCAACATGAAAAAGGTATCTTTCTCCGACCGGGTCTGTACCAGGCAATCCGTCAGCACCTTCAACAGGTACCGGGCGGCATTGTCGGGCGAAGACCGGGAATAGATCTTCCTGAACTCTTCCCTGATCGCAAGGGCATCCGCCGTGGACGAAGCGTCGATGATCGAGAACAGGTCGAGATATTCCTTGCGACCCGCCTGCTGGCGGGTATGGAGCTTAAAATAACGCTTTTCCGGACTTGACAATGACTTGACCAGCCGGATCACTGTTGGTAGGGCCATAACGATGACATTGATCAGGTTTCAAGTTAATGCTTATTTTTTAAATCTATTAAACAGTTGATAATAAATAATTTACGATAATTTAATTAAAAATCACGCTTGTCGGGCATTACAATTCCCGCAATAAATGGCCTTTTTTCAATAAGGGTTAACCCTAAATTTGACCCAACGATCCATTTTTTACGCTCAAGCTTTTCGCTATATGAATTCCAAAAAGATCATTGTTATAGGCAGTACCAATATGGACATGGTGGTGAAGACAGACCACATTCCCGTACCCGGCGAGACGGTCCTGTCCGGCGCTTTTTTTATGAACCCCGGCGGTAAAGGCGCCAACCAGGCCGTCGCCGTGGCAAGACTGGGAGGGGAAGTGACCTTTATTTCCAAGTTGGGCAATGACCTGTTCGGCAAACAATTCTCCCGCCTGTTCAATGATGAAGGCATCGATACCTCCTTCCTCCTTTCCGACGACGAGCTCCCCTCCGGCGTCGCCCTGATCACCGTCGACAAAGAAGGCGAGAACAGCATCGTAGTCGCCTCGGGCGCCAACGCAGAGCTTCGCATCAACGACATTAAAGGGGCATTGCCAGAAATTGAATCGGCGGGCATTGCCCTGCTCCAGCTGGAGATCCCCCTGGAAACCGTCCATTACGTGATCGATCATGCGGCCGCAAACGGCGTAATGGTGATCCTCAATCCCGCACCGGCCACTATCCTCCCGGCGCCCCTCCTGGAAAAAGTAGATATCCTTACCCCCAACCGGACCGAAGCCGGCATGCTCGCCGGTATGAATGTAGAGAATATGGAGACCGCCCTGCAGGCAGCACAGATCATTTGCTCAAAAGGAGTGAAAACGGTAGTCGTGACGATGGGATCCCTCGGGGCCGTCATCTGCCGGCACGACGAACAAAAAATGGTGACGGCACGACGGGTGGAGACAATCGATACTACCGCAGCTGGGGATGTTTTCAACGGAGCCCTCGCCGTCGCCCTGTCCGAAGAAAAAGATATCGTCAGCGCCGTGGAATTCGCCTGTGAGGCGGCTGCCTTATCCGTGACCCGGCTGGGCGCCCAATCCTCTATCCCGACACGAAATGAACTGATCGCCCGCAAGCTGGACCCCGCAAATGCATGGGGAAACGGCTGAACGGCGGATAGGAACAAGCTTTAAAATTGCTGCCATATGTTTATCGTCGAAAATTACTCGCTGGCCATCGTTTTCTGTTTTATCACGATGCTGTGCTGGGGCTCCTGGGCCAATTCCCAAAAACTGGTCACCGGCCGGTGGCGCTTTGAATTATTCTACTGGGATTATGTGCTCGGTATCCTGGCGCTCTCGCTGATCGCCGCCTTTACCCTTGGCAGCACCGGCACACAGGGACGAAGCTTCTTGGCAGATCTCGACCAGGCCAGCACAGAAAATATCAGCAGCGCCTTCCTCGGCGGAATCATCTTCAACCTCGCCAATATCCTGCTGACCGCCGCCATCGCCATTACAGGCATGGCAGTGGCCTTCCCCATCGGCATCGGCATCGCGCTGGTCCTGGGCGTCCTCATCAATTACCAGAGCCTCCAAAAGGGCAACCCGGCCCTCCTGTTCGCCGGCGTATCGCTGGTATCCCTGGCCATCATCCTCAACGCCGTCGCCTATAAGAAAACGACCTCTCTTTCCAAAAAACCGGGCACCAAAGGCATCCTCCTTTCCGTCATAGCCGGCGTGCTGATGTCCTTCTTTTATCGCTTCATCGCCGCCTCCATGGACCTTATCCATACCGCTGACCCCGAACCGCAAAAGATGACGGCCTATACCGCCTTCGTCATCTTCGCCTGCGGGATCGTCGCCAGCAACTTTTTATTCAATACGATCATGATGAAAAAACCGCTGGAGGGCCCGGCGCTCTCCTACCGTGATTATTTCGCCGGTAAGCCCTCCCTGCACATGGCGGGCATCCTCGGCGGCCTGGTCTGGGGCCTGGGCAACGTCTTTAACCTTATCGCCGCCGGAAAGGCAGGACCGGCCATTTCCTATGGCCTGGGACAGGGAGCCACGATGGTGGCCGCCATCTGGGGCGTGGCCGTGTGGAAGGAATTCAGGCTGGCGCCGCGACAGGTATCCTGGCTGCTGGCAGGGATGTTCGTTTCCTTCCTGGCCGGACTCGGACTGATCATTTATGCAGGACTAAGCTGATCTAAAATGCTTCTATATGAATAAACTACTTTTCTTCCTGCTCCTGCCGATCGCCTCCGGCCTTACGGCACAGACCACCCGCGAAAGGCCGAATGTGATCCTCGTCATGACCGACGACCAGGGCTATGGCGATCTCTCCTGTCATGGCAATCCGGTTCTGCAAACACCGGAGATCGATCGCCTGTACAAGGAAAGCATCCGGTTCACCGATTACCATGTCACCCCCATGTGTACGCCCAGCCGCGGACAACTGATGACCGGCATCGACGCGGCCCGCAATGGCGCCGTAAACGTCAGCAGCGGCCGCACCTCCCTGCACACGGAACTGCCGACGATGGCCAATTTCTTCGCCGATAATGGTTATAGGACCGGCATCTTCGGGAAATGGCACCTGGGTGATAATTACCCTTACTGGCCGCAACTCCGCGGATTCCAGGAATCGATCTGGTTCCCCTCTTCCCATATCAGCTCGGTACCCGACTTCTGGGGTAATAAATATTTCGACGACACCTACATACATAACGGGAAACAGGAAAAATTCAACGGCTACTGCACCGATGTGTTCACGACCAGCGCCATAAACTGGATCGCCGCAGCCGCAAAGACGCAGCAGCCATTCTTCGCCTACCTGCCGCTAAACGCCCCCCATGCCCCCTGGTTCGCACCGGAAGAAAATGTAAAGGAAATGGAGGCCGCCATCGCCAAATCCCCCTTTGCCGGCCTCGAGCCAAAACTAAAGGATAACCTCACCCACTACCTGGCCATGATCCGCAGGATCGACTACAACATCGGCCGGCTAATAGACTTCCTGAATAAAACAGGACTTGCCGACAATACGATCCTCATTTTTACGACCGACAACGGCGGCACGTTCACCGATTATTACAACGCAGGGATGAGAGGCAAAAAGACGGAGCTGTGGGAAGGCGGTCATCGCGTCCCCTTCTTCATCCGCTGGCCACATGGCAGCCTCGGCGCTCCCCGCGATATCGCAGGGCTGACCCAGGTGCAGGATGTATTGCCTACGCTCATCGGACTCTGCGGCCTGGTCACACCGGAACCCCCGCATTTCAATGGCATCAGCCTGGCGCCGGTATTGCACGGCGCAGCGAAGGTACCCGACCGCACCCTGGTGATCAACTATAGCCGGATGCCCTCCAGCTTCGACTACCCCTCTCCCGCCAGCCCCTCCATCATGCGCAAAGACGGATCGGTCGTGCTGTGGCGACGCTGGCGGCTGGTCGAAGACCGCATGCTCTTCGACCTCGATACCGACCCGCTGGAAAAAAACAACGTGATCGACCACCACCCTGACATCGCCGCCCGCCTGCATGACAAGCTCGACACCTGGTGGTCGGAAGTCGCCGGCACCGCCAACGAACCAAGACCGGTGATCATCGGCAGCGATTCGGCCAACCCCATGGTGCTGAACTCCTGCGAATGGATGGACGTGCTCCTCGACCAGCAGCAACAAGTGCTGGGCGGCCTCCATCGCAACAGCTACTGGAATATCCGGGTCGCCCGGGCAGGTAAATATGAATTCGAGCTCCGGCGCTGGCCCCGCGAAGCCGACCTGGCGCTGGCGGCAAGCCCCCCCAACGGCAAGGCCCTTCCGATCGCCGGCGCCCGCTTTGCCATCAACGGGGAAGTACGCAAACAGAAGCTGGAACCCGGATCCAAAGCGGCCGTCTTCACCGCCCGGCTCGACGCCGGCCCCCTTACCCTCCATTCCTGGTTCGATGATAAAGACGGCCAATCGATCTGCGGCGCCTATTATATATACGTCCGGAGAAAATAAGCAGCACCCACACATCAATCGCCCATTATGAAAAAATATTGTCTCTTTCCCGCTCTTCTCTTCCTCCTGCTCCAGCAGGCAACCGCCGCCGTCGATCCGGCAACCAACACACAACCGGTGATCCCCGACCGGGTACAGGACAGGTTCATACCGGCCGATGCCGGACGACTGAGCGGGCTGCTAAACAGCCATATCCTGCTCAACCAGGAAAAGAGATTGCTGCTCGTCGACTCCGCCCTCCTTCTATCCGGGTTCGAACACCGCCCCGGCTCACAGAAATGGATCGGCGAACATGTCGGCAAATTCCTCTTCGCCGCCGTCAATACCTACCGCTATACGCACGACCCCCGGCTGAAGGCGCTGATGGACGACATCGAACGCAAATACATCGCTACCCAACTGCCGGATGGATACCTGGGAACTTACTTACCAAAAGATTACTGGTCGGAATGGGACGTTTGGGTGCATAAATACGCCATCATCGGCCTCCTAAGCTATTATTCGCTGACAGGAGACCACGCCGCCCTCGAAGCCGCCCGCAAGGCCGGAGATCTTATCTGCCGCACATTCGGCAACGCCCCGGGACAGCTCGACCTGAACAAATCCGGCTACCACAACGGGTTGGCCTCCGGCAGCATCCTGGGACCAATGGTCGATCTCTACCGCTATACCGGCGACCCGAAATACCTCGCCTTTGCAAAATATATATTCGCCGATTGGGAGACCGAAACCGGCCCCAAAATAATCAGCGGCCTGGAACAATACGGAAAGGTCACAAAAGTAGGCAACGCAAAAGCCTATGAAATGCTATCCTGCTTCCTCGGCGTCCTGGAATTCTATAAGCTGACGGGAGAAGCCCGCTATCTAAAGGCCATGCAGACGGCCTGGCAGGATATAAGCAAAAATCGACTGTACATCACCGGTACCACCAGCTCGCACGAACATTTCCAGGACGACCAGGTATTGCCGGCCGCCATCGACGATAAGATGGGCGAAGGCTGCGTTACGGTCACCTGGATCCAGTTCAACGACCTGCTGCTCGGAATTACCGGCGAACCAAAATATGCAACAGAGATCGAAAGATCCGTCTACAATCACCTGTTCGCCGCCGAAAACCCGGAGAATGGTTGCGTCAGCTATTATACGCCGTTGCAAGGCGCCAAACCCCAGCTCTGCAAGCTGACCTGCTGCCTCTCCAGCGTACCCAGGGCCATCTCGATGATCCCCGACATGGTCTGGGGCAGGATCGGCAAGGAATTCTCCATCCTTTTATACGAGCCCGGCGAAGTAACGGATAGCATCGTCACCGCAAACGGCAAAAAGATATCCCTGCACGTCGTATCCTCGACCGACTTCCCGGCGACCGGCAACCTGGACTATAAGATCCACCCCTCCACACCTGCCCGGTTCGCCGTCAATTTCCGGGTGCCGGACTGGGCCGCCAATTACACGGTCACGATCAATGGAATAAAACAACCCGCACCGGCCGGCCCCCTGCTGAAGATAGAAAGAATATGGAAGACATCGGACAGGATCACTGTCCACTTCGACATGCCGCTGCGGAAGATCGCGGGCGGGACCAGCTACCCTGGCTATATCGCCTTCAAAAGAGGTCCGCAGATCCTGGCCGTCGATTCGGTGCTGGACCCGGAATATAAAGAATTGCTGCAAGTCGGAGTCGCTCCCGGCATCATATATAACCTTACTCCTGTTTCGTCAGACCTGCCCCCGACATGGATCGGTAAGCAGGCCTGGCTCCTTACCCGGACGACCGCCGATAATAACCGGTCGTTCGTGCTGGCGCCCTTCGCCGATACGGGCCAGCAGGGAACGATGCAACAGGTATGGTTGCCGGTCCGGGGAAATTGAGTACACCCCATTTTTAAAGAATACACCAAAACGATTGACTTATGCGACTGCAACGTAAACTCGAACGATTGATTCTCCTACCGGTCCTGCTGCTGTATATGCTGCCCGCAATGGCGCAAAATGCAAGGATCAAAGGAAAGGTGATGGACGCCGCCGGCAACCCGGTGGGCGACGTCTCCGTCAGTGTCAAAAAAGGCACGACCGGAACGATCACAAAAGACGACGGCAGCTTTACGCTTCCCATTGCCGACCGGTCCGGCGTGATCCTCGTCTTCTCAAAAACAGGCTTTAAACCACAGGAAATACGGCCGGGCAACGACAGCCTGCTGACCGTTTCACTGGCCGATGCCGCGAATTCATTGAATTCGGTAGTCGTCATCGGTTATGGTAAACAATCCAAACGACGGGTGACCGGCGCGATCGCAACCGTCGACATGAAACAACAGGAAGAGCTGCCCAACACGAATATCCTGCAGGCCATGCGCGGCCGGGTAGCCGGCGTACAGTTCACCGACAACGGCCGGCCAGGACAGGGCGGCGACGTACTGGTCCGGGGACAACGCTCGATCACCGCCAGCAATGCCCCCCTGATCATCCTGGACGGGGTATTCTTCAACGGAAGCCTCGCCGATATCAATCCCAGCGATATCCAGTCCATGGATATCCTGAAGGACGCCAGCTCATCGGCGATCTATGGCTCCCGGGCAGCCAACGGGGTCCTGCTGATCACGACGAAATCGGGTAAGGAAGGCAAGCCCGCCCTCCACCTGAACACCTATTACGCCGGCAACGACTGGAGCCATAAGATGAAGCTCCTGTCACCCCAACGCTATATCCAGAAGACCCTCGATTTCCGGTCACAGAACGGCATGACCGCCGACCCTACCCAGATCGACACCTATCTCACCACATCGGAGGCGGCTAACCACAAGGCCGGCCACATCGTCGACCCCTGGGACCTGATCTCCCAGACCTCCTCCACCGCCTCCTATGACATGAATATCTCCGGGAAGAACGATAAGACCTCGTACTTCGTGTCGGGAGCGCTGGTCAACGAAAAAGGACTGATCCTCAACGACAACTCCCGCCGCGTTTCCCTCCGTATGAACCTGGAGAACAAGGTCAGGAGCTGGCTCGCCTTCGGCATCACCTCCCAATATACGATGCGGGACCTTTCCGGCCTCGAAGCAAGCCCCACCCAGGCCTATAACACCAGCCCGTTCTCGACCCTGTATTTCCCCGACGGACAACCGCAAAAATATACGATGCCCGAAGACCAGCTGACGATGAACCCCCTCTACCTGGAGACGCTTACTACCAACCAGGAGATGTACCATAACCTCTTCGCAAATATATACGGAACGATCGACGCCCCCTTCCTCAAAGGACTAAGCTACCGGTTCAATTATGCACCGGGCTACCGCTGGCAGAATAATTACAACTACCAGCGCCAGGACGTACACCTCACCGTCAATAATACCACCGCCAGCAAGATAAACCAGACGAACTTCGACTGGACCATCGAACATATCCTTACCTATAACCACCAGATCAATGCCGACAACGGCTTCGACGTGACCCTCCTGTATGGTCAGAACCATTCCGAATTCGACTCCACGAAGGCGACGGGCGCCACGCTGCCGACGGATGTCGTCACCTGGAATAACCTGGTCCTGGCCGCCACACAGACCAACGGCTCCGGCGCACAAAGCCAGGACGGCGTCTCCTCGATGGCCCGGCTGAACTACCGGCTGAAGGACCGCTATTTCTTTACCCTGACCGGGCGCCGGGACGGAAGCTCCGTCTTCTCGAAGAACCATAAATATGCCTTCTTCCCTTCAGGTGCCGTGGCCTGGGTCGCCTCCGACGAATCGTTCCTGAAAAAGGTCAAAGCCCTCGACCTGCTGAAGGTCCGTCTATCCTATGGTGCGGTCGGTAACCAGGCGATCAATCCCTACCAGTCGCTGAGCCTTACCACGACCACTCAATATGTGTTCGGCGACGGAAGCCCTACCTCCACCGGCCTGTACGCAGGCAACCTCGCCAACCCCAACCTCAAATGGGAAACGACCTATTCCGGTAACCTCGGCTTCGACTTCAGCCTGCTGAACGGCCGGCTGGGCGGCACGATCGAAGGCTACCAGATGAAGACAAAGGACCTCCTACTGAACCGGGCGATCCCGGTGGCCAACGGCTTCACCAATGTCCTGGCCAACCTGGGCGAGACGAAGAATACCGGCATCGAGGTCACCCTGAATATCGTCCCGGTCAGGACCCCTTCTTTCGAATGGACGGCCAATCTAACGTTCTCTGCCAACCGCAACAGGATCGTGCACATCTATAACTCCGACGCCAACGGCGACGGTAAGGAAGACGATGATGTCGCCAACGCCTGGTTTATCGGCAAACCGGTCAGCGTAGCCTATGACTATGTGCAGGACGGCATCTACCAGCAGGGTGATGCAATGCCGGCAGGGTACAAGCCCGGCTGGATGCGTATGAAGGACGAGGACGGCAATAAAGTGATCGACGCCAACGACCGCCGGGTCCTCGGCAGCCTCTCCCCGACCCGCCGGTGGGGTATCAATAATACGTTCCACTACAAACAATTTACCCTGTCGGCGTTCGTGAACTCGATGCAGGGATGGATGGCGCCCTTTATCCTCCTGGCAACCTCCAACGGCACCAACGGCAACCCGAACTATCCCGGCCGCCCGGCGAATATGCTGGACGCCGGATGGTGGACGCCGGACAATAAATCCAATACCCGGCCTTCCCTGAACTATACCAATCCACTGGGCCGGAACTACTATATGAGCCGTGACTTTGTCCGCCTGCAGGACGTGTCCTTTTCATACGAGCTCCCCGCCCGGATGTTTGCAAAGACGGGACTTACCTCCGCAAGGGTCTATGTCAGCGGCCGGAACCTGTACACCTGGACGCATTGGCTGGGACCCGATCCCGAAAGCGGGCAGTTGTACTTCCCCACACCCCGCAGTATTGCTGCCGGTATCAATCTTGGTCTGTAATGGCAAAAACTAAAAAAAGAAAAATGAAAAAGAAATATATTGGCGTCACCGCCACCAGCCTGCTGCTCCTGCTGATCATCGCGTCACCTTCCTGCAAAAAGAACCTGCTGGATGAAAAATCGCTCTCCAACCCCAGCGTCGACCAGGTACTGTCCACCCAGGCAGGATTCCAGAATTATTTAACCGCCCTGCACGTGGCCGCCCGCAACGAATGTTTCGAGACGGATGGCGTCAACACCGGCAACGCCATGATCGGCGGCACCGACGAGGCGATCGTGGGCGATCCCACCCTGACCCAATTCAAGGACTATAATACGACGCTCACCCCGACCTTTGCCGGAGTGACCTTCTTCTGGAACTGGGCCTACTCCGAAATGATCTCCAAAGCAAATACCGTCATCACCTTCGCCGAAAGATCCAACCCGGCGATGTGGACCAGCGAGGCGCAACGCAATGCCGTCATCGCAGAAGCCAAATTCTTCAGGGCTTATTCTTATAACCTGTTGGCTAACCTCTATGGCGGCGTCCCCATCGTAGATACGGTCTACGCCATCCCCCGGGTGGATTTTACACGGGCCACCCGTACACAGGTGCTCGACTTTGCCCGGCAGGACCTGGTCTATGCCTCCCAATGGCTGCCGCCAACCGTCGTAAAAGCACAGGAAGGGCATATCGTAAAGGCAGCAGCCGACCACCTGCTATCGGAAGTGTATATAAGCCTCGGTAACTATGACAGCGCCATCGCCAGCGCCACCCGCGTGATCGGCTCCGGTCTGTACCACCTCATGACGACCCGGTTCGGCAGCGCAGCCGCCAGCCCCGGCGACCCTTATTCCGATCTCTTCCTCGACAACAACCAGAACAGGAGCTCCGGCAATATGGAAAGCATTTACGTATGGCAGTTCGAAGACGTGACACCCGGCGGAAAACCCGGCGCCGGGGGCAACGACCTGCTGCGTGCCTGGGGACCCCGCTATTGGTCCTTAAATGACCCCGCCGGCAAACCGGGCTTTATCGTAAGTGACAGCATGGGAAGAGGCGTTGCCTGGTTACGGCTCACCGACCTGGTTTTCTTTGGCGTCTGGGGCAATGACTTCAACACCGACATGCGCAATTCCTTCTATAACATTCGCCGTCAGTACGTATACAATAACCCCGCTTCGGCCTATTTCGGCAAAGTGGTAGAGCCCAGAACGGTAGCCAACGATACGATCGTCAATATCTTCCCCACGATCCGCAAGATCGAAGGCAAGGTGGGCAAGACGACCGACAATACCCTGGGAAGGACCTTTAAGGATGTAATGGTTTACCGCCTCTCCGAAACCTACCTGCTCCGTGCAGAAGCCTATCTCGACAAGGCGGACCTGCAGCATGCGGCGGACGACATCAACGTGGTCCGGAACAGGGCGCATGCGACACCCGTCGCACCCGCCAACGTAAACCTCGACTATATCCTCGACGAACGCGTTCGCGAATTGATGCTCGAAGAACCTCGCCGGCGCACCCTGGCCCGCCTGGGCGTGCTGGTGGCAAGAACAAAAAAATATACGATAGACGCAGGCACCCGGAGCACGATCCAGGAGAAACATCAATGGTACCCGATCCCTCAATCGGCAATAGACGCAAACCTGGGTGCCGTATTACAACAAAATCCGGGATATTAATTTTTATTATAGGGCAGGACTTTTATCACAGGGCAGGACACAGGTCCTGCCCTATACTTTCTCTTCCCCAGGTTGGGCAATAACTTGCACGCCGCCACCGCCCGGATCGCCGGCTCTTCGGCCCACCCCGGACAACATAAGACCCTCCCGGTCGCTCAGAACGTTTCCCCCAGGTTGAAATAAATCGCATTGTACCCCTTACTGATCCCATAGTCAATCCCCACATTCGTACCCGAATGCTTATTGAACTTTATCCGCAGACCCGGCCCGGCGGCCGGATGGATATAGGCAAAATTGGCCGTATGCGGCTCCGTCACGGTATTGGCATTGGCAAAAACGATAAAACCGAACAACCCATCCGCCGTGATGTTCTTCCGGTACTCCGCCTCCACATAGAACAGGGTCTTGCCGACATAACGGCTCGGGTAAAAGCCCCTCCCGGACCGCTGATAAGGCTCCTGCCCGATCCCCGGCAGCTGGAGATACGGCGGATTACTCCCAAGCGTCGTCCAGAAATAGCTCCATAAAGCCAATACATTCTGCCCCTTCCTTGCAAAAGAGATGTATTTACGCGCATCGAGATACAACGAATGCCAGGTGGTATTGCTCCCCAGGAACTGGGGGTTTATACGATATACGGCGTTGAAATAGGCGCCCGGCAGGGGATTGATCGAGTTATTCCGGGTATCGTACAGGAGGTTTAGGGTCAGCCCCGAAGAAAAGGCATTGCTGTGATTACCCGTTCCATAATTATAGCCGGTGAATTTCTGAATGCTGATCGAATCGATGTCCGGACGGAGATGGATGTCATAATCCAGGCTATACCCCACACCCGCCAGGAAATAAGGCGTGATCCGCTTCAGGGCGCTCGCATACATCCGGTAATATTTAAACCGCAACAGGATCTTGTGGTCCTCCGGCTGCCGGCCCCCTAAACCCCAGGTGAACAGGGGGTAGATGGAGAACCGCGTGTCCATCTGGTAATTCCACGCATTGTTCGCCGACCACACATTCGCCCGGATAGGGAAATTGAACTGCCCCCTGAAATTGAAGCTGGGAGAGAAGGTCGCATTGGATAAATAGGTCTCCTTCCGGTTGCCAAGGTAAAAACCCGCCGTGGTCGAGGTGATCAGCGCGGTACCGCCCCCGGGTACGGAGGTACTGAGGGGAAGGAACGAATAATATACCCGCCGTCCCGCCACAGAAGGCGGATGCTTTGGGTGCCATTTCGTGACGTTCAAAAAGATCCCGATCAGGTCCCGCTGCCCGACCGTATCCTCGGGCCTTACCGCCGTGCTGGCAGGGGCGATCAACATATCCTTAGGGGTCTGCGCCCACAACCAATACGGAACCAAACAGCAAAAGAGACCAATTAAACCTTTCGACATAGCCATAGGAATACCAATATTGTGCTATTTTTCCGGTACTAAATCATTTCCTCCCATGCGGCTCCCATTTTTAATCGCTTTTTCACTCCTATCGTTCACCGGCACCTTCCCCGCCGGCGCCCAAAATACCCCTTCCCCGGCGACCACCGCGACCCCCTCGATCGAACTCCTCACCAGCGGCACACACACCTCGCTCAGGGGCCTCAGCGCCGTCAGCGATCGGATCGTATGGGTCAGCGGCAGCAGCGGCCAGGTAGGCAAATCCCTGGACGGAGGAGCCACCTGGACCTGGATCACGGTCCCGGGCTATGAAAAAAGGGATTTCCGCGATATAGAAGCCTTCGACGAAAAAACGGCCGTCATCATGGCTATCTCAGAGCCCGCCATCATCTTAAAAACGACCGATGGCGGTGTCATATGGAAAAAAGTCTATGAGAACACGACACCCGGCATGTTCCTGGACGCAATGGAATTCTGGAACGTAAACAGCGGCATCGTCGTCGGCGACCCGGTCAACGGACGGTTCTTTATCGCCCGCAGCTTCGATGGCGGAGACCACTGGCAGGATATCCCCTTTAAAGAACTGCCCATCGCCGACTCGGCTGAAGGATGCTTCGCCACCAGCGGAACAAACGTCCGCAACCTGGACCTGGACGAAGCCTGCTTTGTCAGCGGCGGCCCCCTTCGGTCACGGCTGTTCATCCGCGACAAAGCGATCGAGCTTCCCCTTGCCCGCGGCCGCAGCAGCACAGGCGCCAACTCCATCGCCGTAAAAGATCATAGCAAACTAAAGGGGGGACAACACCTGATCGTAACAGGCGGCGATTTTGCAAAAGATACTGCACAGGAAAACAATTGCTATCTCAGCAACGACGGCGGTAAGACCTGGATCCGCCCAACGACCCCGCCCCACGGATACCGGGGCTGCGTAGAATACATCGGGGGCAATAACATCCTCTGCTGCGGCACCTCCGGCGTGGACATCTCCCATGACGACGGGATGAGCTGGCAGCTGATCTCCGACAAAAGTTTTCACGTCTGCCGCCTCGCAAAAAAAGGACATACGGTCTTCCTCGCCGGCGCCGCCGGAAAGGTCGCAAAGCTGGTATTGTAGGCCGCGCCCGCCCTACTTCTTAAAAACAATCCAAACCGCCGCCAGCAGGAAGGCAAAAGCCAGCAGGTATTTCCAATGGAAAGGTTCCTTCAGGTATAAAACGGCAAAGAAAGAAAAGACGATGAGCGTGATCACTTCCTGCGTGATCTTCAATTGAAAAGGATTATATCCGTCGATAGACCCAAACCGATTGGCGGGGACGGCGAGACAATATTCAAAAAAGGCAATACCCCAGCTGATCAGTATCGCCTTCCACAAAGGAAATTCCTTATGATCCAAATGCCAGTACCAGGCAAACGTCATAAACGTATTCGAGGCAAATAAAAGCAGAATAGTACGCATTGGCAGATAAATACCCAATAAATGTGCCGTGTCGCATCGTCCGTTCGGCAGATCGGCGATCCTAATTCAGTCCCCTGAAATCCACCGGCACCAGCTTGCTGACGCCCGGTTCCTGCATGGTCACCCCATAGATCACATCCACGGTGCTCATCGTCATCTTGTTGTGCGTGACGATGATAAACTGGGAGTTCTCGCTGAACTGACGGATCATATTGGTGAACTTCCCTACGTTCGCATCATCAAGCGGCGCATCGACCTCATCGAGGATACAAAAAGGAGCCGGCTTGATCAGGTAGATGGAAAACAACAGGGCCGTTGCCGTCAGGGTCTTCTCTCCCCCGCTCAGCTGGCTGATGGAAGATGGACGCTTCCCCTTTGGCTTGGCCACGATGTCGATCCCGGTCTCCGCAAGGTTCTCCGGGTTCTCCAACACCATATCGGCCGTATCCTCTTCCGTAAAAAGAGACTTAAAAACGCGTTGGAAATTCTCCCTCACCTTATTAAACGTATCCAGGAACTGCTGGTTGGCCGTCGCCTCCACCTCCTGGATCGTTTGTAACAGGCTTTCCTTTGCGCTGACAAGATCGTTCTTCTGCTCCAGGATAAATTCATATCGTTTCTTCATTTCCTGGAAGGCCTCGATCGCCGTCGGGTTCACCTCACCCAGGTTCTCCAGCCTCTTCTTCATCTTATCGGATTTCTCCTGCAGCTCCTCTACGGGCACCTCTCCCGTCCTCGGCTGATCGATGATATCGTCCAGGTTGATCCGGAACTCGACGTTGAGCCGTTCGCGCATACCGGCCAGCTGTAGCTTCAGTTCATTCAACTTGTCCTTTATGGCGGTCAGCAGATGCTCCAGCTGTTCCTTTTCCTTTACGGTATGCCGCAGCTCACTCTCTTTCTCACCCAGGGCATTGCGCAGGTTATAATAGGCCTGATCGGTCTCATTTAATTTCTTTTCCTCTTCCTCCTTCCGGCGAAGCAGCCCCACCAATACCTCTTCCGCGCTGCCCAGCAGATCCTCGCTCCCGGCAATGCTTTCATTTGTCTGCTTCAGCTGGCTGGCATTTACCTCGATCTGGTTGCGCAGATCGTCCAGCTGCTTGCTCTTGAAATCCAGCTCCTGCTTCAGGGCATTGATCCGGCTATGCTGCCGGGTCACCTGCAGGTTGAACTCGTTGTAGCCCGCGGAGGCGCCACTATAGGCGATCTCGGCGCTGCGGTATTCCTCTTCGGCCGTTTGCGATTTCTCTTTTAGCTCCCCGACGATCCTGACCAGCTCGGCCCAGGCATTACGGGTATCCTCGATGCCGGCGATCGTCTCTTCCAGGTTCAGCTGCAGCTCTTCCAGCCTTCCCTGCGAGGAGTCCTGCTGGCCATGCAGGTTCTCGACCTTGTTCTGCAACGAAAAGACGAAGTTCGTCAGCCGGTTGATATCTTCCTGGGTCTGACGGATGGACTGCTCCTTCAATTGCTCGTTATACCCGATCACTTCATTATGCTTCTCCTGGATCGACGCTTTCAGCCCGTTGACGACGGTCTCCAGTTTCTGGATCTCGCTTTTCAGCTTCTCGAGGTTCTTGGCCCGGCCGATCTTCTTTCCTTCAAAAAGACCAACGCTGCCCCCCGTCAATGAATATTTTCCCTTTACATATTTTCCGGTCTTCTCCAGGACGACGGCGCCATTACTGTTCTCCAGCGCGGCTTCATTCTCCGCAATAAAGACATTCCCCAGCAGATGCTCGGCCAGCTTGCGATAGCTCTCATCCACCTCGATGACATTCATGGCGGGGATCATACCCTCGGCCAAATGCGACGCCCCCTCACGCGACGCCCCGACCTGCAACGCCTCCTCACGCGACGCCCCATCACGCGACGCATCGCCCTGCGACGCCCCGACATCCGCCCCACCGGTGATCCTGTCGAGCAGGAAGAAATTGGCCTTCCCCTTTTTATTTGCATCCAATAAATGCACCGCCTGCAAACCTTCCTTCAGATCATTCACCACATAATAGTTCAGATAGGGCTCCAGCACGTTCTCCACGGCGGCCCTAAATTCCTCTTTTACATAAATGATGTCCGAGAGGATCGGGGCCGTATGGTTCCAGTTGGGGTTCTTATGAAGGAATTTGATGCTCTCCGGATACCCTTCCATAGAGTCGATAAGGCTCTTCAGCAGGTCATGCTCGTTCTTCTTCGAATCCAGCTTACGGCTCTCATCCGCCAGCTGCTGCCGCAACGTTTCCAGCTGTCCCTGCGCCTGCAGGATCGACTCCTTTGTCCGCTCGTGATGCTCCTGCAATTG
The DNA here is from genome assembly GCA_036500545.1 of Puia sp. Taxonomy (GTDB): domain Bacteria; phylum Bacteroidota; class Bacteroidia; order Chitinophagales; family Chitinophagaceae; genus Puia. The sequence goes on along the minus strand of DASYBV010000009.1, from coordinate 103,127 downwards.
CCGGAGATCCCGCTGCCGGGTCTCGAGGTCCTGTTCCTTTAAAAGCCGTTCCTCTTCCAGCTGCTTCAGCTGGCTTTCCCGTATGGTACGCTCCTCTTCCAGCTGCCGGATACCCCGTTGCAAATTCTGGATGGAGGTATCCGCTACGGCGACCTTCTTCTCGGCGTCGAACTGCTCGCGCTGGATCTGGGCGTTCTCCCTCCGCAAAGCGTCTACGGATACGCGTTTCTCGTCGAATACCTTCCGGGTCTCGTCGACGGAATCCTTCAGGGACTCCAGCTGCTCCTGCAGACCGGATAATTTATTTTCTTCCTCTCCTATCTGCTGACGGGTAAAGATGATGCTTTCATCAAGCCCCTTCAGCTGTCCTTCTCCCTTTAACAGGAATTCCTGCAGACTGCTTTCCTTTTCCTTCAGGAAATTCAGCCGCTGAGAGGCGAGGTTCTTTTCATTTTCTTTTGTACGAAGGTTCTGTAACAGGTCGTTGAACTCATGCTGCAGGGACTGAAGGGCCCGTTCCTTCTCGATAAATCCCAGCTTCTCCTGTTCCAATGCGGCCTCCTCCTGTGCAACGATCGCCTCCAGCCGGACCTTCTTGTCCGTCTCCGCCTCGGCCTGCTCGTTCAGCTCGCGGTAAGTGAGATTAAACCCTTCCAATGCGGCCTTCGCCAGCTCGATGCTCAGCTCCCGGTATTCTTTTTTTATCTCGTAGTATTTCTCCGCTTTCTTTGCCTGGTTCTCAAGGCTTTTCAGCTGGTTGTTGATCTCGAACAGCAGGTCCTCGATCCGCGACAGATCCTGTTCCGTGCCATCCAGCTTCTGCCGGGCTTCTTTTTTACGCGTTTTATAGATCGTCACGCCCGCAGCCTGCTCCAGCATACGGCGACGGCTGTTATCCTTATCCTTGATGATATCATCGACCATCCCCAGCTCGATAATGGCATAGCTATCCGTGCTCACACCCGTATCCATAAAAAGGTTCTGGATGTCTTTCAGCCGGCAGGAAACATCGTTCAGCCGGTATTCGCTCTCCCCGCTCTTGTAGAACTTGCGGGTGACAGTGACCGTGCTGAATTCCGTTGGAAGAAGGTTCTTCGTATTCTCAAAAGTGAGGCTCACTTCCGCCAACCCCGAGGCGCTGCGGGTCTTGCTCCCGTTAAAGACAAGGCTCTCCAGGTTCTCCGACCGGAGATGACTGATCTTCTGCTCCCCGATCACCCAGCGGATGCTGTCGATAATATTGCTCTTGCCGCAGCCATTCGGTCCGATGATACCCGTAATGCCTTCGTCAAAGCTGATATGGGTCTTATCAGCAAAACTCTTAAACCCCTTTATTTCTAAGCTCTTTAATCGCACATTCAAATGGTTTAAGACGGACCACGGGTCCGTCGGCCAAAGGCCAGTTTGTTAGAACTTTGCGACGAGTTCTCCCGTCGCAAAGTGGACAAACCTACATTAAAATATGTAATTCTTCCGGAAATACTCCCCCCATACCCCTCCCCTGTTGAAAACTGGTGAATAATAAATTTAGTGGGTTTTTTATGAGGTTCCCAAACCGTAAAAAAGAAGAATTCTCTATATTTACTCATCTGTTTGTACTTCTGACAGACCAAACCATCATATATGAATAATTTTATTGTCCCCATCGACTTTTCGGAAACTTCCAAGAATGCCGCCCGCTATGCCGCCCATATCTCGACCCTGGTGCCGGACGCCCACCTGATCCTCTACAACGTCTTCGATACCCTGGAATATGGCTCCGACAGCAGCCCCCTGAACACCGTGGACGACAATGAGGACGAAAGCCGCAAGGCGATCGTGGAGTTGGCCCTGCGAAGCGTAGAGACGGAACTATCCGGCATTACAAACGCCCGGATCTCCGTCGTGGCCGAGGAAAACAGCCGTTTCCTCGATACCCTGGAGAAATATGTCCTCGATAATAAGATCCAGCTGATCATCATGGGGATAACGGGCACCGCCCTCCTCGGACAGACCTTTATGGGCAGCAATACCCTGAACCTGGTCAGAAGAGGGATCGCCCCGGTCATTATCGTTCCGCCCGGCGCCCACTCCCAGTCGGCCAAAAACGTCATGCTCCTCACCGATTTCAAGGATATCGACAACACCATCCCCATCGATAGCGTCAAGTCGGTGCTGAGCCTGTTCCACCCCCGGCTGCATATCGTCAACGTGGACCACGAACATTATGTACAGGTCACCGACGAATATAAGGTGGAACGTGGCAAGCTGGAAACCATGCTCAGCGACTATAAGCCCGATTTCTACTTTATCCGGCTCTTCGACTTCATGGACGCCATCAACCAGTTCGTGGCCGATAACCAGATCGACCTGATCCTCACCTTCCCGAGAAGACACTCCTTCCTCTCGAATGTGTTCAAAACGACCAATACGACCAAACTGGCCTATCACAGCCACGTGCCGATCGTCGCGATCAACCCATAAATAATATACGCACAAAGAACAAAGAGCCCTGGTCGTCGACCCGGGCTCTTTTGTTACAACATCTTATAGCCGGCTACACCGGTTCCTGCTGGCTAAGGCAATGAAAGCTCCCCAGCCCCCATATAATATCGGTAGAATCGATCCCCACCACCCTTCTCCCGGGAAAACAATCCTGGATGATCCGGAGCGCCTTCTCATCCCGCGACGATCGAAAGGTCGGCACGATCACCGACTCATTGGCAATATAGAAATTGGCATAGGAGGCCGGGAGACGCTGGTCCTCATAGATCACATCCTCCGGCATCGGCAGCTCGACGATAGTAAGTTGCTTGCCATTCAGCAGCCGCATTTTCTTCAGATCGGCCAGGTTCTCCTGCAGCAACGCATAGTTCCCATCCTGCTTATTCTCCTCGATCACGGTGATGACAGTGTCTTCGTTGACAAAACGAACGGTATCATCAATATGTCCATCCGTATCATCCCCCACGATCCCCTCTTTTACCCAAAGGACCTGCTCCACCCCATAATAATCCATCAGGTAACCCTCTATCTGCTCCTGGCTTAGCTGCGGATTCCTGTTGGGATTCAACAGACAACAGGTGGAGGTGATCAGCGTTCCCTTTCCATTGAAATCGACCGAGCCGCCCTCCATGATGATGCCCGGATAGTATACCGGCAGCCCCAGGGCCTTCCCGATCAACGTGGGAATGACATCATCGAGATCGAAAGGAGGATATTTATTACCCCAGGCATTATAATTCCAGTCAACGATCACTTTTCCGGGCAGATCCCCGGCCTCTTTTGTCGCTCCTCCACCCGCTTCGCGCCTGACTAAAAAAGCCGGACCATGATCACGGCACCAGGCGTCATTGGTAGGATGAAAAAAGAAACGCACCCGGTCCATGTTCACACCGACCACTTCGAGATGCCCGACGGCCGATGCCTTCATGGCCTCATTTTTTACGTTTATACAAACGTCCTCTCCCTTCGCCAGCTCTTTTATAAACCGGCTGTAGCTGGGATAGATCGAGGAGATCTTCCCCGGCCAGGAAGCTTCCTTATGCGGCCAGCTGAGCCAGGTCGCGGCATGCGGATCGAATTCAGCGGGAAAATGATAACCGAGTTGACGGGGGGTAGGCGTTGCAGTCATAACGTCCAATGCTTGATAAAGATGAATGGTGGAAGATCCGGCGATAAATAGTGATCGATAAGGCGATAAATGGTAGTCGGCAAGGTCTAATCTTCGTCTATATATCGACGTGTGATCGGCTGGTACGAGTCGATCCGCCGGTCCCGCATAAAAGGCCAGTGCGTACGATAACGATCCGTCGCGGCCGTATCGATCCCGACAACGATGGTCTCCTCCTTTTCATGGTCTGCCTGGTGCAGGATCGTGCCGAACGGATTCGCGACAAACGATCCCCCCCAGAATTTCATGGCGCCGTCCTGCTCGAAACCAACCCTGTTCACGCTCACCACATGCACGCCATTGGCGACGGCATGACTACGCTGCATGGTCTGCCAGGCATTGTACTGCTCCGTATTGGTAGCCTCGTCCTGGCTGGTGGCCCATCCGATGGCGGTAGGATAAAAAAGGACCTCCGCACCCATCAGGGCCGTGATCCGCGCCGCCTCGGGATACCATTGATCCCAACAGATCAACACCCCGATAGAAGCATATTTTGTCTTAAAGATCTTATACCCCAGATCACCGGGCGTAAAATAGAATTTCTCATAGAAGGCGGGATCATCCGGGATATGCATCTTCCGGTATTTGCCAAGATAGACGCCATCGGCATCCAGCACCGCCGTCGTATTGTGATAGATCCCCTGCGCCCTTTTCTCAAAAAGAGAGGCGATGATCACGACCTTCAGCTCCGCAGCCAGCTTACCCAAAACCTCCGTAGCAGGACCGGGGATCGCCTCCGCCAGCTTGAAATTTTCATAATCCTCCACATCACAGAAATACAGCGAGGTGAACAGCTCCTGGAGACAGACGATCTGCGCCCCTTTGGCCGCCGCTTCCCTTACCTTATCCATCGCCTTTTTCAGGTTGGCATCCTTATCACCGGTACAGCTCATCTGTACCAATCCTATATTTACTTTGCTCATAATGATAGATCAAGATATTTTCTCCGAACGACGATAGATCAATGTTTCAAACCCCCGGTTTCCCGGAGGTCGATTTTTATCGGTGCAAATTTACAGTAATTTACCCTATTATTTCCGGCCCATCTGTCTTAAAAAGGCGACATGGCTGGCGACGGCATACCGTACCCGGGGGAACTCGATATACGCGATCCCATACTCCTGGCAGGCCTGCCGGATGATCTTGCTGATAGCAGGATAATGTACATGCGATATCTTAGGGAAAAGATGATGTTCGATCTGGAAGTTCAAACCGCCGACCAGCCAGGATACGACCGGGTTGTTGGTGGCGAAATTTGCCGTGGTCCTGATCTGATGTACCGCCCACTCATCCTCCATCTTACCGGTCTCCGCATCGGCAACGGGGAAGGCCGTATGCTCCACCGTATGCGCCAGCTGGAATACCAGGCTCAGCACAAACCCGGCGACGCAGGTAAAGATGATAAACCCGACCAGCCAGTCCGTAAACCCAAGCATATAGATCGGCAGGACTACAAACAGGAGGGCATGAAACACCTTGAAGCCCCAGAAAACGAAGTGATCGGTCAGGGCCATCTTCTTCAGGGGCATCGTCCCTACCTTGCTCTTGAAATACTTCTGGTAGTCCAGGACAAAGATCCAGAAGATATAGAGCAGGGAATACAGGAACCAGAAATACAGGTGCTGGTATTTATGAAGACGGTATTTTTTCTGGGTGGCGCTCATCCGCATCCAGGGCTGGATATCGATATCGTCATCGATGCCGTCCACGTTCGTAAAAGAATGGTGGATCATGTTATGCTTCATATTCCACATAAAACTGTTACCCCCCAGGATATTAAGCGAGAAGGCCGCAAAATGATTAACCCACTTATACTTGGAAAAACTGCCATGCGCCCCGTCATGCATCACGTTAAAACCAATGGCCGCAACCACCCCGCCGAGTAACACACATTCCAGGATCGACCAGAGAACGGGCGGTGTAAAAAAGACCAGGTGGATATACACGGCGACAAAGCTGACCATCAGGATCACCGCCTTTATAAAAAGGTTGTAATTGCCCGTCTGGCTCTTGCCCACTTCCTCGAAATAAGCACTGATCCTCTTTTTCAATTCGGTATGAAAAGAGTGCGGTGTATTGGAGAATTTGGGCATTGACATGATAAACGTGTTATAAAATGAAAATAATAGGCAAAATTAGCCTTTTTAAAGGGGATTCAATGTTAAAATGCGTATAAATCCCTTCCGCATCCATAACGCCGGAAAGGTCCTATTTGTTTCATCCGGCCGCAGTAAGCCGAAATCACGTATCCATCTGCACCAGCGTGTCGAAATCCCGTATCCCGATCATCTTTTCGGTGATAAAACCCTCCGCATACGGGACCCCGATCATTTTCCCGAACATTTGATGCCGTCCGATGATGGCATTCAGGAATTCCGGGGTGGAAATATAGGTCTGCGGCTCGTCCTTGCCATACCCCGAGGAATGGAATTGGGAGGAATAAGCCCGGATGGATTGCAGTTTCGTCTCGAAGACGGGCGTAATATCATACACAAAGGAAGGGGCGGCATAGCGGTCCTGGATATAGTGGAAAACGTACTTGGGACGCCAGTGCTCCTGTACCAGCCCGTCATTATCCACGGTCCCGATCTTCCGCAGACCGCTCAGAAAACAGGACTCGGCGATCAGGTGCCCCGCCCGGCCATGATCGGGATGACGGTCATCGAGGGAATTGGCCAGCACGACCTCGGGACGGTACTTCCGGATCGCCCGGATCAGCAACCGCTGATGCTGCTCGTCATTCCGGAAAAACCCATCCGCCATCCCCAGGTTCTCCCGCACATCCAGCTGCAGGATCGCCGCCGCCCTCGCCGCTTCCTCGGCCCTTAATTCGGGCGTCCCCCGGGTCCCCAGCTCCCCGCGGGTCAGGTCCACTACCCCCGTCGTCTTACCATGTCTTTTTTCCATGAGCAGGGTGCCGGCACAACCCAGCTCCACATCGTCAGGATGAACGGCTATCGCTAATATATCCAGTTTCATAATACCCCCAAAAGTACGATTTTCGCGCTATTAACTCCCTCAATGACAGGTCGGCCGGCGGAGCCCCGGTATTTGGCTATATGCCGTTTGTGAAGTAGCTTCGCGGGTCGCATTTTTATATTATAATACATTAAATAAAAAAAGGTAGATATGGCATACGATGTAGTCGTTCTCGGCAGCGGTACCGGCGGATATGTAGCCGCTATCCGGGCTGCTCAGTTAGGATTTAAAGTAGCGGTCATTGAAAAAGAAAGCCTGGGAGGCGTCTGTCTCAACTGGGGTTGTATCCCCACAAAGGCGCTGCTGAAAAGCGCACAGGTATACCAGGATATCCTCCACTCGAAGGACTTTGGCATCGACGCCACCGGTACGCCCGATTTTCCCGCGGTGATCAAACGCAGCCGGGGTGTATCGGACAAAATGACCCGGGGCGTTCAGTTCCTGATGAAAAAGAATAAGATCGACGTGGTCATGGGATTTGGCAAACTAAAAGCCAAAGGACAGATAGAGGTAACAGGCGCAGACGGAAAGACCCAGATCGTGGAAGGCCGGCATATCATGGTCGCCACCGGCGCCCGCAGCCGCGAACTGCCCAACCTGAAACAGGATGGCAAAAAAGTGATCGGTTACCGCGAAGCCATGACCCTGCCACAAAAACCCAATAGCCTGATCGTCGTAGGCAGCGGCGCCATCGGCGTTGAATTCGCCTACTTCTATTATAGCATGGGCACAAAGGTCACGATCGTGGAGTTCCTCCCCCGCATCGTACCCGTCGAAGACGAAGAGATCTCCAAAGAGCTGGAAAAGATCTATAAGAAATACGGTATCGAAGTCCTCACCAGCAGCGAGGTCACCAGCGTAGACACCAGCGGCAACGGAGTAAAGGCCAAAGTAAAGACACCAAATGGCGAAGTCACGCTCGAAGCAGACGTTCTGCTCAGCGCCGTCGGGATAGCCGCCAATATCGAAAACATCGGCCTGGAAACCCTGGGCGTAAAGACCGATAAGGGCAAGATCACCGTCGATAAATTCTACCAGACAAATGTTCCCGGCATCTATTCCTTCGGAGATTGCGTTCCCGGCCAGGCCCTGGCGCACGTATCCTCAAAAGAGGCGATCATTTGCGTAGAAAATATCGCCTTCCAGGAGAAAAAATTCGCTCACCAGCCCGAACCGCTGGATTATAACAACGTACCGGGATGTACCTATTGCACACCGGAGATCGCCTCCGCCGGTCTGACCGAAAAACAGGCCCGCGACGCCGGCTATGACGTAAAAGTGGGTAAATTCCCCTTTACCGCCTCCGGAAAGGCCACCGGCGTAGGCCATAACGAAGGTTTTGTAAAAGTGATCTTCGATGCAAAATACGGCGAATGGCTGGGCACCCATATGATCGGCTATAACGTAACGGAAGTGATCGTAGAGACCGTGGTCGGCCGCAAGCTGGAGACCACCTACCACGAAATGCTCGACAGCATCCACCCTCACCCGACGATGAGCGAAGGCGTAAAAGACGCCATCGAAGCAGCCTACGGCGAGGCCATCCACTTATAAACTTATAAAAGAAAATGCCCCTTGAAGAAATGCTCCCTTTTGGGGGCATTTCTTATTACCTTATCTTTATTCTTCAAACCAAAACCATTGTTATGAACCACTTTTCCCTGGGAAAAACACCACTTCTCCTTGCAGTACTTCTAGTGACCTCCTTTTCCATTTCCGCATCGGCACAAGGCATCACCGGCGACAGCATCAAAGCACAATTCGTCAGGGACTGGGAACGGGCCAAATCCTATACCCTCGACTACCTCAACACCATGCCCGCCGATAAGTATTCCTTCAAGGCCGTAGACAGCATCCGGAGCTTTGCACAACAAATGCTTCACCTCTCGGCAGGCAACGTCAACCTGATCTCCATCGCCACCGGGGAAAAGGCACAGTTTCCGGGACAGGGAATAGAACAACGCCCGGGGGCCCAAACAAAGGATTCCGTCGTCTACTATGTCACACAGAGCTATGACTTCGCCATCCAAAGCGTAAAGAACCTGGACCCGAACAAGCTGGGTGAGATCACCGGCCGGGGAAATACAAAGACTTCCCGCTATGTCTGGCTATGGAAGGCCTTTGAACACCAGACCCACCACCGCGGACAGACAACGATCTATATCCGCCTCCAGGGTATCCGGCCGCCGAACGAACGACTCTTCTAAGCACAAGGAATAAACAAAAAAAACCGCCATCCGGCGGTTTTTTTGTATCTTGTCTAACATGGACAACAGGAACTCAGGCGGCATACTCTACGGTATCCTCGGCATCTACACACTGCTGATCAGCTGGCATTACAACCACTCCATCCTCCTGTTGATCATCCACTATATCTTCTGGCCCATCTACCTGGTCTATGAGCTCCTGATCGGCCATCTTGCCCACGACCTTTGGAGGACCATCCCCGCTTCCTATTTTAAATAAGCAGACCCGGCTTACGTTCCCGTTCATCGGCTCCCCCTAAGGCAGATACACCATATCCATCTGGAAATATTTCTCCAGGATCTGATCGCGATGACCCTCGTCCTGGATATGCCGCACGATGCGTTTGCCATTCTCCGTACGGATAAGCATATTATTGATAAGACTGATCCGGCCCTCCGCCGTAGGCAGCGTGCAGATCAGACCGCGGGCAAAATGGGAGTCCGGGGAGGTCTGATGGAACAGGTTCATACCGGCAAAATCCTCCAGGCCCCTGGGTATCAGCGTAAAGATATAGTCGATCTTAAAATCCTGTTTGGCGGCGTTCCATTTTGCAACCCCAAGGTACTCCTGTCCATCGACGACCACCGGGTCGATGATCTGGTAACAGGTCCGGCCATCGTTCTGGATCTCTCCCGGCTGAATGGCCAACGGCATCAGCGAAAAATCCCCATAGCCCACGTCCACCAGCCACTTCCGCCCATGCAGCTCGACGATCAGGGCCATATGCTCAAACTCATACCCATATCCATACTTATGCAACAGCCGGCCCGAGACCATCGTGACGGTAAAACCGCACAGGCTCAACAGCCGGTAAAACAGGATGTTCAGCTCATAACAATACCCTCCCCTGCTATCCAGGATCACTTTCTGAAATAACATATCGGTCTGCAAAAGGATGGGGATCTGGTTATGAATATCCAGCGTCTCGAAAGGGATGGCGAAAACATGATGCTGCTGCAGCGCACGCAAAGTATCCAGGTTCCTATATACCAATCCATCATACCTGATTCGTCTAAGGTATCCGCTTATGTCCATGCTAATAAATTTTTTATCACAACTCCACTGTCTCTCCAACCGCCGGTAACAGCAATTTTTTTCCGGCAGCGGCAAAATCGGCCTTCGCCTTCTCCGTATCGATCCGGACGATCGGCCAGGTATTATAATGCACCCCGACGACGGTATTGCATTTTACAAAATCCGACGCATGAATGGCATCGCCCGGATCCATCGTATAATTACCCCCGATGGGGAACACCACAAAATCCAGTTTTGGCGCAAACAATGGGAGCAGCTGCATATCCATGGTCAACGCCGTATCCCCCGCCACATAGAAATTACCCGAAGGAGTGGTAAAAACATACCCCAGCGGATTACCCGCATAGCTTCCATCGCCAAAAGAAGAAGAATGGATCGCATTCACCGCCCTTGCCTTGCCAAAATCAAAAGCCACCGGACCACCATGATTCAGGGGATGTGCTTTTTCGACGCCGTTCTTCTTCAGCCAGCCCACGACCTCCGCCGCCCCCACACAAAGGGCCCCGGTCTTTTTAGCCAGCGTGACCAGGTCCGCCGTATGATCGCCGTGCCCATGCGTGATGAAGATATAATCAGCCTTAATCTTGTCAATATCAATGTCTTTCGCCAATGGATTTCCTGTAAAGAAGGGATCGAAAAGAAGCGTCGCTCCACCCGTTTCGATGGAAAAAGTGGCATGCCCGTAAAAAGTGAATTTGTTCATTGAATCGTTTTAAAAAGGGGTAATAAAACACTCGTTCTGGAAATATGTTTACTGATCCGGTATCTTTTCCCGCGATCAGTATCCTGACCCGCCGGAGGTTCCCGGCTTATCTTTTTGCCCGCTCATATTGCAACGGCCAGTGTATCTCCTTATATCCCAGCTCACCCGCCGCATGCAGAGGGAAATAAGGATCGCGCAGCAATTGTCGCGCCATGAACACCAGGTCCGCCTGCCCGCTGGCGAGGATGGATTCGGCCTGCATGGCCTCCGTAATGATCCCAACCGCTCCGGTCAGGATGCCGGCGCCGGCCCGGATCTGTTGCGCAAAGGCAACCTGGTAGGAAGGCCCTACCGGTATCTTTTGATAGGGCACCAGCCCTCCTGAAGAACAATCGATGACATCCACTCCCCGGTCCTTCAGCAGGACGGCCAGCCGCACGGCTTCCTCCGCATTCCATCCGCCCTCCGCCCAATCCGTCGCGGAAATACGCACAAACAGGGGATACCCGGGAGGCCAGGCAGTCCGCACCGCCTCCACGATCTCCAGTAATAACCTCGTCCTGTTGGCAAAGCTACCCCCATATTCATCCTGCCGCCTGTTACTCAGGGGCGAAAGGAACTGATGTACAAGGTAACCATGGGCGCCATGGATCTCGACCACCTTAAAACCCGCCAGCATCGCCCGCCGGGCCGCAGCCCGGAAATCATCGATCACCCGCCGGATACCTTCCTTCGACAATTCGGCCGGCAACCCATACCCCTCGTCAAAAGCTATCGCGCTGGGCGCCACCATCTGCCAGCCCCCTTCCTCTTCCTTTACCAGCTTATTCCCGTTCCAGGGCTCCCGTACACTCGCCTTCCGGCCCGCATGCGCCAGCTGTATGCCGATCTCGCTCCCCTGCCCCCTGACAAATTTTACGATCTTCCGCAACCCCTCTATATGCTCGTCCTTCCAGATCCCCAGATCGCCGGGAGAGATCCTCCCTTCGGGACAGACCGCCGTCGCCTCCGTAAAGATCAACCCGGCCCCGCCGACCGCCCGGCTGCCCAGGTGCACCAAATGCCAGTCACCGGCAAATCCATCATGGGAAGAATACTGACACATAGGAGAAACCACGATCCGGTTCCCAAAAGTAATATCCCTGACCGCCAGGGGTGTAAACAAATAGCTCATGATAATTCGCTTAAATAATTCCTTTCCAATAAATATTTGACACGCGAAGGTCCTAAATTTACCCATAATTCCATCACATTATGAGAAGAGCTTCTCTAAGAAGAGCCTCCTGCTGTCTTCTGTTATTATTGGCCATGATCCCGCTGTTCTCTTTCATACCCATCCACCCCCGTCCCATGATCACCCGCATCCTGCCCGCACCCGTCCACCCCCTGCCTGCGCCCCCCCGTCCCGCAACGGAGGTCCTGGTCGCCGCCGCCGCCGACCTCAAATTCGCCATGGACTCCCTGGTCGCCGTCTTCTCAAAGGCAAACCCTTCCATCAATATCAAAGTAGTATACGGCTCCTCCGGCAATTTTTATGAGCAGATCAGCAACGGGGCCCCCTTCGACCTCTTTTTCTCCGCCGATATCGATTACCCGCGTCGCCTGCAGGAACAACACAAGACCCTGTCGGATACAAAACCCTATGGCACCGGGCAGCTCGTCCTGTGGAGCAAAGAACTGGACCCCGCCGTCGCGGGAATGAATACCCTGCTCGATCCCAGGGTCACAAAAATAGCGATCGCCAACCCGGCCCATGCCCCCTATGGCCGGCGGGCAGAGGAAAGCCTGCATTATTACCAGCTCTATGACAAGCTCAAAGACAAGCTGGTCCTGGGAGAAAATATTTCACAGACCGCCCAGTATGCCGGCAGCGGCGTCGCCGATATAGGGATCATCGCCCTTTCCCTGGCCCTGTCCCCGGCCATGCAAAAGGAAGGAGGCAGGTATTGGCTGATCCCCGCAGGCTCACATCAGCCGCTGCAGCAGGGCTATGTAGTACTGCCCCATGCAAAAGACAATACCGGCGCCGCCGCCTTCGCCGCATTCTTTCTTTCGGCAAAAGCAGCATCGGTCCTGAAAAGTTTTGGCTTCGGGCAGCCCTGACCGGGATACCCCACCGGTAGTCCGGGAATAAGGCAAATCGAATTAATAGATATACCATGAACGTCGTTTACGGAGAGATCATAGACGTAGCCTCGGAGACCGATCTCTCCCTGGTCAGGGTCCTGGCACACGGTCAGACCTTTCACGCCATCGTGATCGACACCCCCGCCACCAGCCCCTATCTGAAAAAAGGACATCCCGTACAGCTGCTCTTCAAAGAGACGGAGGTGATCATCGCCCGGCAAGGCCCCCTGCAGATCAGCGTCCGCAACCAGGTCCCCTGCCGGATAGAAAGGATCACCGCCGGCAAGCTCCTCTGCGAACTGGCCCTGGGCTGGTCGGGCATCCCCCTCCGCTCCATCATCACCCGGACCGCCTGCGAGGCGCTTGACCTGAAAGTCGACGACCCCGTTATTGCGCTGATAAAAACGAATGAAGTAAGTTTGTCCCCTCATCTTGCCCCCTCACCATGATCGACTGGCAACCTTTATGGCTTAGTTTTCAACTGGCATTCGTCACGACGGCGATCCTGCTGCTGCTGGCGATCCCCCTGGCCTACTGGCTGGCGTATAGCCGCTTCCGTTGGAAGGTGATCGCGGAAGCCATCATCAGCCTGCCGATGGTGCTGCCCCCTTCCGTCCTCGGATTCTATCTCCTGCTGGCCTTTAGCCCCTCCGGCGCCTTCGGCCATTTCCTGGACCGCTACCTGGACATCCGCCTGGTCTTTACCTTTCCCGGCCTGGTCGTCGCCTCGCTGCTCTATAGCCTGCCCTTTATGATCAACCCCATCCTCTCGGGATTCCGGAGCCTTCCGCCCAATCTGAAGGAAGCCTCCCGGACATTGGGCAAGTCGGCGTTTACCACCCTGCTCCGGATCCTCCTCCCCAACATACGCACCTCCCTGATCACCGGCGCGGTACTGAGCTTCGCCCATACCATCGGCGAATTTGGGGTCGTGCTGATGATCGGCGGCAATATACCCGGGCAGACAAGGGTCGCCTCGCTTGCGATCTATGATGAGGTACAATCCATGAACTATCCGCTGGCCAACCGGTACGCACTCACCCTTTTCGCATTCTCCTTCGGCATCCTTTTGCTGGTATACCTGGTCAACCATCATTTTAGTAAGCCCAATCCGCTGCCATGACAAAAAGCTTCCTCCGGTTCAGGGCATCAAAAATGCTCCACAGCACAGAGGGCTCCCAACTCCTCGAAGTCTCCTTTGAAATGGAAAAAGGCCGGCTGCTGACGCTCTATGGCCCCTCAGGAGCGGGAAAGACGACCCTTCTCCGGATCCTCGCGGGTCTGACGGATACCCGATCCGCCGATATCGAAGTGGCCGGAGAAGTATGGGAGGACAGCACCCGCAGGATCCACCTGCCCACCCCCCGCCGGTCCATCGGCTTCGTGTTCCAGGACTTCGCCCTTTTCCCGCATCTTACGGTACGGCAACAGCTGGAATTTGCGCTGCCAAAAGAAACCGGCCGGACGAAGATCATCGATGAGCTGCTGGCATTGATGGAGCTGGAAGGATTACAAGACCGCCGCCCTTCGCTCCTGTCCGGCGGCCAGCAACAGCGCGTCGCCCTCGCACGCGCCATTGCCCGGAGACCAAAGCTGCTCCTGCTGGATGAACCCCTGTCCGCCATCGATGACGAGATGCGCTTCCGGTTACAGGACTATATCCTCACCGCACACCGGCATTACCAGCTGACCACGGTGCTCGTCAGCCATTCCCTCCCGGAGATCTTCCGCCTGTCCGACGAAGTGATCCACCTCGATAAAGGCCTCATCCGGGAACAAGGCGCCCCCTCCGATATCTTCCTCCGGGAAAAGATCAGCAGCAAATTCAGGGTCACCGGCGAGATCGTCGGCATCGTACCCGCAGACATAGTTTTTATCGTAAGCGTATACTGCGCCAACACCATTGTCAAGGTGATCGCCACGGCAGAAGAGATCGCCGGCCTCCATATCGGCCAGAAAGTGATCGTCGCCTCCAAGGCATTTAACCCGGTGATCCTGCCGGTCTCTTAATAAATTTTCTTAATTTTCGCAGGAAATGAAACCAGGAATATGACCATGTTATCCATATGGGAAAAGGAAAGTTTTTTTGCACCCGCCGATATCGTGATCGCGGGCAGCGGACTCGTGGGACTATGGAGCGCATATTATCTGAAAAGATCGGCCCCCTCTCTCAGCATTACGATCGTCGAACGGGGGACCATCCCCACGGGCGCCAGTACCCGAAATGCAGGGTTCGCCTGTTTTGGCAGCCTGACCGAGCTGGTCTCCAACGCACAGGAGATGGGAGAGGACGCCATGCTGGAGCTGGTGGAAATGCGCTGCAGGGGGATCCGACGGATCGAAAAGACCTTTAGCCATAAAAAGATCGGCTTCCAGCGCAACGGCGGCTATGAGCTGATCACCGGTCAGGGTTCACTATCAACATCGTCCACACCAACATCATCCGCGTCTCCCGGTTCATCTCTTATCACCGGCACAACGGACCTCAACGAGCTCCGCAGCCGGATCGACTGGCTCAATCGCCGGCTGAAAAAGATCGTCGGAGAACAAAAAACCTTCCGGCTCCAAAACGAAAAGATAGACTCCTTCGGATTTGCCGGCATACAACACCTGGTGGAGAACCGCGCCGAAGGCCAGCTTCATTCCGGCCGTCTGTGCCAGGCCCTGCTGGCATTGGTGCAATCCATGGGCGTCACGGTCCTGAATAATATCGAAATAAAAGGTTTTGAAAAAATGAACGGGCACCTGGTGCTGCATACCGATCAGCCATTCGGGCTGAGGGCCTCCCAGCTGCTGGTCTGTACCAACGCCTTCGCCCGGCAATTGCTGCCCCAGCTGGACGTGGTCCCCGCCCGGGGACAGGTGCTCGTCACCTCGGCACTCGAACGGGTTCCTTTCAAAGGCACGTTCCACTTCCACGAAGGGTTTTATTATTTCCGTGACCTGGGAGACCGGGTATTACTGGGCGGCGCCCGAAATATAGCCATGGAAGAAGAGGTGTCGGAAGAAATGAGCATCACGAATACCATCCAGGAAGAGCTGGAACGATTCCTTCGCGACACGGTCCTCCCCGGTCATCACTATACCATCGAACACCGATGGAGCGGTATCATGGGAATGGGGGCGGAGAAGATGCCGATCCTGCGCCCGATCAATGACCAGGTGTTCTGCGCCGTCCGGATGAGTGGAATGGGGGTTGCGCTGGCGCCCGTCATGGGCGAAAAGATAGCGGCCATGATGACCGGCGGCCCGGCTACAACTTGACCAGCTTGTAGCTGTCGGTCCGATGACTATCCTGCAGACGGGCGAAATAGACGCCGCCGGGCAGGGAAGAAAGATTCATTTGAAATGAAAGCTCCGTAACCGTTTGCGTCAGAACCCGCTGCCCCATCTGGTTGTATACCTCCAGCACCGATCCGATCCGCGCCGGGTCATTCATCTTCACCAGGATAGCGCCGGCCGACGGATTCGGATAGAATTGAAGGCTCATCGCATTGGATGGAGATACGACGCCGCCGGCCGTCCCCGTCGTTACCGGGGTACCCGACAGCGCATTGGAAGAAAGCAGCGGATACCGGAAACCTCCTTCGGCAAACAACACCCGCATCCGGTCACGCTGACCATAGGTGAACATATGCATGCCGAGGTCGTCGGTAAAATCCATGTAATCCATATACATATTGCCGTAAGGACCATTGCCGCAGCTGACGATCATGCCGCTGGGATTGCCCTGGGTCGAAGTCTGCTGGGGCGGCGTATCGCTCACCTCGTCATCTCCGCAGAAGGAATCCCCCCAGATATGGATCAGGTTCAACCAGTGCCCGATCTCATGCGTGGCCGTCCTTCCCAGGTTAAAAGGAGCCGTTGCGGTTCCCTTCGTCCCAAAAGCGGTATAAAGGACGACGATGCCGTCGGTCTCTTTCTGCCCGCCCGGGATGCTCGAATAACCCAGGATGCCCCCCGTGAGGTTCCCTACCCAGATATTCAGATACCGGTCCCGGTCCCAGGCATTATCTCCACCCAGGGCCGTATACTTTATATTGTCATTGGAGGAAAAAGAAGGGACGGAAGTATGCGTGCGGACGATCCCCGAAGTGGAATGTCCGCTGCTGTCCACGGTCGCCAGCGCAAACCGGAAACTACAATCGGCCGCCAACGCGCTGAAATAACCGGGTATCCGGGCCGTATCCGCATTCTGCTTGTGATAGTCCGCATTCAATACGTCGATCTGGGATTGCACCTGTGCATCACTGATATTTTGGGAAGAATTGCTATAGACGATATGTACGACGACGGGAATCTGGATCAGGGAAACAGCGCCCTTCTGGGTATTCTGTCCCGCGGGATCGGTTCCGGTGACGATGACCGGCGAAGCCTGTAATTGCCGGTGCGTGAACGCCTCGATGGCGGAGACCCTGGCCGCCAGACCGGGATCATGCTGCAGCGCCTCCTGTGCGTATTCAAAGGAACGGCAGCCACGTTGGGCCTCTCCGGACAGGGTAAACAATAAATAAACAGTAAGAAGTAAAAAATATCTCATCATACCTACTTTATCAGTCGGTATTCATAAGGTATCGGAGGCCCATAAGGATAATTTCTAGGAATATCACCCGGTCGAAGAAAAATCTGGCGGAATTAGGCGGTTTGGGGCGGTATTCAGACGATAAGCTACTGTAAAACAATACATTTTTTCCCGTATATCAAAGCTTTTTACGATAAAATTTACACGAAACAAACACCGGATAAGGGCGACGAAGCGTATTTTTGCCGGCTATAGCATCTTTTATGTTTATGAACAAATCGATCCCCGCACGGCTCATCCCGGTCATTCTGACCGCCCTGACCTTTTCGGTATCCTGTAATAACCCTTCTGCCGGCGGATCTTCAACCGTAGCCGGCGATAAACCGGCCGACAATACCCCCCCGATCATTAATTATACCGTCATCCGGGCCCTCCCCCATGATACCGCCTCCTTTACGGAAGGGCTGCTGGTCCATGACGGAGTATTATACGAAAGCACCGGCACCGAACCCGATATGCCCGAAAGCCGCCGTTCCCTCTTCGGGGTCGTGGACCCAAAAACCGGGAAGATCAGCCCCCGGGCCGAACTGGACCGGACAAAATATTTCGGGGAAGGCATCAGCTTCCTCCACGATAAGGTCTATCAACTGACGTGGAAAACGAAAATTGGTTTCATCTACGACGCCAAAACCTTTAAAAAGCTGGGCGAATTCCCCATGCCCGTCAAAGAAGGCTGGGGGATGACCACCGACGGTACCAACCTGATCATGAGCGACGGTTCCAGCAATATCAGCTATGTCGATCCCACTACCTTCCGGCTGGTAAAAGTGGTGGGCGTCACCGACAACAACGGCCCCGTAAGTAATATCAACGAACTGGAGCTGATCAACGGCTATCTCTACGCGAACCAATGGGAAAGTAATTATATCCTGAAGATCGATCCCGCAAGCGGAAAGGTGGTGGGCAAACTAAACCTGGACTCCCTGGCAAATGCGGCAAAGAATAAATTCGGCGGCGTCGACGTCCTCAACGGTATCGCCTATGACTCCGCCACCGGGAAGGTCTTTGTCACCGGCAAGCTCTGGCCGGATATCTATGAGATAAAATTTCCGCTCTAGCCCGCACATCCACAGGCATCGGTACAGAACAGCAAGATTATAAACGGTGAAACGTTTTATTTCCCGATCACATAGATCAGCGAGCTGCACCTCGACTTATCGATAAAGGCCTTTGCATTCGAAAGCAGCCCCGTAAAGACCCCCTTCACGGCATTGCCCCGCCCGTTATTCCGGTATTTCTCACTGAGCATGCTGATATAGACGCTGTCATACCACATCGGACGACTGAAATGCAGCTGCAGGTCATGAGGCCCCATCAGCTTCTCCATGGCATCGGGAGAAAAATGATAAAGATGACGCGGCACATCATACGCCGCCCAGGCCCCCTTGTAGACCGCCGCATCATAGGAAGTATAATTGGGGACGGCTATAAAGATACGTCCACCCCGTTTGACCAGCTTCTTCAATTGCTCCACATACCGATGCAGATCATGCACATGCTCCAGCACATGCCATAAGGTGATGGCATCAAAACTATCCGGGGGAAGGGAATACAGATGATCCGCATCCAGCAGCTGCACCTTGTTGACGGTACTGGCCCGTTCACGGGCGGTCTTATCCGGCTCCAGCCCCGTCACCTCCCAGCCATGCTCCTTCATATGCGCGACAAACGCCCCCGTACCCGCACCGATGTCCAATAGCTTTCCCTGCTGGATCCGCGTCGCAGAAAGGATGAGACGGTACTTATCCGATAAGGTCTGCTTACGGACAAGATGATAAAGGCTGTTGACAAGCCCCTTATTCGTATTCGTATGGGAAATATAATCCTCCGATTGATAATAAGGACCGATCGACGCCGCATCCGGCACATCCTGCGTAAACCGCAGGCTGCAATCTTCACACTCCCATATTTCAAAGGATTCGCGGGATACCGTATAGTCAATGGCACTAAGCGCAGACCGGAGTTTATTGGAGTGACAGGAAGGGCAGGTGGTATAGTGTATAAGGGGCATAAACGTTGCTACCTTTTGGGGTTAGGTTATCCGGGAGCTAAAATTTCATTTGATTGCCAAAAGACCAGCCATTGGTGTAGAAATGCCAGCCGAGGATGGCCAGGGCGATGATACCAAGAACGAGCGCAGCAATCCACCAGGACCTTTTGGGACGCCCGGCATCTTCTTCCTGCAGCCATTCATTCATCTGACCGCTGGTGCGCTCCCTGTCGCCTACCAGCAGCATATGCTGCGCCCCCTGCCGGTTGACCCGCACCGCCGGGGTAGCGACCATAAATAAGGTATTGCCCGATTGTGATTCAAAGACCACATTTCCCGAAGCGTCTTTTTTTAATATCCCTACCCCATCCCAGCTTACCAGGTCCTCGGTCCGGATCCGGTTACGCAAGGTAAAAGAGAATTCATTATACCATTTAATAGCCTCATAATCAAGTATATTACGCTGGGCTGCGATATAGGAAAAGAACTCCTTGTCGGGGGCATCGAAATATTTATCAAAACGGAACCGGTAGACAGGCGGCAGGATGGTGCGATCGGCCACATCCACATTGGCAGGCAGGGTTTCCAGGTAAATGGTGCCCAAACCGGGGATACTGATGCTTCTGTGCTGGAATAAATAGGCATTCAAGACCTGGAACATGGCTCTTCCTTTTAAATGAATGTTAGGAATGCGCGAATCTATTATTTTTGGCCGAAAGAAAACACGATTCCCCCCAAAACATTGATCCCATAGACCTGGTATTGATGCCAGCGCTCGTACTTGTCGTTAAAAAGGTTGTTCACCTGGAACCAAAGGTTCAGCTGCCGGGCGATCCGGTATTCTACCCCTGCGTTCATGTCCACCCCGCTATTCCCCTTAAAAGACTCCCCATTGGTGGCCCGGTACTGATCGCCGTTGAAGGCAAACAGGTCCATCTTGGCCCAGAAATCCTTGAAAGCCATCCACTTCAGAGAGGTATTGAACTCCACCGGCAGGAGGCCCCAGGGCTTGGGCTCGGTCTTCAGCTGCGAATATTGGTTCACATTCAGACTGGCCGTCACATTAAAGGTCTCCCCCTGTATATAGCTCAGCTCCCCATGGAGCTGGAGCACCTGCATAGAGCTTTCATACCGGATATCGAATTGCTTGCCGCCATTCAGCGTATCATTGACAAAAAGCGGCATGTTCTTATACGAAATGAACCCTACCTTGGCCGCATACGTGAAATGATTGTCCAAAGAACCCTTAAAACCCGCATATCGTTCCTGCACCCTTGTATTCAGCAAAGTTCCGGGCTGGGCCAGCCAGGGATTGATGGACTCGAACCGCTGATACGAACCCTTGTCATAATAACCGATCCAACCCAGCTGAACGGTGAACCGTTGGTCGTCGGTAGAAATATTCGCTATAAAATTGGGTAATACATGAAGGTCCTTGTTATCCCAGGAAGGAACGACCGAGGCCTGGAGGAACAGATTGGTGGTCTTTACAAGGAAGGCCGGTGTCACGAGATAGACATTGTTGTTCTGGGCCGGCCCCGATGACAGACCGGAACCATTCGGACCCGCAGGCAGGTTGTAATGCGTGAGGTCGGCGGTAAAGCCCAGGTCAAACGCAAACTTCTTACCCAATGTCTTTTCCAGGGGCAGGTTCAGAACGGTATTCGATTCGGTCCCCCCGGGATGATGATTGTCGGTAAAGACGGAAACCCGCAGATTGGGATGATACAACAGCCCGAATTCAGTAGGCACCGTATTTCTAAAGCTCAGCTTTCCCTCATAGGTAGAGAAGGTCTGCTTGAGCTGATCGCTGGTATATTTTAAACTGTCCGGCCGGAACCCATACAGCCAATAGGCATCGTTCTTAAACCCGATGCTGCCATCCCATTCCATATTGTTGGCGGTCTTTACCGTACCCATGAGCTTTACATCCGTCAGGCTGTTCTTTTGAAAGGGCAGACTGCCCTTTGAGCTCAGCTGGTTGGCAAAGACGTTAAAAAAACTACTCTTACCGTCCCCAAAGCTAAAACCAGTCCGGATATAAGGCAGATGGACATTCCCCACCCCCACTTTGATATAGTTATAATTTTCCCAGGGAGTAAGCGAATCCCGCTGCAAGGCAACCGGCTTCATATCCGCCGGCTGATAGCTGAGGAACAGGTACTGGGCAGGGATCGTATACGTCAGCCGGGGTCTGGAAGTATCCGCCACCGGAGGCGCCGCGTTGAAATTGATCTTTACCGCTTCCCGCAACACCGGCTTGAAAGAAGAGGTGATATCGATGCTCCTGCGTTTGGTCGTATCCTGCGCCGTTGCACAAAGACAGATCCCCAATACGGCAAATGCCAAAAAGAATAATGATTTTTTATACATGGATCGTTTTCTGGTATTTATTAATTTCAACCTCCGGCCCCTACCGCCGCTCATTCCCCCTTCCTACCGGCCTTCTCCTTTATTGTTGCCCTCCCTCTACCTTACTTCCCTTCTGTTCTTCCTCCGTCACCGTAGCCAGCTTCTGCTGCGCCTGTTTGCGCAGATCCTCTATCTTGGCGTTGTCGATGATACTCTGATAGGTGGCCTTGGCATTGAAATAATCCTTCTCGGCAAAATAGATATCCCCCAGCAACAAATAGGCCCGGGTGACCCATTCCTCATAGGAGCCGGATTTATTGATCACTTCAAAAGAAGCCTTCTCGGCATCTTTCAGCTGGTTCTGATGAAAAAGACAATCGGCGATCTCATACCTGGCCTCCGCCCCATAGGCCGACTTGGTAAGACCCGCCGCGATCCGGAAATACTGAAGCGCCGTCTCGCACTGGTTGTTGACCTGGTAAGATTTGGCAATGGCCATATTGGCCAGCACCTTGTCATCCGTGCTCAACCCTTTCTGCGTAAGCAGGTCCTTTGCATTGGCCACGGCATCCGGCCACTTCTCCAACTGGTACTGGCTTCGTAATAATCCCCGCATGGCCTCCATTTTATTTTCCTGGCCGCTGGCAAAATCCTTTAGCTTGCTGAAATATTTTTCCGCCTTTGTATAGTCCTTGAGATCGAAAAAGTAAAGACGGGCCGCCTGTAACAGCGACTTCTCCCCGAACTTGTTGGGCGCCTTGTCCGCCACCGCCGCATATCCCTCCGCCGCCTTTGCCCAGTCCTTCTGGGAGAAATAGATCTCGCTCTTATAATAGTTTGCTTCGAGTGAATATTTTCCCTCGGGGAACTTTGCAAGGTAGGCTTCGAACCGCTGGCTGGCGCCCGCAAAATTGCCGTTATTGAACTGGACCTCCGCCTCTTCATAGGCAAGCTGGTCTTCCTGGCTGGCGCTTACTTCCACACCCATGCCCTTTGCAAAATTGACATATTCGCTGGACCGTCCCTCTTCCACATAAATGGTCTTGGCATTATCCAGCGCATCCTGCGCCTCCGGGGAATTGGGGAACTGCCGGAGCAAAGAGTCATATTGGTTCAATGCCTCCTTATTGTTATTGAGATTATACCAGGCGATCCCCGACCGCAGATAGGCCCTTGGCTTCAACGCATCTTCCCCGCTGGCATGCAACACGTTCTTCAGATAGGGCAGCGCCTCCCGGTATTGCTCGCCCGCCAGCAAGGTACCCGCGATCTCCATATTGGCATCGGTCGCCAGACTGGAAGAAGGATACTTACGGCTGATCGAATTCAGCAGCGTGATCTTCTCCTTTCCGTTATTCACCCCCGCGATCATCGCCTTCTGGAAAGTGGCATAATCACTGGCCGGCCAGCTAAGGTCCAGCACCTTATTATACATATTCAGCGCCGTCTTGAAATCCCGGTTCATATAATAACAATCCGCATCGCGGACATAGGCGTCCTGCTCCATGGGAGAAGAATTGATCCGGGGCGTACGGACCACCTGTTCGAAAAATCCCTGTGCCTGGTGGTAATTTTCCTTTTTCAGAAAACAATACCCCAGGTTGTATCTGGCATTGTCCGGACTTACCTCTCCATTGGTATTCCCGCTCTTAAGGTATTCCATATAATACCGGATGGCGTCATCGATCTTATTCAGCCGGTAGGCGATCTCCGCCTTCCAGAACTGGACATAGGGCAGGACGCTGGCGTTAAAGGGATCCTTTAAGGCTTTGTCCAGCAGATCGTTCGCCTGTAGCAGCAACCCGTCATTCACCAGCTCCGTCGCACGGCCATAGAGGATCCGGGGCACCAGCCGCCGGGCGTTTTCCGAAGGATGATCCAGGCTGTCCAGGAGCGTCATCGCATCCTTATAGTTGTTGGTATTGGCCAGGATGCTGACCGACAGCTCCCTCCCCTCCCGGTTGTATTCCGAGTTGGGATATTTTTGGAGGAAATCCTGCAGTTCCGTCGAGGCGATATCCTGGTAACCCAGCTCATAGGAAAGCTTGGCATAGTTGAACTTCGAGATCTCCTTCTGTTTGGGATTGCTGCTGTTCATGGAGCAGAACAAAAAGGCATTGCGGGCATTGGCCTTCTGCCCCGTCTTCAGGTAAGCATCTCCCAACAGGTACATGGAATTCTGCGCCAGGGAATCCTGGTTGCCGCCCAGCTGCTTAAAACCGGCGATGGCCTTGTTCCAGTTCTTTGTCTGGTAATAGCAATAGCTGAGTTCGTACAGGTCTTCCTTGTTTACCTTCTTCGATTGACTCACATACTGTTCCAGGTAAGGCAGCGCCTTCCCGAACTCCTGCTTTTCATAATAGCCATGCCCCACCAGCTGCCGCATCTCGGCATCATAATACTGGTTGCCTTTCTTCAGACGCGCCTCCGCATAGTCGATGGCCTTTTCCTTCTGTCCCTGTACGAGATAGATGTTGGCCACATAATAAGGGACTACCTTTTCATAGGTGGGATTGTTTTCCACCACGGTAAAGGCGGCAAGGGCATCACTGTATTTCTTTTGATAAAACGATATAAACCCGTAATAATAGTTGGCGTCTATATAATTGGGGTCCGAAGACAGCTGCCGGATGGAGTTGAAGAGGGGGAGCGCCTTATCGAATTGCTTTTGTGTAAAATAGGCATATCCCTGGTGGAACTTCAGATCGGCGATCTCCCGGTTGCTCAGGTTGTCGATATCGGCATTCTCATAAAGATGGACCGCCGCCGTATAATCCTTGTGCCGGAAGTGGTATTCTGCCAGGTGAAAACTGAGCATCCCTACCCGGGGAGCATTGTTTTCCAGATCGATATAATCCTGGGCCGCCGCTACGGCCGTCACGTCGTTCTGCTCCAGGGCGCAGACGAGATAGTAGTATTTTACATCTTCATACTCAACGGAATTATTGCTCCGGTCGGTCTCCCGGAGAGTGTATTTCAGCTCTTTGAATATAGGGTAGGCCAGGCTGTAATAGGATTGCTGGAAAAGGTCCTTTGCCTGTTTGAAACCAGCTTGCGGGTCGTCAAAATATCTGGTCTGCTGAGCAAATGACGAAGAGCTGAGAAGAAGGACGAAAAAAGACAATACAGTATGCTTCACTGGAAAATGATTTGATTTTGTATTCTCGTCTCGGGCGTTATTGGTGTTTTTAACGCGATAAAGTTTCTACTTATTTTACCGTTTACCAAACATCGTTCCAAACACGTGTGGATAACTGTATACATTAACATTTCATTTGGTTCCTCTATCTTAGAGGCTTAAAATCCTGATCATTCATGAAGAGATTCTTATCTACAGCCTATTCCGAGAACGCTTTCAACCTGGCCGCCCTCGTCCTTCGTCTCACTACCGGTCTGCTGGTCTGTATCATGTACGGCTTTGACAAAATGATGCATTTCGGCAATCTCCAATCCGTTTTTCCCGATCCGCTGCACATCGGCCACCGCTGGTCCCTGGTGCTGGTCATCTTTGCGGAGGTATTCTGCGGCCTCCTGCTGGTATTGGGACTGTTCACCCGTTTTGCCGCCCTCGTGCTGGTGATCAGCATGGGCGTAGCCGCCTTCCTCGTCCACAAAGGACATATCCAGGCAGGGCACGAACAGGTCTACCTCTACCTCGCCGCTTTTTTCTCCCTCCTGATGACGGGACCGGGCAGGATTAGCGTGGATGGAATGATGGGGAAATAATTCTTTGCAAATGTTGGGCCGCCCCAAAAGGCTGGTAGCTCTTTTTAAATTTATGCAACATGTTTACCAGCGAAACACAGGTCCGCGTCCGCTATGCCGAGACCGATCAGATGAATATAGTGTACTATGGCAACTATGCCCAGTATTTCGAGGTAGGACGGGTAGAATCCATCCGCCAGCTGGGCTTTAGCTATAAGGATGTGGAGTCCACCGGTGTCATCATGCCCGTCATTGAATTTACGGCAAAGTTCATCCGGCCGGCGCGTTACGACGACCTCCTCACCATACGAACGGTATTAAAGGAACTGCCGGTAGACCATCGCATCGAATTCAACCAGGAAGTTTATAACGAGAAAGGCAAACTGCTCACCTCGGGGAAGGTGCTGCTTTATTTTGTAAAGGTCCACACAATGGAAAAGACGGTGATGCCGGAAGAAATGGCCCGCCGCCTGCGGCCTTTCTTCATGCCCGGCAATGATCGGCCCGCCAATCCCTGATCTCGCGTTTGATCTCGTCACTGCTCAATGCTTCATCGACGGCCCTTTTCGCCAGCCGGACAAACTCCTCATCGCCGGCAAACCGCAGGGCGATGATCTGTCGCAGGGTCAGCTGCTTGTCCAGCGGCTTGCCGGTAAGGATATAATGACGCAGGTTCTCCTCCGCCCGGATCGCCCGGTCCTGCACCCGGAGCGGGAACTGCCGTATATAGACAAAAAAGCTCACGAGGATCAGCGATACAAGGACCAGTAAGCTGGCGGAATAAAGCCCCTCCTTTGAAGTATGCAGCAGGTTGATAATGGAGCCGATCAGTAAGGCTAGTATCGCCAGCGAAGTAAGCCCGTGAAATAAAAAAATAGTACGCTTGTGGTTGCGGTAATTCTGTACGCTCATGTGGGCGGGTTTGGGGTGATGAGACCCTAATATACCCCTTTTTCCCATTCGCCGGTCAGGACGGTTTCAATATATTCAACACGTTGAACAGCTTTTTTATCACTTCGGAAGAAGAGCCGTCATAGTTGTTGACAATGATACTAAACACGTATTCCTTTCCGTCAGCAGCCACCTGGTAACCCGAAAAGCTCCGCGCTCCCCCGATCGCGCCGCTCTTCATATGCATCTTGTTGATCAGGGGCAGGGCCTGATAAAAAGCAGGATACCAGGGCCGTGTCCGGGCATATTGTAAGACCCTTACCAACGCATCCGTCGTCACCCGGTTCTGCGGAGAAAGACCGCTCCCGTCGATGATATGGACAGCCGACCGGTCGATCCCCCGCTGCGCCCAGAAATCACGCACCAGCTCCGCCCCCTTTTCCGTCGAAGCCTCTCCCGTTTTCTCCAACGCAATGGTCTTTATCAATGCCTCTCCATACAAGTTGATGCTTCGTCTCAGGAACCAGTAATTGATGCTGTCCAGCCGGGGCGAAACCGATTGCCCGATATATATCGTCGCATCGCGGGCCGCCGCATCCTTCGTTCCCGCGTCCTTTGCCGCTGCATCCCTCGTCATCACATCGGCTCCCTTGCTGCCGGCCACTTCCTTCGTTCCTATCGCTTCCCTCGTTCCCACCCCTTCCTCCGTCCCGATCCCTTCCTTCTTTAATGCATCCCGGAACAGCAGTTCCGCCTGCCGCGATGGCATCGGGATCGAACCCGAGATGACCGTCTCCTCTTTTTGCAACGGAACCGTCCCTCTCAAAAAAGCCATCTTACTATATGGAGGTAAATAAATATAGGCATTGTCTCCGCTGCCCGGCGCACCCGTCTTCAATTCATTGATCCATTGCAGCCCCTGTACTTCATTCCGAAAACCCGCAATTTCCGCCGGGTCCCCGATCGCCGTCCCCGACTTTAGCCGGACATCATACTGGTTCTCGTGCCAGTTCAGTCCCCAGGCCCCTGCTCCATAATAATTCCCGATATCCTCCCAGATCCAGCCCCGCGGCAGCGACTCCGTCCCCCAACGACCTTCCTCTCCGATCAGCCGGCCCGTATATCTCCGGATCCCCGCCCCTTTCACCGCTTGGACCAACCGGCCCAGCACGACGTCTTCTTTTGTCGAATCATACCGCCAGCTCCCCAGCGTCGGATCTCCGCTGCCGGCCAGACAAAGATCACCCTCCAACACCCCCGCTTCGATCTTCCCGCGATAACCAAGCCGGGTCGCATACCGGTAATCCGCACCAAGCAGGTCCAGGGCCGCCACGCTGGTGAACAGCTTCTGACAGCTCGCCGGCGCCAGCCCCACCTGCCCGTTCAGGTCGAATACGACGACCCCGGTAGCAGCCTCTTCCACATGGAGGCTCAGGGTCCCATGACGCAAGGTGCTATCGGCTTCCAGCTTTTGTATGGCGGCTCCCAGCCGCTCTCCCATCGTTTGGGAAAGGACCGCCTGCGCGGCAGTCAACGAACAAATCAGTGCTATCAGTAGTTTATAGTTCATATGCCGTATTCAATGATCAAAGAAAGGAATAAATTTACAGCATGGAAAAGATCATTGCCAGTATTATTACCATCGGGGATGAATTATTGATCGGACAGGTAGTGGATACCAATAGCGCCTGGATGGCGCAGGAACTGAATAAATATGGGATCTGGGTCGGTCATCGGGTGGCCGTAGGCGATGTAAAGGCCGATATCCTGGATGCCCTGGAGGAGGAAACACGCCGGGCCCGTATCATCCTGATCACCGGCGGACTGGGCCCCACGGCGGATGACATCACAAAGCCCCTGCTCAACGAATATTTCGGGGGTAAGCTGGTCGTGGATAAAGGAGCCCTCGCCAACGTACAAAACATCTTTGCAAAACTGCAACGGCCGATGATCGAACGGAACCTGCAACAGGCGGAAGTACCGGATACCTGTACCGTCATCCCGAACCGGAGGGGAACGGCCCCCGGTATGTGGTTTGAAAAAGACGGCCGCATCTTCGTCTCGATGCCCGGCGTCCCCCACGAAATGAAAGGAATGATGACTGATACTGTCATCCCCTCCCTCCTGCAACACTTCAAGCTGCCTTTTATCCGCCATCGGACCCTCCTGGTAGCCGGTATCGGCGAATCCTTCCTCGCCGACCATATAAAGGACTTTGAGGCGGCCCTCCCCCCCGTCCTCAAGCTGGCCTATCTGCCGAATTACGGGATGTTACGGCTGCGGCTCACCGGTTGGGGCGACAACGAAACGACGCTCAATGCCGTCCTCCGGCAGCAGTTCGATCTGCTGAAAGGCCGGGTGGCGGAATGGATGGTGGCCGACCGGGATATCTCCCTGCAGGAAGCCATCGGCGAAATACTAAAGGAACGCAGCCAAACGATAGGGACGGCCGAAAGCTGCACCGGAGGCTATATCGCCCATCTGATCACCTCGATCCCCGGCTCCAGCCATTATTTCAACGGAGCCGTCGTGAGCTATTCCAATGAGATCAAGGAAACGGTCCTGCAGGTATCCGGCGACACCCTGCGGAACAACGGGGCCGTCAGCGAAGAAACCGTCCGGGAAATGGTAAAAGGCGCCCTGTCGGTGCTCCATACCGACTATGTGGTCGCGACCTCCGGCATCATGGGGCCGGATGGAGGCAGCCCGGAGAAACCGGTAGGCACCGTCTGGATAGCCGTTGGTGATAAAAATCAAAAGATTTCGGCCCAAAAGTTCTCCTTCCGCTTCGATCGCCAGCGGAATATTGAATTAACGGCAACAAATGCGCTGAATCTGTTGAGGAAATTTATCTTATCTCAACAATAGAAGTGCCCCCTTTTTTCGTTTAAGTCGATTAATATTAAATAATTACCTTTGGCCGGTAGAGCCCGGTTTCCGGGCGCCACCTCATTATCCATCTTAAATCGAACGAACGTTATGCCTCTTGTTGACCTGGTCATGCCGAAAATGGGTGAAAGTATCATGGAAGCCACCATCCTCAAGTGGCACAAACAACCCGGCGATACCGTTAAGCAAGATGAGACCCTGCTGGAGATCGCTACCGACAAGGTAGACTCCGAAGTGCCCTCCGTAACGGCCGGCGTCGTAGAAGAGCTTTTATTCCAGGTAAATGACGTAGTACCGATAGGATCAGTCATTGCCCGCATCCGTACCTCCAGCACCGCACACGCCGAAGGCGCATCATTAGCCCCGTCAGGCGCTTCAGCGCCGGTACAGAACAACCAGCCCCCAACCGGCAACCACCCTACCCCGACAGAATCAACATACAACACCACCACAACCTATAACGCAGCGGCACAAACCGCCCCGGCCGTACACAACGGCACCGCCCACCGGTTCTATTCCCCCCTGGTGCTGAACATAGCCGCCAGCGAAGGCGTTCCCCTCAGCGAGCTCGAATCCATCGGTGGTACCGGCAACGAAGGACGCGTCACAAAAAAAGACATTCTCCGGTATGTAGCCGATAGAAAACCCGGTGGCTACCCCGCTGCCGGCGCCCCCATCGGCGCCCCCGTCGGTACCCCGGTACGACCCAATATACCCGCTACCCCCTCCGCCTCCCCCGTTGCCGCTTATTCCGGCAATGTCGAGATCATAGAGATGGACCGGATGCGCAAGCTGATCGCCGATCATATGGTCCGCAGCAAACACACCAGCCCGCACGTGACCAGCTTCTCCGAGGCGGATGTCACCCATCTCGTCCAGTGGAGGGAAAAAGTAAAAAAAGAGTTTGACAAAAGAGAGAATACAAAGCTCACCTTCACCCCCCTTTTTATCGAGGCGATCGTCCGCTGTATCAAAAAGTATCCGCTGATCAACAGCTCCCTCGACGGAGACAAGATCATCATAAAAAAAGATATCCATATCGGCATGGCCACGGCCCTGCCAACCGGCAACCTCATCGTCCCCGTCATCCGTCACGCCGACCAGCTCAACATTACAGGATTGGCCCGCCAGGTCAACACCCTCGCGGACAATGCCCGTCACGGGAGACTAAAACCGGAAGATACCCAGGGCGGCACCTTCACGATGACCAATGTAGGCACTTTCGGCAGCCTGATGGGCACCCCGATCATCAACCAGCCACAGGTGGCGATCCTGGCCGTAGGCGCTATTAAAAAACGCCCCGTTGTCATGGAAACGCCCGAAGGCGATGCCATCGTCATCCGGCATATGATGTACCTGTCCCTTTCTTATGACCACCGGATCGTGGACGGCAGCCTCGGAGCCACCTTCCTCACCGCGGTCACCCGTGAGCTGGAAAACTTCTCCGTGGACAGGGAATTCTAGTCGCGGCCGGTACCGGTTTTTAACGTTCCCCCTCTTGCAAATCTGAAAGGATCTTCGTATATTCAGTAAGTCTGACCTTTGGTCGAACCGCATACCGCGGTTCCGCCTTTTAAATGAAGATCCAATGAAGACATTATCCGAAACCTGGTTCGCCGATGGCTATATCGATTTTGAGCTGAAAAAGTACACGCTCCTCGCCTACCTGCAGGAGATCCACCAGTACTTCAACCAGAATAAGCTCTACCCGCAGCTGGCCGAGATCATCTTCCATTATAATAACCTCGCCGCCTTCCGGGAAAACAAAAAATACCTGCAGGAACAATTCCCCAAAAAACTGACGGGCGTCCAGATCGAAAAGCTACAGGTGCTGTATGAACAGATGATCGAAGACGACGAACTGATGCAGGAGCTCGAAGATATCATCAACTACGCCACACAGGAAATGAAGGGCGCCATCAGCAACGGCACCGAGATCTATGAATTTGTAGAGGAAAAGCTGATCATCTATCCCGTTGGGCTGGTGCCCCTGGATATCCATGAAGGATATTTCTTTCTCAGCGAAGGCAATTACTCCAATACCCGCGTCTATCAATACCGCCTCAGCTTTTTTGAAAAGCACGATGAAAAATACCGCAGCATCCGCACCGAATATGTCGACAGCTGGGCCCGCAACCTGGTAAATACCTACGAGAACATCAAGGCCGAGCTGATTCGGGTAAAGACCGGGCTGCCAAACCCCGCCGTATATTCGATCGAGACCGAATTGAAATTTCCCGTGGACGAGACCCTATTGCCTATCGCCAAAAGAAGCCTCGTACGGTATATCAGCAGCCAGGCGGCTTAAGCATGCGGCGAAAAATCAGACAATGGTTATTGCAAAATTACACGGACTTTACTGCCAATTGATTAGCCAGACTGTTTTCTGGACTTGGGAAGTCCGATTGTTTTCAGCATCTGGTTAGCCTTATCCAACTTATCCTTAAAAAGCACTTTGTCTTTGTACTTTTCCAGGGAATTGTCGATTCGGACCACAGGTAATTTACTCTTATTTAAGTCCTTCACCTTCATATAGCAAATTTAATCATTTTTTCTCTGAACAAGAAATGCTTCATATTCTACCCCTTTTTCAAATAATTCCCATTCGCCCTTCTTTTGGCCATATAAGTCGAAATCTTCCATTATCTCTTGCAAATATTTAGTTAAACCCATCCGATACAATCGTGTCCTTGACATTGTACTGCCGGTTGCATAAACCCAGACCCCCGGATGTCTGTCCGTAAAAGCATATACTGTTGCAACTACGGTCGCTAAAACCTTATCACTATCGCTGTTATTGGAAACGACAGAATCACTGATCTCTCCAGTAGATATATCCTTATCGCCAAAGGCCAAATTATACAAGTCTTTTAAATTCGTTTCTCCGAATTGCACCAATTTAGGAATTTGCCCTTTTGGGCCCTCACTTACGAATTCAAAAACCATCAGGGACTTCTCAGCTTTAAGTTCATATCGCTCTAGTTTCATAAGAAGGTCGCATTTTGGACAAATGTAGAGAATAATCATTTCACGGCCTCCGTTCTATCATCCCATCCTGGTCGATCGCCAATAACCCAGTCCCCCCCTCACGGTGGATAGTAGCCGTAAATTGCAGGGGGACACTCTCCAAACCGATCCGGTATACCTGCCCATTATCCCTGATCTCTCCCTCCGACAGGCCAAGCTCGGACAAAGAAGCGGCATACCGCCCCTGTCTGTTCCGGAACTCGCGTTGCTTGTAATAGATCAGCCAAAGATACTTCCTCGCCTTCTCCTCCGCCGGCAATACAAACACAACCGGATCACTCCCCGCCGGCCGCGATGAGAACTGCAGATACCCCCATCGTTCCGGCGCATGCATATCCACGATCCCCTGCGGCGACCATACCCAGTTGTGCTCGGGCAATGGACGACCGGTGGCAGGGTCCGTCCGCTTGACATACCGGCCTTCCTTTATATCCCAATCCCATTCCACCCGGGAAAAATTGATCCGCCATAAGGAACTGTCGCGCGGCGGCGGGTCGCCGTAGAATCGCAGCGTCGACAACGGGATCGCCATCTCCACCGCCCATCCCCCATCCTTATCCCCCGGATGATCCAGCGTCCCCTTTCTGTAAACGGCGCTCCGCATCCCCTGCGCATCCCAACTCATCAGCGCCTTACCCCTATCCCGGTATGGCCGGAACATAAAAAGGTCCATCACCGTACCAAGGGCATTAAATTCCAGCTCAAAATAATTATGGGTAGTATTATCGGGATTTAAAAAGACCTCAAAATCATTGTCCTGGTATATAATGGTATCATGCTGCAGCAATCCGCCCTGTAATCCGGGTTCTTCCAGCTCGGCATAGATATACAGACAACGCGTATCCCATAACATCCGCACCCTTGTCCGCAGCGACGGCCTTTGCCGGATGGAACCTTCTATATCGGAAAAATCTTCTGTCCAGGGAACCTTCTGCCAGACAGGCTCATCCGCTTTTCCGTCGATGACGATGCTGTCGGAGGTAGCATAACATACATAATGCAGCGGGGTACCAAAAAGGGTTGGAAACGCTGCAAAAGGATCCTGGGCGCCGGCACGACCGCATAGCAGCAGCAACCCGCAGCAGGCTATGCCGTGAAAAAGTCGTCTTGTATACATAAGATAGTTTGTCGAACGGTCTTTAGCTGCTTGCGCTTCCGGCAGGTTCAATCTCTTGCGCCTCAGGCAGGCTTTAATCGTTTGCGCCGCAAACGGACGGTCTGTAAAACAATGGAAAGGACGATCAGAAAGAACCCGATATAAAATCCTCCATTAAAATATTTGTCCTCCCGGAATATAAAGAAGGCCAGTAATATCCCATAAACCGGCTCCAGGTTGTAGCTGAGGTTCACGGTGAAGGCCGAGATCTTGTTCAGGGCGCTCATCGAGAGATTAAAGGCCAGGACGGTACAGGCCCAGGCAAGGATCAACAGCCAGATCCAGTCCTGCCAGCCAGGCAGGAGAGAGGCGACGGGAAAGAGATGAAGATACAAGGGCATCAGCGCCGTAAGAAAAAGAAAACCGCCGCTCAATTCATATAGAGTAACGTTCTCCGCCGAAACCCGCTGCAGGATCCGCTTGTTCAGCACCGGGAAGAGACTGCCCAGCAAAGATGAGATCAACCCGATGATGATACCGGTCTTATAATGAGGGTCCACCTGGAAAATAAAGAAGATCCCGACGATGACAAGGGCCCCCAGCAACAATTCGACAAAGTCGATCCGGTGGCGGAATAACAACGGTTCGATCAGCGCCGTAAAAAACCCGATCGCGGAAAAACAAAGCAGACCGACCGAAACGTTGGAATATTTAATGCTGCCATAAAAGGTCACCCAGTGCAGGGCCGCAATACCCCCGATCCCAAAAATGCGCCAGAGATCTTTTCTGTCGATACGGATCGCCTGCCGGCGCAGGACCGCCAATATCCATAACGAAGGGGCAGTGAGCATCAGCCGGTACCAAACCAGCAAACCCTCGTTGAGGTGGATCAGTTTACCGAGGATCCCGGTAAGTCCCGCAAGCAGGACGGCAATATGTAACTGGATAAATGCTTTCTTCAATTTATTGGCCCCGGCAAATTTATTTGCCTTGTCTTACCCTGTTATTTAGATTATTTTGACTCCGCAATGGCTTCCTGGGAAAAAGAAGACATAGGTAATACATCATTCTTCACCCGGTTACGGTAGTTCTTGAATAAAGACTGCCAGCGCAGATTCAACACACCGAGAATACCTTCCTTTACGATGCCCTTATTCATCTTCGAAACCCCGAACTTGCGGTCCTCGAAGATGATCGGCACCTCTTTTATCTTAAAGCCCAGTTTCCAGGCGGCAAATTTCATTTCTATCTGGAAGGCATAACCGACAAAACGGATCTGATCCAGGTTGATCGTCTCCAGGACCTCCTTCCGGTAACACATAAAACCAGCCGTAGGATCCTGTACCGGCATCCAAAGGATAAGACGCGTATACATCGAACCGCCCCGGGAAAGTAAAATACGGTCGCGGGGCCAGTTGACATTGCCTCCCCCCTTTACATAACGGCTGCCGACCGCCACATCGCCCCCCTCGTGTTTACAGGCGGCATAAAGCCGGTCCAGGTCTTTGGGGTTGTGGGAAAAATCGGCGTCCATTTCGAAAATAAACTGGTAATCATTACGGACAGCCCACTTGAATCCATGGATATATGCCGTACCCAGCCCCAGCTTGCCATGACGTTCTTCCAGGAAGAGCTGACCGGGATATTTCTTCTGATGCCGCCGGACGATGTCCGCCGTTCCATCCGGGGAGCTATCATCGATCACCAGCACATGATAACCCTGCTCCAGTTGAAAGATGGCTTCCAGGATATGTGTAATGTTCTCCTTTTCGTTGTACGTAGGTATGATGACGATCTTTTCCAACTGCCAGATTATAATTAAGATACAAAAATACAATTTTCAGCAGGATTGTCTGCATCCCGGTCACCCGGCCATCCTCTTATTATCCCTTTTTTAACATCGTCCGGTTAAATATTTCGGTCAGTTTTTGCTTTGTATGCAACGGGAAATCTCCCTTCATCATCCAGTCATAATATTGAGGCTCCGCCTTAAGGATATCCGCTACGGCACGGCCTTTGTGCTTCCCGAAATTGAAGATCTCCACCCCATTCTCCAGCACAAAACGACGGGCAAAGTCCACCACCTGCTCTTCCCCTATACACTTGAGTATGGCGTCGATATTGGTGCCCAGCTGCGGGTACTTGCCCACCTGGGCCACCAGTACCTCCCAGGTCGCCGTCGCATCCGCCTCCGCACGATGGGCGCCCTCCAGTTCCTTATTGCAATAGAAACGATAAGCGGCGCTCAGGGTCCGTTGCTCCATCATATGAAAGATCTTCTGCACATCCAGCAGCTTGCGACCCTTCCCTTCGAACTCCATCCCGATACGAAGGAACTCCTCCGCCAGAAGGGGGATATCAAAACGATTGGAATTATACCCCGCCAGGTCACAATGGTCCAGGAATTGTTTTAATTCGTTGGCGACCTGCCGGAAAGTCGGCGCATCCTTTACCATCTCGTTCGTGATCCCATGGATGTCGGTAATGGCAGACGGAATAGGTATTTCCGGGTTGATCAGCTTGCGTTTTACCAGCTTTTTCCCATCCGGCATGATCTTCACAATGGCGATCTCTACGATACGGTCCGTTCCGAGATTGACCCCTGTTGTCTCCAGGTCAATGATAGCCAGAGGGTGCGTTAGTTGTAACATTCCTTCCATAATAATTATAAAAACCTATTGGGTGATTTGGTTGGCAAAGGTAATGATGTCCAACCCATCGTAATTACCCGAGCTCATTAGCAGCAAATTAGCATTTTTGTAAGACTGTTGCGTCAGCCAGGCCTGTAATTCTTCTTTTTCATGAAGAACCGCCAATCCTGCCTTGCCAAACCCTGCTTTTACCGTTTCTTCGGTCAGTGGAGGCAGTCGCTTCAATTCCAGGGCATGCCGGGAATAAAATACGGCCGCCTTGTCCGCCAGCTCCATCGCGCCCATATATTCCGACAGAAATTGCTCATTCAGACTGCTATACGTATGCAATTCCAGCACGGCGATCAATTCCCGCCCGGGAAACTGTTTTTTTACCGCCTCGATCGTTGCCTTCACCTTCGAAGGGGCATGCGCAAAATCCCGGTATACATTGACCTGCCCATTGGTGGCCAGCAATTCCAGCCTTTTGGCAGCACCGGCAAAAGAAGCCATCCCCCGGAGAAAAGCAGCCGCATCGATCCCCAATTCCTTCCCTACCAAATAGGCGGCATGGAGATTCAATAAGTTATGCTCCCCAAAAACCTTCAGGGTGCCGGTTTGCCCCTCCAGCATTACAACTGTTGTGCCGTTTTCGATCCGGTGGGCAGGAATGCCATAGGCTATTTTTCGCAACGGCTTCCCGCTGTATTCCTCCACCAGCTTCCTTAAAACCGGGTCCGTCTGGTTGTATATGACTACCCCGTCCGGCTCTATCTTGTCCAGGAAGATCCTGAACTGTTCCAGGTAGATCTCAAAAGTTGGGAAAACGTTGATATGATCCCAGGCAATCCCGGTCAGGACCGCGATATGGGGGAAAAGAAAGTGGAATTTTGGGCGCCGTTCCAGCGCGCTGGCCGGGTATTCATCTCCTTCACAAACAATGACAGGTGCGCCGGTAATACTGACGGATTGGCCGAAACCCTCCAGCCGGGCCCCTACCAGCCAGTCAAAATCCTTTCCGGACTCCTTTAATATATGCATGATCATGGCCGTAGTAGTCGTCTTTCCATGACTCCCCCCTACGACAACCCTTTTCTTTCCCCGGCTTTCCTGGTAGATATACTCCGGAAAGGAATAGATCGCCAATCCCAGTTCCCGCGCCCGCTGTAATTCCGGGTTATCCGCCCGGGCATGCATCCCCAGGATGACGGCATCAAGCCCGGAATGGATCTTTTCCGGGTACCACCCGACCGCCGCCGGCAAGAGCCCCTCCCGGGCCAGGTTGGACTGGGCCGGTTCAAAGATCTCGTCATCACTTCCGGTCACCCTATAGCCTTTTTTATGCAGGGCAATGGCCAGTTGGTGCATTACACTCCCGCCAATCGCAATAAAATGTACTTTCACGTAAAGGTTTTAATTATTTAAATGTATTCAAGATCAGTTTATTAGCAAAAAAATCCTTTTTTCACCCCACCGGGGCTTGCCAAATCCGAATTTTTGTATTTACTTTGTCCTCAGCTAATCCCTTAGCTCCTGATCGTCACACATTCTTTCTCTATCCTTACGAACAACTTAACATTCCGTCCTCGGGTTTTTCTGAAAAGTGAACCCTCGTCCTTAAAACCACTAATGTCGGGCCTTCGGCCGTTGGACCTGTGGTCCAAGCCTGCCTCCAATCCGCATCCCTTCCTTTGAATTACCTGGTCCCAATTCCTCTTTTTCAACCAGGCAATCAATGTTCGTTTAATCTTAAATACCACAAAAATGAGAAAGATCATCGTAATCGTAGCACTCTTCATCGCTGTAGCCGCTGTATTTACCTCCTGCGCTTCGTCCAGAGGTGGTTGCAACATGTCGAAAGGCTATGTAGGTTATGGCGGCGGCGGACGCTAAGCCGATCCGTTCGCGTGCGGAACGCTATCCGGGCCTCGCCCGTCCCCTAACCCCGGCACCGACCGAAAAATAATTAAAATATAGGTTATCCTTGGATAACCTTTTTTATTTTATCTTGTTACAGTCACATGAATTGGATTGAACTACACAACGAGACCCAACTGGAAGAAATTCGGGAAAGATCGGCCGGCCGTCCCCAGCTTATTTTTAAACACAGCACCCGCTGCTCCACCAGCGCCCTGGTAAAGAACCGGCTGGAAAGATCCCAGCCACCCGCCGATATCGATTTCTATTACCTGGACCTGATCCGCTATCGCCCGGTCTCCAATAAAATAGCCGATACTTTTAAGATAGATCATGAATCCCCCCAGATCCTGCTCATCCGTAACGGACAATGCGTCTATGACGAAAGTCATATGGGGATCACCATGGACGGGGTGGTAGATGCTTCGGGAGTCTTCTAATAGGGCTTCTCCCCCTCCACATTTCCCGGAGGCGAATACCGGCAGACAAGATAATCCGTTTTCCCATTGCTGGCCAGCGCACATCCTACCGACAACGTATTCTTCCATACGATCTGCGTATAATGACCAACAACAGCCGAATGATTAGTACGGCAATCGGGAAAAACGCCATATTTAAACACCTTCCTCTCGCTCCCCCAAAAACCAACCATCTGCCCATAGCTGAACGCACCGGTAGTCCCCCACCAGATATTCTCCCCCTCCTTCCCCCTCGCGGACGGATCATGCTGACCCTGATCGATAGAAGCAAGATGCCGCGCCCAGACCAACGCATCCCTGGCAAGATCCTCCGACCAGGTCATCGCAGGCAACTGTAACGCACCACGGATCGTATTATGTTCCTGGAGAACGGACGTAACAAAGGGAGGGTCCCGGTATACATATTGTACATCCTGGGAAACTCCCCGAAAGGACAGCAATAGGAAGAACAACGCCACGAGCAGGTAAAAGGAACGATTCCGCATAATTTTTTCTTTTTGTTATGTTTCGTGTAAGATCTACTCCAATGCAGTCACAAAACGTAACGATCATCTTCAATAAAAATTATCATACATCCATTAAAAAATAATAAGTATAATTAAGACCAACCGTAGTAAAGAGAATACGGGTTATTCTGTATCCTGAATATATTTTGTAATTGATTTTGGAGGATTTGTCAATAATAACGATATTTAAAATCAGAATACCAACCACACCTGAACCTTCTCCTTTTATCCCCTTCTAACCGTACCCGACCGTCGATGACCTACTCTTATCCCTCCTTGATTACCTTATTATCAACTGTAGCTTAAGCAAGCTTCTTGCAAAACATTTTTATTAATTAATTATGTCCAGAAGACAGGTATTCATTGAGTGCGTCGCCGCCCTATTGATAATGCTTTTCCTTTATGCCAGCCTAAGTAAATTCCTCGATTTTGAGGTCTTCAAAGGAGAGATGAACAACCAGCCCTTCCCAAATTCATGGACCCCGTTCCTGATCTGGTTCATCCCCCTTACGGAGATCGCCGTTGCCCTGTCATTGATCTTCGAACCCACGCGCCTGGCGGGCTTTTACGCCTCCCTGGCGCTCATGAGCATATTTACGGTTTATTCAGTGTTTATCCTCTTACATTTTTTCCGGTATGTTCCCTGTTCCTGTGGCGGTGTCATCAAACACCTGACCTGGAACCAGCATCTCGTGTTTAACCTTTTTTTTGTGGTCTTGTCTGTTTTAGGAATTACCCTTCAGCGTCGGAAGTACTTCAAATCAATATTCATTAACAAAAACAAAAACAGTTTCGTATGAACAAGATCAAATGGACATTTATGGCTCTGGCGATCATCTTAAGCGTCGGCGGCGCGATGGCCACACGGCCGCATCATGCAAAAATAGATACGCTTTATTTTTACAATGGTACCGCGTATATACCAGCCGGAGAGTTGGGCACCGATTACATCTGCCAGAGCTCGGCCAACGTTTGCACCTATGCTTTCAACGGTATTACGTATACTCCCTACATGCAGGGCAACTATGATAACGTCCAGTTCCAGGCAACAAAAGTGAAAGAGAATAAAAAATAGCTAGCGCTCTTACATTCCCATTCTTCCCACCATTTCTATCTCGGGTTTTGCGGCATCCCGGTGAAAGCGATGACGTCGGGAGGAATGGGTAATGTATATAATGGAAGATCCACCGGCTTCAACGTATGAATTTGCCCATCGGGATTGCGGGCGATCGTGATATTGTATCCTTCCTTGTTCAGCCTTCGCAGATCAGTCCAGCGCAGACCCCGGAAGGCCAGTTCCTTTCTTCTTTCCAGCAGGACGGTATCCAACGCCTCCGCCGCTGTGGAAGCCGAAAAACCCGGGAAGGTTCCCATCCGCCACCGGGTACTCAACAGGCTATTCAGATCAGCCATTGCACCATTGTAATCCCCCATCCGGGCCCTTCCTTCCGCCCGGATAAGATAGACCTCATCTATCGCCAGACCCCCAAACAGATAAGCAGTTCCATTATAGCTTCCTTTCAGATAAGGCGAACCGGTACTCGTGGTCCGATAAAAGATGACCCGACGCAGATCATTGGATGCATAGGATTGATACAGCACCGAATCGATGACGCATTGCTGATAAAAATTGCCGGCCAGGATCTGCGTATACATCAGAAAGTTGGCCTGGTAGAGCGTCTCGGTATTTAGCTTGGATATAGGATACGAGACTGTCGCATCCAGCGTATTATAATCCATCAGGGAACCGGGATAGGTCTGAAGACAACTATCGGCAGATAATTTTGCATTGGCGTAATCCCGGATACTCAAATAAACCCTCGCCAGCAGGGCCTGTGCAGCCGGTAAAGAAGGACGGTTCCGATTGTAGAAAGGAACAGCCGAAGGCAAAAGGGTCTCGGCCAGGTGCAAGTCATAAAGGATCTGGTCATAGGTCTGCTGGACAGACGAACGGACCGAGACGGCATTGATATCCGCAGAAAGTCGGAGAGGGATGCCAAGATCGGTACCTGCCGTGGCGCTGTCATAAACCGGTGCAAAAAGCTGGGCCAGGTTGTAAAAAGCAAAGGCCCGGGTGAACAGGGCAGCTCCCTTTATGGCATTCCACTGCGTGACGTTGCTGCTATCCACCCGCACGCCCGGCAACCCCTCCAATACCACATTTGCATAGAACACCTGCTGGTACGGCACATCCCAATCCTGGTCCTGCCCCTGACCTCCAAAAATATCGGAAGCCCATATATAGGCATTCTTTTCCGCAACATCCAGTGTCGTCCAGGAATTGTTGCCGGCATAAAAATTATCGGCCGATATCTCTCCCAGGACGGGTACCTGGCCGATGACAGCCGTATTATCCAGGAGTGCCTGAAAATCCGCCAGCGTCGAGGGTACCACCAGCGTGGTGTTTGGCTTTTTATCAAGGAAGCTGCTCCTGCTGCAGGAGACGATCATCCCCAAACCCGCCAGCAGCAAAACGAGTACACCTATCCGGGAAAAAGAAAATGGTTTCATGGTCATAGTTTTAAAAATCCACTTTTACACCAAGGGCCAGGGTCCGGGGATTGGGTATGGACATGATATAATCCGGGTCGATCCCCTGGTGATTCGCCCGCCAGAGGATCCCGATATTGTTTGCATAACCATACAACCGGATCGATCGCACGGGCAGCCGATGGACATTATTCCGTAAAATATCATAACTAAGCTGAAGATCCTGCAACCGGATATGATCCCCCTTCTCCAGCAGGACCTCCGAATATTGGTAGAAATTATCCCGGGAGAGATTGGCCGGGTAGGTCATGGAGGGCACATTGGTATACAGTTCATCACCCGGCTTCTGCCAGCGTCGCTCATAATCAGGATGCCCGTGCGATATTCCGCTAAAAAGGCTCGTGTAAGAAATAGAATTCCTCCGGAAAAAATATCCCAGCTTATAAACGATATTAAACGAGACCTCCCAATGGTTCCAATTAAAACTATTCCGCCAGCTGCCAAAATAGGGGGGATTGGCAGGTCCCTTGTAGACCAGGTTGCTGAGATCCGAAGAATTCAGGACGTTATTGTAATTATTGGTGATCTTACCGTCCAGCCAGCCCCGTGGGTCACCGGTCTGGGGATCCAGACCCGCCCAGCGAAAAGCATAGACCGAATAAAGAGGATGACCCGCCAGGGGATTGGGAGTACCCGGATAAAAATAATTGATCACAGGCCCCAGGCTTGCCTTATAGGTGGTCACCCTGTCCCGGACAAAGCTAAACAACAAGACGCTGTTCCAATGTACCCGCCCTATATCGGCATTGGTGTGCAGCGTAAGGTCGATCCCATTTGCCCGCATATCCGATGTATTCCCCGTAAATTGAACGACCCCGGTGGTAGGATCCACGGGACTCTGCCCGATCAGGTCCTTACCCGACTTGATATAATACTCCAGGCTGCCCCCGACATGATTTTTCTTTGTGGAAAAATCGATCCCCGCATTTAGGATATTGACCCGCTCCCATCGCAGGGAAGGATTGGGTGGGTTTACGATAAGGAAATTGGTGGCCCCGTAAATATTGTTGATATTATTGATATTGGCCGTCGTAAATGCCGATACGTTGCGATCCACATTTCCATTGTAACCATTGGTGACCCGTAGTTTTAGAAAAGGAAGCCAGGACAAATGATAGAAGTCCTCTTTGGAGACCTCCCAGGCGCCCCCGACCGACCATAACGGAACGCCCTTCTGATTGGCCTTTACGCCAAAAAGATTGGATTCATCCCTCCGGGCGCTGGCGGAAAGAATATAACGATGCCGGTAGGTATAGGCCGCATTTGTATAATAGGAAACAAAACGATCGGAGGTGCCGGTCTTCTGATCGAGATAGGGGATCCGGGTCTGCTGACCGGAAGAGTATAAGGAGTATACATCCACATAATCCACCGCCATACTGCTTGCCTCCCCCTTCGTATAACCATAAAGACGCGTCGTATTAATATTGCCTTCCACATCCCGCATCTCCGCACCCGCGATCGCATTCAGGATACCACCGGCAATCGCGGAATCATCATAGTAAAGCTGTCCGCGGATATTATTCGCCTGATAGCTGGTGACGATGTCGTCAAAGATCCCGCCAAGCGGGATGGGCATCGTAAACGTCCCGCCCGGACCCGGTTGGGTATACTCATTGATCAGATAACGGGTGGAATAGGCCAGTTGGCTTTGGTAATTCTGTACATCGGTGCTGCCCTGTCCATACTGGTAATAGACCCTTGCATTCAAACCTTTTCGGATCGTATAACGCGCCCCGATATTGAGACGATAATCTATCAACCCGGTGGTATTATCCGCATTCCGCAATTCATCCAGGGGACGATAATGCCAGTCCAGCAATTGCCCGCCCCCGGCCGTATCGGCATAGGAGGCCCGAAGCTGGTAGGGGATCGACAAGGCATTTCCATTGGCATCCGCCAGTCTCGAATAAGGATAGATGGTACTGATGGTGCCGCTATTGTTGTTGTACATCTTGCTGGACGTAAACGACAACCCCGTGCTGATCTCCAGCTTCTGCGGTACCAGGCAATAGGTATTATTCCCATTCAGCGTGATCCGGTTGTACTCATTACGGACAAGGTTACTAAGATCGCGGTCATAACCGGCCGACAAAAAGTATTGATTACGCGTACCGCCCCCGGCAAGCTGCAGCGAATACTGCTGGTTGAGACTATGCCGGTAGAAATATTTATCCAGGTCGCGGCGGGTATCCTGTCCGCGCAAGGCATCGAGCTGGGTCTGCGCATCGGCGTGAGAGAGCTGCCCCAGGCTATCCGCATACAGGATCTCCACCGCCGGTGAGAGCGCAAGATGCTGGGGATTATTTACCTGCTGATTATAGAAGCCCTTATGGAACAAGTATTGCTCCACATCGATATAATCGTTGGAAGAAAGAATAGGCTGATAATACAGATTCGGTTTCTGTCCGACGGTCAGGCTGGTATTAAAGCTAAGCCGGGGAGCCTGGTTGTATCTCCCCTTTTTCGTCGTGATCACGATGACCCCATTCCCCGAAAAGGCGCCCCAGATAGAAGCCGCCGCCGCATCCTTTAGTACGGTGATGCTTTCCACGTCGTCGGGATTGATATTATTCACATCACCGGAATAGGGAAAATTGTCGATGACGATCAGTGGATCGGG
The DNA here is from genome assembly GCA_036500545.1 of Puia sp. GTDB lineage: Bacteria > Bacteroidota > Bacteroidia > Chitinophagales > Chitinophagaceae > Puia. The sequence goes on along the minus strand of DASYBV010000009.1, from coordinate 59,147 downwards.
GTTGGCAAAGATGGTGCTCCGGCCCCGGATGGTAATAGCGGAGGCATTGCTGCCGCTCACAAGATTCTTGTTAAAAAGCACGCTGCTGGTCACCCCATCCATACGGTTGAGGATATAGGGATCCACCCGTCTGTTGACCAGCTCATTGTCGACCTTGCTAAAGGACCCGGTAGCAGTCTCCTTATTAAACGTCTGGTAGCCGGTATGTACCGTCGCCATTACGGAAACATCGGTTAATTCGACGATCCTGTCTTTTAATTGCACGATCAGGTCCTTTCCGTCCTCCGGCTGAAGCTGCCTTGTCTCGAAATTGAAATTGGTGAACACCAGCCAGGCATCGGTATAGTGTGTACGGATCCGGAACTCTCCGTTCTCTTTGGTGGTGACAGCCTCGGAAGGACTGCCCCGTATATAGACCGTAGCCCCCGAAAGGGGCTGTTTGTTCGTATCCTGTACATACCCATGCACCCATTCCTCCTTCAGCGGCCGGATGCCGATAATGATAGCCGTACCCTTTAGCGTATAGGTCAGAGGCTGGTCCCTGAAACAGGTATCCAGCAATTGCTTTAATGTCACATTCTTTACGGAGAATGACAACAGATGCGCCATCTTTGGCCAATCTCCTTCTCCTACAAAAGTATAACCCGACATCCCCTGGATATCCGTAAGCGTTTTCTGCAGAGAAGCATTCTTTTCAGTAAGTGTAAAGGAAGTCGGAGCGGTGGACTGACAATAAACGGTTGTGCCTTCAAGTAAGCAGGTGGCGGACAGCAATACCAAAAGAACCGTTTTTATAAAGCCCATTAGGCGAGTAGTTTGGTAAATAAAGTTACACCCTACAAATCATGGACAGACATAAAATAAATACTTATTTACTCTGTTTGCCCATGATCGCGGGTGTAACTGCAGGACTCGGTTCAATGGTTATGGAAAATATCGTCTCAGAGACTAACCGTCACTGTTTTTCCATTATCGGTTCTAAAATGAAAATTGAATGCGCTTTCTAATTGTTCTAAGATCTTGGCCAGGCTATCCTTTCTTGAAAAGTTACCGGTGATGCTCTTGTCCGGTAAGTTCGTTCCGTACTGTATATCAACGTTATAATTTCTTTCGATTGCCCGCATTACGGTATAAAGATCCGCATTCTCAAACTGCAGAAGCCCGCTCTTCCAACCCAGGGCCGCATCCGTATTGACCCCATGATTGACCTTGATCGAACCCAAAACACCCGTAGATGAATAGGCGATCTCTGCCTGCTCCCCCGGCTTCAATACCTCCTCCTGAGAACCACTCGCTATCTTCACGGCGCCTTCTACCAGCGTCGTCCGGCTCACCGGCTCGTTTGCATAATCCATCACATTGAAACCCGTACCCAACACATCCACCTCCGCATCCCTGATCAGCACCCGGAAAGGTTTACCCGGATTCTTTACCACATCAAAAAATGCTTCCCCGGACAACTGCACAATACGCTCAGTGCCGGTAAAGGAAGAAGGGTATTTTAAAGAAGAGGCGGCATTCAGCCAGACCTTACTGCCGTCAGCAAGCACCAGCTCCTTTTGCTCACCCCCCCTGGGATTGGACAACGTATTCGTTAGCGCCCCGATGGCATTGTGTGCATTCGTGGATGTTACCGTCCTATTGTGGTATATCAGACCGCCCGCAGCCACCAGGACCAATATGGATGCCGCAGCATACCAGGACTTCCTCTTTGCAAACCGGTCAGACCCAATCCTTTTCACAGGAGCTATCCGCTCTTCCACCCGATCCAGCTTTCCTTCCAGCTCCATCATCCATTCCGCAGAAGGAACAGCAGAAGACAAAGGCCAGCTTTCATGCAATGACTCATGTTCATCAGCGATCGCATTCAGCTCATCGGCCGTCGCCCCCCTCAGCCACTGCAGAAATGTCGCATATTCTTCCGGAGTATAGTCTCCTTTGACGAAATGGGCAACAAATTGCTTGGCATCCTGTAAATTCATAAAAATAAGGTGTTAGTATAAAGACACAACAGGAGAGAAAAAGGATACCTCGACGGTAAAACTTTTTTTATACCTCGAAAAGAGAAAGAAAAACGAATAAAAGGAGCGAGATCTCCCCATGATCCTGCAGATATTGCCGGACAAACGCCGTAGCCGCATACAATTGCTTCTTGACCCCCGACCTCGAAATATTCAGCTCCGATGCGATCTCATCCAGACTGAGTCCATCATCGATGCTCATTTTCAATACTTTACGCCGTCCGGGCGGAAGCTTTTCCATGGCCTCCATCGCCATCTGGTAATATTGCCTGAACAAGAGCTCATTCTCCGGATCGCCATCGGCAGAGACCTCCGGAACACCCTCCAATTCCTTTACCCGGTGACTCATTTTCAATGACCGGAGAAAATTAAAGACCACATTCCGCGTCACCATAAATAAATAATTCTTAAAGGAGTCTACCCCCTCCAGACGGACCCGTTTGTCCCAGATACGTACAAATACGTCCTGTGTCAGCTCATCCAGGCTGTCTTTCGAAGGCTCAAACAAGGCTACATATTGCTGGACCAGGGGAAAATACGTGGTATACAATGCCCGAAAGGCGACTCTATCCCCCTGGGCTACCTGCCGGAGCAGATCTTTTTCATTATGTATGGCTTCAATGGGCACAGGCTGTAAACGCAGGTTTGATCATTCCGGCACCGGCAAGGAAATAGAGGTTGGCGAATAGCATATGATTTCGATCGGCATTCTATCTTTAAAAATAGGTAGATATTCCCGTTCCCAACTGATTTTCTGTCCTTTTCAAAGATTATTTTTCGTCATACGGTATACGAAGCACAGACCCGCAACATCACTTACCTTTACCCATAAATAAAAGCCTGTATGGACATACAACACCTGCACACCGCAAGGAACGGCAAATTCTATAACGGAGATCCCTCCGCCCCCGTTGCCTTACTGACATACCGGATGGCAGGTCTCCACAAAATGATCATCGATCATACCGAGGTCAACGAACACAAAGGAGAAGGTGTCGGCAAACAGTTGGTCGATGCCGCCGTTGCATACGCCCGGCAACATGGCATAAAGATCATGCCGGTTTGCTCTTTTGCACAGGCGTTACTGGAAAATAACAGTGACTATGCCGACGTGCTGTATGAACCCGGATCGGCATCCGAACTCACATCCGGATCAGGATCCAACCCCACACCCGGGCCGTCATCCGGACCCGCACCCGGATCATGACCGGGAAACCCGCGGGCCGGCCCTACTTCCAGATCAGCACCAGCATCCCCGCCAGGACCAGCGCCCCGGCAACCAACACCCTCGGCGTCAACGGCTCGCGGAGAAAAACAGCCGCCAGCAGGATCGTAAATACAATGCTCCCCTTGTCGATCACACTGACCTCACCGGCCCTCCCCAGCTGCAGCGCCCGGTAATAAAATAACCAGGACAACCCCGTAGCACAGGCAGACAGGATCAGGAATAACCAGTTATTTCGCGACAAGCCCGGCAAGCCACCGGCATTGCCCCTGAAAATGACGATCCCCCAGGTAATAAGAAGTATAACGGCCGTCCGGATCGCCGTCGCCAGATCGGAATTCACATCCTTCAAACCGGCCTTGGCAAAAATGGCGGTCAATGCGGCAAAGATGGCCGATAACAATGCATAGAAGACCCAGGGGGAGAGATTGAACATATATCGCAAATATATGCACTGTAAATGTAACGAATCGTTCTGCTGAAGATCCAATCGCCCCCGCTACCGGGTCCTGTTTGTCAGGATGATAAAAGGAGGCCCCTTTTTCCAATCCGTAACGGAAGATAAAAAAGCCGGCCCGACGGAACAATTGGCCAGCAGGATATCTGGCTTCCCATCCCCGTCCGCATCCGCGATATCCATGGTGATCCATCGCCCGCATTCGGTGCCCGGCACGCTATAAGGACTGAACTGTCCGTTCCCTATGTTCTCCAGGTAGACAAAACCCTCCTCCGGCTGATGCACATAATCGGCAAAAAAGGCGATACTGGCGATATCCAGATCACCGTCGCCATCGAAGTCCCTGGCCATCGCCTTATAACATCCGTTAATGGGAAAGAAATATTGCTGTTTGAAATGATTGCGCCCGTCATTCAAAAAGATATAAACTCCATGATAAGGCTTTAAAACGGTAGAAAAATCCCCGTTATCCCCACAGGTATAGAGGATATCCATATTCCCGTCCTTGTCGAAATCATCCAGTTCGAAATAGGTCGAACCATAAGAAGGCGGGAACCGCAGGACCGGCTGTTCCGCAAATTGCCCATGCCCCTGGTTCGTATAAAGAAAGATCCCCTCATCGCCCTGCGCAAACAGGACCCACAGATCCGGCAGGCCATCGTGGTTGTAATCCTGCACGACCACCCGGATTGCACCCGGAACACTGCGAAGGACATGCTTCTGATATCGTCCGCCCCCTTTATTCTCCAGCCAGGCCAGCTCGCCCCTGATATAACCAAACTCACAAACCACCAGGTCCTCCCTGCCGTCACCGTTCAGATCGGCAGCAGCGATGTTCACCGGTCGCAACAGGCTATCGGCCATGACTGCGAGCGGCCGTCCGGCAGCCAATACCCTGGGCGGCACCGGTAGATGATCGATATGACCCGCCGGTGCATTATTGGGGCCAAAAGGGCCCATATTACAGGCAAAATAACCACCGGCGCTGTCGCCGGACGCCAGATCCACGATGGACCCGCCGACCAGGAAACTGCCGGCCGGCTGCAAATCCTTATCCCATACATTCAGCGTATGGCTGATGATATCAGAGGTCAGCACCTGCCGTAAATGAGGCTCATACCGAATAAAACAAGTAGCCGCCGGAGCCGGCGATACCCGGGCAGCCGGTGCGATACGAAAAAGGGTCGTATCGGGCAGAAGCGGACGGACACGCTGCTGTGCAGGCAGACTCTCCGGGGCCAGGGCGGTATAATAATCGATGATAGCCTTCCAATCGCCCTCGGACATCAGAGCGCCGGAAGGATAATACGCTCTTCCAACATTCGGGTCCCCGATATTATTGGGATACCGCTGATTCATATACTGGAAGATCCCCAGCCGCGGCCCCATCTGCGGTAAGACGCCCTTCTCCCAGGAACCCGCATCCAGCAGATCGGGCTTGGGCAGCTGATGACAGCTGCCGCAATATTTCTTTGCCAGACTGTCCCCACGCGCGATCTGTACATCCGGTATATCGGCATGAGATGGATTTTTTTTATAGCCCCCACCCGGCCCGCAGGCGCCAAGCAATAGCCCCGCGGCGATCACCACCGCCATCCTTATTTTTCCACGGCCTCGCCGGATCCAATATTTCATTAGTAGCCGGGATTCTGTTTTAAGGTTCCATTCGACAGATCGATCTGCGCCTGGGGAATGGGAAAATATTCGTTCTTGCCCTGCGTAAAGCTACCGGTTGAAAGATCACCCGTGATCTTCCCTTCGGACTGATAGTAGGCATTCAACGTCGCCGCCGCAATACCCCAACGCGAAAGATCGAAGAACCGATGCCCTTCACAGGCCAGCTCCAGCTTACGTTCGAAGTAGATCGCGGGCAGCGCCGTAGCGGAAGTAAAATAACCCGCCGGATAGGCCGCGACCACATAATGAGCCGCCGGCGTCGTCGAAAAACCCGCCATCGGATGAGCATTGTCGATATAGGTATACAGCCTGGTGGCAGGATTGGCGGCCCGGTTCCGTACGGCATTTACATAGGTCTCGGCCCTGGCATAATTCCCCAGCTGCGCCTCCGTTTCCGCCGCCATCAGCAATACATCCGCAAACCGGATGATCAGGATATTGATCGCCGACCCGGGCGCCCAGCTGCTCTGATCGGAATACGTACCCGCCGTTGCCTGCCAGTAAAGGTTCTTCTTGTTGGAATACGGCCCGGCAGATCCCTGGTCCCGGATCCAGTTATTACCGGGATGCAGCCCCCAGTCATGCACCGGGATACCCCTCCTGGCGATGGTCCAGTCCATACGCGGATCGAGATTGCCGCCATCGGGCGTAAAGGGCTTATCGGAGGTCAGCCCCTGATCGTTGGCCACGCCATGCAAATTATAATCCGTTATATAAGGCAGCCCGTTGGCATCGGTACGATAGGAATTGGCCAGGTCCACGGAAGGCTGAAAAAACCCGCAGCACCGGAAAGGACTGTTATACGGGAAGTTCAGCATGTCCCCTCCATTCGCATTCGCAATGGAATTGGTGCCGTCATTCGCCGTCATCTGGATGGCAAAAACGCTCTCCTTATTGTTCTTCGCGGAAGCATCGAAGTTATCTTCAAAACGATCCGTCAGCCCATAAGGAAGATTATTAGAAGTGACGCCGCCCGCGCCGGAACCGCCATAGCTTGCCGGGATGACCTGGTCGAACAGGACCTTCGCCTCTGCATATTTTTTCTCATACAGGTAGACCTTGGCCAGGTAACACATCGCCGCCCATTTGTTGGCCCTCCCGACCTGGGATTGCGTAACCGGCAGACTATCGATCGCCGCCTGGAAATCGATCTCTATCTTAGGGAAGATATCCGTATTGTTCGGTTGCTGGAAATTGGTGGTTGTCTCATCGATCCAGGGCACCATCTTGAAAAATTTCCGTAGCTCGAAATAATAATGCGCCCGCAGGAATTTGGCCTCGCTGGCAAACTCCTTCTTGTCGGCTGCGCTCACGGTCGGCGAGATGGCAATCGTCGATAGCACGGAATTACACCGGGTGACGCCCTCATACAATGCCCTCCACTTGTCATTGAAGAACCCGTTCGAGGGGACCTCCTGCGCATTGGCGATGGGGACGATCGGCGGCTGATCACTGATGCTGCTGCCCTTATGGGACTCGCCACCCGCGACGCTGCCATAGATCCAGTTCGAAGGGGACGCCTCCCAGGGATTGCCCCCGCCGATGGCGGTATTGTTCTGTCCCTGCCCATCCAATGCCGAATAAGCCCCGTTAAGCAAGGCCGTGACGCCATCGGTATTGTTGACCTGGCCCGCGACCAGCGCACCCAGGGCAGGCTTATCAAGGAATCCTTTACTACATCCCGCGATCACCAGGAGCAGGACGGCGGCCGATCCTGATAACACTCCTACATATTTTTGAATAGTCATTTTCGTAATTTTTTATTGTTTACATAAACTAGAACTGGATCTGCAAACCCAGCAAATACTGACGGGGATTGGCATACGAGCCCTCATCCACCCCAAAATCGGTCGCGCCGTTCTGCCCGTTCATGGTATTGACGGAGATCTCGGGATCGACCCCGGAATATTTGGTCACCGTAAAAAGATTGGCTGCCTGCAAATAGGCCCTGATCCGGGAAAAGCCGGCCTTACCCGCACGAACGTTGTTGAACGTATACCCCAGCGTGATGTTCTTTGCCCGGAGATAAGAACCCTTTTCTACAAAATAAGAGTTCGGAACGGTGTTGGTGCTGGCATTGCTCCCATTGACCGCATCCTGGATAGGCGCCTTTGCATTGTGATTGTTGAATGTCCAGGAATTGTACAAGGCCGTTCTGCTGCTGGCCGCCCCCGGGAAGGAAGCATAAAAGTCCGTCCACCATTTTACGTTGTTCCAGACATCGTTGCCATAGACGCCGTAAAGAAAAACGCTAATATCAACGTTCTTATAATCCAGCCCCAGGTTGGCGCCATAGGTGAACTTTGGACTGGGATTGCCCAGGAATTGCTTGCTGTTGTTATCGATCCAACCCTGCCTGTTCCCGTCCGCATAACGAAAACGACCCACACCTTCATCCGCCTGGTAGGTATTGACGGTCCCGTTCGAAGCCTTCTGGGCGGCCAGGTTGGCCTGGTTGATCTCGTCCTGGCTGTTCCAGAACCCGATTATCTTATACCCGTAAAAGGCGCTAACGGGATGACCTACCGCATTTCGTACGATATAGCTCCCGTTAAAACGCCGGGAGTCGACGTCGAAATAAGGCGTTCCGTTCGCATCGATCTGGGTGATCCTGTTATGGATAGTCGTAAAGCTCAGGGCGCCGGTAAACTTCAGGTCGCGGGTGATATTGGTATTGCCGTTGACCATCACGTCGATCCCCGAATTCTTCATCTTGCTTACATTATAGGCAGGGACGATAGAGGCCCCCTGCGTACCCGGCAGCGTAAGCTGGTACAGCAGGTCCTTGATGCTCTTGCTATACCAATCCGCGCTGATGGACAGCTTCCCCTGCAGAACGGTCAGGTCGAAACCGACATTGGTATTGCCGTCCTGCTCCCATTTGGCATTCGGATTGCCGATCTGCGATTGGGCCAGCCCGTATTGCAGCGAATTGCCGGTCCCGCCGATATCGTAATAGGTGGTCTGCTTATTGGACCCATACAGCGTATAGGAATTGGTGCCCAGGGCATTGAACTGGTTACCCATGATGCCATAGCTGCCGCGGATCTTCAGATCGGTGATCCAGCTTATGTCCTTCATAAAGTCTTCCCGGGAGATACGCCAGCCGGCGCTGAACGCATAGAAATCCCCCCAGCGGTTGGTAAGGAACTTGGAAGAGCCATCCCTCCGGAAGGTACCGCCTAAAAGATATTTGTCCTTCCAGGCATAGTCGGCCCTCGCAAAATAAGACACCAGGCTCTCACCGGCTCCGACAGGCGCCTGGTAGTTCGGACTGTTCGGGTTGAAATTGATGATGCCATTACTGTTGCTGTAATTGGTCGAGGTCCCCGTACCCGTCGATAGGTTCACGGCATTGGGATCGTTCGTAAAAGACCCAAGGGTCGTGGCCCCCAGGTTGTGGTTGATAAATTTATAGGCCTCCATACACCCTACCAGCTTCAGGCTGTGATCCCCTCTTACCCAGTTATAGGCAAGCGTGTTTGTCCAGGTCCAGTCCGACCCGTTATAGGATTGTTCCGTATAGGAAGGAGCCGTATACTGGGGCTCCGCATCATAATAGTCGGGAGTATGATAATAATGATCCCAGCCATTGTAGGCCTCCCCGCCAAAACTGGTACGGAAGGTAAGGTCCTTCAACACATCCGCTTCGCCGTATACGTTGCCAAACAGCCGCCCGGCTATCCCCCTGTCATTGGAAGTAGTAGCCTGGATACTGACGGGATTCCTTGGATTATTCAGCCCCTTCGGCGAAGAGCCGGCAAAATTCCCGCCGATATCATATACGGGAATGATCGGGTTCTCCCGCATCGCAAAACCGATCGCGCTCCCCTCCACAAGGATGCCGCCATTCGCCTGCGGGTTTTCAAGGGAAGAATACGCCAGGTTCTCTCCGATCCGGATACGGCTTCCTATCTTGTAGGTCGTATTGGCCCGGATGGTATATCGTTTGAGATAGGTATTGATAAGGGTACCCTCCTGATTGAAATAGTTCAGCGAGAAAAGATAGCTGCCCTGGTCGTTGCCACCGCCGATGGAGATATTATGCTGTTGGATCGGCGCCTTTTTAAAGATAGCATGATACCAGTCCGTCCCCTGCTTGTTCGCTTTGGCGATCTGGTAATAATTGGCGCCGGTAGGATCGGCATTATATAACGCAGGATTGGCAGCGGGATCTCCGGCCTTGAAACCACCGGTATTGGTGAGGCCGCCGGTCGTCCCATTGACCAGGAAGTCGGGCAGGACAGGCGTCGGACCATTGCCATAGATCGCGTTGCCCAAAGCCACCTGGTTGGAAGGATTGCCCGCCTGTAAGGTATTGTTGTTCTGTTCCGCCTGGTATAATAGCTGGCCGCCCTCCGTAGGACTTAAGATATGGAATACATTCCCGCCCTGCGGTACCTGCGTTCCATAAAAGCCGTCATAAGAGACCTTGACCTTTCCCGTACCCCGCTTGGTCGTAATGATGATAACCCCATTGGACGCCCTGGCCCCATAAATGGAAGAAGCGCCCGCATCCTTCAGGATCTGCAGGCTGGCCACATCGTTGGGATTGAGATCGCTTACGTTTTGCGTCGGCACCCCATCCACTACATACAATGGAGTGTTGTTACCAAAAGAATTAAAACCCCGGATCCGTATCAACGGCGCCTGACCCGGTTGCCCCGTACTGACTACCGATACGCCCGAAGCCTGCCCCTGCAGCATATTGACTACATCAGGCACCGGTTGCTTTTTGGCATCACTCAGGTCGACAACGGAGACGGCGCCCGTAAGATCCTTTTTTCGCTGCGTGGCATACCCGGTCACGACCACTTCATTCAGGGATGTGTTGGAGTTCACCAGCGAGACATCCCCGACGGAGCCCCTCCCTGCGACAGGGACTTCCTGTCTTTCAAATCCAATGGAAGAGATCACCAGGGTGCTGTTGTCGGGAGCGTCGATGGTAAAAGCCCCGTCGGAACCGGTCTGGACGGCGATCTTGCTGCCCCTGACCTGGACAGTAGCGCCTGCCAGCGGCTGCTTGTCGGCATTGCCGATGATCCTTCCTGTGATCTTTTTTTGAGCGAAAAGGTTAATGCCGGAGAGAAGCAGACACACGAGTACCCCTACCCGCAGTTTGTGGTTTGTCTTGAATGGCATAAGCAGAGTATCAATCGTTTTTTTTCATAGCAATAAGGCCGTGACGATTAATAGAGTGAAGCTACATGTCTTGAATTAGCTAAACCTAATATTATTTTAACCTATCCTTGCATTTTCTTCGAACATAAATTTAACCGTCTATTCGCCGATGGAAAAAATACTTAGCAGGAAAAAAAATGCAGGCAACGATCGTTACAAGATCATCGCTATGAAAATTCAGCTTACTTCATTACTGCAATGTGCCTTCAGCGGATGCGTCACCGGCGAATATTTCATGCATCACCGGCGAATATTTTAGCAAATAAAAAACCGGCTCAAACATTTTACGCTTGAGCCGGCTTATCGCACTAAATTATATCCTGGTTGAAATACCCTGCACAAAGAGTGCAGTAAAAAAATAGGACTAACTCGTAGCCCAGGCCTTATCGCCTTTCTTATAATCGATACAACCCTGGTATTTTCCCGGAACGGCCACATACCGGAGTGCCTTGTTGGCGCCCGGCTCCGACGTAAAAAATCCCCAGAGCGTCAGCTCCTTGATCATCCGGAAATAATGCGTCGGGTCGTCTTTCTTCTTTGCAGCGGTATAGACCTTTTGCTCCTTGTCCAGGTCGACCAGCAGATCATGCCGTTGCTCCGCGCTGCTTTCCAAAAAGCTTTTTCCATTCTTCGTCTTACTGGCCGCATCCAGCTTCTGCATGCCGTCGATAAATATTTTCTGGTCGGCGGGCGTATAACAATCCTTGACGATCCGCGTCATGAACTCTCCCACCTTTGCATCCCTGGCGCCCGGAGTATCCGTAGCAGGGATGATGGTCTCCGCCACCTCATCCAGGAAAGCGACATCGTCATTGGAGAAATTGGTCCCGGCGCCGCCGATGCTTTTTTCAGCGGCATTGTGACAACCGGAAAGAAAGACCTCCGCACCCAGGATCGTACCGCCCAATAACAGGCTCACCCGGGTTATAGCATCTCTTCTATTCATATCGGCAATTTTAAAAGTTGAATTAAATACATTTCATCCGGATCTCTTCGGGTCCCGACCTAAATATTTCCCTTCTTCAATTCCTTCACCGCAAAATCCACCGCCCTTGCGGTCATCGCCATATAGGTCAGCGAAGGATTCACACAATTGGCCGAGACCATAAAGGACCCATCCGTGACAAATACATTCTTCGCATCCCAGATCTGGTTATAGGAATTAAGTACGGAAGTCTTCGGGTCCTTCCCCATCCGCGCCGTGCCCATCTCATGGATACCCCTGCCCGGGAAAGGATTGTCGCTGCGGCTCTTTATATTTTTTACGCCGCATGCATCCAGCATCTCGATCGCATCCTGCTCCATGTCCTTGCGCATCTTCAGCTCATTGTCCTTCAACTCGCAATCGATGTTCAAGATATTCATCCCCCATTTATCCTTCCTGGTCTTGTCAAGCGTGACCTTGTTCTCATGATAAGGCAGGATCTCTCCAAAGCCCCCGATATTCATCGACCATGGACCAGGCTCCGTCAACCCGGCCTTATAGTCCTTCCCGATACCCGGCTCGCTATCGATCCGGTATTCCGGGATCTGGTGATCATACCCTTCCCGGCCTCCCCCACCCTGGTAACCAAACCCACGGATATAATCCCGTTTTTCTCCATAGAGGTTTCTAAAACGCGGTATATAGATCCCATTCGCCCTCCTCCCAAAATAATACTTGTCTTCATATCCTTCCACCAGCCCGCTGGCGCCTACCCCCAGGTGATGATCCATCAGGTTATGCCCCAGTTCACCGCTGCTGCTTCCCAGCCCGTCCGGCCATATATCCGTGGCAGAGTTCATCAACACCCAGGCGCTGTTCAGCGTACTGGCATTCAAAAAGATGATCTTCGCCTTATATACATAGGTCTTGTTTGTCTCCGCATCCAATACCTCTACCCCCGTAGCCTTCTTCGTATCCTTATCATAAAGGATCTTCGTGACGATGGACCAGGGACGCAGGGTGAGATTCCCCGTCTTCACCGCCGCCGGCAAAGTAGACGATTGCGTGCTGAAATATCCACCGAAAGGACAACCCAGCCAGCATTTATTCCGGAACTGACAACCGACCCTTCCCTCATGCGGTACGGTGATGTTGGCCACCCGCCCGATGATCATATGACGCTGGCCCTTATAATGCTCCTTGAGCCGGGCCGAAATATCCTTCTCCACACAGGTCATATCATAGGGCGGAAGAAAATGGCTGTCCGGAAGATAGGGCAGCCCCTCTTTCGACCCGCTGATCCCCGCGAATTTCTCCACATAGGTATACCAGGACTCGATATCCTTATACCGGATCGGCCAGTCGACACCGATCCCATCCTTTGCATTGGCCTCAAAATCGAGATCGCTCCACCGGTAGGTCTGACGACCCCACATCAGGCTGCGTCCCCCCACGTGATAGCCCCGGAACCAGTCGAACCGCTTGGTCTCCGTATACGGACTCTCGCTATCCTTACACCAGTAATCCAGGTTGGTCTCATTCAACGGATAATCCCTTTTTAATACGGGATAGTCCTTTTTCATCTGCTCCGTCGGATGCCCGCGATGCGGATAGTCCCAGGCTTCCTTATTGGCGTTCACATAATCCTTGATATGCTCGATATTGCGCCCTCTTTCCAGCATGATCACCTTGAGACCCTTCTCCGTGAGTTCCTTGGCAGCCCAGCCTCCGCTGATCCCCGAACCGATCACGATTGCATCATAAGTATTATCGGCCATAATCGTTAGCTATTTTTGTTTAGTGTTAAATTTACATATTAATGATCAAAAAAAATCCTCTCCCAAAACCTTCTATCCGTCGGACCGCCGGCGCCCTCCCTCACACATCACAGATCCTTACCCCTTCCTCCAATGACTTGAGCTTATCCGGTTTGGCGGGAACAAACTCCTGCGCCACATAACCGGTAAAACCGGTAGCCAATATCCCCCGCATGATAGCCGGATAATAAAGCTCCTGCGTATCGTCGATCTCATGCCGCCCCGGCACACCACCCGTATGATAGTGACCAAAGGCCTCGTGATGGTCCGTGATCGTCCGGATCACATCCCCCTCATCGATCTGCATATGATAGATGTCATAAAGTAATTTAAAATTCGGCGAGCCCATCCGTTTCACCAATTCGATCCCCCACTTGGTATTATCACACATCTGGTCGGGATGGTTTACCTTGCTGTTCAGCAATTCCATATGGATGATGACGCCCTTCTTCTCCGCCAGCCCGATGATTTGCTTGAGCCCATCCACACAGTTATTCCATCCCGTTTCCCAATCCATGCCTTCCCGGTTGCCGCTGAAACAGATCAGGTTCTTATACCCGGCATCGGCCACGAGCCCGATATGCTCGGTATAATTCTTTATCAGAACGGGATGATATTCCGTATGGTTCCATCCCTTGGTCAGACTTATTTCCGCACCATTGCACATGGAAGAAAAGATCCCATGCTGCTGCAGGATGGGCCAGTCCTTGGGCCCCACCAGGTCGATCGCGCTAAACCCGATCTTTTTGACCCCTGCACATAATTCGTCCAGGGGAATGTCCCCATAACACCAACGACATACGGAATGATGAATATTGCCTTTCAAATCGGTTGTATTTTTTTCCCCTGCGGTTGCTGTAGTAAAGGAAGAAAGCATCCCCGCCGTCCCAAGTGCGGCTGTTCCCGCAACAATGTTTTTTATAGCGATACGTCGTGAGGGTTGGTTAGACATAAATGGTTCCGGTCTATTAAGAAAGGAAATTACGAAAACTTATGATTCCCCGGCAATTTTTATATGATCTCCCTGCTAAACCACTGCTATATCAATAATTTTTAAATGAACCGCCTTTATCCATAAATTATGTCCGATTTCAATAAAGATGTCCTAAAATTGTAGGCCAATCATTGATTTATGAACAGAAAACTTCGCATGGGAATGATCGGCGGTGGCCGCAACGCATTCATAGGCGCCGTTCACCGCATCGCAGCCAATATGGATGGAATGATCGAATTGGTATGCGGAGCCTTCAGCAGCAACCCCGATAACGCAAAAGCCTCCGGCAGGGAACTGTTCCTCCCGGACAACCGGGTCTATACCAGCTATGAAGAGATGATCGAAAAGGAAAGCCGCCTGCCGGCGACGGAACGAATGGACTTCGTATCGATCGTGACACCAAACAACGCCCATTTCGCCCCCGCCATGCTGGCCCTGGAAAAAGGATTCCATGTCGTGATCGAAAAACCAATGACCTTTTCCCTGGAAGAGGCCCTCCTGCTAAAGAAAAAAGTACAGGAGACCGGTCTGCTGCTCTGCCTCACCCACACCTACGCCGGCTACCCGATGGTAAAACAGGCCCGGCAGATGGTAAAGGAAGGCGCCTTCGGAAAGATCCGGAAGATCTATGTAGAATACCCCCAGGGCTGGCTAAGCCGCCTCTCCGAAAAGGACGGGAGCAAACAGGCGGAATGGAGGACAGACCCAAAAAGATCCGGAAAGAGCGGCGCGATGGGCGATATCGGCACCCACGCCGCCCAACTGGCGGAATATATCAGCGGTCTCCAGATCAAACAGCTCTGTGCCGACCTTAGCATCATGGTGGAAGGAAGGGCCCTCGATGACGACGGCAACGTCCTCCTCCGCTTCGACAACGGGGCAACCGGGGTCCTGTACGCCTCCCAGGTCGCAGCCGGCGAGGAGAACGCCCTTAAGATCCGGATCTACGGAGAAAAAGGCGGCCTCGAATGGGCCCAGCAGGAACCAAATACCCTGCTGGTAAAATGGCTGGACCAACCCACACAGATCTACCGGGCCGGCGGCGCCTACCTTTCCTCCTTCGCCCTTCATAATACCCGTACACCCGCCGGCCATCCCGAAGGCTACCTGGAAGCGTTTGCCAACCTCTACCGCAACTTTGCGCTGACCCTCATCGCAAGACTGGACGGGACACCGCCCTCAAAAGAAGCGCTGGACTTCCCCTCCGTCGAAGAAGGCGTCCGCGGCATGGCATTCATCGACAACCTGGTCCGGAGCAATGAAAGCCTGGAAAAATGGACTTTCTTCGAGATCGAAGGCGAAGGCGATTGCTAAACGGCATCTTCCTCATTCACCAACAATAAAAAGATGATCATATGCGAACGATAAAAGGCCCGGCCGTATTCCTTGCCCAGTTCCTGGGCGACCAGCCACCCTTCAATGACCTTGCCTCCATCTGTAAATGGGCCGCAGGACTCGGCTATATCGGCGTGCAGCTTCCTTCCTGGGACAGCCGCGTCATCGATCTGCAGAAGGCGGCGGAAAGCAAGACCTACGCCGATGAGATCAAAGGCATCGTAGCATCGGCCGGTCTGCAGATCACCGAACTATCCACCCACCTGCAGGGACAGCTGGTCGCCGTTCACCCGGCCTATGACAGCCTCTTCGATGGCTTTGCGCCCGCAGCCGTACACAACAACCCAAAAGCCCGGCAGGAGTGGGCCGTACAACAATTAAAATACGCCGCAAAAGCATCCCATAACCTGGGGCTCGACGCCCACGCCACCTTTAGCGGAGCCCTGCTCTGGCCCACCTTCTATCCCTGGCCGCAACGCCCGCCGGGATTGGTAGAGACAGGTTTTAAAGAGCTGGCCGCCCGCTGGATGCCCATCCTCAACGAATTCGATCACTACGGCGTCGACGTCTGTTATGAGATCCATCCCGGCGAGGACCTGCACGACGGGATCACCTATGAAATGTTCCTCGAACATACCCATAATCATCCCCGCGCCTGCCTGCTCTATGACCCCTCCCATTTCGTCCTGCAATGCCTCGACTACCTGGAATATATAGATAATTATCACGAACGGATCCGCATGTTCCATGTCAAGGACGCAGAATTCAACCCCACCGGCAAACAAGGCGTATACGGCGGATACCAGGGCTGGGTCGACCGGGCGGGCCGCTTCCGCTCCCTGGGAGACGGACAGGTGGATTTCAAATCGATCTTCAGCAAGCTGACGCAATACGATTTTAAAGGCTGGGCCGTGCTGGAATGGGAATGCTGTCTCAAACATCCGGAGGACGGCGCCCGCGAAGGCGCGACCTTTATAAAAGATCATATCATCCGCGTCACCGACAAGGCCTTCGATGACTTCGCCGGCACCGGTAAGGATGAGAATTTTAATCGCCGCGTACTGGGTTTACAATAGAATCCGGTCTCCATGGGTTTGTTTACCAATTATTTCCGAACTTGGCACCATATTACACAAAAAGCACCATTATGACTATAAGCAAAAAATTAGTAGTTGTTTTATTCGGCTCCCTTCTCGCCGCCGCCTGCGGTAACTCCGGGGACGCCAAATCCAGCGACAAAGACACCACCGCAGCCGCCGCCACACCCGCTGCACCCGCCGGCAACCCTGCCTCCGACAAAGCCCTGGAACTGATCGCCGGCAGCGATTGTACCACCTGTCACCGGCTCAATAAGAACTCCAGCGGCGCCAACACCGGACCCGCCTACAGCGACGTAGCCGCCAAATACGCGCCCGCCGCCGATACCACCATCGACCGGCTCGTAAAAAAGATCATCACCGGAGGCTCCGGTGTCTGGGGCTCCATCCCCATGACGCCCCACCCCGCTCTGAAAGAGGCGGACATCAGGACGATGGTGAACTATATCATGACCCTGAAGAATTAAATCCATCATCACCTATCACATGGGAAAAACAATAGTTGCAAAATACGGCCCCGGCTTTCTGTGTCTTTTCTTTTGCCTGGCCCTGACCAGCGCCGCCCCCCGCCACCCCTGGCCGGAAATATCCGCCCGGCCAAGAGTGCTCATCTTCTCAAAGACAAATGGCTATCACCACGCCAGCATATCGACAGGCATCGTCGCGATCCAAAAGCTCGGGGCAGCCAACGGCTTCGACGTCGACTCGACCACCGACTCTACCCAATTCCGCAAAAAGATCCTGAAAAAATACGCAGCCCTTATCTTCCTCAGCCCCACCGGCAAGGTGCTGGGCCCCGAAGAAGAAAAAGCCCTGCAGCGCTATATCCATCACGGAGGCGGCTTCGTCGGCATCCATGCCGCTACGGACTGTGAATATGGCTGGCAATGGTATGGAGACCTCGTGGGCGGTTACTTCAAATCACACCCCAAACAACAACAGGCGAAATTCCTGATCGTCGACAAGGACAATGCCGCCACAAAAGGCCTCCCCGATCCCTGGGACCATTTCGACGAGCTGTATAATTTCAAATACCTCAACCCCGGCATCCATGTGCTGATAAAAGTAGACGAGAAGTCCTATACCGGCGGCGCCAATGGAGATAACCATCCCATGGCCTGGTACCACGATTTCGAAGGAGGGAGATCCTTCTATACCGCCCTGGGCCATACCAACGAGTCCTGGTCGGATACGCTCTTCCTCAACCACCTCCTGGGCGGCATCCAATATGCGATAGGGAAAAAATAGATCCGCGCACCCGCGCGCGTCTAAAAATGATAGGCGAATACAAACCCAACGGACCCGTTGGAATAAGAAGGCATCAATAAAGGAGCCGTCGGCTTGTCCTTGAACAGGATCTTTTTGACCTTGGGATAAAGCCAGTAGGCCAGCCGCGTGCTGGCAATCCCGACACCGGCGCCGGCAACGACATCACTCATCCAATGCTTGTCGTTATACATCCGGAGCATGCCGGTAGCCGTAGCCATCGCATAACCCGCCAGCCCGTATAAAGGAGAGACATCCTTATATTCCATCCGCATAAACTCCGCCCCGGCAAAGGCCTCCGCCGTATGACCACTGGGGAAGGACAGATCATCGGAGCCGTCCGGCCGCTTCTCATGCGCCCAGCCCTTCACGGCGAATACAGTACCATTCGCAAAGGCATTGGCCATCAACAGGATCATCGTCCGGTCCCGGAAATTATTCTGTCCATGGACCCCGGCCGCATTCAGCGCATAAACCGCCACGGTAGGCGCGAACATAAGATAATTGTCAAGGTGGAACTGTTTGTGCGGGTTGTCTTCCCAGACCTCATCCTTCACATGAGCATTGATACTCTTGAGGCTGTTGTTATGGACCGCTATCGCGCCATAGGTGATAAAAGCAGCCGGCAACACAAAGGACTGGACCGGAAAAGGCTTCCGGAAATTAGCCGCATTCTTCCAATCGATCTTCCGGGGAACGCTATCCACCGGTGACCCCCAGCCCGTCGTCACGCTTATTTCCCTAATCGGCTCCCCGCCTCCTGTTTCTATCAGGATATCTTTCGTCCCGGACCGCACAAGCGTATCGGTGTTCTGTGACCGGGCCCTTAGGCCAAAAGTTACCAGGAGCACTACTACGGTTGCGAGTCGCTGCATAGAATGGGGTATTTGTTTTGAATGGCTGATGGATATTCTGTATGAACGACAAAAATGCAAATAAAATTTGGTGAAATCCTGTGTAAATTTTGCCTAACACTGTTAGTCTATTATTTTAACAGGTTATTACGTTAAATCGCTTAACAATCCCTACACTACCGGCACCATTGTATCCCCGTCATGGCCTTCCTCTCTCCGGCATCCCGCCTCTATATTACCGGCAGCTTATACCCATTGTGGTATTCCTTTAGCAGGTATTTCTTATTGATCGCCGGATCCGTGAACTGCCCGGCCGCCTTGTCCCAGGACAACCGCTGCCCGCTCCGCAGGCTGATATTCCCCATCTGGGCAACCGTCGCCACCTGCGACCCCGCCTGTATCGAACAACGCAGGTCTTCCAGCCTGCGCGAACGAACGACCCCGATAAAATTAGCCATATGCAGATCCAGCCCGTTGTCCGAAGATTTCACAAACGGTTTGCTTACCTTATTCTTACTTTGCTTCTCCTCGATCACTTCCCATCCGTTCCGGCTGAGCACCAGGGTGCCGTTGTTCCCGATATAGGCGATCCCATGATCCCGTCCATACGAACCATTATCGATCCCCATGGCATGATCCCAGACCATATTGAATCCATCGAATTCATAAAGCGTCGTCAGCGTATCCGGCGTCTCTTCATACAGATCGGGATAAGCAAACCGCCCCCCAAGCGCCGCAATACTCTTTGGCATACCGGCCTTCATCCCCAACAGCCCATAATCCAACAGATGGACGCCCCAGTCCGTCATCAGACCACCGGCATAATCCCAGAACCAGCGAAAATTGAAATGAAAACGACTCGAATTAAAGCTGCGCATGGGAGCAGGCCCCAGCCACATCGCATAATCGACGCCAGACGGCGGCGCACTGTCCGGCACCACCGGTCCCGGCTTCATCCAGCCCTGGTAACACCATACTTTTACCGTCCGGATATTGCCCAGCTGACCGGACTGTACAAAGTCGACGGCATCCTTAAAATGCTGCTGGCTGCGCTGCCACTGCCCTCCCTGAACGGCCCTGTTGTATTTCTGCTGGGCCGCCATCATCGCCCGGCATTCCCCGATGGAGTTACCCACCGGCTTCTCTACATAGACGTCTTTACCCGCCTGACAGGCCTCGATCATGATCAACGCATGCCAGTGGTCGGGCGTACCGATGATCACCACATCGACATCCTTCCGCTCCAGTACCTTCCGGTAATCGCCATAGGTCTTTATCCTGCTGGTGTCGATATTCATTTTCGCCAGGTCCTTCAGCCGCTTGTCCAGCACGTTCTTATCGATATCACACAATGCCACGACATTGACGCCGGGTAATTTCAACGCCGCCGACAGATCCGCCCAGCCCATCCCATTGAGCCCGATCGCCCCGATATTGATCTGGTCGGAAGCCGCCATCCGCCTGCGAAGAGCGGCAAAAGAAGGACTGTCGAATGCGGAAAGAAGAAGAGCTCCCCCCGCCAGGGCAGAGCTTTGCTGTAAAAAGGAACGTCGATTGCTCATGGGCTGATAACATCCGAAGGTTGGATCGGAAAGACAATTTACTAAAATTGTAGCGATCCGCCAACCTCCCCTATTCACCCCATCCCTCCCAGCCTAATGTAAGGTCTGTGACTGCAGCGTCTGGGAAAAGACAAGACTAAGATTATTGTTGTGCGTTGAATCCGCCCGGTAATCCGCTATCCGCACCAGACCGATCCCCGGACTCATGTACGTGGCGATGGCCTCCTGGATAACATTATGACAATCCGTAACATACTGGATATTCTTCAGACAGTTTGTGTAAGTTTTACCGACGGCCTCCGGCGTTGCAAAACCATACTGGATAGAGAACAAAGGACAGGCCGGATTGCTGTAGTCCGTACCGGTACCGATCGACTGCCCATCCTGTGACACCGCTCCAAAAAAGATATAAGGCGAATACGCCGGGCTGTCGACCTCATAAATGGTGTAATTATTCGGATCTACCGATACAAAACTTCCATCTCCAAACCAGCCGTTGTGATTGTTGATCCCAAAATAATAGGAGCCGGTGTTATCCTGCTCTATCCGCCCATTCTCCAGGATCGTATCGGGATAATTACCCGTCAGAACAGAATCATTAAAAACGGAATCCGCATAGATCCAGGTATTACCCGCGGTCAACGGCCAGAGAGAGTTGGGCCCCCTGCCGGGATAGGGACCGGAATTCTTATGACAGGAAGCAATGACAAGGACGATCAGGGCACAAATTGCGACTTTCTTCATATATAATGGCATTTGACGCATTAGACACCTCATAAACGTCAAAGTTTATCGCTAAAATGTTAATAAAATACTAATAAGAAAGCCCCCGATTGCCTCCTTAAACAAGTGCTTTGTAACTTATATGGCATTTTGAAGTAACCAATAGGATCTTGTGAAGTTACCCTCTGAACAATATATGGCGGGAGCAAAAATAACGGAACGGCGGGAGCAAAAAATAACGGAACGCGGAACAAAACATAAATGGACCGCACAGGAAAAAATTCCAAAAAACGTGCAACATTTGATTTTCTGCTGCGTCTTATTCAGGATCCCTTTTGCCGCCAGCGGAAGGATCGTCCCCTGTACTGATATAAATTATTGACTTTCAATCCATAAATTATCAAGTAATGTTTATTATGCAAGATAATCAGCAGCAAAAGAAAGATCAGTACCGCATCTGGCGCCTCATGGCCCTGAAATTATCCGGCGAAGCCTCCCAACCCGAATTACAGGAACTCCATCAATTATTACAGGACAACCCCCATATCCAATATTCCATGGAGGTACTCACCAACCTGCAGAATACAGGAAAAAGCTCCCATCCCCCCTGCGGCTAAACTCCGAACCATCCCTTCTGCAACGCCCCCCTCCCCCGCACAATAACCAGGAAACCCCTCACACCACATTATTCAAAAAATCATTCAACGTCTGCTCCCTCGACAGCTGGAATTTCTTTCTTAACCGGTACCGGCTGATATCCACGCCCCGAACCGAAATATTCATCAGCTGGGCGATCTCCTTGGTGGAAAGGTTCAGCTGCAAATACGCACAAACCTTTAGGTCCGCATTGGTCAGGTTAGGGAACTTCGCCTTCAGCTTCTTCAAAAAATCATTGTTGATCTCGTTGAAATGACTGGCAAACTGATCCCAGTTGGATTTGTTCTTCTCCAACTCATTCACCAGCTGCAACGCCGTCTTCACATCATGGTTATGCCCCGTCTTCTTATAAAGCGTCTGCAGCTCGTCCTTCACCCTTGCCAGCGCATCCTCCCGCTCCACCAGGTGCATGCTCGCATTGGCCAGCTCCCGTTTCTTTAACAGCACCTCATTGGCCAGCTTCTCATTCTGCAGCTTGATGATCTCCTTTTCACTCTTTTCTATTTCCAGGTTGTGCAGGGCGATGATCTGCGCCTGCTTTTCCTCATATTTTATCCGCTGCCGGTCCAGGCTCCTCCGCTGCCACTGGTTTAACAGGTACAACGCCAGTAAAAAAAGAAGCCCATAAACGATATACGCCCACACGGTCTTGTAAAAAGGCGGCTCGATCAAAAAGGAATAGCTGACCGCCTCCGACTCCGTCTCAAGATTATCATGCGCCTTTACCATAAAAGTATATTTCCCCTCCGGCAGATTGGTATACTCCTTCTCCGTCTTTGGCGACCAGGCGCTCCAGGTCCTGTCATACCCCTCCAGCTTATAGCTGTATTCAATATTGCTTTGCAGACTAAACGCCGGAGAGCTGAATTCGAAATGGAACGAATTATAATTCTTGGGGAAGGCCAGGACACTACCCGAAAAATATCCCCCATAGATAGTGCTGTCCGTATGACCGATCACCTTTACATTGCCGATCAGGACCGACAGGGTCCGCTGGGTACTGATATATTTCTTATAGTTAAGGTGTATGATGCCCCTCTCGGAGGCAATAAATATATTCTCGGGGTTATACGGATAGACATTCTCAAACCCCGACAGGATCTGCCCCTTCAATTCCGGGAAATAGGTGATCGTGAATTTCTTCTCCCCCTCCGTATAATGCACGACCCCGATGGCCTTCCCGCTGCAAAACCAGATATTACCCTCCCCATCCTCATTCAGATACCGTAATTCCATTTTCCCGAAAACCGGCGACAAAAAGGCGGACGGAACGAACCGGTTAGTCCCCGGATCGAACTCATAAGCCCCCTTCTCCGTCGCAAAAACGATCCTGTTCTTTACCCGGAAGACCTGGTTATTCAACGAAGAAGGAAGCCCGTCCTTCTCCGTATACAGCCGGGCGCTATATCTTGTCTGATCCGCCGAGATCTCCAGCTTATAGATCCCCCGGTAGGGGTGAGAAGCCCAGACCACATTGTTATTGTCCATGGCCAGGTACCGGAAGGACTCATAAATGCCCTCCAGATTCCTTTCATTCTTAAAAGTATTCCCGTCAAAAGAAAGCATCTTCAACCCCGTATAGGTCCCCGCCAGCACATACCGGGAAGGAATGACGGAACTGGTAGGAACAAACAGCCAGGAAGACTCGGAAGAAATGGAGGTCGCTTCATTATTCCCGATGGAATAGGTCCCGCTATTATGCCCCATCAGTAACCGCTGGTTGACTTCATCGATCCGCCATACCTGGCCGCCGCTGTTCTTTATAAGACTGAACGCCCCCTTCGAAAAACCAAGGTCCCTGCTCTCACCGGTACCCACACCCGCACTTGCACTCCCATTTGCACTCGCCACGGCAGCCTTGTCCAGCGGCGCCCAATACGCCCCATCCGAAGTCCCTATATACAACGAATTATTAAAGATCCGGGAAGAATAACCCGCCAGCTCATCCGTCCGGTTCGGCCGGATGTATTTGATGGCCGCATTGTAAGCGATAAGACTGATCCCATTATTCAACCCGGCCCAGAGATTCTTCTCCCGGTCCAGGAAAACACAAAGCACGCTGTTGTTCTGCAAACCCTCCGTCCGGGAGATCCGCTGAACGATCTTTCCCTGAAAATCCATGATCAGACACCCCTCTGAAGTAGTGCCCGCCACAAATTCCCGGTTGTTCAGCTTCCCGGCCTTGTAGATATCCGTATGACTGGTTTCGATATCCGGGTGCGGCAGGATCGCCGTGATGGAATCATTACGTATAAGATAAAAGCGTTTCCGGATCGTGCTGACCAGCAGACTGTCACTTCCCATCGACATGATCCCGGAGACAAGCTCATCCGCCAATAGCTGGTTACCCTTCAAAGGCACCCACTGGTCGTTCTTATAGGTCAGCAACCCGCTCTTCCGGTCCTGCGCGATCAGCTCATTACCCGCCTGCGTAAGGAACTGCCATTGGGATTTCGGGAAAAAGAGCCGGATGGCATTGTTCTTTAACGCAAAGATCCGGTCGGTAGCCCGGAAAAAAATGGACCCATTAAATATCTCGATATTCCATATATCTGCAAATTCCTTATTCGTTGAAGGCAGGAGATTGGTCAGGGACTCATAATGCAGGAACCCATCCCCCTCCGCGGCAAAATACCCCATCTCCCCCTGCCCTCCGGCATAGATCCGGTCGTTCCTGTCGATGGCCAGACTACGCATGATCGTCCGGTTTGGCAATGGATACCCCTTCCAATAAGTCCCGTCATAGGAGAGCAACCCCTCATTATTGGCAAAATATAATACCCCCTTTTTATCCTGCTTGATATCCCAGGTCTGCGAACCTCCATGAAATTCCGTTTTCCCATAATTCACGATCAGAGGAAGACCAATGGTATTCTGCGCCTTTAAAGACCCAAAAAGTGCTAAAATAAAAGCAGCAGCCATCGGAATTTTCATAATAGAAAGATACTACTTCTGGTTGAAGTAGTATTGTAGTATTTAATTATGGTTGAAAACCAACCATATAGAATTGGATGAAGTAGTATAGAGGTATTAATTTCCTTTGAAGTCGTCCCAACCCGCCTTAGATTTGACCCACGATTTTTTAGCAGCGCTCATTCACTAAACTAAATGCTTGTATATGAAAAGAACCTTTCAAACGGTTTTTGTCCCTGTCCTTATCTTGCTATCCTCCCTCCTGGCACAGGCACAAAACCACCCCCTTTCCGGCGTGATCCTAAATGAAAAAGGAGAACCCATTCCCAATGCCTCCATTCTGGTAAAAGGAACAACGATCGGGGCAAGCTCGAATGAAAAAGGAGAATTTAACCTGTCCATCCCCCCCTCCGCCCGGACGATCGTGGTTTCCTCCCTTAACTACAGCCCCCAAGAATATCCCGTCACCGGCAGCTCCCTGAAGATAACGCTGCAGGCTTCGGTCACCAGCCTGCAGGATGTAGTGGTCATCGGCTATGGAACCCAAAAAGTGGCAAACGTCTCCGGCGCGATCGCCACCATAAAGACCGCCGATATCGAAAAGGTCCAGGCGGTACGGGTAGAAGACGCCATCCAGGGCAGGGCCTCCGGGGTCACGATCATCCAAAGCGGCTCCCCCGGCGTAAAACCCACGGTCTTCGTAAGAGGGATCCCCTCCTTCAGCGGCTCCGACCCCCTGGTGGTCGTCGACGGCGCCCTCCAGACATTGGATGACCTCAATTCGATCAACCCCGCCGATATCGAAAGCATCAACATACTAAAAGACGCCGCCTCCACGGCGATCTATGGCATCAGCGGCGGCAACGGAGTGATCGTGGTGACGACAAAGACCGGTCGCAGGAACCAACGTACGCAATTCACCGTCTCCAGCAGCTACGGCCAACAACAACTGGCCAAACAGATCGGCGTCTTAAACGCCACGGAATACGGAGCGATCCTAAACGAAGGAAGCACCACCTCCGGCGGCCCGGTCCTTTTCCCCAACCTCAGCGCACTCGGCAAAGGCACCAACTGGCAGGACCAGGTCTTCCAGAATGCCCCCATCCAGGCACACTCTATTTCCGCCAGCGGCGGCTCCGATAAAATGACCTACTTCCTTTCGGGAGGCTACAATGATCAGGTTGGGATCCTGGGTGGAACGAAATTTAACAAGTCAGACTTCCAACGCGCCAATTTTACCGCCAACCTGAATTTCCAACTGACACCCCGGCTAAAATTCATCGTCAACGCAACCGAAGTCCTCCTGAACTCAAAAGGCGTAGCGGAAAGTAACTGGAACGGCGTCATCGGGGAATCCCTGAACTTCGACCCCACCGTCCCGGTCTTCAATAATGTACCCAACACGATCGGCACCTATGGCTTCAGCAACCTGATCGTACAGGAAGTACATAACCCGCTGACGACAATGGCCAATACCTATAACAGGAATACAGGCAACAAACAATACGGAAAATTTGAGCTTCAATACGACGTTATCAAAGGACTCAAACTTACCTCCCGTTTCGGCTACACGAACTTCATCGACAACGCGACCACCTTTAACCCCCTCATCTTCTATGGACTGAACAACGTCGACAACTCCCTCAACGCGGACGGATCGACGGTAGCTACGGCACACAACTCGGTCAGCTCGACCCGCGACAATTACTTCAATTATAACTGGGAGACCTATGGCAACTACGATCTCCGGATCAAAGAAGACCACCACTTCGAAGCTGTCCTCGGTTTTGCCCTGGGCAAGAACTCCCAAAACCATATCGGCGCTTCCAAACAGGACGTACCCTTCAACTCCTGGACCTTCGCCAGCCTCCAGGCAGCCACCGGCGTAAATACAGCCACCAACGTACAGGCCAACAGCGGATACTATAACCAGTTCTTCAACAAATCACTTTCCTACTTTGCCCGCGTCAACTACGACTTCCAGGAAAAATACCTGCTCTCCGGCAGCATTAGACGAGATGGTTCCTCGGAGTTTGCCGACGCACAGAAATACGGCAACTTCTACGCAGGTTCCGTTGGATGGGTCGCCTCAAAAGAAAAATTCTTTGACTCAAAGCTGATCAGCTTTCTGAAAACAAGAGGCAGCTACGGTTCCGTAGGCAGCAGCAACGGAGCATCACTTCAATCCAGCGCCATAATCACCGGCGGCACCTATAATAACGTCGGCAATAGCAACGGCTACTACTTCAACGGCGTATTTTACCCCGGCTCTACCATCGGCTCCCAGGTAAACCCCCAACAGCTGGGATGGGAGACCGACGCCCAGCTCAACGGCGGCTTCGACATCTCTATCCTGGACAACAAGATCTCACTGAGCGCGGACTACTACCAGAAAAAAGTATCAAACCTGCTGTTCACAGGGTCACAGGCACTCTTCATAGGCACGGTCCCCGCTCCGCTTGCCAATATCGGCTCTACCCGGACAACAGGACTGGATGCCACACTGAGCTACCACGAACGCCTCGGCAAAGATCTCGTGCTGACGACCTCCTTTACCTTTACCTCATCGAACAGCAAGGTGACGGCCACGAACCTGGATAACTCGGCCAAGATCACCGGTGGCTCCTATTTCAACGGACAATCACAAACGGTGACGGTCTTCCAGGCAGGACAGGAGCCGGGATATTTCTATGGCTATAAAATAGCCGGCCTGTTCCAGACTGCCAATGACATATCCAAGGCGCCTGCACAACTTGGCGCACAACCGGGAGACATCCGCTACGCAGACATCAACAAGGACGGTGTGATCGATAGCAAAGACCAGACAAAGATCGGCAGCCCCTTCCCAAAATTCGTCATGGGCTGGAACCTCGGACTGGAATACAAGGACTTTGACTTCACCGCCTTCACCTACCTCTCCGATGGCAACGATATCTACAGAGCCTACGAAAGGAATTCCAACTATACAAATAAATTCAGGAATATACTGGCCCGATGGACCGGACCCGGATCCACCAATGACGGCCACAACCCCCGCTACTCCTTCACCGACCCCAATGACAACGCCAGGGTGTCGGACAGATACGTAGAGGATGGCTCGTTTATAAAGATCAAGAACCTGCAGCTGGGCTATACCCTCCCCGCCTCCCTGACAAAGAAGGCGTCGATCAGCAGACTCCGGTTCTATGTCGCCGTTAAGAACGCCGCTACCTTTACCCACTATAGCGGATTCGATCCCGAGATCTCGGGAGGCATCTTAGGCTCCGGTGTCGATATGGGTGCCTATCCCCAATCCCGCACCTACACATTCGGCCTTGATCTTAAATTCTAATAACCTTAACTCATTATAAACATGCGACAATCCATAAAAATATCGGCAGTCATCCTCCTCGTGGCGCTTTCCGCGTCCTGCAAAAAGTACCTGGAAAAAACACCGGAAGACGCCTACCAGATCACTTCCCTCGACTACCTGAAAACGGCCTCCGATTACCAAACGATGGAGGTCAGCGCATACACTCCCCTGCAATGGCTCAACCAGGTGGTCCCCATCGGGGATATCGCCTCGGATAATGCGGTGGCAGGCGGCGAAAGCGCCTCCGACGTACTGGACCTCCAACAGATCGACGATTATACGCTGACGCCTGTGAACGGCACCCTCTCCAACATCTGGCAATACGCCTACGAAGGCGTGAACAGGGCCAACTACCTGACCCAATATAAAACGGCCAACCCCTCCGGACAGGTCGTCAACTTCGCAGGAAAGGAAGCCATGTACGGCGAGGTCTATTTCCTTCGCGCCTTCTATTATTTTACCCTCGTGAAAATGTTCGGCGACATTCCGCTCTTTACCGACCAACGCCTGGATATCTCGGCGACGGGAAAGATCAAACGCACGCCAAAAGCATCCGTCTACCTGTCCATCGAAAATGACCTCAACCTGGCCATCAACGTCCTGCCGACCGTACAGCCACAATCGGCAGCCGGCCGGGCCACCAAATATGCAGCCCAGGCCCTCCTTGGAAAGGTCTATCTCTACCAGCAGAAATACGATTCGGCAGCGACGGTCCTGCAAAGCGTGATCACGGCCAATGCCTTCACGCTGGTGAGCAACTACGCCTCCATCTTCCTCAAGGCAGGAGAGAACGGCCCCGAGTCCGTCTTTGAAATACAATATTCCAGCGACGGATCCAACTCCTATGCAGGAGAAGCACCCGAACAAGGCCCCGGCAATTACCAGGTACAACAATGCGGGGTCCGTAACCTGACGGCATCCTCCTCCCTGATGCCCTATGCCGCCGGCTATAGCACCAACCTGCCGACCCAGGACCTTGCCAACGCCTTTAGCCCCGGCGACCAACGGAAAGCAGCTACCTGCCTTGACATCGCCGCCTATGCCGCCGCCAACCCCGCCTGGAATATACAATATGAAGTAGCACCCTATAAGAATACGGGATTGTACAGCCAGAAATACCTGCCCCATATAGGAGAGGATGCTACCAGCGGAGGCGCTTTCCAATTGAACTATCCCAACAACTACCGCACGATCCGCTATTCGGATGTCCTGCTGATGGCCGCGGAAGCATTCAATAAGAAGGCAACGCCCAACGACGTCCAGGCACAGAACTACCTGAACCAGGTAAGACGCCGTGCCTTCCAGGTCACCGACGCAAGCCATGACGTATCCTCCACCGGTACGTCCCTCTATACGGCCATCCTCAACGAGCGCAGGCTGGAATTCGGTATGGAAGGAGAGCGTTTCTTCGACCTGGTAAGAACAGGACAGGCAGCCGGTGTTATAACCGGATTCAAGGCGGGAAAGAATGAAGTATTCCCGATCCCCAACCAGGAGATCACCGTCGCCGGCCTTACCCAAAACCCCGGATATTAATAAAAAAAAAGACCAATCAACATGAAACTTTCTAAATATATATTTTGCTTTGCACTCCTGGCCATCGCCGCAGCCGGATGCAAAAAAGACCCGTCCAACGATATCTCCTTTGCCTCGTCGGCCGCATCGGCAGGCAACCTGGCAATGATGTTCGATATCACCCAGGACAACACGGGCCTCGTGACCATCACACCCAGCGGCACCGGAGCATCTTCCTATGATATCTATTACGGAGATACCTCGACAAACTTCGTGACCGTTGCACCCGGCAAGAACACCCGCCATAACTACGCAGAAGGAGTCTATACGGTAAAAATGGTAGCGCATGACCTCAAAGGCGGCACGACCAGCTCCACCCAGCAATTGACGGTCTCCTTCCGGGCACCGCAGAACCTGAAGGCGAACATCACACTCAATGGACTGACCGTAAGCGTGGGAGCCACCGCCCTGTACGAGACAAATTTCAGGGTGTCATATGGAGACTCCACCGCCGCCAACCCGGTACACTCCGTCCTGTTCCTCGAAGGCCAGACCGTCATGCACACCTATTCAAACGCCGGCACCTACGTGGTGACGGTCACCGCACTGAGCGGCGGCACAGAAACGACAAAAGTGCTCGATACGATAAAGGCCTCCATCCAGATCAACCTGCCGGTTACGTTTGAAGACCCGAAGACCGATTATACGATGTCGGACTTTGGCGGTGAAGTATCCGTACTCTCCGCAGACCCCGCCAACAGCGCCAACCACGTGATGAAAACGACAAAAACAGCAGGCGCACAAACCTACGCCGGCGTCACGATCGGTACGAGTGCCGGCTTCTCTTCCCCCGTACCACTGACCGCATCCGCCATGAAGATGACGGTGATGGTCTACTCCCCCGCGGTAGGTCTGGACGTCAAACTAAAACTGGACGACCACACCCGGTCCAACACAGGCTTCTCCGTCGAGACGGATGTCCTGACCACGGTAGCCAACCAATGGGAAACGCTCACTTTCGACTTCAGCCACCCCGCAACAGGCACACCCGCATGGAATTCCTCCAATAAATATGACCTCGCTACCATCTTCTTTGATTTTAATAACCCGGGTACCGGCAGCACCTTCTATTTCGATAACATAATATTCCTGCCTCCCTCCCTTTCCCAGATAAACCTGCCCGTCACGTTTGAAGACACACACGTGGATTATACCGTTACCGATTTCGGAGGGAATGTATCCGTGCTTACCGCGGACCCGGCCAACGCCGCCAACCACGTGATCAAATCGACCAAGACGGCCGGCGCACAAGTCTATGCAGGCACTACCCTCGGAACCGGCAGCGGCTTCGCCAGTAAGATCCCCCTGACGGCGGTTGCACAAAAAATGTCGGTAAGGGTCTACTCCCCCGCAGCCGGCATCGATGTCAAGTTAAAGCTCGATGACCACACCCGCCCCAACACAGGCTTCTCCGTAGAGACGGATGTCCTGACCACAGTAGCCAACCAATGGGAAACGCTCACTTTCGACTTCAGCCAGCCGTCCACAGGCTCTCCCCGGAGCGCCTCCAATACCTATGACCTGGCTTCCATCTTCTTCGACTTTAACAAAGCAGGCACCGGCTCCGTCTTCTATTGGGATGAAGTCCACTTCCTGTCACAAATGAACCTGCCGGTGGACTTTAATAACCCCGACATGGATAAGACGGTATCCGATTTCGGTAACCTGGTCTCCGTATTGACACAAGACCCGGCCAACGCATCGAATATGGTCATCAAGTCTACAAAACCCGCCAGCGGCCTGAACTATGCAGGAACCACGCTCGGCACACCGGTTGGCTTCCCAACCCTCATACCCCTCTCCTCTTCCCGGCTAAAGATGACGGTGATGGTCTACTCTCCCGCAGCAGGCATCGATATAAAATTAAAACTCGATGATCACACCCGGGCCAATGCAGGCTATTCCGTTGAGACCGATGTGCTGTCTACAAAAGCAAATCAATGGGAGACGCTGACCTTCGACTTCAGCCAGCCGGCGCCAACGACGCCCGCATGGAACGCCGCCAATCACTATGACCTGGTATCCATCTTCTTTGATTTCGGGAACAACGGGATCCCGGCCGGAGAAGTCTTTTACTGGAATAATGCGATACTTCTTTAAATACAAAAAAACGAGCCAAAAAAAACGAGCGATATGAAAAATAATCTAAGATCTATCACCCTGGCCAGCCTCCTGATCGTCCTGCTGGCGCCCGCGTGTGAGAAGAAATATTCCTTCGGTCAGATCATCACCCCCGCCAGCCTGGCCATAACGACCACCATCCAGGGCGCCACCACCGCCAGCCCAAGCGGCGACGGATCGGGCAATGTGACGATCACCGCAACGGCAACAAATGCCCTCGCCTATAAATTCTATTTCGGGACCGGTGACTCCCTGATCTCTAATACAGGGACCGTCACCTATAAGTATACGACGCTCGACACGAACCAGTATACGATCGTGGTCAACGCGATCGGTACGGGCGGTGCGATGTCTACCGTGAGCAAACAGATCAAGGTCTATTATCTCTTCCAGATCCCCGCGGCCATCGACGCGGCCCTGACAGGTGGAACCTCCAAAACCTGGAGCGTGGCACATGACAGCGCAGGTAATTTCGGCGTAGGCCCTACGACGTCCTTTACACCGGACTATTATTCGTCCGCGCCCAATGAAAAGCCTTCCTGCGCCTATGGCAGCGTGATCACCTTCACCCATGTCAGCGCCAACAATATTTCCATCAACGTAAACAACCAGGGCTCCTCTTTCATCATAGGCGCCGCAACCGCCTTCTATGGCCAGTCAGGAGGTGATGGCTGCTATGGCATCTCGACCGGCGGTACAAAAACCGCTACCTTTGGTACCGATGCGTTCGCAGGTTCGAATTCATCCAACTCGACCGGCATACAGATAACAGTCCCCGGCAACGGCATCATCAATTTCGGAACCGGCGCAAATACCTATGAGGTCCTGTTCCTGTCGTCAAAGGTGATGACCCTTCGTGCTATCGGCGTCGATGGTCTTGCCTGGTACACGGTGCTAAAGGCCAATTGACGCGTGTACACATGAACCGTACTCATTTTATGATCTAAATTAAATGTCGTGAAAAGTCTATCCGTTCTTATTCTTTCGATCTTCATCCTCGCCTCCTCCTGCAGCAAAAGCGGCTCCGGGGGCGGCGGCAACAACGGCAATCCCACCCTGGGCGATGTCAGCATAAAAGCCGTGGTCAACCCGGACAGTTCCGGCAATGTCACTTTTACCGCCACCGCAGCAAATGCGCTGAGCTTTGATTTTGACTTTGGCAACGGAACGCTCCAGACCGTTCCTTCAGGATCGGTGACCTATAAATATACATCCGCCGGTAACTATACCGTCAACGTGGTGGCTTCCGGTACAGGCGGACAGGCGAAGTCCATGAGCACAACGATAAAAGTGACGCTCAAATCCGCTTCCGGCGGCCTGCTGTGGTCCGATGAATTCGATACCCCCGGCTCCCCCGACCCCACAAAATGGGGGTTTGATACCGGAGGCGGCGGATGGGGCAATAATGAACTGGAATACTATACGACCCGGCAGGACAACGCCATCGTCAGCAACGGCACACTAAAGATCATCGCCAAAAAAGAAGCCTATATGGGCAGCGGCTATACCTCCGCCCGGATGCTGAGCCAGAACAAGTTTTCCTTCCAGTACGGGAGAATAGATGTCAGGGCCAAGCTACCCGCCGGAACCGGTACCTGGCCGGGGATCTGGATGCTGGGCAACAACTTCGCCACCGCCGGATGGCCCGCCTGCGGCGAAATAGATATCATGGAGCAGAACGGCAGCGCAAAGAACACGATCTATGGCACCATGCACTATCCGACGCAAAAAAGCCCTAACGGGGATGGGGGTACGACGACGATCACCACGGCAAGCTCCGACTTTCATATATATTCGGCGATCTGGTCCGCCGCCTCGATCCAGCTCCTGGTGGATAATGTCGTCTATTATACATTGCCAAATACCGGCAGCCTGCCCTTCAACCAGAATTTCTTTATTATCCTGAACGTGGCAATGGGCGGCAATTTCGGCGGAACAGTCGACCCCGGCTTCACCACCGATCAGATGGAGATCGACTATGTCAGGGTTTATCAATAACACACTAAAAAAAACATATGAAGCAGCAACGAGGATTATACTTATTAGTGTCGGCCGTCTTTTGTATAGGTCTGATAAGCATACAGGCGATCATCCCCCGTCCCCCCCTCTCTCCCGCGTCCTCCCGCAAACCCGCCGCAGCACCGGCGACGCATGATCCCCTTCCCGGGAAGATCCCCGCCTCGCACCTTCTCTCCTCCCGCAAACCCGCCGGCAAAGTGGTCTTCTTTGACGATTTCTCCGGCAAACAATTGGACCGCTCCAAATGGAACGCGGAAGTGACCGGCATGCACGTAAACAGAGAGCTGCAAGCCTATGTCGACTCCAACGCAACCATCTACCTGGAAAACAATACCCTCGTCCTCCGTCCTCTGTACTCCTCCGGCTTCACCACAAAAGATGGACAAAAATTCGATTTTATCTCCGGAAGGATCAACACAAAAAGCAAATTCGATTTTAAATACGGTACCGCCGAGGCCCGGATAAAAATTTCGGATGGCGCCGGACTCTGGCCCGCCTGGTGGATGCTGGGCAACGGCCCCTGGCCGGAGACGGGCGAAGTAGACATCATGGAATATGTGGGTGAAAAAGCCTGGGCCAGCGCCGCCGTCCATGGGCCGGGCTATAGCGGCGGAAAAGGACTCGTCGATCGCTTCAACTTCACAAAGGGCAACGATATCACCCGCTGGCATGTCTATGGGGTCGACTGGACCCCCGATAGCCTGGTCTTCAAATACGACGGGATCCCCATGTTCCGGGTCACAAAATCGATGACGGCCCAATATGGCAAATGGGCCTTCGATAACAATAAATACCTGATCCTGAATTTCGCCGTAGGCGGCGTCTATCCCGCCAAGGTCAACGGCATCGAAAAACCTTATTACGGCCTGGCGCCCACAACCCTCGACCAGATAAAGAACAACAAGACAAAAATGTGGGTGGATTGGGTAAAGGTGACGCAGCGATAGAGACGAAATTCTTCCGGCTCTCGAATATATTTCCTATATTTATTTCCAGCATTGCCAGTGCCCATAGCATTGGCAATTTTTATATCCCCCCTGGATTATCTTTATTTTATCTCTAAATATAACTAACCTATGCGCATCAACGCCATCCATCAAAGGGTCATTCCCTTTCTTTTTGCCTTCTGTATCGCGGCCTGCAATAATCCGGAAAAAGCCGCGCCTGCTACCGCCGATTCTACGGCATCCGGCTCAGCCGTCGTCTCTCAAAATGCCAATGCCCCCAGCCCCGACGCGTCGATCAAACCCGCCGCCCCACCTTCCAACTTCAAAGACCAGACGGCCAGCATCAACGGCATCAACGTACACTACGTGATCGGCGGAGAAGGCGAGCCCCTGGTCCTCGTACACGGCTTTGGACAGAACTGGTTTATGTGGAACCGGCTCCTGCCCGAACTTTCCAAACACTTTACCGTAATTGCCCCCGACCTCCGGGGTCTCGGCGGCTCCACGGGACCCATTAGCGGCTCCGGCAACAGCGTCTCCCCCTCCGGCGGCTATGACAAAAAAACGATGGCCTCCGATATCCACGAGCTGATAAAAAAGCTGGGATATAAAAGCATAAAGCTCGCCGGCCATGACATCGGTCTGATGGTTGCCTATGCCTATGCCGCGCAATATCCGTCAGAAGTAAAAAAAGTGGCGCTGCTGGATGCCTTACTGCCGGGTGTCGAACCGGTCTGGCACCAGGTCTACACCTCAGCCTGGTGGTTCGGTTTCTTTGCACGCCCCGTATCCGGTGACCTGGTCGCCGGCCGCGAACGGCTCTTCATGACCGACTTCTGGACCGTCGTAGGACATCCCGAAAAATTCACAAAAGAAGAGACCGACGAGTTCATCCGGTGCTATTCCCAACCCGGAGCCATAAAAGCAAGCTTTCAATGGTTCGCCGCCTTCCCCCGCGATGCCGCCGATAACCTCGAACTAATGAAAAAGAAATTGACCATGCCCTTCCTGACCCTGGGGGGAGAATTTCAATCGGCATCCTTCCTGGGCGACCATATCCGCCTGGTGGCCTCGAACGTAACAGACATAAAGATCACCGGCGCCGGTCACTGGCTCGTTCAGGAACAAACCCCGCAGGTGCAAAAGGCGCTGCTGGATTTCTTCGTGGATAAATGACCATAGCTATCTCGCAGGCCACCTTCACCATATAGGACTAACAGATGTTAGGTTCTACTTAAAGACCAGTTTAACAAGAATTTGCATAAATTTTTTGCAAATTCCACCATAAAAAGGTATTTTACGCAAAATATTTACCTGAACACATCTAAAGGCCATACAAATGTTTTAGCGTGGGTAACCAGTCTTCAGGCAAGAGGCATACAGGCCTTCTCAGTAAAACATGCCAGAGAGGCGCTGGCAGGACAGACAGAAACGGCGATAAGAAGGGCCTTGGATCGATTATCTGCGAAAGGAACCCTTATTTCACTCCATAAAGGATATTATCTGATTATTCCTCCTCAATACTCTGCGAGAGGTATATTACCGCCTCCTCTGTTCCTTGACGGTTTGATGAATTACCTGGAAAGACCTTATTACGTCGGTTTGTTGAATGCTGCGTCATTTCACGGCGCTAGTCACCAACAACCACAGGAATATTATGTATTTACGGGTTTCCCTGTGCTGAGACCATTGAAGAAAAAGAATGTAAAGGTCAACTATATCAGCAAAAAAGAAATTCCCGATCTGCTGCTGGAAAAAAGAAAGACGGAAACCGGCTTTTTGACTATCTCTTCCCCGGAATTAACAGCAGCGGATTTACTGCGATTCGACAAAAGAATTGGCGGCCTCAACAGAGCTGCGACTGTTCTGGATGAGCTGTCCGAGGCAATTAATCCGGAAAAATTCACTACGGATTTTTTTAAAGCCGTGCAGGATACGACCATCCAACGCCTGGGGTATTTATTGGACAAGGTATTAAAGAAAACTTCAATCGCGGAGCAACTGTTCGAACAAAGTAAAAAAGAAGGCTCCCATTTCTACCGGATCCCGCTGAAGACATCTGCTCCAATCAAAGGGTTTACTTCTGATGAGAAATGGAAAGTCATTGTAAACACTCAAATCGAAATGGACGAATGATTCCACAATCTGACATAACAGAATGGAGCAATTATGTTCCCTGGCAAACGAACGAACAGGTAGAGCAAGACCTTGTGATCTGCAGATCATTGGTCGAAATATACCGGGATGACTTCTTGGCCGGTCATCTCGCATTCAGAGGCGGTACAGCCTTGCACAAATTATTCATTCAACCTCAGTGCAGATATTCTGAAGACCTGGATTTTGTCCAAATAAAAGCAGAACCGATCGGCGAGGTCTTCGATCATTTGAGAAAGGCATTAAGCTTTATGGGAAATCCCAAAGCGCAGGCCGGAGAAAACATGGCGACCATGAAATTCAGATTTGACTCGGAAATCCAACCAATAGTTCCACTACGGCTGAAAATTGAAACAAATTGCAGGGAACACTTTGCGGAATTGGGCTGGCAGGAAAAAAAATTCGAAGTCAAATCAAGATGGTTTAGTGGGGACTGCAAACTAACGACATACAGACTGGAAGAACTTTTAGGCACCAAGATCAGAGCATTGTACCAGAGAAAGAAAGGCAGGGATCTGTACGACATATTCAAAGCACTCATCGCTGATCCGGCCCTGGACAAAGATGCACTAATAAGATGCTATCGGAGATACATGGCATTCAGCGTTGATCACGTACCCTCCAGGAAAGAATTCTTGCTTAATATGGAGGAGAAAATGGCCGATCCATTTTTTATCGGCGATATCAAAGGCCTTATAAGACCGACCGAAGTTTATGATCAGGAGCACGCCTTCGAGCTTTTTAAAACTGAAATATTGGAGAAACTTTAGAACTCACCTTGAGGGTAGTATACCTACCAGCAAACCGCCGGTAACACCTTACACAAAAAACCGATTCAAATTATCTTTGGGGCGGCCTCTTTATTTTATAAGAATAAATCCTTCCAGATACTTATTTCCTCACTATCTGGATACGGTTATTATCATAATCGGCTATGTACAATATCCGGGAGTGGCTAGCTGGTGATAAATACCGTCAATACATCTGTCCATTCTACTGGATTACCTCAGACCTTCGTCAAAGCTTCGTCCATTGCTTTTCCTCGGTCGTAACTTTCGCTCCACTCCGTTACCTCCGGTGATCCTTCTACGTCACCGCCCCTTACCCGAAACCTTCCATCCCGCTATCGCGGGATGCGGTTTTTTTGTGGGTCCTACTGGATTCGAACCAGCGACCTCTTCCATGTCAAGGAAGCGCTCTAACCAACTGAGCTAAAGACCCGCTAAAATCATACATCCTCTCTTTCGGACTGCCAAGTCCCCTCTTTCGGACTGCAAATTTTAGATAAATTCCCGTATTTACCAAAACCATCTGCCAAATTACCACCATTTGGGTTTATTTCTTAAATTGCCCTACTCCCGCTGATCCACTCACCCTCAAAACCAAAACCGAACATCGACATGAAAAAACTTATCCTCCTATGCTATGGGTTCCTGGCCACCACCTCCGTCTGCCTCGCCCAGCGGACCAACCCCAATCGTAACAACGACCTCGAAAACCAGGACCTCAACCGCAGACGCCAAGCCCGGGAAGTCCGTAACCTGGAGCTCGAACGTAACAGGATCGTCGTAAAAGACGAACGGAACTCCCGCGGAGAGATCGAATTCACCTGCGAGAACAAAGCCTTCTGCGACTATATCGTAGACGTGACCTTTACCGAAGAACAAAACCTCCAGGCCGACATCCCCCAACCCATCCATATCACGGTGGCGCCCGGCACCCATCGCATCTTCACCCTGAAAAAGATCACCCTGGGACAGCCTACCCGCCTGTCCTGGCGTTACAAAAGCTTCAGAGGGGTCACCAACCCAAGACCCGATAACAACTTCAGCTACCTCTTACCGGTAGCCCCCGGAAAAGAGACCCGCATTTCCGAACTGTACTATGTTCCCGGACGATTCGGCGGTGAACCCGAGCCCCTGGGATGGTACTCCCTGGGCCTGCACGTACATAGCGGCGATACGGTCTATGCCGCCCGCAGCGGCCGGGTAGTGGAAACCCTCGAACATTCGGAGGTAGAAGATACCTCCTCCTCCATTTCCTACACCAGGGGAGAGACCTTTGTACAGATCTACCACAAAGACAATACCTTCGGGAACTATCGCGTCTTCCGGGACAGCTCCATCTTCGTCCACCCCGGGGACTGGGTCGAGGCCGGACAACCCATCGGGATCGCCGGCGGCGATAAATATAGCAGCGGCCCCCAGGTACAGTTCTCCGTCACATACAATCACGACGAAGAAGTGGTCAAAGACGGTGAATCAACGGACCGCGTCCACCACTGGGCCTACGTACCGATCCAATTCTGGACAAAAGGCCAGGGCGCCAAACACCTTACCAATCATTCCACCTATACCAGCGAACACCCACCCGCCGTCATTACCAGCGAAATGAGTAAAAAAGAGACAAAAAAATGGATGGAGAACCACAACAGGACCAGCTAACATCAAAGATCCAATACAAGGATTTCGAGCCCGGTGAATTCACCGGCCGGCAGGAAAGGAGCTATGAACAGACGATCACCCTGATCGAACGATTCCCCTGGGAAACAGAAAGGGACCACCTCGTCATCACCCTCACCAACCCCTCCGTCACCATCGAAGGACCGGAAGGCGATTTCCTGAAACTGGCATTGTATTATAACGGCAAATTCGTGCTTCATTACCTGACCCGGAACCATAAACACCTCTATACAAAAGGCCTCTTTCAATACAAAGAAGCCTATCCCATCATCCAATCCTTTTTTACCGCCGCCGCCGCCGCCAATACCCCCTTCGATCCGCAGGACCTCAAACAGGAAATGAACCTGCTGGAAACCCGCCTCCCCCATTTTAAGGACGGCGACTTCCATTACCACGCAACCCTCCCGGGATTTTTACGGTATGTCTATCCCCTCCTCTTATTCTTCCCTCTTTCCCTGGTGCTGGGGGCAGCTGTCCTTGTCCCCCGGGATTTCCCTCACCGGCTTCCAATGATCATACTATGCATCCTCTTTATGATCTTCGGACTGGCCTTTGAGTGTGTGCTGTTTAATCATTGGCGGTACTGCCGGAACCTCGTCCTGGTCATGACAAAAGGCAACGATACCTTTTACTTCGGCCCCGCCGCCCAACCCGAAAAATTTAATAAAAAAGAGATCATAGAACTAACTACCTATGGGAGGAAACGCCGCGGCGGCACCTATACCGGCACACTCACAAGAGAAGAGATCAGCCTGTCCGACGGCAGGTCCATCAATATTTCGAGCCTGATGCTCGACCACGACAAGCTGGTCGCTAAATTACCCGGTGTCTTATTAAAGGAAGAAAAAACAACCCTGCCTTTTATACCCCCCTCCGCTTCAATTCCTTCCTGATCAATCCCAGCTCCCGCCCCGTCTGTCCCGACATAGAGCTGTTCTCCTGGGCCCGGCGCATAAGATAGGGGATCACATCCCGGATGGGACCGAATGGAAGATATTTGCTCACCGAACAACCCGCCTTGGCCAGGTTAAAGGTGATATTGTCACTCATCCCGTAGAGCTGGGAAAAATGAATATGCGGATGATGCAGGGGCAACCCCTTTTGCTCCAACAATTGCACGGCTGATAAATTACTGGTTTCATTGTGGCTGGCGACGATCAGCGCGACCCTGTCGAGATGCGCGATGCCAAACTCCACCGCGGCATTATAATCCCGGTCCGCCGCCGTCTTGTCGGGCTGGATAGGAGAAGGATACCCCATCTCCAGGGCGCGTTTGCGCTCCTTTTCCATATAGGCGCCCCGGACCAGCTTGGCGCCCAGGATAAAATCCTTCTGCAAGGCGGCCTCCAGCGAGTCTTTCAGAAAGGCCAGCCGGTCTGCCCGGTATAGCTGGATCGTATTATAGACCACTGCCCGCCCCTTGTTAAACCGCTCCATCATCTGGAAGCTGAGCACATCCACCGGGTCCTGGATCCAGGTCTCCTCGGCATCGATCAGCACCCCTATTTTCCTGGCAGCCGCCTGCTCACAGATCTTTTCCATCCGCTTCCCTACCCGCTCCCATTCCTCCTGCTCCGCCGGCGTCAAAGCCCCAACGGCCTGCAAAAAACGCCCCATCAGACTACCCGAATGCGACCGTATAAGTCCGTCCAGTTTCTCCAGAAGACCAAAACGAGCGAATCCGGTAACCTTTACGCTCATAAACGGAATATTGGGCTGGGTAGCGGCATAATCGATCACCTTGATAAACTCTCCGCAGGCATGATCAAACCCCGGCTCCCCATCATCTCCCCCCTCTACCCCATAGTCCAGGATCACCTCCACATGGTATTCCCCCAGCTTCCGGGCAACGGCTGCCGTCTCCGCCAGGGTCTCCCCGCCTACAAATTGCGAAAAAATGGTGTTCCGGATCAATCCCTTCACAGGCAGCCCCGACCGGATCATCCAGGGCGTCAGCCGGGTACCCATCTGTACCAGGGCCGAATATCCCATACTGGAGAACAGCATCGCCGCCCTCTTCAATTCCTTGTCCGACTTATACTCGAAAGCATTTTCCGTATTTTCAAAAGAAACAGATCCCGACGCTATATTCATACGAACATCCCTTAATTTGTGCGCAAATTTAAGAAGTAAATGCACTCGGCCCCCCTATTTCTACAGTATCGGCCTTTCCGGCGGCAGAAGATCGGTAGATATCCTTTTTTGTACTGCCTGTTCTCCCTCATCCTTTTCTCCTGCGGAAACCCTGCCCACTATGATACGATCATCCGTAACGGGCTGATCTACGACGGTACCGGCCATGTCCCCTATAAAGGAGATATCGGTATAAATGGAGACAGCATCGCCGCTATCGGTGACCTTTCCTCCGCAGACGCCACCCGGACGCTGGACGCCAAAGGCAAGGCCGTCTCCCCCGGATTCATCGATATGCAAAGCCAGTCCATGGAATCCCTCATCCGGGACGGACGCTCCCTCAGCGCCATCCGCCAGGGCGTGACCCTGGAAGTCTTCGGGGAAGGCAGCTCGGAGGGACCCCTGACCGACTCTATGCGACGCTGGCAACAGCAACAACAGGGCGCAATAAAATTCCCCATCCAATGGACATCGTTAAAAGAATATCTCCTGTTCCTTCAGAAAAAAGGCGTCGCCACCAACGTGGCCTCCTTCGTCGGAGCGGCTACCATCCGCGAAAACCTGCTCGGAAGGACCAACCGAGCCCCCACCCCGGAAGAACTGGCCAAAATGACGGCACTCGTACAACGATCCATGGAAGAAGGCGCCCTGGGCATCGGGTCCGCCCTCATCTATGCACCCGGAGCCTATGCAAAGACGGATGAGCTGATCGCCTTGTGCAAGGCAGCGGCGCCCTATGGCGGCATCTATATCTCCCATATCCGCAGCGAAGGCAATCAATTGCTCGAAGCAGCGGACGAGCTCATCGACATCGCCGCCAAAGCCCGGATACCCGCTGTCTTTTATCACCTGAAGGCAGCCGGACAAAGCAACTGGCCCAAGATGGACACCCTGATCCAAAAGATCGACAGCGCCCGCAGGGCCGGACTGGATATCTCGGCCTGTATG
Source organism: Puia sp. (assembly GCA_036500545.1). Taxonomy (GTDB): domain Bacteria; phylum Bacteroidota; class Bacteroidia; order Chitinophagales; family Chitinophagaceae; genus Puia. The sequence continues at coordinate 16,732 of DASYBV010000009.1, read as the reverse complement.
TATAATTATACCGCCGCTGCTACGGGCCTCGATGCGGCCATGCCGCCCGCCGTACAGGAAGGTGGCATCGATAAATGGGTCCAGCGGTTAAAAGACCCCGCCACCCGGCAACGGCTAAAAAAAGAAATGGCCACTCCCACCAATGCCTGGGAAAACCTCTATCTCGGCGCCGGCGCCGATAATATCATCTGTACCGGTTTCAAACAGGACTCCCTGAAATACCTCACCGGCAAAAGACTCAGCGAGATCGCCCGGCTGCGCGGCGAATCCCCGGAAGAGACGATCATCGACCTGGTCATAGCAGACCATTCGCGCGTGGAAGTGGTTTATTTCCTGATGAGCGAAGACAACGTAAAAAAAGAGATCCGTTTACCCTATATGAACTTCGGCTCCGACGCCTCCAGCAAAGCGCCGGAAGGGATCTTCCTGAAAAGCAGTACCCATCCCCGTGCCTATGGCAATTTCGCCCGCCTCCTGGCCACCTATGTCCGCGATGAAAAGCTGATCCCGATGGAAGAGGCGATCCATAAGCTCAGCGGCCTGGCCGCCGAACGTCTCCACATAAAAAAAAGAGGCGAGCTCCATACCGGTAATTACGCAGATATCGTGATCTTTGACCCCGCTACGATCACGGCACACGCGACCTATGAAAAGCCACACCAACTGGCGACCGGTGTCAGCGATGTATTCGTCAACGGGGTCCAGGTCTTAAAAGACGAGGCTCCTACAGGCGCAACACCCGGCAGAGCAGTATTCGGCCCGGGCTATAAAGAAAAATAAATAAACATGAAGATCCTCCATACCGATATCTATAAATTCAGTATCCCCATGCACCCGTTCACCATCGCAACGGGCACGATGCACTATGCACAGAATATCCTGATCCGCGTCCATACCGATGCCGGCTATTACGGCGTCGGCGAATGCTCGGCATTCCCGATGATCGTTGGCGAAACGCAATCCACCTGTTTCGAAATGGCCAAAGACTTCGCCACGCTCTGGAAAGGAAAAGAGGCGCTGTCGATCGAAGAACGCATGGCCGAACTGCACGATTTTACGGCGTTCAATGCCACGATCAAGAGTGCCTTCGACATGTCCCTCTATGACCTCGCAGCCCGGGACGCCGGTCAGCCCCTCTACCGCTTCCTGGGAGGGGAAAAAGCAGCGATCGAGACCGACCTGACCATCGGCATCGATACCCCGGAGAAAATGGCGCAGAAGGCGATCCGCTTCAAGACCGATGGAGTAAGAATGATCAAGATCAAGCTGGGAAAGAACGCCAAAGAAGACGTCGAAAGGGTACAACGGATCCGCGCAGCCGTCGGCGAAGAGATCATCCTCCGGATCGATGCCAACCAGGGCTGGGACTTCGACTCGGCCCTGTATGCCCTGCAGCACATGGCCCCCTTCCACGTCCAGTTCTGCGAACAGCCCATGCGTCATTACAACGACTACCGCCTGCCCGAACTGCGAAAGAGCGTTCCCATAAAGATCATGGCCGACGAAAGCGTCTTCGATCACCATGACGCCGCCCGGCTGATCGCCGCAGCCGCCTGCGATTATGTCAATATCAAATTCGCCAAATCCGGCGGCATCCTCGAGGCGACAAAGATCGACGAGGTCTGCCGGCAACATTCCATCCCCTGTATGATGGGAGGCATGCTCGAAAGCCGTGTCGCCCTCACCACCTTTGCCCATTTCGCCCTGGCACATGAGAATATCGTTTTTCATGACATGGATACCTGTATGCTGGGCCATACCGCCGATCCCGTCACCGGCGGCGTACGATACAAAGGATATTTTTTGGAGATCCCCGACACCCCGGGCCTGGGCGCCGACGCCGACGAGCCCTTCTTACAAAAATGTGAGCACATCCGCATCTAGCGCCGCTGTATATCCTGCCAATTCCCCGGTATCCGCTATATTTGTACAAATTGGAAAGAATGCAACTGAAAGCAAAGACAGCGAAAGAATCCATTATAGTCATGACGGAACTGGTACTGCCAAACGATACTAACGTCTTCGGCAACCTGATGGGGGGCCGCCTCATGTACTGGATGGATATCGCTGCCGCCCTGTCCGCGGGTAAACATTGCAACGCACCGGTGGTCACCGCCTCCGTGGACAATATATCCTTTGAGAACCCGATCAAACTGGGTAACGTGGTCCATATCGAGGCAAAAGTGAGCCGCGCCTTCAACAGCTCGATAGAAGTCCACATGAAAGTATGGGGAGAAGACCATACACAGCAATACAAATACAAAAGCAACGAGGCATACTATACCTTCGTAGCCCTCGACCCCAACCGCCGCCCACGCCCCGTCCCCGAACTCATCGCAGAGTCCGAGGAAGAAAAACGCCTTTATGATGGAGCCCTCCGCAGACGCCAATTGCGCCTCATCCTCGGCGGAAAAATGAAACCCGAAGACGCCGGCGAGCTCAGAGCTTATTTTTTGAAGGAGTAAGACGGCCCACGGGGCCGGCGCCCGAAGGGCAAACATTAGCCCCGTTAGGCTGCATCAGCAGCCGTAAGCGGAGCAACCACTTATCTATACCGGTTCCTTTATCCAATGATGCGCCCCGCGCATCATAAATTTCTTGCTTTGCTCGATCGCATCCATGATCTGCTCCAATATCTTCTCCGGCGGATCGTCATAGTCGATCGCAAGTGGCTCCTTGAACGTAACCGACAGCGGCGTACCCTTCTTTTTGAATTTCAATCCCTTCTTATCAAAGGCACGCCAGAAACCGCTGATCACGACCGGAACGACCACCGGCTTGTTCTGCTTGATGATCAGGGCCGTCCCCTTCCGGCCCGGAGCATACGCCTTCGTCGTACCCTGCGGGAACGTGATCACCCAGCTATCTTCCAACGCCCGGTTGATCTTCCGCGTATCCGATGGATCCAGCCCCCTCCTTACTTCCTTACTAGCATGACTCCAGGTCCGCTTCACCGTCAACGCGCCGGCCATGGTGAACAACCGGCTCACCCAGGACGATCGCATCGTCTCTTCGGCCGCTACATAATATACATTCGTAAAAGGATTCAATAAATAATACGGCAATCCCAGGCGGTCCTTCTTCCCCCATTTTACGGCACAAAAGATATGAAGGAAGGTGATGACATCCGCAAAATAGGTCTGGTGGTTACTGACAAAAAGCACATTGCTTTTGGGAAGTTTGCGCAGGTGTTCCGTACCGCTGATCTTAAGACGGTTCACGATCGTCAGGGCCGGGTAAAAAATGATCCCGACAATGGCATAGACCATCTTCCGGACAAGACGGAAATTTTTCAATCGTTCTCTCAGTGAGCTCATGCACGTGGTATTTTATGCACGGACCGCGTCACAGGGTCCGCGTTATCGGTTCGAATGTACGGAATTGTTAATAAAATCGCCAGCACTTTTTACGCCCCCCTCTTCGATGAAGTCCTATTATTCGCCTCATCTTCCTAACTTTGAGCCTTATGCAACTGACTACGGTTATTTTCGACATGGATGGATTGCTGATCGACTCCGAACCCTGCTGGCAGGAAGCCGGTATGCAGACACTGCAACAATTCAACGTAACCCTCTCCCCGATCCAATATCATCATACGACCGGCCTCCGCACCCCCGAATGGCTGGACTACTGGTTCGGTTTCTTCGATATACCAAAAGACCGGATACCGGAAGCAACAGCTGCCCTTCACCGGAACGTCATCGAAAAGATCCGTCTCCATGCCGCCCCGCTGCCGGGCGTACAACATATTCTCCGCTTCTTTAAAGAACGGTCCTTCCGGATCGGCCTCGCAACTTCTTCCCCGCTTTCCCTGGTAGACGTGGTCGTCGACAAACTGGGCATCGGCTCTTACCTCGAAGCCGTCGCCTCCGCCGAATACCTCCCCTTTGGCAAACCGCATCCGCAGGTCTATATGGACTGCGCAATGGCCCTCTCCGCCAACCCCCTGCATTGCATCGCCTTCGAAGACTCCTTCAATGGACTCATCGCCGCCAAAGCCGCCCGTATGAAAGGAGTGGCCATCCCGGTAAAGGACCAATACTCCCTCCCAAAATGGGGAGCCGCCGACCTGAAACTCACCTCCCTGCTGGAATTTGGCGACGAACAGCTCAACGCCCTGGTCTGAATAAAAAAAGGCATAAAAAAGGCCCCGGGTTTTATCCGGGGCCTTGTATCTTCTTACTTGAAAAGTCGCTTATTGAGCAGCGTCTCCACCGGCAGGAGCACTTCCGCCTGCGGCATTCTGATCCTTCTCTTCCTGCTTCAGCTTTTCCTTGATAGAGGCTAAGGCGCCGAGATCTCCGAGGGTGGGTTTCTCCACCTTGCTCTGGATCGTCTTGACGGCCTTGCGTGTCTTGTCGGCATCAGCCCTTGCTTCTTTCTGCAACGCATTCTTCTCGTCGGTCTTCACCTGTTCCCAAAGACGGGTATGGGATAAGACGATACGCTTTTCATTGCGATCAAATTCGATCACCATAAACTGCGCCTGCTCGTCCGCCTGTACCTGCTTGCCGTCTTCCTTGTTGAGATGACGGTTGGGGGCGAATCCTTCAAGACCATAAGGCAGCTGTACGATGGCGCCCTTGTCATCCTTGCGGATAACGGTGCCTTCATGCACGGAACCAACAGCGAAGGTTTCCTCCAGGGCATTCCAGGGATCTTCTTCGAGCTGTTTGTGTCCAAGCTGCAGCTTGCGGTTGTCCTTGTCGATACCAAGGATCATCACGTCGATATGCTGTCCCACCTTCGTGTACTCGGAGGGGTGATTGAAACGTTTCAGCCAGCTCAGGTCGCTGATATGGATCATACCGCCGATACCGGGGGCCAACTCCACAAAAACGCCATAGGGAGTGATATTCTTCACCAGCCCATTGTGACGGCTGCCTTGCGGGAACTTCGTTTCGATCGTATTCCAGGGATCTTCGCTGAGTTGCTTGATGGACAAGCTCATCTTACGGGCATCCTTATCCAGGGTGACCACCTTTGCCTGGTGTTCATCACCCAGCTTGAAGAATTCCTTTGCGTTGATCGGGGTATTGGCCCAGGTGATCTCACTCACGTGAACCAGCCCTTCTACGCCCGGCATGATCTCAAGAAAAGCGCCATAATCTTCGATGTTGACGACCTTACCCTTAACGATCTCACCTTCCTTGATGGTCTCAGGCAACACATCCCAGGGATGCGGCGTGAGCTGTTTCAGACCCAGGCTGATACGTTTCTTTCCATCGTCGAAATCCAATACGACAACCTGTAATTTCTGATCCAGCTTCAGCACCTCGCTCGGATGGCTGATACGTCCCCAGCTGATATCGGTGATATACAGCAGGCCGTCCAGACCGCCCAGATCCATAAAGGCGCCGAAATCGGTGATATTCTTGATCGTACCTTCCAGCACCTGTCCTTTCTCGAGCTTGCTGATGATCTCGGCACGCTGTGCTTCGATATCGCTCTCGATAAGGGCCTTGTGGGAAACTACGGCATTCTTGATCGCTTCGTTGATCTTCACGACCTTGAACTCCATCGTCTTGCCGACGAACTGATCGTAATCCGTAACAGGCTTGACGTCGATCTGCGATCCGGGTAAGAATGTTTCCATTCCGAACACGTCCACGATCAGACCGCCCTTGGTCTTGCTGGTAACCGTACCGGTAACCACTTCGCCCGTCTTGTGCACTTCCACGATCTTCTCCCAGGCACGGGTGATACGGGCTTGCTTACGGCTCAGGTGCAGGTGACCTTCCCGGTCTTCCTTCTCCACTACCATCACTTCCACTTCATCCCCGGTGCGTAAATTCACCAGGTCGCGGAACTCATTCAGCGATACAAGACCATCGCTCTTAAAACCAATGTTCACGACTACGTCGGTCTTGGTAAGACCTACTACGAGGCCCTTTACCAGCTCACCATCCGTGATCGCTACGAACGTGTCATCATACACCTTGTCATACTTTTCCTTTTCATCCCTGGTGTAAGCCGCTACATTCCTTTTGTCAATGCTCCAATCAAAATCATCATGTGCCGTCTGCACATACACAGGTTTTTTTGGTGTCGCTGTAGCCTCTGCGGTCGCGGTTGTTGTTTCCGCCACTGCCGTAGACTCCTGTTCTTCAGCGTTTGAGTTAACAATATTGTTTTCAGACATAAATTCAAATCCCGAGGTTTTTTAATTCGGGATGGCAAAGTTACGAAAAAAAAGGCAATTTTTCACTCCCGGATCCCCCCTATTCCTTCTCTTTTATCCTCCCTTCTTCCGCTTCTTTTCCGCTCCCCGCAATGGCCTCCGCGGCTATGCTCCCGCTCGTCCAGGCATGCTGAAAATTGAATCCCCCCGTGATCCCATCCACGTCCAGGATCTCCCCGGCAAAGAAAAGCCCCGGTACCCTCCGGCTTTGCATGGTCGAGGGGTCGACTTCGGCCAATTTTACCCCTCCCGCCGTCACAAACTCCTCTTTAAAGGTCGTTTTCCCCAAAACCGGGAACGGACCGGCACAAAGCTGGCTGATCAGCTTATTTTGCGCCCCCACCGGCAGGTCCGCCCACCGCAGATCGGCCCCGATCCCCGCCGCTGCCAGGAAATACTCCCACAACCGCTGCGGCAACCCCCAGGGATTCCGGGAGGAGACCTTCTGCGCCGCCCAATCATACCGAACCTCCTGGATTCGTTCCCTTATATCCTGCTCAGATACCCCCGGCACCCAATTGACCTGCGCCATAAAGGTATATTCCTTACCCGCCAGTTCCCGGGCGCCCCAGGCAGAAAGCCGGAGGACCACCGGCCCGCTCACCCCCCAATGGGTGATCAGCAAAGGCCCCTTCTCCACCAGCCTGGTACCCGCTATCTTTACCTGCGCTGCAGGAACAGAAACACCCATCAGCTTCGTAATAGGGTTCCCGGGCATGTTAAAGGTGAACAACGACGGTACCGGCGATTCGATCGTATGCCCAAGCCGCTCGATCCATTCAAACATCCCGGACTTGGGATACCCCCCGCAGGCAATACAAACGAAGTCTGCCTCAAGGGTCCGTCCCCCCGCCAGATGGACCACAAACCGCGGCCCCCCGTCCAACGCATCCTTCCCCGGCACACCCGCATCCTCTCCCGGCACTCCGGCATCCTCCCCCTGCGCCCCGGCATCTCCCATCCGCTCCACCTCTTTCACCTCCGCCATCATCCGGATCTCCACCCCCCGCAGATTCACCTCCTTCATCAGACAATCGATGATCGTCTGCGATGAATCGCTGACCGGGAACATGCGTCCATCCTCCTCGGTCTTCAACTCCACTCCCCGCTCACGGAACCATTCGATGGTATCGGTCGTAAACCACCGGTGAAACGCCTTTCTCACAAAATGCCCACCCCTCGGGTATTTCTTCGCCATCTCGCCAATATCATAACAGGCATGCGTGACATTACAACGCCCGCCGCCGCTGACCTTCACCTTGCTCAATAATTTACCCGTCTTCTCCAGCACGGTCACCCGCAGGGATGGATCCCTCCGCGCCGCATTCACCGCGCAGAATATACCGGCCGCTCCTCCTCCTATGACGATCAGGTTTCGCATAATTAATCGTTACAAAAAACCCCTCGTCAGAGGGGTCGCAATTCATGTATATTATATTCTTATATGGTCTCCGTCACAATCTCCCCCGTAAACAAATGCGGGTTCGCCTTTTCCGCCGCTTCGATAATACTGTAGTCCGATAATATATCGGCCTTATTTCGTTTGACACATACGTCATGCTCAAAATGCACGCTGGGCTGCCGGTCCGAAGTACGTACGGTCCATCCGTCACTCTCTGTATAAACATCCCTTTTGCCAAGATTGATCATGGGCTCGATGGCCAGTACCAATCCTTCCTTTAGCTTGGCGCCCGTCCCGCGACGGCCATAATTAGCCACCTGGGGCTCTTCATGCAATTGTCTGCCCAAACCATGTCCTACCAGCTCCCGCACCACACCATAGCCGTATTTCCGTTCCGTATGTTCCTGGATGGCATAGGAGATATCCCCTACCCGGCCGCCGGCCACCGCTTTTTCGATCCCTTTATACAGGGACTCCTTGGTCACCCGGATCAGCTGCGCGATCTCGGGACCGGGGTCGCCAATGGCAAAAGTATACGCATGATCCCCATGCCAGCCATTCTTGATCACCCCGATATCGATGGTGATGATATCCCCTTCCTCCAATGGCGTAGTGTTGGGGAACCCATGTACTACCACGTCATTTACCGAGATACAGGAATTAAAAGGATATCCCCGGTAATTCAGAAAAGAAGGTACCGCATCATTGTCGTGGATAAACTCCGCGATCAGCTTATCCAGTTCCAGGGTCTTCGTACCCGGTTTCAATACCTTGGCCACCTCGGTAAGCGTTCTGCTCACCAGCAGGGCGCTCTCGCGCATTAATTCAATTTCAGCCGGAGTCTTGTAATAGATCATTTTCCCGATTCTCATTATATATTTAAAAAGAGGCGACTTTACCGATTAAAAGTAAAGTGCGCCTCTTTTTTGTCTGATGTCCTGAACCGCTTCGCAATTCAGGGGGACCTGTTAGGAGGTCATTACCATAACAGGTTCGCCTATAAAAAGTTTACAAAATCTAGATCACTGAGCTGGAAACAGAGGACGCACGTCCCTGTATCCTTCCACTCTTCATCAATCCATCATACTGCCGCATAAGCAGCTGGGTCTCGATCTGCTGCAGCGAATCCAGGATTACCGCAACCATGATCAACAAGGAGGTGCCGCCAAAGAAAGAGGCAAAGCCCTGGGTGATCCCCAGCCGTTGTGCAAAACCCGGCAGGATACCGACGATGGCCAGTAGAAAAGCGCCCGGTAACGTGATCTTATCCATGACGGAACCAATATAGTCGGCCGTAGGCTGACCAGGCTTCACCCCGGGGATAAACCCGTTGTTACGCTTCAGGTCATCGGCGATCTGCTTGGGATTAAAGATCAAGGCCGTATACAGGAAGGTAAACCCTATCACGATCACACCATAGATGACCATGTGGGTCCAATCCCGGGGATCCGAGAATAACCGGGCAATACCTTTTGTAGAATCGAAATTGGCAAAAATAGTCGGCAGGAACATGATCGCCTGGGCGAAGATGATCGGCATCACACCGGAGCTGTTCACCTTCAGGGGAAGGAACTGGCGGGCGCCGCCAAACTGCCGGTTACCGACGATCTGTTTGGCATAGTTCACCGGAACCTTTCGCGTACCCTGGATCAGCAGGACAAGCCCCATATTAATGGCGATCAGCGCGGAACACTCGATGACAAACTTCAGGATGCCGCCGGTGCCTTCCGCCAGTTTAGCGTTCCATTCCTGGGAAAAGCTGCGGGGCAGACGGGCCAGGATCCCGATCATGATGATCAGGGAAGTACCGTTGCCAAGGCCCTTATCCGTGATCTTCTCACCCAGCCACATTACAAACAGCGTTCCGGCCGTAAGCACGATGGGGGTGGTCAGCCAGAAATAGGCGCTAAAACTATCGATGATGGCATCCGGGCCCAATCCTTTCAGATAGGTCACATAGGCATACGCCTGTACGAACGTAACGCCCACCGTTATATACCGGGTCCATTGATTGATCTTCTTCTGTCCGCTGGCCCCTTCCTTCTGCACCTTCTGCAATTGAGGAATAAGGATCGTCGCCAGCTGCATAAAGATACTGGCAGAGATATACGGCATGATACCAAGCGCCAATATGGAAGCCTGCGAGAAGGCGCCTCCGGAGAAGGCATCGATCAGCCCAAGGGCGCCGCTCTTGGCGTTTCCGCTCAGCGCGCTGAGCTTATTCGGATCGATGCCCGGGAGCACGACATACGTCCCGAAACGATAAACGAATAGCAACGAGAGCGTCACAATGATCTTACTTTTCAGATCCTCGATGCTCCATATATTTCTAAGTGTCTGTACTAATTTCTTCACGGAACAACCTGATTTTTAAAAAAAGTTACCGAATAATTCAGAGGCCAATCATCCTACCTCACCAAACGAAAAAAAGACGCACTTTTTAGGATGCGTCTGTGCAAGTTACATAAAAATTATTTCAGAATTTCTATTGTTCCACCGGCTCCTTCGATAGCAGCTTTTGCCTTTTCGCTGATCGCATTCACCTTAAAGCTCAGTTTGGCTTTCAACTCTCCGTTACCCAGGATCTTGATCCTGTCGGTCTGGGCGATTAATCCGTTGATATACAGATTTTCAGGAGTAATTTCCGTAAATCCGTACTTTTCCACCAGCTGGTCGATCTGGCCCAGGTTGAGCACCTTGTATTCCACCCTATTGGCATTCTTGAACCCGCGCTTGGGGATCCTGCGCTGGATCGGCATCTGACCACCTTCATGGGCCATCTTCCGCTGATAACCGGCGCGGCTCTGTCCACCCTTGTTACCTTTCGTAGAAGTGCCCCCTTTACCGGAAGCTTCCCCACGGCCTAAACGTTTCTCTTTATGCGTTGCGCCTTTTGCAGGCCGGATCGTGTGTAAGTTCATGTTTTTTTGATTTTTACTCCGGACCAATGGTCCATTTCGGGGAATCGCCCCTCGCGTGTGACCCGGATCGGATTATTCAACCCATCACCGGTTCACGGTTAATTATTTTAAAAGCTCAACCTTCACCAGGTGCTCCACTTTGCGGACCATACCCAGTACCTGCGGAGTAGCTTCCACTTCTTTGCTGGCATTCATTTTCTTCAGACCGAGGGCTCTCAGCGTTAGCTTCTGACGCTCGGGCCTGTCGATGCCGCTTTTTACTTGTGTGATCTTGATCTTTGCCATAGCTTGATTATTTGAACCGTTCCGCCCACCGGTCTTTCGACCCGCCGGCAAACCGGTGTTTTATCCGTTGAAAACTTTCTTTAATGAGATATGACGGGTCCGGCCTACATGGAGAGGCTCCCGCAGCATCGCCAGGGCCCTGAAGGTAGCCTTGACCACGTTGTGCGGATTGGCGGAACCAAGGGACTTCGCCAGTACGTCCGTTATGCCTGCACTCTCCAGGACGGCACGCATGCTGCCCCCGGCGATCACACCCGTACCATGAGCGGCCGGTTTGATGAGTACCTTGGCGGCGCCTTCCTTAGCCAGCTGATCATGAGGGATCGTACCATGCATGACCGGAACTTTTATCAGGTTCTTCTTTGCATCTTCAATACCCTTGGTGATCGCTTCCTGTACTTCCTTTGCCTTACCCAGGCCATGACCGACCACGCCATTCTCGTTACCGACTACCACCAGGGCAGAGAAACTGAATGCACGGCCGCCTTTAGTCGTCTTTACCACGCGATTGATCGCAACCACTTTTTCCTTCAACTCCAGATCGCCGGCTTTAACTCTGTTTAAGATTACTTGTGCCATTGTACTTATTTACGAATGCTGTTTAAATACTTAATACGTTTTTAGAAAATCAGACCGCCTTCGCGGGCTCCGTCGGCTACGGCTTTCACCCGGCCATGGTAGAGATTACCGCCACGATCGAAGATGACGTCCTTCAGACCCAGATCAGTAGCCTTGCGGGCGATCGCTGCACCGACCATCTTGCTCTTTTCGACCTTGTTGGCCTTCTGCGCAAGGATATCCTTGTCACGGGAGGAGGCAGCCGCCAGCGTCTTGCCGTCCGCATCGTCGATCAATTGTACATAGATATCGTTGTTGCTCCGGAAAACGGACAACCTCGGTTTCTGAGCCGTTCCGACGATCTTCTTACGGATGCCGAACCGGATCCTTTGTCTTCTTTCTAATTTCGTGACCATGTTTTTTATATTTAGGGTTCCTGATTTTCCGCCCTTCGGCGCAAACGGCCAGGATCCTGTTTTACAAATTATTTACCAGCAGCCTTACCAGCCTTCTTACGTACCACTTCACCCACATAACGTACCCCTTTCCCTTTGTACGGCTCGGGCTTACGCAGGCTCCGGATCTTCGCGGCTACGGCGCCAAGCAGTTGCTTGTCGGTACCTTCCAGCGTGATCTTGGGATTTTCCCCTTTATTCTGCTCGGTGGCCAGTTTCAGTTCCTTGGGGATCTCAAAAATGATATTGTGAGAGTAACCCAGGGCCAGATCCAGGATATTCCCCTGGCTGGAAGCCTTGAAACCTACCCCGATCAATTCAAGTTGTCTTTTGTAGCCGTCCGTTACACCCTTCACCATATTGAAGACAAGAGCACGGTACAGACCATGCAATGCACGGTGACGGATCTGGTCGGTAGGACGGGTGAACTCGATATGATCCTCCTTTACTTCTATCTTGATATCCCTGTCGATCGACTGCTTCAATTCCCCCTTGGGCCCTTTTACGGTCAGGAGATTGTGCTCTCCTACTGTTACTGTCACTCCCTTGGGGAGAACCACCGGTTGTTTACCTATACGAGACATAATAGTTCAATTTGTAATTTATAGTTTATAATTCCTGGTCGTCGGCCGGTCAGCCTGTATAGAACGGCTTAATGTACCGATAACCTCTTCTTGATCTGCGATCTAGTAAATATAGCACAGCACTTCGCCGCCGACATTCTGCGTCTTGGCTTCCTTGTCCGTCATTACACCCTTGGAGGTGGAAATGATCGCTACGCCCAATCCATTCTTTACCCGCTTGAACTCAACCGGGCTGGAATATTGACGCAGACCGGGACGGCTTACCCTTTCCAGCGACTTAATAGCGGGCTCTTTCGTAGCCGGATCGTACTTCAACGCGATCTTTATAACGCCTTGTTTGGTGTCATCCTCGAATTTGTACTTCAGGATATACCCCTTATCATACAGGATCTCTGTCATACGCTTCTTCAGGTTGGAAGCAGGGATCTCTACGATCCGGTGGTTCGCCAGTTGCGCATTACGGATTCTTGTCAGAAAATCTGCTATTGGATCAGTAACCATTGTTTGTATTCAGTTAAAAGTTCTAAAATTTATTTACAATGCGATATCCAATGATATCATTCTTCATCGGGCGCACGGTCCGCCTCACGGCTGCCGGGCCTCCACCGCCGGTCTTACCAGCTCGCCTTTCTTACACCGGGGATCTTACCCTCCAGCGCCATATCCCGGAACATATTCCTGGAGAGGCCGAAGTAGCGCATATATCCCCTTGGACGGCCTGTCAACTGGCAGCGGTTGTGCAACCGTACAGGAGATGCATTCCTGGGCAGCAGGTCCAGCGCCTTATAATCACCGGCGGCTTTTAAAGCGGCGCGCCTTTCAGCATATTTTGCTGTCATCGCTTCCCTTTTTCTTTGTCTCGCCTTTACTGACTCTTTAGCCATGTTATATAACGTTTAAAATTTTTGACTATGCTTCTTTACGGATGTTACGGAAGGGCATGCCCAGCTCTTTCAGCAGCTCATATGCTTCTTCGTTGGTCCCGGCCGTGGTCACAAACGTGATATCCATACCGGTGATCTTGTTTACTTTGTCGATATCGACCTCCGGGAAGATGATCTGCTCGGTGATACCCAGCGTATAGTTACCACGGCCGTCGAACGATTTTTCATTGACGCCCTTGAAATCCCTTACACGGGGTAAGGCGGTAGATACGAGACGGTCCAGGAACTCATACATCTTCTCCCCGCGCAGCGTGACCCTTGCCCCGATAGGCATGTTCTTACGCAGCTTGAAGTTCGAGATGTCCTTCTTGGACTGGGTGGTGACGGCTTTCTGACCGGTGATCAGCGTCAGCTCGTCGACCGCTACTTCCACCAGCTTCTTGTCGGTCACCGCGCCGTTGACGCCACGGTTCAGACAGATCTTTTCCAGTCTCGGGGCCTGCATGATGCTGCCGTACGAGAACTTCTTCATAAGGGCAGGTACAACCTCTTTCTTGTACTTGTCTGCCAGACGCGGAGTGTATTTTGCAGTACTCATTTTATGACCTCCCCTGATTTTTTAGCTATGCGAACTAATTTCCCGTTCTCGCGGGAACGTTTTACCTTGGAAGCGGCGCCACTCTTCGCATCCCATAACAGGATGTTGGAGATGTGGATCGGAGCCTCCTTCTTTATAATACCACCCTTGGTATTCTGCGCGGAAGGCTTGGTGTGCTTGGTGATGATGTTTACTCCCTCAACCAGCACCTTCGATGCGTCAGGATAAACTTCCAGGACTTTCCGGGCCTTTTTCGGGTCCTTATCGTCTCCGGTGATCACAACCACGTTGTCACCCTTTTTAATATTGAACTTCGGTTTGAATCTGTTGCTCATTGTTTTATATTTTCTCTCCGTTTTTGCGGAGAATTGTGCACAAAGTTTAGTTCGCTGTCCGGCTTCGGTATCGTCGCCTCTCAGCGCCTCGCGGCGCCTCCTCCTACAATACTTCCGGCGCCAGGGAAATGATCTTCATATACCCCTTATCGCGCAGCTCCCTGGCGACAGGTCCGAAGATACGGGTGCCCCGGGGCTCGTCCGACGCATTCAACAATACGACAGCGTTATCATCGAAACTGATGTAAGAACCATCTTTGCGGCGCAATTTCTTTTTGGTGCGAACGATGACCGCCTTGGCAACGGTACCCTTCTTGATCCCACCCGAAGGCAATGCGTCTTTTACCGTAACGACGATCTTGTCGCCGATACCCGCATAGTCCTGGCCGCTGTTACCTAATACCCGGATGCACAATACTTCCTTGGCACCACTGTTATCAGCTACATTTAGTCTGCTTTCTTGCTGAATCATTTTATTAACTTTTAGATCCAACCGCTTTCCGGCGGATGAAAATTATAATGAATTACTCTACTTCTTCCCTTACTTGGCTTTCTCAATGACTTCCACCAGGCGCCAGCGCTTGGTCTTGCTCAGCGGACGGCTCTCCATGATCCGCACGACGTCACCGACAGTGCACTCATTCTTCTCGTCATGCGCGTGGAAGCTGGTAGTCTTTTTTACGAACTTACCATAGATCGGGTGCTTCACCTTTCTTTCGACGGTCACGGTGACGGTCTTATCCATCTTGTTGCTCTTCACCACCCCGATCCTTGTTTTACGAAGATTTCTGTCCACGATTGTTTTATCTTCCATTTTTTTAGCTTTTTGCTTTTGTTATCAGCTGCATCCAACCCAAAGGGCAGCGCAGCAATATTTTTATTCGTTATGCTTTAACGGCTTTCTTCTGGGCCAGGAACGTCTTCAGACGGGCCACATCCTTCCGCAAAGCACGAATGCTCATCGGGTTTTCCAGCGGCGAAATGGCATGCGCGAATTCCAGCTTCTTCAGACGCAATTCATCCTCCTGGATACGTGCTTTCAGATCCGACTCATTCAGATCCTTCAGGCTATTTACGAAATCGATCTTCTTTGACATTGTATACTGTTTTATACTGATTCTTATTCTATTTTGCCTCCGGCAACGCTACTTTGCCTTCGCCACTTCCGCAACTACATCCCTGCGCACGATGAACTTCGTCTTGATCGGCAGCTTCTGCGCAGCCAACTCCAGCGCTTCCTTGGCAACGGCCATGGATACACCATCGGCTTCGAAAAGGATACGGCCCGGTTCGACCACTGCCGCCCAGTATTCGGGGTTACCCTTACCCTTACCCATTCTCACTTCCTGAGGCTTCTTGGTAATAGGCTTATCGGGAAAAACGCGTATCCATACATTCCCTTCACGCTTCATAGCGCGGGTCAGGGCCTGACGGGCAGCTTCCAATTGACGATTGGTCAGCCAGATCGCTTCCAGCGATTTCAAAGCAAAGGAACCAAAGGCAATGGTATCACCTCTCTTCGCCGTCTCACGAATGCGGCCTTTCTGTCCTTTTCTATGCTTCGATCTTTTGGGTTGTAACATCTTGAAATATTTTTCCGGTACTTGTTTCTGGTTTTCTTTTTTGATCCTTCCGGATCCAACAGCCTCGCACTATCTGCGGCCACCGCCTCCACCACCTCTACGGTCACCGCCGCCAGGACCACCAGGCCCCCTGCGTTCACCGCCGCCACCGCCGCCTCTGCGATCTCCACCACCGCCGCCGCCTCTGCGGTCACGGTCATCCCGGTGATGGCCACCGCCATGCTCACCTTCCCTTCTTTCCCTTCTGTCGCTCACATCGGTCTTGCCGCCTACGAAATTCGGGTTCAGGTCCCTCTTCGCCAATACCTCACCCTTACAGATCCATACCTTGATACCGATCTTTCCATATACCGTCAGCGCAAAGACGTTCGCATAGTCGATATCCATACGCAACGTATGCAGCGGGGTACGACCTTGCTTGATCTCCTCCGTACGGGCGATCTCAGAACCACCCAGACGACCGGCGACCTTTATCTTGATCCCTTCCGCACCCATACGAAGGGCCGAAGCGATCGCCATCTTGATGGCGCGTTTGTAGTTGATACGATTTTCGATCTGACGGGCAATGGTATCACCCACGATGTTGGCATCCAGTTCCGGGCGACGGATCTCCAGGATATTGATCTGCACATCATCTTTACCTGTCAGCTTCTTCAATTCTTCCTTGATCCTGTCGACTTCGCCACCACCTTTACCGATGATGATGCCGGGCTTGGAAGTATGGATCGTCACGATCAGTTTATTAAGCGTACGCTCGATAACGATCTTGGCAATCCCACCTTTATTGATACGGGCATTCAGGTATGTCCTGATCTTATTGTCCTCGATCAACTTGGTAGCATAATCTTTTTTGCTGCCATACCAGTTGGATTCCCAACCGCGGATGATCCCTAACCTGGCCCCAATCGGATTCGTTTTCTGACCCATGTTTATAATTAAATAAGTT
>DASYBV010000008.1:0-79641 GCA_036500545.1 Puia sp. | reverse complement strand
GCGCCGCTTCCGATATCCAGCACTTTTACGCCATCATCACATGCCAGCCATTGTGCTGCCTTCTTTGCAAGAGCCACTGGCGTCCAGTGATATTTATCGAGGGCCCGGATCGATGAGGGATAAAGCTGATTAAAATCCATCATCTCGCGTTTTGGATAACTTGGAATACCCTTCGATAAATGCAACGATGCCATTGTCCGGCTGACTGGCCCAGTCCTGCAATATATCGCTGTCTATCGGTGCGAAGATTTCCTTCTGCCCCGGATCCTCCGGCAGCTCCTTCACCGGAACCAGGGTAAAATGATTCAGCTCTATATAATCGTATCTTCTGTCTGGAGTATACCCCTTGACAAGAACATAGCGAAACCCGAGTTCTTTCAATACTTCGAGACTTTGCTTCGTCAGCCTGTTGGCAGCGGTAGGCTTTTGCATGTTTTTTGATCTTTAAACAACAAACGGCTGCAAAACTAATCCAATGCCATAGACCCTACGGTGATACTTGTCACTGAAAAAAGTGAATTAAATCACTTTTTAAATTGATAAATTTGTGATATATGAGTCTCAAGGGTATTTTTCCGATAGATAAATGGGATTTTAAAAGCGAATCGATCCTTGCCGATTTACCCGCACAGGACTTGCGGGTATTAATGGCCAGAAAGCTCGAACAGGTCTGCAAAAAAGGCGAAATCCTCTTCAAGGAAGATGCTTACCCCTCCGGCATATACTATCTCGTCAACGGAAAAGCGAAAAAATACAAGGTCGACAAAGATGGACGCGAACAGATTATCTATGTCGCCAATTCGGGCGAGTTGCTCGGCTATCATGCTATTCTCGCCGGTGACAGCTATCCTGATTCGGCGGCCGTTATCGAAGACAGCCATATCATATTCATACCCAAAGAGGATTTTCTAGAAGCCATTCACCAGTCGGACGTGCTCAACCGGCGGCTGCTCAAAACGCTAAGCCATGAATTCGTAGTCCTGACCAATGGTCTTACCCTGCTTGCTCAAAAGTCGGTTCGGGAACGCCTGGCCCTACAGTTGGTGGTCGTTCGCGAAAAATACAAAGAAGATTTTGGACCCGGCGAATCTATAGAGATCAACATGAGCCGGGATGATCTGGCCAGCCTTGTAGGCACCGCCAGGGAAAACGTAGTGCGTACCCTGTCGGAATTTAAGAATGAAGGTATTTTAGAGACCCGAGGTCGTAAGATCATCGTGTTGGATGTAAAAAAGCTCATCAAAGCCGCCAACTACAGGTAAAAGCAATCACCCAAACCGCTCATTATACTTCTTCAACGTCAGATCCGGGTACGCCTTTCCATTTAAACGCCGGATGATCTCCTCATTTTTCATTCCTTCCGCTTTCCAGATAAAACCGTGCTTTAGCATCGCTGCTGAGCTTTTATACCATACCTGTCCAATGCCGAAATAAAATGAAAAAATCTTAATTTCGTTCAGCCATATCCCACCGCCGCCCCCAAAACACTGTACAATTATCCCAAAGTCCTCCCGGAGGATTAAACGCCGATCACTAACTGGGGATTTTATTCCACACTTCCTTAACTATATTGCTTTTAAGCCTATCTTTATAAGGCAAAAACACAATCGGCATAAAATTTATACAATACAAATATTCTACTTTTAGGCCGACTTAGTCAAACCCCTGTGTTATGCAGCAGCCAAAGCGAATTTTGCTTATCGATGATGACCATGACCATTTGCTTATCTGCAATTTAATATTGCAAAAAAGAGGTTATCAGGTAAAGACCATGGATGGCTGCGAAAAAATGGAAGACCTGAACCACGCAGTCCAAACATTCGTACCCGACCTGATCTTTATGGATCACGACATGAAAGGAATCTGCGGAATGGATCTTACCCGTATGCTCAAATCCCACTCAACATTTGCACGAATACCTGTCATATACTTCACAAGCCGCGACAACATTGCCCAACTTGCCAAAGAAGCGGGGGCAGACGGCTATTTTAGAAAGCCCTTTGAGGTCAACAGTCTGATCGAAATTACAGCCAGGTATCTGCAATAAAAACGACAACCCATTGAAAGAAATTCAGAAGCCAAAAATTTGTTTTGCAATTGAAAAATCATTACTATATTTCGATTTTATTTATTTGGTTTGTGAGGCCCGGGACAATCGATCGTTTTGATAATATCATTATTTCGGCATTGATGTTTTGAAGCAATAATGTATGGACCAACAGCTTTTCACGATATATTTCACATATGATGTACAACCAAAGACCATGCAGGTTGACCTGTGCGCAGACATACAGATGATTGATGACAAGACTTTTTTGGTCCGCAATATCCGCCGTGTCAATATGGAGGAGTCTTCCCTTCTCCCGGTATTGACCCTGATATATGCCGAAGATTGCTGGTTGCACAGCAATACCGGTAAACAAAGCAACATCAGCAAGACGTTAGGCGCTGCAATAACCAAACATCTGAGCCAACGCTATAAGAGCAGCGATGAATTGAAGGACAATATTTAATTGATACCAACCAGGTACTTACATTACCTTTAAGCACCTAATATCAATAGCTTAAAAGATGGAAAACCGTAAGAAAATTTTAATTGTAGACGATGACCCGGACCATTTGTTAATCTGTAATCTTCTCTTCAGAAGGCGGGGGTATGATGTATTGCCTTTGCTCGGCTGCGACCCCTTTGAAGAATTGACCGACGCCATAGACAGCTTTCAGCCCAGCCTGATATTTATGGACCATTTTATGCCCGGCGTGTCCGGGCTGGACGCGATCAAAATGCTCAAAGCCGACCCCAAATACCGGTCGATCCCGATCATATATTTCAGCATCCACAACGACCTTGCAAGAATTGCGCTGGAAGCAGGAGCGGACGGACATTTCCAAAAACCCTTCCAGATCGACGAACTTATCAAAATAGCAGACAAATACGCTGCCTGAGCCTGGCTAACAATATAAAAATACATGCTACGCGTCTTCCCTCAATACCTTTCCCAAATGAAACTGTACAAACCCTTCCGGAGAGCATTCAAAATGTTATCGCTGATACATTTCGGATAAGCATTGAAGCTGATTTGAAAGTTGAATATCAGGATGTCCTATCATCTACGTAATCTTAATTATCTCCTATTTTATCCTTGACCTTTTTGAGGAAACCGCCCTTAAAAAGCCTTCCCAAAGGTAGGGCCCGGTCGCCAAGCTTAACTTGTTCTGCGGTATAGCTCGTTATCTTATCCAAAGCGATAATAAATGACTTATGAATTCTTGTAAACGATTGTTCTGGCAGTTTTTCTTCCATATAACCCAGCTTTTCAGAAGCGATATAAGAATGATCTGCAGTGTGTATTTGAATGTAATCAGCAAGACCCTCAATAAAGATGATATCTTTTAAAAATATCTTGACCTGTTCCCTCCCGACTTTAAAAAAATGGTAGGCGTCCTGATTGCCCGTTGGTAATTGTATATTTTCGTGCATATATTTAGATACTGCCTTCATGAATCTTTCCCGTGTAATGGGTTTTACGAGATAATCCAAAACATCCAGTTCATAGGCATTGGCCGCATATTCCCTGAACGCAGTGGTAAGGATAAATTTGGGGCCCGCCTTCAGTGACCTGATTAGTTCGAGACCTGAAATTTTGGGCATCTGAATATCGAGGAAAACCAGGTCGATGACATTCTTCTGCAAAAAAGTAAACGCTTCCAAGCCGTTGTCAAATGAGGCAACAACTTCAAATCCTTCCAAATCCGAAAGGTGAAGCCGGATCAGTTCCCTTGCCGGCTCTTCATCATCAACTATTAAACATTTAACCATCTTACTTAATTTTTATTTTTAATATAACAAGATAGGTAGACGGCTCCTCTATTACTTTGATCTCATGAGCATCAGGATAGAGCAAATTCAATCTTTTCCGGACATTTGCTAAACCGATGCCACCAGAGTAACCTTTAGGTTTATCGTCTTCTTCTTTGCTGTTCTCTATCTTGATCGAGAGTTGAGCATCCTGTCTGGAAACATCAACCCTGACCCAACTCTTGCCAATGGAACTGGCAACGCCGTGTTTAAAACAGTTCTCAATCAACGGCAGTAAAAGAAGCGGTACAATCGCCAGTCCATCTATTTCATTATAAATATTTAAAGACACATCTAATTTAGCGCCATACCTGCTTTTTTGAAGTTCAATATAATGCTTTATATGGTCAATCTCAGTAGTCAACGGTACCTTATCCTGCGATGAATTGTACAGACTGTAATCAAGAAATCCGGAGAGATGTGAGATTAAAGCGGCAGTTTCCGGGCTGGTTTTTAAAGCTGTCGCGTAAATATTATTCAGCATATTAAAAACAAAATGCGGCTGAACCTGCGCCTTCAGCAGATCCAGTTCCGCCATCGTTTTCTGCTTCAGTAGTTCCTGAACCCGGCCCTTTTCCTGGTATAGGGAACGGATAAAATAATATAAAGCATAAAGCCCCGTAATGGCATACAGGTTGACAAACTCGGTCAATAGCTTCCCGAATGAAAAGAAAGGTGTACACAACGCCTGCGGAAAATATTTTGGATAGATGACATGATAATTAATGTAACGCCTGGCTAACAGCAGCAAAAAAGAACATAGGATCACACCGGCCCAGGCTGTTGCTTTCCTGCTTTCGTGATAAACCTTTTTAAAGAAAACATGGACGGTGAGGATTGAAAACAAAAACGACACAGGCAGCGCCATACAGGCATTGATAAAATATTTATCGTAATCAGTGTACAATGATGCCAGCCCAAGCCATTGGTACAAAAAGTACAGCAGCCAAAAAAGGGCATTAAAAGCAATTTCGTTATTGATCTTCATCGGTTTTACAAAATAACAGTTTTTTACCTGTTGGATCCCTGACTTACTGTAAACGACGTTTTTTCTCGGTGAATAGCGGATAACGATAAACCAGGTTGTGTGCAGGAAAAGAGCGTGAACAAATCGGCTTTCACCTACATTTGGATAAATGAAACAACTGATTTATATAGCCCGGGCATTTTATGCCACCGCATTAATGGTATATGGCTTTCAACAACTCTATTTTGGAACCTTCAGAGATGTGTTTTTCTCTGTTTATCAGGATCATCTGCCTTTGCTGTCCGTCTTTTCCTACGCTTTTGGTATTTATCTGATCGGGACCGGTGTATTGATTTTTATACCCAGTAAAGGCAAGCAAGCTGCGCTGTTATTAGGTGTTGTATGGATGCTCTTATTTCTGGGAACTCACCTCACTTATGAACTTTTTTCCCAACCCAATAAGCTTTATCATTTAGGATTATGGGCTACCCCGCTAAAAGAGCTTGCGCTTGCCGGTGGGGCTTTTGTAGTAGCCTTTTCATTTGGAAAAACTGCTGCCGGAAGAAAAAACTTTTTAGAAAACTTTATGCCCTATGGGAACCTGCTCTTTTTGTACACCATTACAAGCTATGGCATATCCCACGTTATTTATGCACCTTATTTGGTGAGTATTGTCCCTAAAGGCATGGCCAACCCTCTTTTTTGGGTAAACCTCACCGGGATATCTATGATATCCGCGGGCATAACTCTTATTTTGGGAATACGGATAAGGATAATTGCCTTATTCCTTTTCCTGATGATTTTCTTATGGGTTTGGCTTGTACATGTTCCAGGTGCGCTTTCGCAGCCAATCTCTGCTAACCGGGGAAACCTTTTGGCGAGTGCTTTTGACGCGCTGGCTTTCAGCGGCACAGCATTACTTATTGCGCTGACCATGAAAGAACAACAATGGGTGGAAGATATCGAAAACTGGAAATAACGCTGAATATGAAAAGAAATGAAAGTATTGATTTTATGCGGGGGCTGGTTATGATGATTATGGTACTGGACCACGTGCGCGACTTTTTTCACGTCACATCGCTTTCGCAATCGCCTACAGACCTTCAAACAACTACAGCTATATTATTTTTCACCAGATGGGTTACCCATTTATGTGCGCCAACTTTTGTGTTTTTATCGGGTGTATCGGCCTATTTGTCTATTAAAGCCAACGGGGGAGTTGGTACAAGATCTTTCCTGTTATCCAGAGGTCTGTGGCTCATCTTCTTAGATTTTACACTGATAAATTTCGGGATGTGGTTTGATATCGGTTTCCATTTTTTGATTTTTGAAGTAATTTCAGCTATTGGCTTTAGCTTTATCATTCTCGGCTTATCTTGTAAACTGTCGCATCGGGCGATCGGGCTCATTGGAATTACGATCCTGGTCTTACATAATCTATCCGCTTTTGCTCCGGGCGCTGAAACTTCATTTTACAAAAAAGCATTAATGCCATTTTTCTCCCCTCAGGTGTTCACGTTAGGTCACGGAAGATTATTTTTTATGGGCTATCCGCCCGTACCATGGTTGGGTATTATGTTGGTCGGTTTTGGTGCGGGTAGTTTTTTCCAACTACCAAAAGAAAGACAAATGCCTTTGTTCTTAAAAATTGGATTAATATCGGTAGCCTTGTTTATTGTTTTAAGGACCATAAATATTTATGGTGACCCCAGCGCATGGGCAATAGGTAAAAGCCCGCTTTTTACCTTACTTTCTTTTATTAACGTTACAAAATACCCACCGTCGCTCTTATTTTGCCTGCTATTCCTGGGAATTATGTTTTTAATACTTTCACTGGTTCAGAACATAAAAAATAAATGGACCGATATTGTAAGTGTATACGGCAGGGTGCCATTATTCTATTTCCTTGTTCATTGGTATATCATACATCCATTTGTCTTAATCATGGTGCTTTTAGAAGGCTATAAAACCTCTGATATGGTATTCGGTCCGAATTTTGGAAGGCCAAAAACCGGAAGCGGGCTACCCTTATGGGGGGTATACCTGATCTGGATAAGCCTGGTAATTTTTATGTATCCGTTGTGCAAATGGTATGGTCAATATAAGGCAAACAACCGAGGGAAAAAATGGCTACGGTATATCTGATCACTGTTTAATATTTAATTCTATAAGAAAATGAAAAAACATCACAAGACGAGTCTTATTGTCCTCATTTTATTTAGTGGCTGGCTTACCGTCGCTGCCATTAGTTTTAGGTCTCCCGGTAATGAAGAAGTACCCTATCCGGAAGGCTATCGCGCCTGGACGCACGTAAAGTCGGCATTGGATGCAAAAAGTCATGCGGCCTTTCATCATATATATGGTAATGCAAAAGCTATTGAAGGCTATAAAACAGGGAACTTTGCTGATGGTTCTGTTTTAGTTTTCGACGTGCTGGAAGCCGTCTCAAAGGACAGTTTGGTTAATGAAGGCACTCGAAAACAGATTGATGTGATGGTTAGGAACACTGACCGCTACAAATCTACCGGCGGCTGGGGATATGAAGAGTTTGGGGGCGACAGTAAAACTGAAAGAAGAATAGGCGTACTTGCCGTGACCTCTTGTTATAATTGTCATAAGCAGCGAAAAGATAACGATAATGTGTTTTCAAAATTCAGAAACTGAGCAACCCATGATAAATGACAATTAAGTTTAGCGCAAATAAATTTATCTATTGCTAACATGCGATCACCAATAAAAACTATAAAAATAGCGGCGATGGGTGCTATTTTTATTTTCTGCTCCCAATGCCAGGAAATAAACATAACTAAATCAAAAATGATGACACAACAAGAAATATCAGATCGCATTCAAATACGGCTATTGGAATTACAATGTGCCTCAAATTTTAAATTCTAATTGTCGGAAATGAAATACAACCTGTTTCCGCCCCCATCTATCACGGCTGCAGGAGTTCTTGCTATAATTACAACGGTACTCATCGTCTTCTCCCAAACACTAAAGGCTGCCAACCGGAATCCGGTTAGCAGTCCCAGAAGCAAATGAGCAAAAGGGGGATGCCGCCCGCTGGGTTGCTCTCCGACCTGCCCATGCTTCCTTCGGAGGTTGTATGCAAAAAAGCATCTTTGGAGCAAAATATTTCCACTTTAAGCCTTTTTGGAGCAGAATATTTCCGTTTCTCTCATTTTTGTCGAAAAATTCTTATTTTTGGAGCAAATTATTTCCATTTTTAGCCTTTTTGGAGTAAAATATTTCCAATCTGACCCATTTAGGTGGAAAATATCGCCATGATAAGACTTCAGGAAATCATAATCGGAAAAGCGGAGCGGTCCAAAGAGATCAAAAACCTGGAAAGCCAGGGACTGATCCGAAAGATCGCACCCAGGATATACACCTCTGTTCTAAACGAGAGCCCGGAAAAGATCATTCGAAGGAATTGGTACCGCCTCATTTCCGACCTTTTCCCTGATGCGCTTCTAAGTCATCGAAGCGCTTTAGAACGCATACCCACGGCCGAAGGACACCTATATCTTACCCGCAGCTATAAAAATACGGTTGAACTGCCTGGTCTAACCCTCCATTTTGCCAAAGGCCCTGCTCCATTGGAAGATGATCCGGTCTTCTTTGGTAATCTCAAAGCATCCAGTCTCCCACGGGCCTGGCTGGAGAATCTTCAACAAACAAAAGGATCCGGAGAGCAGGCGAAAACGGTAAGCCGTGAACAATTGGAAGAAAAAATAGAAGCTTTTCTACGGTTAAAAGGTGAGGAAACGGTCAATCAAATTCGTGATAGGGCAAGAGCCATAGCCCCAATGCTGGGCATGGAGAAAGAATTTACAGCACTAACCCAGCTAATAACCGATCTGCTCGGTACCGGACTATCAAA
Organism: Puia sp.; assembly: GCA_036500545.1. GTDB lineage: Bacteria > Bacteroidota > Bacteroidia > Chitinophagales > Chitinophagaceae > Puia. The sequence continues at coordinate 70,929 of DASYBV010000008.1, read as the reverse complement.
GAATCTCGTCAGCCCCATTGCCAGAGCAAGGGTACTCGTCGAACCGGTAGACCCGGACAGGATCCAGCTTTTTGAGTCTGTCTATGAAGAATTGACCAAAAGGGAATATCCGGATTATGCCAATAAAAACAAGAGCCTCCAATCCTATCGGAATTTCGCCTTCTTCGAAAGTTATTTTTCCAACTATATCGAAGGAACCGAATTCACCGTTGACGAAGCCAAACAAATTATCACAACGGCCTTGCCCCTACCCGCACGGGACGAAGATTCACACGATGTACTGGGAACATATCAAATAGTCTCCAATTCCAATGAAATGTCCATTTTGCCGGATTCCCCGGATCAACTCCTGGCATTGCTAAAGGAAAGACATGCCATACTGCTTAGTGCAAGAGAATCGAAAAATCCGGGTGAGTTCAAGGATAAGAATAACCGGGCCGGCAGCACCGAATTTGTCGACCTGGAACTGGTAACCGGAACGTTGAAAAGGGGTTTCGACTGGTATAGTATATTACAACACCCCTTTGCCAAAGCGGTTTACATGATGTTTATGATCAGCGAAGTCCATCCCTTCCTGGACGGGAACGGAAGGATCGCGCGGGTAATGATGAATGCAGCGTTAAGTGCGAAAGGTCTCTCCAAGATCATTATACCCACCGTTTACCGGGAAGATTATATGGGCGCACTAAAAAAACTGACGAAACAACGCGATGCAGACGCCTATATCAGGATGATGCTTCGGGCATGGGAGTTTAGCAGCCACATTTATGATGAAAATCTCGACGCCATGGAAAAGTACCTGGTAAGTTGCAATGCGTTTCTAAGCCACAAAGAAGGATATCTAAAAATAGTCCCTCATTAGAGTACGAAAGGGGCTTATAATGCGAATAGGAACGTTGAGCATCGACAGATCAAAAAAAATCCCCTCCCGTAAAAACACAGGATCGAATGGCGCTGGAAGAGTTTGCCGGATGTGTCGGATATACTTTCAACCGTATGAAAAAAATGACACGATCCAAATAATTACTATAAGCACTGCTGCCTGATAATAACACCAGCCAACGCTCATGCCATTATCCTTTTCATAATGTACTAAAGTGACAAATACTCCAACGATGGGCACCCAATATTTTAGTTTATTGCTCATAAACCAATTATTGTTCAAAGCTAAAGTTACATAAATAAAATATTTAATACAAAGATTCGAAAAACGTCCCCCTCGTCGCAAAAAACTCGCGCATTGTGTGGGTTTTATTTATGTTACAAGGGAGGCATTTAAAAAAAACGCCCTGCTTATGCAGGGCGGTAAAAATCATTGACAGAGTTTTTAATCAACATCAAACAGTTCTTGGCATTGGAATTGGATCTTGGGTTTTTTTCGGATGCTGGATTTTCTACTAGCTCGTTTAAAATTATATTACCTATTGGTTTTCAATGTATTGGATATGTTTTTCACGATATTGGAAACGGCTTTTTCGGAATTGGGTCCTTTTGGTTTTTCAGGATCCGGATCTCTTTCGTTGCTGATACAAAGGTGTAAAAAACAAGGCCCGGAAAGAAACTTTTTCGACGGAGGTTCATTTCTGCCCGACGAAAGGAAAATATGCCCGACGAAGGTCCGCCACCCCTACCCTCGCCCACCTTATTTGATTGCTGTATCTTTGCAGCATGGCAACATTTGTGGAGCTTCCCACTTTTTATAAGACGCTCAACCAGTCGCTTGAGCCCCTCCAGAACGAGATCGGGCATTTTAACATCTTTAAGGTGGAAGACCTCCTGCTGCCAAAGCATAAAACCGTCACCTACAGCCGCCGGAACTTCTACAAGATCAGCCTGGTCACGGGGCATAGCAAGATCCATTATGCCGATCAGTGTATAGAGGTACTCGATAGCGTGCTGGTATTTACAAATCCGATGATCCCCTATTTCTGGGAAAGGATCGGCGAGCAACACAGCGGCTTCGTGTGCATCTTCACCGAGGCGTTTTTCAGCCGGTTCGGAAATATAAAGGACTACCCCGTTTTTCAATCCGCCGGCGCCGCCGTAGTACCCCTGAACAGGGAAGAGACCCACCAATATAGCGAGCTGTTTATAAAAATGTTCAATGAGCTGCAGGGCGACTATGCCTATAAATATGATCTGTTGCGCAATCTCCTGATGGAAGTCATCCACGGCGCACAAAAAATGCAACCCGCCCAGGGGAACCCGCCATCCGGCTCGAATGCCTCCGAAAGGATAATGACGTTGTTTGCGGAATTGCTCGAACGACAGTTCCCGATCGAATTAAGTACACAGGTCGTTCTTCTGCGATCCCCCTCGGATTTCGCCCGGCAGCTGAATGTACATGTCAACCACCTCAACAAGGTGCTGAAAGAGACCTCGGGTCAGACGACCTCGCAGCTGATCAACGAGCGATTGCTCCGGGAGGCAAAGATCTTATTAAAAAGCACCAACATGACGGTCAGTCAAATAGCCTGGAGCCTGGGGTTTGAGGAACCGAATCATTTCTCCAGCTTTTTTAAGAGCAGGGTCAGGATCACCCCCAATAAGTTCAGACACGCGGAAGTCGATTGATTTTTGTAGTTTTCGCTTTCATTCTGGTATCATTGCCACCCCACCTTTTGCGAACTTTGTTACATAAAATATTTAGTATGTGGACAAAGAATAATATCCCCGGTCAAACCGGTAAAACGATCATTGTAACCGGCGCGAATACAGGCATCGGCTTCGAAACGGCATTGGCATTATATCAAGCAGGAGCGCAGGTAATACTGGCTTGCAGAAGCCTGGACAACGCCCATGAAGCGATCACAAAAATAAAGGCGCAAAAAGGCAAGGGTACGCTGGAAGCCGCCTCGCTTGATCTCGCCAGCCTGGCCTCGGTACGACAATTTGCCAATAACTTCCTGCAACAGCACCAACGCTGGATGTCCTGATCAACAACGCCGGCGTAATGATCCCACCGGCATCCAAAACCGCCGAAGGCTATGAGCTGCAATTCGGGGTCAATTTTATAGGGCATTTTGCATTAACCGGCCATCTATACCCGCTGCTAAAGACAACTCCGGGTGCGCGGATCGTCACGCTCAGCAGCCTGGCCTATCTGAACGGAGAAATAGCGTGGGATAATCTCCGGTCAGAAAGATCGTATGACCCTATGCGGGAATACAGGCAAAGCAAGCTGGCCGATCTTCTCCTCTCCCTGGAATTACAGCGAAGGATCGTTGCGGCGGGGGACAAGGTGCTTTCGATAGCAGCACAACCCGGAGCCAACAAAACGGAATTGACCAGGCATATGACCGACGAAGCCTTCACCGCGGCCGTTCAACGCGTAGGCGAGCTCATGGAACCCTGGCAGGGCGCCCTCCCCTCCCTGTATGCAGCCGTGGCGCCGGAAGCCGCCGGAGGAGCGCTATACGAACCGGACAAGGACGGAGGATACAGGGGTTACCCGGCCCGGGCAACGATCACCCCCAACGCGCTGGATGAAGACGTTGCCAAAAGGCTCTGGAGCCTCGCAGAAGAAGCAACGGGTGTCCATTACCCCGGGAATTAATAACCGATCCAATACCTGGCAAGACCAAAAAGGGTGCTAAGAAGGATCAGGTAAATGACGTTCAGCTTAAATTTTGTAAGCAGGAAAAGGGAGAGGAGTACCCAGGCCAGGGAGACCAGGTCCAACCGGCCAGGGCCCGCGGACCCCGTCGGAAAGAGGACGTTCCGGGAGAGAAAGAGCGTAAGATTCAATATGGCTCCAACGACAACCGATGTCACCATTCCCAGGATCCCCTCGATGATGGGGTTGTCCTGCGTCTTCTCGACGACCGAGGCTCCGCCAAATACAAACAGGAAACAAGGAAGGAAGGTATAGAATGTGGTTGCCAGCAGACCGATGGTGCCCATCCACAACGAGCCGTTAAAGTGATTGTACCCCGCCATAAAACCGACATAGGCCAGCACGATGATCAGGGGGCCGGGCGTGGTTTCGGCAAGGGCAAATCCATCGGTCATTTGCGCATTGGATAACCAATGGAATTGGGCGACGCTAAACTGGGCGACATAGGGTATCACCGTATACGAGCCGCCGATGGTGACAAAGGCCGTTTTTGTAAAGAACAGGATCAGCGTCTTCCAGAAACGAAAATCACTGCCAAAGGCAAATAAAAGACCGATGGGGATGAGCCAGAAGATAAAAGCGGAGACCACAAGACGGATAAGCCGTCTGCTCCCAAAGCCCCCATCCGGACTTACGGTATGCCTGTTGATATAATATCCTTCTTCCTCTTCCGCAACATGAACGGGTCGTTTGTTATGAAACAACGACGGGCGCAGATATCGTACGACAATGGCTAATACGATTGCGCCAAACAGGACCGTGAGCAGGGAGATATTGTAAAAGAACATACAAATAAAGCCCGCGACGGCCACGATAAGATGAAGGGGGCTGCGGATGGCCTTTTTGCCTATTTTGAACAGCGCAATGATGATCAGGGCGATGACCGCGGGCTTCAGACCGCCGAACATGGCAGCGATCCAGGGCAGGTTTCCGAACAGGACATAGGTGATGCTCAGGGCCAGCAGGATGAACATCGAAGGCAGGACAAAAAGGATCCCGGCAGCCAGACCGCCTTTTTTACCATGCAATTGCCGGCCGATATAAATGGCGAGCTGCTGGGCCTCCGGTCCCGGTAACATCATACACAGACTAAGGGCGTGCAGGAATGAACCATTGCTGATCCATTTTCTTTTGTCGACCAGGTAGTCGTGCATGATGGCAATATGCGCCGCCGTTCCCCCAAAACTTATCCACCCCAGCCGGGACCAAAACCGTAAGGCCTCCCTAAAGGAGGGCTTTTGCTCATTATTTATTTCCGCCATATATTCTCCTCTCTTTTATCCAAAATGCAATCTTACACTTTCCGTGGTCTTAAAAAAAAATCTATCTTGTAGATCAATTCCGGAAATTCAATGAAGAATATCAAACGACGCCTTCAGCAGGGAGAAACGCTTAATGGCTGCTGGCTGAACCTTGGCAGCTCACTGACCGCAGAAATGGTCGGAATGGCCGGTTTTGACTGGGTGCTGATCGATCTTGAGCACGGAGCAGGAGTGGAAAAAGATGTGCTGCACCAGCTGCAGGCCCTGGAACACACGCCTGCAGCGGCTTTGGTAAGGGTGGAAAGCGCCGACCGGCAACGGATCCACCGGATCCTGGATATGGGGGCGGAAGGGATCATGTGCCCCCGGATCAACAACGCCGCAGAAGCGGCGGCGGTAGCCAGCGGTCTGCATTATCCCCCCGAAGGCAGCCGGGGGATCGCAAAAATGATCCGCGCTACCGGGTTTGGCAAGGATTTTCCCGGCTATTACAAAGAGGCAAAGGAAAATATCCTGGGCATCGTACAGGTCGAAACGGCAGAAGTGCTCCACCACCTGGATGAAATAGCGTCCCTGCCCGGCATCGATGTATTGTTCATCGGCCCTTCCGATCTCTCCATGGCATTGGGGATCTTTGGTCAGCTCGACCATCCGCTCTATAAAGAGGCGCTGAAGGCGACGGTCAATGCCGCACAAAAGGCCGGTAAGTCGGCAGGCATCCTGATACGCAGCCCGGACGAGTACAAGCTCTATCATGAAATGGGGATACGCCTGATCGCGTGCGGGGCAGACGGCTCCTTTGTCGCGCAAGGCGCCAGGGACCTGGCGGCTAAATTAAAAGATCAGTCGCTTTAGCCATAAGATCAGTCGCTCTAGCCATTAAACCATTTAAACCTTAGAAATTGCCATCTGTGATCAAACCTGGCTTCAACGACCGTAAAGGTTACGAAGAACTGGTACATAACGTGGCCGGGTGGGATCCCTTACAAAATCCGGATCCGGGTGCTCTTTATTCCAACTGCGGAAAATTCATCAGAGCACACAACTCGCTGGAAGAATATGGCATTGCCCTAAAATATTATTTGCTTATAAAGGCAGGCCGGAAATTTTGGACTGCCAAAAACGAGAACCTGGGTCTATTGAAAATGGTAAGCCAGGGATCAGGGAATACCGCGGTACTGGCACAGTGGATCCTCGCCCGCCATTTCGCTTCTCAGATAGGAGCAAGATCGGAAAACGATAGATGGAACCATAATAAGAACGCCTACTTGCAGGGTTCACTTATTAAAGAACCGGTTAAATTCGAACTACCCATTTTGTTGCCTGGTATCAGAAGCGAGACGACCCCGGATCAGCTGAAAGACGATTACCATGGTCTCGCCGACCCCCAGGTTTACGTGTTACCTGTCCCGCACCGGTATCTTGCAAGCTATTCGATGAACCTGGCTCACTACGAGCTTAAAAGGGATCCCCGGTATGCAACCGATCTGATCAGCGAGGCCAAAGAACACTGTAGTATCTCCATCCAAAAACATGGCAATGACCTGCCTTTCCTTTCGACGAACGTAGATGTGTCCCGCAGCGTAATAGATACCGTTTTATTCTGCAACGGGAATAAAGACATAAAAAGATCCGGGATCATCGACTCCTTTAACAATCTCCGGGAAAGGATCATTGGGCATATCGGAAGAAATGAAATTCCCGAAAATAAGGGTATCGAATGGCTGGCCGCCTGCAGCGCGGCACTGGCAGCCCTCTGCGACGAAAAAGAAAAGGATCACAGGGAATACTGGGAAAGTTTTTATCACCAGATAAATACCATCGTTCAGAAAAGCAACGGCCGTGCGGAGTTCTTTATGATCGATATCATTTACCAGCTGGCTAATAAAACAGCGGAAGAAAAAGCAGAATTTACAAAGATCATTTTTAGTAACACCAGGCCCATTGAGCCTTCAAACAATTCAGAAAATGGGATATACATACACAACCTTACCGTAAACGCAAAAAAAATAATCATGGGAGACAATTTTGAAAACATCACCAATTCGCCGATCTCCAACCGCTCTCCTGTCACCAACTCCTTTAATGCCGTCGAGACCGGCCAGGGGGAAGAGATGGCTCAGGCGCTCGAAATAATAAAGAAAATGGTGGAACAATCGGGCAGTAAAGAGGCCATAGAAAAATTCGACGACTTTAAAAAAGAAGCCAGCCAGAAGAAACCCGACAAAACCGTTCTCCGGTCTCTTTGGGATGGATTGGTAAAATTAGTGCCGCTTATATCCTCCGGCGCAGACGCCGCAGAAAAGATCACAAAGCTTTTCCATCATTGAGAAAGGAGATCCCTTCCGCCTTCACCGCCTCCGTCAACCGATCCAGGTCCTCCTGCCCGTTAAACCCGTTGACCGAATAGCGTAAGAACGTTCTCCCCTCCTGCTTCATCACGGGTACCTCGATCCTATACTCCTCGAATAAATGTCGTTGCAGCTGCTCGGGCTGCTGCGTTCTTATCGGCACACTGAACATCTGCCCCAAAAATTCATCGGTCAGCGGACTCAGCGGATCGGAACCAACCATCCCGCATAACCGCAGCGCATTGTCCTTTACAAGCGCCCTGCACCGGGCCGCGACGTTCTCCCAATCATTGTCCCGCAGGAACCGGATGGCGCGTGGCACGGTCAGAAAAGCGGAGAAATCACGGGTGCCCTGCGCCTGGTGATAATCCAGGAAGGTGGAGTGGGAAGGGGCGGCACTCTCATAACCCCAGCTTATCACCAGCGGGTCGAACAGATGCTGCCATTCTTTCTTCACATAAAGAAAGGAACAGCCCTTGGGCGTCAGCATCCATTTATGACAGGCGCCGGTATAAATGTCGGCGCCAAGCGTGGAAAGATCCAGTGGTATATGTCCCGGGACATGCGCCCCGTCAACAAAGGTAAGCAACCCCTTCTCCCGGGCTATGGCACAGATCTCCTTCACCGGGAAGATCAGGGCGGTCGTGCTGGTGATATGACTGATAAAGACCAGCCGGGTCTTAGGACTGAGCCCCTTAAAAAAATCTTCGATAAACTGCTCTTTGGTGACGACGGGCAGACGGACCGGCTGACGGACAAACCGCGCACCGGCCCTCCGGCAATAGTAGTTCCAGGTCCTTTCACAGGCGCCATATTCCAGGTCCGTACCCAACACTTCGTCGCCCGGATCCAGCCGCAGGCTTTTTGCAATGATGTTAACGGCATAGGAAGGATTGGTGACATAGACGAGGTCATCGGCAGCACAATGGACATAACCCGCCAACGCCGCCCGCGATTGTTGCAGATACTCCAATCCCTTGCGCTGGATGAACTGAACGGGCTCCCGTTCCAGCTCCAGCTGCCATTGCTGATAATCTTCAAAAATGACGCGCGGACAGGCCCCAAAAGAGCCGAAATTAAGATAGGTAATGGCGGGGTCGAGCAGGAATTGCTCTTTTAAGGAAGGCGTTTGCATGCGCAAAAATAGCGGTTTTGTAGGCTCGCAATGTATAATCAAAAACTATTATACGAAATATATTTACACTTATCTGCGTTAACAGAAATGAGTGCACGGTCTTCCTACCGGTCATTCATTCCTTGTATGTAACACCTTGGTAACATCCGGCAGTTCCCGCCCCAGGCAGCGGCTACCCGAAAGGGTCCGTGTATTGGGACCCAACGATGCATCAAGGGATAACCTTATCCCTGAGAACTTAAAACTGATGCCCATGCAAATGGCCCGTTGGGGGATCCTTATCTCGCTTTATTGTTTACCTATCCTGACCTTCGCACAGCCGATATCAGTAAAATTCTCCCATTTAAATACCATCAATGGACTTTCACAAAGCAATGTAACCTGTATCGTACAGGATAAAATGGGGTTTTTATGGTTTGGTACACAAAATGGACTAAACCGTTATGACGGGTACCAGTTTATCGTCTATCGCAATGATCCAAAAGACACGACCAGCCTTTCCAATAATAATATCAAGTCGATCGCCCTGGATGCGGACGGCAACCTGTGGATCGGGACCTGGGGCGGCGGGATCGACCGTTTTGACCAGGAATCGGCAAGATTTGCCCGGTATACCCACGATCCCCGAAAAACCAACAGCCTCCCGGATGACTTCGTAAATTGTATACGCCCGGATAGGGAAGGACATCTCTGGGTCGGGACGGAGTCGGGAGGAGTGAACAGGCTGGACCCAAAGACCGGCATCTTCACCTCCTACCGCCATGACCCCGCCGTGAAAGGCAGCCTGAGCGACAACGACGTAGTGGATGTGCTGGAAGACAGCCGGCATGACCTGTGGGTAGCCACGTTGCGGGGTGGTCTGAACCTGCTGGACCCCATCAACCAGACCTTTACCTCGTTCCGGCATGACGGGCATAATAAAGCCTCCCTTGCTACCAATAACCTCAACTGCCTGCTCGAAGATCGTGGCCATCATCTCTGGATAGGCACGTCGGATGCCGGTATAGACAGGTATGATCCGGCGACGGCTTCCTTCCGCCATTTCACCAACGATCCCGGCAACTCCAACAGCCTTTCCCTCGACGTGGTCATGTCCATGAGCGAAGACGCCGACGGCAATCTTTGGGTCGGAACGGAGAATGGCGGTTTGAGCATTTATAATCCCACTACCGAACGATTCCGGTCCTATGAACAGGACGATATAGATAATTATTCGCTCAGCAATAATTCCATCTATTCCATTTACAGGGACCGCCACAACAATATGTGGGTAGGCACATACAGCGGAGGGGTCAATCTCCTCAACCGGGACGCTACCCTCTTTACCCACTACCGGCACAATACCACCGCCGGCTCCATAAGCAATAACAATGTATTGGCCTTCCTGGAAGACAACCAGAAGGAAATAGCGATCGGCACCGATGGCGGCGGTCTGAACCTGTTTGACCCGGCTACGGGGCAATTCACCCATTTCCGGCACGAACCCGGCAATCCCCGGACGATCAGCAGCAACTATGTATTAAGCCTGGCGATGGACAGGGACGGCAATCTTTGGGCGGGCACCGTCGGGTTCGGACTGAATGTCTTTGACCGGCAGCATCATATCACCCGTCTGTTCCGTAATATCCCGGGTGATATCACCAGCATCAATGGTGATGATATAAACAACATGGTCCGCGACCGCGACGGCGATCTCTGGATAGCCGCCTATGCCAGGGGTCTCAACCTGTATCATCCCGGCAAAAATACTTTCAGTCACTTTACCCGGGAGAACGGTTCTATCAGCAGTGACCGCATACAATGCATGCTGCCCGATTCGAAGGGAAGACTATGGATCGCCACCTTTGACAAAGGCCTGGATCTTTTGGATAAGAAGACCTGGACCTTCCGCCATTTTATCCATAACGATTCCGGCAACAGCATCAGCAGCAATAACATCAACTGTTTGCTGGAAGACAGCCAGGGCAATATCTGGATAGGCACCACCGCAGGACTGAACTGCCGGGATGGCCTGACCGGCCGCTTTACGGCGTATAATACAAAGGATGGCCTCCCGGACAACACGATCATGGGCATACTGCAGGATAGCAAGGGGGATCTGTGGGTGAGCACGCTAAAGGGTATCTCTCGTTTTACGCCCTCCCTGCACCGGTTCACCAATTTTTCTCTTGCGGATGGCCTGATCGGCGATGAGTTCAAACCACATTCCGCGCTCAGAAGCAGCGACGGCTTATTGTATTTTGGGGGAGCCGACGGATTCAATGCCCTCAACGCGGATAGCATCCGCCAGAATATCTTCGACCCTCCCCTCGTGCTGACCAAATTTCAGCTGTTTGCAAAAGATGTCTTTGTCGCAAGGGATGACCGGGATTCTTCTCCCCTGAAAAAGAACATTATCCTGACCCGGGAGATCACGCTGCCCTATTCCAGCTCTTTTTTCTCGCTGGAGTTCGCCTCCCTGAACTATACCCTGCTCCGCAAACGACAATATACCTATATACTGGAAGGCTTCGATAAGAGCTGGAGCCAGCCCGGCATCCGTCATGCGGTCACGTATACCAACCTCGACCCCGGCACCTATACCTTTAAGGTCAAAGGACTGGATAACCAGGGCGCCTGGTCGGACAAGGTGACCTCGCTAAAGCTGGTCATATGGCCTTCCTGGTGGCAGACCTGGTGGTTCCGGATCGGCATGCTGCTGGCGATCGGTACGGCGATATTCGGCGTCTTCCGGTTACGGATAAGACATATCCAAAAACAAAAAGTTACCCTGGAAAAGCTGGTGGCGGAGAGAACCTTCCAAGCCGAAAGCGCCAACCGGGCGAAGAGCGCCTTTCTCGCCACGATGAGCCATGAGATCCGTACCCCGCTCAATGGCGTTATCGGTATGTCTTCCATGCTTTTTCAGACGGACCTTACAAAGGAACAGCACGAATATGCCACGACCATCTACTCCTGCGGCGAAAGCCTGATGTCGGTCATCAGCGATATCCTTGATTTCTCCAAGATCGAGGCGGGTAGCATGGAGCTGGACCCCCGTGATTTTGACCTGCGGCGATCCATGCAGGAGGTGCTGGGTGTCTTTGCCGGTAGGGCGGCGGAGGCAAATATTGGCCTGGTATACGATATCGGGCCGGGTGTACCGGATCATATCGTCGGCGACGATATCCGTCTGCGGCAGGTCCTGATGAACCTGGTAGGGAACTCCCTGAAGTTTACGACAAAGGGAGAGGTCTATGTAGGGATCCGGCTATTAAAAAAACTGGAGGGAGACGCCCTGCTGCTGGAATTCGAAGTACGGGATACCGGCGTCGGCATCCCCGAAGATAAATTACACCGGCTCTTCAAGGCCTTCTCACAGGCCGACTCCTCTACCACCCGCAAATATGGCGGTACCGGTCTTGGACTTGTCATCAGCGAAAAGCTGATCGCGTTGATGGGAGGAGAGATCCGCGTAGAAAGCAAGGAAGGCGCAGGCTCTACGTTTCATTTCTATATCCGGGCGGAGAAAGGCACGGCTCCGGTAAAGAATAATGTAATGGGCGGAGAAAGCACACGCCATCCAAAGCTATCTGAATCCTTTGCCCACTCCTTCCCCCTGCGGATACTCGTAGCAGAGGACAACCTGATCAACCAGCAGCTTATCACACATATCCTGCAAAAGCTGGGGTATGCGCCGGAGATGGCGGAGAATGGCGAGGAAGCTGCCGACAGGCTGATCCGGCAGAACTTTGATCTCGTCCTCATGGACGTACACATGCCGGTCATGGACGGGCTCGAAGCTACCCGCCTGATCCGAAGTCGGCGCATCTCACAACCGGTGATCATCGCCCTGACGGCAGATGCACAGGAAGAGGACCGGCAGGGTTGCCTGGTCGCGGGGATGGATGATTATATAAGCAAACCGCTGCAGCTGGACAAGCTGATCAATATACTGCAAAAATGGGCGCTGCGTCTTCAGCCCTCACTCCGCTCTTAGGCTCTTCACCGGGTTCGACATTACAGGCCTTCATAAACTAATTTATTTAGTATTTTATTTGTCAAATTATTTAGTATCCCTTATCTTTACAGGCACCGGGTTGCACTTATCAAAGGCCGTGATCGTTGGGCCCTATCCTATTTTGTTAGTTTGTAATGGCCGTCCTTCAGCCGGGGCGGCTATTTTTTATGTTGGACATCCCGTAAAAGATCGGCTGAAAGCCAATACCACAAAGGGTTTTGTATTTTTTTTAACCCCTTTGCGATAATGGAATTAACATTAAGTTGTTTCTGCACCCCAAAAAAAGCGCTGTATATTTGTGTCATCAAAAGCGATAATATCAAACTTTAGATATAAAGATTTTCATATGGCAAGCAATCGTTAGAGGCCAGCTGTTTCTACAGCAGGCCTTTTTTCTTTTACGGCCCTCCCCGCTGCCACTCCTTTACTCCTTACCGCTCCCGCCATCAGAAACGTGCAGAAACGTGCAGAAACTGAAAATCCGCTACCCAAAGTAGCGGACTCAGCTTCCTATATGTAACACGCGCAGTATGCAAAAATTGACTATCTGTCTATACAACCAAAACTTCGTACTAGAAGAACCAGCTCGATAACTGTGACCGGCTGCTCTGCAACCAATTCTGCGAAGGCTTGGGCGTATTATCGATAAACTCGCTCTTCATAACAGTCACCACCACACTGATCAGCTTCTCCTCCTTATTATCGATGAGCTGGGCCTTCCCTTCCACCTTTACAAAAAAATCCTTTCCTTTCTTAAAGAAATCCAGCTTGGCCGGCATCTCCTGTTCAAAGGCCTCGAGCGCCTGGATCGGGCGGGGGATCACAAAACAGATCTGCCCTTCTTCATTTATCTCAACGTCTGATATTATATGGGTCGGCAACTTCAGGATCGATGCACTCTCGGTAAAAAATAAAGCGCTCCGCAATTCCATAATCTTACTCTTCAAAATCCCTGGCTCTAATTCCTGTGATACAGTAGTCATAGTTTTCAGTATTTGGGTAAAGATTAAATTTTCGTTTTCATTTGCGAACGATGAGAGTAAGACAATTGGCATACCAACTCCTAATTGATTGATTATAAATTAGTTGGAGATCGTCCTCTCACTCCGGATTGTCCCGGATTGGGACAGCTTTTCCAAATCTGAACGGGGGGGGGACTTTTTCCCCTGCCTCTATCCTCCTCTTTTCAATCCCACGATCCCGATAAGGATCAGCGCCATATAGAAGAATTGATACAGATCGTAGGGCTGTTTAAGAAAGCTCATCTCCGCCAGCTTGACGCCGATCAGCGTAACCCCCATCCATACCGCCAGCGCCGTGGAAGCCGGGATGTCTTTCATCGCCAGGGAAAAGAAGACGATGTTCCCCACCCCAAAAACAACATAACCGGCAAAGGGCGCCAGCACCGCCCAACCGCTCCCCTGGCTGAACAACGCCCTCCATTGAAGGGCCCGCAGCCCCTTTACATCCATGAACTTCACGGAAAATGTCCAGGCAATCTCAAACAAAGACGCGATCAGCAGATAGATCCAGGCCATGTCAGTTATTTTTTTGGTCGCTCAGCCGGCGGAGGAACCATTGAAGGGCGCGTCGGCGGGAATGATGATACGCTCTGAATAAAGGTGACTGCTCCATCATCTTCTTCTCATCCACTTTCCTGATGACAAACAGATGCTGCAGGAAATAATCGGTCGGGTAGTCATAATATAACCCGAATTCGGCGGGCTTTTTCGCGGGGAGATACGCCGTCCCGAACAGCCAGTCCCAGACGGCAAATTTTGTCGCATAATTGGCGTAAAATACCGCCCGGTCATTGGCATGATGCCACTGATGCATCTCCGGTCCATTGATCAGGTACTGTAGTTTCCCGGACCGGACATCGATATTGGAATGGATATACATGCCCCAGACCGCATCGATCAGGGCCTTGACCGGCACGACAATAGGATCGGCGCCAAGCAATACGATCGGCGCAAATTCCACCGTTTGATTGATCAGGATCTCCAGGCTGTGCGAACGGGTGCCGGCCAGCCAATCGATCTCCTTATTGGAATGATGCGCCTCATGGGTACGCCATAAAAGTTTGGAATGGTGCTGCCAGCGATGGAACCAATAAATATAGAAGTCATGCACGACAAGAAAGAATACCACCTGGACGGCTACCGGCCAGGAACCGACCAGGTGAAAAGAAGAAAGATGCCAGGACCTGTCAAGCGGCAGGATGATATAATCGAAGATAAAGATCTTTAAAAAATAGCTTTGTATAAGCGTATACCACACCAGGTCCACCCAGAACCCTTCGCGGAAAACCGCCAGCCCCTTTGTATACGGAAATTTTCGCTCCAGCCAGATAAAGACCCCTACGCACAGCAACAGCAGGCCGGTAGTATAATAAACGATCGTTTGCATAATCTTGCTTAATCCATAATGATCATCTTTGGCGCATAACCTGCCCTATATCGTCGTAACCGTACTCCTTGTCCGCCGCAGCCGCTTCATCGCCCCCATTTCACTCTCATATACCTGCTTGATGCCATCCCCCAACGCCGATTCGACATCCCGTATATCCCGCACCAGTTTTTGCATCCCCTGCGGCTCTACGGAGGCGGCATGATCCGAACCCCACATCGCCCGGTCCAGCGTAAAATGCCTTTCGACAAAACTTGCCCCCATCGAAACCGCCGCCACGGTCGTCGCCAGCCCCGTCTCATGACCGGAATAGCCGATCGGCGTCCCCGGCAACAATTCGGACAAGGTCCCGATCATCCGAAGGTTCAGCTCCTGCGGAGCACAGGGATAGGCCGAGGTCGAATGCGCGACCATTAAATTATCCGTACCAAATCTTTCAACGGCTGCCAGGATCTCATCCATGGTAGACATACCCGTAGATAAGATATACGGCTTCCCCGTATTTTTTACTTTTTCAATAAGGGCATGATCGGTCAGGGAGGCGCTCGCAAATTTATAGACCCCCGGATTGAACCGCTCCATAAAATCTACCGCAACCTCATCCCAGCAGCTGACAAACCAATCGATCCCCTTCTCCCGGCAATAGGCATCGATCACGCTATACTCATCAAAACCCAGCTCGACCATATGCCGGTAATTGATATAGGTCATTCTTCCCCAGGGAGTATCCCTCTCCAGGTACCACTGATCCTTCGGCGTACAAAGCTCGGGCGTCCTTTTCTGGAATTTTACGGCATCACAACCCGCTGTGACGGCCTCGTCGATCAACTTTTTAGCGATCTCCAGGCTGCCATTATGATTGATGCCGATCTCGGCAATGATATACACGGGATGCCCCGCGCCAATGCTTCTTTGCTGGCTTACATGAAAGGATTTCTGCGATTTCATAGTACTATCTTTTTTAGATGATCGGTTTCTTTGATGATCGTTTTTTATCAGGACGAACTGTTTCTAGCCGTCGCCGCGTAGCAGGATCAGCCATTCGGCAAATTCCCGGAAGGCGCCATATCCCCCCTTTGTTTCGCAACGATAGTCCACGACGGCAGCCACCATCGCCATCGCATCCCCGGGACAGGCGGAGATCCCCGCCCTTTCCAGCACTTCCAGGTCATTTACATCGTCCCCGATATAGGCGACCGCGGACCAATCGATCCCGTTCCGTTGCAGGATCTCCTCCAGCCGTTCCAGCTTATTCTTAACTCCCAGGTGCAGCTCCCGGATCCCCAGCTTCTCCGCCCGGCGGGCTACGGAAGGAGAGGTCTCGCCGGTAACAAACCCGGTATCGATGCCACAGCATTTGCGAAGACGCTCGACCCCCATCCCATCCCGGATAGAAAATCTTTTCAGGCTCTCCCCGCTTTCCGAATAATAGACCCCGTTGTCCGTCAGCACACCATCCACATCCGTTAGCAGCAACTTAATAGCTGCCGCTTTCTCTTTTTGTTGATTTTCATTCATGCATTTAGTTTATATCGTAGTCCAACCGCCATCCACCACCAGGTTAGCCCCGGTCATATATGCCGATGCATCGCTGGCCAGGAAAACGATGGCGCCCTTATAATCCGAAGGATCGGCCATCCGGCCCAACAATGTCTTATTCGAATAATTCGTCTTAAAAAAAATGTCCTGCCCGTTCTCCACCCCTCCCGGCGACAAGGCATTCACCCGCACATTCTTATTCCCCCACCAGGAAGCAAGGAACCTTGTAAACCCGATCACTGCCGACTTCGTAACGGGGTAGGACGGCGATTTATAAAAGGTCTGCCCCCCATCCTCATTGCGATAAATAGCCTGATCAGGCGCAACGATCCCATACGTGCTGGCAATATTGATGATGCTTCCACCGCCCTGCGCAGCCATCACTCCTCCCCATACCTGCGAACAAAGAAAGACCCCGCTGACATTCACCCTCCAGCTACGGTCCCACATCTCCAGGGGATAGTTCTCGAACATGGATTGCTCAGCGGCCAGCAACGGGTTCTCGAACATATCGTTGATCGCCGCATTGTTCACAAGCACGTCGATCCTCCCATACACATCCAGGATGCGCTGCCTCCCTCTTTGCAGGGACTCCATGCTGGTCACATCGACCCCAAGAGGCAGGTGTCCTTCTCCCAGACGCTCCGCCACCACCCGGCAGGCCGCTTCCTCCAGGTCGGCGACGATCACCCGTGCACCCGCAGCAGCCAACGCCTCGCAATGCTTTGTCCCCAACAGCCCGCAGGCCCCGGTCACTATCGCCACTTTATTCTCCAATGAAAAAAGGTCCATCGTCTTTTTTTTTACTTCACCACCGGCTTGGTATTGAAATTGCTCACCTTGCGGAATACGGCTTCCACCGGACGGCCATGCAATCCCGCCGCAACAGCCCCGCCGGCCGCCGCCTCCTTTAAAAGACCCAGCACTTCCCGGTAGGCAAGCAATGTATAGGCGATATCTTCCTCCGTATGACTATAGCTCATGTTATGAAAACCGGACCAGAGGATGCCCCTCTTGATCAGCTCCTGCTGTACAAAGGATTTCAGCTCCAGGGGATTGCCTGCCGTCGCATCAAAGCTAACCAGCGAACGGCAATCAAAACCGGTACAACGCGTATACCCGGAGATCCCCAGCTCTTCCGCCAGGGCATTATACCCGTCCTTCAGCCGCTTTCCCATCTCCGCGAGATATGCCGGCACGTTCTTTTCGATCAGCTCCCGGATGGTTGCTACCGCCGCGGCCAATGAAAGGGCCTCCCCTCCGAAGGTGGTAAAGAAGAATACTTCTTCGGTAAAGAGCTCCATGACGTCTCTGCGGCCGGTCAGTAAGGAGACAGGCATGCCATTGGCCATCGCCTTCGAATAGCACGCCAGGTCCGGCACCACCCCGAAATATTCCTGTGCGCCTCCGACGGCGACCCGGAAGCCGGTCCACATCTCATCGAAGATGAGCAGGGTGCCGTTTTCTTCACACAATGTTTTTAATTCCTGTAAGAAATTGTTCTTTGGCGCCTCAAACACAAAGGGCTCCAGGATCACACAGGCGACGTTGGCATCAAGCGCCTGGCGAACGCTTTCGATGTCATTATAATCAAACGTGGCGCTGAGGTCCCTTACCGCTTCGGGGATGCCGCTGTTACGGCTGGTCACGGAAATATACCAGTCATGCCATCCATGATACCCGCAACACAATACTTTTTCCCGCCCCGTATATGCGCGGGCGACCCGGACGGCGGCGCTGGTGACATCCGCCCCGGTCTTACTGATCCGGATAGCCTCCGCATTCGGGATGACCTGGTGGACCAGCTCCGCCAGCGTCACTTCCAGCTCGTGCATCATGGAAAAAGTGATGCCGTCCTTCAGCTGCGCGATGATCGCCTCGTCGACCCGGGGATAGCAATAACCAAGCGACAACGGGCCGATCGCCATGTTAAAGTCGAGATATTCATTGCCATCCACATCCCACACATGGGCGGCCTTTCCTTTCTTCAGATATTTTGGCGCCACGCCGTTCACATATTGACCAGGCCCCTTGGCAAGGGTCTGCGTGACCGGTTTCATGATCGGCACGGCGCGTTCGTATAGGTTATCCGACTCCGTTATAACGGGGTAATCTTCATTGAATGCGATCTTATTGGGCATAGACGTGTGATTTTATTTTATCGGCCATTCTTTCCGGCGTAAATCCTTCGGTCTCCAGCACTTCGCCAAGCAGACCGGGTGTAAACCAGCGTTCGTTCAACGCCAGCGGCAGCACCGCCGCCGTCATCCGGTGCTTCAACAAGGTCTCCGCTACGATGGAATACAATCCCCCCGTCAATAAATGATCTTCGATCGTCACCAGCATCCCGGAATGTAATGCACAGCGAATGAGCTCCTCCTCATCCACCGGTTTCAACGACCGCATGTTGACCAGCCCAACGGACAACCCCTCCTTCTCCAATAAGTCCGCCGTCTTCAGGGCATTTTCAAACAGGAAACCATAGACCAGCAGCGTCACGTCGGTCCCCTCCCGGATAACCTCCGCCTTGCCCCGTTCAAAGGCCCCATGGATATGACTCCCCTTTTTATGATTGATCCGCACATAGGAAGGCGCATCCGATGCCCAGATCGCCGGCAGCATCCTGACCAGGTCGTCCTCATCGGCCGGAGCATATACTTCCATCCCCGGAATACCCCGCATGATGGCAATGTCTTCGATGGACTGATGCGTCGGCCCGTTGCCATCCGAAAGGAACCCGGGGATATACCCGCTCAGCTTGACGGGCAGACGGGCAATACCGACATCCGTCCGGATAAACTCAAAGGCACGCATGGTAAGAAAAGGAGCCAGCGCGTGTATGACAGGGATCCGTCCGCGCAGGGCCAGACCCGCCGCCATCCCGACAAGCGTCTGTTCCGTGATTCCCGTATCGATAAAGCGGGGGCCGATCGCGGCAGGCACATTACGCACCAATGCCCTGTTCTCCGCCGTCATGACGATGATACGTTCATCCGCCAGGGCCGTCTCTATCAGTAATTCTTCATACGTCATAGTATCCGTATTAATGGTTCATCGTATCGTCAGGGCTTCCGATCGGGTCGGCTTATCGTACCACTAAGGTTTCCGATTCGATATGCGCCTGTTTGTTCCCGTGCAGCTCTTCCAGCAGCTGCCGCACCTCGGCATCCGAAAAAGAGCAGAACCAGCGGTCGGCCCTTGCTTCAATACTCGGCAGCCCCTTTCCCCTCACCGTATCGGCAATGATGACATTTACCTTATCGCCTCCCTCCGGTATTCCCAGGAATGCCTCCTGCAATTGGGCAAAATCATGTCCGTCGATCCGCTGGACCCGGCATCCGAATGCAATGAACTTATCCGCCAGCGGTTCGAGCGGCACCAGGTCTTCCGTCCGGACATTGGCCTGGAATTGATTGCGATCGACCACGATGATGAGATTGCTTAGTTTGTGGGCATTGGCTACGAGGAGCGTTTCCCATACGCTTCCTTCATTGAGCTCCCCATCCCCGGTGATCACTACGACCCGGTTATCCCCTCCTTTCAGCCGGCAATCCAGCGCCACGCCCGCCGCCACCGCCGGGAGATGTCCCAGGGACCCGGAATGAAATTCGACGCCGGGGATCTTCCTGTTCGGATGCCAGTAAATACTATCGGAAGTGGATAAATGATTGCGCAGGCGGTCCGCATCCAGCAGACCCATCTCTGCAAAGGTTCCGTATAAGGCGGGGACATCGTGTCCTTTTGATAAAAAAAGAAAATCCCTCCGCGGATCATCCACCCCTTCTCCCCGCCGGAGAAAATCGACATAGAGATAGACCATCAATTCCACGCAGGACAGGGAGGCCCCGATAAAACATCCGCCGGCGGACATCCGGATAATATGCTCCCTCACCTTCAGCGCAACCGATCCCCATTCCCGGACAGCAAATTTTGTCTGTCCGGCAGCAACCGTCGTCAGCTCATCCAGGTGGTTGCGATACCAGTTCACCCCCGCCAGGGACCGGTTGATCCCGTATATATCCGGGCGTTTCTCCAGTAAGGCAAGGATATCCCGAACGCCAAACAACGGATCGGCAGGATATAATGCGGACCATACGGCATCGATAAACAGGTAATCCTCTTCATAATCGATCGTGAGCCGATGGGTCATCGAATAATCGGCGCCTCCTTCCATGACCACATTGCCGATCCGGAACTGATCCGGACGCTCCCAGATATAAGGAGTGGTATGCTCCCTTTCAAAGAGACGGGCGGCATTCTTCCAGGCATTTTCGATGGTCCCGAAGCTCATGATCTCTACGTCATTGCCATCGGGGTAAGTGGCCGGGTGAAGATTGCTTACATAATCATACCGGTCGGCGTTCTCCAGGTAAAAGCCGATCACCTTATCGATGATGGCCGGATCGATCAACGGGCAATCGCCCGGTATCTTAATGACCGTGTCCGCCCCATAGGCAAGGGCCGCCTGGTAATGCCGGTCGAGAAGGTCCTGGTCATGCCCGCGAAAACATTCCCACCCTTCCCGTTGGCAGGTCTCCCATACAAGATCATCCGCAGGATCCAGGGTTGTGGCCACGACTACCGTTCCGCATAACCCGGACGCCCGTACCCGTTCCACCTGCCGGACAAACAATGATTTGCCCGACAATGGCCGGAACACTTTATCCGGCAGACGGGAAGAGCCCCGCCGCACCTGGATGATCGTAATGATCTTTCGTTCAGTTGTATTCATTTACGCATAATTGAAGCCTGGACCATCTTTGCTGGTATTGAAATTCATTGCGTGCTCCCCTGAACTCTATGTACTGCCGGCATATATCGGCGATACGATCGGCCGAGCTGCCTCCGTTCTGAATGGGAGCCAGCGCCTTTAATGTATTCACGTCAAAATAGGAATACACTTTTTTCCCAAGTGCGATACCGGTATATACCACCGTCGAATATTGTGTGATCAGCTCATCGCAGTTGGCGATCATCTGCTCCGTATTGCCTTCCGTATAGATCAGGGCATCGGATGGCGCAAAGGCCCGGATCTCTCCGATGGTCCGATCCTTTTGCTCATTGGGATGCAGCTTGAAGAGCAGCTGTCTGCCGCCTGCGGTCCGGACGCAGTGCGCGATAAACTTCTCCCTGTCGTCCTTCTTGAATGTCTCGCGGGTGTCCGAAGTGGCGACCATGACATATCCGTGATGCGGAAAATCATTCCGGAGAAGGGCCGCCGCATTATCATAATTGGGAATGCCCGTTACGATGATCCGGGAAGCCTCCGTTCCCAGCCGGCTGAATTGTTCTTTATATCCCTGTGAGGCGGCGCAATAGAGATCACAGACATTACTACAGCCGTTAAAAGCCGTGTTCATGGCCCAATAGGGAGGAAGACCGAGCCGGCGCGTAAAACGGCCCCAGCTTGTTATCGGGTCGGTCATTCCTTCCTGCACCCAGACCGTTTTTATTCTCCGCAGCTCCCTGGTCACCAGCAGATCGGTACACAGCAGGGCCAGGTCATAGTCATTGTAGTAGATGCCGCGGGCATAATCGTTGCGTAAATTATTTTGTACCAGGTAGGTGTCGGCCTTTCTTTTAAACTCGCCGGCAAAGATGGTGGTGTCCAGGAGACCGCCGGCTACAAAACGACGGATGATGGGATGCTTGCTGTAGATCTGGCTGAAGTAGCAGTCGTATTCCGGGAGCCGCGAAGCAATCTGGTGCATCTGGCTGGTCTGGTTAGGAGATCCGATGATAAAAAGTATCTTCCTTCGAAACATGATCCCAAATTTCTTAGAAACCCGGGAATAGTTTCATGCCTGGAAAGAGAAATCATAATTCCTTAATAATTCGGTAACCTTTCCATAAACTACAGGAAGGGATTCATCGGCTATCCATCAACGTTAGTAGGATCAAACCCGCCGGATTCACCTTTCGAGGTAAGGCTGAATGACTTGCTGCCAGATCGCATATCCCTTCTCATTCATATGCAGCTTGTCCTCGATAAAGAGCTCGTCCATGGGCCGGCCCTTCTTATTCAGCATTTTATGATAGACATCGATAAAGGAGGCATGACTGCGTTTGGCCAGGAAATCCCGGATCAGGTCGTTGGCCTCTTCTATCCGCGGGAGGAGTCTTTCCCGGCTCGGGCTGGGCTTGATGGAGACAAAGAGGATATCCACGGTATCGAGACGCAAACGGATCAGGTCATAGAGTTTAACAAAACGCTGAAAAACAATCTCCGCGGTCACGGAATCGGATACCGCCAGGTCGTTATCCCCGCAATAGATGATCACCTGCCGGGGATGATAAGGGAAAATAATGTCCCGGGCATACCGGATCACATCCGGGAAGGTCGAGCCGCCAAATCCCCTGTTGATGATGGTATATCCGGGAAAATCGGCCTGTACGTTCGTCCATTTGCGAAAAGAAGAGCTGCCGACAAGGACGATGCCTCCCTTTGGCGGACGATGAAGACTATCCTGTCGCTTAAAGGCGACGATCTCATTCCAGAAAGGTGGGTCGGCCCGACGGGCTATCGTTGACGCAAATGCAGTATCCGCCCGATGGGAGCTATCCGCCCGATGGGCGACAGGAACGGTCTCCTGGGCAAACCCGGAGATCCCGGTCAAAAGCAGGAAGGTCAGCAGGATAGGAAAGGCAGACAGCAATCGCAGGCGTGGTTTGTTCATATAGGCCAAATCTACGAATTTTCCCCACCTCCCCGCTCCGGAATTCCTTCAATTTTGCCCATTTACTTTAACCCGGACCCATTACCTGAAACTCCTTATCATTGAAAATACCGCATAGAAGATACCGCCAACCCATAGGTTATATTCACCGATAAAATTATTTTTTCCGTTGTTTTGGACGGGCATCTTACCTTTATCGCAAGCCGCTATGCACTATAAGATCCTGCTCATCGTCGTTGTTCTGGCAGCCTGCTGTATAAACCGCGCCCAGGCCCAGACGCCTGTTCCCTTCCTGCAGGGAACAGTGCAGGATAGCCTTAGCAGACAGCCCCTGGAAGACGCAACAGTGTCACTCTTACACATGCCCGACGCTCGCGTACTGCAACGTGTCCGCAGCAGAAAAAGCGGTTTTATATTCCGGGCATTGGCCCCGGGTGATTACCTGCTTACCGTCTCCTATCTCGGCTATCTCACCGACTCGATGACCATCACCCTCGGAAAGACAGACAGCACGGGAAGACGGGTAAGGATCCTGCTCGGGCAATCCTCCAAAGACCTGATGGAAGTGGTCGTACACGCCACCATCCCCCCGGCCATCGTAAAGAACGATACTATCGCCTTTAACGCCGGCGCCTTCCCCACCCGCCCCAACGCCACCGTCGAAGACCTGCTGCGCAAACTGCCCGGCATCGATGTGGACAAGAACGGCAATGTCACTATGCAAGGACAAAAAGTAGACAAGATCTATCTCGACGGAAAAGAATTCTTTCTCAACGATCCCCGCACGGCCACCCAGAACCTGCCCGCCGATATCGTAGACCAGATAGAAGCCTTCGACTCGCAGACCGAACAGGCACGGCTCACCGGCATCAAGGAAACGACGGGGACAAAAACGCTTAATATCAAACTGAAAAAGAACCGGAAAAAAGGATACTTTGGAAAGGTCTATGCCGGCACCGGCACCGGCGGAGCGGCCGCCTCCGGCAACGGCGCCTCCGGCAGCGGGCATACCGATCTCACCAGCAGCTATTCGGCGGGAGGAACCGCCACCAGCCTGGGCAGCCAGTGGCTTTTTGGTACGGGCAATATAAATAACATGAACAACCAGTTCACCGGCGCGGATAATAAGAACGGGCCGGGCGGCGGGGGTTTACAGACGCTCAACAATGCCCAGATCAACTACCGGACCAACAAGGATAGCAAGCTGACGGTAACCCTCAACGCCGGGCTCAACGGCAGCCACACCACGCTCTCCCAGACCACCCAGCGCAATACGCTGCTGACGGATTCCTCCCTCCTGGAAAACCGGTTCAGCCAATCCACCTCCACCAGTCATTCCTATCATGGTAATGCCTTCCTGGAATATAATATCGATAGCTTTTCCCTTGTAAACCTGCGGTCGACCTGGTCTCCCCAAACCTCTTCCGGTGATGAACAGGATACGGTAGGCATCACCACACAGAAGACCGGAGCTTCCTACCTGAGTAACCTGGGCCATACCGATAACAGCAATCATTCGAATGGCTACACGATCAATAATGCCCTGAACTTTCGCCGGCGCTGGCGACGGCCGGGACGAACACTCCTTGCCAGCTTTACCCAATCCTATACACGGCAGGATCAGCCGAGCCGTTTATATTCCCTTGTCAACAGCTATGACAGCACCGGAGGCTTCCTCCAGCATACGCTGACCGATCAATCCTCGGGGCAAATATCGACGGGCAATAGCTATGGAGCGTCGCTGGCCTATACCGAACCCCTGAGCCCCGGACATGTCCTGGATTTCAGCTATCACCTCAACAGGTCCGCCAACCATTCGGACCGGATCGCATTCGACTTTGACAGCCTCACCGGGAGATACGATATCCCCGACACGCTCACCACCAATCATTTTATAAACTATACCACCGTCCAACGCCTTAGCACGGGCTATAATGCCACGGAAGGCAAATACCGCTACCAGCTGGGACTGAGCCTCCAGCTCAGCGACCTGGACGATCGTAACCTGACCGCCGCCACCTCGATCAGCCAGCACCAGGTCAACTGGTACCCCAGGGCGTCGCTGCTCTATACGCCACAAAAAGGGAAGAGCATCAACCTCACCTATACCGCCAGCACGACCAGCCCCACTATCCAGCAATTACAACCGCTGCCCGATCTCACCAATCCTTTCCTCGTCCGGATCGGCAACCCCGACCTGCTGCAACAGCTGACCCATAACCTCAACGCCTCCTATACGTCGTTCAACCCCCACAACTTCCGCAATATCCAGGTGGCCCTGCAGGGCGACTATGCAGAACATACCATCACTCCCTCCACGACGGTACTGTCAGGGGGCATCCAGCAAATACAATATGTGAATGTAGACGGGGTCTATCACCTCAGCAGCCATATCACGTATGGGTTTCCGCTGGGAGACCAGAAGAAGGGAAATAGCAGCATCAACGTACACCTCCGGTATGGACGGGACATCAGCCTGGTCAACGGGATCCGGGATGTCACATCCGGCATCGGCTGGGGCAGCGGCCTGAAGCTGAACTATCATCCCGCGGAGAAATTATTTGTCGAAGGCACTGCCAACGTAGACTATACCAGCTCCCTGTATTCGATCTACCCGACACAGAACACCATGACCTGGCTGCAAAATTATGGAGTGGATGCATCCTATGAATTACCCGGGGCGCTGACCATCGCCTCGAACTATAACCTGCAGATAACCGGCAGCCAGGGCAGCCTGCCCGCCCGGGAAGTAGCCTTATGGAACGCCAGCATATACAAGGACATTCTGCGCAACCGCAGCGGACAGATCCGCCTTTCCGCATTCGGGCTGCTAAACACGGCGAGCAATTATTCCCAGACCATCGGTCTTAATTATGTCGAGTCACGACAGGTGAATATGCCGGGAAGGATCTTCCTGCTAAGCTTTATTTATCGTTTTCATCATTTCCCGTTGGAAAAAAAGAAAGGGAGATAATACTGCCGGCGGCCCTCATCGGCGGTCGCACATCGTCTATCGAAGCGCCTCGATCTCCGCTACCGTCTTGGCCAGCGGCTTACCCAATAACCGGCTGCCGGAATCCGTGACCAACAGGTCCTCTTCGATCCGGATGCCGCCAAAACGACGGAACTCCTTCAATCGATCGTAATTGATAAAATCGGTATATTTTCCTTCGGCGCTCCACCGGTCCATCAGCTCGGGGATAAAATAAAGCCCGGGTTCGATCGTGACGACAAACCCCGGTTCCAGCGCACGCGCCAGCCGCAGCGATTTCCATCCGAACTCCTTGCTCTTCTTCAGCGTGTCGGTATACCCCACATATTCTTCGCCAAGGTCTTCCATATCATGCACATCCAGCCCCATCATATGCCCAAGC
Source organism: Puia sp. (assembly GCA_036500545.1). GTDB lineage: Bacteria > Bacteroidota > Bacteroidia > Chitinophagales > Chitinophagaceae > Puia. The sequence continues at coordinate 44,566 of DASYBV010000008.1, read as the reverse complement.
CCGCATTGGAAGATGATCGTGTGAGCGCCCGCGGTCACGGCTTCCGCCGGATCGCCCTTCATCACCCCCGCGGCTTTCAGCCCTTCCACCAGCTTCTGACAGGCCAGGAAATGAACGTCCCGGAAGAGTACGCCTGGCTTCAATGCCGCTACCGCCGCCTCCTGGGATGCAAGAACGATCTCGTACATTTCCTTCTGCAACGAAGAAAACTTTTTACCGACCGGAAAGGTCCGGGTCATATCGCCGGCATAATGCATCCCGTTCTCGGCGCCGCTGTCGCAGATCGCGATCTGCCCTTCCTTCATGACGGTATTGCTATAGTGATTGTGCAGGACCTGTCCATTGACGGTCAGGATGGTGGGGAAAGCCAGGTTACCGCCCGAGCTGACGGCGATCCCATGCAGCCCACCCGCCAGCTGCGCCTCCGTCATCCCATCCCGGGCACCCTTGATAGCAGCCAGGTGCATGGCGGCCGTTATATTCACCGCCTCCTCGATCTGGACGACCTCTTCGGGGGATTTGATGGATCGCTGCGCCACCACCGCCCGTATCAGGGGGACGGATGCATGTTCCTTACACGCCACCGGCGGCACGCCCAGCCAGCCGCTGATCTTTAAGATATTCTCCGGCCGGTAAGGAGGCAGAAAATGTACGGTCCTCCCCGACGAACGGGCCCCGGCAAGGTCGGATGCAAAAGAAGCGACGGGACGCGTATCCGTGATCCCCGACGGCGCCGCCTGCTCTGCCAGGGAAGGCTGCGGACCGGTCCAGACGATCTCATCCAGGGTAAGATCCCTGCCATAGATGGCTTCCTTGTCGTCATCGATATCGATGATCCCTATAAGCCCCGGACGGTCCAATCCAAAAAAATACAGGAAGTTGCTGTCCTGCCGGAAAGGATACAGATTATCCTTGTAGTTCATACTGCTTTCCTCGTTACCAAGCAAAAGGATAAGCCCTTTACCGACCTGCTCCTTTAATTTTTTCCGACGGGACTGATAGACGCTTTTATCGAACATAAAAAGATTTTTAAAAAGGTTATTTACTATTCATACGTCACTTTCTTCAGATAGAACATCCGGGTGTCCAGCAATGGCATGGTCGCGCTGGTGACCGTGACACCCTTCTTATCGATCATGGTTCGGGTCGTTCCTTTATCGGTAGTGACCTCCAGCGGCAAAGGCATATCGATATTCGTCAGCTGGATCAGATACCGGTTCAGGTCCAATTGCCTTACATGGATCTCCAGTTTCTGGGTGGTATACAGATAGAGATGGAACAAGGGGGACAGATCGATGCCCGCTGCCTTGCTGAACAATTTCTCTACGTCATCCGTGCTGGTGGTATGCGTATAGGTGGTATTGCTGTCGGTAGCCAGGTGCCTGATCGTGGGAAAGAAGACGTCGTCTCCCATTATATACCGCAGCGTATGCATAAAAAAGGCGCCCTTCGGATAAATATCGGGATGATAGGCTGCATCCTCGGTGATGTCCTTCCCCAGTACGATCGGCTTGTCATTGCGGATACGGGGAGCGCTCCGCTGGAACACCTTTTCATAGGCTTCCTCCCCTTCCAGGTCGCGGGTATACAACGCATCCCCGAACGTGCCGATCCCTTCATGGATCCAGTAATCGGCCCAGTCTCCGGCCGTCACTTTATTACCCCACCACTCATGGCCGAACTCATGGTTCATCAACCCGTCAAAATCCTTTCCGCCGACCTGCGTATAATGGAACTTGTTCCCATAGGCATTCATGGACTGATGCTCCATGCCAAGATGCGGCGTCTCGACGATCCCGATCTTTTCCCTGGCCCAGGGATACTCCCCGAAATATTTCTCTTTTACATGGGCAAAACCCTCCAGCATCTCCAGCTGATGCGGAGCCTTGGCGGCATGTTCCTTTAACACATAGAACTGCATCGGCACGGTATGCCCGTCGACGGTCGTATAGCTCCGGGTCACCACTTCGTAATCCCCTACGTTAAAGACAATGCTGTAATTGTTGATGGGATAGTTCGTCCTCCAGTGGAAGCTGCTGCGATTGCCTTTATTCTTCACCCCGACAAGCAGACCCGGTCCCGCTACTACCAGCCCCTTCGGGACGGTGATCGTCATATCGACGCCTTCGTCGGGTTCGTCCGAAGGATGGTCCTTGGCGGGGAAATAGATCTTTCCACCCGTCCCTTCCGCCGTGACAGCCACCCAGGGATGTCCCGTCGAATCCTTTGTAAAGGTAAAACCATCGTCCCATGGCGGTCGTTTGGCGATCATGGGATGACCGGCATACTGTACTTTTACCGTCGCCGGACCGGCATCCCAGCTACCGTTCTTCGTGATATGCAGCAAATGATCTTCGTGTGTAAAAGTGGCCGGTTCGTCATTCACCCAGACCTTCGAGACATGCAGGGAATCCATCAGGTCGAACAAAAGACCGCTGGTCGGTTCGTGCAGGTTGCATTTTATAATAGTATACCCGTCTACGCTCCGACCGGGGATATCCAGGTTCAGATCGATCGTGTAATGACGGACATCCATATTCGCCTGTTCAGGCTTTAATTTTCCTCCGTAGGAAGGACGCTGCGCAAAGACAGCCGGACAGACCAGAAGTAATAACCAGCAGGCGGTAGATCGCATAGTGTGTAGTTTGATAGACAGCACAATATACCGACTTATTGGATCATCTCCCTACACGGGAATTAGCCGTTCCCTGGTACTTTTTTCACCCACCCGCCGCCAGCGCATGCTGTATCCCCCTCAATTCCGCCAGCCCTCTTAACCGGCCGATCGCACTATACCCGGGATAGGTCGTTTTTTTAAGATCGTCCAGCATCTGGTGGCCATGATCGGGCCGCATGGGGATCGAAATACCCTGCTTCTTTTGCGCCGCCAGGATCTCTCTCACCACCGCCACCATATCCACATCCCCCCCGAGATGATCGGCCTCGAAAAAATTCCCCGCGTCATCCCTCTTCGTAGCCCGCAGATGGATAAAATGAATGTGATCCCCCAGCCGGCGGACCATACCCGGCAGATCGTTGTCCGGCCGCACCCCATACGAGCCGGTACAGAAACAAAGCCCATTGGCCGGTGAGGGGGCGCAATCCAGCAGTTCCCGGGCATCCTGCTCGGTACTGACGATCCGCGGCAGCCCCAGGATCGGGAAAGGAGGATCATCCGGATGAATGGCCATTTTCAGACCACCCGCCTCCGCCACGGGAACGACCTGTTGTAAAAAATAAAAAAGATGCTGTTTTAATTTCGCGGCATCGATCCCTTCATAGGTCCGCAATGCAGCCAGGATCTGCTCTTCGGTGAACCGCTCCTCGCTGCCCGGCAATCCCAGCAGGGTATTGCGGTAAAGGGTCTCTTTCTCTGCAGCGGTCATGGAAGCAAGCCGCCGCTCCGCCGCCGCCCTCTCCTCCTTTGTATAGTCCTTTTCCGCACCGGGTCTTTTCAACAAAAAAAGATCAAAGGCTACAAACGCCGATTTCTCGAACCGCAGCGCCTTACTATGATCGGGCATCTCATAGGCAATGTCGGTCCGCATCCAATCCAGGATCGGCATAAAATTATAGGTCACTACCTCCAGCCCCGCTTTGGCGACATTCCGGAGGCTCTCCTGGTAGTTGGCGATATACTGCTGATACTTTCCCGTGTGCTTCTTGATGTCTTCATGCACCGGCAGGCTTTCGATCACCGTCCAGCGCATACCCGCTGCCGCCACTTCCGCTTTTCTCTTCCCGATCTCTTCCACCGTCCAGATCTCCCCCACCGCAATATGATGCAACGCGGTCACAACACCCGTACAACCTGCCTGCCGGATATCCCACAGACTTACCGGATCGGCAGGACCATACCACCGCATGGTCTCTTCCATCAATAAAGGTCTTCCCATTGTATAATGCTTCTGTTTATTTCTCCATTACTTCGATCTCCGTCATCACTCCCCTTGCCGCCCCCAGCTCCACACTCCGGGGAGTGGGCAGACTGCCCGCCACGCTGACCCGGATCTTCCCGGCCGGCACGGCGCTCTTCCCTTTCTCATCCACCAGCGACAGCTGCGCAGGCGTCAGCGTAAACCGCACCCGCGTGGAATCACCGGGCGCCAAAGATACACGCTGAAACCCTTTCAATGCAAATAAAGGCTCGGAAACGTTTGCGCCCTCATGCGTCACATATAATTGCACGACTTCATCCGAAGCATACTTACCGCTGTTGGTAAGAGTGACCTCCGCCGTGATCGTTTCATTCCGATGGATCTTTGTCTTCGAGACCTGCAGGTTACTATAGGAAAATTTTGTGTAGCTGAGCCCGAACCCAAACGGATACATCGGCTCCGCCTTCATATACCGATAGGTCCTCCCCTTCATGGAATAATCCTCATACGGAGGCAGCTGGTCATAGGAACGCGGAAAGGTGACCGGCAGCTTCCCCGATGGAGAGACCTTGCCAAAAACGATATCTGCCACGGCATTGCCCCCCTCCTCTCCCGGATACCAGACCAGGAGAACGGCATCGGCCAGCTCCTGCACTTCGGCCAGGTTCATCGGGCTGCCACCCGTAATGACGGCGATGACCGGATTTTTATTACCGTTCTTTAGCTTCCGCAGGTATTCGATCTGGCTTTTCGGAATGTTATAATCCAGCCGGTCGCCAAAAGAGGGAGAAGCCAATGACTCCCCTTCTTCGCCCTCCAGCATCCCGGAGATGCCAAGCACGGCAATCGTCGCATCGGCGGTCTTTGCCTCCCCGGAAGCCCAGTCGATAGGGTTCACATTCTCCCGGTCCAAAAGAACGCCCTGCCGGAAGGTCATCTGGCTGCCGGTCTGCGCCTGGCCGGCCAGCCCTTCCAATATCGTCACCAACCGGTCATTTACTCCATAATAGTTGCCGATCAGCACATCGACACTGGCCGCATTGGGACCGGTGATATAATATTTCTTCAGCCCGTTGGACAAGGGCAATACCCCGTCGTTCTTTAGCAGCACGATGGATTTCTCCGCTATCTTCTTTGCCAGCGCCCGGTGCCCGGCGCTATTGATCACGGTCTCAGGAATCCGGTCATATGGATTGGCACCGGCCGGATCGAACAGACCCAGCTTAAAACGTGTCCTCAATAAAATAGTCAGCGAGCTATCGATCTGCCGCTCGGTCACCAACCCCTGCTTAACGGCATCTATCAGCGACAGGTAGGTATCCCCGCAATTCAGGTTGACGCCTCTTTGCAGGGCCAGGGCGGCGGCGCCCGTTTTATTGGCCACCAGCTTATGCCCGTCATAGATATCGGCCACGGCATCGCAATCCGACACGATATGCCCCTTGAAACCCCATTGACCCCTCAACACATCTTCCAGCAGATAGGTATTCCCGCAACAAGCCTCGCCATCGACCCGGTTATACGCACACATCACGGCTTCCACTTTGGCATCGACCAACGCATGAAAGGCCGGCAGATACGTCTCCCAGAGATCCTTTTGCGACACCACGGCATCGAATTGATGCCGGAGCCGCTCCGGTCCGCTATGCACGGCATAATGTTTGGCACAGGCCGCCACCTTCAGATAACGGGGGTCATTACCCTGTAAACCCGTCACCAGCGCCACCCCCATCCGCGATGTCAGATACGGGTCCTCCCCGTATGTCTCCTGCCCCCGGCCCCATCGCGGGTCCCGGAAGATATTGATATTGGGCGTCCAGAAAGTAAGACCGCCAAACTGCGCATGATATCCTTTTTTGATCGCCGCATTATACATGGCCCGCGCCTCATCGGAGATCGCATCGGCCGCCTGATGGACAAGCCCGTCGTCAAATGTCGCCGCCATGCCGATCGGCTGGGGAAAGATGGTAGCGATACCCGAACGCGCCACCCCATGCAACGCCTCATTCCACCAGTCATAAGCAGGGATCTTCAACCGGGGAATGGCCGGCGTGCTGTTCATCATCTGGTATATTTTTTCTTGCAGCGTCAGCCTTGACACCAGGTCCTTTACCCGGGCATCGATCGGCAAAGAGGTATTCAGATAGGCTTCGTTCTGAGCGACCGCGGCGCCTCCTGTAAAAAGAACAAGGGCGACCGCCACGGGGAATAATAAATGCTTCATATGGTTTGCTAAATTTTCTTACACTAAAGTAGCCAAAAATGCAGTAGGAATGTAATCGGTTACATTTTTATTTGGCCGGCCTCCAACGCCAATCCTGCGAAAGAGTACTGCCGTCAGGGCAGCATCGCCTCAAAGGGAGAAGCCGGCAGCCCGTCGTGAAATAAGAGATCACGGTTGTACAGATTGGCGCCCTGCGGATTGTCCGCCCAGGCATAGCGCACGGCGACGGGATGGTCGATCGTATCGCTCCATACGATCACGTCATTACCCGAGATCTCCGCCTTCGCCCAAACAAAGACATGATCGGCACCGGCAATGGCAAACCCCTTCAGCTCCCCTCCCCCCTTTGCGATCAACCCTTTCCCCGTCTCCGTAAAACGGAGATGGACCTTGTTCTCCTTTATCCTCATCGACCGGTACATCGGCCCGGAGGAGATAAAGTCCTTCCTCCCATAAACGATCCTTTCGGCCTGCAACGCCAGCCGCCGACCCACGTCCTGCTTGTCGAGCGGATGGAGATCGTTCCATTCGCCGATATCGATGGTGACGGCCATAGCCGTATGAGGCAGCGCCAGCGTCAGCCGCTGCGCCTCCCGCAACTCCGCCCACTGGCTCCCGACGGGTTTGTCCCTCGCCTCCATAAAATTCGGTAGCTGTACAAACAGAAAAGGGAAATCCCCCTCACCCCAGTAACGCCGCCAGTCGCTGATCATCGCAGGGAACAGGGACCGGTACTCCTTCGCATTTCCCGTATTCGATTCTCCCTGGTACCAGATCACCCCGCGGATGGTATACGGCAATAAGGGGGCGAGCATTCCATTGAACAGCCCCAGCGGTTTGTATTGAAAAAAGGTCTGCCCCGGCAACGGATCGGCGGTTGCGCCTAACCGGTATTTCCACTCGCCACTGAGATCGATGGTCTGTCCCGCCGCCAGGATCTCATATGACTTGCCCGGAACGAATCCCCCCTTCCCCGCGACATTGATCACCCGTACGACAAGGCTGTTCTTCCCCGCCCGGAGAAGACCGGCTGGTAATGTATATTGCCTCGACGGATATTGATAGCTGGTCGTCCCGGAAAGGACGCCATTGACATACACCGAATCGCTGTTCACGATACTCCCCAATAATAACGTCGCCGGCTGCCCGGTCATAGCCGCGGGAACCTCGATCTCCTTCCGGTACCAGGCAACCCCATTCACCTTGGGGAACCCCTGGTCGGCCCAGTAACCGGGTACGCGGATCGGCTTCCAGTCCGACGTATCGGCAAACAACGACGGATCCTGCCAGGGCTTCCCGGCATGCATCCCCTTATCGGCCATCCACAACCGTTGATACCACTGTTCGCGGGCAGACCGCTCACTGGCCGCAATGCTATCGGGGTACGAAGGATCCGCATAACGGGCGGCCGTTGCCGCATGCACGGGAAAAGCCTTCAACCCCTCCGCGCTCAGCCACGCCTCGGCAGGAGCACCTCCGACGGCATTGTTGATAAGCCCGATCGGTACATGATACCGGTCGAATAATTCTTTTGCAAAAAAATAGGCGGCAGCAGAAAAGGAAAGCACGGTGGCCGGAGTAGCCCCCTCCCAACGACCCGAAGCAAGATCGTCATGGGCCTTGTTAAAATCATACCGCAGCGGCACATGGAACTGACGGATCATCGGGTTGTCCGCCTTTGCGATCACCTCAGGATACTTTTCCTTTACCCGCTCCATCGGCAGCTCCATATTCGACTGGCCCGAACAAACCCAGACCTCTCCTATATATACATTCCTCAACCCGATATGATTGATCGCATCGATGTCCATGTTATAGGGACCTCCGGCCTTTTTGGGAGACAGCACGACGGTCCATCGCCCCGCGTCACCGGTCACGGTATGCCCGGTCTCTCCGTCAAAACGGACCGTGACTTCCTGGCCGGGCGAAGCCCAGCCCCAGATCCGGATAGGAACATCCCGCTGCAACACCATACCATCGCTCACCAGCCGGGGAAGCCGCGCCTGGGCAAAAGACAACGAAATAAAAAAACAAAGGGTCGCGCTCATCAGCGCATATCTTCTATTCAATGAAGCTGCCTGCATAGTTGCCTTTTAAACTTTTCAAAGGTATGCCTAGTTTCCTTTCAACGCCTGCAGGACACCCGAATAGGCCACCTTCTTTTTATAATTGGCGTCGAACAACAACGGAAAATCGGTACTGGCCGACGTAGTGAGCCATGTCTGTCCGTCATCCACTCCCCAGATAGTGATCCCAAATCGCTGTGCCGCCGGCACATTCTTTATATAGGAGCTGACTACATAATGATAGGTATCGGCCTGTGAAGCAAGCAAGGTCGGATCGGGCGGCGAGGCAAAGCCGGTTACCTTTCCCGGGTTGATGGCCACATCCAGCTCCGAGATACGAACCTTCAGACCGGTAGCGGCCAGGGCCACGAATGCCGCATCGATCCCCGCACGGGAGGTATTATAGGCAATGTGCATCTCGGTGCCGATCCCGTCGATATGCGCCCCCTCTCCCTGGAGCTCCCTGACATAATTGATCAGCGAATCCAGTTTGGCGGTATTTATCTCCAGGTTATAGTCATTGATAAACAACAATGCATTCGGATCGGCGGTATGCGCATATTGAAAGGCATGCAGCGCAGCCGCCCTGCCAAGATAATCCCCCCAGAAGAACCAGTCGCCGGGTCTCGGGCTGGGGATGCTCGTATTGCTGCTGGTGCGTAAACCACCGTTCCCGTCACTCATAGGCTCATTGACCACATCCCAGTATTTTATTCTACCGGCATAGTGCGTGACGATGCCGTTGGGACCGGAGATCCAAAGCTTCAATACCGAGTCGACCGCTGCGGTCGCCGCAGGTGTAACACCGGGAGTTCCCGTGGCCGTTGCATCCACGACCGATACCTTGTCGATATAATAGGTTCCCGGGTTGGCGCCCATATCAAAACCGATCATGGCCGTGGCGCCGCTGGCCGTAAAGGAATAGGTTTCCGGCGTCCAGGTGGTCGGAGCCGCCTTTGTACCCGTGTAATTCACGCCAAAGGGCGCCTCCAGCTGCCAGAGCCCCCCGCTGGCCGCCGCCATTATATAAAAGGTTACCGTATAGCTATGCCCGCTGACCGTGGTAAAGGCGCTGCTTACTATTTGCGTATTATAGGCCTGCCCCGCTGCGGTGACGGTGACCATCAGCGATGAGCTGCCGGACTGCACATTCGCCGCTCCGCTACCCTGGGCAAACGATCCGTTACTCTGGTTATAGATGCTCCAGCCCATCGGCGTACCGCCGCTCCAGGTCTCAAAATCCCCGTTGCCGAGGATATTGTTCCCGGTACTAAGGGAGGTGCCGGCAACGATGCTGTTGAGATAGCTGGCATTCTGATTCGCATACCACAGGAGATTATGCCCATGCACCTGGAGACCCGCATTGGTGACCGCATTGAACTGCGCATCCGTATTGGTGTAGTTAAAGCTTCCGTCATTCTGAACGATGGCCCCATGCTTCATCTCATACCCGAATGTCGTGATCACCGCTTCCCGGGCAATGATCCCCAGGTTGACCGGCGTAGTGGTGACGGTCGGATAATCCGATTCGATCCCAAAAAGCATACCCTGGGCAGCGGCAGGCGTCTTTAACGGACCCACCGTATCGGTGTAGACAGGATTGGCCGGCGGTGTGACGGGAGGAGTGACGGGCGGCGTCGGAGCCGGAGCGGGGTTGTCGGTACCCTTCTTACAGGACCCGAGAAAGCAGCCCATTACCAGCGCAATCCCGAATAAGATCGATCTTGTTTGGATGAGGTTCATTTGGCAATCGTTTGTAGTGGAAAATGGTGGATTTGATGAATTGTATAGCTAAAATACGAAAAAAAGGACAAAATGCAATCGATTGCAAAGAAGAAAAAAAAAGGGCCGGGCAATTTACAATGCCCGGCCTCTTAGCTCATTTATCCAACTCATTTATATCTGCCAGAGGTCGATCAATACCCCGGGTTCTGATAGGCCGTCTTTACCGCCGCAGCCACCTGCATGGCGTCCAATTGTCCTTGCGGGATCGGGCGCAAATAGAGATTTGGCGTGATCGTACGTGTATACGTTACCGGAGTATGATTCCCATAAGCGGTGCCACCGATCTGGTAAGTAGTGGACAAAGCCGCCCAGGTCTGCGTACGGACCAGGTCGGTCCAACGATAGCCTTCCCCATAATATTCCCGGGAACGTTCCGCCAGGATATAATTGAGGTCTACCGTCGCAGGTGTAGCGGCGACCATAGCCGCGCTGTTGTCTGCAGTCACGGCCGCGTTGGCGGCAACGCTGAACTTCCACTTGCCGGCCCGCGCACGGAGGACATTGATCAGCCCCTTTGCAGTTCCGTCATTGGCATAGGCGCCGGTGACCGCCGTCGTAGGAGCGCCTTCAACCGCCGCTTCCGCCGCGATAAAGAACAGTTCCGAAAACTTGTCGATATTCCAGGGCCGGGTACTTGCCGCATTCGGATTCCCCAAACCCCCTGCATTATCCGTACGATAATTGCTGATCTTCCAAAGTCCCGGAAATACGATCCTGCTGATCCCGTTCGGGTCCACCACAAAATCCGCCCGGCCCGGCAGGACACCTACTCCGATACTGCTCTTATAGACCGAGTTGGTATAATCGATGCTGCCGGCATTTGTTTCATCATTCAGGAAGGTGAGAACGGCATCGCCCGGATTGATGGGCATGTAATTCGCATTGTACTTCGTACCGCTCAATCCCGCTAAGTTATAGTTCGCACGATAAACGGTCTGGAAAGTACCATCATAACGGGAATCATTTGTCTTATCCGCAAACGTATTGACAACGGCGCCGATCGTGGGGGCCATCCGGATGAACGGCCGGCCATAACCCTGTATCGATGCACGCTGAACGGAATTTACATTTGACCACGACCCCGCGGTGTTGCTGCTCGTTATGACCGGGTAGTTCCAGGTCTGCATCCAGCAGGAGAAGTTATCCGGTGCGGCGCCATTACTAAAGGTAAGGCTGGCGGCATTATACTGCTGGCTGTTTTGCGTGTGGTCGGCATACAGCATGATCTCATTGTTACGATCGTTGGCTCCTGCATTCACGTCATAATAGGTGGGCTGCAAACCAAAGGGTCCCGGGGCCTGAATGGCGCTTACCGCCATCGTATACGCCTGCTGGAAATAATAACTGGCATCATGCCCGGCCGGATCGACACGACCGGAATCGGGATAGGTAGGGATATTCAAAGGGTTCTTCAGCCACCAGGCATAGGTCAGATACGCCTTTGCCAGGTACAGCTGGGCAACCGGCTTTGTAACGGTCCCCTGCAACCGGGCGGTCATCGGCAAATTGTTCACGGCCGTCTGCAGATCGGGGAAGATACACTTGGTATATACGCTCTGTACGCTATTGCGTATGGAAGTAGGCGACGGCTGGGTGTTGAATTGCAAAATACCCGCGCCCAGATCCAGGGGTACGCCGCCAAATGTCTGCACCAGCAAAAAATAATCGAAGGCCCGGAAGAAATTCGCCTCCGATGTCAGCGAAGCGCCCACGCCCGCTGTCGAACCATATTGGATAACACCGCTGGCCGTATTGATATTGGTAAAGCAGGTATTCCAGATGACGTCCGAACGGCTGGTACTGGCAGTGATGGCTCCCTGTCCGGTCATATCCATGACCAGGAAGTTCTGATCGGCGCTCTGGCCGTAGGTAGACTCATCGGTACCGACCTCAAGGGTATTATAATAATAGCCCTGTCCGTAAATGTATCGCAGATGAGCATACATTTCCGTCAATCCCCCAACGACACCTGTCTGGGTTGTGAAGAAGCCCGGCGTATAAGTGGCGCGGGGCTGCTCCTGCAGGACCTTCTTGCATCCTCCCAGGGAAATGGCCGCTACTGCCATTCCAAAGAAAATTTTATTGAATCGTATGCGTGTCATTATCGTAAAGTTTAAAAGTTTAAGTTAAGCCCAACTATAAAGCTGCGCGTCGCAGGCGTGTTGAATCCCTGTGTCAGGAAACGATGCGGATACATCGTCGTCACCGCCTGGTTCTGGTCCCCATAGGAATTGGTCTCAGGATCAAGACCCGTTTCCTTGTGATAGGGAGAGAAGGTTACAAACGGATTCTGCGCGGTAAAATAGATCCGGGCCTGCGGGATCCCGAATGGTTTCAGGAATTTGGCAAGATTATATCCAAGGGACAGCGTGCTGATCTTCAGATACGATGCGCTGAAATAGCCAAGCGTGGAACCATAAATAGGATTGTCCCCGCTTATCAGACCACCCGGTTTTGGATATTTTGCGCCGGTATTTGTCGGGGTCCAGTAATCCACCTGGACATTGTTCCTCCGTCCGCTCATCAGGTTAAGATAGCCGTTCGATCCATACAACGTGCTGATCAGGATCCCCCCGTTCTGGAAGATACCCACAGCCGAAAGATCGAATCCTTTATAAGAGACCCGGGTATTGAAGCCACCGGTAAAATTTGGATCGGCATTCTGGATCTGCCGGTCATCCGGAGTGATGGCCCGGTTAGGCACGCCGTTCGCGCCATAGCCGCCGGTATATTTCACCTTGATCATCCCCACATTTCCGCCCGGCTGAAGCGTGGCCAGATGACCATTTGCGCTGTCGGCCGCCGAAGTCCATAAACCTATCTTCTGATAATCATAAATGTTATTGATCGGATGACCGACAAACCACCAGTTGACCTGGTCGGCCTGTACACCCGAAGCAAGACGCGTCACCTTGTTGCGGTTGAACGACATATTGATCCCCGCATCCCAGGTCCAGCCGCTTGCGGTCTTCAGGATGGTCCCGTCCAGCGCAAATTCGATACCCTTGTTCTGCGTGTTACCCACATTGCCCGTATAACTTCCTACGCCCGAGGTCGGGGGTAAGGTTACGCTCTGCAGCAGACCATTGGTCTTCGTAATGTAATATTCGACGGTACCCGACAACCGGTTCTTCAGGATAGTAAAGTCAATACCATAGTTCCAGGTCTTCGAATATTCCCAGCTCAGTTGAGGGTTGGGCAGTTGGGATACATAATAGCCCGTAGCATAGGAGGACGGACCAAAATTGTAGGGGTTGGTGCTCAAAAGCCCCAGCGTCGAATAAGGGCTCACCGCCTGGTTGGAAGTTTCGCCATAACCGACCCGCAGCTTCAGTGCATTGATCTCGGGGAAGCCTTTCATAAAGGACTCGTTGGCTATATTCCATCCGGCCGAAACAGCGGGATAGGTATGCCACTGATGCCCGGGAGACAGTACCGACGCACCATCCGACCGGACCGTAGCCGATAGCATATACCGGTTGTCATACGTATACATCAGACGCCCCATCCAGGACAACAATCCGCGCTGATTGTACAACTGATTGGCAGGCAGGACATCGATCTCCTGGCCGGCCGCCCCGATATTATAATATTGCAACGCATCCGCAGGAATGCCGATCCCCGATATATTCGATTGAGAAAATTGCGATTTTTCGGTAGAATACAAGGCCAGTGCATTTATCTGGCTTTTATTAATGGTCCGGTCATACGACAGCAGGTTTTCTATCGTATAGTCCGTATTCTGATTATTGATCAGGGAAGCCGTGGAAGGAGCTGCAGGGTTATTGCTGTTGACGCCCACCGCCGTATAGCCTCCGCTGCTGCTTTGGTTATAATTCAGACCCACATTGACACGGTAGGCCAAACCCTCCACACCCGGTATCTGTACCTCGGCATAGACGGAATTATAGGTCGCATATCCCTTTTGCTGGCTCAGCCAGTTATTCTTCAGGCTATCCACCACCTTCTTGGTATCGACCCACTGCTGATCCAGGGGCATCGCGATCACATATTTTATGGATCCGTTGGCATTGTACGGGCTGGCAAGGGGCGAGTTGGACAAGGTATTATACATCCCTACCTGCGAACCCTGCGTATAGTTGTAATTGCTGTTGTTGGTAAAGCCCATCCGGAAATATTTCCCGACATGCTGATCGAGTGAACCGTGGATCGAGAAACGCTGGTAGGACTGCGTAGGTACCACGCCAACATTATCATAGAAAGAAGCCCCGAAATTGTAGCTGCCTCTCTTGGTACCGGCGGAAATGCTGATATCCTCATTGGTCACCTTACCGGTCTGATAAAATAGGCTCTGCCAGTCGGTATTGGTGTTTAGGTTCTCATCGGTTCCCAGCTGTATGGTGCCATTCTGTTGCAGATACTGATGCGCCGCCAGCCGTAATGCGGCGAACTGCGGTCCGTTCATCATGGGGTATTTCGAAAAGATCTTGTTCACGCCATAATAACCGTTGACGGCCAGTTTGGGCTCCTGGCCCGAAGTGCCTTTATAGGTAGTGATCAGGACAACGCCATTGGCCCCGCGGGAACCGTAGATCGCCGTCGCCGACGCATCCTTCAGCACATCGACGCTTCTCACATCATTCATATCGATATCGCCAAGACCTCCCGGATACGGGATCCCGTCCAATACGACCAGCGGATCGTTGGTCGCCGTCAGCGAACGCGTACCACGTATACGGATCTGCATCGTAGCACCCGGCTGAGACGAGGTCTGCGAAATAGCCACCCCCGGCAGACGCCCTTGCAAGGCATCGGAAATATTGGGAGACGGCACCTCGCGCAGATTATTCCCGGCGATCGAAGCAACCGATCCGGTCACCGCTTCCTTTCGCTGGGTACCATAACCGATCACGACCACCTCACTCAATGCATTGCTGGCGGTCGCCAGCACGACATCGACCGTCGGACGCCCCCCTACCCTGACGGAAGAAGTAACAAAGCCGACGGAAGAAATGGTAAGGGTACCATTGGAAGGAGCATCGATCTCGAAATTACCGTTGTCATCGCTGCTGACGCCGGTGGCAGCGCCTTTCACCATGACACTGGCCTTCGCGACAGGCTGACCACTCTCATTGGCGACCCGCCCTTTGACATGAATGCTTTTCTGCTGGGCATACAAAGGCTGCGCAAAAAAACAGGCCGCCACGACGCAGCAGCCGACCAAAAGAATTTTCCTGAGGAGCAGCCCGGAAAAAAGAACGGATGTCTTTTCCTTTCCTGGCTTAAACGCGACTCTCATAAGCGTTCGTTTTTTTTAAGTTTAGAAGTTCTGGTTTAGAATCGACCTGTCACATAAAACAGGCAGCACCTCCCGGATGACGCTCGCTCGCCGGCAACATGTAATAAATAAGGAAGGAACCAGGAAAAGAAAAGACCAAAGCGCGGGTTGACGCCTGTCCTATAGGTTTTGCCCGGATGGCAAATCCTAAAAAAGGAGAGCACAGGAGATCGCTTTTGCTGCATAGGTTCAATCGTTATTTTTTGTTCGGCAAGTCTGCAGTGATCCGTAATTGCATTGCTAAAGTAAACAATATTCTGAAATAATGTAACCGATTACATTTTTTTTGCAAAAAAATATTTAATTTCCCTTTTATTTTGATCATTGTAAACGATTGTATGCCGATCGAGAAAGAAGTAACCATATACGACCTGGCCCGTAAACTGAATATTTCCATCGCGACCGTGAGCCGCGCCCTGAAGGACGACCCCGTCGTCAGCAAGAAAACACGGAAGCTGATCACCGACCTGGCGGAAGAAATGGGGTATCGATCGAATAATTTTGCCAGGAACCTCCGTACCCGGCGCACACATACTATCGGCGTCATCGTTCCCCGCCTGAACAGCTATTTTATGTCCACCGTCATCGCCGGTATAGAAAGCATCGCCAACAGCGAAGGCTATAACCTCCTCATCAGCCAGTCCTCCGAATCGGTGGTAAAGGAACAGGCAAGCGCCAAAACGATGTTCGACAGCCGCGTAGACGGTCTGCTCGTATCCCTGGCCTACGATACGGAGACGATCAGCCACTTCGAGGTCTTCACAAAAAAGAATATCCCCCTCATCTTTTTCGATCGTATCGCCGATCACAAGGACTTCGCCAGCATCCTTATCAATAACCGGAAAGCGGCCTATGAAGCCACTTCCCACCTCATCAGCCAGGGCCGGCGCCGTATCGTCTATATCACCGCAACCCCAAAAAGGAACGTGTATATCGACCGTCTTCAGGGCTATAAGGAGGCGCTGGAAGAACAGGGGATCCGCTACCGCAAGGACTATATCATCGTCACCAACCTCAGCCAGGAAGCCGGCGCCGAGGCCGCCGCCCAGATCCGGCAAATGAAACCCCTTCCGGACGCCGTCTTCGTCGCCAATGATAATTGCGCCGTAGGCTGTATGGTTGCCCTCAAACAAACAGGCATCCGTATCCCCGGGGATATCGCCTTCGCCGGATTCAACAACGACCCCGTCTCCACCGTAGTGGAACCCAACCTCACCACGATCAATTACCCGGGGTATGAAATGGGACAGGTGGCCGCCCGGAACCTGATCGACCACCTCAACGGCTCCTCCAGCATCGCCTCCACCAATACTATTATACTGCGCAGTGAACTGGTCATCCGGGAATCATCAGTGGGCAGGAAATTGCCCGGATCATGAACAGTTCCGCCTGCTCCCCGCCCGCCCGCCGCCTCACGGGCATGATCACCCGCCTGATCACCGGCCTTATCCTGACCAGTCTCCTGCACCCCATCCGGGCATCGGCGGAGGACGGATACCGCCTCTGGCTTCGCTATGACCGCATCACCTCTCCCCGCCTCCTGCAACAATACCGAAGCGCGATCACCGAAGTACATTTCGACCCGACGGGCCCCATCCAGCAAGCCGCCTTTAAAGAACTGTCCGAAGGGCTCCATGGACTCCTCGGATCAGGCATCGTCGAAAGATACAGCCAACGGCTCCGCATCACAGACGGCGCCCTCTTCATAGGCACACCCGCCTCCAACCCCCTTATCGCCACCCTTCACTGGAAGGATAGCGTGGCCCTCCTCGGGGAAGAAGGATTTATGATCCGTTCCCTTACCATATCCGGTAAGAAGATCATCGTCCTTGCCGCGGGAACGGACAAAGGCATCCTGTATGGCGTTTTTCGCCTGCTACGCCTCCTCCAAACACAGGAGTCGCTGCAACAATTGTCCATCACCAGCATCCCCGCCCTCTCCTATCGCATCCTCGATCACTGGGACAATCTCAACCGGACGACGGAACGGGGCTATGCCGGGATCTCCATCTGGAACTGGTTCACCCTGCCGCTCTACAAAGACCGGCGCTATACGGACTACGCAAGGGCCAACGCCTCCATCGGCATCAACGGTTCCGTCCTGAATAACGTCAACGCCAGCCCGCTGATCCTGACCCCGGACTACCTGCAAAAAGCCGCCGCCCTCGCCGACGTCTTCCGGCCCTACGGCATCCGCGTCTACCTATCGGTAAAATGGAGCTCCCCCATCGAGATCGGAGGCCTTTCGACGGCAGATCCCCTGGACCCCGCCGTACAGGAATGGTGGCGGAAAAAGACGGACGAGATCTATCACTATATCCCCGACTTCGGCGGCTTCCTCGTAAAAGCAAACTCCGAAGGACAACCGGGCCCCCAGAACTATGGCCGGACCCACGCCGATGGCGCCAATATGCTCGCAGACGTCCTCGCCCCCCACAAAGGCATCGTGATCTGGCGCGCCTTTGTCTACAGCGAATCAAAAGAAGACAGGGCCCGCCAGGCCTACAACGAATTCAAACCCCTGGACGGGAAGTTCCACCGGAACGTATTGGTGCAGATAAAGAACGGTCCCATCGACTTCCAGCCCCGGGAACCCTTTAGCCCGCTGTTCGGCGCCATGCCCCATACGCCCCTGATGCTGGAATTCCAGATCACCCAGGAATACCTGGGCTTCTCCAACCACCTCGTCTTTCTTTCCCCGTTGTTCAGGGAATGCCTCGACGCCGACACCTGGTCCAACGGAAAAGGTTCGCCCGTCTCCGGAACGATCACCGGTATGGCCGGCGTAGCCAATATCGGCAACGACCGCAACTGGTGCGGCCATCCCTTCGCCCAGGCCAACTGGTATGCCTTCGGCCGCCTCGCCTGGCAGCCCTCCCTCTCCTCCGCTACGATAGCGGATGAATGGATCCGGCAGACCTTCACCAACCGTCCCGGCGCCCTCGATACGATCAAAAAGATCATGCTGGCCTCCCGCGAGATCGCCGTCGACTATATGACGCCCCTGGGCCTCCACCATATCATGGGATACAGCCACCACTATGGCCCCGCCCCCTGGTACGACAAGGCCTCGCGGGCGGACTGGAACCCGGTATACTATCATAAGGCGGATCCGGCCGGCATCGGCTTCGACCGCACCGCCACGGGCAGCAACGCCCTGGAACAATATGCCCCCGGCGCCCGCACCAAATGGGAAGACGCGGCGACCTGCCCCGACGCCTGGCTCCTGTGGTTTCATCATGTGCCCTGGGACCATCGCATGCAGACAGGCCGCACCCTCTGGGAAGAACTTTGCCACAAATATTATACGGGAGTGGACTCCGTACGCTGGATCCGGAAATGCTGGGACGCCCTTCAGTATAGCGGCATCGATGACGAGCGGTTTCAGCAGGTCAAAATGCTGCTCACCATCCAGGAAAAGGACGCCATCTGGTGGCGCAATGCCTGTCTGCTCTATTTCCAAACCTTTTCCCGTCTGCCCCTTCCGGCAGGTGCGGAACAACCCGATCATACCCTGGATCATTATAAAAAAATACAACTTTACTACGTTCCCGGGACGGCAACGACCGGACTGGAGACCCGTATAAAATAAAGGAACCTATTATGAAACACGATCAAACCAACAGAATAGCTCTTATCACCGGCGGCGCATCCGGTATCGGTCTCGCTATAGCAGAAAGATTTGTACAAGGCAATATCCGGACGATCATCGTAGCCCGGGATGAAAACAAGCTCAGGGCCGCAACGGAAAAACTGGGAGAACTTTGCCACCCTATCTGCCAGGACCTCTCCGATCTTCCCTCTCTCCCCGCCCTGGTACAGCGGATCATAAAAGAACATGGCCGCATCGATATCCTGGTCAACAACGCCGGGATCAATATGAAAAAAGATTTTACCGATACCACCGACGAAGAATTTGACCGGATCATCCTTACAAACCTACGCTCCGTATTCGCCCTGTCCCGGGAAGTGATAAAAACGATGATCCCCAACGGCAAAGGAAATATTATCAACATCAGCTCGATGGCCTCCCAATACGGCATCCCGAAGGTCATCGCCTATACGGCATCAAAATCGGCCATCGAAGGAATGACCCGCGCCATGGCAGTAGAACTGTCACCGATGGGTATCCTCGTCAACTGTATCGCCCCGGGATTCATCGCAACCGATATGTCGTCAAAAGCGCTCAACGGCGATGCGGAAAGAAAACAAAAGGTATTTGGCCGTACGCCCCTCGGCAGACTCGGGGAACCGGCCGATATCGGCGACGCAGCCTTTTTCCTGGCCTCCGACCAGGCCAAATATATGACCGGCGTAGTGCTGCCCATCGACGGCGGCAACTCCATCGGCTTTTAAAACCATTCGTTATGACAAGGTTTCTCTTTTTTCTGCTTACGGCCCTCCCCTGTCTGGCAGGACAGGGACAATCCCCCTTTCCCCTCGTCACAAAGACCGGCGGCGCGACCTCCATCTATGTCGATGCCAACGATCACTGGCTGGTAAAAAAAGCGGCCTCCCTGTTGCAGGACGATATCGAAAGGATCACCGGTACCCGCCCCACCCTCCTTACTACCCTGCCGGTGACCCATACCTCCCGCCTGGTCATCATCGGCAGCCTCGACAGCTCGGCAACCATACAGCGGCTGGCCGGAAGCCATAAGATCCCTTCCGAAAAACTAAAAGGAAAATGGGAGGCCTTTGCGGTGCAGACCGTCCAAAAACCACTCCCGGACATAGACGATGCCCTGGTGATCACCGGCAGCGACCGTCGCGGCACGGCCTACGGCATATTCGAACTATCCCGGCGGATGGGCGTATCCCCCTGGTATTGGTGGGCCGACGTGCCGGTCAGGAAACAGACCGAGCTCCTCTATACCGGCCCCGCCATAACAGAAGGCCCCCCCTCCGTAAAATACCGTGGCTTCTTTATCAACGACGAAGCACCCGCCCTCTCCGGCTGGGCCAAAGAGAAATTCGGCGGTCTGAATCACAGCTTCTACGAAAAGGTCTTCGAGCTGCTGCTGCGGCTAAAAGCCAACTATCTCTGGCCGGCCATGTGGGGCAACGCCTTTAACGACGACGATCCCCTTAACCCTATCCTCGCATCGCAATATGGCATCGTCATGGGAACCTCCCACCACGAACCCATGCTCCGCGCACAACAGGAATGGAAACGCTTTGGAACCGGTCCCTGGGACTATGATAAGAACAGCCATATCCTGGACAGCTTCTGGCAAAAGGGGATCGAGCACATGGACCACCACGAAAGCATCGTCACGGTCGGCATGAGGGGAGACGGCGACAAACCCATGGAAGAAGGCAGCAATATCGCCCTACTCGAAAAGATCGTAAAGGACCAGCGCGCGATCATTCAAAAGGTCACCGGCGAAGACCCCGCCTCCATCCCCCAATCCTGGGCTCTCTATAAAGAAGTACAGGATTACTATGACAAAGGCATGCGGGTACCCGACGACGTTACCCTTTTATTATGCGACGACAACTGGGGTAATGTCCGCAAACTTCCCCTCCCCGGTGAAAAGCCGCGCGGCGGCGGTTATGGCATGTATTATCATTTCGATTACGTAGGCGGTCCCCGCAATTACAAATGGCTGAACACAAATCCCATCGCCCGGGTATGGGAAGAGATGCACCTGACAAAGGAATATGGCGACGACCGCATCTGGATGGTGAACGTAGGAGATATCAAACCGATGGAATTTCCCATCAGCTTTTTTATGGACTACGCCTGGAATACCTCCCAATGGCCCGCGGACAAGCTAAAAACCTATACCCTCTCCTGGGCAGCCGAACAATTCGGGCCGGCCCGGGCGCCTTACATCGCCGAAATGCTCGACCGGTACACGATGTACAATGGTCGCCGTAAACCCGAGCTCCTCTCCCCGGATACCTACAGCCTGCTCAACTACCGGGAGGCGGAACAGGTGGTCGCCAAATACAACGCACTCACCGCACAGGCGCTCAGTATCCGCGATAGACTGCCGGCGGAATACCACGACGCCTACGATCAACTGGTCCTCTTCCCCATCCGGGCATGCGCCAATCTCAATGAGCTCTACTATACCGTTGCATTGAACCGGCTCTATGCCGGGCAGGGAAGGAGCGTCACCAACCAATTGGCAGACAAGGCCAGGGAGCTGTTTACAAAAGACTCGCTCCTTTCTTCCGCATACAATCATCAGCTGGCCGGTGGCAAATGGGACCATATGATGGACCAGACCCATATCGGGTATACCTACTGGCAGGAACCACGCTACAACAATATGCCGGCGGTAAAGACCCTAACTCCTTCCGAAATAACGGGCCCCTCCTGGGGTGTGGCCGTCGAAGGATCGGCCTCCTGGTGGCCGGATGCGAATACTCCCGCCACTCTTCCCAACTTTAACCGCTATGAGAACAGCCGGCATTTTATCGATCTGTTCAGCCGCACCGCCGTCTCCTTCCCCTATACCATCACCGCCGCAGACCCCTGGATAAAAATAAATGAAGACAAAGGGACCGTCGACAGACAACGACAGATCTGGATCTCCATCGACTGGAAAAAGGCGCCGGCCGGTCTGCGAAAAACCTCCAGCCTATCCATCACCGGCCCCACAGGCGACAAGCCGGTATCGGTAAAGCTGACCATCGACAACCCTGCCTCCCCCGAACCCGGACAAACAAAAGACTTTGTCGAAACCGACGGCTACGTCTCCATGGACGCACAATTTTATACAAAGGCCATTGCTACACAAGGCATCACCTGGCAGACCATCCCGGGTCTCGGTCGCACCCTCTCCGCAGTGGAGGCATCCCCCGTCACGGCCCCTGCCTGCACACCCGGCGGCAACAGCCCCCGCCTCGAATACCAGCTCTATCTTTTCGATACCGGCACTGTTCACGTCCAGGCTTATTTTTCCCCCATCATCGAATTCAACCGCCATAGCATCCGCTACGGTATCTCCTTCGACGACGAAACGCCACAGATCATCGATCTCAGCACCGGCAACGAAGCCAGGGGAACCTGGGATAAAATGGTCGCGGATAATATCCGGATCGCGCTGTCCACCCACACGATCTCCCGGCCGGGGAAACATGTTCTGAAATTCTGGTTCGTCGATCCCGCCGTCGTATTACAAAAGATCGTCGTCGACTTAGGAGGCGTAAAACCCAGCTACCTGGGACCACCGGCATCCTATCATTCCGGAAATTAGCAAACTATAACTACCACCACATGAATAAAAACCTTCTGCTCGTCCCGATACTCCTCCTCGGATTCTCACAAACCGGTCAGACCCAAAAAGGGCTCAAAGACTATTATAAGGCCTATTTCCCCATAGGCGTAGCCGTTACCCCGCGCTCGGTCAGCGGTCCCGACTCCACCCTGATCCTGCAGCAATTCAACAGCCTTACCCCGGAGAACGCCATGAAAATGGGTCCCATCCACCCCGAAGAGAACCGCTATAACTGGAAAGACGCCGACGTGATCGTCGACTTCGCCCGGGCCCACGGCCTCCGGGTCCGGGGCCATAATCTATGCTGGCACCAACAGACGCCGGCCTGGCTGTTCAAGGACGCACAGGGAGCAACGGTGTCAAAAGAAGTATTGCTGCAACGGCTGAAGGATCATATAACGGCAGTGGTCAGCCGTTACAAAGGAAAGATCTATGCCTGGGACGTGGTCAACGAGGCCGTCGCCGATAAAGGGGAGGATGCGGGCGACAGCGCAAAACTCCTCCGCAATTCGCAATGGTACCAGATCTGCGGCGAAGACTTCATTGCAAAGGCCTTCGAATACGCACATGCAGCCGATCCGCAGGCACAGCTTTTTTACAATGACTACAATACGGAACGGCCCGAAAAAAGAGAACGGATCTATCGTCTGCTGAAAAAGCTGGTGGATGCCGGCGTACCCATTACCGGCGTCGGGATCCAGGCCCATTGGTCCATCTTCGAACCCTCCGCAGAAGAATTAAAGACAACGATCGAAAGATTCTCCTCCCTCGGTCTGAAGGTGCAGATCACCGAACTGGATATCTCTATCTATCCCTGGGAAAAGAACCGGAGAGCCAGAAGACCGGATGAATCGGATGCCTATACCCCTGAACTGCAACAACGGCAGGCCGAACAATATAAAAAGGTCTTTTCCATCTTCCGCAATTATAAGAATGTCCTGAATGGGGTCACCTTCTGGAACGTTACCGACCGGTATACCTGGCTCGACAATTACCCCGTGCCCGGAAGAAAGAATTATCCCTTATTATTCGATACGGAAGGACGACCAAAAAAAGCCTGGTGGGAAGTGGTGAATTTCTGACCGGTCTCTTTTTTATCTTTCTTTTCGGTATATTTATAAGGAGAAGATCCTTGCGTCGGGCTTTCTGCTGCCATTCAAAACTATTGCTTATCCGGCATGGGAATTTTATTGCCTGCCCATCGACCATTCATACCTCCTATTCCCCACTGATCTTACCTCTCCTTTACCGGTATCCTGTAATATCGTTATCTTCCCCCTGACTAAATCAATCGCCAATGATGCGGACTTTATTCCTTTTCTTATTAGCTGCTTTTCCCTTCGCCCTTGTATCGGGACAATCCCTTTATACCCCCCGGAACCTGCAGCAGGCCTATAAAAAAGGAACCCGGTCAACCGACGGCCGCCCGGGAAAGAACTACTGGCAGAACCGGGGACGGTATACGATCACCGTCAATGCGATGCCCCCCGACCGGAATATCAAGGGCAGCGAACAGATCACCTATATCAATAACAGCCCGGATACGTTGAACAACCCCGTTATCAAACTCTTCCTCAACATCCATAAGCCCGGCGCACCCCGTCTCCGGACCGCCAATCCCGATTACCTGACCGATGGGATACATATCGACGCCATCTCCGTCGACGGACATCCGCAGGCCTGGCATGAAGTGCCATTCCTCAGCACCTGGCAGCCCTTCCGGCTCCCCCACCCCCTGCTGCCCCATGATTCCGTTCAGCTCTCCTTCGACTGGCATTACCAGATCTCGCTTGAAAGCAACCGCGAAGGCATGATCGACAGCACCACGTATTTCCTGGCCTATTTCTATCCCCGCGTGGCCGTATTCGACGACTACAACGGCTGGGATCGCATGAACTTCACGGATCTCCAGGAATTCTACAGCGACTTCAATGACTATACCGTCACGATCAATGCCCCGAAAAATTATGTCGTATGGGGCACCGGTACCCTCCAGCATCCGGAAACGCTGCTGCAACCCACCTTTGCACAACGGTTCGCGGCCTCCTTTTCTTCGGATCGGACGATCCATGTAGCCACAAAAGAAGAGCTGGCGGCCAAAAAGGTCACGGCACAGGATCCCGTTAACAGCTGGCAGTTCAGGGCCACCGATATCCCGGATATGGCCTTCGGTCTCAGCGATCACTTTGTATGGGATGCCGCCAGCGTGCTCGTCGACGATGCCACCCGCCGCCGTGCCAGCGTCCAGGCGGCTTACAACGATACCGCCAGGGATTATCACGATATGGTACAGTTCGGACGCCATGCCCTCGACTGGCTCTCTCACAACTGGCCGGGTATACCCTACCCCTACGAAAAAACGACCATTTTCCAGGGATACGCCGGCATGGAATATCCCATGATGGCCAATGATGAGACCTATTCCGATCCAACCTTTGCAAGATTCGTGGCAGAACACGAGATCGCCCATACCTATATGCCCTTCTATATGGGCATCAACGAGACCCGCTATGGGTTTATGGACGAAGGATGGGCCACGACCTTCGAATTGCTGATCGGCCGGGCAGATATGGGTACGGAAAAGGCGGAAGAAGCCTACAAGTCCTTCCGCATCAACGGCTGGATCTATGACGATTCCCCCGACGAAGACGTCCCGATCATCACCCCCGGCGACGACCAGGCATCCCAGGGCCTGGGAAACAATGAATACGGCAAACCCTCCCTTGGCTACCTGGCAGTAAAGGACATACTGGGCGACCAGCTCTTTAAAAAATGCCTGCACGCCTATATGGACCGCTGGCATGGCAAACACCCGTCCCCCTGGGACTTCTTCTATACCTTTAATGATGTCTCCGGGAAAAACCTCGACTGGTTCTGGACAAACTGGTTCTTCTCCAATAATTACACCGATCTGGCCATCGATAAGGTCGAAGAAAACCCGGCGGCCAAAGACGCTACCGTATCCATCCGGAACATCGGCGGCCTGGCCATCCCCTTCGACCTCGTCGTTCATTATTCGGACGGCAGCAGCGCCTGGCTCCACCAGACACCCTCCCTCTGGAGCAGCGATCAGAAAAACGCCTCCGTCACCGTCCCCATAGCCGATGGCAAAAAGATCCAATCCATCGAGCTGAAAGGGGGCATCTATGTGGATGCCGACGCCTCCAATAATAAATGGCCGGCAAAATAAAGACCAACCCATCCAACCTGTCCTTCATGACGAAAAAGGTGCTGTGGATCTATCTTTCGGAATGTATCGGTACCGCCCTGCTCGTGGGCGTAGGCCTTTCCGTCGTGATCCTCGATAACGGGGCGGGTTCCCCCGTAGAGACCTGGATACCGGACGCCGGCGCAAGAAGGGCGCTGACCGGCTTCCTGTTCGGAACGACCGGCTGCCTGATCACCCTGTCCCCCGTCGGAAAGATCAGCGGAGCCCATATCAACCCAATCGTCAGTCTCGCCTTCCGGTTCAAACAACGAATGTCCACCCGTCATACCGTCGGATATATCATCGCACAGCTGACAGGCTCCGTCATAGGAGCCTCTCCATTATTATTATGGGGCCGGATGGGTGACAGCATCCGCTATGGCGCGACGATCCCCCTTCCCTCCGCCCCGATAGCCGCCTTTATAGGCGAAGTAGTCACCAGTTTCCTGCTGATCGCGCTGATCTTCTTTTTTACCGGTCACAAAAAGCTCCGCCGCTTTACCCCCTATATGATCCCACCCCTCTACTGCCTCATGGTCTGGCTCGAAGCACCGCTCTCCGGCACCAGCACCAACCCCGCCAGAAGCCTCGGCCCGGCCGTCATCAGCGGGATCTGGACCGGTTATGGGCTGTATTACTGGATAGCCCCCATTACCGGCGCAATGCTCGCCGTCCTCCTGTTTAGGATGCCCTTCCTCTGGAAGTGGAGGATCGTACTCCCAAAACTCTATCACCGCCCATCGTAATTCCCCTAACTGCTTATCTCGCCAGCCCACTAAACAGGACCGGATATATACATATTTACACTTAGCCTACGCACAATTTCCAGTCGCAAGTTGCAAGCCCTGGGAAACCATTCTATTTTTAGGAACCCTAATAACCCAATAACCGTACCCCTATGATGACCCGTCACTACTATCGCCTTATCTTCTTTCTCCTGGCCGCAGGTCCGCCCTGCCTCCAGGCACAAAGCCCCGGAGGTGTCAGCACCAACCTCGCCTTGTGGGTAAAAGCCGATGTAAGCGCACCCACCGGCTCCGGTGTACTGACCAGCTGGACAGACCAAACAGGTCACAATACCTTTACCATTACCGGTTCTGCCGCAAAATTGATAAATACTATCAATTTCCATCCCATCGTCCGCTTTACAGGTACGCAAAAGCTTACCGGCCATACATCCATTACCTGGGCCGAATGCTATGCCGTGTCAAGCTGGAGCGGCGCCACGAGTACCGAACGAGGCACGGTGATCTCCCCTACCACCAGTGGTACGGAAGCCAACGACGCCTCCCGGTATTTCTTCCGTTCCGGGCTGGAGAGCAACCCGGGAAACTTTCTATTCTCCGGGATCGGTACGGACTCCATCGGTTTCGAATATGTCAATTCCCCTGCGAGCAACGTCGTCAATGAATTTGATGCCGCCGGCACGGGAAACGTCTTTAATATGAACGGACTGGATGCAAGACAAGGCAGCCTCTTCGGAGGGTTTACGGCAAGAGGCAGCTCGATGACCGGTATTCCGCAGATCGGCGACCGGTCTACCATGGACTCCAAACTGAAAGGAGATATCGCCGAGATCATCGTCTATAGCGGCGACAATGCAACAAACAGAAACAAGGTAGACTCCTACCTGGCCCTTAAATACGGTCTGACCTTGGGAAATAAGAATCACACGGTAAACTATACCTCCTCCGGCAACCAGGTGTTCTGGAGCGGCGTCTCCGGTTACCAGCATAGCATTTTCGGGATCGGCACCGACGTGGCTTCCGGTCTCACACAGACGTCATCGAATAGCATAAATTCAGGCAGCGGCAGCGGAACGGGGCAGAGCGGACTGGGCAATCTCGTGCTCACCACCACCACCGCCCTGACCGACCAGCAATTCCTGATGATCGGGACCGACTCTACTTCCCTGGGCCAGGAGACGATCACCACAGCGATGGGACCCACCGCAGCTGTCGGTTCCAAAAGGCTGTTCCGTACCTGGGAGGTCCAGAATACAAATTCGGTAGGTTCCGTGAACATGAGCTTCGACCTCACCGGCCTCACCCTGTCGGGTGGTACGACCGCCTCCAATTACTACCTGATGATCGACAACGACGGGGATGGAAATTTCAGCACCGGTACGCAGTCCTATATAAAGGCCTCGTCCATCTCCGGCCACCTGCTCAACTTTAGCGGCATCACCCTAAAGGATAACGTCATCTTTACGATCATCACCCTTCCAAATACCATCATCCCGCTGCCGACCAGTTGGGAAAGCTTTACAGCCGCCGCCCGGCAGAATACGGCCGACCTGCAATGGACGGTCTCCTCTCCGTCGGCCGCCAACCCTGATATCGATCACTTCGAAATAGAACGGTCCTCCGATGCGATAAGCTTTGCAGAGACCGGCAGCCTGACAGCCGATAAAACGGCGCCAGGGACGAATACGGCAGGTGCGCTTTCCTACGAATACCAGGAATCCCTTTCACCGGGGACATATTATTACCGCATCCGCATGGTCGACAGGGACGGCAGCAGTCAGTTCAGCGCCGTCCGATCGGTCACCATTGCCGGCAGCGCCGCCGTCCTGCAGATCCAGCCCAATCCCATCCGTAGCAATACGCTTCAATTGCAGATCGATTGGCCGCAGAACAGTACGACCCTCCTCCGCATCGTCGACCGGCAGGGAAGTATCGTTCTTCAAAAGACGGTCAATCTCCGGCAGGGAAGCAACCAGCTGACGATGGATTGCAGCATGCTGGCAGCCGGTCTGTATTTTGTACAGGTAAAGACGACCACGGACAGCCGGGTGCTTTCATTCCTGAAGGAGTGACGCTTTTTGATGGATTTATACGAACTTGCCGGCCATATACCGAAACTCAGCCGACATGAAATGTTTGTATTTTCTTTTCATCATCCTGGCATCTGCCGTTCTCAGTCCCGTCTCCGCTCAACAGCCACCGGTATTTCGCGATCCTTCCCAACCAATGGCCACCCGGGTGAACGATCTGCTCTCCCGGCTGACCCCGCAGGAAAAAGTTTCGCTGCTGGGATATCGGAGCCAGGCAGTGGAAAGGCTTGGCATCCCGGCCTATAACTGGTGGAACGAGGCATTGCATGGAGTCGCCCGGGCCGGCGAGGCAACGGTCTTCCCCCAGGCCATCGGCATCGCCGCCACCTTCGATAACATCCTTCTTCAAAAAGAGTCCGGGTATATTTCCACCGAAGCCAGGGCCAAATACAACCTCTCTACGGCCGCCGGCAGATCGGAACAATACATGGGTCTGACCTTCTGGTCGCCGAACATCAACATCTTCCGGGATCCCCGCTGGGGCCGGGGCCAGGAAACGTATGGAGAAGATCCCTTCCTGACCGCAACGATGGGCGCCGCCTTTGTAAAAGGATTACAGGGGGACGATCCCCTCCATCTGAAAGCCTCGGCCTGCGCAAAACATTTTGCCGTACATAGCGGTCCCGAAGCAGACAGACATACCTTCGACGCCATCGTCGACGAAAAAGACCTGCGGGAGACCTATCTCTATGCTTTCAAACGATTGGTGGACTCCGGGGTGGAATCGGTCATGTGCGCCTATAACCGGGTAAATGGAGAACCCTGCTGCTCCGGCCCCACCCTGCTGCATACCATCTTAAAAGACGAGTGGAAATTCAAAGGACATGTGGTGACGGACTGCGGCGCGCTCGACGATATCTTCCTGCGGCATAAGGCCCTCTCCGGACCGGTAGCCACGGCCGCCGCCGCTATAAAGGCCGGTGTCGACCTGGATTGCTCGACTATCCTGCAACAAGATGTGCTCGCGGCCGTAGACGCCGGCCTGCTCACTCCGCGGGATATCGACTCGGCCCTCGCACCCCTTTTCCGGACCCAGATAAAGCTGGGATTCTTCGATCCGGTATCGCGTAATCCCTACCACTCCTATGGCGCCGACAGCGTACACAATACCGCACATATTTCCCTGGCCAGGACCCTGGCTGCACAGAGCATGGTGCTGCTAAAGAACGAAGGTCAGGTCCTTCCCCTGAAAAAGGAGAACTATGGCTCTCTGATGATCGTAGGCCCCAACGCCTTCTCCTTCGACGCCCTGTCCGGTAATTATCATGGCGTTTCTTCCCATATGGTGACCTTTGTGGAAGGGATCACCGCCGCCGCAGGACCGGGGACCCGCATCGAATATGACCAGGGCTGTGATTATAAGGACACCATCCACTTCGGCGGGACATGGGCGGCCTCCAATTGCCAGGCAACGATCGCCGTCATCGGACTTACACCCGTAATGGAAGGAGAAGAAGGAGATGCTTTCCTGGCTCCCCACGGCGGCGACCGTACCGACCTAAGCCTGCCTGCCGCACATATCGCCTACCTGAAGGCGCTGCGAAAGGCGATCGGCAACAAACCCCTCATCGCAGTCGTAACCGCCGGCAGCGCCGTAGACCTCTCCGCCATCGAGCCATATGTCAATGCCATCATCCTCGCCTGGTATCCCGGCGAACAGGGAGGCAATGCCCTGGCCGATATCCTGTTTGGCCGCGTATCCCCTTCCGGGCATTTGCCGGTCACCTTCTACCGCGCCCTGTCCGACCTTCCATCGTACAAGGACTATGGGATGAAAGGCAGGACCTACCGGTATTATGAGGGGCCTGTATTATATCCCTTCGGCTATGGGCTTAGTTATACTTCCTTTACCTATAAATGGAGACAGCCGGTCAGAAGCCGGTACGGCGCGAAAGACACGATCAGCTTTGCTCTTTCCGTAAATAATGAAGGAGGAATGGATGGAGACGAAGTCGTACAGGCATATATACAATATCCCTCCGGGGAACGGATGCCGGTAAAGGAGCTTAAGGCCTTCCGGCGGGTATCGGTCCCCCATAACGGTATGGCAGAGGCGAACTTCGCCATCCCGGTGAGTGAATTACAAAAATGGGACCTGGCCGGCCGTCAATGGAAGCTCTATCCCGGCGCCTACAAAATAATCCTGGGGAGTCATTCGAGGGACGAAAAACTGGCGGCGGCCTTTACCGTCGTCAGATAGACCCGCCGGACGCCCGGTCCCCGGTCAGATAGACCCTGCCATCCCCGCTCAGATCGACCCAACCGAGCCCCCGTCGACCCGCAGGTTCGTACCCGTTATAAAAGACGCCTGCTCCGAAGCCAGGAAGGCAATAGCGGCCCCGACCTCTTCGATACGCCCCGCCCGCTTC
Organism: Puia sp.; assembly: GCA_036500545.1. Taxonomy (GTDB): domain Bacteria; phylum Bacteroidota; class Bacteroidia; order Chitinophagales; family Chitinophagaceae; genus Puia. The sequence continues at coordinate 13,669 of DASYBV010000008.1, read as the reverse complement.
AGTTCGATATTCGGTCGTTTGTCCGCCAGGAACTGCTGCAGGGCCGCCTCCGGAGAGATCTTTTGCGCGGCGGCGATCTCTTTCAGCATCTTCTCTACAAGAGGCGTATAAATAAAGGCAGGACTGACGGTATTGACCAGGATATTATGTCTGCCCACCGACTTGGACAGGCTCTTGCTAAAATTGATGATGGCCGCCTTTGTAAGATTATACGGCATCATATCCGGGTCGGGCTGCAGACCGTTCTCGGAGGAGATATTGATGATCCGGCCCCATTTTTTGGCCTTCATACCCGGTAACACCGCCTTTACCAGCCGCACCATGGACACCACATTCAGCTCATACAACGAGCCATAGATCTCCGTGGAAATGTCTTCAAAAGGACCCAGTTCCCCGATGCTGCCCGCATTATTGACCAGGATATCGATCCCGCCGAGGTTGTCGATGGTCTGCTGTACAAGCCGGTCTACATCGGCCTGGGAAGTAACATCCGCAACGATCCCCACTACCCGGTGACCCGTTCTTGTCTCGATCTCCGCCGCCGTCCTTTTCAGCTCCTCCCCGTCACGGGAACAGATCGCCACCTTGGCGCGCGCTTCCGACAAGGACAGGGCCGCCGCCATCCCGATCCCCTTGCTGCCGCCGGTGACAAGCGCCGTCTTTCCTGCCAGTGATATTGTCATACGATTAAATTTTATTCTTATCCAAACCAACGAGGACGGTAAAAGTTTACAGGAATTTCTTCCAGTAATAAAGCCAGTCGATCATCCGGCTCGTGTATCCATATTCGTTATCAAACCAGGCGATCAGCTTCAATTGCCTGCCGACCACCGAAGTAAGCGTGCCGTCGATGATGCCGGAATGAGGATCGCCCTTTATATCCAGCGACACCAGCCCTTCTTCATTATAATCCAGGATGCCTTTGTATTCATGCTCTGCCGCACTCCTGAACAGGGAATTGATCTCCCCGGCCGTAGCGGCCGCTTTTAACTGAACGGTTATATCAGCCATGGCGCCATTGGCCACCGGCACCCGGGTGGATACCGTCGCGACCTTGCCCTTCAGGACGGGCATGAGCCGCTCCAGGGACCCTGCCAGGTCTATCTCGACAGGGATGATGGATTCAGCCGCCGCCCGCCCCCGGCGAAAATGTTTGTGCGGAGCGTCGACCAGCTCCTGCCGTGAAGTATAGGAATGAAGGATGTTCAGATGGGCGGATTCGATCCCGACCTGGTTCAGCAGGTACAGGATATGCGTGCTGCAATTGGTCATGCATCCGCCTGGAGAAAGTACCGTCGTTCCGGGATCAAGCGCATGCTGGTTAAAGCCATAGATCAGCAGCGGCACGGGATCATCAAAGGCGCCCGTGGTGGACAACAGTACTTTCCCGGCCCCCGCAGTCCGATGGATCTCCGCGGATCGCCGGCTGTTGAACTGACCGGAACATTCCAGCACAATGTCGACCCCCAGCTCCTTCCAGGGAAGCAGGGCAGGATCCGGCTGCCGCAAGGCGGCAAACGACTTTTCCCCCACCCGGAAATGCCCGTCTTTGAAAAGCACGGCGGCCGGTAAAGTGCCATAAATGGAATCATATCTGAGTAAATAGGCGAGGTTTGCCGGGTCCATAATATCGTTGACCGCCACCAGCTCGATCCCTTCGAGAGAAAGAAGCCTCCTGCACAAAAGCCGGCCGATACGGCCCATTCCATTGATCGCTATACGCATAGTCCTACGTTAAATAAAGGGCAAATATCGCGAAGAAAAAGGAATCGGGCATACAGGTTTACACATATCCTTTATTAGCAGATTTTATCGGAAATTTGTATCTTAAGACCGATCCGTTCCTTTTTTAAACTATAATCCGTAACCCATGCCCAAAGTCGACCAGGTACTTGTGATCGATGAAATGCCCCTTATCGCCGTCGGCCTGCGCGAAGTGTTCCGTTCAATCAATCCCGGCATACAAGTAGAATATACCGCCAGCGTCTTTACGGCCTTATCCGCAAAAGCGTATGAAACGCGCTGTTTCGACCTGGTCATCCTCGGTGCACAGGCCGCGGATCTGCCCGGGGATCTGTCCTTGTCGGTATTTGAGTTGAAACAGCGTTTTGCCGGCAGCCGGGTCCTCCTCTATATGGACTATTACGATCCCCTCCTGCTTGGAAAAGTAAAATACGGGAACTGCAGGGAGGGAGATATAGACGCCTGCATACATAAAAATGAGCCCATCGAAGAAATACGCAACGCCTATACACACCTGTCTGCCGGTGAGGCCTATGTCTCCGCTATTCTTCACACACTTTACCACGCATATCGCCTGAACCTCGAAAAATAACAATTCACTTTTTATATAGGTAATTTCAATATATTTGTGATCGTCGCGGGCCCTGTCACCTATTTACCGTATCAAAGCATATTTAAACCATGCCCTCTGTAGTAAACCAGGAGCCCGCGTCATTAGATAGGATTCTCGTGATTGACGATTTACCTTTGATCCCCCTGGCCTTCCAGGAAGTCTTCCGCACCGTCAATCCATCCGCCGCCGTTCAGTATTCCGAAAATGTTTTCACGGCCCTCTCCGCAAAGGAATATTCCAATACGATCTTCGATCTTGTCATCACCGGTTCGCTGGAGGGTAACTTTTCAGAAAATCTTCAGCTGGCCGTGACGGAACTGAAAAAAAGGTTCGGGAAGCCGATGATCATGGTCTACTCCAGCGCATACGACCCGGTCATCATCGAAAAAATGACCGCCACCGGCATCGACGCCTATGTCCACAAATATGAATCCATCGAAGAGATCAAAAAGGCCTACGCCCATCTTTCCCGCGGAGAAAGCTATGTCTCCTGGATCTTCCACACACTGTATTATGAGTACGCCCAGGGAGTAAGAAGATAACCGGTCCCGGAAAAATTTTTTGACGGGGTCTCTTCCAAAGCTTTACCTTTGTCCCAATCAAAGTCATCAGATGATATGACGAAAAAAGAAACGCCTCCCAGCCAGCCGCTCCTGCGCCATAACCTGGCAGATGCCGTCGTAAGCAAACTGCAACAGCAGCTATCGCTGGGGGAATACCAGCCCGGGCAAAAGCTGCCGTCGGAGCCTGAACTGATGGAACAATTCGGCGTCGGTCGCTCCACCATCCGCGAGGCGATCCGCATCCTGGCAAATACGGGATTGTTAAAGGTCCGGCAAGGTTCCGGCACCTATGCGGAACTACAGACCGGCATCGCCGAGCCATTGCCGCAACGACTCCGGCGCGCCGACGCCCGGGACCTGGATGAAGTACGGCAGCTCCTGGAAATGAAGATCGCCGAAAAAGCCGCCGGGAACCGGTCCGTAAAAGACATCGAAAAAATGAAGGGGCTGCTAAAAAAACGCGCCTCTGCAGCCCGGGCAGGCGATACCGAAGCATCCATACAGGCCGATATACAATTCCATATCGCCATCGCCGCCGCCTCCCGCAACGACATCCTGGCGGATCTCTATCGCACGTTCGCGGAACACATGGCCCGGTATTTCCGGGAGGTCCATCATACCACCGCCTCCTTTCTCAACACCCAGCAAATACACGAGTCCCTGCTAAAAAGCATCATCGACCAGGACCCAAAGAAGGCCTGGCAATATGCGGCGAAGATCACCGGCTCCTCCTGAAAGCAGGTCAATGATGATCAGATATCTATTACTTTTTAATCGAAACAACATGTCAAAAACGCTGACCCCTGCGCCCGCTATAGCCGCTACCAACGATATCACACAACGAACCGTTTTTTCCATCCTCCTGGCGATCAGTTTCTCTCATCTGCTCAACGATACCATGCAGTCCCTGATCCCCTCCACCTATCCCCTCCTGAAAAAGTCCCTTCACCTGGATTTCAGCCAGCTCGGATTGGTCACTTTCTGCTTTCAGCTGACGGCCAGTCTGCTGCAACCTTTTGTAGGTCTGTATACGGATAAAAAACCACAGCCCTATTCCCTGGCGGCCGGTATGTGCTTTACGCTGGTAGGGCTGGTATTGCTGTCCCAGGCAGCCAGCTTTACCCTTGTGCTGGTATCCGTGGCCCTGGTAGGGGTAGGTTCGTCGATCTTTCACCCGGAAGCCTCCCGGCTGGCCTATCTGGCCTCGGGCGGCCGGAGAGGCATGGCCCAGTCCCTGTTCCAGGTGGGAGGCAACGCCGGCGCCGCCCTGGGGCCCCTGCTGGCCGCCCAGATCATCGCCCCCTACGGACAGTCCCGGATCCTCTGGTTCTGCCTGGCCGCCTTGCTGGCGATCGCCATCCTGCTCCAGACCGGAACCTGGTATAGCCGGAACCTGGGACGGAAGTCGGACAGAGCAACGCCAGCGGCCCGACGGGTAAGCGGCGCCCCAGGTCCGGCCGACCATCTCCACCCGGTCCTTCCCCGGAAAAAGGTGTTCTTTGCCCTGACGATCCTGCTGGTGCTGATCTTCTCCAAATACTTCTATATGGCCAGCATGAGCAGCTATTATACCTTCTACCTGATGGATAAATTTCATGTATCGATCCAAAGCTCCCAGATACACCTCTTTATCTTCCTTTTCTCCGTAGCCGCCGGAACGGTGATCGGGGGACCGGTAGGGGACCGGATCGGCCGGAAATATGTCATCTGGTTCTCTATCCTGGGTGTGGCCCCCTTTACCCTCCTGCTGCCCCACGCCAACCTGTTCTGGACCAGTATCCTGACCGTTTTTATCGGAACGATCCTGGCATCCGCCTTTTCCGCCATCCTGGTCTATGCCCAGGAACTGGTGCCCGGGAAAGTGGGAATGATCGCCGGTCTTTTCTTTGGCCTGGCCTTTGGAATGGGGGGTATCGGCGCCGCAGTCCTGGGACGGCTGGCCGACCATACTAGCATCCAGTACGTATTCCGCCTCTGCGCCTGGCTGCCCCTGCTGGGGCTGCTGACGGGCTTCCTGCCGGACGTAGAGGCCCGGACAAAGCCCGGTAAGCCATAACGGCCAGACCCGGCGACCGGCAGACCGTATCCGCCGATCCCCGGTCTCAGTCATCCCGTCTCAGGCACCCGGTCTCAGGCATCCCGTCTCAGGCACCCCGCCCGCAGGGGCAAAAGAAAGCCCGGCTTCCCCCTAAGCATTGCTTATAGGCGAAACCGGGCTAATGGCTTTAAAAGCTTGCAAAAAGGGCCCTCCTGGGAACAGGACGGCCTCTAACGATTGCTTGCCATATGAAAAAAAGCTTATTTCTTGGTGGAATCCATCTTCTTAGCAGCGGAGTCCATCTTCTTAGCAGAAGTGTCCATAGACATTTTGCTGGAATCAACAGCCATCTTGCTGGAGTCAACGGCCATTTTAGTGGAATCAGCTTTAGCATCTGTGCTTGCGCTGTTGTTACATGCTGCGAATGCGACGACGGATAATACTACTAAGAACTTTTTCATGGTGATCATTTTGTTTTGTTAATTGAATGGTTTCGTGATTAATACCAAGGCGGGGAAAAAGTAACCCGGTTTTTATAAAGAATTATACATATTATTTTATCTAATGCATATCGCCCGCCATTTGAGCACCCAACAACTTATTTTTACATTTTTTTCGGTGGTTTGGGTTACGAATCCTTAATTTGGGTATTAAATAAAGTACAAGCGTGAGGACGGAGATCAACGAGCAAAAATTACTGGAAGGACTGGCTCTGAACGATAGAAAGGCCATAGAAGCCATTTATAAACAACATTATAATATGGTTCAATCCCTGATCCTGAACAACAGCGGTTACCCCGACGATGCCAGGGACATTTTCCAGGAAGCCATGATCGTGTTGTATGAAAAAGTGAAGTCCGGAACGTTTGAACTGAACTGTCAACTTAAGACCTACCTCTATTCCGTATGCAGGCGACTGTGGCTCAAACGTCTCAGCCAATTGCAGAAAACCTCCCCCGAGGTGGACAACCTCGAAATGACCGTACCCGTTGAAGAAGAGCTGGAAGCCCATGAACAGCGGAACCTCGATTTCCTGTTTATGGAGCGGTCGATGAAAAACCTCGGAGAACCCTGTAAAAGCTTATTGGAAGCCTATTATCTGCAAAAAAAGAACATGGTGGAAATAGCCGCCAACTTTGGATACACCAACGCGGATAATGCCAAGAACCAGAAGTATAAATGTCTGATGCGCCTGAAAAAATTATTTAGTCAGTACAAAAAATAAGTGAGCAAGATGCAAGACGAAGCTATCATAGATGCGATCGAACGCTACCTCCGGGGAGAAATGCTCCCGGAAGAAGCGGCGTTCTTCGAACATCTCCGGAAGACGCAGCCGGAGATCGACCAGCAGGTGGTCGAACATACCTTATTCCTTAAACAGCTGACCCAATACGGGGAGATCAGCCAGTTGCGGACACAGCTGAAGGAGATCCACCAGGACCTTTCGGCATCCGGCGGCATCGAAAAGCCCCGCCCCGCCAAAGTGGTGGTGCTCTTTCATAAATACAAACGTGTAATTGGCGTCGCGGCTTCTATCGCAGGCGTCACCGCCCTCGGCATCAGCGGATTGATCTCCTACCTTTCTCCAAAGGTAACCAACGAAAAGGTCGAGCTGCTGAGCAGACGGCTCCAGAACCAGGAGTTCAAGCTCAATAGCGTTACCAATAAGATCAACTCCGACGAAGCGGCCGGCGCCTCCTTTAAATCCGGCGGTACCGGCTTCCTGATCGACGGAAAAGGATACCTCATCACCAATGCGCACGTGGTCAAGAATGCTACCCTCGTCGAAGTCCAGAACGCCCTTGGCGAATACCAGGCCCGGATCATCCAATTGGATCGCCAATCCGATCTGGCGCTGCTCAAGATAGTAGATAGCTCTTACCATCCATTTAACGGTCTGCCCTATGGCATCAGCCGGACCGGCGCCGAACTGGGCGAAGACCTCTTTACCCTCGGCTACCCACGTCCTCAGATCGTATATGGTAAAGGTTATATGAGCGCCGAAACCGGTTTCGAAGGCGATACCCTGGCCTGCCAGATCACCATCGCGGCCAACCCCGGCAACAGCGGTACCCCGGTACTCAACAATGACGGCGAGGTCATCGGTATCGTAACCTCCAGCCAACAGGGAGCACAGGGCGTCGTATTCGCCGTGCGGTCCAAGAATATCTTCCGGGCCATCGACGCCATGAAGTCCGACAGCACCCTGCTCAAGACAGACAGCACCCTCAGCCTCCTGCATATTCCGCTCAACTCGGGTCTCAAAGGCCTCGACCGGAAAAACCAGATCAAACGGATAAAAGACTACATCTTTATCGTAAAGAGTAATTAAATAATAACATCATACTACCACAATTTCGTGGGGTATTCTCCTTTTTCGATGAGCTTGTTCAGGCTGGCCTGCACATCGGGAGCATCCTCCTTATACGTAACGCCAAACCATTGCGCATCCGTAGGGATCACCTTGATGGCGCCCTTTCCTTCGCGGATAAACTGGTCTCCTATAATAGGGATAAAGAATTCAGCTTTGGGATTGGTACCCTGCTCCGCCAGGAATCCGGAAAACAGCTTCTCCGTATAGGCGAACACGGAAGGCGAAAAGCACCAGAAATTCATGGATACCTTCGAATCGAAGGGTACTTCGAACTTCTTATCTCCTTCTTCATAGGTGATCTTCTTGTCCCCGTCCTGGTAGATCTTGGTCCGCTCATTGATGGAGACCAGGTTGCCCGCAGCATCCACCTCGCAAACACCCCGGCTTACCGTCCCGTTATCGGAAAGGGTCTTCGCCAGTTCATACCCGATAATGGAATATAATTTGTCATTGACAGGTCCGGTAAGAAAGGCATATGCCTTCTCAAAAGCGTCCCGGCCATAAAAATCATCCGCGTTTATGACGGCAAAAGGCTCTTTTATAGCATCCTTTGCACAAAGAATGGCATGCGCCGTCCCCCAGGGTTTGGTCCTTTCGGCAGGTACCTGGTAGGAACCGGTAAAGGAATGCAGGTCCTGGTATACATAATCGGTGGCGATCTTCCCCTTCAGCTTTGGCTCAAAAATAGCTTTGAAGTCATCCGCGAAATCTTTACGGATAATAAATACCACCTTTTTAAACCCGGCCCGCATCGCATCATAAATGGAATAGTCCATGATCGTTTCCCCGTGGGGCCCAAAGCCCTGGATCTGTTTCATACTGCCATATCGGGAAGCCATGCCGGCCGCTAAAATCAAAAGGGTTGGTTGCATTATCGTAATTTTAATTTAGAGCACGAAAATAAAAAATTAAGCCCTGATAATGGATAAATTCTTAGTAAACAATTTACTGTCAGATTCATGGAATTATCCATCCCTGATCCAACCCGTGCAGCTACCCGAAATAACGGCAGCCGGTATCCATGCCGATGTCCTGCGGCTGGATACGATCCATCCTGTCGTTTCCGGCAACAAATGGTTCAAATTAAAAGGGCACCTGCAGACGGCCCGGCTGCGATCGGCCTCGTCCATCCTCACCTTTGGAGGCGCCTGGTCCAATCACATCGTCGCCGCCGCTTATGCGGCACAGCAGGCAGGCCTTCCTTCCATCGGTATCATCCGGGGCGAACGACCGCCCGTTCTCTCGGCTACATTGGAGACGGCGCTGGCCTGCGGCATGCAGCTGGAGTTTATCAGCCGCAAACAATATGCCTCCCTAACGGCAGCACCAGGCCACGGGACCGATCCCGGCGTATATATTATCCCGGAAGGAGGGGCAGGACCCGATGGGATCCGGGCCAGCGAACACATCCTGCGGGAGGCGCCCACTACCCGATATACCCACATCCTCTGCGCCATCGGCACCGGCACGATGTTCCTGGGCCTGGCGGCGGCCGCCACACCGGAACAAGAGGTCATCGGTATCTCCGTCCTAAAGGGGATGGAAGATGCGCCCGGCCAGCCATACAGGCACCGCATCATCCCGCACTATCATTTCGGCGGATACGCCCGTCATCCGCCCGAATTACTCGATTTTATGAACCGGTTCTACCGGGATACCGGTATTCCCTCGGATCTTGTCTATACCGGCAAATTATTTTATGCCGCCCTGGACATGGTCCGTCAAAATCTTTTTCCCGCCCATTCCCGTTTATTGATCGTTCATAGCGGAGGATTACAGGGCAACCGATCCCTTCCGCCGGGCAGACTGAATTTTTAGGCCCGGAATTTGACCAGTTGGGCTGTCGGAATGGGAATAGGTATGATCTACCCCCTTTCGGGCAAACCGGTTAATGATGGTCCTTTGGACAAGATGCCGGTGGCATCTTTTGGTGCGCCGCTTTATTTTTAATTTTTCCGCAAAACATCTTTTTAAAAGATTCGTTATGCCTTTTATGCACAGGACCTTGGGAATTTTGCTCGTCAGCCTTCTTTTTTCGGCGATCACCAGGGCGCAGGACACACTTCCCCGTTTTTCCGCCACCGCCCGTGGTACCGGAAAGATCCTGATCAGCTGGCATAACCACTACCCTGTCGTCAACCAGATCAGCGTCCAACGCTCTACCGATAGCCTGAAGAACTTCACCACCCTTATTACTGTCCCCGATCCGACCCTCCCTGCCAATGGCATCACGGATAGTAAGGCGCCACACCCCAACTTCTATTATCGTCTCTTTATCGTCCTCGATAACGGCCGGTATCTGTTCACCCCCTCCCGCCGGCCCCGGTCCAATACCGGTGAACCCATCGCCGCCGCCGCTGAGGCAGACGACAATGCGGATAAAGAGGCCGGTACCGCAAAGATGGAGAACACGAGGATCCTTTTTGTAGATCCCGCATTGGAAAAAGGCAAACCCCTGGTAAAGCCCCCATCCTCCGTCCATAATACGCTTCCTGCAATAGAGGTGAATACAAGCGTTTTTGTCCGCAGGGGAGATAGCCTGGTGGGGAAGATCGCCGGTGGCCGGCTCGGTCATTTCCGGGACTCGCTGCTGGGCCAGACCAGGGATACCCTCGTCTTTATCGACGGAGATACCCTCCTGATCAAACCCTTTGTTCCAAAAGAAGTATACAGGGTCTCCTCTTATGTCTTTACTGCCAAATACGGCAACATACAGCTGTCATTGCCCGAAGCCGCGCGAAAACATTATGCCGTTAAATTTTTTGATGAGAATAACAAGCTCCTTTTTGAGCTATCGGAGATAAAAGACCCTTCCCTCACCATCGATAAGACGAATTTCCAACATTCGGGCTGGTTCCGCTTCGAGCTCTATGAAGGTAATCAGCTAAAAGAAAAGAATAAGCTCTTTATTCCGAAGGAATTCTGAGGCCATTCTGCTCCGGGATACACTATGATGCCGCCACCAGCTCCGCCCCAAAAACTTTCTCAAACTCCCGCATCCACGCAGCCTTGACGGCTTCGATCGGTACCGGGTGCCCCAGTTCCTTCTGCAGGGAAGTGACCTGTTTATCCTGGATCCCGCAAGGGACGATATTCCCGAAATAGCCCAGGTCCGTATTGACATTCAACGCAAATCCATGCATGGTGACCCACCGGCTGCACCGGACCCCGATCGCACAGATCTTACGCTCCCGGCCCTTAACCCCCGGCTCTATCCAGACACCCGTCTCCCCCGGTGACCGCTCCCCCCGGATACCATACTCCGCCAGGACCGATATGGTCACCTCTTCCAGGTTACGCAGATACCATCCGATATCGGTACGAAATTTCTCCAGGTCCAGGATAGGATATCCCACGATCTGACCCGGTCCGTGAAACGTGATATCCCCGCCCCTGTTGGTCCGGAAGAACCCGATCCCCTTCTCTCCCATTTCCTCTTCGTCGATCAATACGTTCTCTATATGACCGCTCTTGCCGAGGGTGTATACAGGAGGATGCTCTACCAGCAACAAATAATGTGTGGTCTCCTCCGCATAGGTGGCCGGTCCCGGGTCCCGGCCGGAATTCGCCGGACCGTCCGCGCCCCTCTGTCCTGGGCGCGAGTCCGGCTGCCGTGCCAGCGTCTTGATCCGAACATTCTCCCGCAGCAGGGTCTCCTGGTAATCCCAGGCCTGCTGATATTCCATCTGTCCCAATTCTTTGAAAATGACTTGCTGCATAGTAGCGCTCCGGCTGTAAAATTACGATTTCCCTTCTAAATCCTATTTTTGCACAAATTCCTACTATGCACAAAGAGCCGGACTGGGAGAAAGAACTCGAAGAAGGCCCGTCATCCGACGGAACGGAGGAATTGTATGAACGCCTCAACCTGAAGGTCGACAAGGGACAGGAACCCCTGCGGATCGATAAATTCCTCGTACAACGGATAGAGAACGCCTCCCGGAATAAGATCCAGCGGGCACTCACGACCGGCATGGTCCTCGTGAACAACCGGCAGGTCCAGCCCAATTACAAGATCAGGCCCCTCGATGAGATCATCATGTACTCCGATAAGGAGGCGCAGGGGGAAGAGATCGTTCCCGAGGAAATGCCGCTGAACATCGAATATGAAGATGCGGAAGTGATGATCATCAATAAGCGGCCGGGGCTGGTCGTACATCCCGCCAGCGGCAACTATAGCGGTACCCTTATCAACGGCGTCGCCTGGTACCTGCAGCAAAAGAACGATGCGATCAACGAACAAAACCTTCCCCGCTTCGGCCTGGTCCACCGCATCGACAAGAATACCAGCGGGCTGATGGTGCTGGCCAAAACGGAAAGGGCCGTCCGGAGCCTGGCCAAACAATTCTTCGATCATACGGTCCGGCGTCAGTATATGGCCCTGGTCTGGGGCGACCTGGCCGAAGAGAACGGAACGATCATAGCGCATGTAGGCAGACACCAGCGTTTCCGGAAATTGTTCGACGCCTACCCCGAAGGCGATCACGGGAAAGAAGCGATCACCCATTATAAAGTGCTGGAAAGATTCGGCTATACCACCCTGGTACAATGCGTGCTGGAGACCGGCCGTACCCACCAGATCCGCGTCCATATGCAGCACATCGGGCATCCCCTTTTCAACGACGATACCTATGGCGGCGACAAGATCGTAAAAGGCACGGTCTTTAGTAAATACAGGCAATTTGTGGACAACTGCTTCGCCATCTGTCCCCGCCACGCCCTCCATGCAAAGACACTCGGTTTCGTCCATCCCGGCACGGGAGAAGAGATCCTGTTTGAGAGCGAATTGCCCGATGATATGCGGGACCTGATCGCAAAATGGAGAGCATATATCAGCGGGGGAAACTCATCTTATAATCTACGCTGATCTTTCCCCTGGAAATATCATCCAGCTTGCCTTTCAGCAATTTCCGCTTCAACGGCTTCAGGTAATCGATAAACAGCTTTCCTTCGATATGATCATACTCATGCAGTATGATCCGGGCGGTGATCCCGTTATAGGTCGCCGTATGCGGCTCAAAATTTTCATCGAGGAATTCGAGGGTCACTTCTTCGTTGCGATAGATGTCCTCCCGGATCTTGGGAATGCTAAGGCACCCTTCGTTATAGGCCCATTCCTCCCCATCCAGGTCGATGACCTGCGCGTTGATAAAGACCTGCTTAACGCCGGGCCCATCGGGGTATTTGCCCTGCTCATCCTCGTCCAGGTTTGCAAATACCTGGCTGCTGTCCACCACAAAAAGGCGGATATCCCTGTTGATCTGGGGTGCGGCAAGCCCGACCCCGTTACTGGAGTACATGGTCTCCCACATATCTTCGATCAGCTTGGATAAATTCGGGTAGTCAGGCGTGATATCCTTACTAACGGTCCGGAGAATGGGCGCCCCGTATGCAACAATAGGTAGAATCATAGTAATACAAATTTACATTAATTAACACAAATCGACGCAGTCCCCACAAGGGTTCCATCATCCGGATCGTCTTTACCGGACCGAGCGTTCCATATATTCCTGCAAAAGGATGGTAGCAGCGATCTCGTCCACCATCGCCTTATTCCGCCGTTGCTTCTTCTTCATCCCCATATCGATCATCGCCCGGCTGGCCATTTTGGATGTGTACCGTTCATCGACCATCTTCAGGGGTATGGCAGGGAACTCCTTCTGCAGCCGCGCCACGATCTGTTTCACCAGCGGAGTGGCATGCGTATCGCTGTCATCCCAGTTCTTCGGCTCCCCCATCAGGATCAGTTCCACCTGCTCCTTTTTAAAATATTCCTTTAAAAAACCAATCAGTTTGGGCGACTCGATGGTCATCAGACCCGTCGCAATGATCTGCAAAGGGTCTGTAACGGCAAGGCCGGTACGCTTCAAGCCATAATCGATCGCCATGATACGGGCCATACTTACTTATTTTCTTCGAGGAATTCTTCCGGGGAACAGACAGGCAGAACGGCAATGGCCGATTTCTTCAATCCCTTATCCCGCGTGATAAAATAATCCAGTTTGTGATGCATCGCGGAGTAATATTGCAGGGAATCCTCTATATCATTCATTTTCGAATGCAATGCATTTATGGTGGTTTCCTGCCCGATGTCGATGATCTGTATATCCGCCAGCAGGGTCAGCAATAATTCCTTCGCCTTTGCAGGACCATAGGCTTTCGTTAACCAATAACCGGTAATATGTACGATAGAAGGCGTTATAAAAGCCTGTACCCTTCCTTTCACGGCCCATTCGATCAGTTTCCGGGATACAGCATAATCATCCCGTTTCAGGGTAAAATCAAGCAGGATATTCGCATCCAGGAAGATCCTAAAAGCCATACTTCCCCCCTTGCTC
>DASYBV010000007.1:0-22753 GCA_036500545.1 Puia sp. | reverse complement strand
GGGACAAAGATCTATGTACAGGTCTGTCTCACTATTATCAATGCAGAGACGGCAAGCCGCGAGTTTGGAAACCTGTTACAAATAGCCGATAATTATCCCAAATATGTAATTACGCTGAATGATCCAATAATTGGTGAAAATAATAATGGGATATTACATAAAAACCTGATCGACTTTTTTGCGATGGAGATCGGTTAGGTTAATAGTGCCCGGCATAGCAAAACGTCAGTCTCAACAAGGTCATCGCCACCATATTCAGTCTGGATGCGGGTTTCCAAAAAGAAAAAAGCGGACAAAATGGAAGATTTTCCATCTTGTCCGCTAAGGAGGTTCCGAGCGGATTCGAACCGCTGTAGAAGCTTTTGCAGAGCTCTGCCTAGCCACTCGGCCACAGAACCTTATATTTGATGACTGACACCCGGACGGTCTGCAAACCGAGGGGAAAATTACTGCCTTATTTTGAAAGCACCTCAAAAGGCGTTCTTTTTTTGGGCAGGTGCAAAATTACAATAATTTTGAAGAAGTTAGCAAAAAATCGCTGAATTTATGACAAGGATCGCTGAAAGTGAACTTATTATCAATAACCGGGGGGCTATCTATCATTTGGACCTCCGACCGGAAGAGCTGGCTACTACGGTACTGACCGTCGGGGATCCCGACCGGGTAGGTACGGTCAGCAAATATTTTGATGCGATCGAGCACCGGGCCCAACACCGGGAGTTCGTGACCCATACCGGCCGGGTCGGGAACAAACGGGTCTCCGTCGTCAGTACGGGGATCGGGACGGACAATATTGATATCGTGCTCAACGAGCTGGATGCGCTGGTAAATATCGATCTGGATACCCGAACGGTGAAACCCCGGCTCACCCCCCTGACCATCATCCGGGTAGGCACTTCGGGAGCCTTACAGAAAGATATACCCGTAGATGGATGGGTCGCCAGTACCCACGGACTGGGGATCGATAACCTGTTGAACTTTTACCGGCATGAGGAGAACGAGGAGGAGAAAGAGATCCTTCATTCTTTTGCCACCCAGACGCAATTACACCACCGGCTTGCGCAGCCCTATATCAGCGGGGCCAGCGCCGCCCTACTCCGGCATTTCACCGAGGGTTTCCACCAGGGTATCACGGTGACCTGCCCCGGCTTTTACGGGCCGCAAGGGAGGGTGCTGCGCCTGGGGCTCAGCCAGCCGGAACTGATCGACCGGCTGACAGGATTTGCCTATGGCCCGCACCGCATCACCAATTTCGAGATGGAGACTGCAGGGATCTATGGGCTGGGAAAGATGCTGGGGCATTCCTGTCTGAGCCTGAGCGCGATTGTGGCCAACCGGGTGGAGAAAACGTTCTCCAAAGACGGGACTGCCGCGGTCGAGGGGTTGATTAAGGAAACATTGAGAATAGTTGAAACGTTACCTTAATAGTTACTGCTCCGCCAACGGAGCTGATGTTGGCCCTTCGGGCAGCCGGCTGGGCCGTCTCGTTATTTGTGATTAATTTTGACAACATTATGAGCAAGATGCATTTTTATAAATACCAGGGAACGGGCAATGATTTCGTTATCCTGGACAACCGCAACTGGAGCTATACTGCCCTGACACAGGAACGGGTCCGTGCCCTTTGCGACAGGCGTTATGGGATCGGCGGAGACGGACTGATGCTGCTAAACCCCCATACCGGCTATGATTTCGAGATGAAATATTACAATTCGGACGGACGGGAAAGCACGATGTGCGGCAACGGCGGTCGTTGCCTGGTCAAATTCGCGTATGACATGGGCATCCATAAGAACGAATATAACTTTCTGGCCGTCGATGGCCCCCACAAGGCCGAGATCGACGATGACGGCATCGTCAGCCTCAAAATGAAGGACGTCGGATCGGTCACCGAGCTACGGGGCGACTTTATCCTCGATACGGGCTCCCCCCACTACGTAAAGATGGTGAGCGAGCTCATGGACTACGACGTGTATCACAACGGGATGGAGATCCGCTACAGCAGTGATTTTGCCAAAGAAGGCATCAATGTAAACTTTGTCGAACAAAAAAAACCTGACGAGATCATCGTCCGCACCTACGAACGCGGTGTAGAGGACGAGACCCTCTCCTGCGGGACCGGCGTGACGGCCAGCGCCCTCGCCTGCTATCACAATGAAATGGGATACAACTATGTAAAAGTGGTGACAAAAGGGGGGAAACTGACGGTCAAATTCGACCGGACGGGGGATAACCAATTTGAAAACATCTGGCTTTGCGGACCGGCCGTAAAGGTTTTTGAAGGGGATGTAGAAGGATGAACAGGACATGAAATTGGAAGTTATAGCAGTTAGTAGTAGGTTGCAGCCTGAAATATAAAGCCAGCCGCTAAACCCATGATCCAGTTTTTCAAGAACATCAACCACCAGACGATCGAAGTAGAGCATCCGGAGCATGGCACCTGGGTGAATATCCTGCCGCCCTTAAAACAGCAGGAATTCACGAACCTGTCCGATGAACTGGACATCCCCCTGGACTTCCTGACCGACTCACTGGACATCGACGAAAGGGCGCGGTTTGAAGAAGAAGACAACGTAAAGCTCATCGTCATCAAGACCCCTACCGAGAATAACTCCTTTAACGAAAGCGACGCCTATTATATCACCATCCCCATCTGTATCATCCTTACCCATAACCAGATCGTTACGGTCAACTCCTTCGAGAACGGCGCCATCAAAAAATTCCTGAATACCTTCCAGAACCGGCACCCGGACAAAAAGAATATGATGGTGCTGAAGATCTTCGAAAAGATCACCCAGACCTATATGGAGTTCCTGAAGGAGATCAACCAGCGCCGCAACCTGATGGAACAAAAACTTTATGCCTCCAACAGAAACGAAGAGCTGCTGGAACTGATGAAGATCCAGAAGAGCATGGTGTATTTTGTAACGGCCCTCCGCTCCAACGAAATGCTGCTGCTCAAACTGGCCCGGACAAATTTCCTGGGTCTTACCGACGAAGAAAAAGAACTGCTGGACGACATGGCCGTAGACATGTCACAGGCCCTGGAAATGGCGAATATTTATACCAATATCCTCAGCAGCACCCTGGATGCCTTCGCCAGCATCATCAACAATAACATGAACAATGTACTCAAACGGCTGACGTCTATCACCATCATCCTCTCGCTGCCGGCGCTCGTGACCAGCGTCTATGGAATGAACGTAGATATCCCGGGTTCCAAATCCCCCTATGCCTTTGTAAGCGTCATGCTGCTATCCGTCGGGATCTCGATCGTGATCAGCTGGTATTTTATGAAAAAGAAATGGTTTTGATATGTTCAACGTAAGAGTATACGGGATCCTGTTGAGCGACGATAAAAAAGTCCTTGTCAGCGACGAATTTATCCGTGGTAACTATTATACAAAGTTCCCCGGCGGAGGGCTGGAGTTCGGAGAAGGGACAAGGGATTGCCTCCGACGGGAATTCAAGGAAGAGATGGACCTGGAGATACGGGTCACCGACCATCTGTATACTACGGATTTTTTCCAGCTATCCGCCTTCAACCCCGAACACCAGATCCTTTCCATCTATTATTTTGTCGAAGCGCTGGAACCTATCCGGGTGTCGTTACGGTCAAAGCCGTTCGATTTTGACGAGCGGGAGATGAAGATATATGAAGAAAGGAAGGAGACGGAAACATTCCGTTTTATCGACTGGGATGTTTTTTCTGAAGAAAGCGTGACCTTGCCGATCGATAAGGTCGTAGCAGGGATCCTCAAAGAGAAGTATTAACTATCTTGACTGCAGGGCAATATCATCGGAGAGAATGATGACGTTAGCCTTCCACCGGATTCGCCGGGGTCTCCAATAGCAGCTCCATGAACTTCAGATCGAGCCAGCGGCCAAACTTATAGCCTACCTGCCGGAAATGGGCGACCTCTTCAAAACCAAAGCTGGCGTGCAGCCGGATGCTGGCGGCATTGGAAGCATCGATACCCGCGATAATGGCATGATAGCCCCGTGCGACGGCATCGTCGATGAGCGGTTGCATCAGGAGCCTGGCGATCCCTTTTCCCCGTTGACTTTCCAGGACATATACCGAATTCTCTATGGTATATTTATAGGCGGCCCAGGCGCGGAAAGGGCCATAGGAGCTAAAGCCGACGACCTTTCCCTCCGACTCGGCCACAAACACCGGGTAGCCGTCCCTGATCTTGGAGTGATACCAGTCGCGGCGCATATCCATCGTTTGCGGGTGGTATTGATAGACCGCCGTCGTATTCACAATGATGTGGTTATAGATGTCGAGGATCTCCGGAAGATCGGCCTCCCGTGCGGAACGAATATGGACCATGCGTATGTATTCAGTTAGTGATGGTTGGGGTCGGTGGTTGGGGTCAGTAATGGACCTTTAGCTTTTTTATCATCTCGTCTCCCATTTCCTCGGAAGAAACGCCAAAACCATTGACCAACACGCCTTTCTCTCCTTTCTTTGACTCGATGGCATAGACGATGGCTTCGTCAGCCGGGTCGCTGTTGCCTTCAAAGCGATAGAACTCCGTGATCTCAAAATCGGACGGGGCCAGGGAAAGAGGCGTCTGATTACAGATAACCCGATCGAGATCCAGGTTGAAGTCGATGGTGTATCCTCTTTGCCGGAGGCCTTTGACGGCTTCCGTTACCGTATCATAATTAAACATATGCCCGGGATTTAAACGATTTATTAAATACAGGCACAATTTACGAATAAATGTGCTAATGGATCAGTTGGTGGGTCTGTTTGATCACACCCATCACAAAGGTGCTCTGTACATGCCCGATATTTTCGACTTGGCCCAGCTTGTTGACATGAAAATCATAGTAGGCGTCCATATTTTCGACGGCGACCTTGAGAAGGAAGTCGAACTCGCCGGAAATGATATAACATTCCACGATCTCGGGCAATTCATGAATGGTCTTAATAAAACGGGCGCCTGATTTCTTGTTGTGCTCTTTCAGGGATACATAACAGATGGCCAGCAATCCCTTCTTTACCTTGGAATGATCCAGGAGCGTGGCATACTGACGGATGACACCCGTCTCTTCCAGCCGGCGGATCCGCTCATGTACGGGGGTGGTGCTCAGGTGGACCTGGGCGGCAATTTCCCGGACGGTGATCTTGGCGTTGTCCTGCAGAAGCCGCAGGATGGCCCTGTCCTTTTCGTCGAGAATGATGGGATCTCCGGCCGGCTTTTCCCCTGAAAGGAGAGCGCCGTTAGCCGGTTTTTCTTTTTTGGGAGTATTTTCCATTGCTTACTGCATTTTTGTACTGCAAAAGTACCTAAAACTGGCCACTTCTTCTAAATTTGACAATAATTACTATATATTTGTTCTGCTGATTACCTTTGTCCCACATTTAAACAAAAAGAAATTACATGTCAACGAAAACATCGAGCATCGACCTGAAACTACCCTACAAGGTAAAAGATATGAGCCTGGCGGAATGGGGCCGCAAAGAGATCCGTCTTGCCGAGGCAGAAATGCCGGGCCTGATGTCTATCCGGGCAGAATATGGCAAACAAAAACCGTTGAAGGGAGCCCGGATCGCCGGCTGTCTGCACATGACCATTCAAACCGCCGTGCTGATCGAGACCCTGGTAGAGCTGGGCGCCGAAGTACGCTGGAGCTCCTGTAATATATTTTCCACCCAGGACCAGGCCGCTGCCGCTATCGCCGCTGCCGGTATCGGTGTATTTGCCTGGAAGGGCCAGACGCAGGAAGAAGCGGATTGGTGTATCGAGCAGACCCTGTTCTTCGGCGGCACGGACCGTCCGTTGAACATGATCCTGGATGATGGAGGGGATTTGACAAATATCGTTTTTGATAAGTATACAGAACTGGTACAGCATATCAAGGGACTTAGCGAAGAGACCACGACGGGTGTTCATCGTCTTTATGAGCGCATGGAAAAAGGCACGCTGCCGATCCCTGCCATCAACGTCAACGACTCCGTTACCAAATCCAAATTCGACAACAAATACGGTTGTAAGGAATCCCTGGTCGACTCCATCCGCCGGGCTACGGACGTGATGATGGCCGGTAAGGTCGCCGTCGTAGGAAGCTATGGCGATGTGGGTAAAGGTTCCGCTGCCTCTCTGAAAGGAGCCGGTTGCCGGGTGATCGTCACCGAGGTCGATCCCATCTGCGCCCTGCAGGCCGCTATGGACGGATTTGAAGTAAAGAAAATGGTGGACGCCGTAAAAGAAGCAGATATTGTCGTCACCGCTTCCGGCTGCCGCGACCTGATCACGGAAAAGCATTTCCGCCTGATGAAGGACAAGGCGATCGTTTGTAACATCGGGCATTTCGATATCGAGATCGATATGGCCTGGCTGAACAAGAACTACGGACATACAAAAGATACCATCAAACCGCAGGTAGACCTGTATAATATCGACGGAAAGGATGTGATCATACTGGCAGAAGGCCGCCTGGTAAATCTGGGATGCGCCACCGGTCACCCCTCTTTTGTAATGAGCAACTCCTTCTCCAACCAGACGCTGGCCCAGATCGAACTGTGGACCAACACCAGCAAATATGAGAATAAGGTCTATGTGCTGCCGAAACACCTGGATGAGAAAGTTGCCCGTCTCCACCTTGCCAAGATCGGTGTGGAACTCGACGAACTGACCGATGCGCAGGCCAGTTACCTGGGTCTCCCCAAGGCTGGGCCGTTCAAACCGGAACACTACCGGTACTAGTACCAGCTTTTTATGGGTAAGTAAGATATGAGCCCGCCTTGAAAGAGGCGGGCTTTTTGTATCTTGTACTATGAAGCATCAGCATATAAGGATCGGACGGCTATTACTCTTATTGACCATCATTGCGACGACGGGTGCAAGAGCCCAGGTATTGCGGCTTAAAACAGGTGGAAAGGATCTGCCGGGGGGAATGGCGTTTGCCCGGTCGATCGGCGACACCTCCTTATCGCTGGTCGATCGGGAGAAGATCATCTACCGGACGATCACAAAGGGAGATCTGCCCGGCTTTCTGCGTGTATTGGCGCCTGTCAGTGATTCTGCCCTTATAAAAGGGCAGATGGTGCATATCATCTACTATGTGGCCCCGGATTATATTTCTATCGGCAACGATACCGATTTTTTATATATGCCGATGACGCCGATGCTGGCACAGCGCGTCGCTAGTAAATTGCATTGCAGCCTCCCCACCCGGAAAATGACGGATAATATCTATCGGCAGGCCGCCATCAAGCTGGTGCCGCAACCCATCCCGCCCTCCCCCGCTATGATAACGGTAGCGGTCTTTCGGGCACATACCGATTCGGTCATGGGACAATTATATCCTTTCCGACAGCTTCATGAACAGTCGGCCCTGACCGCAGGTAACAAAAAAGATATCGTGATCTCCAATAAAATATATGGGGAACCAACCCCGCGGGTAGTTATTTATGGCTGGCATAAGCCGGACGGCAAGGCCATCCAGCCGTTATACAATAAACACAAGAACACCTGGGCCGATTACAGCCATGGGATCCGGCTTGTACAGAACAAGGTATTTGTCGACGG
Source organism: Puia sp. (assembly GCA_036500545.1). GTDB lineage: Bacteria > Bacteroidota > Bacteroidia > Chitinophagales > Chitinophagaceae > Puia. The sequence goes on along the minus strand of DASYBV010000007.1, from coordinate 15,206 downwards.
GAAACCCACCACACTCCAAAAGGTGCTGGCCGACCCGGACCTCTGCGTCCTGCTTAGCGATGAAGGAGTGATCACCCGCGATTTTTACCCGGTTGAAAAGCGTTATTGATCCGATACGTACCCCGGCGTTACCGGGCGAAGCTAAGGACGGCCCAGAGAGCGGCGCCGGAGATGAGGGCCCATAGCAGGATGCCTTGCAGCAGGGGCAGGAAGCCGGTGCTTTTCAGGACCTGGAGCGACAGACCGGAGCCAATAAGGAAAAGGGTAAGCGTCAGACCGGCATGAGAAGCCTGTACAACGGTATGGCTCAGAACGGGCATCGGCAGCAACGTGTTCAGGATGATGACAAGAATAAAAAATCCGATGAACCAGGGGATCCTGATGCGGGTGCGGATAGCCGGGGTACCCGGAGCGGCGGCGGTGTGGGTGGCGGAGATGCGGGGGTTACCGGCAACAGTGGGAGCGGCGGCGGTGGTGTGGGTAGCGGCGCGGGGGCGGAAGAAAAAGGCGGTCAGCAGCGATACGGGAATGATCCAGAGTGCGCGGGCCAGTTTTACGGTCGTGGCGATCTGTAGGGCTTCGGGGCCATATTTACCGGCGGCCCCTACCACCGAGCTGGTATCGTGGATGGCGATGGCGCTCCACAGGCCGAACTGCTCCTGCGAGAGGTGCAGCAAATGGCCAATAAAAGGAAAGAGGAAGAGGGCAATGGAGTTCAGGATGAAGATCGTACCCAATGCCACGGACACCTGCCGTTCCTCCGCCCGGATGACGGGAGACAGGGCGGCGATGGCGCTGCCTCCGCAGATGGCCGTCCCGCCGGCGATGAGAAAGGAAGTGACCTTTCCTATCTTCAGCCATTTTCCCAGGAGCAATCCAACGCCCAGGGTGCCCGTGATACTGACGACGGTAAACAGAAAACCCTGTCTGCCGGCCCGGAGAGCGGTGGCGGCATTCATTCCAAAACCCAACCCTACGACGGATATCTGTAACAACAGGTTGATGACCTTGTGATTCAGCTGCGGGAAGGGATGACCGACAAAAAGGGCGATGACCAATCCCAGCAGGAGCGCCGCTGGCGGTGACACCCAAGGGGTCAGACAGGCCAGGACAGCGGCAAGAAAGATCGATATCTGAACCGGTATATGATGGGTGAAAGCTTTAATCGTGTCCATAACAAATGCTTTATCGGACACAAAGTTCGGCTACTCCGGGGCGCGGGGGAAATCGTCATTGGTAATACCCCATAACCTGTTGTTATGGGAGCCTTTCCGGATCGGTCGTTAGCAGGCCATAAACCGGTCATTAGCGGGCGGGAGGTTTTTGAAAATGCAGCGCATATTTCATAAAGAGTTCCGGCAGGGCCTGGGATTCTCCCTGGAGGCGGGCAAAGTAAAAATTCCGCTGGATGGAGAGCCCTTTTACATCGATGATACAGCATTCATTATTCTGTAGCTCCTTCACCACCGCATGGACCGATAAGAAGGCCATACAGGGTGCATGAAGCAGGTAGGACTTGATGATCTCCGTACTGTCCAGCTGCATCTCCTTTTTCAGCTGGGATAATTTGATCCCTACTCCCTTCAGGGCATGGGCGATCACTTCGAGCGTGCCGGAGCCCGGTTCCCGTAGCAGTAAGGGGATCTGTATAAGCTCATCGGGACGAATGCTAAGCCGTTTGGCCAGGGGGTGGGCGGGGTTACTCACCAGGACGATCTCATCTTTTACAAACTCCGTATACCGGATGGATGCATTGCGGGAATGACCTTCCACGATCCCCAGATCGATCTCCTTATTTTCCAGGGCCTGCTCGATCTGCTGGGTATTGCCGGTGATCAGGCTTACCCGGACCTCTTCATACCGTCGGTGAAAGGCGGCAAGGACCGGCGGAATGATATAAGGCGCGGCGGTCATGCTGCCCCCCAACTGTAATTGCCCGCCCTGCTGCCGGGTCAGGCTGTTCATATCGAATTCTAGGTTGCGATAGACGGCAAACAGCTCTTCGGTGTGTTGAAGGAGCGTCCGTCCCGCTTCGGTCAGGCGGATCCGTGAGCCATTGCGGTCAAAAAGACTGGTCTTGAAATGCTGCTCCAGCTCGTGGATATGCCGGGTCACGGCCGGCTGGGTGATAAATAATTCCCTGGCCGCCTTTGTAAAGTTGAGGCGGCGGGCGACGGTGTGAAAGACCTGGAGACGGAAATCGAATGTCATAGTAAAATGGATGCCTTCAAAGATAACAAAAAGGCGATCCTTTCGGTGACGGTACCGGCTTCCGGAGATGCTTCCACCAGGGGTTCCCCTGTATATTGTTTATAAAGAGGACCGGAGCTCTTGTCAAATAAGATAGTCTCAACGGTCTGTACCGCCGCCGGAATACGTCCCCCGAACCAATGCGGGTCCTCCCTTTGCGACCAGGTGACGAGGGTAAGGACGGTCCCGGCCGGATAGTCCTGGCCACTCCGGGCGTTGTTGGCGGCAAGCTCGTTGCCGTACAGGGTGGACATGGTCCCTTCCCGTTTACTGACACAAGACGTGATGACCCTTCCGGCCAGCGGATGAGCAGCCCGTGGATCCTGGGTTCCCGAAGACGGGCCCGTAAGCGTCAGCGTATCTGCCAGCGGGAACGTAAACGTATAGTTGTTCTTCTCCAGTGGCCGGTGACAGTTCATGCATTCGGTGGTAAAGGAGGCATCCTTTCCATAGGGTTTCATTGCCAACCCTCCTACCCAGCGGGCCCAGCCCCAGCCAAAGGTCGAGGCATATTTTTCCTTGTCGCGGATCATGAATTCTACCTGTTTGAAGGCGCCTGCATGGATGTTGCCGGAGGGATCGGGCAGCTGGTCCCAGGCGCATTTGGCGAATATGGCGCCGTCGGGCCAGGGGTTGGTATGTCCTTCCCGGATAGCCTTTACCGTGATATCATTGCCCAGGATGACCCGCAGGGTCCCGTTGTCGTAGCGTTCGGTGGTGCTGATGGCTTCCCAGTCGCCAAAACCGGCCAGGGCGGCATACCCGATGCCATTGTGCTGTGGGTGTATATCGGCCGGTGTGATGATGGTCTTTGACCATCTGGCATACTGATCGGTAAAGGCCCGTTCCCTTGCGGAATCGGGGACCGCTTTATAGGCCAGGGTACCCACATAACTTTTTAACAGGGCGATGTCTTCGGAGGAAACGACGGCCTCATGATGCAGCAATCTGTATTGCGGGAGCGGCATCGCCTTTTGCTCTGCCTGGAAGATGGCTTCGAAGAGTTTGGCTGCCTGCTGGGGTTTTGACAGGCTATCCCAGTTGGAGAAGTTCATTGCCTTCCGCGCCTTTTTTACATCGGCGGCCACCAGCCAGTAAGCCGGCGCCGGCTGATCGAACCAGGCCAGCCTCGTTTCGTTGGAATGGCAGTTATAGCAGGCCCGGTGGAGGACCGCCTTTACATCCGGCGGGGCATTGAGGTCGGCGGTTACGGGGGGATTGTCCAACGGGGGTCGAATGAACTGGAGGAACACAAAAAGGATCGCGAGGATGGAGAAGAGGATCCAGGCTTTTTTCCGGAAAGACCTTTTCGATGTCATGTGGATGATTTTAGATTGTTCAGCACTTCCGGGTTGAAGATCGAACCGGGGTGAGCGGCCTGGGGTCCCGGTCCCAGGATCGCGATCAGGTTGTCTGCGGCCATCGCCGCCAGGCCATGCTGCGCCTCGGCGGTCCCTCCTGCGATATGCGGAGTCAGGACGGCATTCGGCAGTCCCATCAGCCCGGGACAAATGGTAGGTTCTCCCTCGAATACATCCAGACCGGCGGCGGCGATCTGTTGGGAGCGCAGGGCTTCCGCAAGGGCCGTCTCGTCGATAAGACCTCCGCGGGCAATATTGAAGAGCATGGCGGAGGAGCGCATCAGTTTTAGTTCCTTTGCCCCGATCAGGTGATAATTGCCGGGCGTAAGTGGCAGCGCCAGCAGGACAAGATCGGATTGGCGCAACAGGTCTTCTTTTGTGGAGTAGACGGCACGGCATTCCTGTTCGATGGCGGTGTCAAGACGATTCCGGTTATAATAAAGGATCGAAGTGCGGAAGCCGACGGCCCGGCGGGCGATGGCCTGGCCGATCCGTCCCATCCCGATAATGCCCAGGGTCTTGCCGGATATATTCGTTCCAAAAAAGCGGCTGCCGATGGGTCCTTTCCATTGTCCCTGTTCCACCCATTGGGCCGCCGATACCAGGTGACGGGCGGTGGCTATCATCAACCCCCAGGTAAAATCCGCTACCGTCTCATCCGCGGGTCCGGGGGAATTGGTACCGATCACGCCGGCCTTTGTAAGCGCGTCCACGTCCACGTTATTATACCCGGCAGCCGATACACACAGCGCCTTTAGCTGTGTCAGCCCTTCCAGCAGGGAGGCATCGATCTTTTCAGCGCCGGCAATAAGCGCTCCGTCCTTGTCGCGCAGGGCCTCCTTCAATTGGCCGCTCGTATAACGGGGACCTTCATTGATGGTAACGTCAAAATGTTCCCGCAGATGGTCGGTCACGTCCGGAAATAGCGGCCGGGTAATGAGTATTTTTTGTTTCATGGCGATGTGTTGGGCCTGATAAAACCTATCCGTTAAAGGTATCTTATTTTTCGATCGTACCGGGTATTTATGCAAGGACGGCTTGCGGGTCCGGCGATCGGGTGACTGGGCGGACGGGTCGGTTTTGTCATGTTGGGCAAGTTCTGTAATTTGTATCCGACCCGCCTGCTGCCAAAACCTTTATTATGAAAAGATCCGTCTTTAAATGGTTCAGAAATGTATCCATTGCAAAGAAGTTGTATTTCACCGTAGGCATTATGGCTTTGCTGATCGCGCTCGAGCTGGGGGTGCTGATCTTTTCGATCAATACCCTTTCTTCCGTCAGGGCCTATGTCGGAGGAGAAGGATTGTGGTCAAAATCGCAGAAAGACGCCCTTTACCAGCTCCTGGTATACGCCCGTACAAAAAAAGAAGCCGACTATGTCAAGTTCCTGGGGTTTATGAAGGTGAACCAGGGAGATCATAAGGCCCGGATGGAGCTTAGCAGGGAAAACCCGGACATGGCCGTAGCCCGGCAGGGTTTTATAGAAGGCCGGAACCATCCGGATGATGTGGATGGGATGATCAAGCTGTTCCGGAGGTTCCATGACAATTTTTATATCCATCGGGCCATCGTTGCCTGGACAAAGGCCGATATTACCATTTCCAGGTTTATGGCCGTTGGCGAAAAGCTCCACCAGGAGATCCGCTCGAACCCCGCTTCGTCCGGACAGGAGGGGATCAATGCCATCCTCAACGAGATCGATCCGCTGAATGCAGAGCTGACGCCTTCGGAGGATGAATTTTCGTTTGCCCTCGGAGAGGGTTCCCGCTGGCTGGAGAATTATATTCTCCGGCTGCTCTTCATCGTGGCGCTGACCGTCGAATGTACGGGACTGATCCTGGCCATTACGGTAAGCCGGGGTATCCAAAAGGGTCTGAATGAGATCCTGCTCTCCGCGAGGGCGGTGACAAGAGGGGATTTCAGCCATAAGGCCAAGGCCTTCTCGCGGGATGAGATCGGTATATTGGCCAATAATTTCAATAAGATGGCCGACGAACTGGAGCGGCTCGAGGCAGAGAACCGGGAGGTGAATAATTTATTGGAGAAAAAGGTAAGGCTCCGTACCTCCGAGATAGAAAGCAAGAATAAGGAGCTGGAGCAATTTGCGTACGTAGCCTCCCATGATCTGCAGGAACCCTTACGGACCATCTCCGGTTTCGTGGAGCTGTTACAAAAAGACTATCGGGGCCGGCTGAACGGCAACGCCGATATTTACCTGGATTATCTTTCCAATGCTTCCGATCGCATGAAGACATTGATCAGCGACCTGCTGGAATATTCCCGGATCGGAAGGGAGAAGGAAGCCATGCTGGTCGATTGCAACAAAATATTGGGCGAAGTGCTGGCCGATCTGGATAAGAGCATCCAGGAGAGCGGGGCGCAGGTGGACGTGCATCCTCTGCCGGTCATTCGTGCCTACCCTACCGAACTAAAGCTGCTTTTCCAGAACCTGATCACCAACTCCATAAAATTCCGTCAGTCCGGCCGGGTCCCGGAAGTGACCATCGAGGCGGCGCCGGAGAAAGGGAACTGGAAATTTACGGTCACCGACAATGGTATCGGCATCGAGGAGCAGTTCCTGGAAAGGATCTTTATTATTTTCCAGCGGCTGCACAACAGGAGTCAATATACGGGGTCGGGGATCGGGCTCGCGCATGGCAAAAAGATAGCAGAGCTGCATGGAGGGAGGATCTGGGCCGAATCGGAGCCCGGGAAAGGGAGCCGGTTCATTTTCACGATCAGCAATGAATTATAGGGCCGGTTATCGGATATAATACGGAAATTTGCAAAAAAAGGAATACATGGATTTTATAGATTATTATAAGATCCTGGGGGTGAATAAGAACGCCACCCAGGACGAGATAAAGGCCGCCTACCGGAAACTGGCGCGAAAACACCATCCCGATCTGAATCCCAACGATAAGGAAGCGAATAAAAAATTCCAGCAGGTCAACGAGGCCAACGAGGTATTGAGCGATCCGGAGAAAAGAAAAAAGTATGACCAATATGGTAAGGATTGGCAGCATGCCGAGGCCTATGAAAAGGCGCAGCAATCTGCGGGAGGGCGACGGGGACGACCGCGCGGCGGCAGCGGTTTTGGCGGAGAGACCGGCGAAGGCGGCGGCTTTGGCGGAACGGGGACGGGTGGCTTTGGCGGTTTTGGCGGCGGCGATGACGGAGGAGAGTTCTCCGACTTTTTCGAATCGTTGTTTGGCCGTTCGACAGGAGGTGGAAGGAGCAGCCAGGCAAAATTCCGGGGCCAGGATTACCAGGCTGAATTACAGCTTAGCCTGGCAGACGCCTATACGACCCATCCGCAGATCATCACCGTCAACGGTAAGAATATACGGATCACGATCCCCGCAGGGGTCGAGAACGGGCAGGTGATCAAACTGAAAGGACATGGCGCTCCCGGCACCAATGGAGGGCCCGAAGGAGACCTTTATATCACGTTCTCCATCCCCGATGACCCCCGCTGGAGGAAGGATGGAAACGATCTTTATGCCAAAGTCCCGCTGGACCTGTATACGGCGCTGTTGGGCGGCGAGGTCACGGTAGAGACGATGGGAGGTGGAAAAATAAAATTGAAAATAAAACCGGAGACACAGAATGGAACGACCATGCGGTTAAAAGGAAAAGGATATCCCGTCTATAAAAAAGAGGGTGTGTTCGGGGACCTCTATGTCAACCTGGATATCCGGCTTCCGGTAAATCTTACGGAAAAGGAAAAGGAATTGTTCCGTGAGCTGGAAGAACTGGCAAAGAAGAAATAGATCAATCATTAAAAATCTTTTTATGCAGTCAGAAGATTTGATCCCGGCGGGTGAATTCTGCGCGGTTCACCGGGTTGAATTATCTTTTATCAGGAACCTTCACGATTCCGGGTTGATTGGCATGACGATACGTGATGGGGCCGTTTATCTTTCATCGGGGGAGCTACCCGAGCTGGAAAAGTTCGTCACCTGGTATTACGAGCTGGCGATCAATCCCGAAGGGATCGAGGCCATTGCCCATCTGTTAGGACGGATGAACGGATTGCTGGAAGAGAACCGAACCCTTCGGAATAAGCTCCAGGGATATGAATCCAATGCCGGGGGGCCGGTAGAGCCCGCGGAAGAGGTCTGATCCGTCGGATGCCGCACGCTTTGCCGTGGCACAATAGTTGAATATACTCTCTCAAAGAGTTATCGTATGGACGCTATTGAAATTGGATCCGCCGACCCCATTGTTAATAACCAGGACCAGGCCCTTTGTCATTTATTCTTTCATTGCTGCCTGGAAGATGAAAAATTCAGCGATGCGGAAATGAATGACCTTTCCGGCAAGATCGTGGCGCTGGGGCTACAACCAAGGGTAAACATCAGGGAAGAGCTCGTACGCTATCGCCAATACAGGTCCACGATCACAGACGAACAGGCCTACCTTAAACGGCTGATACAGGAGATCAATCCCGTCAATGAACTGGCGCTCTATTCCTATTGTGTGGAATTATGTCTTGATGATCCTATGCTGGATTCCCGGGAAGAAACGCTGCTGGACAGGATCCGGGGAGAACTGGGCATCGATCCCGCGGCCGGGGATACTGTCAACCGGCTGGTAGCACAGCGAAAAGCCGTCGAAATACAAAAGATCTTTTAGCCATGGGAATAATTTTCCCCTGCTGATTTTATCCCCCTCTCCCTAAGTTGGCATGGTTTTATGGCATAATACATTTACAGGCACAATAAAACTTATTTTATGCAAAACACGAAAGAAACAATCGAAGTATTGAATGACCTGGTTCAGATCAATAATGATCGGATCACCGGATATGAAAAGGCGATTAAAGAAACCAAACCGGAGGATGACGATCTCAAGATATTATATGCGACGATGATCGCCGAGAGCCATCGGATCAAGATCGCGCTGGCGACGGAAATCCAGGCCCTGGGCGCCGAGGTGGAACAGGGCACGACCACGAGCGGTAAGATCTACCGGGCATGGATGGATGTAAAAGCCGTTTTTTCCGGTCATGACCGGCACGCGGTGCTGACGAATTGTGAAGCGGGGGAGGATGCCGCCCAACGGGCCTATCGAATGGCGCTGGAGCATGATCATCTGCCGTCTTTTATACAGGAGCTGCTTCTCCAGCAACAGACGACATTAAAAGCTTCTCATGACGAAATAAAAGCATTGAGAGACCAATATGCTCCCACTACTACGGGAGCAAGCGTAGATGAAGGATAGATCCTTCGCCTGGTCGCCAATTAATGCTTATCCTGATGAAAAGGTAATAGCGCGGTTAAGACTGCGCTATTATTTTTTGTGCGATCGCCAGCCCACTGCTAAGAGCGGCTTCCACCGTTGCCGGGGCGGCGCCTTCATAAAATGCCTCGCCGGCGAAATACAAGGTTTGTGCGACGGATTGGGAAAGAAACCGGAGCGCTTTGGAGCCGGTGACGGTCTCAAAGCTATACCCGCCTTTTATATAGGGCGCCGTCGACCAATCCAGGATTCGCGAATCCGTCAATTGTTCCCGCAGAAATTCCCTGTCGACGGAGAAGATGGATGCCAGGGAAGAAAGACAGCGGTCCAAATGGCCGGCAGCCGGCAACGATTGAAAAATGCGCATGTTCTCGCCGGTGAGCCAGCCGGTGATAAGGGCGCTTTCGTCTTCCGATTGGGTCCACCAGGTAGGGACCTCTTCGTCGCTAAGGATAAAGAGTGTCTGACCGGGCGTCTTCTTTTTATCCCAGAACGGGGTCTTGAATTGCAGTAGGATCTTTATCACCGATCCATACCCCAGTTGCCGGATGGCTTCCAGGTGAGCGGGGATAGAAGGAAAGAATTGAATGCCCGGAGGGAAGGACGAAAGGGCATCCGGTTGAAGCATGCCGAGGGGTATGGTAAGGACCACGCGGTCGGCGGAAAAGGCCTGACCGGTAGCGGAGATCGCCTCTACCCTGCCGGGTTGCCAGTGGATTTGCGTCACGGGCGTGGAAAGATGGATGGAGCAGCCATTGGCAATGCATTGCGCGATAAGATAGTCGGTCAGTCGCCGGTATCCACCCTCCAACCGGTATTCTTCCTCCTCTCCTTCCCGGGACCATTCCTCATAGAGCGCCCGGGTGCTGGCCCTGTTCATATCCGCCAGGTCATATCCTTCGGCAAAACGCCGGACCGAGTCCCGAAGACCCGAGTATCGATCCCCCGGAAATTCCCGGGCAAGAAAAACCGCGATGGGCTGATCTTCTTTTAAAGCCTTCATTTTCTGCATCAATTCGCCCCAGTCTTCCGTTGCCGCCCCCTCACCTGACCAGTTCCCTTTTTTTACCCGAACCATCCGGGATCGGACCGGCTTCAGGGGAATGCCCGCTTCTTTTGCCAATTGCAGGCTCAGCTCCAATTCCCCATGAATAAATTCCGCACCGGCCTCCAGGGGTCCGGAGTCGCCGGAAAGGGTATGCATTCTTCCGCCCGGCACGTTACCGGCCTCCAGGAGGGTAACGGACAATCCGGCGGCTGAGAGCGTGCGGGCCGCGGTCAAACCGCTGGCGCCGGCGCCTATGATCATGATAGACAAAGACATTACAAAGATTTTTATGCAGGTAGATCAGCCTAAGAACAGCCAAATGTACCGAGGTTTGTTTATACGCAGACAGGATGGACAGGAATCGGCGCCGGTTTGCTGCATGCTCCTAAAAGACATGCCCCAAAGTGGTAAAAGTGGATAAATGGGGACAAATAATATATGTTTCAGACGCCTCCGCCAGCCATTTTTTAGTACTTTTACCATCGATCGCCTATCCCTGCGTAAAAAAAATTCACTATTCTTTAAGAAGCCCAACCACCTCGATTCTGATTTGTAGCACAAGAATTGATTATTTTTTCATTTCAAAGGGGATCCTTATGCAAATACAATTCATCCGCAACATCCAATTCACCAAGCTGGTCAAGGCCGACGGCCGATTGAGAGAGTTTAATTTCCGTAAATCCAATGGATTGGCGGAAGGGTTATTTACGGTGGATGTCAGCGATGATCGCGGCAACAGGATCGTGTTGAGGATGCAGCGTGAAGACGGCCTGTGGAAGATCATGAAGCAGCAGCTACCGGCATGGATCTGGGAAAATGAAGCTACTTTTCACACCCTCATAGAAGAGGAGCTGGGTTTTCTGAAATAAGCCTGTCTCATCCATTCGTCGCCGCCGGGATGGTAAAATAGCACCGGCATCCATTTCCCCATTCGCTTTCGATACGGAATCGTCCTTTATTGGCTTCCGTAAATTCCCTGCAAAGCAGCATACCCAGACCGGTTCCTTTTTCCCTGGCGGTGCCATAGCTGGTCACACTTTCGCTGCCACGGATCTTTTCCAGCACCTCCTCTTTTATTCCTATACCGGTATCGGCCACACAGATCTCTATTTCATCGATTAACGGGTAGACGCTGACGGTCACCCGATCCCCGGCACGGCAAAATTTAATGGCATTGCTCAGGAGGTTCCGGAGCACTACCTGCACCATATCCACGTCGGCATATCCATGAAGGGAGGGGGTTATTTCATCCTGCAGCAGGACCTGTTTTTCTTTCGCGGGCTGTGCATATAACGCGAGGATCCCGCTCACCGTTGGCTGCAAGGGCAGGACGACGGGAGTGACGACGATGCCGTTCAGCTGGCTGCTGGCCCAGAACAGGAGGTTACCGACCAGTTCGGAAGAGTAGTCCACGTTACGGCGCAGCTCGTTCATCATGGATGCGATCTCCTGTTCGGAGAGTTTTTTTTCTTTCAGGAAATCCAGCAGCCCTTTGAGCGAATTGAGCGGTCCGCGAAGGTCATGTGCAATGATCGAGAACAGTTTGTCCTTTTGCTGGTTGTTGAGTAATAACTGGACGGCCTGGTGCTCCATGGCCTCTTTCTGCTCTTCGATCTTTGCGTTCTTCTCCCTGAGCAGCTGGTTGGCACGCTCGTTGACCCGCCGGCCCCGCAGCAATATAACGGCCAGCAGGGTCAGGAAAACGATCAGCAGCACCGCCGTGATTATGAGGAACGTGTCTTTTCGCAGAGCCTGCTGGTGCAGCTCGTCTTTTTTTGTATCCTCTTCTTTCAGCTGCGCCTCTTTCTGGTCATATTCATATTTGGCGGCAAGCGCAAAGATCTGTCTTCTTGTCTGGTCGTTGAACAAGCTGTCTGAATAGTCCCTGTACAGCCGGAAATAATAAAGGGCTTTATGATCGTCTCCTTTTGCGACATAGATATCGGAAAGGACCTTTGCGGCTTCCCCGATCTCTTTTTTCCTATGGGTGCTTCGGGCATCGGTCATCGATTCCTGCGCATATTGAAGAGCCCGGGGATAGTCCTTCAGAAAGAGATAGGACTGGGCCATAAGTGTAGTGGTCACCGTTATGCCGAGCTTGTCATTCACTTGCTGGTAATGATCCAGGGATTGCCGGTAGTGGTCGATGGACTCCTCGTAGGAGCCTTTGGCAGCAAGGATCTTCCCTATCTCGTCCTTAAAGGAGGCAATATCCGATACGTCATTGGCCGATATGGCGATCCGCAGGGCGTGACGGCTGTATTCCAATGCCTTATCATATTGTTGCTGCCGGATGGCCAGGTCCGAGAGGTGAGAATATACATAGGCGGACTGGATGGTGTCCCCGCTCTTTTTACAAAGATCGCTGACCTTTTCCATCAGTTCCCGGGCCTTGTCATAATCACCAACCTGCTTATAAAAAAGGGCGATATTGATATTGGCCCTTTCGATCTGCCGGGTATTGCCGAGACGTTCCGCGATAGACAGTGACCGGTGGTAGCTTGAGAGCATATTGGTATAGTCGCCGATCAGCTCATAGGTATTGCCCAACATCCTCCAACTCTCCGCCTCGCCTTCGGGATAGTGGATACGACCGGCATATTCCATCGCTTTTTTGCTGTAGGCGAAGGCGCTGTCGGCATTGATGCCATAAAAGGCGTGTGCCAGTGCATTCAGGGTATCGACATAGGCCGTATCGGCTGCCTTCAGGCCATGGCCCTGCTGACTCCCGATAGAGCTGTTCAGACGGGCAACCTCCCTGGATTGGGCGAGGACGGCCGGGGGGTGAAAAAGCAGGAAGCATGCCAGGAGCCCTTCGGTGAAAACTACGATGCAGGCAGGTCTCATTTTCTAAGAGTATTGTTTAGATTTTAACCTTGTTGCGTTGAACAAGCTGGGGTCAGGGTTCTCTCAGGTGAACAAGCCGCACAATATTTTACGAACAAAACCGTAAAATAGATTGTTAACTTCTTTTGGTGGGAATGAGGAAGAACAGGTTTGGTCGCGCCCACAGCGGGCAGATGGCAAACTTAAAGAAATATACCCCAGCAAAAAAATGAAGATTGTTAAATATTAACATGCTGTTGATAACAATTATAGTAAATTAGGAAATCTCCTGATTATATTTGGTAAAACCAGCAAATTTTTACCGTCAGCAGATGTACCCATTTCAGAACTCTAAAAGAACCGAATTTGACTGAAACAATTATCAACCTGGAAACCGTTAACCCCATAGAATTTTTCGGCGTGAACAACGGTAAATTAGACATCCTGAAGAAGAAATTTCCACTGCTGAAGATCCTGTCCCGAGGTACCCAGATAAAACTAAGCGGCTCGCCTGAGCAAGTGGAATCGGCCAAGGAAAAAATCGATTTGTTAGTGCAATACCTGGAAAGGAACGGTCATGTCAGCGAAAACTATTTCGAGCAGATCCTTGGAGGTGACGATGCCGAGACGGTAGACCATTTTGTCGACCGGCATCCGAACGATATCCTGGTCTTTGGCCCGAATGGGAAGACCGTTCGCGCCAGGACCGTAAACCAGAAGAGGATGGTTGGAGCCGCGGAGAAGAACGATGTGGTATTTGCTATCGGACCCGCCGGTACGGGTAAGACCTATACGGCGGTAGCCCTGGCGGTAAGGGCACTGAAAAACAAGATGGTCAAAAAGATCATTCTCACCCGTCCGGCTGTGGAAGCCGGCGAGAGCCTGGGTTTCCTGCCCGGGGATCTGAAAGAGAAGATCGATCCCTATCTGCGGCCCCTGTATGATGCATTGGACGATATGATACCGGCCGACAAGCTGGGATATTATATGAGCACCCGGACGATCGAGATCGCTCCCCTCGCCTATATGCGCGGCCGGACCCTGGACAACGCCTTTATCATCCTTGACGAAGCGCAGAATGCTACCGATCTTCAGATCAAGATGTTCCTCACCCGTATCGGCGGAAACGCCAAGGCCATCATAACAGGCGACTTAACGCAGATCGACCTGCCGAAGAACCAGAAGAGCGGATTGGCCAAGGCGCTTTATATCTTAAAGAATATCGATGGGATCGCCCATATCGAGTTGGATGAGGAAGACGTCGTCCGTCACCGGTTGGTAAAAGCCATTATCAAGGCCTACGAAAAGGAAAAGAATGAACAGGGAGATGCAGCGGACCGCTCACATGAGTATAGGGCCAACCACTAACGATCCCTTGATAAAAGAATGAGAAATAATTAATCAGGTTCCCTTTGACCGATAAACTACAAGCCTGCAGATATGTCTGCAGGCTTTTTTTTGTTACTTTTACTCCATGATAAAGAAATTGATCACCCCGTCCCTGCTTTTGTTATTGTCTGCGTCCTTTCTAACCGGATGCGGCGATTCCCACTCCTTTAAAAAAGCAGAAGATGCTCAGGACGCCGGCCGGGAGTTCATCCGGGCCTCTCTCGACGGCAATTATGAAAAAGCCAGCTTTTTTCTCTATCCCGACTCGACCAACCAGATCTTATTTACCAAATGGAAGAAAGACTACGATGCCCTGGATCACGAGTCCCAGCAGAAATATCGTGCTGCCGATATCCTGGTCATCCAGTTTCAGCCGTTGAATGATTCGACCAGCCTGTATACCTATGCCAATACCTACAAGAAGGATACTACTACGATCAAGGTGGTGCGTATCAAAGGGGAATGGCTCGTGGATCTCAAGGAGATCCTGAACGCAAAAAAATAACGATCAGGGGAGTATTGCCGGTTGGCGCCTGTTCTTGCCCTCCCGACCGGTCAGGCCGTCACCCAGGTCTTCCCGGGCCTCTTCCGCGATCTTCGAAAGTTTTTGCACCATCTCCGGATACAGCAACTGTACATCATACGCTTCTCCCGGATCATGCGCCAGGTCATACAAGGCCATCGGCACCGGGACATGGGGGATCTTCCCTCCTATCCCATCTTTCCCATGGAGAGCCTTGTAAGAGGAGGAAGTATGCGGCAATACCAGTTTCCAATTCTTATACCGGATGCCCCTAAGTTCGTTCTTCCCGAAATAATAATAGAAGACTTCCCGGGGAGCTTTCCCATCGCCATCGCCGGTCGTCAGGGCGGGCAGGAAATTCAAGCCGTCGATCCTGTTTTTCGGAAGGGCGGCGCCGGTAGCTGCGGCGATTGTCGGCAGGAGATCCATATTTGTCATCAGATGGCTGTTGACCCCACCGGCAGCGATCTTTCCCGGCCAGCGTATCAGCAACGGCACCCTTGTTCCTCCTTCGAAGGTCGTGGCCTTCCCTTCCCGGAATCCGCCGGAAGAGCCGGCATGATTA
>DASYBV010000006.1:0-2540 GCA_036500545.1 Puia sp. | reverse complement strand
CAATGAATCTGGAGATTCTCCAAGCCATTTCATGTGGAAATGCTTGACAAAGGTTGGCCACAAAGCGAGAACTGTAGGTGATTTTTCTTCAAGATCCTCATACCAATTTTCAGCGTCATAGCCCGATCTGCAATAGTTATAAAAAATCTTGCACTTGCGAGATTCGGATAACTCTGGTTGGTCGGCTATCTCGGCTTTGATGAATCGGAGAAAAGTGCGCGGTTTATCAGCGGCTCGGAGGTCACCATAGAACATGTTGTCGTAATATCCCATTCTGAAAAGGACTGAGCTGAGTTCACTCTCTTCAGCTCAATATACATGATATAAACGTGAATAATATGTTGATTAAATGTCGGATAAGACGCATAGCGGACGTCCGGCTAAGATAATACAATATACGACATATCCGAGTCGGCGGAGCAATATTAACAGCCCGGATCGATCGCGAATTATTTCCGGACCTAATATTGCCTTCGCCAGTTGCATCGGCTACGCGGAGAAAAGGGTCCACGATGTATTCGAGTCCGCGGAGTAATATTAAAAGGTCGAATAGAGAGCGGATTATTCTCCGGATCTAATATTGTTGTCGCTAGATTCCTCGGATACGCGGAGCATAAATGCACAATGTATTCGAGTCCGCGGAGCAATATTAAAGGGTCAAATACAGGGCGGGTAATGTTCCGAATTGAATATTATCTGGGCCAGCACACTCGGATAGGATGAGCACAATATATAGACCATAGGATCAAATATATACTAGATATATGATATTACGTTACCAAGGAGATGATCTTCAAGAATTTGTGGTATATGTTCTGGCAGACCAGAAGGTGCTCCGTTTATTTACTACCTACACTCACGCCCTCTATTCATCCATTCGGACATTGACCACAGCAACAACACTATCAACCACTACCTACACTCACGTCCTCTATTCATCCATTCGGACATTGACCACAGCAACAACACCATCAATTACTACCTACACTCACGTCCTCTATTCATCCATTCGGACATTGACCACAGCAACAACACCATCAACCAGGGTCCCCGGAGCGTGCATCATACAAAGTAAAGTCACTCACTCTAATATTACGGAATGTATGAGCAGGATACACGGACTTGTCTCACTTGAATTGCCTTACAGGACATTTTAAGATGACCAATAAAATAAACCTAAGCTCTTCCGGACCGGCGGGAATGGTACACTAAAGAATATATTTAACTTAATATTTAGCTTAATGCTTTTCTTATTATATGCCACAGAAATGAATATATTGAAACTAAGTAATACGAAGGGAGGTGGCTACGATGTGTCCCCGAAAAGTCTACTCGCCTCCCAGCTTCCCCATGGCCTCGCCCATGTTGCGGAACGCCTCCGCGACGACTTCGAATTGAGTACGCATAACGGCGACGAGCGCTTCGTCGCCGGGGGCGTCAGAACGAGCCTTCTTAGCGTTTTTGGTACGTCCCGAGCGGCGGGCGACCGGGATCTCGACCACCGGATATCCACGAGATGGGCCAGCAGTGGCCGGAGAAGTGCGAGAGTCCGCCTCGGACTCGAGGTGGTCGTCGGAAACATCGACAGTTTCGGAAAACGCCCGCTTGCTGCCTTTTTTCGGAGGCGAGATGGGCTCCTTTTTGACGCGGACGGAAGTCTTTTTGGCCGGGCGGGGACGCTTCGATGCTGGAAGGTATTGTTAATAAAAGATGCATATAAAAATTAAAAACTTACTACTCAGGGAGCAAGGCGCATGCTTATCCGAGCAGGAGGAACACGCCTTGCCCGCAGGGCCTCGGCAGGTGTCACCGGACACTTGACAGCCTTTACACGGCTAGAGGATGAGAGGGAGGTCAGTGAGGACGACCAAGGGAGAATAGAAACTTACATTAACATGGATTGCCGACCCGGCATCCCCCCCATACTCCTTCGCGAGCTCTTCGTATATCTTGCGCTTCGCCAGTTCACTGGCGACGCGCTGGGCCGCTTGTTCTTCCAGCAGCCGCTGCTGCTTTGCCAGTGCTTCGGCCGCCTGCCTCGCTTGCTCCTCGCGCTGGAGCGCATCCGCGCGCAAGGCGTTATCGAATTCGGCCAGGGCGTCTTCTGCCTCCAGGACGATAGTACCGAGACCAGGCGTCTGCGGCTTCCGGAGCGCAAAGCGCGAAAGGAGGCCCTATGAAAGAATATCAATCAGTAGTAATTATGGTTAGGTTAAAATTAGTCACTTACTACTTCACTTTCAAGTTTATCCCTCCATAATTGCACGTCCCTGCGATCAAAAAGGCCGTCGGAGTTACGGGAGGGGCGAGTTTTGAGCAATCCGATGACGGCAAGTGTGATGGGAGGGGGGTCACCCGAACTAGACGCAGATGGGATTCCGGCCGAATCCCCAGCATTTTCATGCTGGGGATAAGCGGGGGGGTGGTCCGCGTGGGCCTCAGGGTCAGGGGCAGTTGAGCTTGCATCCATTGAGTTACTAGACTGAGTGAAAGGAACGAGGGAAAGAAATGAGTTAGAGCGGCGCTAACTGAAAGTGTCG
>DASYBV010000005.1:0-2136 GCA_036500545.1 Puia sp. | reverse complement strand
GCTATGATTTTGAGAGCAAGAGGTACTGGATCATAAGCACTCAATCCACTCTCTTCAGCTCAATATACACAATATAAACGTGAATAATATGTTGATTAAATGTTGGATAAGATGCATAGCAGACATTTGGCTAAGATAATACAATATATGACATATCTGAGTCGGCAGAGCAATATTAACAGGCCGGATGGATCGCGGATTATTTCTGGACCTAATATTGCCTTTGCCAGCTGCATCAGCTATGCAGAGAATGAAGTCCGCGGTGTATCCGAGTCCGCGGAGTAATATTAAAAGGTTGAATAGAGAGCAGATTATTGTCTGGATCTAATATTGCTGTCGCTAGATTCCTCAGATATGCAGAGCATAAATATACAATGTATTCAAGTCTGCGGAGCAATATTAAAAGGTCAAATACAGGGTGGGTAATATTCCAAATTGAATATTGTCTGGGCCAGCACACTCAGATAGGCTGAGCACAATGTATAGACCATAGGATCAAATATATACTAGATATATGATATTACGTTACCAAGGAGATGATCTTCAAGAAGTTGTGGTATATATTCTGGCAGACCAGAAGGTGCTCTGTTTATTTTATTGGTCATCTTAAAATGTCCTGTAAGGCAATTCAAGTGAGACAAGTCCGTGTATCCTGCTCATACATTCCGTAATATTAGAGTGAGTGACTTTACTTTGTATGAGCAGGATACACGGACTTGTCTCACGTGAATTGCCTTAAAGGACATTTTAAGATGACCAATAAAATAAACCTAAGCTCTTCCGGGCCGGCGGGAATGGTACACTCAAGAATATATTTAACTTAATATTTAGCTTAATGCTTTTCTTATTATGTGCCACAGAAATGAATATATTGAAACTAAGTAATACGAAGGGAGGCGACTACAATGTGTCCACGAAAATTTTACTCGCCTCCCAGCTTCCCCATTGCCTCGCCCATGTTGCGGAACGCCTCCGCGACGACTGCGAATTGAGTACGCATAACGGCGACGAGCGCTTTGTCGCCGGGGGCGTCAGAACGAGCCTTCTTAGCGTTTTTTGTACGTCCCGAGCGGCGGGCAGTTGGGATCTCGACCACAGGATATCCACGAGATGGGCCAGCAGTGGCCGGAGAAGTGCGAGAGTCCGCCTCGGACTCGAGGTGGTCGTCGGAAACATCGACGGTTTCGGAAAACGCCCGCTTGCTGCCTTTTTTTGGAGGCGAGATGGGCTCCTTTTTGACGCGGACGGAAGCCTTTTTGGCCGGGCGGGGACGCTTCGATGCTAGAAGGTATTGTTAGTAAAAAGTACATGTATAAAATTGAAAACTTACTGCTCAGGGAGCAAGGGGCATGCTTATCCGAGCAAGAAGAACACGCCTTGCCCACGGGGCCTCGGCAAGTGTCACCGGACACTTGACAGCCTTTACAGGGCTGGAGGATTGGAAGAGGGTGAGTGAAAACGGTCAAGGGAAAATAAACACTTACATGAATATGAATTGCCGACCCGGCATCCCCCCCATACTCCTTCGCGAGCTCTTCGTATATCTTGCGCTTCGCCCGTTCACTGGCGACGCGCTCGGCCTCTTGTTCTTCCAGCAGCCGCTGCTGCTTTGCCAGTGCTTCGGCCGCCTGCCTCGCTTGCTCCTCGCGCTGGAGCGCATCCGCGCGCAAGGCGTTATCGAATTCGGCCAGGGCGTCTTCTGCCTCCACGACGATAGTACCGAGACCAGGCGTCTGCGGCTTCCGGAGCGCAAAGCGCGAAAGGAGACCCTATGAAAAAATATCAATCAGTATTAATGAGGGTTAGATTAAAAATTAGTCACTTACAACTTCAATTTCCAGTTTATCCCTCCATAATTGCACGTCCCTGCGATCAAAGAGGCCGTCGGAGTTACGGGAGGGGCGAGCTTTGAGCAATCCGATGACGGCTAGTGTGATGGGAGGAGGGTCACCCGAACTAGACGCGGATGGGATTCCGGCCGAGTCCCCAGCATTGTCATGCTGGGGATAAGCGGGGGGGTGGTCCGCGTGGGCCTCAGGGTCAGGGGCAGTTGAGCTTGCATCCATTGAGTTACTAGACTGAGTGAAAGGAACGAGGGAAAGAAATGAGTTAGAGCGGCGCTAACTGAAAGTGTCG
>DASYBV010000004.1:0-26133 GCA_036500545.1 Puia sp. | reverse complement strand
GAATGATGATAGTTGGAAAGCATATTGGCATAGTCGCCTACCATTTCATAAGTGTTGCCCAACATACGCAGACCTTCCGCAGCACCACGGGCATAACCGGTATTTAAGGCATATTCTACGGCCTTCCGGCCATAAAAAAAGGCGCTGTCGGCATCGATCCCATAAAAGGCATGTGCAAGGCGGTTCAGTGTATCGGCGTAAGCCGTGTCCGGCCCGGAATAGGTACGATCCCCCGGAGTCCGCAGCTTGGTGCGAAGCCGGGCGATCTCCCGGGCTTGAGCAGAGGTTCTTCCGGGAGAGGCGATCAGCAGCATCCCCCAGGCTACAATACAGAAAAATTTCATTCTCAACGTACCGTTTTTGCAGTTACAAAAGGTAGAATTAATGTCTCTGTGGTTCAGCAAATGAGCAGAAATGATTTACGAACAAAATCGTAAGATCTTTGTTATCTTTTTGAAAGGTAAGGCAATTGGAGCCCCCAAGACTCCTTAATAGAAAAAGGCAGCAAGGCAAACATAGGAAAAAAAACGAAGGGACCAATATTCACATGCTGTTAATAAGAATTATAAGAAAATAAGGTCTGTCTTGGTTATATTTGAATAGAGACGGAAACGATTCCTCTACCAGGGCAGTACCCCCAACCGGACGAAGTCCGGTAAAATAATTAAATTAATTGCCACTCTAAAAGAATTGAATTTGACAGAAACAATTATCAACCTGGAAACCGTTAACCCCATTGAGTTTTTCGGAGTGAACAACGGTAAGTTAGACATTTTAAAGAAAAAGTTTCCACTGCTGAAGATCCTGTCCCGAGGTACCCAGATCAAGTTAAGCGGCTCTCCTGAGCAAGTGGAATCAGCCAAGGAAAAAATAGATTTGTTAGTGCAATACCTGGAACGAAATGGTCATGTAAGCGAGAACTATTTCGAGCAGATCCTGGGAGGCGACGATGCCGAGACGGTAGATCATTTTGTCGACCGGCATCCCAACGATATCCTGGTGTTCGGCCCGAATGGGAAGACCGTTCGCGCCCGGACCGTGAACCAGAAACGAATGGTAGGCGCTGCCGAAAAGAATGACGTGGTATTTGCGATCGGGCCGGCCGGTACGGGTAAGACCTATACGGCGGTTGCCCTGGCGGTACGGGCCCTGAAGAACAAGATGGTCAAGAAGATCATCCTGACCCGTCCGGCGGTGGAAGCCGGTGAAAGTCTGGGTTTTCTGCCCGGCGACCTGAAAGAAAAGATCGATCCTTATCTGCGGCCATTATATGATGCCCTGGACGATATGATCCCTGCCGACAAGCTGGGGTATTATATGAGCACCCGGACCATCGAGATCGCTCCCCTGGCCTATATGCGGGGTCGTACGCTGGACAATGCGTTTATCATCCTGGATGAGGCGCAGAATGCCACCGATCTGCAGATCAAGATGTTCCTTACGCGTATCGGCGCCAACGCCAAGGCGATCATAACGGGCGATCTTACACAGATCGATCTGCCAAAGAACCAGAAGAGCGGTTTGTCAAAGGCACTCTATATCCTGAAGGGCATCGACGGTATCGCTCATATAGAACTGGATGAAGAAGATGTGGTCCGTCACCGGCTGGTAAAGGCCATCATCAAGGCCTATGAAAAGGAGAAGAACGAACAGGGCGACGCAGCAGACCGTGCGCATGAGTACAGGGGCAACCGATAGGCCCGAAAAGTGAAAAGAAGTATAAAAAATAGTAATCAGGTTCCCTTTGACCTATAAACTACGGGCCTGCAGATATGTCTGCAGGCTTTTTTTTGCTACTTTTACCATATGATAAAGAAATTGATCACCCCTTCGATGCTCTTTTTGTCGTCGATCTTCCTTTTTGCAGGCTGCAGCGACGCTCACTCCTTTAAAAAAGCAGAAGATGCACAGGATGCAGGACGGGAATTTATCCGCGCCTCCCTGGATGGCAATTATGACAAAGCCAATTTTTTTCTCTATCCCGACTCGACGAACCAGATGCTGCTGAGCAAATGGAAAAAAGATTATGACGGCATGGATCATGAGGTGCAAAATAAATACAGGGATGCCGATATCCTTGTCATCCAGCTCCAGCCGCTGAATGATTCCACTACCTTTTATACCTATGCCAACACCTACAAAAAAGATACCACCACGATCAAGGTTGTGCGTATAAAAGGGGAATGGCTGGTAGATCTCAAAGAGATCCTGAATGCCAAGAAATAAAAGAACAAGCCAGGCCGTCGGGCGGGGCATTTGTTAAGGAAGGAACGCCGGTTGTCTCCGGTTCTTTCCCTTCCGCCCGGTCAGATCATCGCCCAGGTCGTCCCTGGCCTCCTCTGCGATCTTTAATAATTTTTGCAGCATTTCAGGATACAGCTGTTGTACGTCATATGCCTCTCCCGGATCATGCGCCAGGTCATACAAGGCCATCGGCACGGGTATATGCGGAATCTTCCCTCCTATCCCGTCTTTTCCATGCAGGGCCGTATAGGAAGAGGTGGTATGGGGCAGCACCAGCTTCCAGTTCTTATACCGGATACCCCGGAGCTCATTCTTGCCGAAATAATAATAGAAGACCTCCCGGGGGGCAGCCCCATCACCGTCGCCGGTTGTTAAGGCCGGCAGAAAATTCATTCCGTCGATCCTCTTTTCCGGCAGGGTCGCGCCGGTGGCAGCGGCGATCGTGGGCAAAAGATCCATACAGGTCATGAGGTGACTGTTGATCCCCCCGGCGGCGATCTTTCCCGGCCAGCGGATGAGAAGCGGCACTCTTGTCCCTCCTTCGAAGGTGGTAGCCTTCCCTTCCCGGAGACCGCCCGATGAGCCGGCATGATTGCCAAAGTTGAGCCAGGGGCCGTTATCGCTGGCTACTATTAAGATGGTGTTTTGCGCCAGGTGCGTATCATCCAATGTCTTCATGATCTCTCCCAGGCTCCAGTCCAGTTCCATGATCACGTCTCCGAAGAGTCCCAGTTCGCTCTTCCCCTTGAATTTATCCGAAACGGCCAGCGGTACATGCGGCATGGGATGGGCCAGGTATAAAAAGAAGGGATGGTCTTTGTTCTCCTTTATAAAGGAAACGGCCCGCTGTGTGAACAGCGTGGTAAATTGCTCCTGCTGTGCGTGCGTCTTTATGGTATCCACTACCCGGTCTCCATCCAGCATCGTCAATTCCGGCCAGTGGTACCGGGCATTGGCCGTATCGGTGATCTTATTGCCTTTAAAGTCGCGGGGCCAGATATCGTGCGACCAGGGCAGGCCATAAAATGAATCAAACCCGTAATGAAGGGGGAAATAAGGAGGCCGGTTGCCCAGATGCCATTTACCGAGCATGGCCGTTGTGTAGCCTGCCTTTTTTAAGATCGAGGCCAATGTCTGCTCTCCGGGATCCAGGGCGATCTTCGATCCCGGCAACAAGGCGCCGGACATCCCTACCCTGTTGGGGTAACAACCGGTAAGAAGGGCCGCCCGGGAGGCGGTACAGATGGGCTGACCGACGTTATAATGTGTAAAGCGAAGACCCTCTGCCGCGAGCTTGTTGAAATTGGGCGTGGGGATCCCCGTCATGCCGTAGGGCTCCGTGTCACCGTATCCCATGTCGTCCATGAGGATGATGATGACGTCCGGCCGGTTCGTTCGTTGTGCAAAACCATGCTCCACCCATATGGACAGACAAACGAGGAAGATCCACCTTTTCATTTTATGTCTATTTTCCCGGAAAGGTACGATAAATGAAATTTTGTTCGGGACGGTGGATGCAGTAGGTTTGTCTTATCTAATACAGCTTATTATTTATGATGACAGTCTCCCATCCCTGGCACGGTGTGCCGACAGGACAAAATGCGCCCAGGCTCGTCAATGCGATCATCGAGATCCCCCAGGGTGCAAGGGCAAAATACGAGATCGATAAAGAGAGCGGTTTATTAAAGCTGGACCGGGTCATTTATTCTTCTTTTTATTACCCGGTGAATTATGGTTTTATCCCCCAGACGTATGGGGACGATAAGGATCCCCTGGACATCCTGGTAATAACGACGCTTCCGGTAGTTCCTCTTTGCCTGATGGAGGCGAAGGTATTGGGCGTGATGCAGATGGTGGACAGCGGCGATGCGGACGATAAGATCATTGCCGTAGCCGCCAAGGACCCGGGTGTCAATCACTATAATAACCTGGAAGAGCTGCCCAAGCATTTCTTTGAGGAGCTGCGCCATTTTTTTGAAGAATATAAAAAGCTGGAGAATAAGACCGTGGTCGTGGAAGAATTTGGAGATAAGACGACGGCGCTGAAGGTCATCGAAGATGCCATCAAGGCTTATAATGATAATTTCCGCCAGAAATAGACCTCTCCGCTATACCTTTGGGGCAAATTTATAAATTTCCCCTTATGACTTTTCAAACAATTGTTCTTCTTGTCATTGTCGGACTGCTTGCGGGCATGCTGAGCGGGCTTGTGGGATTGGGCGGCGGGGTGATCATCGTCCCTGCGCTCGTTTTTTTCCTGGGGTTCAGCCAGCATCAGGCCACGGGCACTTCCCTGGGTATCCTGCTATTGCCGGCTGGTATCTTTGCCGTCCTGAATTATTACAAAAGAGGCTATATCGATGTAAAGGTGGTGGGGCTGCTCTTCATCGGTTTTATCGTGGGAGGCTACCTGGGCAGCAAGCTATCGCTGAGCCTTTCGGAGGCCACGTTAAAAAAGGTTTTTGCCGTCGGACTGCTCCTGATCGCCGGCAAGGTACTTTTCTTTGATAAATAAGTTCGTTCTGTTTATTCGGTGGGCGGCAGTAACCGTCTGATCACCCGGAGATGATGGGTTCGCTGAAAGTCATCCGACCGTACGATCCCCATATTGTCTATCTTATCTATCCGCACTTTTCCCGAGGCATGAATGATCTCGGTGCCGTTGAGCAAAATGCCCACATGGGTGATCTTTCCCTCCTCATTGTCAAAAAAAGCCAGGTCACCGGTCTTTGTCTCTTCCAGGAAACCAACGGATTCACCCTGTGTCGCCTGCTGATGTGCATCCCTTAGCAGGGGGATGCCGAGAAATTTATAAACGGTCTGGGCAAAACCACTGCAATCGATCCCAAAAACGGTCTTTCCACCCCAGAGATACGGGGTGTTCAGGAACTTAAAGGTAAGCTGCCGGATCGCTTTTGTATCGGTGGTTGCGTTTGCGGGGTCCCAGGTCTTTCCTTTATAATGTACCTGGTTCTTCCGCCATTGGGCCCGTCCATTCTTCATCGCCGTGAGGTTGCTGCCCAAAGGGACCATCATGGGATGTCCGTTATATTCCAGGCTGGTCACCCATTCCGGGGTGAGGTCATGACCGCCTTTTCCATAATCGGCTGGGTCGATCTCTACCAGGTGGGTTGACTGACACCACCCTTCGTAGCCATCATAGCTGCCCCGGATATGCGCCCAGTCCTTTGTCGACTCCAGGAGCTCGCAGCATTCTCCAAAGACGAGCTGGCTGACCATTTCCGTTCGGTGGGAGGGTTCGGCCCGGAGAGGGCTTACGGGGACGCAACATATTGCTCTGATCATACGGGGAAATTAGTATAAAATTATGTATTTTTTTACCTTCGGCATCTTAGTATAGAAATTTCATAACATTACCCTATTTTCACTATAATACCGACCGTGAAGAAAGATCCTTTTCAACATATGACCGACCAGGAATTGCTGGAGCGCTATTATACCGACAGGAATAATGAGTGGCTGGGGATCCTGTTGCAACGATATACCTTATTGTTGCTGGGGGTATGTATGAAGTACCTGAAAAGGGAGGAAGAGGCCCGGGATAGCGTTCAGCAGATCTTTGTCAAGGTGCTCCAGGAGCTTTCCAAGTACCGGGTAGAATATTTCAAGTCCTGGATCTACACCATTGCCCGAAATCACTGTCTGATGAAAATACGGGACCAGCATGGACATCCGGCGGTCTTATCCGATAATATGCTGGCAGCCTGGGATGAAGAGACGGGAAAAGGGAGGCACCTCGAAAAGGACCAACAACTGGAATTGATGGAGCAATCCCTCCAGGAATTGGGAAAAGAACAAAAAGGCTGTGTAATTT
This sequence comes from Puia sp., assembly GCA_036500545.1. Taxonomy (GTDB): domain Bacteria; phylum Bacteroidota; class Bacteroidia; order Chitinophagales; family Chitinophagaceae; genus Puia. Next base: position 20,054 of record DASYBV010000004.1, on the reverse strand, counting down.
TGTTTTACCTGGAAAAAAGATCCTACCAGGAAATAGCTGCCGCGACGGGTTTTTCATTGATGCAGGTAAAGAGTCATATACAGAACGGAAAACGGAACCTGAAACTGATCATGGAAAAAAAGACGGCTGAAAAAAGTAAACTGTCATGAACAACAATGATCTTCTGAACATATTATCCAATAGCAACAAGGACATCGACAATCAGCAGTTGATGGACTATCTCAGCGGGCAATTGTCCGAAGAGCAACGACATGCCGTGGAGCGGTCCATGGCCGACAGCGAGTTTATAAATGATGCCATAGAGGGCCTCCAGAACATCCCCGACAAAAAAGACGTACAGGTCTATGTGGAAGAGCTGAATGCGGCCTTGCAAAAAAGCACGCAAAAAAAGAAACAACGCCGGTTGAAAAGACGGCTCAAAGACCAGCCCTGGGCATATCTCGCCGTCATTCTTATTCTCCTTCTCTGTATCATCGCCTATCTGGTCGTGCGGAAAGCCATTTTATTGCCTTCTCAGTAGAATTAGCTATTTTGAGCTAATTATTAACTGTTTATGCTTATTTATGGATTATAAAAGAATCGTCTTTCTATTGGCGCTGGTAAGCGCCCTGCAGTCCGTCACCGGGCAAAGGATCAGCTATATCGTCAGTTTCCCCAACCTGGCACACCATGAAGCTAAGATCGAGCTCGTCATCAATGATGTCCTCACCCGTACGGCCGTTTTCCATATGAGCCGGTCTTCTCCCGGCCGCTATGCGACCCATGAGTTCGGGAAAAATGTCTATGATGTAAAAGCCTTTGATCAGCAGAATAGGCCGTTGCAGGTCAACCGGACCGATGGGGATGTCTATGAGGTCCCCCATCACAGTGGTTATATCCGGCTTCAGTATACGCTCTATGGCAATTATGCCGACGGGACCTATGTGGGGCTGGATCCGGACGGTGTCCACCTGAATATGCCCGGGGCCTTTATGTGGATGAAAGGCGCTGACAATATTCCCATCACCATTCATTTCAATGTTCCGGAGGAATGGCATTGGACCATCGCCACCCAGTTACAGCCATCGGCCGATCCCTGGACCTTTTCGGCCCGGGGACTTCAGTATTTTATGGATTGTCCCACCAAGATCGGGAACCTGCGCTATCGTAGTTGGAACGTAAAGAACCCCGATGGAAAGGTCTATGCATTCAGGATCGCGCTGGACGGAGGGGGTGATGACAGCGTTTTTTCCACCTTTAGCGGAAAAGTAGAAAAGATCGTGCGACAGGCGCAGGCCGTGTATGGAGAAACCCCCGCCTATGACTACGGGACCTATACCTTTCTCGCCAGCATCAATCCCTATGTACATGGCGACGGAATGGAGCATCGCAATTCTACGATGATCAGCATCCCGGCCAATTTCCGGGGGGAAGACCGGATGCTGGACGTCTTTGCCCATGAATTCTTTCATTGCTGGAATGTAAAGCGTATCCGTCCCAAAACGCTGGAGCCCTTTAATTTTGACAAGAGCGATATGAGCTATGAGCTGTGGTTTGCGGAAGGGTTTACCCAGTATTATGGCGGTCTGCTGGTCCTGCGGTCCGGCGTAGGCGTGGATACGGACTATGTAAAAAGAACCGTAGGCGGGTTGATCCGGACAAAGACGAATACGCCCGGCGCCCGTCTCTACTCCCCGGTGGAGGCCAGCGAGATGGCGGTGTTCACGGATGCGGGGGTATCGATCGACAAAACGAATTACCCGAATATCTTCAGCTCCTATTATCCCTATGGAGGGGCTATTGCGCTGGCCCTGGACCTGGAACTGAGAAGCCGGTTTGGCAAGACCCTGGACGATCTGATGCAGGCAGCCTGGAAAAAATTCGGGAAACCGGAGATCCCTTATACCGTACCGGGATTGCAGGACGTGCTGGCCGGTGTGACGGGAGACAAGAAATTTGCCGAGACATATTTTGAAAAATACATTTACGGACATGAACCGATCGATTACAATGCCCTGCTGGCCCCGGCGGGATTCCTGCTCAGGAAGACATCCCCGGGCAGGTCCTGGATCGGTTCGATGCAATATGCGGAGAAGGAAGGGCTGGTGATCGAAAACAATACCCTGCGCGGCACTCCTTTGTATGAGGCGGGTCTTGATTTGGATGACAAGCTGCTGGCGATCGACAACCAGGATACAAAAACGACCGGCGATCTCAGTAAGATACTGGAAAGGCTACACCCCGGCGCAACGGTCAGCGTCCGTTATCTTCATCGCCAGCAGGAAAGAACGACCAAACTGACCATACAGGAAGATCCGTCCGCATCGGTGGCCACATTTGAGGCGGCGGGCATGCCGGTGACACCGGCGATCACACAGTTCCGTCAGCACTGGCTTGGAGGAAAATAACCAGGATGAGCATACGACCCGCAAAGACCGGCGATACATCGATGATCCGGGAGCTGTTGGAACAGCTCGGATACCCGGACCCGGCGATGGCGTCTACCGATCCTTCTGCAGATCCTGCGAACCCGTCAAGAATCGGAACGGGTCTCGCAGTCCGGCTGGAAAGGATGCTACAGGACCCGGCGGAGGTCATGCTGGTATGGGAGGAAGACGGGGCGGTCCTGGGATTCCTTTCGCTTCATTTTATACCGCAGATAGCCGTGGAGGGAGATTTTGCCCGGATCAGCTATTTTGCCGTGGAGTCGGCGGCGCGGAGCCGGGGGGTCGGTCTGGCGATGGAGCAGGAGGCGGAGCGGCTGGCCCGCGAACGGGGATGCCATCTGATCGAAGTGCATTGCCACGAACGGCGGACCCGGGCCCATGCCTTTTATGGTCGGCAAGGGTATGAAGAAGCCCCTAAGTACTTGATTAAGAGATTATAACAGAAAGCCATGGGGGTATAGTAATTGCATAATTTTTTGTAGATATTTTATTGTTTATAAAAATCTACGACTATGAGCACGTTACAACACATCCAAGCATGGAGCGTCACGCATCATCCGAGATGGCTGATAGTATTGCGGGTCGCTTTGGGGCTTTGTTTGTTTGCCAAGGGCATTACTTTTATGAGCAATACAGCGTTGCTGGACCAATTCCTGTCGGGAAGCCCCTGGTCGGGCAATGCCGGCTGGCTGGCGATCCTGATCACCTGGGCCAATCTGCTTGGAGGATTTATGCTTACGGTAGGGCTATTGACCCGTTGGGTCGCCTTACTACAGGTCCCGATCCTCGCAGGGGCCATCGTCTTTATTAATGCGCAGAAAAGCGGTTTTGCGGCCCAGTCGGAACTGGGATTGGCTATCCTGGTGTTGCTGTTATTGCTCTTTTTCCTCGTGGAAGGCAGCGGGCCATTATCCCTCGATCATTATTTTCAAAAGAACAGCGGCAGGGGCTCGCAGGGAACCGACATGTCGTAGCCGGAGCCTCCGGCAGGTAATGATACTTACGCTAAGTTTACTGATACTGAATATAGATCGGGCTGGGTTTTAGGGCCAGGACCTCTTTGGGTGTCAGCAACCGGCTTCCGGGCTTGCGGATATCATTCTTGTAAAACAGCTTGAAACCAGTGAACTGAACGGGCTCCCGGCCGACCCAGGAGCGGTAGGTATCGTATTTGAGTTCGGGAGGGCCCCAGCCGTCCATGTCCATGACGATCTGTACCTCGGGGTGGGTATGAATGTTTTTGGAGTTGGTGATCATGTTGCGGGTCCACCGGTGTACGATCAGGATCTTGGGAGGAAGGTTATTGGCCTTTACCAGGTTCACCAGGTAGTTCGACGCAAAATTTACATCGGCCGCGTCGAAGGTTCCGACGTTCTTGCCAACCCGCTGACCGGGGTGCATGGCAAATTCCGCATCGATACCCAGGTGTACATTTGGCATCTTCAGATATTTTTCCAGCAGCGGAACCTCGGTTTGTACATTGCTGAAACCGACCTGGATGTCCAGGAATACGATCGCGTTGATACGGGCGGCGATATGCAGAATGGAATCGATCTGTTTGAACGGCATACGCGCACGATATTTACCGTCCTTCCCAGCACTGCCCTGGGCGGTGACGGCAATATAATGAAGGGCGGGCTGTATGGGAATGGTCGTATCCGCTTTTGCCCAATTCTTTGCTTCTGCCTGTAATCTTCTCAGCATTTCATCCGGGGGATATTCGCCAAGGGCGCCCATCCTTTTGGAATAGAGGTTACCGTAATAGGCCACGATCCTTTTGAAGGGAAGGATAGCGCCGGGGAGCGGATAGGCCGTTTTGACGGGCCAGCGGCCGGAAGAGTCGCCATTGGCGAGCCATTTCAATCTTTTATTGTAAAGAGCCGTGTCGATGGGACCGGCCGGTTCTGTGATGATCGTATCTTTTGCCGGGGCAGATGCTTTTGTTTTTGCGGCGGTGGCATTGTCCCCTTTTTTATTGGCATCCGGGTGTCCGCCGTTGCAGGCGCTGACCGCGAGTGCTAAACAACAGGCGCCTGCGAGGCAGGCGGTCTTTAGAAGTGGGGCTGAGTAGTAGATACCGGACTGCTTTGGGGAGCGTTCTTTATATTCCATGGTAGACCTGCCGTAGTTTTTTTAATGGGGGCAAAGTTAACAGAAAACGAACCCATTCATTTTTTATTTTATAACAAAAACATAAAAAATGTGGACAAAAGATATTAGTCTACTTATTTGGTGGACTAATTGGTTTGAATTACTTTAGCGGCATGAAAGGACGGGAGCTTTATGAGTTACGTGGCCGAGGGGAAAGGCGGAGGTCCGCAAGACCTTTTACGAGGGTTCGACTCCTTCCGTAACTGCAATGACGGGGATGTCTGACGGATCGTTTGGAGTCTGTCGAAGGTGTTCCTGTTCTGGTGATCGTTTTTTATGGCAAACAATGGTTAGACCTTGACGGGTGGTGTCTTTACACCGCCCTTTTTTATTTTACGGGGCAGGCCGGGCCGTTGCCTGGCGGGGAGAGACGGTTTATCCGATCGGCATTGCCGGCGCGCCGGACGGGCATCTTTTCGAGCCGGGCGAGGTCGGTCATCCGGCAGGGCATATTGTCCGGGCGAAGAATGCGGACGGTATGGAGATCGGGTTGGGTGGTCAGTCTTGTCACGCCAGACGACCTATTGATAATCATAGTTTTAGGGACCGACCGGCTATTTCCCGGCAAGGGTTGCCAGAGCGCAGGAAGGGGTCTCCCGGGCGGAGGCGGGGTTTGGCTATTTGCCGAAAGAGCAGTAAGCAGGGCGGGGGCCGCTGCCAGCAGAAAGAGGTTTACACAAATCTTACCTCAATTTCTTAAAGGCATTTATCAATCCATTGGTCGAGGAGTCATGGGAATGCACTTCATCGGCGTTCTGCAATTCGGGAAGGATCTTTCCCGCCAGCTGTTTGCCCAGCTCCACGCCCCACTGGTCAAAGGTAAAAATATCCCAGATGACGCCCTGGACGAAGATCTTGTGTTCATATAAGGCGATCAGCTCACCCAGGCTAAAGGGGGTGATCTCCTTCAGAAGAAAAGAATTGGTGGGCCGGTTGCCGCTAAACAATTTGTAGGGGATGAGGGCGGCCGGTACTTTTTCCGCCTCCAGCTCTTCTTTATTCTTTCCGTTCATCAACGCCTGGGTCTGGGCGAAGAAGTTGGACAATAGCTTTACATGATGGTCTCCTATCGGGTTATGGCTGATCGCCGGGGCGATAAAGTCACAGGGGATGAGGACGCTGCCCTGGTGGATAAGCTGGTAAAAGGCGTGCTGGCCATTTGTGCCGGGCTCTCCCCATACGACGGGGCCCGTAGACCAGGCGACGGGGTTGCCGTTACGGTCTACGCTTTTCCCGTTGCTTTCCATATTCCCTTGCTGGAAATAGGCGGCAAAGCGATGCATATACTGGTCATACGGAAGGATCGCCTCCGTCTGGGTCCCGAAGAAATTTGTATACCAAAGACCGATCAGGGCCATGGTGACGGGTATGTTCTTTTCGAAGGGGGTGGTCCGGAAATGAAGATCGGTCTGGTGCGCCCCTTTTAGCAGGGATTCGAAGTTGTCGTATCCGACGGTGAGGGCGATGGAAAGGCCGATGGCGCTCCAAAGGGAATATCGTCCCCCCACCCAATCCCAGAACTCGAACATATTGGCCGTATCGATACCAAATTTCTTTACTTCCTTTTCATTGGTGGAAAGGGCGGCAAAGTGTTTGGCTACCTGCGTCTCGTCTTTGGCGGATGCGAGGAACCAGTCGCGGGCGGTATGGGCGTTTGTCATCGTCTCCTGGGTGGTGAAGGTCTTGGAGGCGATAAGAAAGAGGGTCTCTTCGGGTGTCACTTTTTTCAGGGTCTCGACGATATGGGTGCCGTCGACATTGCTGACAAAATAGGCCTGCATACCCTCCACCCAATACGGCCGGAGCGCTTCCGTGACCATGACGGGTCCCAGGTCGCTGCCGCCGATACCGATGTTGACGATATATTTTATTTTCTTGCCGGTATATCCCTTCCACTGGCCGCTGTGTACTTTTGCACAAAAGGACTTCATCTGCGCGAGTACCCGGAGGACGTCGGGCATCACGTCTTTTCCGTCGCTGTATACAGGGCTGCCGGAGAGATTGCGCAGGGCGGTATGAAGTACGGACCGGTCTTCGGTCTGGTTGATCTTTTCCCCGGAGAACATGGCTTCGATCGCCTCTTTCACCTTGCTTTCTTCCGCCAGCTGTCTTAAAAGACCCAGGGTCTTGTCCGTGACCCGGTTCTTTGAATAATCAAAAAGGATCTCATCCAGCCGAAGGGAGTAGTTGGAAAATCGCTGCGGATCTGCCGCGAACAGGCTGCGCATATGCGTATCCTTCATTTCCGCCTGATAATGCTGTTGTAATTGCTGCCAGGCTTTTGTGTCTTTTGGTGTTACTTTCGGGAACATACCAATCTGTTTTATTGTGTGTGAAAAAGGAGCATTGCCCCTCTAAATTTACCGATTATAAACGATTGTCGTCGATTAAGCCGTTATTAACAAACTTTCGCCGGCCAAACTTTTTATGACCCCGATCGTTCGCCGGACCATCTCCGGGGTGATGTCCAGGTGGACGACAAAACGGATCTGATTTGCCGAGATGGGGATGACCAGGATACCCTGTTCTTTTAGCGTATGGGCCAGCGTCCGGGTGCAGTAGGTGGAAGCCACTTCCAGGATGATGATATTGGTCTCGACGGGCAGGATGGAACGGACAAATTCTTTTTTCTCCAGGGCCGCGGCGATCTCGCGGGCATGCCGGTGATCTTCGGCCAGTCTGTCTACATTATTTTCCAGCGCATAGATCCCCGCGGCCGCCATAAAGCCTGCCTGGCGCATGCCGCCGCCAAAGACCTTCCGTACTCTCCGGGCCTGGCGGATAAAGGGGGCCGGTCCGATCAGGATACTGCCGATCGGGCAGCCCAGTCCTTTGTTGAGGCATACGGAAACGCTGTCGAAGATCTGTCCGTATTCTGCCGCCGTCTGTCCGGTAGCCACCAGGGCATTGAAAAGGCGGGCGCCGTCCAGGTGCAGCTTTAGCTGGTTGTCGGTGCAGACCTGCCGGATCTTTTTTATCTCCTCCAGGTCGTAGCAGCTCCCTCCTCCCCTGTTACAGGTATTTTCCAGCGAGACAAGGGAAGTGCGGGCCCGGTGAACATCATCCGGGTTGATGGCCGTGGAGACCTGTCCGGCGATGATCCTGCCCCGGTCGCCTTCGAGGGCCCGGACCTGGGAGCCGGAGTTGAAGGCGATGCCGCCGCCTTCATAGATATAGACATGGGAGCTTTTTTCACAAATGACCTCATCCCCCGGCTGGGTATGACATTTAATGGCGATCTGGTTGGACATGGTGCCGCTGGGACAGTAAAGGGCCGCCTCCATATTAAAGAGCTTTGCGGCCATCGCTTCCAACTGGTTGATCGAGGGGTCTTCCCCAAAAACATCGTCACCCACTTTCGCCTGCATCATAGCGGTCAGCATGGCGGGTGTAGGGCGCGTAACGGTATCTGAACGAAAATCGATGGACATAGAAATGCTGTCGTTAAAGGTGAGGGTGCAAATTAATGCGATTTCAGCAGATTACGAGGGCATATTATACCAACGGCCGGGCGGAGCGGGCGGGGGTATACTAATAAAAAAAGGAGTCAACCTTGACTCCTCGCTTTACGGCGGGCATTACGCCATCAGGCGGTACAGGTACAATGACCGGCCGACCTAGGACAATGCCTCTTCCTTAATATGGTTGCCCTTTACTTTGGCAGCTTTTATAAGCTCGAGCACGCGGCTGCGAACGTCTTCTTTCAGGCCCTGTGTTTCTTTTTCAAAGATGTCGGTCAGCTCATCCAGCTCGTCGGATGTTATTCCTCTTAGTTTCCGCAATTTCTTTTTAAAGGAGTCGGCGGAGTCCGCTATTCGTTGACGGGTCTCACTTCCTTCTGCGGGGGCGACGAGAACACCAATGGCCACTCCTGCGACGATGCCTGCCAGGGCGCCGATCAAAACTTTTTGAGCACTCATGATTATAAATTTTAGATGAAAAATAGTAGATATTAGCTCTCCTTACTGTTTTCAAGAACAATGCCGGAAATAGTTAAAGGAACTGTTAAGGGATCAGGCTATATTTTGTGCAATTTTTTCCCCACCCGATACACCCGGTGTCCGTTTTGAACGAAACCACCGGGTGTGAGAAGGGCCTTCTCCCAAAAGCGGGTGTGAATGGCATTCTAAAAGATGGAGTGCATCGGCATACCGGTCTTTAGATTGGGATCATAGTTTTGAATGGTATTGATCTGGCCATCCGGGATCAACACGATCCGGATCACCGCGGGGTAGCTTGCGGTGGCATAGGTATTCCCCTGGAATGCCTGTGCGCTGTTCAGGTAGATATAGAACCCGTTGTCATCCATACCCGTATTCAGGTTGATCGGCAAACTTACCCCATTGATAAAGTAGTTTGTCGAAAACGGGATCTGGTGCCAGGCGCTCATCCCGGCATCCGTGGCGGTATCATTCGGCGGTCCATTGAAATAGCGGATATAGGCGAGCACGATGCCATTGTCCACGATCGACTGCGGAATGGTAAACCCGGTCGTCTGTGCCGCCGCATTATTAAAAGGCAGCAGGATCTGGTCCGCCGTACCGGAATAGTTTGACGAGACAGGTACCACCCATTTATACGGCAGGTTAAGCTGTACCTTGTTTACAAAGTTATAGGTGATGGTATTGTTCACCTGCAGGCTCAGTCCCGTCGCCGGCCAGGTGCTGCCGGTCTTTGGCCCGTATAGGATCGCGTGGGTATCGTCGATATAGTAATCGCCGATCGTACCGGTGCCGGCGGGGGGAGCCCCGCTACCACTATAGATCTTCGAGCCCGCGGCCCCTGCGGCGCCTGTCGCGCCTGTTGCACCCGTCGCACCGGCAGGTCCCTGTGGACCAGACGGACCCTGCGGACCGGCAGGACCCTGGGAACCGGAGCCTCCGCTTAGAGCGATCGGGGACCCCCATCCATTGGCCGTTTTCGGACCATAAAAATTGCCCGTGCTTTTATCCAGGTAATAGTCGCCGATGTTGCCCAGCGTGGCGGCAGGTGCGCCGGTCCCTGCAAAGATCTGGCTTCCGGGCACTCCCGCTGGTCCCGCCGGGCCCTGGGGTCCCTGTGCTCCCCGAAGCAGGATTGGCGTTCCCCACCCTGCAGCAGTCTTGGGTCCGTAAAGGAGGAAGTTGGTTTTATCCAGGTAATAGTCGCCAATAATGCCCAGGGTCGTCGCCGGCGCACCGTTGCCGCTGTAGGTCTGGCTGCCCGGATTACCCTGCGCTCCTTGAGAACCCTGTGAACCGGAAGGACCTTGTGGGCCGGAAGGACCCGCCGGGCCCTGGGCGCCGGCAGCCCCCTGTCCCGCAGTCAGGGCAAGCGGACTCCCCCAACCGTTGGCTGTCTTCGGCCCGTATAGGTTACCGTTGCTCTTGTCGAGGTAATAATCTCCGTTCTTCCCCAGCGAAAGAGTGGGTGCTCCATTACCGCTATAGATCACGCTCCCGTCCTGTCCCGCCGGACCCGTCGGTCCAATTGGCCCCGCCGGGCCGACAGAGTCGCCTGCGGGACCGGGGATGCCCTGGGGTCCTTCCTTTGCACAGGAATGTAGTAATGCACTTGCCGACAGGAGGCAAAAGGCAGTTATGATGGATAAGAATGTCTTGCTGTTCATGGCCTTGTTTTTTTATTTATAGAATGAGAGCGGATCAATTATTTACGTTTACGATAATGGGTTTGCTAAGCGCGGGCGTGCCCGTTCTATCCCTATGGACCACTTTGATGGCATAGCTATAATTACCGGGCTTTATGGGGGAATCCGTCGCGGATTGCGTACCGTTGTCAAAGGAGCGCCAGGCATCCAGGGTGCCGTTATTGACGGAACGATATACTACAAAAAAGTAATCGCCCGTGTCCTGGAATTGCCAGTTCAACTGTATGTTATGGCTGTGAGGGTCCAGGGTTGCCCGTAAATTATTGACGGCCGGCAAGGTATCGATCGCATTGTTTCGCACATGGACGGCAAAGGAGCGGGTGGATCGAAGTCCCGAGCTGTCGAGTGTCTCGGCCGCGTAATAATAGTCAATGTTGGCGGTGATGGCCGTGTCGACAAAATGAACGGAGGGCGTGGTCCAGTCCTGTCGCAGACGGCCGATGGACTGCCAGTCCTTTCCGGTCTCCTTGCGGAAGACCTCGTAACCAGCGGCGCCTTCGCTGCGGCTTTCCATCCATTCGATATCGGCTTTCCCTTTGTGGACCGTTACCTTCCCCGCCACGGGTGCGGAGGGCGGGATCAGAACGGGCTTTTTCAACTCGGCGGTGGCGGAAAAATGCGAGTGGTTATAACTTTTATCGAGCGCCAGGACCCGGTAATACATATGCCGGTCGAGGGAATTCATCGCCACCGTGTCGGTAAAGCGATGGCCCCTTATCACGGTGTGGGTCACCTGAGAAAACGCGTAGTTGGGATTGACGGAGGCATAGACCTGGTAGCCGAGGAGGTCGTCTTCCTTGTTGCCCTGCCATTCCAGTTTTACGAGTCCGTTGGAGTCGATGCGACCGGTGAGCCCGATGGGGGGGGCGGGAGCGGTCGTGTCCGTGAGAAAGGCGGGCATGGGGGCGGAAGCCGACAGGTTATGCGCCGAGTCCACGGCGAGTACGACATAAAAATTGCCCTGGTGCGGTTGGGCCGTGGTATCGATAAAAGAGCGGGTGTGTTTATCGAGGAGATCGCGGGACAGGGCCGAAAAGGGTCCTTTGTTGGTGGCGCCGCGTTCGACGATATAGCCGGCCAGATCGGGGCTTGTCGTTGCCTGACGCCACCAGAGTTTTATCTGGCGGCCGGTGATGTTCTTTGCCGAGTCGATCAGGGGCGCGACAGGCGGGGTGAGATCGCGTCCGCGGATCACTACCGGCGCGCAATAGGGGCTAAGTTCGCCAAAACCATTGATCGCGCGCAACCGGTACTGATAGGGTTTATTATTTTGTGCGACGCTGTCTGTAAAGACCTGCTGATCGCGGAGGATTGAATTTTTACCTTTTGCCAGGGCCGAATCCTTTTTATTATTGCCGGTGGGTGGAACATAGCTCGAATTGTAAGCTGCCTTTGTCAGGCTGTGCCAGGTCGCGCCGTCGTCATCGCTTCGCTCAAGGTAAAAGCCGCTGAAATTACCCTCCTGGCGGCGCAGCCAGCGGATCTCTATCTTGCGATCGAAGCCATAGGCTTCGAGACCCTGCGGGACGGGTTCTTTTTTTGCCTTTGTATTGATCACAAACACCGACGCCGAATCGATGTGAAACCTTCCTTTTGGGGTGCAGGACAGTTGGTATACATACTTCCCGCCGGGGCGGACCTGGCGGTCGACAAAACGAAGACCCAGGACATCGGCGGCGGGTGGAGAATAATCTGCCGCCATCATGGCCACGCTGTAGCGGAGTACGAGGGCGCCGTGCTGGCCTTTGACCTCCTGCATAAAACTGCGGGGCGCCGTACGCAGGGTGCTGTATTGTTTGCCATAAAGCATTTTTGCCGCCACCGTGACGTATTTTGTCTTTTGGTCGGTGGTATCGAGCCCGGCAAGGATCTGTCGTTCGGGCATCGGCAAAAAAAGCGCGGGGCCGAGATCGGTTCGTATGGGGTGACCGGGCGTCGAGAGATCGATGCGGGAAAGGTGGTAGCCGGTCTCGTTACCGAGGATCCAGGTTTGCGGATCGGCGGGCGCCCAACGGATGACGATGGAATCCTCGTACCCTTTTGCGATAATCGCGGTCTTCAGGCGCCGGAGCGGAGGCTGCGCGGTGGCGGGACCCGCGTTGGCAGGCTGCGCGGTGGCGTGCTGTGCGGCGGCAAACAGCGTAAAAAACAGCAGGAACGTCGCGGCGGTATGGCTTGTCAATCGGTTCATGCTAGTGGAGATTATATTTGGTGGTTAAGAGGGTCTTTGCCTGTACCGCGTTTTTCAGGATGATGGGCGCCGGGCTTGCGGCCGGTGTCGGCGTGGGTTGATTGGCTGCTTTTCCTCCCTGGATCGTAATCTGCACCTGTGACTGGAATACGGGCATCGACTTATAATTGAATGTCGATGAGTATTGCCCGGTCGCCTGCGCGGGATTGGGTGAGGGGAAGGAATACGTAAAATTGATGGGTCGCCGTGCCGTCGGGGGGAACAGTTGGAAAGGCTGGGCCACAAAATTATTGATGTCCTGTATCAGCGTCTGGCCGCCGCCGCCGCTCGCCTGCGCGTAGGATTCCGCGGTCATGCTGATGGAGCCGTAATAACCGTTGACCTGTTCTACGATACAGCCCGGACAATACGTAAGGAGATCGATGACGGCCTGGCCGTAGAGCTGGCTGCTTTTTGTCGCCAGGTCGTTTGCAAAAGCGCTAAGGAGCATATGATCGTTGTAAAAAATGTTATCCCTGCGCCACAAAAGACCAGGCGGGGGTTTTGGTGTGCCGGGGGTCATCGGCAGCAAGGAGCTGGAGTAATTGGCCGTCAGCAGCGACGTCTTCTTGTCGGGGGATTGGTAGTAGATGGTATTGTCCTTATTGGCAGGTGTTTCATAGGCAGTGTTGTTGATGTATATGGAGGCGTTCGTCACCGAGGTAAACCGGGCGCCGAATTTGCCGTCCGGGAGTTTTGGCTGAAAGGGCATGTTTTCGAGACTGACGAGGCTGTCCATGGGTATGCCAAACCAGGATCTTGTTTCGGGGAAGCCGAGGTCCACGGTGGCGTGGGTATAGTTGATGAGGGCGGTTGAATAGAGGTAAAGGGGGGCCGCCTCCATATCGTTGTGCGCGGTGCCGTCCCAGGGTACGTCGGCGTTAAAGAGGTGTCCGATGGATGGCGTCTTATAGCCGTTGCTGGTGCAAGTGGACTTGAAATTATTGATCTCGAACTCATCGAAGGGCTCGGCGCCGGCGGCGGTGCTATAGATCGGCATATTGAACTGGTAGGTCATTTCGTCGCCGGTGGCCCAGGCGCCGTAGGCGGTCATTTTATCGGCAAATTTGTCGTACTGGCTGGTGCCGAACTGCATGGCCAGGATCACCCGGGCACTGTCGGTAGCCGCCATCGTTCGTGCGCCGCTCAGGGTGTTGCTGAAATTGGTGTCGGTGACCTGTTTTGTCACCTGGGTGGCGACGAGGTTGTGGTTATCGTTCATCGTGTACTGGGTATAGGTCTGGGTCTTTGTCTTTGTATAGCTGCCGGTGTTGACCTGTGCATTGTTCTTGGCGGAGGGCGGTGGTACTACCCAGATCTGGAGGTTGTAGACCGTACTGTTGCGAAGGGCGGGCAGGGGGAATTGGAGGATACCCGTCAGGTCCTGTACGTTATAACTATAGGAGAAGGTGGTCTGGAGCGTATCGCCGCCGGAGGCGGGGAAGAATTTCGCCAGGAGCTGTGTCGTGGCGGTCTTTGACGGGATCGCCGTCATCAGCAGGGGTTTGGTGTTGGGCGTAGCGGAAGGTTTTGTCGCGGCGGGCGGCGGCGGCGGTGTCGCGCTGCATTCGTCGGGTTGTCCGGGATGCAGGAGGTAGCTGACGTCCTGTGTTACGGCGACTCGTCCCTGTCCGCCAAACTCCTGTTTTAACAGATAACGCTGTTGAGGTATGGGCCAGCTATAGATGATGTTGTCCGTCATGATGGTATTTGGGCGGGGTCCGGTGGTAAAGCCAAACGTCGTGTCTTGTGTGACCAACGGCGTATTGGGGTCCCCGGCGTCCGTGCGGTAGGCGCTGACGCGGATATGGCCGTTGTAGTTGGCGTTGCCGCAAAGCATCTGACCGTGGAGAACGTCTTCTTCGTAGTCGCTTATCTTTTGCACGCTGGCGCCGCCGAGAGGGCTGCCGTTTGCGTCGGTCACGTCGTAGGAGTCGACCTTGAAGCGATAGACGCGAGAGCTGCCGTCATTGACAACGACAGGATAATCCTGGTCCAACGGTACGTTGCCGATCACATACGGCAAAGAAGAAGGGTCCACACTTTGACCGCTTTTTCCACGCGGACCGAAGTCACCGATCATATCGATATTGTCGAGAGGGTCCTTTACGAGGCTGCAGGGGTTACCGATATTGATGGAGACATCGCCGTGGAAGTGGAGGACGCCGAGTGCGCTAACGTCGATCCAGACGTCACCAGAGGCCCAGCTCGGGCTGATGAGACCGGCGGAGAGGACCGCTCCCGCGTTTACACTTGCCACGGTGACCGGTCCGACGCTGAGATCGGCGCTGAGGTCCGCGTAGAAAATGGCCATGGCATACCAATTATTAAAGCCGATCTTACCGTCCGCCGAGCAGGCCTTTACTTCGGAGGGATCGAAATGTTCGAGCATGGCGGCGAAGCCGATGTCGAGGCTGCCGTCTGCGCTGACGACGGCGAGGTCAAGGCCTGCGGAGAAATGGATGCCGGCGCCGAGCATAAAGCCGGGGTTGTTGACGGTGCCGTGGACGTCGTGTGATGCGTCGTTTGTCATCTGCAGGCTTTGGAGCATGCCGGTAAACTTATCGACGACGCCCTGCGCCATGCTGTTGCCGTCATGGTCCTGGGTATTCTGGATGGCCGGAGGGATATAGGGAGAGGAGGGCAGGACGTTGCCGATGTCGAAATAGCCATATACCGTGAGATTGGCATAGGCGATCTTCTCGTCGAAACCGACCGTTACGTTGACCATGGAGTTGATGGCGGGGTCTTTAAAGTCAGTGCCGGGAGGTGCAGGGGTGCCGACGTATAAATAATCCCCGAGCGCGCCGAGATTGAACTGGACGTTCGCGTTGAGCTGTAGCGGGGGCTGTTTGATATCTGCCGCCACGGTGCAATTAAAATTTGTCGGGTTGGTGGTAAGGTCTGCGACCATCGTTCCGTTTATGATGCCGGTGCCCGCCTGTGGGGGATTGGAAGAGAGTATTTCTGCGTTGCCGGAGAAGCGGACGTGTTCCAGACCCTGGCTGGGGCTAAAATCCATGGCCAGGGTGGGTTCGAGACAGAAGACGTTTGGTCCCAGGAAGGCAAGGACGACCTGGGCATCGAAGCCGAGCGTGCCCGCCTTTGGTTGAAGGTCGTTGATGATCGCGGCGGGACTGGAGACGTCGCTTGAGCCGGTAACCGTCTTCAGGGTCGATGTACCCATGGCCATATTATAATGAAATCCGCCGCCAAGACCGTTTAGCGAGAGCCCGGGCGGGAATTCGATGCCTTGTTGCCAATAGGCAAGTGCGGCGAGGCCCCAGTAATTGTATCCATAGGAGCCGTCGGGATTTACGGTATGGCCAAAGATGGCGGCTGCGTCGACTTCGACGGTGCTCAGGAAGACAAGGTCGAGATGACCCTTTACGTCGTCGCCGAAAGTGGGGTCATTGTGTTTGAAGGCGAGGGAGCCGCTGACCTTTAGCACATCGAGGTCGGCATTGATGGCAATGGAGTCGAGGTTTATGTTTGGACGTACGATCATGGGTGTGCCGCCTTTGGGGAAGTCGACCGTCCCGAAGATATCCATCGTCGCGGAGCCGCCGATGCCCATGCCCGACTCGTCGAGTACGGCGTTCATCGTGAAGGTGACGCCGATATTGGCTTCGGCGGGGGTGATCTTTACATAGGGTTTGAAGCCGGTGAAATTGAGCGAGAACCCGTCGGCGGAGGCCTGGCTGCCGCCGTCGTCGAAGGGCGCGGGCGTCTTGTTCTGGCTGAAGGGTAAGGGAACGGGGTCCTCGTTTTGACCAAAGAAGGAGGGGCTGGGGCCATCATTTTGGGTGTCGGGGCCGTCGCTTTGCGCGGAGGGGCCGCCGGCGATCGTTCCATTGGGAAGGTCGTTCATGGCAGTGCTGTTGAGCCGTTTGCCGCCGAAGCTCCAGTTACCGGGATCGAAATTGAAACCGTTTGTCTTTGGATCGCTGTTGGTGAGTGTCATCCCCTGGAAGCTGAGGGCGGTGACGGTCACGTTGGGAAGGCTTTTGTCGACCTTGCTGGCGTTTAGTCCGACGGTACCGTTTAGCGTGGCGTTGATCACAAAGGGACCGCTTTTATTCGTGATCGTCAGCGAGGAATTGCTTTGCAGACCGATGGTGGCGGCCCACATATTTACATCGTAGTTACCTTTTGGCGTAACGGAAAAACTATAATTGAGGCCTGTCCCCTCTCCTGCCGCCAGGTTGCAGGTATAGCCCAGCGGAACGTCGCTGATGGGGAGCTTGATCTCCCCGGTCATCTGCATGCCGCTTTGGAAATTATCCTGTACGACGCCGATGCCGATATGGTCGACGGAGAAGGCCCATCCACCCAGATTGCCGGTGGCCAGGGTCAGGATATTATCTGCGCTGATCGTGGTGGTGACGCCGCTATTATCCAATAGGAAGTTATGGAAACCGAAGGAAGCGGCGCTTGTGCCGCTGAGGCTGGAGGGCAGTTGCAGGGTAAGGTCCTTGATGTACAGGCCCTGCCATGTCGGGTCGCTTGCGCCGATATAGCCGGGTGGAAAGGTCATACCGGATGCGTTCTGCCGGGTGGAGTGATCATAAAATCCGCCGGTCGAGGAGATCATAAAGCCCGGCAGCGAACCCAATTCCAGGTTTGTCGTAGGTATGACGGAGGCAATCCAGTCGTTCCAGTCGGTAAAGCTGAAATTGGCATGGATGGTCGCGGGGTCCGTCAGCCGTTTGTCATTCTTGTCCACCGCTACGATGCTGTTGGCGTTGGTGAATTGAAGGTCCGCGTTGACGGTGATGTTGCCCAGGCCGTTTACGCCATCCCATTGTACGTAGGTGCCTTTGGATACATCCACGGAATTATCACCGGCGCTGGGACAGCCATCGAATTTAAAATTCATGCCTGCCAGGCTGAGTGAGTGATCCTGTGGCAGGAAGAGGATCCCGCCCTTATCCAGTTGGAGTACTTTATTGGGGTCGATCTGAAGGCCCGAGCCCGCGAGGGAGAGCCAGCCGCCCAGGTCCGGGAGGTTGAGATCGAACAACACGTTCATGTTGGTGCACGCGGGCATAAAACGGATGCCCATGATGGCGAGGGTCGCGGGTGCACCGCCAAGGGTCGTGTTGAGTCCCAGGGGAAAGTTGACCGGGGCGCTGCCAAGACCCTGGTTGAGAAGATGAAGGCCGTCGGTAATGCGTTGCTGGATGAGGTCATAATTGGAGCCGGTGGCTGTCAGGTCCGCGGCGGTGGTGGCCATGCCCCCGTAGACGACCTTGTCGGTGTTGACCTTTAGGGTATCGAAGCCGACCGCCAGTTCTATATCGTTGGCAAAGGGGTGCCAGACGATATAACCTGTGCCTTTGTAGCTGCCGTCGTTGTTCAGGCTCGCCTGGGTGATGTGCATTTTGAACCCCGCGATGGTAAGGTCCGCGCCCGCGATGCCGGAGGTCAGCACGCTGGTGTTGGTGATGGGTATGGCGGCCGGGCAGGAGCCACCAGGTGAGTAGGCGTTTACGATATACCCGCCGGGGATGATGGTCGATCCGGGAGGGATGGGTGGAGTAGTGTCTTTTGCCTGATTGACCGCCAGCCCGTTGCCGGGGATGTTGTTTATCGGTTGGTAAGTAAAGGCCCCTACCTGGCTATAACCCTGGTTGGCGATCTCCAACGGACTTCCCGGCATGGCCATGAAATTGGCTTTTACGCGGACCGTATATTTTTGTCCAGGTACTAAGACATGCGCATATTTTAGTGTATCCAGGAGGAAGGTCGTCGTGGGGATATTCTGCTGGTGAAAGGCGTAGGGGTTGCTTTGTGCGTCCGTCACCGTTTGTCCTTCGAAGACCCGGCGGATCTCCAGGTCGTAGTTAAGCGCACCGACGGGCATGCCGCAGGTGGTGGCCGGCGGTGTCCAGATAAACTGGACCTGGGGCGAATGCGGGGTGAAATCCTGGAAGCCGCTATTGGATTGAAGCATGGTGGATACGGGCAGGATCAATTGTGGCGCCGAGGCGGTGTAACAGATCGTAAAAAAGGCACAGCCGGTGCCCGGCGCAGATAAAGGCGCAGAGAGGCCCGCCTTGTCATAGTCGTAGGCCGTTACACATACCCGGTAGGTCCCTTCCGGAAGTTTAAAGTCGACGAGGTTCTGCCGCAGGGTGCCGAGGTCCATATTGGTATAGACCAGGGAATTCTCCGAAAAATTGCCAAAGGCGCTTTGCAGCATGTCCCTGGTAAGGCTGAGGATAGGTTGTTGCGGGCCCATGATGATGGGCTGGGCCGGTTGATAGTCCGGCCGGACCGAAACACCGAGGGGAGAAGGGGCCACGCGTTGGATGCTACCGGACAGTTTGATATGCGCCTGCGCCCTACCGGTATAGCTAAGGATGATGGACAGGTGGCTGCTGATATCCTGGTTCAGCAGGCCGGAGCGGTTGCCGGCGATATCCGCCTTGATCTGGGGGAGATACGGGGGCACCGGCTGAACGACATTTACCTGCACCCGTACCGGGAACTGGGCCCGCAGCCCTGGCAGGAGCAGTAGGGAGAGAAGGAATATAAGGAGTGTCCGGTTCATATAATTTTTTAAAAATGAAAAGTATAGGCTATTCCACCTGCCAGGTTCTTGCTATTGATGGCGATCGGCACGCTGTTTATCCCGTTCAGCGGGTTCAGGTTGATAGGCGGTGTAAGGATATAATTCACATAAATACTTAATGAATGCGTATGCATGGCATAGGTGCCATTAAATGAAAAGGTCGTGTTGTTGGCTGCCGGCGAGCCCGAATTGTGATTTATAAAATAGCCCACGCTGCCTTGTACCGCCAGGTTATGTTTCTCCAGGAACTGGGCGTTGAGACCGGCATTCAGCCCGGTGGACACATATTTGTTCTGCGACTGTCCATACTGGCTGTAGAGGATCGCTGCGTTGACCCCCCAGTAGGCCTGGGAGAAAAAGAGGGAATAGTTGAGGGAGGAAGAGAAGTTATTGCCGCCTGTCTGAGCAGCCGTCAGGGGGTTATGATCGGCCAGGTCCGTGTAGGTGAAGGTGGCGCCGATCGTATGTTGCCGGTGTTCATCGACAAAGTTCAGGCTGGGCGCCAACGTGGCGGTGAACATGAATTGGTTCATACGAACGGAATCACTGAGCTGGAGCAGGCCGTCCCGTTGGTAGACCTGGACGCCGGTTAGGTTCATATTCACATTGAGGTGGCTGTTCATGAATGCGTTGAGAGAGAGGTTGCCCGTCCTTGTCAGGAGGGTGGAGCTAAGCATGTGGGAAAGGTTGTTGTGCTGACCATTATAAGCCGCATTGACGCTGAAATGCCCTTTGTCGAGACTGGTGCCTGCACTGGCGTTGACCATCTGGAGATCGTTGAGGGCATAGGGTACGCCCAGGGAGGTAAAATCCGGCTCTATACGGCGATAGCCTGCGGAGGCGTTGAAATTATTCAGCAGGAGAGACAACTGGGCCTGGCCCGCATAGCTAAAGACCGAGCTGTAATTGATGGGCATTAGTTTCTGCATCAGGTGCGGGATCTTGTAATAGCCGATGCTGTCTATTTGCTGGTAGGACTGGTCGCGGTTGAGCAGGCTGGCCGCCAGGTCACCGGTGAAGGTC
>DASYBV010000003.1:0-203495 GCA_036500545.1 Puia sp. | reverse complement strand
GGGTCTGTAAGATGAACTGTGTCAGCGTATAATTTTGAACTAGTTTAATTGAGGCGGCGGCAGCTCCATTCAAAGAGCAAGGCGCCGCCTCTTTTTTACGGAAGGATATCACAAGGCCGTTATCATTCTGTTCCCAAATATAATCTTTAGCTGCGAGGCGGAGACGGCCCATCCCTGCAAGGGCATAGTCCATTTCTTAGCGATGCGCTCAGTGGCCAGGTAGATCAGTTTCAATAGCGCCATATCGCTGGTAAAGGCGCCCTTGTTTTTGGTCACCTTCCTGATCTGGCGGTGGTATCCCTCAATCGTATTGGTGGTGTAGATGAGCTTACGGATGCCGGCCGGATACTTAAAATAGGTTGACAACCTGGGCCAGTTGGTTTCCCAGGAGTTGATGACCATCGGATATTTCTTCCCCCAGTTGTCCTTGAGTTTAGCCAGTTCATCCAAGGCCTGGGCTTCATTGTCCGCGCGGTAAACCGGCTTCAGCTCAGCCATAAACGCTTTCTGATCCTTGCTGGCCACATATTTCAAACTGTTACGGATCTGGTGTACTACGCAGGTCTGCACCTCGGTCTCAGGAAAGATCGTCCGGATGGCCTCCTCAAATCCCTTCAGACCATCGATGCAGGCGATCAATATATCTTTGACGCCTCGTTGCTTCAGGTCATTGATCACTCCCAGCCAGAAATTGGCCCCTTCACTCTGAGAAACATACATGCCCAGCACATCCTTTTGCCCTTCCTTATTGATTCCGAGAATATTGTATACACACCGGGTCTGCACTCGACCATCTTCTTTGACCTTGTAATACATCGCATCCAGCCATACAATGCAATACAGTTCCTCCAAAGGCCGCTGCTGCCATTCCTTGACCATTGGGATCACCTTGTCGGTAATCGCGCTTAATGTGGCTGCTGAGATGTCCGTATCGTAGGTCTCTTTGATGTGAGCGCTGATGTCACGCAGGCTGGTGCCCAGACCGTACAGGCCGATGATCTTCTCCTCCAGCGTCTGGGCCATGATGGTCTCTCGCTTTTTGACGATCTCCGGCTCGAAACTGCTTAACCGGTCCCGGGGAGTGGAGACCTCGATATTGCCGGAGGATGTTTTCAGCGTTTTTTTGCTCTTGCCATTTTTGCGGTTTCCGCCCTCACGCTCTTCTTCATCCAGGTGGCCTTCTATCTCGCCTTCCAGAATTGAATTGAGCATGTCTTGCAGGAGTGGCGCAAAGGCCCCATCTTTGCCATATAAGGATTTGCCAGTCCGGAACTGTTCCTTTACTTTTTCCTTCGCTAACTCGTAATCAAATGGCGCTGAGGCCGGTGGGATTTTCTTTTTCATTTTACTGTGTTTAAAGTTAAGATTTTAACTTCTGACACAGTTTATCTTACACTCTCACAAAAGCTGTAGACTTTAAACTGATCGGCCTTTGATCAATTCCCTTAACCCTAACTTACTTTTGATTAACTTAGATGCTGATTTCATGATCTGACATTTTGGGGTTGATTAACAAGTGTGGTAACTTAAAGTTAATCCCAATTGTCAGATCAAATCTTGACTATTTCAGATAAAGAGAGGAAAATCGATTCTTCCCGTCACGACTTTATATTATCACCTACGTACACGACTTTATTGCCAAATGATAAATTTGATAGTATTGTTTTTTATTTTATAAAAGAAAACCCATGTGATGATTGCATATATGAATTGTACGCAGATAAAATATATCCAACAAAAACGATAATTACATTAAAAAAAAGGGTGTATAACGTTGAATATTTAAAAAAGAAAAACCCTTTATTTACAGTCAACTTTTATCAAAAATCATTTTTTGTGTATTCGGGGGTAGAGGACATTTTTAGTGGTGACAAAAAAATAATGAATTATAGAGCTGATAACATTAAAGAGAATGTTTTTTCTCAATGGGGTATCATTTTAGATTCGGGAAAATATACCGTCACTAAAAATTTTGAAGATATTCCATTTTTCCCTTCGACGCCCGTTAGGTTTCGATAATAGACTATTGGGTAATGTATCATAGTGGGTAATATCTCCCAATAGCAGTTTGTTGGAAATGAAGCTGGTAAAGGCGGTGGCGCATGGAAAATTAAAAACAAGTGGAATTTGAAATTAATCAATCAATTTAGGGCACAATTGAGCGCGCATTTTAGTGAAATTAATAATTCTGAGGCGGAATTTACCTGTGATGACTTGGCTCTTCAGGCGATCATTGATTTTGCAAGCAGGAACAATCTTCCTTTTAAATGGGCTTCCGGATCAGGAACCTTTGATGCGGCAGATAAGAGATACAGTAATGCAGGTGATTTTCTTTTAGATGTAAAAATACATTCAGGAGCACCTGATTTTGCCAATAATGAAAATACCAATCAAATTAATTTGCAAAATATCCAACCGGGAAGTTTGAATGTACTTACTTCTGAAGGAGGAGCCCGACCCAACCATATCCAGGTGATATCATCAGTATTCACAGATGGGAAATCAATAGTTGACAAAAGTTATCAAGGAGTAACAGGATTTCTTGCAGCACAGGGGAATTTTAAAGGTGGGATACTGGGGGGAAGGTTATTGGGTTCTGGTAATCCCCAATCATTCAATTATTTGGGAGTACATATGCAGACGGGGGTTTATGACGTCATATCAAATACCTGGACATCACCACAGACTGGGACTACTTCTAATTTTTTGGGTGGGCATTATTCAAATGAATACAGAGACTTTAATTTTATGAAATGGAACAAATGAAATTTACTATGAAAAAGGCGCTTTTAATTAATACTTTCATTCCAATTATATATTGTTGTTTATTCGTTTTGCTAAGATGGCATTGCCTTTCAATAAAGACGCAGGATATAATTTATGGGAATGGGATATTTTTTTGGATTGGTCAATTATTAACTTGTTCGATAGGGATTTTGGTAATAAAAAAATGGAATCTAAGGCTTTTATTATTCACGTTTTTTATACTTTTCATTTTTTTTGAAAACAAAACCATTGTGGAATTTAATGCTTCTTCCGCAAGACATTTTGATAAAAAGCTATTCGTGTCTGAACGGGTATTTGTATAAGCAGGATCATGCAGCCATTGCCGGTAGATTAAAGTGTCAAGTAGTGCTTTTACCATAAAACACGGACTATATGGGTCTAATGGAGAGGTTTTTGGAATGAAAACAAGAATAATACTTTTAATTCCACTTTCGCTGTTACTTTTCTTTATTATGGCGTGCAATTTGGAAGTGAACACATCCGATCCGCAAGCATCTTCGGACATTAAAACTTCAAAACAAGGCGGATTTTTTATTACAGACTATTTTTACTCCCCACTTCCAACCAATATGTTCAATATCTCAGAAGTTTGGGTAGAATCAATATGGTTCAATAAAATACGAGATGGGAAGGTAGTAAAAGAGAAGTCAGATGGGCTTCAACTAAATTTAAAGCTAAATGAGTTTTCTAATCCAGATTTTGCTGATGATAAATATATACTTAATTGGGAAATGAAAGATGGTGTAAAATCCTACCATGCTGACCATCGATCCTGCGATGCTGACCACCTGGGATAGGTGGCCTGTTCTGTAATCTATTAAAGAGCTGGTTGTACAAAAATAAGGTTCTATTTCTTTCTAAGTGATTCTCCTTTGAGATCCAGACGATGCGCGGTGTGTACCATCCGATCGAGAATGGCATCTGCCACAGTGCTGTCGCCTATTATCTCATACCATTTGGCTACGGGAAGCTGGGAACTGATAATGGTGGATTTTCGTCCATGACGATCCTCTATGATCTCCAGCAGGATCATGCGGGCGGTATTATCCAGGGGCTGTAAGCCAAAGTCATCGAGGATCACCAGGTCATATTTTTCGACTTTAGCGATCTCCCGGCTGTAGGATCCATCGGCTTTCATCATTTTGAGTTTGGAGAAGAGCTTTTGAGCATTAAAATAAAGCGTTCTGTAGCCCATTTGGCAGGCCTGGTGCCCCAGGGCAGAAGCCAGATAGCTCTTTCCTGCACCGGTAGATCCAGTGATCAGGATGTTTTCTTTTTTGTCGATAAAGCTGCCATCAGCCAGCCGTAAAACCTGTGTTTTGTCCAATCCACGGCTACTGGCAAAGTTCAGCTCTTCTATACTAGCCGCGTAGCGGAACCGGGCCAGCCGAAGATGGCGGGTCACCTTCTTGTTTTCCCGGTCCTCCCATTCTGCTTGTATGAGAGTGTTGACGAACTCATCGTGTGTCAGGTCATGATGCTGACGGCTATCCAGGAGGGATTGATAGGTGCGCAACATGCCGTGCAGCTTAAGCTGGGCCATTTTGTTTAGGACAGTACTACTCATCATTTTGATTTTAAAGTGTATAAAAGTGGGTTGATTACTTATAGGCTGCTGCTCCCCGGATATTTGCATGTTCAGGGAGCGATCGCGCGGGTGGTGTATCCTCGCCGAAGGCGAGCTGATCGAGCCCCGAGTGTAGGATCTTTTTGATCGTGGTATAGTTAAAAGCGCCGAAGTAGGTGGCCCTTTCCACGGCCTGTATCAAGCGCTGACGCCCGAACTTTTTCTCATAACTAAGGATGCCGACACAACTCCGGTAAGCGGTTTCCGGATAAGAAGCTGCTTCCAGGATGCGGGTGATATAATCTTTTACGACCGGGGATATGGTGGCCGCCCAGCCGGTGAACTTATCCGGGTTCCACTCGCTGACGAACTGATGGGAGGAAGATATATGATCATGTATCGTAGAGTGCCCATACCGCTTTAAGCTGCGGGCATGGTAAGCAATACGCTCCTTGTTGTAAAAAATGGATACCTGCACCACCGAGTAGATGATCTTCACCTTGCGACCGATAAAGCGATACGGAACGCTATAGTAATGTTTGTCTTCGGATAGCTGGATGTACCCGTTTTTCATGACCGTAGCCTCTTTGAACCGCTTGAGTTCGTAGCGATCTGCCGGCAGAGGAGTCAGCAGCGGCTTTTCATCCTGTTCGAACAGTGTTCGGCGACTGACCGGCCTTTGCTGGAAGTTTTTGTTATTGTGCGTATCCAGCAGCGCTGCAATGGCCGCATTGAGCGTTTTAAGGCTATAGAACACCTGGTTACGCAGTGGCGCAAAAATGCGCGAGTAGGCGATATTCACGGCTCGTTCCACATGCGCCTTGTCACGAGGTTTATAGCTTCGGGCGGGCAGTACACTGGTCCCGTAGTGGTTAGCAAAATCCAGGAAGTCGGGGTTAATCTCAGCTTCATACTTGTCCGCTTTGACAACCGCACTCTTCAGATTATCGGGTACCAGCGCCTTGGGAACCCCGCCAAAAAAGTGAAGGGCGTTTTCGGTGGCAGCAATGAAGTCCTCTTTGCGTTGGGTGGAAACGGCCTGCACGAAGGTCAGCTGACTAAAGCCCAGTATCGCTACGTACACCTCTACCTCCGTCAACTCGCCGGACGCCGGGTCCACGATGGTCAACTTTTTGCCAGTAAAATCAATGAAAACCTTATCGGCAGGGGCATGTTCAAAAAATAGAGTGGCCGACCGGCTTCGTTTCCACTGGCTAAAATGCGCACAAAACCGGGAGTAACTGAAGCCGGCAGAATATTGGTGCCGGTATTCGCCCCATAAGACCCAGCGGGTAACGCCGGTCCGGGTTAACTCCCGCTCAAAATACGGGAACAGTTCCTCCAGACATCCCAGCCGCTCCTGCTCTTGCGGATCAGGGTCATCCACCAAAGCATCCAGTGCAGTGTCCTCCATTTGCAGCAGCACTGCCGTGTCAAGACCTTTTACTTCAATGAGACGCAGGTATTTCTTTACCGTATTACGAGAGATCGATACAGCCCTGGCAATCGTTTGCAGGGCAACCCCCTCGATGCGCAACCTGATAATTTGCTTCAACTTGCTCATGATAATCGTTTTTCCAGCCATTACTCCGCCAACTTTTAGGTAAAAGCTGCAAAGCAAAACGATTACAGAAACAGGACCAATAGGTGGTCAGTATTGCAGGAATGTCAGGCCGGATCGCTTACCAGGTGGTCAACATGGCAAGAATGTCAGGTGCCTGCGCCCCTCCAAGGTGGTCAGCATCGCAGGAATGATCCTAAACCACGCCCTTCCAAGTGGTCAATATCGCAGGAATAACCGTCCGGCAACCTCTGGTCAGCATGCTGAGAACAGATGGTCAGCATCGTAGGAATGGGTGGTCACGATGCGTAGGAATATACAATATTGTGGAAATAAAGCGTCCGTCAGAACATCATATAATGTCTGACAAGGAAAAAGGGTCATTTCGAACCCCGGAAATAAACAGCATTTTTTTAGAAATCGCCCGTCTGGCGGGCATATCAGGGGAGAATGAAAAAGGGACAAACCATCTTTTTGATGATTTGTCCCTTGCTGCGGAGAGTAAGGATTAGCTGCGAGCCTCCCGGCTCTACGCTGATCTCCAAAGGGGGGGCTTCAGTCCCCTAATCGCGGTGCCGAGAACTTCGTGCTCCATTTTTTATCCCGGTCCGCTCCCGCGAACAAGTTCGCTTTGCTACCCGGAATAAAAAATGCTCCCGGCAAAGCCGGGAGCACCGCGTTACGGAACTGGCGGAGAGTAAGAGATTCGAACTCTTGATACCCTTTCGAGTATACACACTTTCCAGGCGTGCTCCTTCAACCACTCGGACAACTCTCCAAAAAATCTAAAAATCTTAAAAAAACCGACCATCCCGACCCTCTCAAAAACGATCTTCATCAAATCCTCAGCCAATCAATATCTTAATCCTCAACTTCTTATCAAATTTCGTTCTCAACTTCTTCCCCTCCCAACTCCTCAACCCCGAACGCTTCCACCTCCTCCCGGACCTCCCAAAGGGGCCGCAAAAATACACCATCCCTTCCTAGATTCCGAATATTTTTTGCGCATTCTCCGTCGTCACCCGCGCAACTTCTTCCTCCGTTACCCCCTTGACTTCCGCCAGCCGGGCGACCACATATTTAAGGTAGCTGCTTTCATTGCGTTTTCCCCGGAAGGGTACCGGGCTCAGGTAGGGGGCGTCCGTCTCCAGCACCAGGTGTTCCAGTCCGATCTCCGCCAGTGTCGCCGGCAGTCCGGAATTTTTATAGGTCAATACCCCTCCGATCCCCAGGTAAAAGCCCAGGTCCACGATCGCCCGTGCCGACGCAGCATCCCCTCCAAAACAATGAAAGATCCCCCGAAGCTTCCCCTTCTGGTGTTCCCTCACTACCCCAATACTCTCCGCCATCGAATCCCGTGAATGGATAACGATCGGGATATCATACTGTAACGCCCATTCCGTCTGCCGGTGAAAGGCGGCATATTGTTGTTTTTCAAAACTGCGGTCCCAGTAAAAGTCCAGCCCGATCTCTCCCACGGCCACCCAGGGGCGGCGACCCAACCATTCCTCTACCAGCCGAAGTTCCGACTCGACGTTCTCTTTTACCGAGGTGGGGTGCAGACCCATCATGCCGATACAGCGGCCGGGGTAGCGGGCCTCCAATGCCAGCAATGCCGCCGTCGACTCACTGTCGATGCTGGGCAGATAAAATTTCTCAACTCCTTCTTTTTCAGCGCGCTGTATAACTTCGTCTATGTCGCCCAGAAAGGCATTCGCGTATAAATGGGTATGTGTATCGATCAATTGCATGTCCGTAAAAGGATTTTCTCCGGCGCAAATATCCCCAAAAGCCCTGACTCAACCGCAGCAAAAATCAAAAACGGTGTCCAGCTCACCCCGACGGCAGTGGCCAATTCAACTCAGTGGCAGTGGCCAAACTCGAACGGCAATCGACCCCGCAACAATGGCCAATCTCAACGCAGTGGCAATAGGCAACCCCTCCCCTCCGTATCTTTCCCTGCCGGAAGCCTCCCCGAAAAATCATCCGTCCCCACAAATCTTCCAAAAACCAAACATCCAACTGCACTCCTCTCTCATCAAAACCTCTTCCCCTCACCCCTTCCATCAGTGTCTTCATCCGTCGAAGGCCATCCCCGCAAAATCATCCCTCCTTACAACATCCTTCCCGGCGGTTTCCTCCATCCTCACAACATCCTTCCCCCACTTTCCGAATCCTACCTCTGCGTCCTCCCCGAAGGTCACCCTCCTCTCACATCCTCCTCACCCAACATCTCCAAACCGGCAAAATCCTTCCCCCCACTACCTCTTCCCGGTCCAATATCAGAAGTTTCGTCAGTCCCCCTGACTAAATTACTTTGCATAAATCAAAAAAAGGTTTACCTTTAAATCAGTTTTCATAGGGTACGGATTAAAAACGGGCCAGGGTGTCTACCCAGGCCCAATTTTATTTTATAGCAATAAGTATTCCCAGCCGCGCCCAGCCTGGGTTTCAGCAGACAAACGCCCCAACGTCTCCCTCCCAACATCCAACCTCCTTCGAACACAGGTTCCCTCCCACAAATCACTGGTTACCCTTAGCTTCTCCCCGCCCCTTCACCCCCGATCCATCCATATATACACTCACAATCCCCTCATTTCATCCCATTATCAAAAAATATTTACCGGTAAGCGTCATCCACCCTTCCCGATATCATCCGCATCGATCAAGGGTCCTCCCTCTATCAAAGCATCATCCCAAAATCGCCAAAGCATCATCTCTTCTCCTCGCCAAAACATCATCTCTCCTCCTCGCCAAAGCATCATCCCATCCTTCGCATCATCAACCTCCCATCAAAGGCTTTCCCTCTATCCCCTCAAACCGGTACCCCAGGCCCGAAAAATGTTCCAGCACGGCCGGCAAGGCCCCCCGCAGACGTCCAAACGCTTTTTGACTATCATGAAAAACCACGATCGACCCCTCCCGCGCATGCCGGATCACATTCCTTGCACAGTCCTCCGCGCGCAACCGCACGTCGAAGTCCGCGCTCAATACCTCCCACATAATGATCCGGTAATTCAACGGCTCCCTGCGAAGAACGGCAGCCTCCAACAGACCGATCCGCCCATACGGCGGACGGAACAGATCCGAGTCGATATAACGGGCAGCCTCATGGACATTTTCGAGATAAGTCCGTCCCGGCGCCTTCCACCCGTTGAGGTGATCCTGTGTATGATTGCCCACCCGGTGGCCCTCCATCAAAATTCGTTTATATACCTGCGGGTACTCCTGTACGTTCTTTCCGATACAAAAAAAGGTAGCCCTTGCGTCATATTGTTTCAGCGTATCCAGCACAAAGGGCGTCACTTCCGGCTCCGGTCCATCGTCAAAGCTCAGGTACAGGACCTTCTCCCGCACCGGGATCTGCCAGACCAGGCCAGAATAGATCTTCCTCAGCCACCACGGCGTCTTTACAAAATAAAACATAGCAGGCAAGTTACTATAATCGCGCCAACCTTCCCCCCAGCCATCCCTGCACTGCCAAAAGCCCCGGTCTCACCGTATCTTCCCCGCACCCTCAATCTTCTCCTTCCTCATCCACATCTCCCCGCGCTCCCCGTCCTGGTCCTCCCTCACTCCGGCATCTTCCCGCACCCTCAACCTCCTCCGCCGCCCGCACAAGGCCTCCCTCATCCACATCCTCCCAACCCGCACACGTCCTCCGCACTTCCCCCGTCTTCCTCACTTACCCGTGGCCCCCGTGGCTCCCTCCTCCTTCACAAACGTATTCACATGCATCACCACCCCTTCCTGCCGAAAGATCTTCCCGTTCTTACGCACAAACTCTTCCTGGCTCTTCTCGTCGGTG
The DNA here is from genome assembly GCA_036500545.1 of Puia sp. GTDB lineage: Bacteria > Bacteroidota > Bacteroidia > Chitinophagales > Chitinophagaceae > Puia. Next base: position 193,772 of record DASYBV010000003.1, on the reverse strand, counting down.
AGCAGCCTGTCCATATATCGCTTCACCGGCGGGTCCTTCATTATCACCGGCGACCCGAACAAAACGCCATCATCAATATATCCCCGCAGCAACGGATCCAGCTGCTGATAAAAAAGCCCCGTCCCCGCAAAAATATCGCTCCCGATCACCTTGTCCCCCGAGATCGCCACAAACCCGACGATCGTCGAGTCCCGCCCGGGGTTCAGCCGCTCCTTGAACCAGGTAAAATATTCCTCCCCGATCGTCGCATATTTTTTATCCTGGTTACGCGACAGGTAGGCCAGACTGTTATTCTTTATCTGCCCCGCCTGCAGCTGCCGGTCCACCTCCCGCCAGATCAATACCTGGTTCGGGGTCGAGTCCAGCACCTTCCGCAAATGCTCATTCGCAAAGTTCCCATAGGCGAACTTCTTCTCTTTCTCGCTCCACCGGCCCTCCTCCACACACATGACCGGTACGTACTGATCGCGGGCAGAGGGTCCCAGTATCGTATCATGAATGATCATGCGATCCTGCCGCCCCCCCGCAATGATCTCTCCCCCCGCAATATAGACGCTCTTGTCCGAGTGCGTGTTAAACCGCAACCAGTGTACGTTGTCAAAGGATGTCGTCCCCCGCTCGGTAACCGTCACCAGCCCCCGGCTCAAGGCCTGGCTCAATGAAACGATATTTTCATTCACCCCCGCCACCCCCCTCCCCGGATCCTTCCGCCGCACCGGGACAATCTTCAGGTTCTTGTAGATCAACGCACTGTCATAGTCTACATACAGGGTGGCATACGTAAGCTGGGCCGAGACCGACCCCAAATAAAACAGCAGCAAAAGGGCAAGTGCATATTTCACAATCCTATTAACGCCGGGACCAAAACAATTAGTGTACCGGCAGGGTGGCAAAGGCGGGGGCGGGGGATGCGCTAACAAGGTGCGCGCATCGGGCGTGCTACAAGGTGCGCACGCCAAAAGCCTCGAGGACGCTCACGCGCCCTCTTCCCGCAGTCTTGTAAAGGCGGCAGGTCTATTCATCTTTTATCCTAAGTCGTAGTCTCTGGTCAGCCTAGCCGGCTAACGCCGTCAGAGCCGGGCTAATATATTGTAGGCGATGGCGTGGTAGCAGTCTTCAAGGGTAAGTTCGTACCTTCGCGGCATGAGCAAAAAAGTCAGGTTGCGTTTTGCGCCATCGCCTACGGGTGGCCTCCATCTGGGTGGCGTCCGCACCGTTCTCTATAACTATCTCTTCGCCCGCCAGCATGACGGCGTCTTTATCTTACGGATCGAAGACACCGACCAGGGCCGCTATGTCGAGGGCGCCGAACAATATATCCTCGATTCCCTGGCCTGGTGCGGGCTCGAACCCGACGAAGGGCCGCATAAGGAAGGCGCCTACGGCCCCTACCGGCAGAGCGAACGCAAAGCGCTCGGCATCTACGAAAAATATGCCCGCCAGCTCGTCGGGCAGGGGCATGCCTACTACGCCTTCGACACCCCCGAAGAGCTGGAAGAAATGAGGACCAAACATAAAACGCCCGATAACCCCTCCCCCCAATATAATCACCATCTTCGCCGGAAAATGAAGAACTCCCTCACCCTCCTTCCCGGGGAGACCGAGGCTCTCCTGGCCGCCGGCACTCCCTATGTCATCCGGATCAATATCGCCCCCGACGAGGAAGTCGGGTTTACCGATCTTATACGGGGCGAAGTGAGTTTCTCGACCTCCGGTCTCGACGACAAGGTCCTGCTGAAGGCAGACGGAATGCCCACCTATCATCTCGCCGTCGTGGTCGATGATCACCTGATGGAGATCAGCCACGCCTTCCGCGGCGAAGAATGGCTCCCCAGCGCCCCCGTGCACGTCCTGCTCTGGAAATATCTTTTCGGCCTGGACCGGATGCCCCAATGGGCCCACCTTCCGTTGATCCTGAAACCGGATGGCAACGGAAAGTTGAGCAAACGCGACGGCGACCGCCTCGGCTTTCCCGTCTTCGCGATGAACTGGACCGACCCCAGGACGGGCGACCCCGCGACCGGCTTTCGTGAAACGGGTTTTTTACCGCCCGCCTTCCTCAACCTCCTGGCCATGCTCGGCTGGAATGACGGCACCAACCAGGAACTCTTCACCATCGACGAGCTGATCGAAAAGTTCTCCCTCGATCGGGTCCATAAAGGCGGAGCCAAATTCGATTTCGAAAAGGCCAAATGGTTCAACCACGAATGGATCAAGCGGCAGCCCGTCTCTTCCTATAGCGACCGGGTGCGCGCCCTCTTCGAGGCTGCCGGTATCTCCATCCCCGCGGCCGGCCCCGACTCATCGCCTCATCCCGGCACAACGGTCGCAAACCCAGGCGGCGATCCCGGCGTCCCCGCGTCAGATCCCGCGGCCGGCCCCGACTCATCGCCTCATCCCGGCGTCTCCGCGTCAGATTCCGCGGCGACCGGCGTCTCCCCGTCCAATCATTTCGAGCAGGTCCTCGAACTCGTCAAAGAGCGCTGCACCCTTCTGCCCGACTTCGTCCAGCAGGCGTCTTTCTTCTTCGTCCCCCCGGGTGATAACATGGATCTCTCCCCCGTCAAACCAAAATGGAACGACGCCAAACAACTCTTTTTCGTCGAGCTCATTCGTCAGTTTGGCTTTCTCACCCCCTGGCTCGCGCCCGCCCTCGAAGACGAGTTCAAAGAGATGGCCGCCGCCGCCGCCATAAAACCCGGCGACCTGCTGCTGCCCCTGCGCATCATGCTGGTAGGCGGCAAATTCGGACCGGGCGTCTTCGACATCGCCACCCTGCTGGGAAAAGAAGAAACCCTCCGCCGCATCCGCCATGCCCTGGGCTTGCTGCAAACATCCTAACCCCGTCGGTATGGTTTCCCCATTCTATCTCCGGCATCCTTCGAAATGTCCGGACCATCACCCGCATCCCTAGGAATATCCCGGGCATTGCTTATTTTTGACCCTCAACCATAAGATTGCATGCACAATACCCCCGATCTTCCAGCAAACCCCGGCAGCGGTGACCCCAACTCCCCCGGCCCGTATACAACCGGCGGCCAGAACCGGCCCATCCGGGTATTGGTAGGCAAGGTCGGACTCGACGGCCATGACCGCGGGGCCCGCATCATCGCAACCGCACTCCGCGACGCCGGCATGGAAGTCATCTATACCGGTCTGCGGCAAACCCCCGAAATGGTAGTAGGCGCCGCCCTCCAGGAAGACGTCGACGCCATCGGCATCAGCATCCTCAGCGGCGCCCATATGACCGTCTTCCCCCGGATCATCTCCCTCATGAAAGAAAAAGGAATGGACGACGTCCTCCTCACCGGCGGCGGCATCATTCCCGACCAGGACCGGCAGGAACTGCAAAACCTCGGTGTAGGCACCCTCTTTCCCCCGGGCACCGATACCCGCGACATCGCCGCCTATATCACCGAATGGGTCCGCACCCACCGGGATTTCTAAACAGCATAATCCATACCCTTTCCCGCTGGCGATCCCCATCCTTTCCTCCCTCCGACCCATCCCTCTATCCCGATCTATCTTTCTCCATCGGCGGTCCTCCATCTCCCACCATCCCTATCTATTCTCCTCCCCTTTTCTTCGCATCTTTTCCCACCGGAGATCCCTCTTTCATAATCCAATTTCTTTTATATCTTTACCCTGCAAGCCAACCTCTCCCTTTCTACAACCTGCCGCGCCAACACACTGATCTATGAACAGACTGTTGTCGACAAATGCCTGCGCGGTTCTATTTATTTTTTTCTTCCTTGTCCTTCCCTCAGCCGGCAGGGCACAGAATCCCGTCGCCCACCGCAACCGGGACAGCATTTCCAACACCCGGTCCAACCCGGACGAACAATCTCCCGCAACCGATCGCCCCGGCTACTGGAGCATCGACGTCACCGCCATCCAGTTGTCCCTCGCCAATGTCCATAACCCCGACGCAGGCACCAGCAGCCTCAGCATCCCCCGCCTGACCTGTGTGCTGAACGTTGCCGCGCTCTATAACTATGATATCAGCGAAAACTTTGGCTTCTACACCGGGGCCGCCATCACCAACCTCGGCGTGATCATAAAGAGTGACGGCGTCAAGTACAAGAGGCGCATCTATACCCTCGGCATTCCTCTCGCCTTTAAGCTCGGCAGTCTCAAATACGCAAATTTCTATGCCGGGCTGCAGGTGGACTGGGCCCTCCAGTACCAGGAAAAACACAAAGTAGGCGACACCGTGATCTCGAAGTTCGGCGAGTGGGGGAGCGACCGCACCTCCCGTATCCTGGGCTCCTGGTTCATAGGGGGAGAGCTGCTCCATACCCTCGACTGGAGGATCCAATCCTATTTCACCAACTTCTTCAACCGCGACTATACCGATGCGACCGGCGCAAAACCCTATTCCAACATCATCGCCCGCCCCCTCCTGCTGACCTTCGGGTTCAATTTCATCACCGGTAAAAAATACACATTCAGGACCCACCACCGCACGACCCAATAACATCCCCCCATAATCCGTACTTTTGTAAAAAATAAGGATCATGTATACTACCCTCCATACCGATCTCACCGACCATATCCTCACGGTAACGATCAACCGCCCCGACAAGCTCAACGCCCTGAACAAAAAGGTGATCGACGAGCTCGGCGAGGTCGTCAGCGAGATCTATGACAATAAGGAAATACGCAGCGCCATCCTCACCGGTGCCGGCCCCAAAGCCTTCGTCGCCGGCGCCGATATATCAGAATTTCAGGGTCTCACAAAAGAACAGGGGATTGCCCTGGCGAAGAAAGGAGGGGACATCTTTTTCCGCATCGCCGCATGTCCAAAACCCATCGCCGCGGCCGTCAACGGCTTTGCCCTGGGGGGCGGCTGTGAACTGGCCATGGCCTGTCACTTCCGTCTCTGCACTCCCGGCGCCCGCTTCGGCCAGCCCGAAGTAAACCTCGGTCTTATTCCCGGCTATGGCGGCACCCAACGGCTCACCCAGCTCGTCGGCAAAGGCCGGGCACTGGAGATCATGCTTTCTGCCCGGATGGTCGCGGCAACCGAGGCCCACCTGATCGGTCTTGTAAATTATATCGTGGAAGAACCGGATGAGCTCCTGGCAAAGACCCGCGAGCTGCTCGGCATCATCAATGAAAAAGCCCCCATCGCTATCGCCCGCATCATCGAATGCGTCAACATCGCCGCCCACGACGGCGCATCCGTCACAGGTGGCGCATCCGGCTATGGAGTCTCCGGTGATGGTACAACCATCGGCAATGGCCGCACCGATGGCTGGGAACCCGACCCTTTCGGCGGCGACGCCCCCGGCGCCGATGGCGACGGCACAACCATCGGCAACGGTTTCCTCCGGGAACAGAACGCCTTTGGTGAATGCTTCGCCACCCGGGACATGCAGGAAGGAACCTCCGCCTTCCTCGCAAAAAGAAAGGCGATCTTCACCGGCAAATAATCCATCCTCCCATCCTGTCGCGGCCTCACCGTCTCACCGAGGCTTCCCGTCATCCGTCGCGGCTTCCCTGTCTCATCGAGGCCTCCCGTCATCCGGCCTTCCCCCGGCGCGGCCTCTCCGTCTCCCCTGTCCTCCCCCCCGGCGCGGCCTCCCCGTCACCCATGTCCTCCCATGCCCCTCTCTTCCTCCCCGCCCCCGTTCTCATCCGTCTCCCATCTCCTCCCCTCCTCCCCGCCCCGTTCTCATCCGTCTCCCATCTCCTCCCCTGAGAAAAATCTTCCCCAGCAAATCCCCCGGCGGTCCCCTCCTCCGCATGGCACGGCATTCGCATACACGTAGGTATCATTAACAAAAATCTCTGTATGCAACCTACTACAACATCGTTTAAAATGGGCAGCCTTGGCCTCATCGCCGCGATCGTTCTGGGGGGGATGGCCGCCTGCAACAGCAGCGACTACACCTCTAACAAGTCAGGGTCTTCCGATAGCAGCGCCATGGCAACCATGACCTCCGACAGCAGTACCGGGGTGGGGGACAGCATGAAAGCCGCCGATTCGGCCTCCGCAAAAACCGCCAGGGTGAAGCACCGGAAAGGCAAAACCTCCATCACCTGGCCGATGGCAGGCAACGAAAAAATAAGCATGGATAAGGAGGGCGTTTACAATCGGGCGGAAGCAATGCCCGAATTTCCCGGCGGACAGGACGGCCTGGCCAACTATATCAACAATCATCTCAATTATTCGCAGCAGGCGATAGACAATAATACCGATGGGACCATCCAGGTCTCTTTCGTGGTGGATGAGAACGGCAAGGTCGTCAATCCGAAAGTCATCAGCGTAAAAAAGCTGGGGAACGGCCTCGATGAAGAAGCATTGCGGGTCTTCAACAATATGCCCGCCTGGAAACCCGGAAAAGTCAACGGCAAGAACGTAAAAACGCGACTTGAAGTGCCCATTACATTTCAGTTGGAGGAAGCCTAGCCTCCAAATGTAATTCTATATAAACAGGAGGTCGCCCCACATAAATGGAGCGACCTCTGCTTTAACATGTCGATTTAATGTACCGGTTTGCTGTCCCGGTTAAATGCACGCCGGACTCTAACCCACTACAATCTCATGCTTTACTCTTTCCCTTCCGGGCACCAGCGGCAGGCTCACCTGTAATACCCCATCGAGGTATTTGGCCTGGATAAGGGCCGGATCGATCGAGTCGTCCAGAAAAAGGCTCCGGACAAATCCTCCCCGGCTATACTCCCGCACTACCCAGTCGGGTCTCGGAAATCCCTCCGGCGGCGCGTAGGAAATAACCAATTGATTCCCTTTCACTTCGAGATGAAAATGTTCCCGGATGCGGCCCGGAGCGAATAACAATACTTCAAAACTGTTATCCGTCCTGTAAATGTTAACGGCGGCTCTTTCTCTTGACCGCGAATACAGGTGCCGTTCCCTGCCTCCTTGTGAATGCTGCGGATGATGCGGATGATGCGAATGGCCTTTTGCGGCCCATGACTGTTGGTAGTCCATGTTTTTCCCTTTTTTGGGTGAATAATAATAATACTACCAGACCAGACGAATGCCTCGTCCAAATATTTTAAAAATCCTAAAAAAGGTAAAAAACGCCGTCCAGCCCCAATTTTCAGAGGGCTTCCCCAAGGCAAGAAATAAAAACACCCATCTTTAGGCGTTCCAACGGTTTTAGTGAGAAATTAGTAATAGAATTTAATTGGCTGGTCCAATTTTCCAATGATCACGGCCTGTTTTCTATTTCTGTCCTGAATATTTTTTCCTGGGGCTTCTGCTGGTATGAAATATGGAACTGATCGCAACGATCTTTTTCCTTTTCTGTATCCGATATATAATTAAGTATGGGAAGATCTTAATTTTTGTCTCTCGAAAACCATTTTTTTGTTCTGCGTATCGTTCAGGAGTTTTTTCAATCTGCTCCAGTGTTTTGTTGATTTCCCCCACAAACCTATCCCCCAATCCATTCCATCTATCATCGTACCAATCCCACGCATCCAAAAGCTCCTTTCTTGCGCGTGGTAAAAGTTCAATCTTGTAGCTCATTTACCATGCTTTTTTGCTTTTCGCCTGGTTATTTCTGCATTAATATCAGCAAGGGAATATCCTTTTTCCTTACCCGATTCCCAGGCTGCATACTCCTTCTCCAATGCGGATACAAAAGCGGGATTATTCCACCATTCTACTTCTTCGGTAATATCATCTTCCAACATCATATAAATGGCCTTGATCTTTTTATCATCAGCCACTTTGATGTAATCATATAACCTGTCTCTTATAGCTGCAGCATTCATGTTATTAGGTTTTAATCTATCAAACCGCTAACCAAAGATAACCAATTAAACCGCATAATTAAAGCAAGGTGGTTTTGCTACAAATAACTGCTTATCAAATTATTATATTGAATACCTCTTATCCCTTTCGCTTCCATCATCGTTCCGGCTCACTAATCCTCGCCCACACGTTCGATCCGGCGATCTCCCAATCTCCTATGCCCCTTCACCCCTTCCTCCAATCCCCAATCTTCAGCATCTCAAAAAATCTCCCCTCTTCTATTTCCCTCACCTCTCCCACCCCCAGCCCCTCCAACCGCAGGTCCTCGATCGAGACCCGGATCAGCCGGATACAACGATGTCCAACACTCGCTACCATCTTCCGGACCTGGTGAAATCTCCCCTCAGTCAAACTCATTTGAAGCCAGGTAACAGGCCAGTAATCCGTGGTTTCTTTCTCATGGCGGAAAAGACCGGCCGGCTCCGGCACCGCCATCACTTCACAGGGCGCCGTCATCGTATATCCCCCTCCTCCGATCCGTATACGAATGCCTGTTCGCAATTGTTCCAGTTTCTCCTCCGGTACCGTATACTTCACTTTCACCAGGTAGGTACGGCGATGCGGGACCGTTCCCTGGAACAACAGACGCGTCACCCGTTTATTCGTCGTCAGGATCAGCAGGCCTTCCGAGTGATTGTCCAGCCGCCCGATCGCATGCGTCCCTTCCGGCCAGGCAAAACCAACGTCTCCCAATACCCGCACGTCATGCGAGCTTACAAACTGGGAAACCATATCAAAAGGCTTATTGAGTATAAAATAGCGGTGCCCCATCGGCCAAAGTTAACCAACCCTCTTCGTAATCCGTGCGATCAAATCCATCGCTCCCCCCCTTCCACCACTTCCCCCAATTCATCCCTCACACTCCCCAATCCATCGCTCACCAACCCTCTTCACCCCTCCTTCTTAAAATCCTCGATCTCTTTCATATATCCGATGGCCCGAACAACGGAACGCACCCCCGAACCCCGGATCATCCCCATCACCCATTTCTTCTTCGCCGCATTCTCCATCGTAATGTTCCGATTCAAAACGACGGCCATCACCGTCAGCACGACCACGATCGGCGTCTCGATCAGCAGGAATTTCGTTCCCCCGACCCGAAGCAGCCGGTTACTCACAAAAAAGGTGGCCCAAAATGGTAGCTGCACCCACGAAATCCGCAACGTCCGTGCACCCAATAAAAACGCCAATCGCCAGATCCTCCCGGTCACTCCGGTTCCGGCAATAAGAATGACAGATCTTAAACAGGATACCCTTGTTCTCCTGGATCAGTTGCAGAAATGTCTCTCGTTCATCGGGGGTGTTCATCATGCGTAAATAGCCCTCTGTATATATTATTCGCGGAAAGGTCCCAAAAATCACAGGTTTCTAAAAAAACCGGCAGAAGGCAATAAAAATCGGTTGTCATCGGCATTTCCTCCTTGATCGGCTTCCGTTGCGTCGCACTCTTGTACGGTCGTTCTTTGATTCGTTTTCTTCTGTGACTGCTAAAGCAGTCCCCTCTCACGGATCGCTAAAGCGATCTCCTGGTCTAATGTCTGTCCTTCGGACGACCGCCATCCCGGCGGTCTTGTGGCTCTCTGTATATATTATTCGCGGAAAGGTCCCAAAAATCACAGGTTTCTAAAAAAAACCTGCAAAATCCCTATCTTCAATGCCTCGTTTCTATGAACCTAACGCGCAAGTCCTGTATTCATCGCTTCACCGGGCCCCTCCTCCTGGTCCTGGTCCTTTTGTGTCAACGGCTCAGCGCACAAAATGCCTCGGTAAACCTAAACCCCGCCTCCGCTCAAACATCCGTCCCCGCACAACCCGCCGGCCCCAACCTCGTCGCAAACCCGTCTTTCGAAGACGTCAACAGCTGCGCCGAATTTAGCCAGCCCTGCAGCCCCTCCGCCTGGTTCTATCTCAGCCGCAAACTTACGACCGGCTACTTCCCCCGCTTCCCCAGCGCGACTGGTCACCGGCACCTCCAAATGGTTGCCGCCAGCCGCGAAACGCCAAATCGACAATACTGGGAGACCCTCCTCCTCTGCCCCCTCCAGCCCGGCGAGCATTACCACATCAGCCTCAAGGTCGCCAGCCCCGGCAAAAAGAGCGAGGGACCCGGCGAAGGCGTCGACCTCAGCACCACCCCTCCCAACCTCCGCGACATCGGTCTCTGGTTCACCACCCGCTTTGTCTTCGTATACGGCGACTCCATCCTCCAACCCCGTAGCTTCCTGTCCTTTACCGATGCATCCGTCAAAGATTTGAAGAACGGCTGGTTCGAGATCAAAAAAGAATATACCCCCTACACCGGCGCCAACGTCCTGATCATCGGCAACTTCGCCCGGGCGGCCAACGCGGATATCATGGAGCAACGCGATCCTCCCAACCCGACCATCGATGTCCTCGTCGACGACCTTTCCATCGTCCCCGCAAAAGGCACGATCTGCCCCGGCTATGAGAAGGTAAAAGATTCCCTGTACGCTATCCTCTGGCGACATTCCGATAATATCCCCGGCACCGGCATCCCACCGGACATCCGCGCCCACCGGGACGACATCCCCCGTAACCCACTCCCCTTCAGCCCGCCCGACGCAAAGAACCCCGTCAACCCGGCCCCCGGTACCGTCCCCGTCAATCCCGGCAGCGGCACACCCAATCACCTATCCCCCGCCGATAGTGCCCGGCGGCATAAGAATAATCCCGTCCCCGATCCCCTCTTCGGACCCGAACCCCATCGTACCATCGATACCCCGAACAGAGCGGTCTCTCCGCCCCCCGCGACCGACACCATCATCATACACAACATCCAGTTCGACTTCGATAAATACCTCGTCCAAAACCCCGATACCCTGCAACGCTACCGCACCCTCCTCACCCGTCCGGGTATAAAAAAGATCCGCGTCGTAGGCTTCACCGACGACATCGGCTCCGAGACATACAATAAAGATCTGTCCGAGCGACGCTCCCATGAAGTAGCCCGCCTCCTCTCCGCAAAATTCGACATCCCTCCCGCCCTCATCGAGGCGGAAGGCCGTGGCATCTCCCGCGACTACCCGACAAAGGAATTGAACCGCCGGGTCGAGATCTATATCTTTCATTAAAAAGCCGCCCCCATTACAGAAGCGGCTCGACTAACCCAATATCTTTACCCGCCAAAGGCTTCCAGCGCCCCTGGTGGCTTATCCACTTATCATTTCACCTTATTTCCTTCCGAGTCTATGATCTCCACCGGCCCCAACTTGAGATCCCTTATCCCCTGCTCGATCTTCGCGCGGTCCCCGACAATCACCCAGGTCAGGTGCTCCGGCATCACCACCTTCACCGCCGCCTTCTGCACATCAGCCAGCGTCATATGCCGGATCATATCCGCATATCCATTCAGGTAAGCCATCCCCCGGTCGTATACGATATCGTCCCGAAGGTCCTGTAACACCGCCGCATTCGTCTCCCAGCTTCCCGGCATCTCCAGCACCGCACTCCCCTGTACCTTCTTAAACTCCGCTTCCGTCACCGGCCGGCTGCCCGTAATATCTTTCAGCTCTTTCAACAGCTCCACCATCGACTCCTTTGTCTTATCCGTCTGCACATTGGCATAGCCGGTAAAGATCCCCTGCCCCTTGGCAGGAAGGTTCAACGAGAACGATCCATAAGACCAATGCTTATCTTCCCGCAAATTCATATTGATCCGCGAAGTAAAATCCCCGCCCAATATCCGGTTCATGATCTCGATCTTCTTGAAATCCGGGTCACCTCCCGGCTCCCCCAGCTCCGCCGCAAAGATCACCGACTGCGACGCTCCCGGCTTGTCCAGGATGTATACCGAAGGAGAAGCCGCCAGCTTTACCCTGCCGATATTCTTCGCCGGCACCGTCCCCGCCTTCCAACCCGCCCACTTCTTATCCAACGCCGTCTTCAACGTCGCGGCATCGATATCCCCCACCACGACCAGGAAGGCATTGTTTGGCACCATCCAGGTCTTATGGAACCTGACCAGGTCCTCCCGCGTCAGCTTCCCGATGGAAGCCTCCGTTCCGGACCCCGTAAACGAATTACTATACGCATGACCGCTCCCATACAATATCTTCGGCAGGATCCGCAGACCCATCCCCACCGGCTGCACCTGCTCCTGCTTGATCTGTAACAGCTGCTGCTTCTGCAGGCGTTCGAAATCCTGCTGCGGAAAAACGGGATTTAACAACACATCCGTCAACAGATCCAACGACGGATCCAGGTTACTCCGCAACGCACTCAACGCCAGCGTCGAATTATCAAGGTCCGAACTGCTCCGCAGCGTGGCTCCCAGGTCCTCCAGCTGATCGCTGATCTGCTGCGAACTACGCGTAGCCGTACCCTCCCGCAACATCTTCATCGCCACCGAAGCCTGCCCCGGAAGACCAAACTGATCCGACGCATACCCCGCATTCACCACCAGCGAAAGGTTGACCACAGGAACCGCCTTCCGCTCGACGAGATAGACCTTCAGCCCATTGGACAAGGCAAACTGCTTTACCTCGGGGAATTTAACCGCCGGCGCCGGTCCGAGCGGCGGCTGCATGTTACGGTCAAGGGTAGATGCGGTTGTCTTATAATCGCCGTAGGGAACGATCTTTAACGCATATTCCCCATCGCTCAGCCATGCCACGGCCGTCTTCCGGATCTCTTCCGGCGTAGCCGCCCTGATCCAGGAATTGACAACTTTATAATGGCTGGCATCGCCTCCATATGTTTCGTTCGTAGCCAGGATATCCGATTTGCCGCCAAACCCGCCGATCCGCTCCAGCCCCTTGATAAACCCGGAAAAATAATCGGTCTTCGCCCGCTCCAGCTCCTCGGAAGTGGGACCACCTGCAAAGAATTTATGCAGCTCCTCTTTTATAATGGCGTGCAGCGTATCCAGCGAGACCCCCGGCTTGGCATCCGTGACGATCACAAACTGTCCGGCGATCTCCTTGTCATCGGTATAATAACTAACGCTGCTGGCCAGCTGCTTGTCATAGACAAGGATCTTATAAAGACGGGAGGTCTTGCCACCCGCCAATACCTTACCCGCGAGGTCCAGGCAGGTGATGTCCTTCGTTCCCCATCCCGGTACATTCCAGGTCTCCTGTAACCGGCCCTGCGGCACCCGGTCCTGTGCGACCTGCTCCTGCTCACCCGTCATCTTGGCCACCCAGGCGGTCTGATGCGCGATCGGGGGAGTGGCGGGAATATCTCCAAAGTATTTCTTTACCTTCTCAGCGACGCTATCCGCATTCACATCCCCCGCTATCACTACCACGGCATTATTCGGTCCATAATAGGTCTTGAACCATTCCTTGACGTCGGGAATGCTGGCCGCATCAAGGTCTGCCATACTCCCGATCACCGTCCAGCTATAGGGATGGGCGGTAGGATAGGTGCTCTTCACCGTTAGCTCGTCCGCGAGGGCATAGGGCTGGTTCTCTCCCTGTCGTTTTTCATTCTGTACAACGCCCCGCTGCTCATTCAGCCGCGCCGAATCGATGACCCCGGTCAAAAAACCCATCCGGTCGCTCTCGATCCACAATACTTTATCCATCGCGCTGACCGGGAAATCCTCGAAGTAGTTGGTACGGTCGTTATTCGTCGTTCCATTCAGATCGGTAGCCCCGATCGCATCCATCACCTTAAAATAATCGTCGTTGAAATGCTCGCTTCCGTTAAACATCAGGTGCTCGAACAAATGCGCAAAACCCGTCTTGCCGGGCTTCTCGTTCTTGGACCCGACATGGTACCATATATTAAAGGCGGCAATCGGCGCCTTATGATCCTCGTGGACCAGTAGCCGAAGCCCATTACTCAGCACAAATCTTTTGTAGGGAATATCGATCTCAGGGTATTTCGGGGCGGTCGGTTGCGCCCACAGCAGGGCCGCTTGAAAACAGCATACAATCAACAAAAGGTAATTTTTCATACTAGGTTTATATTTGGTTTTGGTTGTCGGCATCCATTCTCATAGCAGCATCGTTGCGTCGCACTCTTGTACAGGGGGGACTTCGGGCGACCGCCGTCTGGCGGTCTGACCTAAGAAACAAAGAATAATCGTCTTAAACAAAAATTTCCCCCCTTTTCTGACCCATCCCCGGCAAATCCCCCACTCCCCCTATCCTCGCCTCCCGGCTCTCCCAGCCCCAGTCCCCCCTTCTCTCAGATTCGCCTCCTCTCCCTCGACGTCCGCCCCACCCCTTACCCCTCCCCGTCAATCCCTCACCCGAAGGAGGCACCCGTTTTGCAAAAATCATGCCCTCCCCTCTTTCAAAATCCTTGTACCCCCTCATCCGAAGGCATATATTTTGCTATCCACGGCTGGGGAAAAAAATTCCAGAAATAAGTGCAAAACTTACCCCAAAAATTCCCCATTGGCATGATTATTCGGAAATAACTGGAGTTTTTGGTTCAACACATTTTTTTAACAACAATCCAGTATCTATTATGAAAAGTCTATCTCCATTAGCTTATCCTCTCCATAAACAGAATTCCTTATCCGTCCCGATCTAGCCGCCATAAGTCGTCGATCCCCTTTCAAACAATGAATTGACCCTAAACTATCATGAAATTCCCGTTCTTTTTCTGCACATTACTGTTCTCACTGGGAGTTTTCGGGCAATCCGTTGAAAAAGTCATCGACCTGCCCATTACCGCCGAATCCGGTTTTACCCGCCATGCCCTCATCTATACACCCGATGACTATAGCACGGGCAACTCCACCTACCCCCTCCTGGTCTTCCTCCACGGCCCCACCCAGGCCGGAACCGACCTGTCACTGATCTACAACAACGCCGACGCCGGCGGCCCCGCCTATTTTATCGAACACGGCAGCTGGCCCTCCTCCTTTACCGACCCCAACAACCAAAGAGCCTATAAATTTATCATCGTTTCCCCCCAATCCGATAACAGTTGGAACAGCTCGGGGGATGAAACGAACTATATGGTCCAATACCTGGTGTCCCATTACCGCATAGACACCAACCGCATCTATATCACCGGCCTTTCCGCCGGGGGCGGATCCGCCATCGAATATGGCGCCCACCTCAGCCAGAACGAAGACAACCTCGACTCCGCCCGGGCCTTCGATGCAGCCGCCATCGTCACCATGAGCGCCGCCACCGTCGGCGTCCTCCAGCCCTGGTCAGACAAGCTCGTCAACAATAAGATCCCCGCCTGGGGTTTCGGCGATCCCAACAACGATGTCTATGGACAGGATACCCGCGACCTGATCGATGGAATGAACAGCACCCAGCCCGGTACCGGCATCTTTACCATCACCAACCTCGGACACAGCGGCTGGGGGAACTTTTATACGCCAAATTTCAAACAGACTATCAACGGACGATCCCTGAATATCTATGAATGGATGCTGACCAATACACGGCATGTTACCGCGGCCGATACCACAGCCGCCCCGACCGTCCAGGCCGGACAGCACCAGACCATCACCCTGCCCACGGGTACGATCGCCCTCTCCGGCACCGGACAGGCAGCCCCCGGCGACTCCATTACCTATAACTGGACCAACGTGTCCGGCCCAAATACCCCCTCGATCATCGGCTGCGCCGCCTCCTCAACGACGATCACCGACATCATCCAGGGCACCTACGTTTTCAGACTGACCGTCACACAGAACGACGGACAAACCGCATCCGATACCGTCAGCGTCCTCGTCAACCCGGCGCCGCCCCCACCGCCACAGACCACCCCCACACCGCCACCAACAACCCCCGTAGCGCCCATTCCACCCCCTCCGCCGCCGGCTGACTCCACCCAGACACCGGTCACACCACCCGTCACCCCGGCGACACCCCCCGCCGATTCGACACAGACGCCGGTCACACCCCCGGTCACACCGCCGCCTACCACCCCGGCGACCCCACCGGTCACACCACCCGTCACCACCCCACCGGTGACACCCCCGGTCGCCCCGGCACCGCCGCCGCCTCCGCCCCCACCACCCATTCCGCCCGTCGCCAACGCGGGCCCCGACCAATTCATTACCCTCCCCGCCAATACCGTGACCCTCAACGGCAGCGCCTCCACCGGCACCCTGACCTCCTATTCCTGGACAAAACTGTCCGGCGACGCCGCCACCATCATCGCACCCTCCTCCGCATCGACCATCGTGACCGGACTGACCGGGGGAGCCTACGTCTTCCAGCTCTCCGTCAACGGCGGGGCCAGCACCAGCCGCGTCATGGTCACCGTCCAGGCGCCCGACCCCTTCACCGCTCCCGGCAAAGGCGACGGCAACAACCCCGGTAACACCCCAACAACTACATCGACCAGCCCGGCGCCACCACCCGCCGACAGCCCCCAGATAAAGACCAGCCTGCTGCTCTACCCCAACCCCGCTACGGATAACGTAGCACTGGAGATCAGCAATGAGCTCACAGGGACCATGCTCGTCCAGCTCTTCGACGCCGGAGGCACCCTCCGCCAGACCTACAGCTTCCAAAAAGGACTCAGCAGCACCCGCGTCACACTCTCCATCTCCAACCTCGCCCACGGATTGTATTTTGTCCGCATCCGGATCGGCAACTGGACCCGGACGGAAAAACTGCTGAAGCTGTAACATTGCCGCAATCCCCCCTCTCAATTGTCCCTTCCTCACCCGTAGTTCCTCATCCCGTGGCCGTACATTTGAAGTGTCCAACTCATCATCATACTAAAAATAAATAGCATGTTAGCACAATCCAACGCATTCAGCGGCTTCTCCGTCAACGACCTCGCAGCAGCAAAAAAATTCTATGGCCAGACACTCGGCCTAAAGATCTCTGAAGAGATGGGACTGCTGACCATCCACCTCGCCGGCGGATCAAAAGTCATCGCCTACCCAAAACCCAATCACACCCCCGCAACATTTACCATATTGAATTTCCCCGTGGACGACCTGGAGGCGACCGTCGACGCACTTACAAAAAAAGGCATCGTGTTCGAACAATACAATTTCCCCGAACTTAAAACCGACGCCAAAGGGATCGCCCGAACACCCGACCGAAGCAAAGGCCCCGACATCGCCTGGTTCAAAGACCCCGCCGGAAACATCCTGTCGGTCCTGCATTAAAATAAAAAGAGGGTGCCTCAACGATCTGAGACACCCTCTTCCCTTTTATCAATTTCTTTTTACCGGATTCCCCTGCGCCAGGTTCCTCCTACGCCTACCATCCTCCTCAATATCCAAAGATCTCCTCCAGGCTCAACGTCTTCACGTCACCCACCTTCTTCAGATCATCCGTATGGATCTTCTTCGCAGAGGCAACGACACAATACGTAAAGGCCTTATTCGATACCTGCTGCTGATGAAACTGCTTCACATCATTCATCGTCAGCTTATCCAGTTCCGCATATTCATTCTTCCGCGGATCATAATCGAGCCCTTTCTGTTTGGCAGCCAGATACGCAAACACGATCCCGTCCTGCGTGATCCGCTCCGTCTCGATATCTTTTTTCTGACTCGTCCTCGCCAGCTCAAAACCCTTATCCGATACCGGCAGATCATTCAGCAAAGCATTCATCCCGCCAATGGCCTCGTTCATCTTATCCGCCTGGCATCCGATATAAGCAAGGATATAAAAAGGATCTTCTTTCTTTGCAGGCGTTCCATACGTGGCATAAGTCGAATAAGCCAGCGCCTTCGACTCCCGCAACGTCTGAAAAACGATCGATCCCATCCCCCCACCGAAATAATTATCAAATACATCCACCAGCGGCTCCCGGCTCACATCATAGGGCGCGGCATTCCGGATCCAGCAGATCTCACTCTGCACCATATCATAATCGGCAAAAAGTACCTGGTTGGAAGACTGCTCCACAAAAGGGAACCGCACCTTCTCCGGGTAAGGCGTAAAGGCCGCCGGCAAGGGATGCAGTCCCGTAATGGACTGATCAAAAGCATCCACGCTCAAAGGCCCGTAATAGATAATGGTATGGGCATAGTTCAATAACCCATGTAACACATTGGTCAGGTCCCCGGCCTTCAAGGTAGAAAGCTCTTCTGTCGTGAGGCCGGTATTGAACGGGTTTTTCGCACCATACCGCGCATAGCTGATCAACCCCTGCATGATAGCCTGTTTGTTCAGCTTGTTGTTCGCCCGGGCCTTTAACAGCCGCCCCTTCAGGGACGCCAGGGCCGCACTGTCGGGCTGACAATTACGCAACACCTCCTCGAATAAAGAGACCGCCTTGGCAAAATTCTCCTGCAGCCCCGTGATGCTGATCGTAGTCTGTTCCGTAGTCGTATTCACGCTAAAATTACAGGCAATGGCATAAAACGCCTTGCTGATCTCTTCCGCAGGATATTTCGCCGTACCCAGGTATTGCAGGTACTGCGCCGCCAGCGGCAGCAACCGGTTATTCCAGCTCCCCATATCCATGCGGTAATATAAATGGAAGAGCTCGTTCTCCTTATTCGGAACATACAACACATCGGCAATACCCGCCTTCGACCGGACGATACCGGAAGAAAAATCCAGCCATTGCGGACTGACCGGAGCAACCGTCATTGCCTCGACCTTTTTTACAAAAGCGGATTGTTTCCCCGCATTGGTCTCCACCGGCGTGATCGGGGGCTTGTCCACCTTGACGATATTCTTGTCTTCCCCCTTCCGCTTGTATAACAATACATAATTATTACGCAGGTATTTATTGGCCACCGCAACGATCTCCTGCTTGGTGACCCCGGCCTGCTCATCCAGCTCGGCGACATCCCGGTCCCATTTCGCGCCCCGGTGCTGGATAAACCCTTCCATCAACGCGACCGCCCGGGCTTCGTTCTTCTCCAATCCTTCCAGCAGCGACAGCTTCCCGTTGGCAACGATGGCTTTTACAAGCCCCTCGTCAAAATCCCCTTTCTTCAACAGCTCGATCTGCTCCAGCAGCAGGTCTTTTACCTGTTCCAGGCTCTGCCCCTGTTTGGGAGTGCCGGCAAAGATGAGGATCCCATAATCCTTATACTGTTGCAGACCAGCCTGCGCACCCTGCACCTTCTGCTGCTTGTTCAGGTTAAGATCGAATAATCCCGCCTTGCCATTGGAAAAGATATTGGAAATCAGATCCAGCACCACCGCATCCCTGGTCTCGACCGCCGGGGTCCGATAGGCGATCCGCATATTCTCGGCGCTGGGGCCATAGACTTCTTTTACGATAGGCGCCGTCAGATCCCTCTCCGGGGCCGGGTTGTAAAGGTTCACCGGTTTGGATTGCATATAGGCAAAGGACCGGTCTATCTTTTTGATCAGCGCATCCGGGTCCAGATCGCCGGCCATGATGATCGCCATATTATTCGGTACATAATATTGGTGGTAATAGGCCCGGATCGCCTTCAGCGAGGGGTTCCTCAAATGCTCGATGGTCCCGATGGTGGTATGCTGTCCGTAATTGTGGGTGGGGAAAAGCGCCCGGGACATGGCTTCGCTCATCTTCGTTCCGTCATTGTCCAGCCCCCGGTTCTTTTCTTCATATACCGCTTCCAGCTCCGTATGAAAAAGACGGAAGATAGGATCCCGAAAACGCTCCGCCTGCACAGCCAGGAACTTATCCATCGCATTCGAAGGGATGTCCTCTTCATAGACCGTTTCCTCTACCCAGGTATGGGCATTGCTGCCCTGGGCGCCGATATTCGCCATCATCTTGTCATATTCATTGGCGATGGCATAGTGCGAGGCAAGACCGCTGACGCTGTCGATCCGGTGATAGATCCGCCGCCGTGCCGCCGTGTCCTTCGTGCTGTTGTATTGTTCGTACAGGTTGTCGATCTGGTCCAGGTAAGGTCGTTCCTTTGCCCAGTCAAGAGAGCCATATTGATCCGTTCCTTTAAAAAGAAGATGCTCCAGGTAATGCGCCAGACCCGTATGGTCATTGGGATCCGTATTGCTGCCGGCCCGCACCGCGATACGCACCGCCACCCGCGGCTCCTTATGATTGACGCTCAGCATGACCGTAAGCCCGTTCGGCAGGGTGTAAAACCGCGTCTGCATAGGGTCGTTGGTCACATAACGATAGGTATAACCAGCCGAGCTCGCCTCTTTCCAGGCATACTTACCGGGAGTTTCCTGCGCCGCAGCACCGATAGAAAAAACAAGTAATACTAACAAAATCCGCAGATAGGTCAATGATCGCATATGTTTACTATTTTTTATACATTCCAAAGACAAGAGTACAACAAGGAATAACGCTCAAATAACCAATAAAGTAATTAAAATTTTCCCAAACCGCCCCGCCGCTCGTAAAATCAGGGACCAACCCCCTCCCTGTGCGGATCAACCCCGTATTTCCCCGGCTTTACGGCTCCTCTCCACTGATCAACCCCGCATTTCCACGGCTTTGCGGCTCCTCCCCACTGACCAACCCCGCATTTCCACGGCTTTGCGGCTCCTTCCCACTGACCAACCCCGGATTTCCTTACCTTTGCGGCTGCAAAATCATAACGAATGGAATATCGCATAGAAAAAGATACGATGGGTGAGGTAAAAGTACCCATCGACGCCTACTACGGCGCTCAGACCCAACGCAGTGTAGAGAACTTCCCCATCGCGCAGGATATCAACAAAATGCCAAAAGAGATCATCCGCGCCTTCGCCTGGCTGAAAAAAGCCGCAGCCCTCACCAACCTGGTAGCAGGGGTCCTTTCAAAAGAAAAATCCGATCTGATCGGGAAGGTCTGCGACGAGATCCTCGACGGCAAACTGGATGCCTGGTTCCCTCTCGTGGTCTGGCAGACGGGCAGCGGCACCCAAAGCAATATGAACGTCAATGAAGTGGTCGCCTATCGCGGACACGTTCTCTCCGGCGGCAAGCTGACCGACAAGGACAAGGCCCTTCACCCCAATGACGACGTAAACAAGTCCCAGTCCTCCAACGATACCTTTCCAACCGCCATGCATATCGCGGCCTATAAAATGCTGATCGAGGTCACCATCCCCGGTATCGAACAGTTAAAAAATACCCTGGCGGCAAAAAGCAAAGAATTCATGAAGGTGGTAAAGATCGGGCGCACCCATTTTATGGACGCCACCCCCCTCACCGTTGGCCAGGAGTTCAGCGGCTATGTCTCCCAGTTAGAACATGGGCTGAAAGCCATAAAGAATACCCTTGCACATTTATCAGAACTGGCCCTGGGCGGAACGGCCGTAGGTACCGGCATCAACACCCCGGCGGGGTATGACGTCAACGTAGCAAAAAAGATCGCCGAGCTGACCGGTCTGCCCTTTGTCACCGCCGCCAACAAATTCGAGGCCCTGGCCGCACACGATGCCATCGTCGAAGCCCATGGCGCGCTGAAGACCGTGGCCGTCAGCCTGATGAAGATCGCCAACGATATCCGGATGCTTTCCTCCGGCCCCCGCAGCGGCATCGGCGAACTCTTCATCCCCGATAACGAACCCGGTTCCAGCATCATGCCCGGCAAGGTCAACCCGACCCAATGTGAGGCGCTAACGATGATCGCGGCCCAGGTCCTGGGCAACGACGTCGCCATTAATATCGGCGGCGCCACCGGCCACTTTGAGCTCAACGTATTCAAACCCCTCATGATCTATAACTTCCTCCACAGCGCCCGGCTGATCGGCGACGGCTGCGCCAGCTTTAACGAGCGCTGCGCAAAAGGCATCAAGCCCATCGAGGAAAATATCGCAAAACATGTCGCCAACTCCCTCATGCTCGTCACGGCCCTCAATACAAAGATCGGCTACTACAAGGCCGCCGAGATCGCCCAGAAAGCACACAAGGAAGGCACAACCCTAAAGGAAATGGCCGTAAAGCTCGGCTACCTCACCCCGGAACAATTCGACGAATGGGTAAAACCCGAAGACATGGTCGGCAAACTGAGTTAGCACAACATAAAAAGGGGTCCTTCTGGGCCCCTTTTCTCTTTTTTATCATTCGTTCTAATATTTCACCCTCCCTTCACCAACCCCCAGGTGGTCAGCTCCTTCTTTATCGTATCCAGCACCGCATCCGACAACATCCGCCGGAGCAACAACCGGCTCCCGGCCCACAACAGCCCGCGATTCAACCCGCTCAGCTTCTTCGTATTGAGCAACACTGCCTGGATCCGGTCCCGCAACGGCCCTTCGAACCGGCTGAAATTCTTCCAGTCCTGTACCGGCCAGCTTGTCCCCGACGTAAAATGATAAACAGGAAAGGCCGGCTGCCCTGCAGGGAAAAATACCGGGATGATCTGGATCGAACCATCCACCGTCGATTTGAACTGGCTGCGATCCACACCCGCATAACCCGCCCGGAAGATCGGGTTGGCATCCACCGCCTCGGCAGGGATCGTAAAATAATCACGGAGAAATACCTGGCAGTTATACCGGCCCAGAAAATAATCATGGACCCGGAACTCTTTATTCATAAACCCGCTAAACCCGCCCAGCGCCCCGCAGGCAATCGCCCGCTCTCCCTGGAAGTCAGCTTCTCCCCCCTTCCCGTCGGGAACCCGGCGCGACGGCGCGATCAGATACTGTCCCGCACAGTTATCATCCATCGCATCCACCAGGTGGGCAGGCTTCGCCCGCATCTGGCTCATCATGGAGGCAAGCGTCAGCCCGATCACATTGAACAATCCCTGATCCTGCTCGATCGCAGCCGGTTTGCTGCTGGGAAAAGGCGCGATCATGAGCACCGTCGAATTAAATTGTTTATAATCCTGGTAAACCTTCGGGTCATCTACGCCGCTGATCTTATTCAACACTTCCCGCACCTTATCAAAAGGCTCGTTGTTGATCATACCCCCGTCCACATTCAACGCGGGATACGCTCCCGCCGGAGTGGGCTCCAGCCTTGCACAATCCGTCTGTAAAGGATTGGCATTTACAAAGGCCGCATCACGGATCACTTTTCTCGATTTCAACCCCACCGGGAAGGCGCCCGTGGCCATCGCCGCATCCCGCGCCGTATCGGCATTGACCTGCTTACTCACACTAAGCGGTATCCACCCCGCATCCGGTCCCGCCTTTCCGTCATTCGTCAATTCAAAACAGGCATAATCATTATGGATCTGCATATAATAAGGACGGCGTTGCCCGGCGCCCGCCGACTTAAAGTTGACATCATACAAAAAACCCTGCAGATTGCTCAACGTGGTAAAGATCTTAAGACGGGGAGGAAAAAAATCCGGCAAGGGACGCCATTGCGGCTGACTCCCCGGCGACGGAGTGAGCACCCGCGCGGCAATATCATCTATAAAAGCGGAGTTCAGCGCGGAGACGACCTGGCCGGGAACGATATCCGAATTATCCAACATCTTCGGGAACATATCCACCCCCGTCAGATCGACCCAGGTATGATACAGCACATTCTCCGGGTGCTCCTTCTCCAACGCATCGGCCGGCGCCGCCTGGATATGCGTGTTTCCCTGCTGCAGGGCCGCCCCCGTGATAAGCCCCGTCATCCCGCCGGCAGAAGCTCCCCCTATAACAGGCATCTCTACCCGATGGGACGGCACATTCACATTCCCCCGTCTTTTCTCCCACTCTTCCAGCGCCTCCAGCAGGTAATCCATGACCCCGGCCGTATACGCCCCGGCCGATACGGCTCCCGCCATACAAAGACCCAGGTAAAAAGTAGGTTGCGCGGAAGAGGTGGCCGCCGCTCCGGCTGTCGATGTCTGTCCAGTCGTCACAGCAGCAGTCCCCGCATTCCCCCCTGCTCCCGGCGGTATCGTATTATCTGGCATAGCATGTATTTATTTGATCGCCAAAAAATACACCCTTTCCATCGAAGTAGCATACGTATTTTCACCCAATTTTTACCCACCCCGCAAAATCATAGCACCCTAAACATCTTCGGCCTTCCCCGGTACTTCACCCTTCCATCGACGCTGACCATACAGGAGGCCGGGGCGATGATCATATCAATAACATGTCCCCGATACCCAAACCCCCTGATCTCGATCGGATCCTTGCCGGTAACCTGCGGGTCGATCCAAAGACTTCCATCCGGACGGGGATCCAACCCGACAAGTCCGAACAGGATCGCCTCCGCCCCCGTAAGCCCCGCAATAATATTGGCCCGCTTAAAACCGGGCGAAGCAGGACGATCACAGAAATGCTCCTGCGGAAAATAAGGCTCCAGCTCGCCCAGCCAGAACTGACGCCGCAACACATCCCACGCCTTCCGCGGCATATGCTCATGATACAGGTCCAGGGCAAGTTGCGGAACATCCCCACTATAGGAGCCACCCCCGCCCCAATCCGTATCCGTTACCTCATAATGCAGGGAGTCGGACTTGGCGACACTGCTGACACCATATGGGAAAAGAAATTTATTCTCCACCAGCTGCGCGACCATCCGCCTCTTCATCGCCGGAGTACATACACCCGTTCTTAACATATCGAATACCTGGATCGAATAGACCCGCTCCCGATGCCCGTCCGGGTATTTACAATCAAACCACCCTGCCTCCTCGTCCCATAACTCCTTTCTGATAGCGGCGGCAATGCTATCCGATCTTTTTTTCCATTGTTCGCAGATCCCCGGAGCATAACCGGCCCTGGCCCCCATCTCCGCCAGCTTGCGAAAACACCATACCCTTTCCGCATTGGGACTCGGCACCCGGTGCTCCCATCCCATACCCCGCATCTCCAACAGGTTTTTCTGTTCTCCATAATCGATAACGCCATTCACCATCGGCCGCTCCTCATCCTTTACGATCAGCCGCCGGGCCTGTTCAAAAAGATCCGGATATATCTCCCGGTGACAGGTGATCGCATACACCAGGGCCGTATAAGCCACGGTACTGTAGGCATATCTTACTCCCGTACCCACCCCATCCGGGGTATAAGCGTTGTATTTCTCCAGGTCGATCGATGCCATATACCGCGCTATCTCCGGCATCTTATCACCCATCATCATGGTCATCATGTTGGGGGCATAACCCGCTATATCCCATATATAGCTCGTCATCGATCCGCCATCCAGCCCGCTGGTGACCAGGGAGGGGCTCATGACAAACTCCGGCTTCTCCCAGATACAGACCAGCCCGCTGGCAATCGCACGTTTATAATAATTTTCAAGCGCAACATTCTTCGACCGTACTATCGGAATACTGCCCAGCGCCCATTTCAATCGCTTCGCCCATCTTTCATCCGTCGACCGCTCCCAACCCGCAAAATCAGGGCGTTCCGGTAACACAGCCCCTCCGTCACCCTTCCGCAATGCACCCGCATCTCCTCGCAACGCCTCGCTGCTATCCACCTGCGACTTCTCTCTTCTCAACGGCACCGTCTCCGAAAAAAGCACTCCAACATACCCCGTCTTCCTCTCCCCCGAATCGATCACAACGTCTCCACCTTCCTGGTAAAGCCGCCCCTTTACCTCATCCGTATTCCACTGTGTCTCCCCCGACCCGTTCACAACGATCGATCGCGTCGGCGGCGAAAATCCATAAGGCGCCGGCGAAGTCCCCCACGGCGGCGGCATAAAACCCCAATCCTTCAACGGGATCACCGATGGATAACCCGGATCGACCGACGGGATCATACGGATAGCCAACGGCGCCGACGCCCGGTTCTTTACTTCATACCGGATCATAAAACCCATCCTGTCGGCCAGCGGGATCAGATAGGTGACAATCTCAAAGGAGATGACCCCACCGGCATGCCGGCGATGATAGGTCCCCCGGCGAATAACCCGGTCAGGCTGCCAGCTTCCTCCCGTATAAAGAATATTATCCGGCTTGCTGCCCCAGACAAACTGATCCCGGATCGTATCTCCATTCGCAACAAACAACGCCTTCAACAAAAAATTCCGCCCGGAAAACGGCGGCGATAACACATCCGCTACCCCCAGCACCGAACCCAATACCGGGTTGACCGTTGTATATCCGCTTCCTACCCAAAGCTGGTTGGCGGGCGTCACGAGCTTATTCAGATCAATGGCAAGGTCGCTCAACCGCCATCCTTCCCGGTCTTTCATACCCCTTGCATCACCCGACTGCGCATACCCGTTCCCGGTCGTAACAACCAGCCAAAAGATAACGACCCATCTTACAGTATCTTTCATTCGAAACTAAATTTATAGTTCATTCCCTCCTCCCCTCTCTTCGCATCCACCTCATTTCTCCTCAGCCCCCATATCAAACAGAATCGTTCCCCCCTTACTGATATCCTCATAACGAAGTATCCTCTCCTCGCTCTCCTTCCCATTAACAAATATCTTCCGTACATATATATTCTTCTCTGAAGCACCCGGAGCAAGGATCGTAAGCATCGATCCATTTCCCAGATGCAGAACGACCTTACTGAACAACGGCCCCGTCAAATAATAGATATCCTGCCCGGCATTCGGGAAAAAACCCATGGCGGAGAAAATATACCAGGCACTCATCGCACCACTGTCATCATTGCCCGGACCACCCTTCTCCGTAAACCGGTCGCGCATAAGCTTACGCACCCAGTAACTGCTCCGGTCCGGCCTCCCCGCATATTGAAAACCCTGCACCGCCAAAAAGGCGGGTTCATTTCCATAATCGATCAGGTTATGCGCCAGCCCATACTCCAGCTTTCGGACAAAGACTTCCTTCCCTCCATTCAATTCCACCAAACGGTCAAAGTCATGCGGCATAAACCAGCTATACGTCCAGCTGGACCCCTCATAGAAATAATTCTTCCAACTCCCCGGGTACTTCGCCAGATCCGTAGACACAAAATCTCCCTGCAGGGTCCTTGGCATAATAAACCCGGAGAACCCCTCACTCATAGCATCTTTGTTCCATAGATGAACCCATTGATGACTGCGGTCCATGTATCGGCGATAGTCGGCTTCCTTACCAAGCCCCTTTGCGACCAGTGCCACACAATGATCATTATACGCATACTCAAGCGTCATGGAACAATTCATGATCCCCGCCGGGATCCATCCGATTTGTTTATACGTGTTTTTGGCGCTGTCTTCCTTCCTCCATGCATAGCTCCCCAACCGCTCATGATCGGCATCGTGCTTCAATACCCCGTAGGCGGCTTCCCAATCGACCCCCTTTACCCCCTTCAGATAAGCCTCCGCAATGACATTGTCTATATTATTTCCTCCCTGCTCATTGTTCATACTGTTCCCATTCACATACGCATCCTTTACCACGCCATATTTTTTAAACCGCGCGATAAAGGAATTGACGACGCCACTCACCATCTCCGGGTTGATCAGGACATGCAGCGGGTACACCGTCCTCCAGGTATCCCAGACCGCAAACTGGTCATCCCATACAGGAACCCCCTTGCCAAAATCCCTGTTGTCATTGGTCCGGTTACGCGGCATCAATTGAGCGTGATAAAGCGCCGTATAGAAAAGCATCTTGTCCCGCTCACTTCCCCCATCCACTTCTATCTTCCCCAGGGCACGGTTCCAGGCAACCCGCGCCTTCTCCCGAACGGCGGCATAATCAAATCCTTTTATCTCTTCGTCCAGCCAGACCCGGGCCTGCTCGATACTCTTATACGAAACAGCGATCTTCAGATATACTACCTCCTCCGCACCCGTCGAAAAACCAAGGACCGCCCCTACCCGGTCGTCCTTTTTCAACAACCGCTGCGCCCGCGACCCCATCGAAACGACGCCATTCAACCAGGTGCCCATCCGCGCCGGCCGCTTGCTCAGCTCAGCCGCGAAAAAGACGCCATATTCACCTCCACCAAACCCGCCCTCGTATACCCCATAACCACTTAGACGCCGCGGGTCCCGGGCATCGATCATGACCGCTCCCTCCGACACGACGCCGCCAATGATGGGCCGTATATCCATAGGCAGGTTATGCGTGATATCCAGCAATACATTGGCTCTGTCCGATCTTGGAAAGACGAACCGGTAGATCGCACTATGAAAGGAAGGAGCCAGCCGGGTGGATATTCCATAACGGTCCAGTCTGACCGCATATTCATAGGGAGTCGCCGATTCACCGGACTTTGGCGAATCATGCTCCGTTTCCCCGACCGACAGACCGATCTGCGGCGAAAGGAATACCTGGCCATTGGTGCCCCACCCGGTCCCGCTCGCATGCAGTTGCCCGAATCCTCTTATTGGTTCCACCGGGTTATACCCATCATTGCCGCCATTCTTCGTCTGGGGGCTGGGACTGATCGCACCAAAGGGTAGTTGCGGCCCGATGACACAATTGGAGGCATCCACCCCATCCAGCACACCGATAAAATTGTTGACATACTCCACCGGCTGTTTCTGCGACCAGCCGATGAAAGGGCAATAGATCCCGATCAGGCAAATGGCGAATAGTTTCATTTATTTAATTATCAATACTGTCTATTAAGGATATGACCGAAAGCTCCCGCCGGACCCGCTCCTCCGGCAAGGACGACCGAAAAGTTACCACCCGCTCCTGGTTGGGTAGCAGGTCAAAATAATTATCCGAAAAAATAATATGCTCGTCCCCGATCGAAAGACGCACAAACCGCGCAAGATTCGCACAATGCAGCGTGAGGACAAATGAATGCTCTTTACTATTGGCTTCTCCTGCCTCCCCGCTAACAACAGGTCTCTTCCCATCAACTTCATGTCTCCTTCCATCAACTTCCTTCCCATTGCCTCCCCCTTCCTCCAGCGACCAGCGAACCTCCGCAGCCGGCAACACAAGATCCCGTGGCTTTTCAAAATAATATAAATTACCCGCCAGCTCCTTCCCTCCTTTTGCAAATCCAGCCTTCAGTACCACCCGACGGGTATCATAATCCCGTAAGAGGTCCTTCTTACAAAGCACAAACACGGTCTTGCTCTCCTCCGCCGCAATCACAACCGGCCTGACAAGCGTCCTCAATACCTTTCCCTGGAAATCCAGCAACTTCATCTCCAACACCCCCTCGATATCCCCCAGGCTATCGGAAACGGCCTGCACACGGAGGCTATCCCCCGCCTCAACGGTAGAAAGAAGAAGCGTCGAAAAACTTCGCCGGGCCTGGTACTGCAACGCCTTCCACCGGCCATAATAATCGATACTGCTCCAGGAGGCAGCAGGCCAGCAATCATCGATCTGCCAAAACAGACTGCCCATACAATAGGGCTTCGCACGCCGGTGCGCTTCAATAGCCGTTCGGATGGCCTCGGACTGCAGCAGCTGCCCGACGTAGATCAGCTTGTCAAACCGGGCCGGCACCCGGAACCAATCCTTCATATATTCCAGGATCCCCGCATTACCGCGGTTCGATCGCTGATGACTGGTCATCACGGGTGAAGTAAGCGAGAGATCACCGATATCCGCAAAAGTTCGTATCGTCGCCATTTCGGGGAAGGATTGAAAACCATATTCGCTCATGAATCGGGGAATGTTCCTATCATACTCCTCTATCCGGTCCGTACCACCCCACACGCCCCAATAATGCATGTCCCCCGTCATCCGGTCCGGGTGGAAGTCCATGGAGAAATTGTCGGCGCCCGGAGAAGTGGACCAATAGGCTTTTTCATTGTCGTTGGCCTTTATCGCAGCAGGCAAAATATAGTGGAAGATATCCTTATAGGTATCAAAAAGCGCGGCGGAATCGGCGCCCGTCTTCCATTTATCCTTCACCTGGCCCCAAAAGTCGGAGTTGAAAAATTGGACGACTTCATTGTTACCACACCATAATGCAATACAGGGGTGGTTCCTCAATCGTCTGACATTCTCTGCCGCCTCTTCATAAATGTTCTGCTTCAGCGCTTCAAATGGAGGCCACAACGAACAGGCAAACATAAAATCCTGCCATACAAGGATCCCCTTCTCATCGCACAGATCGTAGAACTCGTCGCTCTGATAAACACCCCCTCCCCATACCCGTAACATATTCATATGCGACATCGCCGCGCTATTGATAATAGACTCCATCCGCTCGCGGGTAACCCTCGGAAGAAAATTATCCTGCGGAATATAATTGGCCCCCTTCATAAACACCGGCTTTCCATTGACCTTGAAATAGAACGACCTTCCCCTCTCATCCGACTCCTGCACCAGCTCTATCTTTCGCAATCCCCGCCGGACAGCCTTTTCAGCGATCGGCTTCCCATGCCCATCCTTCAGCACGATCGTAAAAGTATACAGCTTCTGCCCGCCCATCCCATTCGGCCACCACAACTCCGGGTGCGCAAGGGTAAAGGGAATACACAGGCTATTATTTCCTTTATATAACAGAACATCCTTTCTGATCAACAGCTGACGACCTTCCCCGGTCAACGCCCCCGCACCCGATCGACCTCCCCCACCCGACGAACCCGCACCCGATGGACCCTCACCCACCGGACTCGCACCCGATCGACCCTCACCCACCGGACTCCCGCCCGCAAAAACCTCCACCGTCCTGACCCCGCCCACAACGGCATTTACTTCCACCCGCGCCTCCAGGACCGCCTTCTGCACACTCAACGCCTTTTGCTCGATAAAAAGATCCTCGATCTCCAGCTCGTCCCACCCCGTCAGCGTCACCGGCCGCCAGATCCCGCTGGTCACAAACCTCGGACCCCAGTCCCATCCATAATGATAGCCGGCCTTCCGGGTGAACACACTGAGCCGCTGTGCCGCCTGATCATTGTTGCTCACCGGCACCGTATAAGGCAGGCCCTCATAGGCGGGCAGAACGCTATTGATCGGGGAATGAAAATAGATCCGCAGCTCATTCCCCTCTTTCTTTAGCCTTCCTTTTACATCCACCTTCCAGCTGCGATGCATGTTATACGCCTGTAATATTTTTTCGCCGTTCAAAAAGACATCCGCATACGTATCCAGCCCCTCAAACTTCAGCACCACCCGGTCCCGCGCCAGCAGCGCATCATCCACACTGAACTGTGTCTTATATTCCCAGTCCGCGGTATCGATCCATTGCAGGTCCTTCTCATTGTTCCGGTAAAAGGGATCGGCAATCTTTTTATTATACAGCAGGTCCGTATGTACCGTACCCGGAACATTCGCCGGTAGCCAGACCTTGTCGCCCGATCTTCTAAACGTCCACCCCGACCCGCAAAGATCGATACACTGCCCCATAGAAGAGCCCTGAGATAAAACCATCAAAAACATAAAAAGATATTTGTACATGGCAGGTATATTCAATAGCAGCTTGTTCCCATCAGGATCATCCATCGTTCCTTGTATCCGTACTATTCGGCTATATCTCACCGGTACTCGTCCATTTTTTATCGGCTTCCCCGGATCACATACAAAGGAAATTCCCCCGCGGAAACATGCTCCCCATCCACAGGGTTACCCATCATATCCACGACGCGATCCGTAGCCTGCAAACCCGCAGCTCCCTTCAGGGATACCGGGCGGTCAGACCAGTACACATCGACCCCGCCCTTCGCGCTCTTGAAATGCGCCGCTTTCACCCGCGCCGAATGATAGCCGAAATCGTCAAACCCCGCCGGTGCAGCATCCTCCGTCAACGCCACCATTGCCGCATGCGCCGCAACCCCCGGCCCCGGTATACCCGTCACCTCGATAAAACCCGCCGTCGCATCCCCGTTGATCTCCGACCCGGCAGCCGTTGTGTACAAGGCAAAATCAAAATAATGTTTCACCCCCATCGCCTTGAAAAATAATGCCGCCCGCACCATCGCGGCCGCGGCATTTTGTTTTCTGGACGGAGAAGACGTTGGTATCCGGTAGGTAGCCAGCCAGCTTCGCCCCCCCTGTAAATACATACCGCCCTCCGTATGCCATAGCGGCATGGGGACACCCGACCGGTTGGGATAGGTCCTGAATTTTTTTAATAGAGGTAACACAAAAGCATCATCGGGATTATCACCTCCCGCCGCCAGACTATAAAAATGAAAAGAAAAAGCATCCAGCCAACGCCCCCCTCCATTCTGCAATACCTCCCATCCCAGCGGAGCATTGATGCTCGCCACCGCCGGCCCCAGCAACGTGACGGGCTTCCCGATGGAATCGATCACCTCCCGGGCAGCCTTCAGCAGGCTATTATAGACTTCATACTTTTTAAGCTCGGGCCGTACCTGCAAATAACCGCCATCAGGCTCATTCCACACTTCCCAGTTGGCGATATAGGGATAGAAGGCCGTAACACACCGGCCCGCATACTCCTTCCACGCATCGATCGAAACAGGAGGATACGCCCGCGACCACCGGTTCTTTATGGAACTCTTCGGATTGGTATCCGCCTCGAAATCGGGAGCCGTCCCCAGTATTCCGCTGATCCGGAAACCCTCCCGGTAAGCATTCGCCACCGCAGCCGTCGGAAAATTCCAGACACCCGGCTTCGGCTCGGCCGCGATCCAGGTGGTGGTCAACGGAGGCCACATCCGCAGCCAGCGAAACCCTCCCTTCCTTGCAATAGCCAGGTTGTATGCCGTCAGATCGACATGCCCGCCAAAATACGAATCAGGCCGCTCCCCCGGTGGAGGCAACGCCGGCAACACACTATAGATCTGCTCCGCTAATAATTCAAGGCCTGCCGCATCCTTCGCCTCATTACCTCGTCCCGCATCCTTCGCACCCTCACTCCCAGTCTTTCCCTGCCCGGGGCTTCCCCGCGCCTCTACCCGGAACGCCCCAAACAACCCCGTCGGCACTTTTAACATCTTCTCCCCATAACCCCGGGCATCACACGAAACAGCAACAGCATATCCCGCGATCTTCCGTTCCATATAATCCACTACATCGATCTTATACTCGGATGAAAAACCGGGCCTCTCCCCCGCGACGACCAGCCTGAACACAGCCGTATCATGCGGAGAATAAAGATTCGCCGCCGGCGCACCCGCCAATGGCTGTATGGCCACAGCAGGCGGATAAAGCAGGGTCCCGGGCAACTCGTCTTCCACAAAGGCGACGCCGTCTATCTCATACAACCCCGGCTCATTAAACCGGAAGTTGACAAAATAAACCCCGTCCTGTGCCGGCTTCAACGTAAACGGTACGCTATAGGCACGCCAATGTCCCGAAGACCGTTGGGGTTGCGTCTGTACCGCGCTGCCCGAATTGACACCGGCGCCGATCCCGGCCGCAAACGCATGGTCACCACCAGATCGCAGAAAAAAACGCAATTGACCCTTGTGCCCATACCTCGCCGGAAAATATGCACTGGTCACCGCAGCCCGGCAATCCGTATCCACCAATACCCGTAAATAACGCTGTCCCTGCGGCGCCCCGCTGTCCATCCCGATCTCCAGCCTCGCATCCTCCGGCGCAGGTGCGCCATTCCCCGACTCCTGGGAAGGAGTCCCAAACTCCCGCTTGCGAAAACCGGCCGTCCACCCATCCCGCCCCGCCTCAAAAGAGCCATTCCGGATAGGATTGACGGCAGAGGAAGGCCCATTATCCATCGGAGGCAATTCCTCTACCGACACATCGTCGATCCAAAAAACACCCGCCTGGTTCAACGCAAACCGGAGCGACGTGGCATTCGGATCGGCATCCCCCGGCAGCTGGATCGTATAGGTATATTGCTGCCATTCATCGGTCAGGTTTGTCTCCGTTCTCAGGTAGGTAGGCCGGGGATCTGCTTCCCGCCTGACCATCACCGTTAAATTAGCGCCGTTACTGACACCCCTCGCCCAAAACCGGACCCGGACCGCCGACCCCGGCCGCACCCGCAATCGCGGATAAGCATACATCACCACCGGGAAGTTCAATACTTTTATCAATTCAACCCGCATCGACCAGGTCCCGCTATGCGGGTTCTTGCTGTCACGCCCGGCACGCACTTCGTTCTTCCCCCAGTTATCGAGCTGCCAGGGAGCTTCCCCGTCCTCAAAACCGGGATTGGATACCAGGTTATCATTCCCCGCCATCCCAACCGCTGGCCCCTGCGCGGTCCCTCTGCAAAAGCATAACACCATCAGCAACATCATAAAAAACCAACATCCCTTCTTCATATCAATCGGTTAAATCATCTTAATAATAAATAACCATCCTCCCGTCCTTCCTCATCTTCCTTCCTCATCTTCCTTCCCCTTCGTCCCTCCCGTACTCTTCCCCATCCCCGGTTAATCCCTCCTATACTCCCCCACCCCGATAAGCCGAACCTGCTTCTCAACCGGTGCATCCGCCCGCAAATGTTCGATGAATAAATGATCGACATCCTCGGCCAACACCGGCGCCCGCGTCTCCTTTTCCAAAGACCGCAGCGTAATACCGGACAATCGGATGTCTTCTACATGACGGATATAAAAACCATAACCCGGAAGATTGCCCCAGCCCGTAGGGTCCGGATATTCTTTCTCCCGCTCCGCAACCCCCGCCGGGTCACTGGTATATTCTCCCGGTTTTAGCCCGCCCCTGTTCACCAGCCGGATATCATCCAACGACAGATCCCCGATCTTAGCCCCGGGCACACCGGTTATGGAAGAACAGAAGTTCCCCGTATTATAAGCAGTCACATGAGAAATGGAAATATTGCGCATAATGCCCCGCCCCGGCTCCGTCGCCTCCGGAATATACCGCCGCGCCCTGTTGCCCAGCCGGACATAAATAGGACATTCGGTCCCCTCGATCACAAGATCACTCACCCTGACCCCCTCCATGATCCCCCCGTCGACGATCTCCAGCGCAAGACCCGTCTGCCCGATCCGCGGCGTCTTGAATACCGGCTCGGTAGGACAGGCCGAAGGCTTGACGATACAATGGCTGATGACGATATTCCGGAACCCGCCCGTCGATTCGGTACCGCACTTGATCGCATTGCAAAAGCTGCTGGCGATACAATCGCTGATGACCACGTCCTCACAGGCCGCCGGTCCGGTACTCTTCAACGTAATACAGTCATCGTCCGAATCAAGAACGCTATTGCTCACTATAACCCGCCGGCAACCATCAATATCGATCCCGTCATTATTGCGGTTGCTATGATTATAAACCCGGATATGATCGACCACCACATCCTCGCAGTCCAGATAATGCTGGTTCCAAACCCCGGAATTTCGCAGAAAAATATCCTTCACCGAAACATTCCGGCAGGAGATAAAAAGAATATTCCGCGGCCGCCCATCCTGGTCCCCGATCACAGGCGTCTTCCCGGCACGCCTGCCCACACTATCCACGGCCTCACCCGCATGACCAGCCTCCCCTCTCGCAACGGCCTTCCCCCCAACCGGTCCATTCTCATCCACCCCCGCAACCCTCGGCACCTGCCCCGCACCCTGTCCATCGATGGTCCCATAACCGCTTATCCCGATATTCTTCGCCCCCTCCGCATAGATCAACGCATACCAGCCGCCGGCATCCTTCTGACTACGATACTTCGGCTGCCGCTGCCGCGGATAATCCCGGTGGTCGGTACTCCCATACAATACGGCCCCCCGCTCAAAAAAGAGCTCCACATTATCCATCAACGTGATGGTCCCGCTCTTAAATTGACCGGCCGGGATGACCACCTTCCCGCCACCCGCCGCAAAACAAGCCCGCACAGCGGCATTGATCCCCTCCGTACTCAACCGGCTGGTATCGGCAACCGCGCCAAAACGCTCTATATCAAACTCCCTCGCCCCCACCCTCCCGGCGGTATTCACCCCCTGCCCCCGGACTCCCACGCTCACGAAAAAAAACAATGCATACGCGCACGTCCTCCTTATCATATAGGTCCCCTCTTTAAAGGTTAATATCCATACCCCTGATGCAGATTGGGGTTGCTGCTCAACGTCTGCGGCCCATAAGGGAGGATCTCCCGCTGGTTCGGCACAAAGCTCCCCGCCCAGTCCGTGGCAAAAGTTCCCTGGTAAGCCGCCGCCCAGTTGACGCTCGTATAGTTCGCCGGAGGCGAAGCCGCCGACGTTTTATAATAGCTCGCAGAATAGACGATCCCCGTAGTGGAATTATTCAGAAAATACATTTTGGCAGGGATACTCGTATAGGGCGCCTGCAACAACCGGAACTTGGCCAGGTTGGCACGGGTCGTCGCAAAAACGCTACTGATCAGATTCCAGCGTATCAGATCCCACTTCCGTAATCCCTCACCCCCGAACTCGTAAAGCCGCTCATTCGTAATGGCCCCAAAGAAACCTGCATAGTCGGACGGGACCGCCCCCATCTTGCTCGCATCCCCATTAAAGCCCCGCAACCGCACCTGCGTAAAAGCAGCAATAGCGGCAGGCGTAGGCCCCTGGTGCAGCTCGTTCTCCGCTTCCGCAAACATCAGCAGCACATCCGTGTACCGGATCATCGGCCAGCTGATACCCGCATAGGCAGACGAATTGGTCGGCGGATTGACGGGATTCGTCTGCCAGTCCCTCCGGAACTTCGCCATCACAAAAGGACCATACGAAGTAGCATAACCGATATAGGCGCCTGTTGCATTGATAGCATAGCTTGCGATGGTTACATCCCTCCGCACATCATTGCTGTCGAACTGATAGAAATAGGTGGGCAACGCAAAATCCGACCCCGAACCATTGGAGTTGACCCTCGTCCCATCGATAAAGCCGATCCTTCCGTCACTGACACCCGTCCCGCCGGACAAACCGATCTGCCATAACACTTCCCCGTTCGGCTCGATCTTATGCGCATCAAAATTATCCTTGAAGACCGCCTGGAAACTGGGATTCATCTTGTGCCGGCCGGAATTCATGATATCATTGCACTCATCCCGCGCAATCTGGTAATATTTGAGATAATCGGCCGGCCGCTGCATCATACGCGTCGCCGCCCGCAACGAATACCCGCCGCGGAAAAGAGCGATCCGCGCCCTCAACGCCTTTGCCGCTCCCTTCGTGATCCGCTCGTCCACGGTAACACCCGGATCGCCCCGCCACGGCAATAGGGTGTCGGCCAGCAACAGGTCATTGAGGATATGATCATAGATCGAGTCCCGGTTGGTCGCCGGTAGATTCTGGGTAGGCTGATCCGTCGAAGGAATATAAGGCGCCGGCACATCCCCCCAGAACTTGATCAGGTCAAAGAAGAACTGCGCCCGCAAGGTCAGCGCCTCGCCATAAAGCCGCTGCAGACTGGCCTTATCACTGGCCGACCCATTGGTATAGGCCGCCATCAGCGGGATGTTCTTGATACAATGATTGGCACGATCGATCCCCGTATAATAGATGTTCCATTCGGGATCCAGCTCCGTGTTCCCCGCAAGGGCATTATACCGGCTCAACGCCTTGGGACCATTGTCTCCCCCGATGATATTGGTGTTACTGGCATTACAATACGCCTCGTCACAGTCATTGGAAAAATAATACTGGATCCTTCCCCCATAACCCCGATCCCCTGTCAGGGAAGCATAGGTTCCCAATACGGCCTTCGTGGCATCACCCACACTGCCAAAAACATAGGCTTCACCAAAAGAGGAATTAGGACTAAGCGTCAGGTATTTCTTACAGGAATTAAAAGCAACCCCCGACAACACCAATCCGGCAAGAGCAGCGGTCAGGTAAAGTAATTTGCGCGTCATATAATAAATAATTTAAAATTTAACATTGGCACCCACGAGAAATTCCCGGCTCCGCGGATATGGCGAAGAATCCACACCGGGCGTCACATAATTCGAATTTTTTGTGCTCACCTCAGGATCCAGGCCGCTGTACTTCGTCAGGACCGCTACATTGTTGACCGTACAATAGATCCGCAGGCTCTTGATCTTCCCCCGCATCAGCCTTTCCACCGGCAGGCTATAGCCCAGGCTGATATTATTGAGCCGCAGAAAAGAACCGTTCTCTACCGCCCAGGAATCAAGCTCCAGGTAATTACCCCCCTTGATCGGTTGCCACATCTTCGCATTCTTATTAAGAGCGGCCAGCACGGCAGGCGGAGCGCCGGCCGGTAACGTAACCCCACCCGAGGCAACGGACCATTGCTGCGCTACCCCGTTGGCATCGATAGTCTTCCAGCGGTTGTTCATATTGGCAGTGAGGTTGGAAAAGCTCCCGGCATACGCATTGCTGAACTCGACCTTATCCCCATTCAGGATCTTGTTCCCATAGACGAAGTTGACAAAGATGCTCAGGTCAAATCGCTTATAGGTGAACTGGTTGTTTAGACCGCCCGTAAACTTCGGCTGCGCATTTCCGATGATCGTTTGGTCATTGGTATTCACAAGCCCATCGCCATTCAGGTCCTTTAACTTCTTGGTCCCCGGTGCAGGAGTACCAACCGAGGCGCTGTTATCCGCCACTCCTTTTTTAAGGATATACGTACTATTCGTTGGATTATAATCAAAATCGTTCAGCGTGTACATCCCGTCCGACTTATACCCCCAGATGGTGCCCACCGGCTGTCCTACCTTTACGAGGTACTCATTACCCGCTCCCCAACCGGAACTGGCAAAATAATGATCGCTGACGCTCGACAGCTTCGTCACCACATTGTGATTGGTGGAGATATTGAAATTGATGCTCCATTTAAAATCCTTCTTCGTCATCGCCACCGTGCTCAGCTGTAATTCCAAACCCCGGTTCTGCACACTCCCCACATTCTGCAGCTGGTTCGTAAACCCCGAATTGGCGGCAATGGGCACATTGATCAGCAGATCCCGGGTGTCGTTCATATAAGCGTCGAAACTCACCTGGAGACGATTGTTAAACAGGCTGGCATCGATCCCCGCATTCCGGGAAAGAGTCGATTCCCATTTTAATTTCGGGTTCGCAAGACTCGTGATCGCATACCCCGGCTGAAGGACATTGTTCAGGCTGTATGGCGTTGCATTGGATGCATACAACGAAGTATAAAGGAAATCGGCGATCCGGTTATTACCCGCCAATCCATAGCTCAGCCGGATCTTTACATCGCTCGCAAAATGGTTGGGGTGATAAAAATTCTCGTCGGAAAGACGCCAGGCCACGGCGCCGGAAGGGAAAAATCCCCACTGATGACCGGGCGCAAATTTGGACGAGCCATCGGCCCGTACGTTAAAGCTTGCCAAATAACGGTTTTTATAGGCATACCCGACCCGGGAAAAGAAAGACGTGATCCGGCTCTTACTGTCCGCAGCCGTCGGATACAACGGCGTGGTCGTTCCAAGACTCAGCTGGGAGAAGGCCTTATCCGGCGTGATCCCGATTGGGAAATACCGTACCTGGTCCGTCTGCGAGTTGGCAGACAACTGGTAGATCTCCTGCCCTAACAATGCATTAAAGACATTATTCCGGTTAAAATCCGATTTAAAGGAACTGTTGGAGAAGTTCAGCACCGTATTCTCCGTGATCGAAGTGGTATGGCCATCCGTAATATTGATGATCGGCATTCCCGCGCTGTTCGTAATGGCATTCCAGGTAATATAGTCATCAAACGTATTCAGCTTCTGATCGTTCTTGTTGATCCCGCCCGTCGTACGTATGGAAAGATAGGGAGTCAACGCATAATTCATATACCCGCTGATCGTCGTATTATACGTCTGACTATGCCGGTAGGTGGAATTGGCAAACTGGATAGGATCGATCAGGTAATAACCCGTCGAATTCGTCTGGGCAAAATAAGCGGCATCCGCAGCATTATTGGGATCCGTCGAATTGACAAGGAACGGACGGTATTTGACCGAATTTCGCAGCCGGTTATTGGTCACATTCCCCGAGGCGCTCGTCCCCGCCCCGACGATCAGCTGGTCATTATAGGAAATATTCAATCCAACCTTGAATTTGTCGCTGACGATATGGTCAAAACGCATATTGAACAGGTTCCTGCTAAAGCTGGAATTGATCATGACGCTTTGCTCGTTATTGTTGGTATAGCTGATATTGAACGTGGTGGCCTTATCGCCGCCCGTAATGGCTACATTATGCGTCTGTGTCGGCGCCTGCCGGCCAAAGGTCAGTTTCTGCCAGTCGACATTCGGCTTATTCCGGATCGAATCAAGCCCCACCCAGCTGTTTCCATATTGCGAGGTGAAATTGGCGCTGTCCGCCACCGTATTCCGCGTCTTCTCCCAGTTGTATTCGATAAACTCCTTGGGGTCCATCACCTTGAACTCCTTCGCCAGCTTATTGATCCCATAAAAATAATTATACGCGACCACCGTCTTCATCACATGCCCGCTCTTGGTGGTGATGATGACGACGCCATTCGCGCCCCTGGCCCCATAAATGGAAGTAGCCGCCGCATCTTTTAACACGTCCACCGATTCGATATCCTGCGGAGCAATATTGGACAACGCATCCTCCATCTGGATACCATCGACTACATACAACGGTGTGTTATCCTGGGTAATGGAGCCGCCGCCCCGGACCTTGATCGTAATGGCCGCATTGGGACCTCCCTCCGTCGTGGTTATATTCACCCCTGCCAGCCTGCCTTCCAGTACTTTCATGGCAGAGACAACCGGAATATCTTTTATCTGCGCCGCATTCACGGAAGAGATAGAACCCGTCACATCCCTCCTGCGCTGGGCCGCATAACCGATGATGACGACATCATCCAGGGCATTGGCGCTCTTCTTCGTGTTGACCGTGATAAAATTCCGCCCATTCAGCTTCACCTCCCGGGTCTCATAACCAACGCTGCTGATGATGATGGTGACATCCCCCTCTATTCCCTTCAACGTAAATTCTCCATTCTCATCCGTAACCGTCCCGCGGGTAGTGCCCTTGACGATTACATTGGCCCCCGACAGCGGTTGCCCGGCCTCGTCATGGACGATTCCTTTTACTTCTATCGGCGGCGGCGGGGACGGATCACTTTCCGGCACAGCCGGGACATGGGTGCGCTCGATAAGCACCACCTTATCTTTTATCTTGTAAGACAAAGACATCCCCTTCAGACAGATGTCCAGCGCCCTGGCCAGCGGAACGCCCTTTACATCAATATCGATCGTATGGGATCTGTCAAACAGGCTCTCATTCCAGAGAAAAGAAAACCCCGTCTGATCTTCGATCAGTTTAAAGGCCTTCTCCAGCGTGATATTCCTTGCGGAAAGAGTGACTTCCTGTGAATAGCTTTTTGCACTCACATGCAAGGTAGCCGTCAATAGCAGGATCGCAGTTAATTTCATTATTAACATATGTTTGGCGGACAAGAATCCCCTAACAGCAGGGATTTTGCCATTTACAAGCAATTGCATACTTTTGAAATGTTGGGTTTTGAAAGTTAAACAGTCATTGTCGTTAGTGTCTGGTTGTATACTGGATGACCCGATTTTCCCGGGTTCTGGTGCAAACAGGATCCGGTTTTTTTTGATCGCTCCGCAGTATTTTTTTTCTATGTCTTCATATTCGCAAAGGGGTTTTATGGTAATATCGTAATCGTCTTTCCTTCCGCTTTATAATGCACCCCATTCTCCTCCAGGTATCCCAGCACAGTCGAAAGATTTACATCCCGGTGCAGGAACCCGCCGATCCGGACATTGGGGATCACAGCCGGCAATACTACATCGACATCATACCAGCGCGAGATCTGCCGCATCAGCGCGGGCAGGTCCGAATTACTGATCGCCAGCCGGCCCTTCGTCCACGCGACCACCTGGTCCACGTCTACTTTCTTCCGCGATAATGCTCCCGAGGCCCTGTCCAGTCTCGCCTGCTCACCCGGCGCCAGCAAGACCTGCCCGGAAACAGGCCCCATTTTTATCGACCCTTCCAGCAACGTAGCATTGATATTGTTCTCATCATCATAATTGGAAACATCGAAATGGGTGCCCAGTACAACGACCTCCGCCTTGTTGATGGTCACTATGAACGGCGTCTTCTCATTACGCGCTACTTCGAAATAGGCTTCACCCGTGACCTCCACCCTCCTGTCTTTACCCGCAAATGAAGTGGGGAAACGGATCGTACTGGCCGCATTCAGCGAAACCCGCGTACCATCCGACAATACCAGCTCGAATTGCCGGCCCCTTGGTGTGGTGATGGAATTATATAGGACCGGCGAACCCGCCGTGGCGTCACGACTAGCAGTACCCGCACCCGCGGCGCCGTCACGACCAGCAGTACCCGCACCCGCGTCACCACCCGCAACATGTCCCGCCGTAGCGCCTGGGGCACCATCACGACCAGCACCCGCGGCATCCTTACGTCCATCAGTACCCGCACCCGCCTCACCCGTCCCGGCCCCACTCCCCAC
Source organism: Puia sp. (assembly GCA_036500545.1). Taxonomy (GTDB): domain Bacteria; phylum Bacteroidota; class Bacteroidia; order Chitinophagales; family Chitinophagaceae; genus Puia. Next base: position 152,073 of record DASYBV010000003.1, on the reverse strand, counting down.
AGCACTCCCATCCGCCCGATAGCTTAACCTTCCCCCTTCTTTCAACAACTGAGCATCGCCCTGCCGCGCCAGCCGGCCATTCTGCACATTGTCAAGCTCCATCTGCTGCCCATTGGCAAGCGTCAGGATAGCGCCGCTCCTGCCCGGAGGAGCATCGAACCGGATCTCCTTTTTTTCAACCGCCAGATCAACCGGCACGTTTTTCTTATTCAACATCAAATAAATACTGCCCGCCAATAAAACAACGACAGCGGCTGCGCCCGCAACCGCCCAACCTCTCCGGAAGAACGGAACAACCTTCCCTTCACGCTCCCCTTCCCCAATCACTTTCCCTTCTCTCTCTTCACCCTCCACAAGCCTCATCCCTTCTCTCTCTTCACCGTCCACAAGCCTCATCCCTTCTCTCTCTTCACCGTCCACAGGCACCATCTCTTCACCCCCCACCTCTGCAGGCTCCATCCCCTCGATCTTCGCCAGCAAAGACGCAAAAACCTCCTTCTTATCATAATCCGTAGCATTCACCGCATAAACAGGGTTCGTCAACACATCCGCTATCAACGCATCCAGGGCCCCCGGGTCATGCCCGGCGCGGACAAGCGCATACAACCGGATAAACTCATCCTGTGTAAGCGTCTCATCCAGGTATTTTCTAAAAAGGTCCTGTAATTGACCTTCATTTCTTGTCCCTCCATCCATAAAATCGATTTAGCATGTTTGCGTCAACAATCCCAGCGGCAACACCCCAATGGCAACATCCTCGTGCCAACGTCTTCACATACCAAGACGGATGAATGCCAAAAAAGAAAACATCCCCCTCAAAAAAAATCTTTACCGGAGAAATCTTACCGAAAAACCGATGATTAGCAGGAGTTTACCCTTGTTTCCCCCGATCTGTCTGCGCAGGACGGCAAGGGCCCTTGTCATATAGGTCTTGGAAGACAACGGACTGATATGAAGCCGCTGACCGATCTCTTCATGGCTCAGCCCTTCCATACGGCTTAACAGGAATACCTGCCGGAGCTGGGGAGGAAGATTGCCGATCGCCTCACGCAGAAGATCGCTCAATTGCTTTTGTTCCAATTGCTCATGGGGAGAAGATTCGGCAGTGGAAAAATATTGAAGGAGAAATTCTTTATTGGATTCCCGGAATACACGGGTTCGTAAATGATCATATACAAGATTGCGGGTGATGGTATGCAGATAGGCGCTAAAGTTTCGGATCCCGGGTAGCTTCAACCGGGTATCCCATAACTTCAGAAAGATATCCTGCGCAAGATCCCTGGCCTGCTCTGGCGATTTGGTCAGATATAAACCGGCCCCGTAAACCTGGTCCCAGTATTGCTCAAAAAGTTGACGGTATGCCTGCTTATCTCCATTTGCTACCAATAACAGCAGTTCCTGTTCGCGATACTCACTATGTTCACTTTCCTTAACCAATTTACAACAACGGAGTTGGAGAAAACGCAAAATACAGATTTCCCCCTACTTATCAATACCCCCGTTCGTTCAGCCGTTCAAAAGTTGCCTGTTTAGCCCGCTTCAGGTCGCCCTATCATTGGTACTGCGGACCAGGCTGATCCCCGCAAAAAAGAAAACGGCTCCCAATATGCCGAATACGGCGAGGCTCTTGATATGCTTCATCCCTTCGCCTCCGTTGATCAGGTCGATCGCAGCTATGATGAGGCCGGCAATACCCAATATGGACAGAATAATACCCAGGATCCTTTTTTCCATATATCGATTTTTATTGATTTCCCGATCTTTTGTCCCAGTCCACAACTCCGACTCTTTCTTTTGCACAAACCACACCAAAGATCGTCGTCTTTTATCGATTTAAGTCTTCCAGCCTCTTTTTCAAATTCCCAAAGGTCTCCAGCGGCCCCTTGGTGGAAAAAATATTCAGCACCCACGAGGGTATAGAACCACCCGGGTCTACCTGTAACGTATATTGAAGATGCATAAGCTTGCCGGTCTTCGCGGAAATATTCCAATCGCCGTTGGACATCGGGATCCGTACAAAATTCTTTTTCTCCGGCTGATAATCCTTCATACCGGCACTCATGACATGTAGCGTGCTCGAATCCGCACTAAGATTGATCTTCAGATCGGCATAAAAATCACGGTCACTCGCCGGCCAGGGCGCCCCGATCTCCGAATAATAGATCAGCTCGTTCGCGCTTACCCGTTTCACAAGGACACTGGCCCTTGTACCATAAGCCCACTCCGGGTATTTCCCGACATCCCGTAAAATGGCACACAGTTGCGCTACCGTACCCGGAAGGTCCATCTCTATTCTCACATCATTGAATTTGGAAAGATCGGAGTGACGGCTGTAGAGATTGATGCCATCCTTTTCCTTTTTAAAGACCCAATCACTCTTGACAGGAAGGGAAAGAATACACGGTAAAAAAAATAAGGAGACGATCAGTGTTTTCATAATGGGTACAAGCTTTACGGAGTAAAAAATCGTAAATACGACCTAATCAATGTACGAAAAAAAACGCGGTATTAAAAACATCAATTTCGTCCTCCCGGAGTTCCAATTTCGTCCCCGGTCTCATCCTCTCCCCTCTTTCCAATTTTGGGAATTTTTTCCTTCTCTCAGAACGCTCCGCCTCCACCCATCTCATCTATCTTCATATATATCAATCGATTACCCAACTGGCACAGCATTCGCGTTCATACAGCTACAACCCTATGTTATGACCAAATATTCCATCCAGGTAAACAGCAAAGGAACCATCCTTTCTTTAACAGTGGAGAATCCTGACCCCATACGATTCCCTACCAGGGGCCTTATCGGCAGGAACTTCTGCCGCCTGATCGGCTGGGATTGCAGAAGGGATCTTCAGCTCATCCTGAGAAATATCTCCAGGACCCACCAACCAGCCCGCTTCAGCACATTTATCGCCCCGAAAGGAGCCGCAGAAGGACCCGTAATGGAATGGACCATCCATCCCAAAGGACGCACCCTCCTTCTGGCAAGTAAATACGTTTTATACGGCACGGAGCCGGAGTGATCGTCGTATCCTTCATTCCCGTCTGTAAACCAGCTCCCAAAAACGCTTTTTATACGTCTCCGAGATCGGCACCATCACCCCCCCGATCCGGATCCTGTTCCGCGCTATCGAATCGATCTTGTCGATCGACACCATATACGACTTATGCACCCGGCACACAATCGCCGGAGGGATCTCCCGCTCAAACTCCCCAAACAGCTGCAACGTCATGATCGGCTTATGGATCGTATGGACCCGCCGGTAATCCCGCATCCCCTCGATATAAAGGATCTCACTAAGCAATACCTTCTCCAACCGGTACTCCGTCTTTATAAAAATAAATCGCTTGTCCCCCAAAGCCATCCCCGCCGTCGCTCCCAAAGCCGCCCCCCCACTCATTCCCGTCGTCCCGCTCATCCCCCCCGTCACCGGACCCCCACTCTCCCCCATTCCTCCCGTCGTCGTCATCCCTCCATCCCCCACCGGCGTCACCGCCCCCTCTCCGCCTCCCGCCGGTCCTCCACTCATACCCTGCATCTTCCCCAGCGCCTCATTCTTCACCAGGTTCTGCTGCGCCCTGTCCACCGCCTGCACAAAACGCCCGAATGTGTACGGTTTCAACAAATAGTCCGTCACATTCAGCTCAAACCCCTTCAGCGCATACTCATGATAGGCAGTAATGATGATCACCTGGCTGGTCACCGGCAAAGCCTCCAATAACTGGATACCCGAGAACTCCCCCATATTGATATCCAAAAAGACAAGGTCGACCTTGTTGGATCGCAGGAACAACAACGCCTCCACCCCGTTGTCGATAACGGACAGCAGGTTGAGGAACGGCAGCTGCTGGACATAGCCCCTGGTCCGCTCCTGCGCCAGTGGCTCATCCTCGACAATGATACAGTTAATCTGCATGGGTGGTAAGGATCAGTTTTGCCTTGTAGGTTTCGTTCTCCGTAGTGATCTCCAACACATGTCTTCCCGGATAAAGCAATTCCAGCCGCTTCCGGATCAACCCATTCCCAAGTCCGCCGCCCGATTCATCGGATACCCCTCCCTGCGCCTCCGTATATGTGTTCTCGCAATAAAAAACTATCCTTTCCTCCTCCATCACAAACAATATCGTGATGGCATTCTCCGTCTTCTTATTGGTCGCATGTTTAAAGGCGTTTTCTATAAAGGGGATAAACAGCATCGGCTCGATCATCCGCTCGTCAATGGCCCCATCCACCCGGTAATTTACATAATAAGGATTGACCGTCCGGATCTTTTGCAGATCGATATACTTCCCGATATACGTCATCTCCTTAGTCAAAGGGATCTTCTCCGTCTTCGTCTCATACAGCATAAAACGCATAATATCCGATAGCTTATTCAAATATCCCGACGCCTTAACCGCATCCATCCCGATCAGCACATCGATATTATTGATCGTATTAAAAAGAAAATGAGGATTGATCTGCGATTTGATCAGGGCCAGCTCCATCTCATAATTCCTTCGGTTCAGGTCCTTTTTCAATTGGATATCGTCATACGAGGTAATAAACCCCCGCAACACAAGCCCGATGATCCCATGTACAAGAGTGAGCAGGGAAAGAAATACCATAGCGCCGACGGCCGAACCCATATCATTATGGGCAAAAAAAGCCGGCATCCACAAAAGATACAAGAGACCAAAGGTGCCCGTCCCACCGGCTACCGCCACAAAAAGCCCCACCACAAAAAGACGCACGAGCCTTTTCCGCTGAAGCAGACGCGTAAACAGAACGGTATAGAACAGATAAAACCCAAAGAGACCCGGCAAAAAAACAAAGATCCCCACCGGCGATAAAAAGATCCTCCACAAAGCAGAGGGGTGGCTCGAAAAAGCCATCAATCGCAAAAAAAATACGACCAACAGCATATACAACACCCAATATCCGATATGCAAAACCCAAATGACCGCCTTTTTCATAGACCTACCCCTTTTCCTTTTTAGTCATATAAAGTACATATCCCACAACCGTCAATACCACAAAATAGCCCACCGCCCATGTCTGAAAATTCACGTTCGGATCCACCTTACTATTATTGCGCAAAAAATTCAACGCACCATAACAATAAGGAACAACATAACCATACTTCCAAAAGATCGCGATCATCGACGCCACATACAGGCCCAGCCCGGCCCCTATCGGCACAAGGAAATTCCTGAACTGCAAACTTATCAAATATTGCAACGCAATGATCGGCAGACAATCGACAAAAAACCGTCCGTTCCCCCGCAGGAAAGCCACCCACGGGTACGCCTCCTTTGGATAAGGCACCCCGTTGAAAAGGGCAGGGATCACCCCGCACAGATAGATCCCGATATTAAAGAGTACAAAGAATTGCAACATCATCACCAGGATCACCGCCAGCTTCGCAAAAAAGATGGTCGTAAGGGTCTGGGGCGTCGCATGCAGCTGCTTCCAGCTGTTGTTCCGGAATTCCAGCTGCGTTACAAGGCTGGTGGCGAGGATAACGCCCATCGGCAACAGGAAAAGACCCATAAACTGCCAGCTGCGGCCATAAAGGAATTCCCAGAGATGCGGGCCCCCATTCACAACCGGCAAGGTCTCAAAATCGACAAACCGCGAGATCAGCAGGATCACAGGAATAAAAAAACCACCCGCGATGACAAGCCAGGAAGAGGCCGTCCGTCTCTTTTTTAGCCATTCGCTTTGAAAACTATACACAAAGGATCTCATAGCAGGTCAGTTATTTTTTGAAAACTATATACAAAGGATCTCATAGAGGATCAGTTATTTATTAAGTCGATAAAAATGGTTTCCAGGTCATTGGACTGCCGGATGATCCGCGCATCCAGCCCGTTCTTTTTCAGGATCTCCACCGCCCTCACCGCATCGCTGGTCTCTATAAGCGTGGCCGCCCCCGCATGCCGCTGATGAAGCAGCGATTCCAACGTCCCCTGGAACAATAGCTTCCCCTTGCTGATGATCCCGACATGGGTGACCAGCTTCTCGATCTCCGACAACAAATGGCTGGATAAAAGGATCGTCATCCCCCGCTCCTTGTTCAGGGTGCGCAGCAGTTCCCGCATCTCGATGATCCCGTTGGGATCGAGCCCATTGGTAGGTTCATCCAGGATAAGAAAGGAGGGGTTGTTCAAAAGGGCGATGGCAATGCCCAGCCGTTGCCGCATTCCCAGGGAGAACTGGCTGGCCTTTTTATTTCCGGTATCCGGAAGACCCACCAGCTCCAGCACTTCCCCGATCCGTTCCTTCGGACATCTATAAATTTTCTGTAAAAGAGTGAGGTTCTCGACCGCAGTCAAATGGCCATAAAGCGAAGGCGTTTCGATCAGGGAGCCCACTCGTTGTAGAATAGATAGCCGGTCCCTGTCAAACCGTTTTCCAAACACGCGGATCTCTCCCTGCTTCTTCTTAAGCAGCCCCAGCACCAACCGAAGCGTCGTCGTTTTTCCCGCCCCGTTCGGGCCCAGAAAACCATAAATGCTGCCCGTAGGGACCTGTAGATGGATCTGATCCAATACGATCGTGTCTCCCGAAAAAGTATGCGTCAGCCGATCCGTTTCCAAACAATACATTGTTTCTTGTTTGGATCAAAAGTAACATAGCCCGGATCTTTTCCACCGGCCGTTATGCCAGAAACACCGGTTTATCTGCAAAAAGCCATTTTTGTTCTGCAAGTCATCCCCCCGCACCATCCACGTCCTCCCCCCGCACTCCACGTCATCCTCCCGCACTCCGCATCGCTCCACCCTCCCCGCATCATCCTCCCGCATTCCGCATCATCCACCCTCTCCACGGCATCCCTACTTAAACGCAATATACTTCGATTCGGCCTTAACGATCTTCCCAAAGAAATCCTTCATCGCCTTATACTCCGCCGGCTGCACGTTATCCCGCTGCAGCGTGGCCTTCCGGATGATCGTCAGCGACCGGGGACCCGCAGGTATATATTGAATGCTATAGGTGCTCCCCTTAAAGGTATAGCTTTCGCTCTTCGGCAGATCGATAAACTGCATCCCGGCGGGTGCCTGGATATTTACCTTCGTGTTGTATTCATCCGTGTTCTCATAACGCCAGTATTCGACCGGGAACTGACGCACATCCGGCGAGAAATTATCCATTGAGGCGACCACATCCGTAAAGGGGATCTTGATCATATGCATGCTGCCGACCTCAACGACCTCGTTGTCGATGGCGCAATAATACCGGTACCGGACCGAATCCGACTGGGGGCCAAGGTTGCCAAAGATGACACTGTCCACCTTCACCGTATTCTTATAGCTGCCGCTCACGGCCTTCTGCATTTCTTCCAGCTGCTTATCCGGGGACAGGGATTCATATTCATCCCGCACACCCGATACAAGGGTCCCCGTCTTGCACACGTCAAAACCTAACCGCACCTTGCTGCCATCGATCCGTACATTGACCTGGCGGTTTATCCGCTCCCGGGGCCTGTTCGGAGACTCGACAAATTCCAGTTTGGCATCTTTTACTTCCTGGTTCCCCGAGGGGATCACCAGACAGGAAGCATGATCCAGGTTCGGAGGCAGACAGGCAAAAGGCAGGTCGTTATCCGTCAGCTCGAGGAAGGTAGGTTGTCCGTTAAGCCAGGTCTTTACCACACAATGATTGAACTCCACCGAAGGAAGCTCCATGCTCTTCTGCCCGTTGTCCCGGGTATTCACAAGGACAAGGTTGGCCTTCAGCCCGCTCAGCTTGGCAAGGGCCACAAAAAGACTGGACAGGTCCTTACAATCACCCAGCCGCGTATTGATGGTCAGCGAAGCCTTTTGTGGTATAAAGGCTCCCTGCCGGAAAGGCACCGAGCTGTAATGGATATTGCCCGTGATATAACGGTAGATACGTATCGCCTTCTCCCGGTCGCTCAGCTTGTCCGCGCCCTGGGGGAACAAATTCTGATAGACCTGCTTGACCTCGAACTCATCCTCCGTCTTGGAATTGGACAGATCGCTGTACCAGGTCGCAATGTCGGACCAGGAAGCAAGGGTGGAGACATGCACCACCGGCCCGATATCCATCAGCGGCGGCATAAAGGCCTCGTCCTTAAAAATAGCCGGGTCGTTCATCTGCCAGGTGTAGAGCTTGAAGTCATCATAATTGCTCTCCGCCGGTTTCGGACTCCCGTTCTCTAATTTATAATCGAATTTTACATTGTTCGCAATAAGCAGACAGTAACGGGTCACCAGTTCGGGCACAAAGGCATTAAAGCTGAACTTATCCCAATAGTGCCGCGCCACCCGTCCCTGCGCATAATGCTGGATCTTATACTTCAGCACGATCGCATCACCGACCTCCAGGCCCGTAAAAACGACCTGGTTCTCATTCTGTTCCGCCGGCACCACCGAACCGCTCTTTTTAACCACCTCCGCCTTTTCCATCTTCAGCTCCTGCGTATTGGAATTATACCCGATGGTGCTCTCCTTCCAGGTATCGATCCCCTTCTGATCCAGGATCTTTACAACCGTAGTGGTATATTCTTCCGTAGCCCCTTCGGGATAGACCACGGCAAATTTTTCATCCAGCACATAGAAATAATCATAGTTGAAGGTCTTGCCGGCGGCATCCCGGATGGCCTTGTATACATCGGTCTCCGGAAAGGCCTTCCACACCGAAGGCTTGTTCTCCAGCTCCCGCAGCCGCTCCCGGGCGGAATATTTATTGGCATCATAATACAAAGCCTTTTGGTACGCCTTGATGGCATCCGCATTCTTATGGAGCTGCTGCAGCTCCAGCCCCAGGTTCTCCCAATACGTGGCTACATAGGGAGCCAGGGCAAGCGCCTGCCGGCCAAAATCCGCCGCCTTATCATAATTCTGCTGATCATAATAAAAACTGGAAATATCGGTATACAGGTCAGGGTCATAGGGGAACTCCGTTTTTGGCAGCTGCAACAAGGCCAGCGCCTTCTCCTTCATGCCCTGCTTGGTATATTCCGCCGCCAGCTTCTTGAGGATGGAAAAGCTGAAATTATCCTTGAGATAGGTTTCCAGCACCTTGATCCCACCCCTGGCGTCCTTGTACCCGTTCACTTTCAGGTTATACATCATCGAGACGAATTCCGTGTTCTCCGGGTATTTCGCAAAAGCCTGCTGGATCGTCTTCACCAGCTCATCCATTTTATTCTGCTTCGAATACAATGTCATACGGGTACTCCACACTTGTTCATCCTCTCCAAAGAGCTTTACACAGCGGTCCAGTTCCTTAAAGGCATCCTCGTATTTCTCCTCGTTGATCATCCGCTGGATATTCAGACGGATGGCCAGGATACAATCGGGATCCTTTTCCTTCATCCGCTCCGCCTCTTCCATAAGCATCGTTCGGTTACCTTCCTTGATAAGCACTTCCATCAGCTCCAGACGCAAAAGCTGGTTGTCCGGGTACCGGTGCAATGCATCCTCGATGGTCTTACGGGCCTCCGTCGTCTTGGCGCTGCGCAGATACGTATCGCTAAGCAGGAGGTAATTGATGGCATTACCCGGCTCGGCAGCCACCTTCTTTTCAAAAAAAGCCTCCGCAAAATGCCGGATGGACGGAGGCGCATCAGCAGCAGAAGTCGTCGCCCCGCTGGCAGAAGCCGTCCCCACAGCAGGTTTCCCCGCAACGGCATTCGCCCCACCGGCAGCTGTCGTTCCCGCAGCCGTCACGTCCTTTACATAAGGCTGTACCTGCGCCGAATACGTAAGCCCGCTAACGGGGGTAAGGGTCTCGTCGGTCAGACGGATGATAAAATTCGGGCTTGTATTATCGGTATATCCCAGTTGCACCAGCAGACGGTTATATCCTTTCTTTAGCTGTATATGCTGTTTGTAAAAATCCATCTCGGTCACCAGTTCCTTGGAAGCGCCAAGCACCGGCCGGTCATTGACCCATACCTTTAACGACCCCCCTGCCCCTACGTTCAGCAACAGGCTTCTGTCCTCCGGCGAATACACAAACGTCTGTGCATATACGATAGCCGTATTACGCCGGATATGCGGATAGGGAAACGTATATCCTTCCCGGCTGATGACCGGCGGCGTAAACCATTGTATGTTGGCACTGCTGACGGATGTAAAATTGGCATTGGCCTCCGGGTGATGGAGAGGGCCGTAGTCTTTATAATAGCCGCTGCCCGATAAATTATCAAAGGGGCCGACAAACTGCCAGACCGGAGCGACGGCGCCTATTTTCGCCCACTCCTTTTCCGCCCGCGAAAAATCATTGCTGAACTGGTAATGCAACGCCTTGAAATAGTGGGCCGCCGCCTTGATGGACCCATTGGCACCCGGATCCGCCAGCAGACGATCCAACAACTGCAGCTGGTGTCCCGGCGCCTTTTTCCCATATCCTCCCAACGCCGACCCATTAAACCACAAGGCAAACACATATGGATTGGCGTCTTTTAGCTTGTCATATACCCTTGTACTGAAATCATTGACCTCGGATTCCTTTCCCTCAAAACTCTGCAGATAAATATAGGTGACATAGGCGTCCACCGCCGTCTTGGGATCATTCATGGCCTTTTGCAGCAATACCAGGGCCGTCTTCCGGTCATTTCGGTTCAATGCCTTCCAGGCGTCTTCATAATCATTCGCAAACACATTAAAACATAATAAATTCAACAGGAGTAGGAGATAGGAATATCGGACAGCCATAACAAACAAGGTTTATAATTATTTGTTAATAACGTGCCCTTATCCGGGGAAATTGCGTACCCGCCGGCTCTATTTCACCCCTGCCCCCCGCTCTACCGCATCCGCCTCTCCACCAGCTTCAGCGCAACAAAGGCCACCGGCGAAATAAGGAACTCATATACCGCATCCCCGAGAAAACGGATAGAAGGACCCATCCCGATCACCCCATCGTAAACCCCGAGCAACAATACGATGACCGTACAAACCGCATAAAGCAGGTTCCATACCGACAACAGCCAGGCGACCGGGTATCTGCGAAAGACCCACCGCCCGACAAAATAAACAAGGAGGATGACCGCGAACTTAACGGCATGCCGGAGAAACCACGGCACCGTCTCATAAAACCAGACCTGGCGGAACGCCAAATTATACAACGTATAGACAATTAGTATGACCAGCAATCCGCCGTAATACGACACTCTTTTATTTTCCTGTCGGGACATGCTGCAAACGCTTTTGAGAGACCACGGGATCCAGGGTAAAAAGATACCATAACAGGAAAATACATCCGTATATCAGGAAAGTAAAAAGATAATGATGATAAAAATCCACGTACTGAGGCTTATGGACGGAAATAAGAGCAAGAGCCGCACACCGTAGAATATTGAGAAGGACGATCAACAAAAAACCGCCGGCAATGAACTTTATCTTACGTACGCTGCCGGCGGGCCAGCAAAGCAAAAAACCCGCATAGAGTACCATTAATTCCAGCCCGTTACAAACATCCGCAATTGACAACGTCTTGAAGGGCCCGCGATAGATCCATTCCACCTCATCTTTCAATATCGTTCCATTCCGCGTGATCAACGTATCCACTCCACTCACCATCGAGTAGGGATAAACGCTGGAAGGAGCCACTATATGCAAGGTCCGGACGGTGCCTGCTGCAATAAGATGGGTAAGGGGTCTGTCCACCAACCGGCTGGGTAAAAGGAAGGCCAGATACAGTATCTTCCAGGCGATAAAAAGCACGGTGCCTTTCCACAAAAAATCCTTTACCGGCCGGGGTATCTGCCGCCACTTGTCAACTGGACGCATATGTTGGTTACTCGGAGATATCTGCTTTTGCAGCCTTACGGGCCTTGTGCCGTTGAACAGCTTTCTTCACACCAAGCCCGGCGCCTGCGACCAGCAGAACGCTAAGACCGCCATCCAATGGAGCACGGGTCCCTGAATTGCTGCCCTGATTACCAGAATTGCCGGAATTGTTGTTGTTGTTTCCCTGGTTCTTGTTGTGATCATGATCATCCCCGCCGAAAATGTCATGCAACAGTTCCGATAACCAGTTCCGATCGGAATTACTTTTGGGATTGTTTCCGCCGGCATACGCCTGGGAAATAGAAACAACAGTAACCACCGCAGTGGTCAAAAAAAGCATACGTACAATCTTCTTCATAATTGTCATTTTAAGGTGAATAGCGTTGTAAAAAGAAAAGGAGGGAATATTGGACGTAGATAAGTAGTCAGATAGTTTTTTGCAATTGCTATGCCTCTGGTACAAAATTAGAATTATATACGTAAATAAGTGGCATTTAGATTTCCACAATTTCACCCGTGGTTTATGGGTAGGAAACACCCCGAAAATGGGTAGACTTTATACCCCAAAATTGTAGAAAATATTCCCCATGCCACCCGAGGACGGTCTATTTATCGGATCAACCCGATCCGGCTGCTGTCGGGTATGTTAATGTTCGGGTAAAAATCATCTTTCGTCCCCGCAATACCATCAGCGCCCACGGAGAAAAGCCGGTATTTTTCGCCAATCCTCTTATAAAAATAGTCCAGGCGATCCCAAAGGCCCCGATCATTACAAGCCATTTATCCTTGTATTTAATGATCCCATACAGTAGCAACCCAAGACCCACAAATGCGCCGACAAGGGGAATTAAACACAAAAGCCCTAACCAGTAGGGCGGTCGTTGGGTTTTGGCCATTTCGCTATCCATGATAAGTATACTGCCTGGGATGATCTTATTTAGGCAAGAATTTCATCTTCCTTAAATGCTTATTAGCCTCGGCCAATTTCTTAGGCGCTAATGCTGCAACATTTATCTTATTCAATCTGATCTTCGACACACTCGGCAGATACTTCCCCCCAAGCACCCGTAGGATCGGCATCCTGCGCCTTCGCCACATTGCCCGGCACGATCAGCTTGTTGATCGAAGGGTCCTGCGACGGGTCGATCTTACGGACAACATACTTGTTGACCTCGTTGGCAATAAACTTCAACGCATTGTCTCTCGGAAAGGATGTCCAGCAGGAAATTCTCCCCCTTGAAATCCTGGCTCATCATCCCCGTGGACCGCTGCTGGTCGGACTGATCGATCAACCGGGCCGCCGTGGTCGTCCCGGCACTGATCCCCAGCAGGATCAGCGTGGAACTGTCCAGCGTAGGCATCTGCCCCCTCGACAAAAGGACGGAAATTATAGACGAAAAGACTATTATCGTCCACCAGGCCAGCTGTACCCGGGCAAAACTATACGGTTTCGGGACGGCCGGACTGGTATCCCGCAGCATGCCAAAAGCCCGGTCACAATACCACATAATAGCGGTCAGTACGATAAAGACGATCCAGAAAGATAGACTTGGATTCATAGAAGCAAAGGTTATTGAAGTGTTTAGCAACCAGGCAGGAAGGGATCAATCGTACAGGCAGGATCAAAGATCCATACAATATTAACCGGATAAAAGCCACCCGTCAATACCACTTCTAGTAGTATGATAGGTTAACAGTCGGTTAATATTCGTACAGGAATGGGTAAAATAGACAAATACCCTCTCCCCCAAAACAACCAAATTTGGCTTTCAGCCATTCCATTAATCTATTATCTAATTGAGGACCACGGGTCCTTCGGCCAAAGGAATATATTGTACCTTCAGGCCGAAGTGCATTATTTAGCCTCCCACCCGGAGGCAGGATTTTTAATTTAATCAAAACCAAAAACTCTGCAAATGAGATGTAGCCTCATCATGCTAGTATTGGCATTGGCTGTAACGGTATCCAGCCTGCCCATCTACGCACAAACACCCACTCTGGCGGGAAAAGTAACCGAAGAAAACGGTGATCCCATCCCCGCCGCCAGCATTCGAATTAAAGGGAAAAAATCGGGGGTCGTCACAAAAGAAGACGGCTCCTTCTCGATCCCCTTCACAGGACAGGGCACCCTCATCATTTCCGCCCTCGGATTCAACGAACAGGAAGTCAGCGTAAAAGGGAACAAAATGATCACCGTCGCCCTCGTCAAGAACAACAAACAGCTGGACGAAGTCGTCGTGACCGCCATGGGTATCCGTCGCGCCAAGAACACGCTGCCGTATGCCGCGCAGCAGATCAGCGGCGACGAGGCCAACAAGGTGCGCGTTTCGAACATTGCCGACGGGCTTTCCGGAAAGGTCTCCGGTCTGGATATCCGTCAAAACAATAACCTTGGTGGTTCGGTCAACGTAGTTATCCGCGGAACAAAGTCGCTTGGCTTCAACAACCAGGCGTTGTTTGTGGTCGACGGTGCGCCACTTGACAACTCGATCCTGGTGTCAGGCGGGTCCACCAACGGCGGTCTGGGCAGCGGCGGCGGTTATGACATGGGCAATGCCGCCTCCGATATCAACCCGGACGATATCCAATCCATCAACGTCCTGAAGGGTGCGGCCGCAACGGCTCTTTATGGATCACGCGCTGCGAACGGCGTTATCATGATCACGACCAAAAAAGGCCGCGCCGGCTCTAACGTAACCGTCAACCTCGGTATGACCCTCGGCCAGATCGACAGGAGCACCTTCACCACGCGGCAGAAAGAATATGGCGCCGGTCGTTCCGATAACCTGGCTACCGGTGGCTTTATCTCCAAGGACATAACGGGCGACGGTATCCCGGACCTCATCGTAAATACCAATGCTCCCCGCTCCTGGGGTCCCAAGTTCGACAAGAACATCCTGGTCTACCAATGGGATGCCTTCGATCCCCTGAGCCCCACCTACCATAAAGCTACTCCCTGGGTAGCAGGCGCGCACGGCCCGGAATATTTCTTCAAGACCGCCATCACCAACAACGAAAGCGTATTCCTGGATGGCGCCAGCGACAAGGGATCTTACAAGCTCGGGTTTAGCCGGATCAATGAAATAGGGGACATGCCCAACCAGAACAACGGTCGGAATACGATCAACTTCTCGTCTTCCTATAAGCTCACCGATAAGATCACCCTCGCGGCAACAGCCAATTATGTGCAGGAATCGACAATCGGCAGAAATCCCACCGGCTATGACGGAAACCGCAGCTCCATCCCCCAGTTCTCTGAGTATGGCGAGGTGAACGTGGACTACAAAGAACAGAAAGAAGCCTATTTCAGGGCGAATAAAAATACCACCTGGAACTGGAGCGATCCCACTACCACGGCCGGACTCATCCCATTCTCGTATAATAACCCATGGTTCACCGCCTATCAGAACTTCGAGAATGATAGCCGCAACCGTACTTATGGCAATGTAAGCCTGAACTACCAGTTATTATCCTGGCTCAACATCATGGGCCGTGTATCGCTGGATACATACAACCAGGCGCAGGAAGAGCGGCTTGCGGTCGGCAGCATCGGAACGCCCATGTACAGCCGGTTCAACTCCTCTTTCCGCGAGCTTAACTATGACCTCATCGCCACGATCAACAAGGACATCAACAAGGATTTCAAGTTCAACGGCCTCTTAGGCGTCAATATGCGCAGGGACGCCATTACCTCCATCGGTCAGGGGACAACAGGAGGTCTGATCATACCCGGTCTCTATGCGATCTCCAATTCCGTAGGCGCCATCTCTGCACCCAGTGAATCCACTACCCCCAAGGCCGTCGATGGATATTTCGCCGGTGCAACGCTGACCTATCACGATTTCCTTAGCCTTGACGGAACCTTCCGCCGGGACCGGTCTTCCACCCTTCCCGTCAATGTCAACGCTTACAACTACTATGCTATTTCCGGCAGCTGGCAGTTCTACCAGCATTTGAAGGATGTCTCCTGGATCTCTTCCGGTAAACTCCGGGCCAACTACGCAACAGTGGGTAATGATGCAAGCTGGGGCAGCATTCAGGACGTGTATAACCAGCCCAATCCCTTTGTCGCCGGTACATCCTCCAGCATACTCTTCTCTCTGCCGACCACCAAGAACAACGATGCGCTGAAGCCCGAAAGGACCAACAGCAAGGAGATCGGTCTTGAAATGAGCTTCCTGAAAAGCCGTCTCGGTTTTGATGCAAGCTTCTACCACACCAATACGGTCGACCAGGTCCTGGCGGTTTCGACATCGGCTTCCACCGGGTATGGCTCCAAGTTCGTCAATGCCGGTAATCTGCAGAACCAGGGCTTTGAGGTGACGGTTTACGGTACGCCGGTCAAAACCAGGAACTTCTCCTGGGAAATTACCGCCAACTGGACACGCAACCGGAATAAGTTGATTTCCCTGAACAGCGGCGCAACCAATCTCCAGTTGGCATCCTTCCAGGCCAGCATTTCTACCAACGCCACCGTCGGCAAACCCTACGGCCAGATTTTCGGCCAGACCTATCAGTTCCTCAAGGGTCAAAAGGTCGTCAGTAACGACGGAAGCGCCTACCTGCTGACCACGACTACCACCAACGTCCTCGGAAACTTCAACCCCGATTGGATCGGAGGTATCACCAATACGTTCCACTATAAGAACTTCAATCTGTCCTTCCTGATCGATATGCGCCAGGGTGGTACCGTATGGTCGTTGGATCAATACTATGCTCAGCAGTCAGGTATCGCGCCCAGCACGGTTGGCAAGAACGACCTTGGCAACGACAAGCGCCTGCCCGTTGCCAATGGAGGCGGTATCATACTCCAGGGCGTGACAGCGAGTGGTCAACCGAATACGATCCGCACGTCGATCACTTCCGGCAACAGCCTTTTGCTGCCCCCGCCGGATTTTGCGTATGACGCCAGCTACATCAAGCTGCGTGAGTTGGCCCTGGGCTATCATATCCCCGGTCGCAGTCTCGGCAATGCGGGAAAAGTGATAAAAGGCATGGACATCCAGCTCCTCGGTCGTAATCTCTGGATCATCCACAAGAACCTGCCGATGGCCGATCCCGAAAACAGCTCTTCCGCCGGCAATAGTAACTCAGGTCTTGAATTCGGCGCCTATCCTACGGTCCGCTCCGTTGGGTTAAACTTAAAAATGCAATTCTAAAATCAGCAACATGAAGAAGAAGTCAATCTTTTATATACTACCGGCTTTGCTGCTCTTAGGAGCCTGTACGAAGAATATCGAATCCTACAACATTCAGACAAAGAAAGCGGCTGTAGTCCCTGCCGCTCCGTTGTACACCGATGGCACCCTTGCCCTGACGAATCAGCTGGCCGCCAATGGAGGGGGAAATATTACCCTGCATATTGTGAATTATATGGCCCAGGCGATCATTGAGGACAACGCCCAGTATAATTTCCAAACCGCGGGTATGCCCGGTTCGCAATGGAATACCCTATACGAAAGTTGTCTCAACAACCTGAAGAGAGCCGACAGCATCCTTAGCGGCACTGTTCCGGATGCGACCAATTCAGTCGCGACCATTACCAACCGGCGGGCTTGCGTCGATATCACGGCGGTATATGCCTGGTATGTCCTGGTGACCTCTTTTGGCAATATTCCCTACAGCCAGGCGCTGAACCCGGACAATCTTTTCCCGAAATATGACGACCAGCATGCGATCTTCACGGATCTGCTCGCACGTCTCGACAAGGATCTTGCCAACCTGAGCACAAGCGGGAGCGGTTTTGCCTCCAGCGAAGACCTCTGGTATCACGGCAGTATCGCCAACTGGATCGCTTTTACCAATTCCCTGAAAGTGTTGATGGGGATGACCCTGGCGGATGTAGACCCTACAACTGCCAAGACCGTGGTGGAAGCCGCCAGTCCCAATGCCATCACCTCGACCGCCCAGAACGCGATCATGGCATATGGATCCCAACCAAGCAACAACCCCGCCTACTCAAATTTTGTAGTAGCTAAGCGCAATGACTATATCGCGCCCAAGACCATGATGGACCAGTTGCTCTCCAACGCCGACCCCCGCCTGACCTCCTATTATGGAAAGGTCCCCTCCACAGGAAAATACGCCGGCGGCGTCATGGGCGTCCAGACGACATTTTCGACCGTATCCGGACCTTCCACAAAAGATAGCGCTTCCACGCTCCCTTACGTAGTGCTGGACTATTCCGAAATGGAATTCCTCCGTGCGGAAGCCGCCGCAAGAGGCTTCAACGTAGGCGGCACTGCCGAAAGCCACTACGACGAAGGCATCCGTCAGAGCATCAAATACTGGGGTGGTGCCGATAGCTCGGTAACCCGTTACCTGGCCGATCCTTCCGTAGCCTATACGACCGCAACCGGTACGGCCCTTCAAAAGATCGCCCTGCAAAAATGGATCTCGCTGTATGGCCATCCCTACGACGAGTGGGTGGATCTCAGGAGACTGGATTATCCCGTGCTGCCGTTGCCGGTGGGTGCCGTATCGGGTTTCCCGAACCGGCTTTATTATCCGACAACCGAGCAGACAGTCAATGGGGCTAATTATACCCAGGCTGCCGCCGCCATCGGTGGTGACAAGGTTGAGACCAAACTATTCTGGGATATTCACTAATAGAACTGACCCCCAACATAAAAAAAGTCCGGCCACATAGCCGGACTTTTTTTTTACATTTTTTAACTCCTGTTAAGAAAGATCTCCTTCCTCGACTTGTCCCAATGCTCCTTGGCCTTCGCCTGCCCGGCAGTGCCCCGGTCAAAATCCCAGAAACGTGCCTCAGGAGAAGAACAACGATAGGTGACTTCAAAATTGCTTTTGTCGGTAGCGTACATCGGAGATCCACAAACGGGACAGACCTGCTGGCCTGCGCCTGGGAATTGCCCTATGGAGGGTTCAGATAGAGATTGCATTTTGATAAAATTATAAAGGGTCTACGGATTAGTATTTCAACAACAAATAGCAAGCAACCTCTTTATCAAATCGTTGTGCAAAAACACCTGCAAATATACGACTTTCTTTCTTTTCCCGCAAGCACATAGGCCCCTTTCCACGGAGGATCCATTCCGCTGGAACCGGAGACCGGCTAAAAGGTATCGATCTTAAAGGACTGACGATAATAGATCAGCATGGTCTGAGACAGACAGACCGGAGGATAAGCATAAGCACAGGCAGGCGAACAGGCCGAAACAAAGTAAGACATAAAATCTTGGAATTGAAATAGTAGATTCCCTGCAATCAAATGTATTTCTACGATTGTTATATATTAAAATGAAATGTAACTTTATAGTACCCTATTGTGCGCGCAATCCGAATAACCCTTGAAAAATAGAGTAGTATCTATGAAAACAACTATACCTGTATGTTTTGCTTACAACAAAATAGGCGGGACCCTAATACTGATCCTTTTCTTCCGTAGCATGGCCCTCTCACAGGCCACTGCCCCGCTGAAATTCGGGAATAGCTATGTCAACATCAGCAAAAAGACCACCGGCGGACCGGTAGAGCCGGGAGATACGCTGGAAATACGCACCAACTTTTATGTAAAGAATGATTATGACGGAACCGGCATGATGTACAAGGTCCGTTATTTTGATAACCTTCCCACTTTTACCGATACCGTCGGCAACGACTCCCTTCGCCTGATCACCAATGAAGGATTGCCCTTCCGCGCCTATACCCTGGCCCCCGGTGATGATGCCGGTAGCTTTATCAAGGCGCCCCCGTTACCGACCGACTACCAGATCCGTATCAACATGGGAGGCGCACCCACCGCCACAAACCCTACAAAACCCAATGGGATCGACCCGATGGGAACAGCCAATTACACCGGGGCCAGCGATCTTAAAGGAGCGGTAAACCTCCCGCTGTTCAGCAGCGGCTCGATCATCTGTACCGCCTTCAGGGTACGGGTAACGGGGAACTACGGCGACACGATCGTACTCGGCGCCGGTAAGATCGTATACCGTACCTCCGCCTCCGTCAGCGCATCCGACACAATGCTCAAGGCCACCCAATATAAGATCCTGATCTCAAAACCGAGTACACTCTGCTCAAGCAGCACCAGCACCAATTTCGCCGCAGAGTATGGCGGCACCTTTGGCCAGGGGGTCGGCCTGAATCGAAGCATTCCCCCCAGCTTCCTGATCCCTAACTATACCTACCTGAATAATTCAAGCACCAGCGTCACGATCAATGACGGCTACTATGCCATCGTCAATAATACAAGCCCGACCAGTTCCACCTTTACCGGCGCCAACTATCAACCCGCCTGCGGCGGGGCGACCGGCGCGCTTGCCTGCTCCAACCGGGAGTTCGGGGGTTTCTGGTATATCGGGGGCGACCATACCGGCACTACTACCGCGGCAGGAAATCCTCCCCCGAGTGCCAGCACCAACGCAGGATATATGTTATTGGTCAACGCCGACCTCGCTACCAGCGAAGCCTATCACCAGGTCATCACCGGCCTTTGCCCGAATACCTATTATCAGTTCTCCGCATGGATAAAGAACGTCTGTCCGAATTGCGGCATCAGCGATAGCGGCAAGGCGACCTACCTGCCCGGCGTTCTGCCCAACCTGACACTGGTAGTGGACGGCATCGACCGGATCTCTTCGGGGCAAATGCAGGCCGGGGCAGGCTGGCAACAGCGGGGATTCGTGCTGCTGACCGACTCCAATCAAAACTCTATTACCATTTCCATCCGGAACAATGCACCCGGCGGCGGCGGTAATGACTGGGCACTGGACGATATCAGCCTTGCCAGCTGTCCGCCCGATCTGGTGCTGACCCCTAACAGACCCGATACCCTCTGCCAGGGAGCCGACGATACCGTGCGTTTCAAAATATCCGCCTTCGTAGATAACTATACGCAGTGGGCATTACAAAAGAGCACCGACGGGGGAGTGACCTGGGTGTCCGCCGGCCTCGATACCCTGGGCCGGGCCGCCAGCGGCGCCGGAATACCCGTTAAAGACCCGCTGACCGGTCTCTATACCTACCTGGTGACCCGCTACTTCCGGATCTCCACTACGGATAACCTGATCATCTATCGGATCATGGTCGCCAGTACAGTCGACAACCTGACGACCAATGGCTGTTTCTATACCACCAACCAGCCCAAGCTCGTTCGCGCAGTAAATTGTATGATCAGCCTGCCAACCACTCTGCTGAACTTCCGGGGACAGCTACACGAAGGGCTTGGCGCGCTTCAATGGGCTTCCTCCAACGAAGTGGCAGGTCTCGCTTATGAGGTCGAACGCAGCGACGACGGCATCCATTTTACCGCTATCGGCTCCGTTCCCGCAACGGCCGGAGAGGGCCAGGGCGCCGCCTATCAGTTCAACGACCCCAATCCCGTATTCGCACAAACCTATTACCGCATCAATATGACCGGCAACTCTATCCACCGTTATAGTAACCAGGTCCTGCTGAGCAACAGCGGCATCAACTTCGAAGTAAGGTCCGCGCTCAATCCCTTTATCGATCATATCACCATCGACCTCACGACCCCTGCCGACGGTACGGCCGTAATCAGCCTGGTGGACATGTATGGCCGCTTCGTACAACGGGTCCGCCAACCCGTCACCCAGGGATTGAACAACCTGACCCTCTTCGGGCTCGGCAATCTGCCCAATGGCACATACGCATTGCAGATCCAATGCAATGACCGGCTGATCAGTAAAAAGCTTGTAAAATTAGGAAAATAGATTAGGGCGGGGGGGTCGGCGGTGATAGCCCTGGGCATCTTCAGTGGCGACGCTCCGTTCGTCTTCAGTAAATCCATTTTTCTTTGAGCCTTAGTCGTAGCAGAGCGTCGGCGGAGCATCGTTCCTCGCTCCTTCTCGCTGGTACCCTTCGCGTCTGCTCGGGTACTCCGCATGCCGACTGCGCAAGCGCAGTCTACCGGGCCAATGTCGGACCTTCGGTCGCGGGCCGTCCCGGCCCTTAAGCAGCATCCACCTTCGCCGAACTTTCAATATGCGAATGCGAAGCCTGACCTGCGGGCTGCTTGTGAAAGAATTTCTTTTGGAATAAAAGGATCGCGATCACCCCCACGGAGATCGACGCATCGGCAATATTAAAGACAGGACTGAAAAACTCAAACTCCTCCCCACCGACAAAAGGCATCCAATGCGGATAATGCGTCTTGACCAGCGGAAAATATAACATATCCACCACCCGGCCATGCAGAAAACCGGTATACCCCTTGTGCGGAAAGATCTTCGCAACATGATCATAGGTACTCGACTCGAAGATCAACCCATAGAACATACTATCCAGTAGATTGCCCAACGCCCCCGCAAAAATGAGGCCGGCACAAATAATAAATCCCCGGTGATATTTTTTAGCAATGATCGTCTGTATATAATAAATGCCGAAGACCACGGCGACAAGACGGAACAACGTCAGCGCCATCTTCCCCCAAGAACCGCCAAATTTCCAGCCCCAGGCCATCCCCTCATTCTCCACAAAATAGATCTGCGCCTTATCCCCCAATAATTTAATACCATTGTCATAAGGCGATACAGGATCACGATACAGATCCGCCGGATGACTAAGCGGCATATGCGTCTTCACCCAGATCTTCAGAGATTGATCCGCTACGATAATAAGCAGCACGATAAGAAATATGTTTCTCGCCTTCACTGGTTTTAAAAATTAAGATTGTCAAATATAGTTAATAGTCCCCATTGACACGGCAGATTTCACAATTGCTTAAATACTGCGGAGACCACATCGCCCCCTCACACAAACCACATCTAACCCATCATTCCCGGGGCTTCACTCTCGGAACTTCGTCGGACCGTCGTTCGCTTTTCCTACGGCTACTCCTCAAAATAAACCCGCTTCACCCGCTGCGACACACCCGTAAGGATCTCATACGGTATGGTCTGTGCCCAATGCGCCAACTGATTGACAGATAATTCATTGCCAAAAACCACCACCTCATCCCCTTCCTTTATATCGGGGATCCCGGTAATATCGATCATTGTCATATCCATACTGATGGCTCCCACCACAGGCGCCAGCCGCCCCCTGACCCACATCTTTCCCATCCCGTTACCCAGACGCCGGGGATACCCATCCGCATACCCGATCCGGACAGTTGCAATGACCATGCCGGGTGTGGCAACCCCTTTGCGGCTATACCCGATCGTGTCCCCCTCCTTCAAATGCTTGATCTGCGCGATCGTCGTCTTCAGCGTGGATACTTCCTGCAGGTCCATCCGGTGAGAATCCGCGCTATCGATGCCATACAACCCGATCCCCAGCCGCACCATGTCCAGCTGCAGGGTAGGATGACGAAGGATCGCCGCCGAATTGGCAATATGCCGCAGAAAAGGATAGGGCAAAACCTCCTGCAGCCGGTCCGCCGCCGCCAGATACGACGCCCCCTGGCGACGCGAAAAATCATCCTGCTGCGCTTCTTCACTGGCAGCCAGATGACTGAACACACTCTGCACTTTAAAAGCAGCATTGCCCAGCGCCGCCGCCAGCGCTTCCAGATCCGAAAGGGGAAAACCCAACCGGTTCATCCCCGTTTCCAATTCAATATGTACAGGAAAAGACAGGATCCCCTCCTTCTTCAACCACCGGTCAAAAGACCGGAACAGCGAAAAAGAATAGATCACCGGCTCCAGGTTATACTCCACCAGGAGATCGAACGAACTGTTCTCCGTATTCATAACCATCACCGGTACACGGATACCCGCCTTCCGAAGCACCACCCCCTCATCCGCATAGGCGACGCCAAGATAATCCACCCCATGGAACTGCAACAGGTTCGCGATCTCAAAGCTGCCGCTGCCATAAGCATACGCCTTGACCATAGCCATCACCCGGGTTGCCGGCTGCAGCAGCTGCCGGTACTGCCGCAGATTCGAAGCCATGGCATTCAGGTTGACCTCCAGCACCGTCTGATGGATCTGCTCGGACAGCAACCTGTCGATCTCCTCAAACTCGAAGACCCGCGCCCCCTTTATAAGAATGGTCTCATCCCGGAAATGCAGCTGATGCCAGTCCTTTTTGAAGTCCTCCACCGTGGGATAAAAGCTCGCTTGCCCGCGAAACCAGCCGCCGCCGGTAAAGACAGCGGCATACGCACCGATCCGCGCCCCAATGCCAACAAGCCGGTCCACCTTCTTCTGCCCCAATACCCTGGCTACCTCCGTATAAAGATCTTCCTCCGCCCGCCCGCTCTCCAGGATATCCGACAGGATCACCGTGCGCCGGACATGCTGTTGCTGCTGCGACAGGAAATCCAACGCAATGGACAACGAGCTGAGGTCCGCACTATAACTATCGTTGATGATCGAACAATGATTGATCCCGCTCTTCAATTCCAACCGCATGGCAATCGGCGCCAGCTTCACCAGCCGGTCCTGTATCGCCTCCGCCTTCAGGCCGAATAATAACAGCACACATACACAATGCAAAGCATTCTCGATAGAAGGATCATCCGTAAAAGGAAGAGAGAAAGAAAGATCCTGCCCGGAATAATGACCCCCGATCGTAGTCCATCCCTCCAGCTTTTCCATGGAATGTATCTTTACAGCCACATCCGCCCCCCGTCCCCAGCCCATCAAAACAGGCCGATCCGCCCCCGGTCTCCACTCATGCACGGCCCGGACCGTCTCCGGCTGATCGCCGCAATAGATCAGTACCTCCGCCCGTTCGAAAAGCGCCAGCTTCTCCCTCGCCTTCTCCATCCGGCTGTCAAACCCTTCGCTATGCGCCTCTCCGATATTCGTAAAGATCCCGATCGTGGGTTGTATAATGGCCTCCAGCTTACGCATTTCCCCCCGCCGGGAGATCCCCGCCTCGAAAATAGCCAGCTCATGCACGGCCTGTAATTGCCATACGCTGAGGGGTACCCCCGTCTGCGAATTATAGCTCTTTGGACTGCGAACTATATGATACCCGTCTTCCAGTAATTGATTGAGCCACTCCTTCACGATGGTCTTGCCATTACTGCCGGTAATGCCGACCACAGGCAACGTAAACTGCCGGCGATGCCAGGCTGCCAGCGCCTGCAATGCTGCAAGCGTATCTTCCACAAGGATGATATTCGCATCCGCCATAAACCCCGCTACCCCTTCGCCCTCCGTGTCTTCACCTGCCGGAGACTCCCCCTGCACCACAAAATTCCGCACTCCCCGCCGGTAAAGCTCTTCGATAAATATACGCCCATCCCGCCGGGGTCCCTTCAACGCAAAGAACAACGAAGTAGCAGGAAAGATCAGCCGCCGGCTGTCCAGCAACAGATGCTCCACAGGATCATCCCCGTGACCACGGACCAGACGTCCCCCAACGATGGCTGCAATATATTTTATACTATACAACATCCGTTAAGATCTCATCCCCCTCTCCACCGGACCGTCGGCGCCCCCCTGTCCTGGGCGCACGTCCGATTTCCGGCTCGTAACCATCGAATACACAATGCTCCCCGTTATACAACCCAGGATCACCAGCAGCGACACATACACCGGCACATAGATGTGCACGATCTCCGCCAGCATCTTCAGCCCCACAAAGACCAACACCACGGCAATGCCCTGCTGGAGGTGGCCAAAACGATCCACCGCCCCCCTCAGCAAAAAGAACAACGACCGCAACCCCAGCACCGCAAATATATTCGAGGTATATATGACGACCTTCTCCTGCGTGATCCCGAATACCGCAGGAATAGAATCCACGGCAAAAACGATATCCGTCGTCGCCAGCAACACTACCACCACAAACAAGGTCGTAAAACGCTTCTTACCATCCACCACCACACTCATCCTGCCCCCTCCGTCATTCCCCGTCAACGGCAGCAGCCTCCGCAGGAACTTATATACCCGGTTATCCTCCACATCCATCTCGTCTTCATGTTTTGCCCGGAACATCGTGATCCCCGTATAAATAAGCACCCCGCCGAAGATATACAACAGCCAATGGAACCGCGACACCAGCGCAATACCCACCGTAATAAAGATGATCCGTAACAGGATCGCCAGCAGGATCCCGATCAGCAGCACCCGCGCATAATAAGCCGGCTTCACCCCGAAGAACGTAAAAATGAGGATAAAAACAAAGATATTATCGATACTGAGACTCCACTCCATCAGGTAGGCGCTAAAATATTCCAGCGCCATCTTATGCCCGTTCTCATACCAGAGGAAGGCAAAAAAGGCCAGTGCCAGCCCCACCCAGAAAGCCGTCTGGAACAACGCTTTTTTTATCGTTACCATAGCCCCTTTCTTACTCAGCAACCCCAGGTCAAAAAAGACAGCCAGCAACAGAACGATCCCAAAAGTTAAATACGTTATCTCCGAACGATCCATATACCCGATTGATCAATAAAGGTACGATACCCCCCCCGCATCACCAATGGAAAATTCGCTTCCCCTTTGGATCAATAGCTCAAACCTCGATCCCTCGCCTTTGCATCGATCAATGGCTGCACATCGAGGACCAGCACACGCGGATCACTCAGCAGCAACGTATCGGTCATCGCCTCTCTTTTTTCAAAAACGACGACGGTCAATGCCTGCGCCTCCTGCCGGCTGCCCGTCAATTCATACACGATCTGCTTCACCAGCGGTTCCGCGACCCATCCCTTATAAAGCGATGGCATCCCGAACTCATCTTTAAAATGCATGACGCCGAAGTTTCTGGCAAAACCATCCTCCAACGCCTGGATCACGACGACCTCTTTTATACGACTGTTATAATGATCCTGTATCTCCATACAATACCCAACCCGCAAACAAAACGGGAAATATAGCCTGCGACCAGCCGCTATGCGTATCAAAGAAATAACTAAAATTAAAAGCCTGGTTCATCGGGTAAGAAAAGAAGAACGAAAGCCAATCCCCGAGATCATGCTGCACCTCCGTCCGCCAACTCTCCGCCACCTGCATATGATACAGCGAATACCGGAACAGCCCGTAATACACGCCCAGACAGAGATCCGCCACACCCGCCCGTCTTTACCAACCGGAGACGCCTCCGCCTTCTGCACCCGCTCAAATAAGAGCAGCCCCGCAGCCAGGCTAAGCAGGACAGGAATAAAGATCTCTACACAGGCAGCCCATCCGATGATGACGTTGGCAAACAACGAAGAAGCCATAAAAGCCGTTGTAAGATAGATCGCCCAGTCGCCGGACACAATGGCTTCCACCCTTTGAAGACGCTTCAGCACATAGAACAATAAAACCACACAAAGAACCCATCCCCCCAGGAGACCAGCCGTACTGCTCCCACCACCCCGTCAACGCACGACCCTGCGGATTCCAAAACCCATGTTTGGCTACGCCAAAAAAATCATTACCCCTGGTATTTCTTCTTCCGCAACAACTGGTAGATATACCCGCCCAGCACCACCAGGATCAACGGCAGCCCGATATTGATGAACTGCCACATCGATCGGTCCTTTTCTACCTTCGAGGGGTCCAGCAGCCGCAACGTATAATCCTTCGATCGCGTCTCAAGGATATGGGAGGGATTTACGAGATACTCGATCGAGTTCTCGACAAAATCCTGGTTGGCAAATGTATAGTTGAGGTCCTTGCTAAAACCCATCGGGAAAGGACGCTGTCCGGCCACCTCATTCATAAACACATCGGCATCGGCGCAGACAATGACCTTCGAAGGAACCTGCGCTTCCGGTAAATAAGGTTGATGATAGACGGAAGAGAAACTATCCGCTACCGCCGCAGATACCCTGTTGGCAAACAGCGACCGGAACTTTCCCTCCAGCAGCACCGCTACGGGAATATTGGGCCTGTTGAATAACGCCGGATCCTCGGCCTGCTTCACGCTCTCCAGGGAAATGATCGCCGGCGTACTGACCGTCCGGGCATTGGCGGAAGATTGTAACAGCACGGTTTTTTCGATCCCCGGCGCCTGCACCGTATCGATCGAATTGGCAAATTTGGACAGAACAGGATCCAGGTTCTTGGAGATGGGATGTGTAAGACTGCCATTCAGCAAGGGGAAATAAGGCCACGGCTCCAACCCGAACTGCGGCTTGTCTCCCTGCGTGCCGATCACCATGTTCAACCGGGCGCATTGCCTGTCTTCCACGAGATCCTGGTTGATCCGTACCCCATAGCGGAAAAAGAGATCCTCCAGCTCCAAACCCCGGTCATATGCAACCGTTTGCTTGTTGAGATCCAGGCTGTCTATCTCGGCATATAAATTATCGACGGCCCAGATCAGCCGCCCCCCATGTAAGAGGTATTGGTCCAGTGTCAGCTTCTCCCGGTCCGTGAACTTCTTCGTAGGCTTGACGATGATCAATGCATTATATTCCGTTGAGATGACCGGAAGGCTGTCCAGCGCCACGATCCCAAAACGATAGCTATTCCGCAGCCCCTGGATCAGGTTGTAGACCTGGAAATCCAGCGGCTCACCATTGCCCATCACATAGCCGATCGCAGGGACCTGCTTACGGGTGATCTTATCGATGGCATTCCCGAATTGATATTCCAGCAACGTCTCCGCATTGGTATAAAGCTGTTCTTCCGGCTGACCATCCTGCGCCCCCTGCACCCCTTTCAATAGATTGATAGGAAATATCTTTTCTTTATAGTGGATGATAGCGCCCGGGATCACGATCCGTTGACTCTGCTCCTCTCCCTTTTTGGATTGGGCCACCTGGGTATAAGGCTGAATGCCCATAGTCCGCAACGAATCAAGAAAAGCCGTCTTCGCAGAATCATCCCTGTCGGCCAGCGGATCAAAAGCATGTACCCGGATCTTCCCGCCACAATATTCATTAAACTCCTGTAACAACTCCTGCGAGCTCCTGGATAATTTTCGGATCCCGGCCTTGAGATCACCCTCCAGGAAAAAGTCAACCTGGATATCATCATCAAGCCGGGCAAGCAACGCCCGCGTCGGAGCACTAAGCGTATATCTTTTTTCCCGCGTAAGATCCAGACGATAATGCCACAACGACGCAAGCCAGTTTACCGCGACCAGCCCCACCAGCAGGAACACCCACCCGGTCCGGCGCCTCCCCTTTCCCCCCTCCGTCCTTCGCGCAACCAGGCGATCGGTAAAGAACAGGAATAACAGGATCATACTAAAAAAGTACAGCAGGTCCCGGCTGTCGACAACCCCACGGCTGATGCTGCGATAATGAAAATCAATACCCAGCATCTGTATATAATAATCGGCGCCCGCCGCAAACACCGACAGCCCGCTGATCGCACCAAAACCACTATAAAGAAGGAAACACGCAAAAGCCGCCACGATAAAGGCAACCACCGCATTCGAAGTAAAACTGCTGCACCATACGCCGATAGCCGTAAAAACCGCCGCCAGGAATACAAGCCCGATATAACTGCCGGTCGTTGCCCCCGTATCGATCCCCCCCTGCCCCGAAAGACGTTGAATAGATAAAAAATAAACCAGCGTAGGCAACAACGCGATCACCACCACGATCAGGCTCGCCAGGTACTTGCCCACGATCAGCCGGACCCTGCTTAAAGGAGTGGTCTGCAGGATCTCAAACGTCCCCATACGGAACTCTTCGGAAAGACTTCGCATCGTGATCGCAGGGATCAACAACAAAAGGATCCAGGGCGCCAGCTCGAAAAACTTATCCAGCGTGGCATATCCGAAAGTTAATATGTCCGTATCTGGAAAAACGAAGAGTAGCAGTCCATTCAGCAACAGAAAAACAATAATGGCAATGTAACCGGTTAGACTACTAAAGAATTGACGGAGTTCCTTTTTACAAACTGCCCACATAAACACGAAAATAAGCGATATAATCGTTTAACGAATTTATTATCGCCCTTATCACATACATTATAACTAAATAAAATGTGGAAAAAAAAGTTAAATTAGGTGAGAGGAAAAACACTTTGGGAAGAAAGGAATACTTATATTCGCATACTCAAATATCGAAACGCCCATCCTTCGAAAAATATTAGGTTCAGGTATAGTATAAAGACATTTAGCCGAAACCAACTGCATGAAAGATCCGCCCCATCAGGCGGGTTTTTTACTTTTAGCCCATCCCATTCCCCCACCAGCCCCACTCTCTGCTCCCTCCTGAAGGAACGCCCCAAACCACCCTTAGATGACATTATAATAAACCCTAGAAGACATGCCGAACATATTAAAAATAGTTAAAATCAACATATAGGATACTATGCATCTACGTTAAATCCGTCCCCGTTGATGCATCTCCCATAAAGGACTTGTTGCCCGGAGCCGCGCCACCGTTCGACCGATCTGCCCGATCGCATAATCGACTTCTTCCTCGGTGGTGGCACGCCCCAATCCCAGCCGCAACGAACTATGGGCCAGATCATCCGCCAGCCCCAACGCCTTTAACACATAGCTGGGTTCCATAGAGGCCGACGTACAGGCCGAACCGGAAGACAACGCAATATCCTTACCCAGCCCCGCCAGCAGTGCCTCTCCATCGACATAGGAAAAAGATATATTCGTCACCTGCGGTAGCCGGCTTAACCGGCTTCCATTGACCTGCGCCCCCTCAATCTCCAAAAGCCCCCGCTCCAGCCGGTCGCGCAAAGCCGCCCGGTCCCCCCCCATCTCCTCCCAGCATAATTCACAGGCCCTTCCAAACCCTACGATCGCCGGCACATTCAACGTCCCGCTACGCATCCCCCTTTCATGACCGCCCCCATCCATCTGCGCCGTCAACCGTACCCTTGGATCCCTCCGGCGTACATACAGCGCCCCCACCCCCTTGGGACCATACAGCTTGTGGGCGCTGAACGCCAGCAGGTCAATACCATCCCGATTCACATCCACCGGGATCTTCCCCACGGCCTGGGTGGCATCCGAAAAGAACAACACCCCATGACGCCGGGCGATCCGGCTGATGGCAGGTATGTCCTGGATCACCCCGATCTCATTATTGGCATACATAACGGCAATAAGAATGGTGTCCGGCCGGATGGCCGCCTCCAACCCTTCCAGGCTGATAAGCCCCTCCCTGTCCACCGGCAGAAAACTCACTTCCCCACCCAGCTTTTCGACATGATGACAGGCATCCAGCACAGCCTTGTGCTCCGTCGCAACGGTTATAATATGCCGGCCCCTGGACGCATACATCTCAAATACCCCCTTGATCGCCAGGTTGTCCCCCTCCGTAGCCCCGGACGTAAAAACGATCTCCTTCGGCTCTGCCCCGATCAACCGGGCCACCCGCTCCCGCGCCTGCTCCACGGCCTCCGCCGCCTCCCAGCCAAAAGCATGACTCCGGCTTGCGGCATTCCCAAACCTGCCGCTAAAAAAAGGCAGCATCTCCTCCACCACCCGCGGATCACAGGGAGTGGTGGAATTATAGTCGAGATAAACAGGCAATTGCATCCTGCAAAAGTACGACACTCCTCAATCCGCAAAAACAAATTTACCGGCGTTGAACGTGATCCCCGCATGCTCCTGTATTTCATCAAGCGTCGTCACATATTGCGATAAAGGCGCCTTGGCATCATCGGAATCAGGGAAAAGATAACATTGATACTTCTTCGTCGATGGTATATAGATCACCTTCCACATATACTTCGGGACCACTACACTGTCCTTCCCAATCGTTTCGACCTTCCCCAGACTGCCGACGGTAATGATCACCGTTCCATACTGCGCCGCCTCCGTCCGCTCCTGCTTCTCCAGCGTTTCCCAAACACCGGCATTAAAAAAATGCGGCTGAGGAGTCATATTGGAAAAATAAAAGCATTCATCCATCCCCTCCTGGTTGCAGGAATTATCCTGTGCGCTCATATTATGCCCCCGGTCATACCCGCTGCGCGTATAGTCCGCATTCAGGTTGGTGATATCCGGGTGGGTTGGATCTTTTGTAAACTTACTGTTCCGCTTGATCTTGGTAGTGCAGCTCAGCATACTCCCCGTCAACGTATAATTGACAAAAATGGGGATGTGCTCGGAAGGAGAAAAATACGATGTGTAATAGGTATGCTCGATCTTGACAAGCTCCGTGGTATCCTGCGCAGATACACCGGCAGCAAAAAAAAGGAGCACCAGGGGAACAAACATCTTCAAAAAGACCTTTTTCATATTTAGGGGTTTTTTTACAAAATAAGATACAAAAACAGACACCATCAAGCGTGTTTCCACGGTAAAATAATGGGGTTCATCCCCATCCCGGTTATTTAATTGTTATATCCCTTCTTCCGGTATCTTTGTGTACATGCATAAAGTCGAACATATCGGCATCGCTGTTAAAGACCTGTCCACCTCCATCTCCCTGTACGAACGACTGCTGGGCAGCCCCTGCTACAAGACCGAACGCGTAGACAGCGAACAGGTGAACACCGCCTTTTTCCAAAAAGGAGAAACAAAGATCGAGCTCCTGCAAGGCCTGACCCCCGACAGCGTCATCACCCGCTATGTGGAAAAGAAAGGAGAAGGCATGCACCACATCGCCTTCGAAGTGACGGACATACACGCAGAAATGGAACGCCTTGCCGCAGCCGGTTTCACCCTGCTGAATGAAACCCCGAAAGCCGGGGCCGACAACAAATGGATCTGCTTCCTCCACCCAAAAGATACCAATGGAGTACTGATCGAACTATGCATGGAAAGAAAGGTATAACACCCCCTCCCGGGACCACCCTTCCGGATCTGCCGATTACTGTCCGGCAGGTCCTGCTTTTCCTTGTCCCCCTGGTCCTTATCTTCCCAACCTCCGCCCGCTTCCAACTGCTCCCCATCCGCAACTATACAACCCGCGAAGGACTCAATACCAATAGCATCAGCGCGATCCTCCGGGATTCCAGGGGCATCCTCTGGGTAGGAACTTACAACGGAGTGAACTGGTACGACGGAGAGCGTTTCCTTCAACCACCCATGCATACCCGCAGCGGACAGATCTATGTTACAAATTTCCTGGAAGACAGG
This sequence comes from Puia sp., assembly GCA_036500545.1. GTDB lineage: Bacteria > Bacteroidota > Bacteroidia > Chitinophagales > Chitinophagaceae > Puia. The sequence goes on along the minus strand of DASYBV010000003.1, from coordinate 119,445 downwards.
AACAAGGACGTCTGGGTCACCTCCTGGTACAGCGGCCTGTATAAATATGCAAACGGCCGCTTTACAAATTATCTCGTGGATACGATCCATCTCGAATCACAGGCCAACAGCGCCTTCGACCTGCTGGAACTCGACCCGGATCTTTTCCTCGTAGCCACCGACCGGAACGTATGGCTGTTCCACCAACCTACAGACAACCCGGCCGCTACCGTACCCTCCGGCAACCCTTCCACCACACATCCCGATCAAAAGACCTCCAACACCCCCGCTTCCCCCGGCAACCCTTCCACCTCATCCCCACCATTCACCCTCTTCGACCCCGCCAACCGCGACCTCGACCTCCAGATCAATACCCTGGCCCTCACGGCCCGACACGATATCCTTATCGGTTACCAAAAAGGACTCGCCTGGTACCGGCGACAAGGACAGGGATGGACCTATGCCGGCATGCTATGGAAAGATACCGGCGTCAGCAAGATCTGGCTCCGCGGCGACCAATGCTGGCTCGCCTCCTCCAACGGATTATATTGTTTCCCCCACCTCTCCGCCCTCTGTTCCCCCGGGAACCCCATCCCCCCTTCCTCACCCCGCCAGCCGCTCCCTTCCCCCATCCCTGTCTATCCCGGCCCACAGACCGACCACATCTTCATCGGTAAAGACAGCGCTATCTGGTTCGCCACCGGCGACGGAGTCCAAAAGCTCAGCGGCGATCCGCTGGCCTCAGCCCGGTCATCCCTCCACAGCCGGATCCAATCCTACACAAGCCGCAACGGCCTTCCCTCCAATGCCGTCACCTCTATCCAGTCAGACGAAGAAGACGTCACCTGGCTGGGCACCGAAGACGGACTCGCCCGGCTCAATAAGGAATACTATCATTTTTATCCCGGCAAGGCCACGATCATCTCCCTTAATACCGACCGCCAGGGCCGCCTTTGGATGGGCAGCTATTCCGGGCTCCGGCAGATGCAGGGCGGTGAGACATCCGCGATCACCCGCATCGGAAAAAAAGACCTTGGCTTTGTATTCTGCCTGCTGAAAGATACCACCGGGGACTTATTCGCCTGTACCGACGCCGGCATTCTCCGGATAAATGGCAAACGGCCCGAACAAATATCCCCCGCCGTCGCCCTCTGCGCATCCCTCGCCAGGGATGGATCGTTGTGGTTCGGTGACGCAAAAGGACGGATCTTCCACCGGGAGAACAACCGTTTCCGGGAAGTTCCCAACGCCTCCTATGTCGAAGAGCACATCAGCGCCATCTTCAGCGACCGCAACGGCTACCTCTGGGTCGGCTACGGATTGACCGGGCTGAAAAAATTCCGGCCTACCACAACAGGACTGGAGCTGATGAAAGAATATACGAGCCGCAGCGGATATTCGAATATGCGGGTCCGTTCCCTGGTTGATGACGGTCATGGACACCTGCTGGCAGGGACCCGCACCAACGGTCTTTATCTTTTCGATATCGACCCGCCCCCCTCCGCCCGGCAGAATGCATCTTCCTCACCCGGCCCCCCAACCCACTCCGCACCGGATCCCCCGCTCCTCCATCTTAGCACCGGCCAGGGCCTTAGCGGCAACTGGATAAAAACCGCCACCGCCGGCAGCCAGGGCCTGTTTCTGGCTACCAACAATGGCCTGGACCTCCTGGACCTGTCCGATATCCATACCCCGGTCATCCGGCCTATCCCCTTCCGCAACGACCAGGTACCCAGTGAGCTCAATACTATCTGTCTGCAATCCGATACCATCTGGCTGGGAACGGCCAAAGGCGTCCTCCAGTATATCCCCAACCGGCGGAAGAAGAACAGGATGCCTCCCCCGGCCTACATCATGAAAGTAACGATCAATGGAAGAACGGACAGCAGCTTCCAGCCCTTTACGGCACAGGCCTCCCTGCCCCCCTTGTCCTACCGGCAAAATAGCATCGCCTTCGACTTCGCCGGACTCAGCTTCCGGGACGAAGAGAACGTCCGCTATCGCTACCGGATGGAAGGACTGGATAAGGAATGGAGCGCCACCACCGCCCGCCGTTATGTCAATTACAGTAACCTTGCACCGGGTGACTACCGGTTCCGGGTGATCGCGGAGAACAGCGACAGCATATGGAGCGCAACACCCGCAACACTCAGCTTTCATATCTCGGCGCCCTTCTGGCTGACCGGCTGGTTCATCGCACTTTGCACAGTCCTGCTGGCCGCACTCCTGTACGCCCTCTATCGCTACCGCCTGAAACAGGCCCTGAAAATAGAACGGCTCCGCACAAAGATCTCTACCGACCTGCACGATGATATCGGTTCGACACTCAGCTCCATTTCCATCATGAGCGACATGATCCTGCAGGAGAATAAAGGAGGCTCCCCCGATGTCATGGCCCTGGAAATAAAAGAGAACTCCCTCTCCCTCATGGATAAAATGGACGATATCGTATGGAGCATCAACCCCCGCAATGACGCGCTCGAAGACCTGATGGCACGCATCCAGCGCTTCGCATCCCAACTCTTCGAGGCAAAAGGCATCGACTATGAGATCGGCATTGGCAATAATATACGCCGGCTCCGGCTGCCGATGGAATCCCGTCAAAACGTCTACCTGATCATGAAAGAAGCCGTTATCAACCTGGTAAAATATTCCCGGGCCGGGCGGGCGGTCATAAAGGCCAGCTCCGTCGACCATCTCCTGCAAGTGGAGATCAGCGACGACGGAAAAGGATTCACCCCCGCAGATGCCGGCAGCGGCAACGGCATCGTCAACATGAAGAATCGCGCCGCACTGATGAAAGCCGGATTTCAGATCCATTCGACACCCGGCAAGGGGACAACCGTCATCCTAAGCTTAAAAATAAAATAACCTGCAACGCACCTGCCTCCGGCGAGGGTCCGGCTTCCAAAATCATATAAATATCCTATTGGAAAGTAGCCCGAACCTTCACAACTTTGTACCGAATGATCAAATTAGCCATCGTAGAAGACAACAATACGCTGCGCAATAGCCTGGAAAGCCTGTTCAACCGGACGGAAGGGATGCGATGCATCGCCTCCCTCAATAACCTGTTGAATGTCATCAGCGAGATCGGCAGATCGACGCCGGATATCATGCTGATGGATATCGGCTTGCCAAATATCTCCGGCATCGAAGGAGTACGGACGGTAAAGACCCATTTCCCCTCTATTCATGTTCTCATGTTCACGGTATTCGACGACGACGAAAAGATCTTCGCCGCTATCCGGGCAGGCGCCTCCGGTTACCTGCTCAAAAAAACACCTCCCGAAGAGATCCTCCAGGCCATCCGTGACCTCTACCAGGGCGGCGCCCCGATGACGGCCAGCATCGCCCGGCGCGTCATACAGTCCTTCCAGGCAGCGCCTTCGACCATTATAGAAGATTTTCGGCTCACCGTACGGGAAAACGAAATTCTCTATTCCCTCGTAGACGGCCTCAGCTATAAGAAGATCGCCGACAAATACTGCGTCAGCATCAGCACCATCCGCACCCATATCTGCAATATCTATCACAAGCTCCACGTCAACTCAAAGGCCGAGGCCGTCGCCAAGGTCCTTAGCCCAAAAAAAGGCTAACGTTCCCAATCCCATCCCCGGGTCGTCCCAACCATCAAAGATCATTCCGAACACCCAAAATCATATATTCATCCGATTGACCCGCCTCCCGCAATTGCCTTCCTTCGCATTGGAAAGGATATACCATCCTTTCAACTAAAATAAAAATAATGAAAGCACCTCTCTTGCTCGCCCCCGCCCTCCTGCTCGGCTACCTGGGCTTTTCACAGACGAATAAACCCGTCATAAAGCCCGCCGTCGCCACCACCAGCCTTAAACCGATCGCCATGAACATGAAAGCATTAAAAGGAACGGCGCTGTTCGCCACCCGTCAGCAGCTTTACGCCAACACCTTCACCAACCCGACCAAACGCATCACCTACAGCGATGGAACGGCACTCAACATTTCCCTTATCAAAAACCCCTCCTTTGCCGATCAGTCGCCCAGCATCTCCATAAAGAACATTCCGGCTCCCCCGGTACACGGCGCCTCCTCAAACACCCTCGCCTGCACGACGAGTACCTACACCGTCAGCGCCACCAGCGCGACCTTCCTCAACGCCGACTATTCCGCACAGGCATCCCATCTCTACCCCGGCGCCATCTATACCTTCGATCATTTTTTCGACGGAAGCTACCAGGAAATGACCAGCCCCCGCAATCCCATGATCATTACTACCGACAACCCAAACATCAACGGATCCTCCTATGTCACCGTTACAGGCCCGAATATGGCGACGATCCGGGACGGCATCGCACAGCTGTATAGCCGCTTTACAAACTCCACGGGGACCGGCAGCCTCGCCTACCAGAACTACGAATCCAATAACAGCTCCGATCTGAATATCAAGGTCACCGCCGGCGGCAGCGGATACGGCTTCACTTTCAATAACGTCTTTACCTATAGCAATAAATCACAGCATGTCTTTATGACGATCGATGCCCGTAAGACCCTGTTCACCATCAACGTCATCCCACCCGATAACGGATTTTTCACCACCCAGAGCGTTGAGTCCAACCCCAACCTCATGGTCATCGGCAGCGTTACCTATGGCGCACGCGTCCTGGCCAACCTGGATATCTCGTTCAATTCCCAGTCCGACGCCGACGCCTTTACCTCCAAATACAGCGGCGAGAGCGTCAATGCAAACGTGGATTTTAATTTCCTCTCCACAAATTCATCGGTCAATAGCACCATCAATGCCTATGTAGTGGGAGGAGCAGGCTCTTCCACGATCTCGTTCGACAAGACCCAGCTGCAGGCCCAAATGCAGAGTATCCTCGCCGGCGTCACCTACCAGACGGCAAGACCCATCAGCTTCCAGCTGTATGACATGGCCGGCGATGTGATCGGCTCACAGAGCGCTACGGACCAGTTCACCACCCAGCTTTGCGTACCCACCAACCAACCCATCAACATGACCTCGGCCACCGTGGCCATCCGTTGCGGAGACGATGGCAAAGACCATGACACCCATTACTCCTACGCCCTGTACAATGGCGCCGGCACCCAGACGGCCAGCTATACAAACACCAGCAACAACACCCAGTTCGATGCCAATTACAGCTATAGTAACCAGCTGAGCAATACAGGCAGCCCCTCCATCGCCAGTTTTGTCAGCAGCGGTGGCGGCCACCTCCACCTGCACATCGATCCCAACGGCAACGACACCTGGAAACTGACCTCCATCACCCTGACCCTGAATTTCAGCGACGGCGAAGTAAAGACCATCAATTGGTCCAGCGCCGTCGTTTCGCAAAATAATAAGGACCACGACTTCTACTTTGACGGGGCTTTCAATCCTCATTGATCGGCGTCACCGCTAGCCCCGGGGTATCGGCCCGGGGTAATTTTATATCATTCTTAATTACATAATCATGCGATCATTAACTTCCTCACCGTCCCTTCCCTCCTTCCTCCGGTTCCTGGTCATCGGTGTCCTCCTGTTGCTGGCCCACACGGCCGGACAGGCACAGGTCATCGACGATATCAAGAACGCCGCCAAACAAACAGCCACCCAAAAAACGGAGGACAAGACCAATAACACCACCAACAGCGCCTTTAATAAGGCGGATTCCGCGGGAGACAAAACCGTCGACAAGCTCAAAGGTCTCTTCAAAAAGAAGAAAAAGACCGATCCCGCCCCTGCCCCATCCGCGACGGCTTCCAACGGCAATTCCGCCGCGACGGCATCCACCACAAACAACCCGGCACAAACAGCGCCCGGACAAGGCAATGGCGCCCCGGCAGGCCCCGCCGGTCTGTCGGTATATTCCAACTACGACTTCGTCCCCGGAGAGCAGGTCCTTTTCGAAGATCATTTTATAGGGGACATGGATGGGGAATTTCCCTCCCATTGGAAACTGGTAAAAGGACAGGCGCTCCTCAATAAGATCAATGGAGATCCCGCTTTTTTTCTCACGGAAGGCAACTATGTGCGAGTGTCTCCCCGGATGAGGACGGACGATAACTACCTGCCCGATAATTTCACCATCGATTTCGATCTCTATTTTACCTCCGGATCCAACGCGCCGCTGCTGCTGTTCAGTATCGCAGACGGCTCCAGCCGCAACATCCAGTTCGGAAAAGAAGTGGGCACCGGCTATTTCCCCAACGACCTTTCCGGAACCTATCCCGGCGATCAGGATCATTTCGAAGGGAACTGGCATCATGCGGCCATGATCAAAAAAGGCAACCAGATCAAATGCTATCTCGACCAATACCGCGTGCTTGTCATTCCCGACTGCGGCAGTTGCAAGGTCACCAGTCTGGACATAGGCGGCATCGGTAGTCAGCAAGAGCCCATCGTATTTAAGAACTTCCGCCTCGCCGCCGGAGGTAACATGAATATGATCGGGCAAAAGTTCACCGATGCCAGGCTGGTTACTCACGGGATCAACTTCGATGTGGACCAGGCCACGATCCGCCCCGAAAGCATGGGTACGCTTAATATGGTAGTAAATATTCTGAAGGACAACCCCGATCTGAAATTCGAGATCGACGGCCATACCGACAATACGGGCAACGCCGCCCATAATCTGGACCTGTCACAACACCGCGCCGATGCCGTCAAGACCCAGCTGGTGAATATGGGCGTCGACCCCTCCCGGCTCAGCACAAAAGGATTTGGCGACACCCTGCCCATCGGCGATAATAATACCCTCGAAGGAAAAGCCAACAACCGGCGTGTCGAATTCGTAAAAATGTAGATCCGCCAAACCGTCATTTACTCCCTTATTGAATTTCTCCTGAACCCATCCTGAAATAAATTTAAAATATGACGAACGTTCCTTTCTTCTTCGTAACGGGGCTGCTGCTCACAGCCGGCCTCCTTTGCACCCAACCGGTCCGGGCCCAAAAAGCCTATCCCATAGAGGTCAACGGCTTCTTATCCCGTTTGCCCATCCCCGCGACCAGCGCAGCCTGCTTTGCTTCCTGTACAAAGACCACCGATTCTTCCAACGGAATGGTGGATGTCCGGGACAACGGCCCCGTGTTCAAAGCCCTCCAGGATGAATTTATGAAGATCGCACAGGCGCCCATGGCCGCTGCCGGCGGCCTCGCTCCCTCCATGACCACCCCGCCTACTCCCGAACAGATTGAACAGATGAGGCAGCAGGCCATGCAGCGGGTAGCGCAAATGCAGAATATGACTCCCCAGCAGATAGCACAGATGCAGCAGGATGCCGCCGCATCGCAACCAAAGGACAATATCGCACTGATGAAACTGATCGGACAGGCGCAGACCGCCTGTGGCCAGCTCAGCCGTCTCAACGGCGAACTAAGCGGTAAGGTAGCCCGGCTGGACAAATCTCCTATCGGTAACGTAAAGATCGGGCCGAACTGCCCGGAGGTTCAGCAGGGAGGGTACGCAGGTCCCACCTGTGGTTGTATGACGGCACACGCCATCGACTATGCGACCAGGAGAGTCGCGGCCAGGAATGACTATCTGCAGCAGGTAAGGACCCTATTGCTCGAATATATGGGTAAGATGAAACCCCTGATCGCTACGGTGGACGACGCCGTGGCAAGATCGAAATATGGCGATGCCGTCGCCAACCCCGCATTCAAACAGCAGGTCGTATCGATACAAAGACAGGCACTCGGAGCGGTCTCGGTCTTCATGGCGATCGCCGGCGGCAACTGGGAAGATGCGGGAAAACAATATGCCGAGCTGGTAAATGCAACCAGCGGCGCCTCCGTAGGATGCTTTGGGAGAAAATAATAGATCAGGCTCTTTAGTGTACCGTTTACCGTATCGTAAACGATCCTACATACCCCTTACCATCCTGGGCATCCGTCGCCCGCGCAAAATAAATCCCGGACGAGAGCTTACGGTTAAAGTTTACGCGGGCCACACTGGTAGCCGGATAATAATTCCGTTGAATCAGGGTGCCGTCGGCGGAAATAATATCCACCTGCCATGTATGCGCAACCGGGAAATTCAGATTGATATAGTCACTCGGCGGATTGGGATAAAGATAGAAACCGGATGGACCGCCGCTCCCCAGGTCGACAACGCGGACAGCAGAATAGCTGGCCGTTCCATTGCTTTGCACCTGCTTGAGACGGAAATACAATTTACCGGAGGCGCCGGCAGCAAGGGTATAGTCGTAGGAATAAGAAGCATTGCTATTGACGGAATCAGACACCACCGGAGAACCATAGTCGCTAAAATTATTTCCGTCTATGCTCGCCTGGATATGATAGCGGCGACCCTGCACTTCATTCGAGGTGTTCCAATTCAATGCGACCAGTTGATCATTTTCCCGGGTAGCAGTAAAGATAGTGATGTTGGAGGCAAGAACTGTGGCTTCGCAATAACTGTACGTGACCTGGAAAGTAAGATTATCGACAATCGTCGGCGTACCGGCGACCGCCGGGGCCGGCACGAAGTTGATATAGGTAAACGGCGTATATAGAAAAGAAAGATTCCCCGCACCCTCATAATCCGTCAGGCTCGGATCCGCTGTACCAATAGTATAATCGGCGATATTAACGTTATTATAAACCAGCAGATTGTTGAAGGTCACGGAGGAACCGGGACCAGGCGCCACGGTTAAAGTCGTAGCAGGCATCTTCACAGATCCGTTCGCGTCGTAAACATCGGACCCGTTCAGATCCAATTCGTCAGGACGTGCGATCGTCGCTTTAAAACCGGCTGGTGGTGCCGATGTCGTGGAAGAATTTGTAAAAGTGACCGTAATATGATTAGTGAGGAACACATCTACCTGCGCACTCAAAAAAGTACCTCCGCCGGGATTTACAAACTGTGGTAGCGTAAAAGGAGTTGCATCGGCGCCATTACCGGTAGCAGTAGTGTTATGTTGCTCAGTCGTAACCGCATATCCCGTAGGGCATTGTGCATTTGACTGTAGCGGTAACAGGAATGAAGCGCCCATCATCAGCAATAACAGGGCAGTTGTCACCCAGGATATTTGGATTCTACACGGCCTCATAGGAACAAATTGTGTTTTTTTAGGAACTTGGATTTGATATATAACTACAATACATGGGTTTTATTTTATTTCAACTAAGTATGTTTACTAGCCCTTTTAGAGAAAAAAAGGGGAATCCCTTGGGGGAAACACTCTAAAACCTTTCTAATGAGCACCTAAGAAAGACAGATTTTAGCAGATTAAAACGGATTAAAATTGAAGCGTCCCTTCGTCTCCGCCAGCAAATCTCCCTGTTTCCACTAGCGGGCGCCGGTCACGATAAAAGATACAATTTGAGAGTGCTGCCCCGGGAGGTCCACTATCCGTACGAAATAAGTTCCTGCGGACAAAACGTGCTGAAAGTCTACCCGGATCGTGCCCGCCTGCCGGTAAACAGCCCGTTGAACAAGGCTTCCATCAGCACCCAGAATATCTACCTGCCATATCCCCCCTGATCCGCCAACCACAGAGGTTCCTGCCCCCCGCCCGACCACCAGGTTGATAAAACCCACAGCAGGATTCGGATACAACTGCAATCCCTGCACCGCATCCCCATTCATCGTAACCACCCGCACACCCGAATACATAAGCGCACCCGGATCATCGATCCGCAAACGGTAATACCATTTATTTACTGTACCCGCCATTCCCCCTGTACCCGTCGTTCCTCCCATCCCTGTCGTTCCTCCTGTACCCGTCATTCCTCCTGTACCCGTCGTTCCTCCTGTACCCGTCATTCCCCCCATCCCCATCGTCAGACGATCGGCATAGCCATAATCCCCCGTCCCGCCGGCTCCCCCCTTCGCATCCACCGTTCCCACCGTCTCAAAATGCTGCCCGTCCGCGCTTCGCTGTATCTCATACTGTCTGCCGGCCTTTTCATTAGCCGAAGACCAGGTCAGCTGCACCGTCGCAGACCCCGACCAAACGGCCGCAAACGCCGTCAGATCCGTTGCCAGCGTGACCGAACTCTTACAGTAGAGATAGCTCACGGAAAATTGCATCGTATCCTGTGCCGCCGCATGATAGGCATAGCTGGAATTATTGTTCGTCCGAAGATCCGAATAGGTGATCGGCGAATAGGTTAGACTGACCGAATCCACGCCCAGAAAAGGAGCGACATTATCCGTGATACTATCGGTATTGGCATAATTGGTAAGAAAGGAAAAAGGAGCCTGGGAGACGGACTGCCCCGGGTTCAGGGGAAAGACCCCGATCCGCTGCTCCAGGTCATTATCATAAGGATGAGCAAGCGCCGGGCTGCTGATATAATCTTCCCGGCCGGCAGTCAACGTATAAATACTGGGGTTCACATCCACATCCTTCAGCGTAAACCCATACTGCACCGAAACGAGCGCGCTAATCTTTACCGAGACCAATAGACCGGAATCAGGATTCCATTTCGGCACGCGGATCGTATAATTACCATAGCCTATGCCGGTCAGCGTCGTGTCATAGGACCGCGTACCCAGGTTGTTCAGGCACTGGGCGGAGCCTTGCAGGTGCAGGATCACTCCCATCCACAGCAGCAGCAGCAGTTTTCCGGGGGAGGAGATAGAGACGTTTTTCATGGTGTGTACAGGATATTGGATTATCTATAGGCCTAAACTCCATTTACACATTATTTATTTTGTGGATTCGGCCCGACCGCCATCAAAAACGCTTTTTTACACACTCCCCCTTACCCCCCAATAAAAAAAGCCACCCCGGATAAGGGCGGCTCTTTTATTATAAACATATCTTTTATTTCGAGATCAAAAGCTTGCTTACCTGCTGTACCCCATCCGTTCCGGCAACCAGGATCAGGTAATTCCCCTGCGGATAGCCACTCACCGCCAGGCTGACCGTCGTCCCGCCCGCATGATCTATTTTCTTTTCCAGCAAAACCTGACCAGCCTGGTTGATCAACCGGATGCTCACGCTGCCGGATACCTCACCACCCAGGGTGACATTGACATAATCCTTGGCGGGATTGGGATAGATATTGACAGAGCTGACCAGCCCGGTACGGACCGTCTTCACCTCGGAATAGTCATACTTGCCGTCCTTGTCAACCATCTGCAGACGATATTCGCTCGTGCCCGCCGCCGGACTCTGATCCGTAAAGGTATAGTCAATAGGCAGACCGCTGACGCCATGGGCCGTAACCGTTCCGATCGACTGCCAATGCGTCCCGGCATCCACGCTGCGATCGACCACAAAATGATCGGAGTTGATCTCCATGCTGGTCGTCCAGGCGAGATCGACCGCATTGTTATTCAGCACCGCCGTAAAGTCGGATAAAACGATGGGAAGCGTTCCCGGTGCGCCAAGCGTAATAGGTCCCGACAGAGACGCACGATACGTCGCGGGACTGTTGAAAGGAGAAGTGCCATCCGCCATAAAAACACTCGGTGCATTCCCGATCAGCTTTTGAAAAATACCATTCGCGGCGACGACACCATCATAGGTGCCCGCAGTAAGGGCCGAAATAGAAGAAGAGGCATCGAACACGACGATCCTTGCAGACCCCGTCCCGCCCGAATTGTCCATCATAATATTATTGCCAGTGGCAAAACCGGTCGCACCCGAGGCGGGTATCACCAGCTGGGCGCCACCCAGGGCGCTGTTCGTCCCGAGGATAAGCGTCGCATTCGTCGACAGGGTATCACTCACGTTCAGGGTGACAGTATCGCCGGAATTGATGACGATGGTACAGCCAGTACATTTTGCAGGCGGCTCTCCGCTGAGATCCCATACATTCGGGCCGGAAGAAGTGTGCCAGTTGCCATTACGCACAGCTGTATACGTAAGCTGAGCATCGGCAGAGTAAGAAAAAAGAAAAAGAGCTGACAATGTAATCGTCAGAGTGTAAAAACGCTTCATGTTCACAAGTTGTAAAAAGGTAATTAAATGTGGTTTGCGGTAAACCATAGACAATAATGGATTCATTATCATCACCCGTGAGGAGTGGCCGGAAATTTCGAAAGATGGATTGGATAACGCGCGAGGTCCTGGCTGGAATCACCAGGTCAGAGAAATAGGTTCACCATGAAATTCGAAGGAATATTGGGGTACTGCTGGTAAAGAAGGTATTTCTGCGGGTACAAGACTGGTAGAAAGTAAAAGTAGTACATGTACGATTAAGATGCAAGCAAAACGGGTAAAAAAATCTCCCAGCGGCAGCTCCTGCCGGCCGAATGGTCACTCCATCCGGCCAAACGGCCCCCCGCCAAAGGTCTATACAGCCTCCTCTCCGGAGTCTATCTTGCTGAGTCCCAGCTTGTCCAGCGCCAATTGAGCCGCGATCTGGCTCGCATCCTTTTTATTATAGGCCTTGCCCTGGGATAATAATTCTCCGTCCACCACGGCGCCCACCGTGAAAAGCCGCCGCCCTCCTTCGATCCGCTCATCCAGCGTCTCGAACTCCAGGTTCTTACCATTCTTATTGGCCCAACCGTAGAGCTTATTCTTATGATTGATCTCCAGGTTCTCCAGGTCATCGAGGAAAAGATAAGGCTGGATGATCCGCTCCATCACCCACTGACGCGTCTTGTCAAAACCCTTGTCGAGATAAATGGCTCCTACAATGGCTTCCAATGTATTTCCAAATATCTGGCTCATCTTCAGGCTGCTGTCAAACTTGTTGAAATTACTGATCTTCTTCAGCCCCATCTTGATGGCAATATCATTGAGCTGGTTGCGGTTAACCATCTTACTACGCATCTCCGTGAGAAAACCTTCTTCTTTGTAGGGGTATTTTTTAAAAAGGAAATCCGCAATGATGGCACTGAGGATCGCGTCACCCAGGTACTCTAACCGCTCATTGTTCTCGTCGGCGCCGTCCTTTACCGACCGATGGGTCAGCGCCGTCCTGTATAGTACTGCCTTGCCGGGAACAAACCCGAGCACATTCCGAAGCTGCTTTTTGAACGAAGTGACGGCGGCATCGCCCTTTATGATACGTTCGAAGATTCCCACGTTAACAATCTACAATTTTTTTAACCGATTTAAAAATAAGTTTCATGAAAAAGGTAGGGCAGGCATTTGGTTCCATTTTGGGCATCCGTTGCGACGCTCCCTTGTACGGTGGTACGGTCAATTCAGCTTTAATCCTGATGCATGGTCGTCGCCCAGCATGCCGACTGCGTAAACGCAGTCTACCGGGAGAACTTCGTGACTGAACACTGTTCAGTCGCTCGTTCGTAACCTTCGTTGCACTCGGTTATCTGCGCACCTGACGGCGCGCTCGTCCGGGAGTACCTAAGGCCTGCGGCCCGTTAGGTATACTTCCGGACTATGACACAGGCATTATGCCCTCCGAATCCAAACGTATTGCTCAAAGCTGCACGGACCGTTCTTTTTTGTGGTTGGCAGAAAGTGAAGTTAAGCCGGGAGTCCAGTTCAGGGTCGTCCGTAAAATGATTGATCGTAGGCGGGATCTGGTCATGTACCACGCTCATCACACAGGCGATCGCCTCTATGACACCCGCCGCACCCAGACAATGCCCCGTCATGGATTTCGTAGAACTGATATTCACCGAGAAGGCCGTCTCCCCAAACACATCCATGATCGCCTTTACCTCGGCCCCATCGCCCAGCGGCGTAGAAGTTCCATGTGTATTGATATAATCGATGTCCCCGGGCTTCATACCCGCATCCTTCAACGCCGCGATCATCACATTCTTGGCGCCCAACCCTTCCGGATGGGGAGCCGTCATATGATACGCATCCGCCGTAGCGCCGCAACCCATGATCTCGCAATAGATCTTCGCGCCCCGGGCCTTTGCATGTTCCAGCTCCTCCAGTACCAATACCCCCGCAGCTTCCCCCATCACAAAACCATCCCGGTCCTTATCATAAGGACGACTGGCCGTTTTGGGATCGTCATTACGCTCACTCAGCGCCTTCATCGCATTGAATCCGCCTACCCCCGCCTCGCTCACGACGGCTTCGGAACCGCCGCTGATGATGATATCGGCCATCCCCAGCCGCAACAGGTTGAAGGCCTCCATGATCGCATTCGTGGAAGAAGCACAGGCGCTGGTCACGGCAAAGTTAGGACCGCGAAAACCATGCCGCATGGAGATATGCCCCGCCGCAATATCCAGGATCATCTTGGGAATAAAAAAAGGGTTGAACCGGGGAGTCCCGTCACCCTTGGCAAAATTGATCACCTCTTCCTGGAAGGTGATCAGCCCCCCGATCCCGCTGGCAAATACAACGCCGATTCGGTCCGGGTTCATCGTCTCTTTATTGATCTTTGCATCCCGGACAGCCTCGTCACTGGCGGCTACCGCGATCTGCGTATAACGGTCCAGCTTGCGGGCTTCCTTCCTGTCCAGGTAATTCAGGGGATCAAAACCCTTTAATTCGCAGGCAAAACGCGTTTTGAATTTTGAAGCATTAAACAAAGTAATAAGGTCAGCACCACTGACGCCGTTTAGCAATCCCTTCCAATAATCCTCCGTATTGTTACCAATGGGTGTCAGGGACCCAATGCCCGTTACAACAACTCTTTTCAATTGCATATACGACTTTTCCCAGGATTTATGTGCTGGAATCTTGCTTCGTAAAAAATTAGCCCGATTCCAGCAAACGGCTAATATATGTTGAACTTCGTCGGAGCCGCTTCCAGCGCTTCCAAGGTAGTTTAAGGATAAATCCGCCTTCTAAGCCTGATTGCTTGAAAAGGCGGATCCAACAAGTTTATGCAGCAGACCCCAAAAAGGACTTTCCAAAAGCCTTTAGATGATCCTGCTTATTTTGCGTGTTCTTCCAGGTAGGCGATAGCCTGACCGACTGTAGTAATAGTCTCAGCCTGTTCGTCCGGAATGGATATATTGAATTCCTTCTCGAATTCCATGATCAATTCAACGGTGTCCAGAGAATCTGCACCGAGATCGTTAGTGAAAGAAGCCTCATTTGTAACTTCGGCCTCTTCGACTCCCAACTTGTCAACGATAATCTTCTTAACCCTTGTAGCGATGTCTGACATTTTTGTAAATTTTAGTTATACGGCTGCAAAAATATAATTTTTGAACTAAACCGAACAAACAACCCGGTTTTAATTTTAAGTTTTAATGGTCCATAGGCCCATTGGCCGAAGGCCCATATTAGTGAATTCGCGTCGAAGGGACAAATTTGTTATTTAACCAGGACGCGAATTATATGACTATTTTCCCCTATTTAATGCATTTTTTCCCTATTTGCCGGTTATTTACTCCCCGGAATTAGTAAAATTAAATAACTTCGGCTTCCTGGCTCCCGGGAGAAGACTCAAAATTCAATAACAGCATGGCGCTTAGGATGATAGATCATGGAACAAAGGAATACCTGCAAATGGTCAGCTTACGCAACGAGATATTGCGCAAGCCGCTCGGACTGACATTTGAGGCCGACGAACTGGAAAAGGAAAAAGAGGATATCCTGATGGGCGCCTTCGAAGACGACCGCCTCCTGGGCTGCTGCCTCCTTACCCGGGTAGACAACGTAACCGTCCGCCTCCGGCAAATGGCCGTCCCCAATAGCATGCAGGGCAAAGGAGTCGGCCGGGCCCTCATGATCTTCGCCGAGAACATCGCCCGCGACCTGGGCTATAAAAAACTCTGTATGCACGCCCGCGTCACCGCCCTCGGCTTCTACCAGAAACTCGGCTACTCCACCAGCGGAAAAGAATTCATGGAAGTCACCATCCCCCATTATGTAATGGAAAAGAGTCTCTAAGCGTCTTTACCCGCCAGAGACCCCCACCGGCGGCCCCCTGCCGGCCGCTTATTTGATCAGCCGCAGGTTAAAAGGATACCGGTAGATCTTATTCTCGCTCGCCTTGATCGTCGCCACGATCACAAGCACCACATTCAGGACAAACAACGCCCAGACCAGGAAAAACCCGATCAGCACCACCATCAGCACAAAACTGATCACAAAGGCAATGATCATCGTCAGCTGGAAATTCAGCGACTCCCTGGCATTGACCGTCACAAATTCCGATTCGTTCTTCTTGAGGAGATAGATCACCAGCGGCCCAAAGATCCCAATGTTCGGGACGATCGCCAGTATATGGGAAAGGATAGCCAGCGTCCGTTCGTCGCTGGTCGGTCGGGAAAGAGGATATTCTTCCGGCATAAACAAAGAAGTTTAGGTAGTTGAATATACTCCTTTTTCCAGGAATGCATACATCCTCTGCAGAAATCCCAGCAGCTCCGCCATCGACTTCACATGCTCCACCACCAGCAGGAACAGCTTGCCCGCCTGCTTCAACCGGGCCTTATTCGTATGCTTCTGTATATATTCCAGGATCAGCCGGAACGTATCCGACTCGAAATACGGACTGTCCGGCCTGTTGATAAAATAACAACGCAGATTCTCCTCCTTCAGGATCAGCTTCTCAAACCCCATCTTCACGGCCAGCTGACGGATCCGCACGGTATCGAAAAGATCCCCGACCTGGGGAGGAGTCGGACCAAAACGATCTTCCAGCTCCCCATGAAACGCCTTCAGCTCCTCCTCATTATCACAATTGTCCAGCCGCGTATACAGCGTCAGCCGCTCGGTGATGCTCTCCACATAACTGTCCGGGATCAATATCTCCAGATCGGTATCGATCGTACAATCCTGTACAAAATCATCGTTCTTCGCGATCTCCTCCTTAAAAAGGTCCTTAAACTCCGTCCGCTTCAACTCCTTGATCGCCTCTTCCAGGATCTTCTGGTACATCTCAAAACCGATCTCCGCCATAAAACCACTCTGCTCGCCACCCAGCATGTTCCCCGCACCCCGGATGTCCAGATCCCGCATGGCGATCTGGAAACCACTCCCCAGGTCACTGTGCTGCTCCAGCGTCTGCAACCGCTTACGCGAATCCGACGGTAAGGTCGCCAGCGATGGCGCCAGGAGGTAACAAAACGCCTTTTTATTGCTCCTTCCCGCCCTTCCCCTCAACTGATGCAGATCGCTCAACCCGAAATGATGCGCATTGTTGACGATGATCGTGTTCACATTGGGAATATCCACCCCGCTCTCCACGATATTCGTACATACCAGGACGTCATATTTCTTATCGATAAAATCCAGGATCCTCTCCTCCAGCTCATGCCCCTCCATCTGCCCATGCGCATACCCGATGCTCAGATCGGGACATAGCCCCTGGATAATGGCGGCCATCTCCGCCAGCCCCTGCACCCGGTTATAGATGAAGAAGACCTGCCCCCCTCTCTCCGTTTCATAATAGATGGCATCCCGGATAAAATCTTCATTGTACCCATGCAGCTCGGTTTGTATAGGCTGCCGGTTGGGAGGCGGGGTATTGATGATGCTCAGGTCACGGGCCCCCATCAGGCTGAACTGCAGCGTCCGGGGAATAGGCGTCGCGGTGAGCGTCAGACAATCCACATTGGTCCGCAGCGTCTTGATCTTTTCCTTATGCGCTACCCCGAACTTCTGCTCTTCATCGATGACCAGCAATCCCAGATCCTTGAACTTGACTTCTTTACCCAATACGGCATGCGTGCCAATGATGATATCGACCTTCCCTTCCTCCAGCCGCTTCAGCGTCTCCTTCTTTTCCTTGGCGGATTTGAAGCGATTGATATAATCCACCGTCACCGGAAAATCCTTCAGCCGCTCACTAAACGTCTTATAATGCTGAAAGGCAAGGATCGTCGTAGGCACAAGGACCGCCGCCTGTTTGTTATCACAACAGGTCTTAAAAGCAGCCCGGACCGCAATCTCCGTCTTTCCAAATCCCACGTCCCCGCAAACGAGCCGGTCCATCGGCGAAGAAGACTCCATGTCCTTCTTTACATCGCCCGTCGCCTTACTCTGATCGGGGGTGTCCTCATAAATAAAGGAGGCCTCCAGCTCGGTCTGCAGATAGTTGTCCGGCGAGTGGGCAAAACCCTGCTGGGCCTTCCGCTGCGCATATAATTTGATGAGGTCAAAGGCGATCTCCTTGACCTTTGTCTTCGTCTTCTCCTTCAGCTTCGCCCATACATCGCTGCCCAGCTTGTTCACCTTCGGCACCGTCCCTTCCTTACCCGTATACTTGCTGATCTTGTGCAGGGAGTTGATGTTGACATACAGGATATCGCTGTCCTTATAAATGATACGGACCGCCTCCTGCAGCCGCCCATTGGCCTCGATCTTCTGTAACCCGCTGTATACCCCCACCCCATGATCGATATGGGTCACATAATCGCCGGGCTGCAATTCCCGCAAAGTACGCAGGGTGATCGCCTTATTCTTGTTATAGGCCTGCTTGACCTTGTATTTATGGTAACGCTGGAAGATCTGGTGATCCGTATAGACCACCGTTTTCCCATCCTCATCGATAAAACCCTCATGAATGGAAAGGGGTACCGGGGTAAAGGGGATGGCTGCACGCAGATCCTCAAAAATGGCGTGCAACCGCTCCAACTGCCGCGGATTCTCCGCCAGCAGATAGATCGTATATTTTTTGGCTTCCCAGGATTTCAGGTCACGTATCAGCAGATCGAACTGGCGATTAAACGCAGGCTGTGGACGGGTGTGGAACTCGATTTCAAAAGGCGTTTTCCCGCCCCAACCTTCCCGGTTCACTACATCCTCCCTGCTCCCCCCAGCCGTAGCCGCATGCCCGCCCCCATCCGCCCACGAGCCGGCAGAAGGGCCAAACTCCACCAGGTGAAAGCCCTGCAGCTCCCGCTCGATCTGCGCCGCGGTCACAAACTCCCCGGGGCCGATCTCCCGCTTCTCCATCTTGTCATCGTCACCCCCCGAGCCATCCTCCGCCGCTGCCGCCTTTGCCCGGTTCACAGCCGCCGCCATCCGGCCGATCCCACCACTACGCCCTTCCCGGGAATCCGCCGGACTACCAGCCCCGCCTTGATTTGCGGCGCTTGTCCGGCTTCCGCCGCTCTGACTTCGGCGCGCGTCCGACTTCCGGGCGTCCTCCTGCCTCTGCTGCTCCTCCAGTTCCAGGGCAGCCTTCCGCTCCCGCTCTTCCCGGATAAGGTCCAGGAACAATCCAAGATCCTCCTCCTGCAAAAGCAGCCGCTCCCGGGTAAAAGCCCAGTCCTGCATCCAGATAACGGTATTTTCCGGGATAAACTCCAGCAGCGAGATCTTCTCCCCGCTGTCCATCCGGTTTTCTACATTGGGGATAATATTGACCTGCAATAGCTTACGCTCGCTCAACTGCGTCTCGGGGTCAAAAATGCGGATGGAATCCACGTCATTGCCAAAAAGCTCCACCCGGTAGGGCTTTTCATTGCCAAAAGAATAGATATCGAGTATACCGCCCCGCAACGCAAACTGCCCCGGCTCATACACAAAATCCGTACGGTCAAAACCCTTCCCGGCCAGGCTCACCAGCAGGCCATCCAGATCCAGGGTATCCCCCGCCTTGATGGAGATAATGTTGCCCGATAACGCCTCCGGCAAAACGACTTTTTCAAACAACGCCTCCGGATAAGTGACGATGATCTTCTTGCCCCGGCCCATCCCCGCAGACAGCCGCGTCAGGGTCTCCGTACGCAGCATAACATGACTGCTGTTCAGCAGCTTATAATTCTTTTTATTCTTAAAGGAAGAAGGGAAATAGAAAAGATCGATGGCGCTGGTGAGATTCTCGATACTGTTATGCAGATAGGCAGCCGCTTCGGCATCCTCACAAACCACCAGGTGATTCAGCTGGCTGGTCGTCTCCTGCTGAAAGGTGGCGCTGATCAGGAAGGCAGGGGCGCTGCCTTGGAGATTCCTGCACCATATCCGTTGCGGGCTGGACAATAAAAGCCTGTTCGCCAGTTCAAAAAGGCGGGGCGAATGTAAAAAGGATCCAAGTAAAGCCTCACTATTCATTCAGGACGCAAAGTTACGGGCCCCAAGCAACCGATCCGCTAAAATTCCCGTAAATCTTAATAAACATTCGAATGATCGGACTCTACCCTGCATTCCACCGGGGTCACCTTCCCCGGCAACACTTCCACGGGCGCAATATTATTCTTTTCATCCCTCCGGGAGCCATAGAAAAGGTCTCCCTTTTTGGTGAAAAGAGAATAATCCCCCGGAGGTAGCCATACCTGGAAATGGCCCTTGTCGTCCGTGTCGACTGGCTTGATAAGCCGGGTACGAACGGCAGTATAGTAGGGAGAGGACCCTTGCCGGAGAACCTGGCTGATATTTGTCAATTCGAAAATGTAGACGGTAGAACGAACGGCCACGGGAGGTCCGGACCGGTGATGGGGATCAGGCATGTGATTTCCACCCACCCGGTAGACCGTCCCTTCGATACCCTGGCGGAGACTGTCCTGGGAATAAACACTCCCGGGCTGTATAAACAGACCCGCCGCCAATAGGCCGGACAACCAATATCTGATCCTGCGATCCCTCATCAGAAGTCTTTTTTTATATAAGGGCGTTGGGTAAGTTATGATATTAAAGGCTTGAAAGTCCATAAAAAATGTAATTTTAGAAAGATTTAAAAAACATTTATGATTAACTGCAGGGTCCCGTCCTTACTCCTCCCTTTCCTACTTTTATTCGTACTCACCGGACTGCAATCCCGGGGTCAACTGGTCACCAATAAAGCGGCATTGCAAAATGCCGGCCGCATCGGCGCCATACAACATGCCGAACTAAAAAAACTGCTCTATGCAAAGGCCGCCGCCAACGGCTGGCCTCTTACCCTCCGAAGCAAAAAGGGTCGCCTGGCCTATCTTCGCGCCATCGATGCAAAAGGGTTCCCGGTCTATGTAACCACCACCGATAATATCATTTCCGCCGCCACCATCCGGACCAACCAGCTTTGGCCCGGCGGCAGCACCAATCTCGGCCTCAGCGGCAGCTCCGCCAACATGAAAAGCAAGCTCGCCGTCTGGGATGAAGGACTGGTACGACCCACCCATGTCGAGCTGGTCGGACGCGTCACCCAGGTGGATCATTCCCCTACGCTCAGCGACCACTCCACCCATGTATCCGGTACCCTCATCGCCGCCGGTGTCAACCCCTCCGCCAAAGGCATGTCCTTTGGCGCCCAGCAGCTGCTCTGCTATGATTTCGATGGCGATGAAAACGAAATGATGACCGCCGCCGGCAATGGACTGCTCGTATCCAGCCACTCCTATGCCGATATCGCCGGCTGGTTCTTCGACGATACCGAGAACCGCTGGGAATTCTGGGGCAATCCCGGAGATACCGTCGACATCCGGTTCGGTCTCTATGACCAGGACACCCAGATCTGGGACTCCATCGCCTACAACGCCCCAAACTACCTGATCGCCAAAGCCTCGGGCAACAACCCCGGAGAACAGGGCCCCGGTGTGGGACAAACCTACTGGCGGATGAATGCCAACGGGACCTTCGTTAATTCTGGCGCCCGTCCGGCCGGTATCAGCAATAATGCCGGGTATAATACCATCGCCACCTATGGCGACGCCAAGAACATCCTGACCATCGGGGCCGTCAACCCCATACCCGGCGGCTATAATAAACCTTCCGACGTCGTCCTCGCCAGCTTCAGCAGCCTCGGGCCCTCGGGAGACGGACGCATCAAACCCGACCTGGTCGCAGACGGGGTTAACGTACTTTCCTCCATCAGCACCGCCGATAATGCCTATGATATTTATAGCGGTACCTCCATGGCTACACCCGCCTCGGCAGGATCCTCCTTTCTGTTACAGGAATATTATTCCAAACTACACGGCGGCGCCTTTATGCGGGCCGCAACCCTGAAAGGCCTCCTCATCCATACCGCCGACGAAGCCGGCCTTGCCCCGGGACCAGACTATGCCTACGGATGGGGACTGATCGACATGCAGCGGGCAGCCTCCGTCATCACCTCCGACAATACCGACCATACCCAGCTGATAAAGGAAAGCAGCCTCACCAATGGCTCGAAGAACACCGAAACATTTCCCGTCGTCGCCTCCGGAAAAACAGCCCTGATCGCTACGATCTCCTGGACAGATCCTCCGCATGCAGCGACCGTCGTACCCAGCGGCTCCCACAACTTCCAGGATACCGACCCCAAACTGGTCAACGACCTTGACCTGCGGATCACCGACAATGTAACGGGAAAGGTCTATATGCCCTGGGTGCTGAATCCATTGAGCCCCTCCGCAGCCGCCACCAAACGCGACAATATCCTCGACAACGTGGAAAGGGTCGAGGCAGCCGACAGCCTGATCCCCGGCAGGGCCTACACGATCACCGTATCGCATAAAGGAACCATCGCACGCAACGGTACCCAGGCATACTCCCTGCTGGTCAGCGGTATCGGAGGGACCTCCACCTGCGCCTCCGCCTCCACCAGCCAGACGGGCACCGTCATCGACAAGGTGACCACCAGCAACCTCAACTATAGCGATCCCGCGCCCTGCCATAAGGGCTATATCGACGAGACCGCCCAGACCCCAATAAAATTCGCCGTCGGACAGACCATCCCCTTCAGCATCAGCTATCATAGCTGCGATGCCGCCACGCCGACCAACATCGCCATTTATATCGACTTTAATAATAACGGTACCTTCGAAGCCTCCGAACTGGTGGCACAGAACGGCACCTCCCTCAGCAGCGGGGCCGGTTCGACGGCCTTTACCGGCTCACTGACCATCCCTACGACGGCCGCCACCGGTAACTATACCCTGATGCGGGTCATCGCCCAGGACGGCGCATTGACCACCCCGGCCGGTTGTGGCAGCTACACCGCCGGACAGACACAGGATTACCGGGTCGTCTTTACAAACCCGGCCAACGACGTCGGCGTAACCTCATTGGAATATCCCACACAGACCACCTGCGCCAGCGACTCACAGATCGTATCCATCCGCATCCACAACTTCGGCACGACGGTCCAGACCTTTGTACCCGTCACTACCACCGTAACCAGCGGCGCCACGACCGTCAAGGTCTTCACTGCCACCTGCATGGACAGCATTCCCGCCGGCGGAGAAGTCGTCTTCACCTATAACACGACCTTCCAGACCACCAACACCGGTAGCCCATATACTTTCACCAGCACCACCTCCCTGTCCGGTGACGGAAATCCTGCCAATAACGGCAATACGACCACGGTCGCCATCAACGCCGCACCGGCAGCCATCTCCGGAACGGCCACGATCTGCGGCTCCAATGCCACCCAGGTAGTGTTGAAGGCAACAACCAATGGCGTCGATCTCCCCTTCTGGTATGACAGCCCGACGGCATCCACCCCCATCGCGGCCGGCAACAATACCACCTCTACCGACATCACGGCCAACAGAACATATTATGTCGGTGTCAATGACCTGAGATCCAAGGCAGGAGCACCAAACAAACTGGTCTATTCACCCGCCTCCGGCAATCAGGGATCCTATTTCCGGTTTGGCGGCAACTTCGTAAAATTCACGACAAGCGTCCCCCTCACCATCGAAAGCGCCAAACTGTATGTCGGCCATTCCGGACAACTGTCCCTGACCCTGGCCACCCTCGCCAGCATCGACCAGACCACGGGCCAGTATTCCTATTTCCCGCTGTACAACACGACGATCGATCTCTATGCCACCAAACAGGTGCCCTCATCGGCAGCACAAATACCCGTTCCCGTCGGTGACAACAGCGATACCGGGGCCATCTTTTACCTGAACATCCCCATTCCGACCCCGGGCGATTATATCCTCATCATGGATTGCTCCGATAGTACCAATCTCTTCCTCAATACAGGTATCCCGACGAATCATTACCCCGTCAGCCTGCCCGGCGTATTTGCCGTCACCGGCAACGACCAGTATGACCTCGGCAAGGCCGACAGCGCGACCTACTACCAGAAGTTCTATTATGCATTCTATAACATCGGCATCCGCCTGACCGGTTGCCCCTCGGCTACAAGAACAACCGTCACCGCCACGACCGAAGCCTCCCCCTCGATCACCCAGGCAGGCAACGTGCTGACCAGTACGGCAACTACCGGTAATCAGTGGTATCTCGGCGACTCCCTGCTGGTCGGCCATACCGGCATAACGGATACCGTGAATTTCCCGGGTGCCTATCATACCTCCGTCACAGATCCCACGACCGGCTGTATCCTGAGTTCCAATTCGATCAGCTATTCACCCGGAGGAAGTGACAATGCCTCGATCGGCCTTCTTACCTCTCCCAATCCAAACCCTGGCACCTTCCTGCTGCAATTCTATTTCACCACACAGGATAATACCAGCATCACCCTGACAAATACGCTGGGACAAAGGGTCTACGAGGCCGACTATCCCAACTTCACCGGGACATTCTCCCAGCAGATCAATACCGCTGGTCTTGCATCAGGGATGTACATACTAAAGATCATACACGGAGGAAAAACATATCACAAACAGCTGATCGTACGAAGATAAAATGCAGTAAAACTGCCACATAAAAGATAAAAAAGGCCGCCCCAAATTCCATCGGGACGGCCTTTTTATTTTAAAAATCGATATATTAGTGGCTACGATAATACCAGCACAAACAAGAACAGCATGCTCCAACCTTGGCAAACAGGAAAGATCATACGCATAGAACAGGAGGCGGCGCAGACACGCCGGTTCTGGATCGAAATACCGGCATTACAATCCTTTGATTTCAAGCCCGGCCAGTTCGTGACCCTGGATCTGCCGATCCATGAAAAATTGAACAAACGCATCCGCAGCTATTCCATCGCCTCCTGGCCTGATGGTACCAATGTCATCGAATTGGTGATCGTGCTGCTGGAAGGAGGGGCCGGAACGACCTACCTCTTTAATGAATGTAAGGTGGGCAGCGAACTGACATTACGGGGACCCCAGGGCATTTTTACCCTGCCGGAGCCGATCGCAAAAGATCTTTTTTTCATCTGTACCGGTACCGGCATTGCCCCTTTTCGCGCCATGAGCCATCATATTCTCAATCATAATATCGCCCACCGGGATATCTATCTCATCTTCGGATGCCGCACATTCGACGATTGCCTCTACCGGAAGGAATTGACGGCGCTATCGGAGAAGCTCCCCCAATTTCACTATATCCCGACCTTCTCCAGGGAAAGATCCGATCCCGCCAACCCGCTCGTCCGCACCGGTTACGTACACGCCATCTACGAGGAGATCTGCCGCGCTTCGGCCCCGGTACAGGACCCATCACAGCCCGCAACACCTGCTCCGGCCTCTTTCTTTTTATGTGGATGGAAAAACATGATCGATGAGGCCAAACAACGCATACAGGCGCTGGGCTATGACCGTAAGTCAATACACCAGGAGCTATATGGCTGATAACACCAACCGCGACGCATAGATTATTTCGAAGCTTTTTCCTTGGGATTATTTTCTTTGCCGCCGTTGAGCTTCATGGAGATGACGGGAATGGACTCGTCGCTCAACCGGCGCTCCAGCGCCACATAGGCCCGTTGCGCCTCCAGCGTTTCCACATGGCTGTTCATTAACTCAGTTTCCAGTTTGCCCATCTTGGATTGGATCTTGCCGATTTTTTTTCTTCCGATCGCAAAACCTACGATAGCCCCCGTTATTACCCCTACTAATAAAATAACAGGATTAATGATGACATCAAAGGTAAATGACATGTACTTTAAATATTAAAGGTTCTGAAACAACGAAGACAGGCTATTTAACAGGGGTTACAACAGACTCTTTCAGGGGATAGTGGAAAAGTTCCGACGACCTTTCCGGGTCAAATATAATGATAAAATGATACAAAAAAGCAATAACGCACTAAGGGAAAACATATATTTTGGGGGTCTGGACCACTCCCGCGATCATGCGCCCACCACCTGCCCATCACACCTGTCTTTATCCGCCGTCTTTCCCAACGGGAGACTCCCCCCTCCTATACTAACCCTATCCGATCCCCGATAATGCCGGCAATAGCGCTGACAGGTATCCGTTCCTGCTGCATGCTGTCCCGGTAACGAATGGTGACCGTCTGATCTTCCTTGGTCTGGTAATCGACCGTCACACAAAAGGGCGTACCAAGAGCATCCATCCGGCGATATCGTTTACCGATCGTATCCTTTTCCTCATAGAAACAACGAAAACGCTTCTTACACACATCCATGATCTCCCTTGCGATCTCCGGCAACCCATCCTTCTTCGTCAACGGCAATACCGCCAGCTTGATCGGCGCCAGCGCAGGCGGGAACTTCAGCACGACCCGGCTATCCGCTTTCTCCGGCGTACTGAGGTCTTCTTCCCGGTACGCTTCGCTCAGCACCATCAGCACGGTCCTGTCCAGACCGATCGAGGTCTCGATCACAAAAGGAATATAATTCTGATTGATCTCCGGATCGAAATACTGCATCTTCTTCTTACTGTATTCCTGGTGATTCTTCAGGTCAAAATCACCACGCGAATGGATACCCTCCACCTCCTTGAACCCAAAGGGGAACTCATACTCGATGTCACAGGCGGCCTTGGCATAATGCGCCAGCTTTACATGGTCATGGAACCGATATTTCTCCGCCGGGATCCCCAGCCCCCGATGCCAATCCATCCTCCTTTCCTTCCATATCGCATACCATTCATCTTCCGTACCGGGACGGATAAAGAACTGCATCTCCATTTGCTCGAACTCCCGCATCCGGAAAATAAACTGCCGGGCCACGATCTCGTTGCGGAAAGCCTTACCGATCTGTGCGATCCCAAAAGGTATCTTCATACGGCCCGTCTTCTGCACATTCAGGAAGTTGACAAAAATACCCTGGGCCGTCTCCGGCCGCAGATAGATCTCACTGGCCTCTTCAGAGACGCTACCCAGCTGGGTGGAGAACATAAGATTGAACTGCCGTACCTCCGTCCAGTTGGACGTACCGCTGACAGAACATTTTATTTTTCGGTCCTCGATCAGCTTTTTTAACCCCGCAAAGTCATCCGCAGCCAGCAGCCGGTCCATCTCCGAAAGCAACACGTCCGCCTCCGCCTTCCGGCCCCCCTTTTCCAGCTCGTCCGCCACTCCCTCGATCAAATGATCCACCCGATAACGCTTTTTACTATCCTTGTTATCGATCATCGGATCGCTGAAATTATCCACATGACCGCTGGCCTTCCATATCGTCGGATGCATAAAGATGGCCGCATCGATCCCTACGATGTTCTCCTGTAGCTGCGTCATGCTCTTCCACCAGTGATCCTTGATATTTTTTTTCAGCTCACTGCCCCACTGACCATAATCATACACCGCGCTCAACCCGTCATAGATCTCGCTGGAAGGAAAAATAAACCCGTATTCTTTACAATGCGAAATGATCGCCTGGAACTTGCCCGAATCGTTTGCCATGTCGGCAAAGATAAAGTTTGGCCGGGAAATACAACACGCAAAATCCGCGCACCCATCTCTCAAAAAGCTATCTTTGCTCTATATCGCCATGTCTTCCATCCAATTCAAGGAACATAAACCGCCCCTGCTCGAACGATTCGGGGTATACTACCTGGACCTCTTCCGGAAAAAGGACCTCACCCACCATGTTTTTGATTTCTCGGACGCCGAACTGGCCGCCATCGTCCGCCGCATCTCCACCAAAGGCATCCTGCTCTCCGCCCTGGCAGGCCTGGTATGCGTATGGCCTACCGTATATATCGGCGTACTTCGGCAACAGGATCCCTGGTGGATCCAATATACCTGGGTCGGCGCCGTTACGCTGCTTTCCACCCTCGTCGAATTCTATCTGCTCTTCCTCATCGCCCTGCGGGCGGTCCACGAGGTCAGCGAACTGATCAATATGCGCTCGCACACCGCAGACTTCCTTCAGAACGGCCCCTTCAGCATCACCCATATCCTCTCCCGCGCAGCCCTGGAGATCAACGACCCCGAACTCCATATCCTCGGCATCGACCCATTCAAAAGGATCTCCAAAAAAAACCTGCTGCTGCTGGGCCTCCTGTACAAATGCAAGATCATTCTCACCAACTTCATCGCCAAATGGATCCTGCTGCATACCGCCGGCCCTACGATCGGGGGCATCTCCATCAACTATATCGCCCTGCCCGTTGAATGCTTCTGGAACGCCCTCGTGCTCCAACGGGTGGTAAAAGAAGCCCGTCTCCGGCTCTTCGGCTTCGCCCTCTGCAACGAAGTGGCCGACCGCATCCTCCGCGATCAGACCCTCCATCGCCTCTCCCCGCCGGCAAAGACCGGCTGTATGCGGGCGATCGGCAACGCCGTGGTACTGGCCCGTAACTACCACCCCAATATGATCGTCCTGGCCCTGCGATTCCAGGACCTGCTCCACCTGCATAAGGATCACCGTTATGACGACTGGGAACTTTTCCTCCGGACCCTTCGGGAGGTCGGCAAAGGCGAACGCTTCTTCCTCCTCAACCTCTTCACCCTCGCCGCCGCCTTCGACGGCCGCATCTCCCATATCGAAGCCCGGAATATGAAGGACGCCTATGGCGACGACTATGCGCAATACCAGCCCCGCCTGCTCCATCTCACCGCCCACCTCCACAAAGGACGGTTAAATGCCGCCCTGGCACTCTGTAAAACAGACTTCACCGCCGGATAACCGTACACCCCCTGTAACAAAATCGTACAACTTCCTTCGCAAAAAAATATATAATGCTCTGTCTATCAACAATCAATATAAATGGCATCATTGTAGGACCCCCTTACCCGTACAAAGCACAGAACCATGTTTAAAAGCTATCTCCACACGACCCTCCGTAATCTCTGGAAAAACAAGACCTACGGTTTTCTCAACATCTTCGGGCTCTCCATCGGCATCGCCTGCGCCGGGCTGATCTTTCTGTGGGTGGAGTCGGAGATGAGCCACGACAATAGCTTCCCAAAAAAAGACCAGATCTACGCGGCCTATAATAACCAGACCTTTAGCGGCCTGACCCGTACCTTCGACGATACCCCCGGCCCGCTGGGACCCGCCATGCAGACAGAGATCCCGGGAGTAGCAAGCACCTGCCGCACCAGTTGGGCCAACCCCCTGTTCAGTAACGGCGGAGACCAGGGCGTCTATGAAACAGGAACCTATGCCGACCCTTCCTTGTTCAGCATCTTTTCCCTCTCCTTCGTCCAAGGCAACGCAAAAGACGCGTTCCGCGAACTCAACGCGATCGTGATCACCGAAAAAATGGCCAAACATTTTTTCGGCGACGAAAAGAATGTGATCGGCCGCACCCTAAAAATGGACACCCGGCAGAATTATACGGTATCGGGCGTGATCCGGGACCTGCCGGAAAATTCTACCCTGCAGCTGGACTGGGCCGCCCCCTTCGAGATCTATCGGAAGGATAATAGCTGGCTAAGCAATTGGGGCGCCAATGCACTGATCACCTATGTGGAGCTTTCGCCCAATGCCAATGCAGACGCCGTCAATGCACGGCTCAGCAACTTTGTCCAAACAAAGGACCCGACCGCCGGAGGCCGCCCGATCATGCTCCCGATGAAGGACTGGTATCTCCGGAATGACTTTAAAGATGGTAAACAAAGCGGCGACGGCAGGATCGAATATGTCCGTCTCTTCACCGGCATCGCCTGGATCATCCTGCTCATCGCCTGTATAAATTTTATGAACCTGGCGACAGCCCGCAGCGAAAAAAGAGCGCGGGAAGTAGGCGTCCGTAAAGTGCTTGGAGCCGGCCGGCAATGGCTCATCATCCAATTTATCGGGGAATCCATCTTCCTCTCCGCATTATCGGTAGGCCTGGGCCTTCTCCTCATTTCCCTGTTGCTGCCCCCATTCAATTTGCTGGTGAACCAACAGCTCACCCTCGGACTGCAAAACCCCCTGCACCTGCTCGCCATCCTCTGTATTACCCTGATCTGCGGACTGGTAGCCGGTAGTTACCCCGCCCTGTACCTGTCTTCTTTCAATCCTATCCATGTATTCAAAGGGCTGAAAATAAAAGGCCGGGGAGCCTCCTTTACCCGGAAAAGCCTGGTAGTATTGCAATTCACGGTTTCCATCGTGCTGATCATCAGTACCGTCATCGTCTACCGGCAGGTACAGCATATCAAAAGCCGCGACCTGGGATATAATAAGGACCACCTGCTCGACATACCCCTCACCGGTAACATGATAAAAGACTATCCGTCGATCCGGCAGGATCTGCTGAATACCGGGGTCGTAGACAATACCGCCCTGGCCAAGGTCGAGACCATCAATACGTCCTATAATACGACCGGCTTTAGCTGGGAAGGAAAGGATGAAAACAAACCAGTCCTGATCTCCGTCCGCAATATCAGCCCGGAATATATCAGGACCCTCGGCATGCAGATCGTCGAAGGAAGGGACTTTAAGGATAACGCCGTCATGGACAGCACCCATGTATTGATCACCGGATCGATGGCCCGGATCATGGGCAAGGGCAGCCCGCTCGGCAAGCTCATCCGGGGCCGTACCCAAACCTATGAGGTCGTAGGCGTGGTAAAAGATTATATCTATGGGGATCTGTATGGACGGCCGGACCCGGTGATCTTTTTCGCCGATCCCGAAGACACCCGTTTCCTATACGTACGGACCAGGCCCAATACCGATCCCGCAGAGGCGCTGGTAAAAATAGGCGCCGTCATAAAAAAAGACAACCCCGCCTACCCCTTTTCCTACCACTTTATCGACGACCAGTTCAATGCCCGCTTCACCGCCGAATCCCTGATCGGCAAACTATCCGGCATCTTCGCCTCTCTCGCCATCCTTATCTCCTGTCTCGGGCTCTTCGGCCTGGCCGCCTATACGGCCGAACAACGCACCCGGGAGATCGGTATCCGCAAAGTGCTAGGCGCCAGCGTCACCGGCATCACCAGCCTTCTTTCAAAAGATTTTCTGCTGCTGGTGCTTGTCTCGAACATCATCGCCATTCCCCTGGCAGCCGGATTCATGCACCATTGGCTGGAAGGATATGCCTATCATATCGACATGAGCTGGTGGGTGTTCGTAACAGCCGGTCTCGTATCCCTGCTGATCGCCCTGGTAACGGTGAGCTTCCAATCGATAAAAGCAGCGCTGTCCAACCCGATAAAAAGCCTGCGAACGGAATAGCGGCTCCCATCCTATTTCAACTTCTCATTCCCGCGATGCCTTTCCGCATCCCGTATATTCTTTTTTATAAAATTCTTCTCCAGCGCCTGCCCCAGATCCACCCCCGTCTGGTTGGCGATACACAGCAGCACCCACAACACATCCGCCAGCTCATCCGGCAATTCTTTTCCCTTATCCGATTCCTTAAAAGACTGGTCTCCATATAACCGGCTCATCAGCCTCGCCACCTCTCCCACCTCCTCCGTCAGGATAGCCATATTCGTCAGCTCACTAAAATAACGCACCCCCGTCGTCCGGATCCACCCATCGACCCGCGCCTGTGCCTCCCGCAGCGTCATCGGCGACGGCGTCATCGATGACAGCCCGGCAACCCCCGAACCATCCGGAAACACCTCCCCCTTCATAAAGGTCCTGGCATACCCGCTCATATATACCCGGTCTCCAACCAATTCACAATCCAATGTTCCCCGCCGGGCAGACAGCTGAATGGCCGACAGCCTGTTCTTACCCAGTCGACGGGCCCAATAAGGTACCAGCATCGTATGCGCCGATCCCGTTACCGGGTCCTCATCGATACCCGATTGAGGGAAAAAGCAACGGGAAACGAAATCCGCATCCCTCCCCGCCGCCGTCACCAGCACACCCCTTCCCGGTGCGGCAGCCAATCGCCTGAAATCAGGTTGCAGCGCCCCGACCGCCTCCTGGCTATCCAACACCACCATATAATCGTAGGGCCCCTTGAACAAAGGCCCCGGTGGGATGCCCAACCCATCAAAGATCATCCCCAGCGGACCCGGGTCGACAGGATAAGGCTCACCTACCGGAAAATTCAATGTCAGAACACCATCTCCCGGTATCTCCCCTTCGGTTCCAACCCTCCCTCCCGGCATCCTCCCCCTCGACACTTCGAGGTCCCCGCTCTTGCGGCTATGAAAAACGACCCTGTCACCACCATATCCCAGATGCTCAAAGACCACATGCCCCGACGCCAGCGTCGCATGACCACAAAGATCCACTTCCACCGTCGGCGTAAACCAGCGGATAGAAAAATCCCGGCCCTCCGCAACAATATAGGCGGTCTCGGATAAATTGTTCTCCATCGCTATTTTCTGCAACAATTCATCCGGCAGCCACCCGGTCAATGGAATGACAGCCGCCGGGTTGCCCTGGAAAATCTCGTCCGCAAAAGCATCTACCTGGTAAATTTGCATGTCCGGTTCGTTTGAACCGCTAAGATAACAAGTCCGCAAACACGATCCTCACCCTTCTCTTTTGGTCTCTTAATCTCCGCTACCTGCTTTTAAAAAACTTCCCTTGTCATCAAATATCAATTCCTTCCCCTTTATTTCCGCGGCATACGTCACCCTGCCCGCAGCATCCGTCACCCTGGCTGCTTCTCTGATCGCCTGCCCTTTGTAATGTGTCTTTACATAGGAGGACACAGCAGCAGGCAGATCACCGGCAGGAATAGCCCTGGCATATTCCAGGAATTTTGCAGAGGGCGAATATTGCACACTATTGTCTTCCCCCGACTTGCCACCCCAATTGGCCTCAAAATTACCCTTTTCCTTTTCCCAGGTCACCCGGGTAGCGTCCGGGTATTTTTTTCCAAACCCGGCTCTTACTGCCGGAGGAACATCGGACGGCTTCAATGTTTGCGCCCGCGACCCAAAGACAACAAGGGTCAGGACAGATGCGATGATGAGTGCTTTCATAAATTATAGTTTAGAATGATTACACCGGTTTGTATACCAGCACGGCGAAGCTGCCCGGGATGATCTTCCGCGTGCCCGTCTCGAACTGCGGGGCGGACAGATAGATCTTCTTTGTCTTGCGGTCCAGCGCCATGGTCTTGGCACGGGGCTGTGTCGCCAGCGTCTGTATGACAGAGTAGGCGTCGGCAGACTGTTGCTTAATGATCGTCACCGTTGCATCCCCGTTAGAGACGAAGATCAATTTAGTCCCGGGATCGTATATCACCGCATCGACCCCTGCGCCGATCGGAAGAGTGGTAATGACCTTGCCGCTTACGGCATCGACCACACTCAGCCCCTTATTGGTCCGGCAGCCGGTGAAGATCCTTTTGTTACCTGCATCATAGGCGATCCCCGTAGGGCCGCCGCAGGGAGACAACGGATAGGTAGCCTTGACCATCAGGGTCTTCGTATCGATCACCTTCAGACTGCTAAGATCCTCGATATTGTTATATACAAGCCCCTTCCCGTCCGCTACGGCAAATTCAGGACCGCCGCCGAGGTCGATCGTCTTTACAAGGCTGAGGGTGTTGATATCGATCACACAGGTGTTCTTGCTGTCCCCGTTAAAGACAAATACCTTTTTTGAATATGGATCATAAATGATACCGTCCTCGTCCGTAGCCGGCAGGACGATCGTCTTCAGGATGGCAAAGCTCTTCAGATCGACCACTACCACCGCCTTCCCCTTCCCGTCGCTGATAAACCCCTTATTAACTTCGTTCACGATGGCGATGCCATGCACCCCCTGCATGCCGTCGATAGAGGCGATCGGCTTCTCCGTGGCCAGGTCGATAACGTTAAAGGAGGTGCCATGGCTGACGAATAAATGGTTATTCATTTCGTCGATCGCCATATAATCATAGCCGCCGTCACCGGGGACGGGGATCTTCTTGTCAAATGTGTACTGTTGCGCATAAAGCCCGTGCAGGGAAAAGAAAAAGAGAAAAAAGGCCGCCAAACGAAAAGGATGTTTTTTCATTGTATGCAATGTTATTTACCGGCCATCGCCGGCGCGGGTTAAGAATTATCGATGGAACATAAAGCTCAGTAATAAAACTGTAGCAAATCTGAAGCCCGCGCCGGCCCATCCCTTTCGGTATAATCTTTTATTCTTTATCCTTCGTATCCATTAAGATCGTCACCGGCCCGTCATTCAGGAGTTCCACCTTCATATCCGCCCCAAAAACACCCGTCTGAACAGCCTTCCCAAGATCCGTCCCCAACCTGTCGATCATTTTCTCATACAGCGGAATGGCGATCTCTCCCTTACTGGCCCGTATATACGAAGGACGGTTGCCCTTTTTCGTGGAGGCATGCAATGTGAACTGGCTCACCAGCAGGATCTCGCCACCGGTATCACGCACCGATACGTTCATCACCCCCTCCGCATCATTGAAAATACGCAGGTTGACGATCTTACCGCTAAGCCATTCGATGTCTTCGGCAGTATCAGCGTCTTCGATCCCTAAAAGCACCAGCAGCCCTGGACCAATGGCGGACCGGACAGGAGTTCCTTTAATAATAACAGTAACGGACGCGTGGCTTACGCGTTGGATAACGGCTCGCATTTTTCGGGTGAAGATACATGCTTGAATGGAATGCCAAGCCCTTTGAGACCGGATAAAAATCCCCGCGGCGGCCATTGGTCCTTCTCCTGCAGATAGACGATGACCGCCCCCGCCAGCATCAGCAAAAATATAAGGGAAGCCATCCATTGCATCTGGCGGCCCAGGTAATAGGAGAATGGACGAAAGGCCATCCGGATAATATGACGCCCCGGCGGGACCGTGATGCCCCGCAAAACATAATTGGTACGAAGGATCGGCACCTCATGATCATCCACCCAGGCATGCCAGCCCCTGTCATAATAGATTTCGCTGAACACGGCAAAACGCCGGCTCAACGCCTGGGACAGATAGGTGATCTCGTCATTGTCATTCTTCAGCAACCGGATGGAACCCGAAGGATCGCCATGGGGATCATACGACACCCGGCCGCTGTCCGCAGCAAAGAGGATCGCCGTATCCTTTGGATGAAATCGTGTCAGCCCGTTCATGACCGCCTGGGGAGTCGCCTCATATCGTACTTTCCGGACAAACCATACAGGACCCAGCGCGGCATCGTTGCGATATACCGAGTCACGGCCCGGAGACACCGGCCGGATGACATATTTTGTATTCAGCATATCGATCACCGGACCGCAATTCGGATAATTGCTCAGCTGGTGGTTGATCAGGTCTTCATAGATCTTTAGCTTGGCCGCATGATATCCCCCGATGCTGCGATGAAAATAAGCCGTCATGGCCCCATAGCTCAGGGCATTGGACGCACTGTCCCGCAGATCGAAGACCCGGTAATAGCTCTTATCCTTCAGGATCTGCCGGTCGGCATCCGTCGTAATAAAATTCTGTTGGTAGTCTTCCCGTTCCTTATAATTGTCCTTGTTCAGATAACGAAGATCGATACCCATGACATCCACAAAGGCCAACACCCCCACCACGCCCAGCAACAACGCCGGGTGAACGGTACGCCGGATATACAACCCCAGCACCACCGCCGCACCCGCGATAAAGAGTAAAGAACGGACGATGCTCCGTCCAAACAGCTCCTGCCGGTCCAGGCGCAGACCGTCCACAAAGGCCCGCATCTGCTGCAGCGCCTCCTGACCCAGGACTGCCGCCTTCTTCAGCAGCAATCCATCTCCGGCACTGGTATAATCAAACCGCATGTACAAACCTCCCAGCACCCCGAAAATACCCAGTACCAGCAATAACCCCCACTTGTACCGCCGCCATATCATTTCCCGGTTTCCGGAAACCAATACCTGCTGTAACGTAAGCACCGCCAGCAGACAAAACAGGAAAGTAGGCACCACCATGATCATGCTCGGCGCCCTGAATTTATTGTACATCGGGAGCCACTTCAGCAGAAAACCGTTGAACCCGATAAAATAGCTCCCCCAGCTCATCACGATCGTAAGCACAGAGACCCCCAGGATCCACCATTTATGTTTGTTGTCCAGTATAAAGAACCCAAGCAGGGCCAGCAGACAGATCACCGCCCCCACATACGGAGGCCCGGCATTGAACTCCCCGATCCCGCCCCAATAAAACCGCGGACCATCCTCTCCGATGACACCCGCCAGCGCCGGAGACATCTTCTCCTGGGCCCGGACCGCCCTGGATTGGTCCCGCGGCAGCTCCAGGTCCGTGCTTCCCCCATATATATCCGGTACCAGCATGACAAAAGGTTCCAGCTTATACATGCTGAAGTCAAAAGCCGATTGCTCGCTCAGCCCGTTATGATTGATATTGCCCTGCGTATCAGCCAGCTCACTGCCCCCCCGCACCGTCTCCCTGGAAGAATCATAGGTGGTAAAAAGTACGACCGCATTGGAAAGAATACCCACCAACACCGCCCCCAGCGCCATGGCAACCGTCCGCGCCAGCTGCCGGGCATCCCCCTGCCGTATCCAGCGGATCCCATACCCCGCCAACACCCCGGCGGCAATGATCATAGTATAATAAACGATCTGGATATGGTTGAACGAGATCATCAGGGCACTGAAAAGAGCGGTCAGCGCCATCCCCAGCCAATACCTCCGCTCGCACAGCAGGACCAGCGAACCGATCACCGCGGGCAGCAGGGCAATAGACTGCATCTTGGTATCATGCCCGACCGATACGATCACCGGGTTATAGGTGGAATAGGCATAGGCCAGCGCCCCGATAATACCAATCCAGGGATCGATCCGCAATACAAGCGCAAGAAAATAGAAACAGCAACAGGCCAGAAAGAAGAAATTGACGGGTTTCTGCATCCATAAGGTAAGAAGTCCATAAAACAGCGACGGAACACTTACCGACTGGGAGTCCATAGCGATCTGGTAGGCCGGCATACCGCCGAACATACTGTTGCTCCACAACGGAAAGTGCCCATGGGTCTCCTTATATTGAAAGGAATTCCGGGCCATTCCCTGCCATTGCAGAACGTCCTCCTGGTACAAAACCTTGTCCTCGAATACCGGCTTACAGTACAAGACCGCTACCACCAGGAAAACGACACCCGCGACTATATGAGGTAATAATTTCCGCAGTAAGGTCTTATAATCGATTTGCTTCATGTTGCGAAAGGGAAAAACAATGCGTAACCCCCCCGGTCCTTTTGCAATTGTCGGACCACCTTTACCTTCGTATCTTTGAGGGGTTTTCAGGTGACCCGATGGGGCCGCCTTTTGCTGTTTTAGCAACTAATTTACATGATCGGGGATATTTCAAAAGAAATTATTTTCCAGACGGCCCGTAGCGGCGGTAAAGGAGGACAAAATGTCAACAAGGTCGAGACCATGGTGGAAGGCTATTTCCATATCCGGCAATCCGCCCTCCTGACGGAAGAACAAAAAAGTACCCTGGAAAAAAAGCTGGCGGCAAAGATCAATTCCGAAGGGTTCCTGCAGGTCCGTTCCCAGGTACACCGCAGTCAGCTAAGCAATAAGGCGGAAGTCATCCGTAAGATCCATACCCTGCTGGCACAGGCATTAAAAAAGGAAAAACGCCGGATCCCCACCCGACCATCCGCCGGATCCAAAGAAAAAAGGATCGAATACAAAAAGAAAAAAGGTACGATCAAAGAAGGCCGCAGGAAGTTCCGGGATCTCGAATAACATCCTCCCCTGCCGCAGGCGCCCAAAACCATCTTCGCCCCGCAGCCCTAAAAACCGTCCTCCCCTGCCCCAGGGCCCGAAACCATCCTCCCCTGCCGCAGGCCCCGAAACCATCCTCCCGTCGCCCTAAAAAGGGAAATCCAGCACCGCCCGTCTTTCGACCGAACAGCAACTGGATAGACCCAAAATGTTTAATGGTTGATGGTACCTGAAAGCAAGGGGATTAGGGGTTGGCAAATTATTCTTGAACATCCCGTGCCCACAGGGGCGCCCGTATCAAAGGTCATCCCTTCCCGGCTGATCGCCTAGCGCAGTCTTACTTGAAATAATAGGTATAAATACGTATTTTATTCAGGAATAAATACTTGCCCCGCGGTAAAAGGGGAAATAGTATTTTGCCCCCATTAATCATCTACATTCAACCACCTAAA
Organism: Puia sp.; assembly: GCA_036500545.1. Taxonomy (GTDB): domain Bacteria; phylum Bacteroidota; class Bacteroidia; order Chitinophagales; family Chitinophagaceae; genus Puia. Next base: position 81,652 of record DASYBV010000003.1, on the reverse strand, counting down.
AACGCAATTCCCATGAACAAAATCTCAAGATCCGCCTACTGGGTCCTGCCATCACTTTTTTTATCGATCCTCATCTTCATCTCCACACTCTCCGGCTGTCACCAGACCTCCGGCGGCCCCGCACCCATTAATCTCGACAGCGTAAAACCCCATGTTATCCCCATCGGGCTCGCCATTCAGTATACGGCCAACTTCCGCGCCTATACCGACAGCATGAACCACCATTGCAAAGAATACAAGGACTCCATGCAATTTGGTCACGCAGAAGCCTTTAACGCCGATGCCATCCGCCTGCTGCTGGCACAGGTCAGCAAAAAAGGGGATTCTGCCGTCGGCATCCGCATCTACTACGGCCGCGACAATGCCGGCATGATCAAAATGATCCTCGTCCCTTATGATAAAAATAACAACGATATCATCAACGTCCTCGTCGATCTCAATCAAAAAATGCCCGGTGTCTCCCCTGCCCATACCGAAGCCCTGACAGTGGACCCCGGCGGTCAGACGGTTGAACAGGGACAACATTGCCCGACAATCTGTGACGACGGTAGCAGTGGACTCAACGGCGGGATGTAGGTTCTTTTTTTTCCGCACGTTTCCATAAGTACCCAAAACTATATGAGGCGCTTTCTAATTTATCTGATCAGTCAAACCATTCTTCTACCCATCATTGTTGGGCTGATACGCTCGCGCCGCATCGGCAAAGGCTATCAGCCCTTTTATATCCTGCTCTGGATCGGCCTCCTCACCGAGGAGATCAGCTACCTCCTTATTACATACCACCACAGCAACACAATAGCGATTAATATCTATACCCTGGTAGAATGGACCCTGATCGCCTGGCAATTCCATGTATGGGGCTTTCTAAAACAAAAGACCCGGGTCTTTTATGTCTTACTGGTAGCGGCCGCCCTCTTCTGGGCCATCGAAAACCTGGCGTTTGGGAAAATCACCAGCTTCAGTCCCTATTTCTGCAGCTCCTACGCGTTCGGCATCGTCCTGCTCAGCATCCGGACCATCAACTTTATGATCACCCATGACCGGAACCTGTTCCGGAATACCAGGTTCCTCATTTGTATCGGCTTTATCATGTATTTTATGTATATGATCCTGTACTATTGGGCGTCCGCCGTCAGCATGTATGGCAAATCCGTCGCCTCCTCCACCGTAATATTTTATTTAATGGCCTATATCAACGCCTTAACGAATATCATTTACGCCATTGCCTTTTTGTTAATACCGGCCCGGGTAAAGTTTACCCTTAAATAATGGTCCATAGTTTGCACCCGGGATGGCTTCTAGTCCCTAAATCTGTGTAATTTTAACCGCTAAGGCGCCATTCACAGCTTTACGACGCCAAACCCGAACGATGCATTATTAATGGAAAACAGGATCCTGTATATCACGCTGCTCTTATCGCTGATTATTACCATAATCATTGTTTATTTCTTTGCATCCATCATCCGCTACCACCGGCGCTATATGAAACTGCAACGGGAAAAGATCTTCGCCGAGATCACCATCCGGGAGAACGAACGCAAACGCATCGCCGCCGACCTCCACGACAGCCTGGGCCCCCTCCTCTCCGCAGTCAAACTAAACATCAGCAACGTAGACATCGAACACCCTGGGGACAAGGCACTCCTGGAAAAGACCGCCGGACATCTCGACGAGATCATCGGCAGCATGCGCAGGATCTCCCACGATCTCCTGCCCAATACCCTGGAAAGAAGAGGCCTCCTGGAGGCGATCCGCGAATTTATCGGCCAGGTCAATGGAAGGCAAATCCTTAACATTCAATTATATCTAGTCAAAGAGATCCAGGTCCCCAAGGAAAAAGAGATCCATATCTTCCGCATGATCCAGGAGATCGTGCACAATACCCTCAAACACGCCCAGGCCGGCAACCTCCAGATCGGGTTCAGCGAAGAAGGCGGCCACCTGCTCTGCCTCACAAAAGACGACGGAAAAGGCTTCGATAAAGAAAAAGTCCTTGCCGCCTCCCAGGGCCTCGGCCTCCGAAGCCTGGAAAGCAGATGCGAGATCCTCAATGGCATCCTCTCCCTGGACTCCGTACCCGGCGGTGGAACGAATTATTTTATTAAAATACCCGTATCTTGATTTTCGGCCGGGGTCATCAAAAAGTAACCCCAGCCGAAAATCTCATAATATATTGGCCTTTGGCCAGCGGATCTGTGATCCGCTTTTTACTAAAGTAAAACCTAACTTTATCCGGATGAACAATACTATCAGCCTGGTGATCGCAGACGACCATGAGATCTTTCGGGACGGCCTGGCCCTCATGCTGTCCAAACAGGAAACCGTTACGCTCGTCGGCCAGGCAGCAGACGGCCAGGAATTACTCCGGCTGGTGGAAGAACACCGGCCCGACATGGTGCTCACCGATATAAAAATGCCTCGCATGGACGGCATCTCCGCCGCCCGGATCATGCTGCAGCAGAACCCCCGCCTGAAGATCATCGCCCTTTCCATGTTCGAAGAAGAAAACCTCATCGTCGAAATGCTCGAGGCCGGCGCCAAAGGATACCTCCTCAAGAACGCCGATAAAAAGGAGATCCTCGAAGCCATCTTCACCGTCTACGAAGGAAACATCTTCTACTGCAAACATACCACCGCCCGCCTCGCCTCCATGATCGTCAAAAGCAAGTTCGACCCCCGGACAAAAACCCCCGGCACCCTCTTCACCGAAAGGGAAAAAGAGATCATCCGCCTCATCTGCCGGCAAAATACCGCCCAGGAGATCGGCGAACACCTCTTCCTCAGCAAACGCACCGTGGAAGGCTACCGTACCCGCATACTGGAAAAAATGGACGTCAAAAATACGGCCGGAGTGGTCGTTTTCGCCCTCAAACACAATATGATCCGCGAAGAAGATATCATCTGACACGCCCAATCAGCTGCCCGGCACCCCAAAGAACCATTTCTTCCGGGAATAAAAATACTCTGCACATCGAATGTCTCCATATTAGCATCCGAATATACACAATTCCGAAATTTCATCGTTAAAGGCCTGCCCAACCCTTAATTTTGTATTTTCACACGGGCGTGCAACCCCTGATAACCATTCTTTACGAGATAAAACAGCGCATTGAGCAGTATAAAAAAATTAGCGGGGCAAACGATTTGGTACGGCGCCAGCTCCATCCTCGCCCGGTTCCTGTATTACATGCTGACCCCCTACCTTACGCTCAAGTTCAAAGGCGGTCCCGGCTATGGCGAAATGAGCCTCGTCTATTCCCTCATCCCATTCCTCAATACCTTGATCCTCTTCGGGTTCGAAACCGCTTATTTCCGTTTTATCCAACGACAGGAAGTGGCCGGCAAGGTCTATAACACCCTCCTGGGCTCGCTGCTTATCTCCACCTTCTTCATCACCGCCCTGATCCTGGGATTCCGCCAGGAGATCGCCACCTTCATCCACGTCGGCGCCCACCCGGAATATATCACGATCAGCGCCTGGATCATCGCCTGCGACGCGCTGTCCGCCCTCCCCTTCGCCAAACTGCGACACGAGAACAAACCCCGGAAATTCGCCGCGATCCGCGTCGCCGGTATCCTCCTCAATATCTTCTTTGCCTATTTCTTCCTCTCCATCTGCCCCCGGCTGGTCCATGACCATCCTCACAGCAGCATCCTGCTCCTGTACAACGCAGGTTTCGGGGTAGGATACGTGCTGATCGCCAACCTCGCCCAATCCCTGTTCCAGGTGCTCGCCCTCTCCGGCCAGCTGCGACAGTTCCGCTGGACCTTCAATACAAAACTCTGGAAAGAGATCATGATCTATGCCCTGCCCCTTACCATCGCCGGCTTCGGAGGCATGATCAACGAGACCTTCGACCGCATCATGCTGGCCAGGCGGTTGCCCCTGCCCGTAGACCAGGCCGACTACCAGGTGGGGATCTACAGCGCCTGCTATAAACTATCGCTGCTCATCACGCTCTTCGTACAGGCCTTCCGGATGGGCGCCGAACCCTTCTTCTTCCGCCAGTCCCTCGAAGACAGCGCCCCCCGCACCTATGCCCGGGTGATGAAATTCTTCGTGATCACCATCTGCCTCATGTTCCTCTTCGTAGCCCTCTACCTCGACGTCTGGAAACAATTCATCCGCGACCCGAAAATGTACGAAGGACTGCGCATAGTACCGATCCTGCTCTTCGCCAATATGTTCCTGGGGGTCTATTATAACCTCTCCATCTGGTACAAACTCTCCCAAAATACCCGCGCCGGGGCCTATATCACCCTGATCGGCGCCGCCATCACCCTGATCATCAATTACGTCTTTATCCCCTGGGCCGGCTATATGGCCTCCGCCTGGGCTACCTTCTTCTGCTATGGCAGCATGATGGTCATCTCCTACATCTGGGGACAAAAGGCCTACCGGGTACCCTACGCCTGGAAAAAACTGGTGGCCTATATGGTCATCGTCGCACTCATCTGGCTCCTGCACCATTTCCTGACCGGCATCGTTCACAACCAGGTCTTTAACCTCGCCCTCGCCACGCTCCTGACAGGCGCCTACGCCCTCTTTATCCTCCGGGTGGAACGGAAGGAATTTCAACGGCTGCCCTATGTCGGGAAGTTTTTAAGACGGCCCACGGGACCGGCGCCCGAAGGGCAGACATAAGCCCGGTTAGGTTGCGTCAGCAACCGTAAGCGGAGCGACATCCTTGCGTCGCACTCTTGTACGGCAATGAGTCTATTCTTCGTTGGGTTGTAGTCGTAGTCTCCGCTCCGCACTTAGACCTTCGTCGGAGCTGCTTAGGCCTTCGTCAAAGCGTCGTTCCTCGCTTTGCCTCGGTCGTAACCTTCGTTTCACTCGGTTACTGGACGTAAACGCAGTCTACCGGGCTAATGTCGGGGAGCAGGCGCGGCAGGTCGGTGTTATCGCAGGAAAGGGTTATGCGCCCGCTCCCACCCGATCGTCGTGGGCTCGCCATGCCCGGAATACACAATAGTATCATCCGGCAACTTCCACAATTCCTCCCGTATACTTCGCAGTAAGGTCCCATAATCTCCCCCCGGCAGGTCCGGCCGGCCAATACTCCCCCGGAAAAGCACATCCCCGCCGATCAGAAATCCCTGGGCCGGACAGTAAAAACCTACACTCCCCGGCGAATGCCCGGGAAGAAAAAGGATCGTCAACGCATCGGCGCCGCCAACCATACCCATCCCCACCCTTATTTCCCCGCCGTCCCAGCTCACTGCCTCTCCCGGCCGAAGATCGATCAGCTCCCCCCGGTACTGCTCAAAAGGCAACTCCCACTCCACCCCCATCGCCGGCGCCTCCTCCAGCACCGCCCGCTCCTTTTCGTGGAGATGAAGCGGTAAGTCCCAGGTGTCATACACGAACTTATTACCAAATACATGATCCAGATGACAATGGGTATTTAACAAAATTTTAGGCGTTAGTCCCTGCTGTTCAATATATTCCTTTAACTCCATCCGTTCAGGACCAAAATAACATCCCGGATCGATAATACAGCAGGCATCCTTTTGATTAAATAGCACGTATGTGTTCTCTTGTAGAGGGCTGAACACAAAGGATTTTACAGTAAGCATACGTTCGTTTTTAATTTCACCGGTATTAGGGATTGTTATAACTTTAAAACTTAAAGGAAAGCAGGTATGCAATTTCATCAGTTTAGGTTGAAGTCACACTATTTTTTTTTGATGTTATCGGGACTTTTCTTTTTCACCGGGCAGGCTCACGCCCAGGTGAATACGGTGGAATTCGGGAAAAATCGCCTGCAGTTCAAAAAATTCAAGTGGCAGTACTACCAGACGACCAATTTCAATACCTACTTCAACCAGGGCGGACAAGAGCTCGGGAAATTCGTTTGCCAGCTCGCAGAGAAAGAACTGACCGGCATCGAACAATTCGTGGAATATAGCCTGCAACGCCGGGCTAATATCGTCATTTACAACTCGTATAATGACATGGAACAGTCCAATATCGGCCTGAACCTCGACTGGCAGACCACCGGCGGGATCACCAAGCTCGTCAACAACAAAATGGTCGTCTATTTCAACGGCGACCACAACAACCTCCGCCTCCAGATCCGCCAGGGCATCGCCCGCATCCTGGTAGAAAATATCCTCTTCGGGGACGACCTCGGCGAATTCGCCACCAACCAGGCCCTGCTCGACCTCCCCCAATGGCTCACCGACGGTTACATCGAATACGCAGGCGAAAGCTGGAATACCCTCCTCGACGACCAGCTCAAATCCGCCATCCTCTCCGGCCGCTACAAAAACTTCTACCAGTTCGCCTACGAACGGCCCAACCTGGCCGGCCACGCCTTCTGGCAATACCTGGCGGAAAAATATAAAAAAGAGAACGTCACCTACTTCCTCTACCTGGCCCGCGTCTATCGTAACCTCAACAACGCCTCCCAACGCATCTGCAAAAAGAAATTCAAAGAGGTCCTCAAAGACTTTATGAACGATGAAGAGGAGAAGTACGACAAGGACATCCGCGGCCGCCGCAACTTCCCAAAAGGGACGGTCTCCGTCGTGGAAGATATCAACGAACACAAAGACTTCTTCCACTTCTCCCCCAACCCCGCCCCCCGCAGCCAGACCTATGCCGTCGTCGAATATAACCGGGGCCTCTACAAAGTCACCCTCCACGAGAATTTCATCTATACAAAAGTCCTGCTGAAAAGCGGCGTACGCTCCCTCCAGGAACAGATCAACCCCCATTATCCCCTCCTTGCCTGGGACAACAAAGGCACCCGTCTGACCTGTATCTACTGGGACCGCGGAAAGGTAAAGCTCTTCGTCTATGACGTCGTCGCGAAATACAAACGGATCATCCAGGACCTCCCCGACTTCCAACAGGTCCAGGATATGAAATACATGCTCGACAACAATACCCTCCTGCTCAGCGCAGTCCGCAACGGGCAGAGCGATATCTATACCTACAAACTGGACAAACAGGAGTATAAACAGATCACCAACGATATCTACGACGACTCCGACCCCTCCTTCGTCGCCTTCCCAAATAAAACAGGGATCATCTACTCCTCCAACCGCCCCTCCGGACGCGCCATCAGCAAGGATACCGTACTCCCGTCCAACTATCATTACAATATTTTCATGGTCGATAACTGGAACGATAACGAAGGCAAACAGATCTCCCAGCTCACCCATCTCAAATACGGCAACGCCCGCTACCCGACCCAGTACAACGTCAACCACTTCACCTTTGTCAGCGACGAGAACGGTATCGCCAACCGCTATGCCGGTTTCTTCACCACCAAACGGGCCGGCCTCGATACCGTGTACAAGGTAGGCGACGACCTCCTGCACAACCCCGAGCCCGCCGACCTCGACTCGGCACTAAAGGCCAACAAAAAGACCCAACCCGATACCTCCTACGTCTTTGCCATCACCAACGACTCTTCCTATGTCTTCCCTATCACCAACTATCAGAGCGGTCTCACCGAAACAAAGAGTGCCGGCGACGCTGGACAGGTCAGCGAGGTCCGGGAAGAAGGCGATCTCAAGTTCCTCTACAAACTGAAGGTAGACCAGACGGCCCTGGACCGGCGCAACGTCGTCGCCCGGATGACCGACTACCGCAAAAAAACGGTCGCCGAGCAACAGATAGCCGGCGCTAACGTCCTGGCCCCCGCGCCAAAACCCCGCGCAAGCGATACCTCCCGCCGGCAGCCAACCTCGGATTTCTTCGAGTCCGAATTTGACAAAGACCGCAGCAAGGACACCGTCAACAACCGGCGCCCCCTGCCCACCACCAACCCCTTTGCCATCCGTTCCCAACAGCCGCCAAAGGATGAAGGGGTCCTCAAAAAGGCGAAACTATTCGACTATAAGCTCAAATTCTCGGTGGACAACTTCTCCGCCGGCTTCAACAACGACGTGCTGGTAACCAACCTCCAGCCCTATACCGGTTCCGTCCCCATCAACCTCGCCGGAGCCGACGCCTTTAGCGGTATGCTCAAGGCATCCATCTTCGACCTCTTCGAGGACATCCGTTTCACCGGCGCCATCCGCCTGCCCTTCTTCGGCAGCGGGTCCAGCACCTCTCCCATCGCCAATACCGGGTCCAGCATCTTCACTCCCGGCAGCTCGTCCTTCTTCGACGGCAGCGGCGAATGGTTCGCCCGCGTCGATTACCTGAAACACCTCTTTGACTATTCACTTATCTATTACCGCGAAACGGAAGTAGGCACCTACCAGGATACCGCCCTGGGATCGCAATACCCATTCGACGCAAAATCCTATACCAACCTCTGGCAGGGCGTCATAAAATACCCCTTCGATAAAGTACGGAGCATCCGGCTGTCGGTCGGCTACCGCACCGACAAAGTGGTCATCCGGCCAGACTTCTCTTCGGGATTCAATGACTCCGTAGCGCTCAAATCCCCGCCGCTGGGCAAACAGAACTATGGCCTCATTCACCTGGAATATGTCTACGATAATACCATCCTCAAGGCGACGGACATATGGAACGGACTTCGCTATAAGGCCTATATAGACATGAATACCCAGCTCAATACCACCCCCGGAGCCGGGGAAGGAAGATATACCTATAACTTTGGGTTCGATGCCCGGCACTACCTGCCCATCTACCGCAATTTTATCTGGGCGCTGCGGGCCGCGGGCGATTTCTCCTGGGGTAACAAAAAGATCGTTTACTACCTCGGCGGTACCGACGGATGGCTATTCCCGAAGGCTAATTCCCTCCCGCCGACACAACAGGACCCGACCTATGCCTTCCAGTCCCTGGCCGTCAACCTGAGAGGATTTGACCAGAACGTGGCACATGGCAACAACGATATCGTCATCAACAGCGAATTAAGATTACCCATCTTCACCACCCTCTTTAATAAACCGATCAACAACGCCTTCCTTCGCAACTTCCAGCTCGTACAGTTCTTCGACCTGGGAACCGCCTGGAACGGCGCCTATGGCGGCCTTTCCCGTCCCATACAAACCGTACAGGACGCCAACGCCAATCCTAACCTGACCGTACTGCTCAAGGCCGGCGGCATCGGCCCCTTCGCCGGCGGTTATGGTTTTGGAGTGAGAAGTACGCTCCTGGGCTACTTCCTGCGTTTCGATTCCGGATGGGAGATGAACACCTTCTTCGGTAACAAACCGGTACTCAACGTATCGATGGGCGTGGACTTCTAATCCCGCCCATCCACATACTGCTGTAGCGCCTGATCTTTGACCAGCGGGCCCATTCCAAACAAAAGAATGCCGACCCCGATCAGCGCCGAGATCCCAAACCCAACAAACAATATGTTGTAGGCAGAAGTATATCCATGAACGGCAGAGACGGACTTCAGCGTCACCCCGGAGAGGGACTGAAAGATGGCGCCCCCAAGGCCATTACCGATACAGGCAAGCCCCCAGGCCGAAGCGGCTGAATTGGCAGGGACCACATCGGCCGGAAAAGCCAGACAGTTGGCCGTATAAGAAGTATAACCAAACCCGGCAATGCCAAAAATAATGAGCGCCGACAGCGGAGTGCTGATCAGCCAGGGACCCAACAACAACGAAACTCCCATGATCACACCGGAGATCCCCACCGCCAGCTTCCGCGCCCGGGGAATAGGCATCCCCCTCCGGATGATAACCTGGGTAAAATAACCGCCCCCGATATTCCCGATGTCAGCAATGATAAAAGGCAATACCGCAAACCAACCGATCTTCTTCAGATCCCAGTGATGCACATCCACAAGATAACGCCCCAGCCAGAACGTCACAAAATACCAGACCGGTTCCAAAAAGATCTTCCCAAGAATAAAGCTGGAAACAAAACGCGTCTTTAACAACTTCAGGACCGGTATCGTCCTTTCCTTTACTGCCGGTATCGCCGCCACAGCAGGCTCCATTCCCACTGCCGAACTCCCCACCACGCCTGCTATCGCCGGCGTCCCCGCCCCCTTTGGCGTATAATAGATCAGCCGGAAGGCCACTACCCAGATATACCCAAAAACGGCCAGGATCACAAACGTGGACCTCCACCCATACCGTATCCCCATATACGCTACCAGCGGAGGAACGATGATCGCCCCCAACGCCGAGCCGCTATTAAATACACCGGAAGCGGTAGACCGCTCATGCGGCGGGAACCATTCACTGGTCAGCTTGAGCCCCGCCGGCCAGTTGCCCGCTTCACCGATGCCTAAAAAGAAACGACATATCCCAAACTGCCAGGGCGTCCTTGCAAAGGCATGCACCAACCCCGCAGTCGTCCAGAAACCCATACACAGCGAATAGCCCAACTTCGTTCCCAACCGGTCGATCACAAAACCCGAGAACACATTCGACAACATATAGGCTATAAAAAAAGCCGTCCCCAGATAACCAAACACATCATCAGGGATCAGCTTCCGCAGATCGCCGTCCGCACTCAGATAATTGAACGATAACCGGTGAACATAATTTAATACCGTGGCCAGGAAGGCCATACCCACCATGATCCATCGAATGCGCGATGGCCGCACCCCTGTCAGCATATCCGGTATTTTCTTCATCTTTTTAATGCTCCCCTCAAATCGGCCGAACCCCAAACCAGGTCTCTTCCCGCTCCGCGATCCGCAACGGATTCCTCAACGGCCGTCCCATCCCTTCCCAGTGTATCTCCATTATATCGCCTTCCTGCAGGACGATCTTACTGCCAAAACTAAAAGCATCGGCCCCGAAAAAATGAATATGCGCCTGGAACGGGATCCGGTGACAGTCGTATTTGAAGTGATGATATTCCAGGTTGGCGAGATTATGCGCCATATTTTCCTGCCCGGTATGGATCCGTGTCGACCACAGCAACTGCCCCGTCCGCAATATCCCGACGGTACCCTCCAGCGCAGTAAAGGTCTCCCCCAATACCAGCTCCGGCCCGATGGAACAGGTCCGCAGCTTGGAAGGAGCCAGGTAGAGATAGTTCTTCTTTTCCATCACATGGTCCGAAAACTCATTGGCCGTACTAAACCCGATCCGCCAGGGCGCCCCTTTCTCATCGACGACATAAATGCCCGCGACCTCCGGCTCCTCTCCTCCATCGTTCCCAAAAGACGGAACTTCCAGCGGTTCACCATGAGCCCTCAGCAAGGTGCCGTTACCCTTGTGAAACCATTCCGGCTGGACGCCGATCTTCCCGGCAGACGGGTTTCCCCCCTCTACTCCCCATTGATACATCCGCATGCTGTCCGTAGTCGGTTCCGTCATTCCCCCACCGCCGGCCTGGTGCATCATTTGTCTGTTTAGCGCGCTGTTCTTATGGGTAAGCCCCGTCCCTGATACATTACAGGCATGCGGGCTGCCCGGATGATCAAAACAGGGAAGCAGCTTCCACTCACTTCGCCCTTCATATATTTCGGTATAATCCAGTTGTTCGGAACAAAGACGTGGAGCGATCACCTCTCCCATTTTCCTTTTTTCCCGGATAGCTTCCAACGCCAGATCATAAACGGAGGAAATATCTTTTAGTAATTTCAGGACCGGCTCCTGCACCAACGCCACCCGTCTGTGGTGAAGAGGATGGATCAGCTGGACCAATCGTATGGTAGTGGATGTCGTCATATGCTTACCCATCCTCCATCGACAGAAAAACAACCGCCCGTCGTAAAACTGGCGGCAGGACTTGCCAGGTACAACGCGATCCCTCCGATCTCATGCAGCTCTCCCCATCGTCCCATCGGCACCTTTGAAATAAAAGCCTGGTACTTTTCCGGGTCCTGCAAAAGAGGCAGGTTCAGGTCCGTCGCAAAAGGACCGGGCAGGATGGCATTTACATTGATGGAGTCCCGCGCCAGCTCTATGGCCAGCGATCGCGTCAGCTGCAGGATCGCCCCCTTGCTCGTAGCATAGGGCGTTCTCTCCGGGATGGCGGTGAGAGACAACATACTCCCGATATTGATGATCCGCCCATACCCATTCCTCTTCATGACAGGTACGACCTCCCGGGCCGCGAGCCAGGCCCCCGTCACATTGACCTGCTGGACTTTGTTAAACTCCTCCAGCGATAATTTCCCGATCGGCCCCCGGATATTGATCCCCGCAGAGTTTATAAGGATATCGATCCTTCCAAAATGTTTCACCGTCTGGGCAACGGCGACCTGTACACTCGCTTCCAAGGCGACGTCACAGGAAAAACCCGCGCAGTCGACCCCATAAGCCGATCGGATCCCGGCAGCCGCAGCCCGGTTTTTCTCTTCGTCCCGGGCAGCGATCGAAATAGACGCCCCCGCCTCCGCCAGCGCCTTCGCCATTGCCAGTCCCAATCCCCGGTTTCCCCCGACGACAAGGGCCGTTCTTCCATTTAATTTGAAAAGATCCAGTATGCTGGTTTCCATTAGTCCTTTATTTATTCGACGATCGTAAAATGCTTCGGGTCCTTCTTTAGCGTAAGACCAACACCCGGCTTCTTATCATCCAGCTGCAGCTTACCTTTATCGGCAACCGCTTCCCCATCAAAAATATACCAGAACATTTCATTGCCGACCTCTATCTCCGTCGCCGGGAAATATTCCGCCATGGGAGACGCAAAGGAGCTCATCACTACATGCAGGTTATGCATCTGCCCCCCATGCGGGATCACTTCGATACCATTCAGCTGCGCCAGGGTGCAGATCTTCTGCGCCTCCGTGAATCCACCCACCCGGTTGGTATCGAACTGGAAAATATCGAGCGCCCCGGCCTTGACAAGGTCATAAAAACCATAACGGGTATATTCATGCTCGCCGCCGGACAACGGGATCTCCGTATACTGCTTCAGTTTGGAAAAATTATGGATCTCGTCGGGCAGCAACAGCTCTTCCACCCACCGGAGATTAAAAGGCTCCAGCTCCTTCAGCAGTTGCCGGGCATAGGCGAAATTAAAACCCATATAGGCCTCCAGCATGATCTCCGTGTCATCCCCTACGGCTTCCCGGACAACACGCACCATTTCCACGTTCTTCTTCAGCCCGGCCCACCCTTCCGTCAAAGGGTACCCGCAGCGAAGCTTCATCCCCGAAAAACCCTCCGCCTTGTAGTGGGCGGCTTCCGCCTGCAGGCTGTCCAGGTCCCTTGTATACAGACGACTGTAATACGTATCGATCGATTCCTTCGTACGCCCTCCCAGCAGCACAAAGACAGGCTGTTGCAACACCAGCCCCTTGATATCCCACAAGGCAATATCGAGCGCGCTGATCGCCGCCAGGACAGCTCCCTTTCTCCCATAAGCGACCGAGCTGCGGTACATCTTTTCAAACAGGTACTCCGTGTTGAGGGGATTCTCGCCGATGAGGAGACTGCGCAGCTTCGTATCGATGATCTGTTTGGTAACGTCGGGACAAAGACCCGCATTCCCGAGCCCCACATGTCCTTCATCGGTCTCGATCTCCACCACCAGCCAGCTGAAAAAACGATACGGCGCCTGCGCATCCTTCTGAAAAGGCAGCAAGCTGACAGGAGTGGCAAAAATGGTATCCGCCGTTTTTACCGGCCCATTCCATTGATAAAGTTTTGTTCTGACGGCTTTTATTTTCATGGACTATTATTAGCGATTCGAATGTAACGGCAAACCCCAGAAAACCAAACCCGTATTTTAACCGGTTATGGCTCATAATTAACTGACGCCGGCGCTTATCAACAACGGTAGGAACACCCTTCTAAAATAAAATAAAAAAGCCGGCAAAACAAAATGTCTTACCGGCTACACACTGCTCATTCGCCACAATTTCATGGGTCGAAATCTCTTCTAATCTTCTTCCATTTCTTCTTTTGCATGTATATTGACCCCATTCTCGGCGATCTGCGTCAGCTTACTGTCGGCCTTTTTCTCTTCCGCCAGCGTCACCCCCAACAGTTCCGCCGCCTCGGTATACCCAAGGGTGCGGGCTAACTGGATCAATCCGCCATATGTAGCGATCTCATAATGCTCGGCTTTCTGGCCTGCAAAAATGAGACCCACATCCCGTTGAGCAGTATTCTCTTCTGTTTCATCGATGATCTCTTCTCCTTCATCCACGATCCCCGCCATCGCATGGCATTTTTTTGCATCGGCCGGCTCCCCGATCAGATCAAAGACCTTTTCCACCCGTGATACATGATTCTTCGTTTCCTGCAGGTGACCGTTAAAGGCCTGTTTCAATTCATCCGAGCTGGCAGCCTCTTCCATCTTCGGAAGGGTCTTTACCAGCTTCTGCTCTGCCCAATAAATATCCTGCAGCTGCTCGATAAAAAATTCCCTCAATTTTGAATGAGTGGCTTCCCCGGTCCCTGGACGTGTTTGTGTCGTTTCCATATAAATCTTTTTTTTAAGATGATTAACGTTGCGATGCATCATCCTATGCATCCACGGAATCGCTCAAATTCTTATGCCACGGCATCCTATGCGGGCAAACCAGGACGGCCGTCGGGAATTGTGGCGTTTTCACCTCGATCCCATTTGATCTTTCGGGAAAAGTACATCACCAGGGCCAGGGTGATAAAGAGCCCGACACTGCCCATCAGCAACGCATAATCCTGTAATTGGATCAGCGTAAAGATAAACCCGTATTGCACGGCCAGCAGCAAGGCGATGAACAGCGACAGCCTCGCCGAACGTAACATACTGCCCACATACCAGGCGATCAGCGTTATCGTAGCCGCAGCGGCAATGCCGTAGGCCATATTAAAACCGACATATTCGGACAGGGATAGTAGAAGCGTATAAAAAAGACAGAGCGCGATCCCCACCAGCAGGTATTGCAGGGAGTGAACAGGCCGTTCATAGATCCATTCGATGAGAAAGAAGGCCGTAAACGTCAGCAGGATGATCAGGATCGCATATTTGACGCTGCGGGTCGTCTGCTGGTAAGAATCCACCGGCACGATCAGGTTCACCCCAAAGGCGGAACTGCCCATCTCATGCACATCCTGCTTCCATTGCTGCGGATAGTTGCGGTTCAGATATAATACCTTCCAGTCGGCGACGAATCCGCTGTCCTTCACTGTTCGCCAATCCGGCAAATAACCGCCGGCAAAACTGGGATTCGGCCAGGAAGAGACCGCCTCTACCCGGGTATCCTTACCCGTAGGCACAAATAACAGGTTACCGGAACCCTTCAGACGGACGGTACCGGAGAACTCCAGCGGGCCCTTTGCCGTGGCAACGGATGCGGGCAGGCTGGCGCTCAACGCGTGCTTAAATTGCTCGGTGGAAAATTTAGCCGGGACCAGGTCCAGGTCCGTACCACCAAAATGCAGGGTCAGCTCTTCCTTTAACCCCTGCACATCACTGATATCGAAAAAGACGGCCGCCTCCCCCCATACAAACCTGTCGGCAGGAATATTCAATTCCGCCAGATGCAGGCTGTCATAGGAACCCCGGATCTGTAGCTCCGTGGTATAGACGACCACCTGGTAGATCCCGCGATATCGTTTCTCGGGAAGGATCCGGGCATGGATATCCAGCTTGCCGGGCAGAAAATAAGCCCACTTCTTCACCTGCTGCGCCGGGCCGTTACTAGTGATCGTTTCAAGATACGGGACCCCGATCACCGGGCCGGTGACGGTTTGATTACCCGCCCATTTGGAGGCGATCTCGCTCACCGCCTCCTGTTGCCGTTGTTGTCGCTCCGACACAAGGCTCTGGATAAAAAGGGTAGGGATCAGCAATAAAAGGATCAGGAACCCGATCCAGAAACTCTTAAGGATGATCCTGTTCCGGTTCCAGAATTGATTTAGCATATTCTCCATGGTTAACGATTTTTAAAGTAGGGCCCTGCTCATCCGCTTCATCATCAAATACATGAGCGTCATCAGGATGGAAAAACAAAAGATCATATCCCAGGCATAGTGATGTCGCAGGGGATGGATCACCATACCCGCTATATCACCCAACAGCCGGAAAGGATTGCTGACGATCTCCCAGCTGTTATACCGCAGGTATCTCCCCGTATATACGCCCAGGGCATTGAGCCACATGATAGGGTAGACGAAAAGCAATTCGGCCATCCATTCATGCGCACGTCCATCCGGCGCGCTCTTCCGCAGGGACGGCGCCCAGATCTTCTCCATCTGCCGGACAGACAGCACCCCCAGCAACAACCCGTTCCAGGCAAAGGACAGGATCATCACAAGGTCAAACCATTGGGGAACCTGCCGGTCATTATAGTCATCGCCCAAATGATACAGATCGGTAAGGATATAAAAGGTATTGGGAACCGTGACAAGCCAGACCAGCGACAGCAGCACCAGCAGGACATACCCCCCCGCCATCCGCTCCCGTCGGTAAGTCAGCCACCCCGAGATCGCATAGGGAACATAGGCCAGGAACAAATTCCATATCAGGAAAAGAAAGGTCAGCCGCCCCGTATGGAGTACCCGGAAGATCGCCAGCAGACAGCTGAACAACAATGAACAGGAAAGCAGAAAAGCCATTTCCCTTCGTCTTTCACGCACAACGGTTTGTCCTGCGCCCGTAGCGGCAGGCGCCAATAAAAAAGGCTTCAGAGATACGTCTTTAAAATAGCTCATAAAAATTTCGGTATAAAAATGAACAGACCAACAACGACCGCCAGCACGGCAGCTACCAGCACGGCGCCGGCAGCCAGGTCCTTAATAAATTTTATCTCCGGATGCTCCTCCCGGGTAATGAGATCGGCAAGACGCTCCACACAGGTATTGAGCATTTCCGTGATCCACACCAGCCCGATCACCACCGCAAGGGCAACCACTTCCAACCGCGAGACCGACAGCACCCGCGCCGCGATCACCACCGCGATCGTAAAAGCCAGATGGATCCGCGCATTATGTTCCCGCCGGATAAACTGCCGGATCCCGGCAAAGGCATAGGCAAAACTTTTTATCCGGCTGCGTAAAGAAAATTTTTGTTCTTGCATATCCAAATTTAACTGGTTTTCTTCGCGCTTAATACCGGATATGCTGCACCAATGTATAGAGGGCCAGCACCACCAGCAGCACAAGGCCCTGGAAAATAATAGCCGTGTTCAGCCAGTTGCGCCGGTAATTCACACAGATCATCCAACCCCATTTCCCCCGCTCCAGGCCAAACTCCAGCACATTCAACGCATTGACGACAATGGACAATAAAACGCACCCCAGGATAAGCTGCGCTTTATGTAGCGCAAACAGATCAAATGGCGATTGCAAAAAAGAAGGCGCGAAATAACGGTAGAGCGTCTTCGAACCAAAGCCGATCCGTGCCAGCAGCGTCAGCATAAAAAAGGTGGCCGGCAATAACAGGGTCATACCCAGCAGACCCGATACCAGCGGTCGGAATAACCGCATCCGAAGCTCATAACTACTACGACTCATACGATTTCTATTTATTGTCATGATCTATTCTATTCAACCTCCTGCCCATCCATTCTATTCAGCCTCCCGCCCGTCCATTCCATTCAACCTCCCGCCCATCCATTCTATTCAGCCTCCCGCCCATCCATGCCCTTTCATTCCAATCACCGCTCTAATCAAAAGTGCTTTGAATTTCAAAGCATAAGGGCAAAAAAAATATCTTCCTCCCTCACGTCTTATTCACTCCCCGGATCATACTCTCCAACGCTTCAATATGTTCTTTAAAAGCCTTTTCTCCCACCTTCGTGATCGAATACGTTGTATTCGTCTTCCTCCCGATAAATCCCTTATGCACCTTGATAAACCCATTCTCTTCCAGGTTGATCATATGAGAGGCCAGGTTCCCATCGGTCAGCTCCAGCAATTGCTTCAGATCGTTGAAGCTGATCTCCGCATTCACCAAAAGGATGCTCATCACCCCCATCCGGATGCGGCTGTCGAACACCTTATTTAAATTGCCTATAGGATTCTTCATATCCGCTCATATTTCCACCACATGATCAGCCCGTATATAATATGTAAAACGCCAAAACCCACGGTCCAAAAATACAGCCCCCAATGCAGATAATACATATTCATACTACCCAATCCTATTTCCAGCAGACCCAGGTAACGGATATCCGTCAGCGTATACTTGCTGGCATTGACCAGGGCCAGCCCATAAAAGACCAGGCAGGCCGGCGAAACATAATTCCAGTCGGCATGATACAAAAGCCCCAGCACAAATACCCCACCCGCCACCAGCGGAATGGCCATATTGATCAATAATTTCTTTGAAGCATGATCCCAGATAGGTAGCCCGCCCTTCCGCGCCTTCCTCCACGTAAACCAGGTCGAAGAAGCCAGCGCCGCCACCAATACCCCGATCGCCAGAAAGATCAGCTTCCACCGGAGGTCGCTCGCCTCATCATGCATATAGCCATGCCGCTCGACGGAGCCCCTGAAAAAAACGCTCCCATCACCATAATAATCCACTATCCAGCCATGCGCAAACCAGGCCCCGACCAGGGCACAAACACCCGCGCTCAGCCCGCTTAACCCGCTAAGGGAGATAAAACGGGAAGACCGCTCCATCATACGCTTGATGTCCTGAAGGGCCTCTAAAGATTGATCGGCTTGGCTTTGGCTTGTCATAAAAAGCACTTTGAAATACAAAGCAACGGGAAAAAATCCATTCCTGCAAGTTTTTGGCAAAAAAACCTACCACATTCCGATTCCCCATAAAACGCAGGATAATATATCTTATATAAGCGGCAGCAGCGGCAACTATGCCAGCTATTCCCTCCGCAGGTTCTTCACGGGATTGGCCAAAGCCGCCCGTATTGTCTGCCAACTGATCGTGACGACCGTGATCGCCACCGCCAACAGGGCCGAAAATATCAATACACCTGGTCCGATCCCGATCCGGTACGAATATTTCTGTAACCACCCATGCAGAAAATAAACCGCTGCCGGTGCCGCAATGACACAACTGATCAGCACCAGCACGATAAAATCACGTGAAAGCAATAACCACAACTGAGCGACCGAAGCACCCAGGATCTTCCGTATCCCGATCTCCTTGTTGCGCTGCTCGGCCATATACGCAGCCAGCCCAAAAAGACCCAGACACGAAATAAAGATAGCCAGCCCCGCAAACAACCCTGCCAGCCGGCCGACAAGCGTTTCCTGGTTGAACTTTGTGGCATAGGCCACATCCGTAAACGTATAAGTATAAGGATAGGCAGGATTGTATTTGTTAAAGATCGCCGATACTTTTGCAATGGCTTCATGCGTATTCACACCGGGTGATATCCGGTAGAGGATATTATTCTCCGACTCATTTGGCTGATAAAGAAAAAAGGTCGGTTCCGCGGCAGAAAAAGGAGACGTCATCATCGCATCCCTTACGACGCCGACAACCCGGAGATGCTGCCCGCCACCCCAGGCGATAGTCTGGTTCAGCGGGCCCTCATAACGCAACCGGCGGACAGCCGCTTCATTCAGGATAACGCTCAGCGAATCCGCACCGGCATTCCCCGTAAAATCCCTGCCCTCTTTTATTTGCATGCCCATCGTCCTGAAATAATCATCATCGACGGTTATCGTAGCCATCAGGAGGGTCTCATCCGGATACCGCCCCTGCCAATCCTCCACGTTATTCCAATTCCAGATATCCGTAGCAGGACTCTGCGACCGCGTCACCGATGCAATCATCCCACTCTGTAACAGATCATGCTTCAACGCCGGATAATTCCGGGTGAGATCACTACTGCCCTGACTCACGACCAATCCCTCCCGGGTATAACCAACCGGCCGGTCCTTGGCATACTGGATCTGCTGATAAATAATGAACGTACTGATGATCAGCGCAATGGAACAGCTGAACTGCAACACGACCAATATCTTTCGCGGAAGGGCAGCCGCCTTCCCCGTCTTCAGATCCCCTTTCAATACTTTCACCGGCTGAAAAGAGGAAAGATAAAAGGCCGGCCGCGCACCCGCCAATACCCCCGTCAATAACACATAACCGGCCATACAGGACCAAAAGACAGGACTCCCATAGGGAATGCTGATTTTCGCGGAAGTGAGCGCCCGGAAAGCCGGGAGCGAAGCCTGTACCAACAACAACGAAAGAAAAAAGGCGATACAGGTCATTACCACCGACTCGATCAGGAACTGAAAGATCAGGTCCTTCCTTCGAGAACCCATCGCCTTCCGGACCCCCACCTCCCGCGCACGCTTCTCCGAACGCGCCGTGGATAGGTTCATAAAGTTTACACAGCCGATCAGCAAAACCAATGCGCCAATGATACTAAACATCCGGACATACTCAATAAATCCCCCGGCAGGCACCCCGTTCTTAAAGTCGGAATACAGGTGCCAGTCTTTCTCGGCATAAAGAAAAAGTTCCGAATGGAGCGTCTTGTACGCCTGCGGATCGTATTTCTTCATGATCAGCTTCAGCTTCGGCTCCACCTGCGCCTGGCTCACCCCCGGCCGCAAACTGACATAGGTCAGAGAGGAAGTCATATTCCAGGCGTTGGAAGCCCGTTTAATATAATCGGATCTTATCGCCGCATAAGAAAAAGGGATAATAAACTTGAAAGGGAAAGAAGTATTCGCCGGCAGATCCTCCAGCACACCCGTCACCTTCAGATCATCCGCGTTATCGACATGGACCATTTTCCCCATCGGATCCTCATTTCCGAACAAAGCGACAGCCGTCGCCCGAGTCAGGACAATCGAATAAGGATCATCAAAAACGCTATTTACATTCCCCGCCACCAACGGGAACTGGAAGATCTTTAGAAAATCCTCCCCCATCCGCAAACCGATATCATAGATCTTCTTGTCCCCCGCCACCAACCCATGCTTTCCACCAAACTCGCCATGCGCCACATATTGGACCTCCGGGATCTCTTTTTTTAGCGCGTCCGCAAGCGGCAGCGGAGTGGCGGGTATGATCTGTATATCCCCATTCCGCACCACCCGGTTCCGAACCACATACGCTTGCTGATAACCAGGCAGTGTCCGGTCATAGGTATACTGATAGACGACCCATAAGCCGATGATCAGGGCAACGGCCATCCCTATCGCAAGACCAAGGATATTCAATGCGCTATACGTTTTATTACTGACCAGGTTGCGCCACGCAGTGGTGATATAACTTTTAAACATTTATTGAATGATTTTGTCCTGCCCCGATCCACCCAAAAAAATGCCGGATCACCATAACTCTGACAGTCAACTGGTTAATCACATGACAAGCCCATCCATTGTTCGTTTCCGATACAAATGTGTTCTATTTTGATCCCACCTTCCTTCTTTCCGTCTTTCCGGCTTCTATTGCGGCATTATTTCTTAAATTACCGGCCATTCCAATCAACGTTCGTATGCCAGAAAAATACATCTTAGCCCTGGACCAGGGAACGACCAGCTCAAGAGCCATCCTGTTCGACCACAGCGGACGGATCCGGCAGGTCGCTCAAAAAGAATTCCGGCAGTATTATCCGCAACCGGGCTGGGTAGAGCATGATGCCGGGGAGATCTGGTCCTGCCAATACAGCGTACTGGCCGAGGTCCTGGCAAAAAGCAATAGCACCCCCCGCGACATCACCGCCATCGGGATCACAAACCAGCGCGAGACGGTCATCGTCTGGGACCGGTCCAACGGCCAGCCTATCCATCCCGCCATCGTCTGGCAGGACCGGCGTACCGCCGGCTATTGCGATGAGCTCAAAAAAAAGGGACACTCCGCCATGATCCGGCAACACACGGGCCTGGTGATCGACGCCTATTTCTCGGCCACCAAATTGAAATGGATCCTGGACCAGGTGCCCGGCGCCCGCACCCGCGCAGAAAAAGGAGAGCTGGCCTTCGGTACCGTCGACAGCTGGCTGATCTGGAAACTGACCGGCGGGCAGTTGCACATCACCGATAGCACCAATGCCTCCCGAACGCTTCTGCTGAACATCCATACCGGCCAGTGGGACCCGGAACTCCTGCGGCTCTTCGATATCCCCCCGGCCATACTGCCGGAAGTAAAGGCCTCCAGTGAAGTATACGGACACACCGCCAGCATCATGGCCCCCGGGTCCGTCGGCATACCCATCGCCGGGATCGCCGGCGACCAGCAGGCAGCCCTCTTCGGACAGCTATGCACCCAACCGGGCATGGTGAAGAATACCTACGGCACCGGCTGTTTTATGCTGATGCATACCGGCACACAGGCCGTGCTTTCAAAGAATAATCTCCTCACTACCATCGCCTGGACGATCAACGGACAGACGGAATATGCCCTCGAAGGCAGTATCTTCATCGCCGGGGCCGTAGTACAATGGCTGCGGGACGGACTGCACATGATCCGCGCATCAAAAGACGTAGAGGCATTGGCCGCAAGCGTCCCCGATACGGAAGGCGTGTATATGATCCCCGCCTTCGCCGGACTGGGCGCCCCTCACTGGAACCAATATGCGCGCGGTAGCCTGTTTGGGATGACCCGCGGCACGACCCGGGCACACATCGCCCGGGCCAGCCTGGAAAGCATCGCCTACCAGACATACGATGTACTGGGCGCAATGGAGGCCGACAGCGGCATCCCCATCCGGGAACTGCGGGTTGACGGAGGCGCAACGGCCAATAACCTGCTGATGCAGTTCCAATCCGATATCCTGCAGGTACCCGTCATCCGCCCCACCGTAACAGAGACCACCGCCCTCGGGGCAGCCTATCTGGCAGGACTGGCAACAGGGTTCTGGACTTCGGTGGAGGACATCCAACAACAATGGCAAATAGACCACCGGTTCCAGCCGGCGATGGAAGCCGCCCGCCAGCAGGAACTGCTCAAAGGCTGGCAACGGGCCGTAAAAGCAGCGATCGCCTGGGCGCAGGAATAACATCCGCACCACAAAAAATAAGTTGAATGAACAGACGGGAAATGACACAAGCCCTGGAGAACCGGGGCACACAGGAATGGGACCTTTGCATCATCGGTGGCGGCGCGACAGGATTGGGAGTGGCCGTAGATGCCGCCTCGCGGGGTTTCAGCACCCTGCTGCTGGAACAGGTTGACTTTGCCAAAGGCACATCCTCCCGCGCCACGAAATTAGTACATGGGGGTGTCCGTTACCTGCAACAGGGAAATATCAAATTGGTGACGGAAGCCCTTCGCGAACGTGGTATACTGCGCAACAATGCCCCCCACCTCGTAAAAGACCAGTCCTTTGTCGTCCCCAATTATAAATGGTGGGAAGGACCCTATTACGGCATCGGGCTGAAAGTATACGACTGGATGGCCGGCAGCCTCGGATTGGGCCCCTCCCGGCGGCTGTCCCGCAAAGAGACCCTGGACCTGGCGCCTACCCTCGAAGCAGAAGGACTACGGGGCGGGGTCCTGTATCACGACGGACAGTTCGACGACGCCCGGCTGGCGATCCATCTCGCCCGCACAGCCGCCGAACAAGGCGCCGTCCTGCTCAACTATTGCAAGGTAGACGGATTGTACAAACAGGACGGCCGGGTCCGCGGACTCCGGGCAACCGATCAGATCAGCGGCCGGACCTACGACATCAGGGCCCGGTCGGTCATCAATGCGACCGGGGTGTTCACCGATAACATTTTGCGGATGGACGACCCCGGCAGCGAACCCGTCATCGCCCCCAGCCAGGGCGTACACATCATGCTGGATAAAGAATTTCTCCCCGGCGAGACAGCGATCCTCGTACCCCATACGGACGACGGGCGGGTACTCTTCGCCGTTCCCTGGCATGACAAGATCATCATCGGCACGACCGATACCCCTGTAAAAGGAGTGGACATCGAACCCCGGGCCCTCCCGGAAGAGATCGACTTTATCCTGCAGCAGATCGGCCGCTACCTGAAAACAGTGCCATCACGCAAAGATATCCGCAGCGTATACGCCGGACTACGCCCCCTGGTGAAAAGCAGTCATAAAAAGACGGCCGAACTGGCAAGGGACCATCTTATCCTCGTGTCGGAGACGGGACTGGTCACGATCACCGGCGGTAAATGGACCACCTACCGGCGGATGGCAGAGGACACCGTGAACACCGCCATCGCAAAGAGCGGCCTCCCAAACCGTCCCTGCCGCACAGCGACACTGCCCATACACGGATCGGGCAACGGCAACGACCCCGCGACCACGGTAATGCGTACCCCCGCCGATTTCAATGAACCCCTCCACTATCACGGCAGCGACGCACCCGCCATCCGGGCCCTGGCCGCAGAGATACCCGCCGGCAACGATCGCCTGCATCCCCGGCTGCCCTATATACAGGCCGAGATCATCTGGGCCGCCCGAAAGGAACTGTGCATGACGGTAGATGATGCCCTGAGCCGGCGGACCCGGGCCCTCCTGCTGGATGCACGGGCAGCGATCGAATGCGCCCCGCTCGTAGCCCGGCTGCTGGCGATAGAACTGGGAAAGGACGCAGCATGGCAACGACAGGAAATAGAGACATTCACGACGCTGGCAGCAAACTACCTGGCGTGACCGTATAAAATATACCTAAAAACAGCATAAACATGACCCCTTTTTTCGGCGAACTCATCGGCACCGGATTACTCATTCTCCTCGGGCAGACCGTCGTTAGTAACGTCGTTCTGCAAAAGAGCAAAGGACACAACAGCGGCTGGATCGTTATCAGCTTCGGCTGGGCAATGGCAGTATTCGTTGGCGTCTATTGCTCGGCGGCCGCCAGCAAGGCCCACCTGAACCCGGCCGTTACCCTGGCCTTTGCCGTATTGGGCAAGATCCCCTGGAGCCTGGTACCCATCTATATCGCCGCCCAGATGCTGGGAGCAATGATCGGCTCCCTCCTGGCCTGGTTATGCTTTCGCCCCCATTTCGGAGCCACCGCGGACGCAGACGCCAAACTGGCCGTCTTCTGTACAGCGCCCGCCATCCGTAGCCCGCTCGACAACCTGGTCACAGAGACCATCGCCACCTTTGTTCTGATCCTCGGCGTCCTCTTTATCGCCGCCCCCTCCAGTAGCCTCGGCGCCCTGGATGCCCTCCCCGTCGGCTTACTCGTCCTGGCCATCGGGCTCGGACCGGGAGGCCCTACCGGCTATGCCATCAACCCCGCCCGCGATCTGGGACCCCGCATCATGCACGCGATCCTGCCCATACCGGGAAAAAGGGACGGCGACTGGAGCTATGCCTGGATCCCCGTCATGGGACCCTTGCTGGGAAGCCTGGCAGCCGTAGCGGTATTCAAATTGTTATAAAAAAAATCCCCGCTGTGTAAGCGGGGATGACTAATCAAATTCCTAAGCCAAAATTATTCTTCTCATTCAATAATACATACGAGAAAAAGGACCGCCTGGTTTTTGGGGTCCCAACCCCTTTTTTCTAACCCGCCCTACCCCTATCCCTCCTTTTCTACCCCCAGCTTCTTCCTCTATCCCCTCTTCCTATCCTCTCCCCCTTCCCCTATCCCCCTCACTATCCTCTCTTCCCCTCTCCCCCTCACTATCCTCTCTTCCCCTTCCCCTATCCCCAACCTCTTCCTCTACCTCCTTTTCCATCCCCTACCCCTCTACTCCCACCTTCTTCCCATTCTTCTTCCCCGTAATCCCCTTCTCCCCTCTCTTCACCCGGATCTTCCCCACTTCCCTCCCTCCGGTCAGCGTCCCCTTCCCGGCAGGATCACGCTGCAATAACAACAGATAGCCCGCCTCCACCAACTTTTCCAGCTCTCTGTACCGCAATAATAAATTCGCCCTTTCCTCCGGATCGTTGAATTCTACATTGTCCGTAGTGAGACAGGTCTCCACCATCGCCCACAAATATTGGCGGCATTCATGCAGGCGATAGTCCCCGAAAAAACGCTCTATCACACTATACGGATCCCGCTGCTCCCCCTTCCCCAGACGCAACACCTGGTCGAACAGCTCTTTCTGTTCTAAAAATGGTGACATAAAAAATGATTTAAGCGTTAAGAATAAGCATTGACAGGCCATCCGCTCCCGGCAAACCCGGAAGTAGCACACTTGTATTAGAAAATGTGTATTGATTCAGCGGACCCTACACTTATCCACTTGAGAGGAGTGATCGAACGAAGAAATATCCACCACTAAAATACAAAAATAAAAAGGGCCTTCCAAGATTCTTACCCCCTTCCATAATTTTCTTTTCCACATTGACACACAACCTCCTCATTCCCCTATAGACGATAATATGATCGAGCACATCTCTTCGATCTGTTCCGGGGTAATAGGCAACGGCGGGGCAATCCGCATACAGTGTGGCGCGAACAGGTACCAGTCCGTAAGCAGCCCCTTCTCTATACAGACATCGATCACCCGTTTATTCTGTTCAAAACTGTCGAATTCAACCGCGATCAGCAACCCGCTGCTGCGTACAGCCCGGATAGAAGGATGTACAAGCAGCCGGCGGAACAAGGCCTCTTTGCCGGCAACGGCTCCGATCCATTCCTCCTCCAGCAACACCTGCAGGCTGGCAAGACCCGCCGCACAACAGACCGGATGTCCGCCGAATGTAGTGATATGCCCCAGCACCGGATCACCCGTCAGGGCCCACATCACGGATCGGTCGGCAATAAAAGCCCCCATGGGCATACCCCCACCCAGGGCCTTCCCCAACAGGACGATATCCGGAACAACCCCATATCGCTGAAATCCCCATAAAGTCCCGGTCCTTCCAAAACCCGCCTGGATCTCATCCAGCACAAGAAGAGCTCCCATAGCATCACATCGCTCCCTCAACCGCCGAAGCCAGCTTGGTTCAGGTGGATAAACCCCTCTTTCCGCCTGCACCGTCTCGGCGATCACACAGGCCGTCCGTTCGGTAATGGCTTCCAGGGCCGCTTCCGAATTATAGTCGACATGCCATATCCCCGGCAATAAAGGCCGGTAGGCATTCCGCCAGTATTCGTCCCCCATTACGCTGAGCGCACCCTGGGTAGAGCCATGATAAGAATGGTTAAAGGCGACGATCTCCGTCCGGCCCGTCACCCGCTTGGCCAGTTTCATGGCCCCTTCCGTCGCTTCCGCCCCGCTGTTGGTAAAATAGACGGAATTTAAGGAAGAAGGCAGGTGGGCAGCCAGCAGCGTGGCATAAGCTACCTGGGGCGACTGGATCAGCTCCCCGTATACCAGCAGATGCAGGTACTGGCCGGCCTGGTCCCGGATCGCCTCCACTACCCGGGGATGGCGATGACCGGTATTGCATACGCTGATACCTCCGATCCCGTCAATATAACGCCGGCCGGACCGATCGTACAAATACAGCCCCTCCGCCCGGACGATCTCCAGACCCAGCGGAGCCGGGGAAGTCTGTGCCACATGCCGCAGGAACAGCCGCCGGGTATCCGGGGCGCCCTCAGTGCTGGAATTTAAACTCATTGGAGGACGAAGGTCGTAAACATTTTATTAGGATATTTACAGTAAATTAAAAACTCTCCTCATGGCTATTATCCTACCGGTAGAAGGCAAGCACCCCAGGTTCGGCAAAGACTGTTTCGTAGCGCCCAACGCAACAATAGTGGGAGACGTGGAAATGGGCGATGAATGCAGTATCTGGTTCAACGCTGTCGTACGCGGCGACGTCAACAGCATTCACATCGGCAAAAAAGTGAATATACAGGACGGGGTGGTCATCCATGCCACTTACCAAAAGACACAGGTCCATATCGGCAATAACGTTTCCATCGGCCACAACGCCATCATACACGGCTGCACCATCCAGGACAGCGTACTCGTAGGCATGGGCGCCATCATCATGGACAATGCCGATATCGGCAGCAACTCCATCATTGCCGCCGGCGCCGTCGTGCTCGAAGGAACAAAAGTGGAATCAGGCACCATCTATGGAGGGATCCCCGCCAAAAAGATCAAGGACATCCCCTCCGAACTGATCGCCGGCCAGATAGAACGCATTGCCAAAAACTACTGCACCTACGCCGGCTGGTTCAAGGACTCCAATGCCGTCCCAAAAGGATAGCCGCAGATACCCCCTCCCTACCCCTTCCGCCCTACCCATTTACCCTGGGCCTTCGGGGAGCAGCCTTCCATACCCATACCCTACCGGCGTGGATGTCCCTTCCCCCTACTCCCTCCCAAATTCCGCGCCCAGCCTGCATCCCACCCCGCCACCCCTACCCGCAGCGACACCGCAGAAATTTAATACGCCCCCCGCACAATAGATTAAATCCCCGGGAGACCTTGCAAATGCAGGATAATATTTGTAGGTTTAAATGTGTTTATTTTAATCCCATGAAACGACCCAGAACCCTTCTATTCTTCTTTCTCCTGTCCATCCTCGTGATCGGCAATAGTTCCTGCGGCCTGATCCACAACCTTTTTGGACCAAAATACGGATGCCCCAGCGATGGGAAGAATGTAGGTGCAGAGCGGATATTGAGCGGAGAGAAAGTTCCAAGGGCGCCGAAATTCAAAGCTTAGTGTATCAATGCCCTATTATAAATTAAAATCCCTACGCTATGAGCCCTCTAACGCTGAGAACCGATTTCGGCTGCACCGAAGCCGTTATAGACGATGATTGTGGATTGAAGCGCTTCTATGAAGTCGCCAACATCCTCTCCGATGACCTCGATATCAAATTCACCCAAAAGACCGATGATTTCGATTCGCTGATGTGGGATTTCCTTTACAAAGGCCATATCCTGACCCTTCATTACAATATTTACACCGGCATATCGATCTACCCCCGCAAATTCCGCGAGGCGCCCCGCAAGGACAACGACGCCGTAGTGGAAGTCGCCCGGTTCCTGGAAAGCAAACTGCTGATCAATACGGCCAAACGCTATATGTCGTAAACAGGTTCACCCGAAAATTTGTTAAAGACCCGCTCCCGTAGTGGGTCTGTTTTTTTTAGGCCTGCTTTTTGCCCCTGCTGGCGGCGGGATTTTCCCTAAATTGCCGGGAGATCGAAAGTCCCTCAATACCAAACTACATGGCGAATACAAAACCGACTCCTCCTTTCTATACCAAATTGGCGATGGTGCTGATCAGCCTCATAGCCTTGTGCTATATTGCCTTCCTTGGCAAATCCATCCTCGCCCCCCTGGTCTTTGCCTTATTATTTGCCGTTCTGCTGCTGCCATTGGCCAACTTCCTGGAAAGAAGGCTCCGCTTTCCCCGTAGCATGGCCTCCCTGGTGGCCGTATTGCTGCTTGTGCTGGCCATGATCGGCCTCCTCTACCTGGTAGGCTCCCAGATCAGCAACCTGGCGGATGACTGGCCCCAGTTTAAACAACAGGTCATGACATCCGTCGCCGACCTCCAACACTGGATCTCGACAAAATTCCATATCCGCATCAAACAGCAGATGAGCTACGTCGACACGGCCACCTCCAAGCTGCTTGCCACCGGCGGCTCCGTCCTCGGCGATGCCGTCGTCTCCCTCTCCTCCCTGATCCTTTTCCTCGTCTTTATCATGATCGACACCTTCTTCCTGCTCTATTACCGGAGACTCCTCATCCGCTTCCTCGTAGCGGTATTCAAGGAAGAGAACGCCGTCACCGTATACGATATCATCGCCGAGATCCAGTCCAGGATCAGACAATATATCCTCGGGCTCCTGCTGGAAATGGTGATCGTCGCAGCCGCCACCTGCCTGGCATTGTGGATCCTGGGCGTCAAATATGCCATCCTGCTGGGCCTGATCACGGGACTCTTTAATATTATTCCCTATATCGGCATTTTCACCGCCCTCCTGCTCAGCACCCTGGTGACCTTTGCTACCGCCGGCGCCACCAAACTGCTGCTGGTAGTCGCTACCATCTTTGGCATCCACCTGGTCGATGCCAATATCCTGCTGCCGGTGATCGTCGGCTCCAAAGTACGGATCAATGCCCTCATCACCGTCCTGGGCGTGATCATCGGAGAAACCATCTGGGGAATACCCGGCACTTTCCTCGCCATCCCGGTGATCGCGATAACAAAGATCATATTCGACCGCATAGACAGCATGAAGCCCTGGGGACTGCTGCTCGGGGACGAACGTGACGAAAAGCAACCGGAATCGCTGAAAAAAGAGATAAAAGAAGAAGGAAGACCGGAAGAAACCCCCGAAAACTAATACCTGTTCTCTTCGATCGAATCCAGGATGCTGCGATAGCTGATATACCGGTCCATCGCGATCCGCCCCTCCCTCACCGCCTCCTTTACCACACAACCCGGCTCTTCCGCATGCAGACAATTATTGAACTGGCACTCCCCCGCCAGGGCACGCATCTCCGGAAAATAGCCGGACAGCTCCGCACGACTGATATCCACCAGGCCAAACTCCTTCATCCCCGGCGTATCGATGATCCGTCCTCCACCCGCCTCCCGCACTTCTCCCTTCACCTCACTGATGTCCCCGGCTTCCGGAAGATCAAACATTTCCGCAAACGTGGTCGTATGGATCCCCTTGCCGCTCCATCCGCTCACCCCCTGCGTCTTGAGCCCAAGCGCAGGATAGACGGCATTCAAAAAGGACGATTTCCCCACCCCGGAATGGCCGCTCAACAGGCTTATACGGCCGCGCAACAATTCCTTCACCGCATCGATCCCCTCCCCCGTCGCCACGCTCATACGGATCACCCGGAACCCGATAGCGGCATACATAGACCTCCACTCCTCAAATCGCTCGTCTTCCTTTTTCCGGTAAAGATCGCTCTTATTAAAAAGGAGAACCGCAGGCACATGATACGCCTCGCAGGTCACCAGCCAGCGATCGATAAACCCCTGCGAAGTACGGGGCTCCTTTAACGTAACGACCAGCAGGGACTGGTCGATGTTGGCCGCCACGATATGATGCTGCATCCGGTGACTGGGCGACTGCCTGTTGATATAATTTTTACGATCATGGATCGACGTTATAATGCCGGTCTTTTCCAGTTCATTCTCCGGCTCCCAATCCACCTCGTCGCCCACGGCCACCGGGTTGGTCGAGGTGATCCCATCCAGCTTGAAGATCCCTTTGAGCCGGGCATTCCATACCTCGCCCTCCGCCGTCTTCACGACATACCAGCTCCCCGTCGATTTATATACTTTACCGGTCATGGGGCGAAGATAACCCATCCGTTTCATTCGGCGGCTCATCCGGCAGGTTCGCCGGATCCAGGATCGACCGGCAATATGCTTATGGGAATTTCCGCAGCACCGTCCAGCGCAATAGCAGCTCAAGGAACAGCAGCAAGGCCGCCGCGAGGGCAAAAGGATAGAACTGCTCCGTATAACGGCGGATCGCCGTTACTTCGATCTTCGATTTCTCCAGGTGATCGATCTCTGAATAAATATTCTTCAGGCTTTCATTGTCCCTGGCCCGGTAATATTTGCCGCCGGTTTCCGTAGCAATCTGCGTCAGCAGCTTTTCATCAATGTTCACTTTCTCGCGTTGCATCACCACACCCCCCGGCGTCTGCACAGGCACCGGCGCATATCCCTCCGTCCCCATCCCGATGGTATAGACCCGCACCCCGACGGACTTGGCAATCTCCTTTGCCGTATTCGGATCGATCAGCCCGCCATTGTTTTCCCCGTCCGTCAACAGGATGATGACCTTGCTTTTCGAAGGAGAATTGCGAAGACGGTCGACACCCGTGGCAAGACCGGACCCGATAGCAGTGCCGTCTTCCAGCAATCCGCTCTGTACATTGGCCAGCTGCGTCTTTAATACATTCCGGTCCGTGGTCAGCGGGCACATGGTGAAGCTCTCCCCGGAGAAAATGACCAGCCCGATCCTGTCGGTGGGTCGGTTGTCAATAAATTCACCCGCCACATTCTTGGCCGCTTCCATCCTGTTGGGCGTAAAATCCTGTGCCAGCATACTGCCGCTGATGTCCAGGCAGAGTACGATATCGATCCCTTCCCCGTTCACAAGCTGCTCGTCATTACGGGTCTGCGGCCGCGCCAGGGCGATGATAAGACAACAGAGAGCCAGCATCCGGAAGATGAACGGCACCGGCCTTAACAGGTTCTTCCACGATCGCATCCCCCGGAAAGGACCTACCGTAGATACCATCACCGTCCCCTGCGAACCGCCGCCCTTGGTGATCTCCCAATAGATCAGCAAAGGCAAAAGAGCGAACAGCCCGAAAAAGGACGGCTGGCTGAAATAAATATGTTGATACCAATCGTACAGCACGTATTGCTTTATTGTTTTATTGTTTTCGTATCCTCTTCCATCTTCTCTTCCTGCCCGATCTTATCCAACGTCTCGATAGATCTCCGGATAACCCGAAAATGCTGCTCACTATCGGAGATCCCCGGCTGGTATTTCGCAAACTTTACAAAATCACTCATCCGCAACATCTCCGCCATCTCCGCAAACTGCTGCCCCGAAACCGGCAGCCGCCGGATCTGCCCGATCAGCTCCTCGCTGGTCTCCGCCAGGCTGGAGATGCCCATCTGACGGAAGAGGTAATAACGAAAGATCTCGCCCAGCCGGGTATAATAAACCTTTACGGACCCATTCTCCGGCAGGTGCTGTTTCTCCAGCTCTTCCAGCTGACGGATGGCTTCCTCATACGGGGAAAGCCGGGGCGCCGCCGCAGCGGCTCCGCCCAATATCTTCCATATTTTCTTTTTCCGGACCAGCCAGACCACAAGCGCAAGAGCGCCGATCGTCACCAACGCCACGACCCACACGATCCATTTAGCCCATGGATTGGGCACGTCGATGATATCCTTGATATCATGATAATCCTTATTCGGATCGATCTTCGTATACCCCACCTCGATCCGAACCGAATCGCTGAAATATTTTTTATTGCCCGCGATAAAAGGCAGCCGCGGGATCGCCCAGGCGCCGGAGTCAAAGCTGGTAACAGTCAGGTATTGCCGGTAGTAGCGGCTGTCGGGATGAATGACAGAATCTACCGGGTGCTTCTCCACCCATTCAAAATGGGGCAGGCTATCCAGTTCCGGCCAGACCACCCCGCTGCTCCCCGCAGGGGCCGTTACCTCCAGCATGAGCTGAATGGGCTGGCCGATCAGGATCTGCTG
Source organism: Puia sp. (assembly GCA_036500545.1). Taxonomy (GTDB): domain Bacteria; phylum Bacteroidota; class Bacteroidia; order Chitinophagales; family Chitinophagaceae; genus Puia. The sequence continues at coordinate 48,832 of DASYBV010000003.1, read as the reverse complement.
CTTGTCGACAGTCGCCTTTATCACCAAAGGGGACTGCACAACGGCCGGTGTCGCATTCCTCCGGGTGTGGACCTGCGCGATCAGCCCGTGGCCGGTACGCTGCCCCGGCTGCGCGGAAAGCATCCGGGCCGGGAACAAACAGGTAAAGAGGCAAACTATATGTAGGGTTATTGTTCTCATGTATTATCCCGGCCGGTGACGCCCGACAAAGAATCGTTGTAATATTTTAACGTAATCTTCGTCCGTGCGCAGATGCAGGAGATCGCAACCGGCCTTATTAAAAACGCTTTTACACTGCTCCGTCTGGTTAAAAAAATATTGCTGGTAATTTGTACGAACCAGGTAATCGCTGGTATCAACCCATTGTCGCCGGCCGGTCTCCGAATCCTCCGCTTCGATCAGTCCGATGGCAGGTAATTGCATATCCATCTTATCATACACTTTAATCCCGATGAGGTCATGTTTCTTGCCCGCTACCTTCAACGCATCCTCAAAACCTATTTCCGGTCTTCCCTCACCCGTCCTCCCCCTGCTACGCGCATCCCCCTCCAAAAAATCACTCAACAGGAACGAAATACTATTCTGCTTCACGGACCGGTTAAAAAAACGCAGCGCCTCATTCAGGCTCGTCCCCTTCCTCTTCGGCTCGATCGACAATAGCTGCCGGACGATATAAAGCACGTGCTCCTTCCCCTTCTTCGGAGGAATATACGCCTCTACCTTGTCGCTGAAAAATACCGCCCCTACCTTGTCATTGTTATTGATCGCCGAAAAGGCCAGCACGGCACAGATCTCCGTGATCAGGTCCTTCTTACGGGAATGCACCGTTCCAAACAACGAGCTCGCGCTCACATCCACCAGCAGCATCACCGTCAGCTCCCGCTCTTCCTCGAACAGCTTGCTGAAAGGATGATTGAACCGGGCCGAGACATTCCAGTCGATAAAACGGATGTCATCCCCCGCGGCATACTCCCGGACCTCCCGAAAGCTCATCCCACGGCCCTTAAAGGCACTATGGTACTCCCCGGTAAATAGATGACGGGTGAGCCGTTTGCTCTTGATCTCCAGCTCCCGGACCTTTTTTAATATTTCGGCAGTAGTAAGCATAATTTTTTTATCCTCTCTTACGGTATCGTCGTCTTATGGTATAGGTATCGCCTTCAGCACATCATCGATCACCTGCTCGACATTCACATTCTCCGCCTCCGCCTCATAGGTCAGCCCGAGGCGGTGCCGCAACACATCCTTGGAGATCGTACGCACGTCTTCCGGTATCACATATCCCCGTTTGTTGAGAAAAGCATTGGCCTTCGCCGCAAGGGCCAGGTTGATACTGGCACGCGGACTACCTCCATAGGCGATCAGGGGCTTCAGTTTCTCCAGCTTATACTTCTCCGGTGTCCGCGTTGCAAAAACGATATCCAATATATAATGCTCCACCTTCTCATCCATATAGATCTGCCGCGCCAGATCCTTCGCTTCCAGGATCTCCTGCATGCTCACGACCTGTTCAACCTTGGTAGCCTGCCCACCCTGCACATTCTGCCGGATGATCATCTGCTCCTCCTGTTTACTGGGATAATCGACGATCACCTTCATAATAAAGCGATCCTGCTGGGCTTCCGGCAAAGGATAGGTCCCCTCCTGTTCCAACGGGTTCTGCGTAGCCAGCACCAGGAAAGGCTCCTCCAGCTTATAGCTGGTGTCTCCCAGGGTCACCTGGCGTTCCTGCATCGCCTCCAGCAGGGCGCTCTGTACCTTGGCCGGAGCACGGTTGATCTCATCGGCCAGAACAAAATTGGCGAAAATAGGCCCCTTCCGGACCACAAACTCGTGTTTCTGCTGATTATAGATCATCGTACCGATCACATCCGCCGGCAAGAGATCCGGCGTAAACTGAACCCGGCTGAACCGCGCATGAATGGCCTGCGCCAGAGATTTGATAGCCAATGTCTTAGCCAGCCCAGGCACCCCCTCGAGCAACACATGTCCATTGCTGAGCAGACCGATCAGCAGCCGGTCAAGCATATGATGCTGTCCCACGATCACACGCCCTACCTCGTCGCGTAACCGGTCGATAAAGGCAGCCTGGTATTGGATCTTATTATTTAACTGTCTGATATCCTCGGCTGTATACTGCATAATTGGAAGATTAGGTCGCAAATTACGAATTCACCGGGCAACTAGCTTGCCAAGTTGCACCGAAATATTTTTTCCCTTTTAATATTTTTTTAATGTGTCGTGGCAATAATATTTAACCCCGTGAGTTTTAAACCCGGAGGCATTTCGACCTTCCAAACGAAACGATGAGCAGGATGTTTTCGAAATTGACCATAATCGCTCTCTCAGCCGGCCTTTCCGTTGCCGGTTGCTCTGCCAAAAGCAGTTCCCCCCACGACATGGAGCTGCTGACCGGTAACCCCTGGAGATATGAGAGTGCCGGCTTCGACTCCGATGACGACAACAGCTTCGACGCCCTCGACCCGACCATCGCCGGATGCGAAAAAGACAATACGATCATTTTCCGGAAAGATGGAACGGGCTATTCCGGGCAAGGCCTGGTAAAATGCAAGATCGCCGGCCCCGACAGCCTCCCCTTTATGTGGTCCTTTCAGAATAATGACAGCACCATCTACTTCCAGGATCAATACTACAAAGTAAAGATCCTCTCCCCCAGCCGGTTCGAGATCTACGCCGACCAGAAGCTCGGAAGGATCAATACCCGCTACACCATCGTTTTCAAACATTGACCCAAAAAAGCTCCAAATGGCCTGAATATTGCTATATATTTAGCCTAAATCCATCATATTCAACCGCAAAACTATGAAACGTCAACCCATCCCTGCCCTCTCTCTTGCCGCCCTTTTCTCAACGATCTTATGGACCGCCTGCACCAAAAGCCATTCAAATACGCCCGGTACTTCCGCACAGGTTACCCTGATCACCCAGACCAGCTGGAGATACGATACCTCCGGGGTAGATCTTAACAAGGACGGTATCGTGGATATCGGAGGCGATACCCTCATCACCACCTGCGAAAAAGACGACATCTATACGTTCAAAAGCGACAGCACCGGCGCCATCGACGAGGGAGCCACAAAATGCCATGTCTCCGATCCGCAAACAGTCCCCTTTAAATGGTCATTTACAAACAATGCAACCATCCTGACGGCGACGGCACCCCCGCTATTGACCGGGAACATCAACATCCTGAGCCTCACTTCCACAAAATTCGTTTTATACAGGGATACCACCCTCTCAGGCATCAGTGTCCGATACCTCGTTTCATTAAAGCATTAAAAGGCGGCAGCCATCGACCCGTCGTGTAGGTCACAGGCGCGTCGACGTCCTCTCACGCTACACAAGATATTTCCCTACGATGGGTACCCGCCGCCCCATGCCGAACGCCTTACAACTGACCCGGATGATCGGGCAGAACTGGTTGCGCTTATATTCATTGGTATTCACCAGCCGGAGCACCCGGCGAACCAGGGCCTCGTCGATACCCATCGCAATGATCTCCCGCGGTCCCTGTCTTCTTTCGATATATTGATACAGGATCTTATCCAGCACATCATATTCCGGCAGACTATCGCTGTCCTTCTGATCGGGCCGCAACTCCGCCGAAGGCGCCTTCTGTATGATATTCACAGGGATGATTTCCTCCTTTCTGTTGATATACCTTGCCAGCGCATATACCTGCCCTTTATATACGTCTCCCAACACGCTGAGCCCGCCCGCCATATCCCCGTATAAGGTTCCATAACCCGTCGACAGCTCGCTCTTATTGGAGGTGTTCAGCAGGACATACCCGAACTTATTGGCAAGACCCATCAGGATATTACCCCGTGTACGGCTTTGTAGATTCTCCTCCGCTAAACCAAAAGGTTGCCCTTCAAAAACAGGCTCCAGCGTATGCAGCAACGCCTCATACACCTCCCGTATAGGAATTATATCATAAGGATTACCCAGCGTGCGCGACAACTGCTCCGCATCGCTGACCGAATGACCCGTCGAATAAGGCGAAGGCAGCAGGATCGCACGCACGTTATCCTTTCCCAACGCCTCACAGGCCAGCGCCAGCGTGACGGCGCTGTCAATTCCCCCGCTGCTGCCCAGGATCGCCCTCGTAAAACCCATCTTGAAAAAATAATCCCGTATACCCAGGATCAGCGCCTGATGGATCTGCCGGATATTCCGCTCGTCCACCAGGTATTGAATGACCCGGTCGGGATCGTTCTGTTTGGAGACCCGCATATCCTTATCAAAAACACCTTCGTCCTTTCCACCATTCACATCGATGCCTTCACTCCCGGCCATCTTTCCCCCGCTCCGCCGGCCATCCCCTTCATTCCCGGCCATCTCCTTCGCTCCCGGCCATCTTTCTCCCACTCCGCCAACCATCCTACCGCTTTCTTCGGCCGTCTCGGACCCGTCCCTGCCCACGGGGATCGAAAACCCGGGCAACAGCTCTTCAAACAACGGCGGCACGGCATGCGGCAGCTCCGTCACCACAAAATCTTCCTCAAAATATTTCAGCTCCGCCACCAGGCGTCCCCCGGCATCATACACAACACTGCCCCCGTCAAAAACGATCTCCGTCTGTGACCCCACCGCATTACAATAGAACATCGGCAGCTTATATTTCAGCACGTTCTGCCGGACGACCTCCTTGCGGTCTTCATCATGATCGTAATCAAAGGGAGAGGCGGAAATATTGATCATCAGGTCCGGGTGCTGTTTCATCAGCTGATCCATCGGACAGACCCGGTACAGGGGGTTGTCTCCCAGGTTCCAGGCATCTTCACAGATCGTCAATGCGATCTTCTTTCCTTTAAAAGGGATAACATTCCATTCAAAAGCCGGCTCGAAATAACGGTATTCATCAAATACGTCATAGTTCGGCAGACAGGTCTTATGCGCCACACCCTTGATCTCCTTCTCATACAGAAGCCAGGCGGCATTGAGCAGGTCCTTCCCCTCCCGCCGTGGGTTGCGGACCGGACCGCCAACGATCACCCCGATCGTATCCGCCTGCTCCCGGATCTGATCGATCGCAGCAGTACACTGCCCGATAAAATCTTCAAATTCCAAAAAATCCCGGGGCGGATACCCGCAAACCGACAATTCCGAAAAAATGACCAGGTCGGCCCCGGCCTCCTTCGCCCGGCGGATGCCCGCCAGTATCTTGCGCGTGTTCTCCTCAAAATTACCCACATGATAATTTTGTTGGGCCATTGCAATTTTCATACGGCAAATTTACGACAAATCATCCTCGCCGGGGACACAATCACTTCTCCCTTCTAAAATGTTAAAATCCTATCCCGCAATATCTTATACAATACTTTTCTCATCCATTGCACGTTAATCCTCCAAAATCCTCTTATTTCGCAATATGAACCCTTTCCAACCGGCATACTCCTTTTGTTCGCAAAACCTCCGTGCCTGCATTCGTGCCCTCAGCCTGGCAACCCTCTTCCTTATTGCCTTCTCCTCCTGCCACCATTCCGGCGACCATCCCGACGTATCCGACATCTCCGTCAACGACATTCATATCGTCCGGTTCGATACCGCCTTTTTCTCCCTCGACTCGAATAATATCGTTCCCGGTCTGTACCGGCTCAACCAGCAATACCCCTTCTTCACAAAAGACTTCGTAGGCAATATCCTGGGAGCTGGCCCGCTGAACGATACAAGCCGGATAGCCTTCATGGCCTCCCGCCAGTTCCTCGTCAGCTACCTGCCCGTAAAAGACTCCCTGGAGATCAAATACCAAAAGCTCGATTGGCTGGAACATGATCTCAAAAAGGGGTTCCAATATATAAAATACTATTTCCCCTCCTACCAGCTTCCCCGCAAGGTAGTAGCCTTCATCGGCCCCTTTGACGGACCCGGCGTGGCCGTCACGCAATATGCCTTGGCCGTCGGGCTGCAATCCTATGCCGGCAGGAACTTTTCCTTCTACCTCACCGGCAAGGGACAGGACATGTATCCCCTGTATATCTCCCGGCGTTTCGAACCGGAATATATCTACGCCAACTGCCTCAGCGCCCTGGCACAAGACATCTTCCCCGACAGCAGCGAGAACAAACCCCTCATCGAACAGATGATCATAAAAGGACGGTATTGGTGGCTGGCCGGCCAATTGATGCCCGATGCACCCGATAGCATAAAGACCGGTTTTACCCAGGCCCAGCTCAACTGGTGCGCCGGCAACGAGACCGCTATCTGGGGCTATTTCTTACAAAACGACCTCTATACCGAAGACCCCGATATCATCAAGAATTATATCGGTGAGGGCCCTAAGACCCTGGGCATGCCCGATGGCGCCCCCGGGAACATCGGCGCCTGGGTAGGCTGGCAGATCATAAAAAAATACGCCGCCGGCCATAAGGATCTCCAACCGGCAGAGCTCATGCGAACACCCGTACGCCAGATCTTCGAAGACGCAAAATACAAACCCAAATAACCCGCCCGAAACCGGACGTTCCCTATATCAAAACCGGACAGTCGCTCCCAGGCGACAGGACATAAACAATTCTCAATCAAATCATTGGAACTTTGGCATTTTGAATGCTCTACGATTCTTGTCGTAAAACAGCCGCCATGTTCAAAAATTACTTCAAAACAGCCTTTCGAAGCCTCTCCGCCAATAAAGTCTATTCGATCATTACCATCGCCGGTCTCGGGGTAGGCATCGCCGTTTGCCTGATCATTTTTGTATTTATCCGCTACCAGGAAAGCTTCGACACCTTCCACCATAACAAGGCCCGCATCTACCGGGTGATGACAACCAGTGATAAGAACGAACCCGACGCCGCCGTACCCTGGCCCCTTCCCGCCGCCCTGGCAAACGACTTCCCCGACTGGAAAACGACCAGCACCTTTGGCTTTACCAATATCCAGATGATGGCCATGGATAAAGCCGGACACCCCGAAAAAAAATTCAAGGAAAAAGACGGGGTCTTCGCACTCGATCCCTCCTTCTTTTCCATCTTCGATTTCCCTTTCCTGGCAGGCGACCCCTCCAAAGCCTTGCAGGACCCCCACTCGGCCATAATGACCCGCTCCGCGGCTGATAGATATTTCGGCGACTGGAAACAAGCCATCGGCCGGGTGATCAAATTCGATGGTCACCCGCTGTTTACAATTACAGCCATCCTGGCCGATCCACCCTCCAATACCGACTTCCAGCTCAAAGTCGTCGTCCCCACCACCTTTTTCAAAGGATGGGCCAAATCAAAAGACTGGTGGTCCATCAACGGCGCTCACGGCGCATATACGCTCCTCCCGCCAAACGTAATGGTACAAAAGGCCGATCAGCAACTAAATACCTTCTCCAAAAAATACCGGACCCCGGATAATAAGAGTACACAGACCCTGCAACCCCTCAACCAGGTTCACTTCGATGATAAAACAGGCAACTACAGCGGGAAGATCATTACCACGGACCGTATCCATACCCTGTGGCTGATCGCCGCCTTTATCCTCCTCATCGCCTGCGTCAATTTCATAAACCTCTCCACCGCACAGGCCGTAAACCGCTCCCGGGAAGTAGGCGTGCGCAAAGTACTCGGCGGCAACCGGCAACAACTGACCCTTCAATTCCTGCTGGAAGCCGGCGTCCTGGTCCTTGCCTCCGTCCTGCTGGCCATCCTCCTCACCGCCGGACTCCTGGCGCCGGTAAGCAAAATATTGAACATCCCCTTGTCCTTTGATCTCTTCCGGCAGACGCCCGTCCTCCTGTTCCTGGCCGGGACCACCGCCGGCGTAACGCTGCTGGCAGGCTTCTATCCCGCGCTGGTACTATCCTCCTTCAACCCCATCACGGCCCTGAAAAGCAAACTGGCCGCAAAAAGCAACCGCGGCATCTCTATGCGGAGAGGACTGGTCGTCCTTCAATTCGTCATCGCACAGGCCCTGATCATCGGCACCCTGCTCATTATCCGCCAGCTTAATTACTTCAGCAACGCCTCCATGGGATTTAGCAAAGAGGCGATCGTCACCGTTCCTTTTCAGAACGACAGCATCGGTCTCACAAAGATCGACTACCTGCGCAACCAGCTCCTGGGCATGAAAGGCGTTGAACAGGTCAGCTTTAACAACACTTCCCCTGCAGACGATGACAACTGGTGGACCGGCTTCAACTTCGACCATGCCACAAAAGGGATCAATTTCGCAGCGATCGATAAATGGGTCGACGCCGATTACCTCAAGACCTATTCCCTGCCTTTGGTGGCCGGCCGGAATATCACCCGGACAGATTCGATAAAGGAATTTATGGTGAATGAGACCCTGGCAAAAAAGCTGGGCTTTGTCAACCCGCAGGATATCCTGAATAAACAGATCAATCTCTGGAACGGTTTTGCCGTAGGGCCCATCGTTGGAGTAATAAAGGACTTTAATCCCTCCTCGTTAAAGGATTCCCTGGCCCCTGTCTTCCTGGTGAGCAACCGGAAAGGATTCAATGCGGCAGGGATAAAGATCGCCGGATCGGATATGCCCGCCACGCTTCACGCCATCGAAAGACTCTGGAACAATACCTTCCCGGAATTTGTCTTCGAATACCAGTTCCTCGACGAAAAGATCGCCTCTTTTTACAAGGACGAGACAGAGCTGTCACGACTGTATAAGATCTTCGCGTCGATCGCCATCTTCCTTAGCTGCCTGGGTCTCTACGGACTCGCCTCCTTCATGGCCGTTCAACGGATCAAGGAGGTCGGTATCCGGAAAGTATTGGGAGCAACGGCAGCAAATATCATCTATCTCTTCTCAAAAGAATTTATCGCGCTCATCGGCATCGCCTTCGTCATCGCAGCGCCCATCGCCTGGTACTATGTTCACAAGTGGCTGCAGCATTATGTATACCGCATACCGATCAGTGGATGGATCTTTGCCGTGGGAGGCCTCCTGGCCATATTGATCGCACTGCTAACGGTGAGCTTCCAGGCATTCAAAGCCGCGCGGGTCAACCCTGTAAAGAATCTGCGAACGGAATAATAGGACTACACCGCCGGTCGGCGGCCCAATTGATGCATCATACGGAAATGGCTGGCAATAGCCTTCGCCATGGTGGGAAACTCATGATAGGCGATCCCGAATTCCCGGCAGGTCTCTTTCACGATACGACTGATAGCCGGATAATGCACATGACTGATCCGGGGAAAAAGATGATGTTCCACCTGGTAGTTCAGCCCGCCGACATACCAGGAAATGAGTTTATTTTGCGGAGCGAAATTAGCCGTGGTCTTTACCTGGTGGATCGCCCACTCGGACTCCAGCTTCACCGTATCATTCTCTTCGATATATACGAATTCCGCATGTTCCACTACATGCGCCAGCTGAAAAACGATCGCCAGCACAAACCCCAGCGTCACATGCATACAGGCAAACCCGATGGCCCAGGTACCCCAGCCCACCGTATATACCGGCAACGCTATATAAAAGAAGGCATATAAAAGCTTGCTGAGCCAGAAAACGATATGTTCCTTCACATCCATCTTCTGCAAAGGCGTACTCACGATCCTCCGCTTGAAATACTTGTTAAAATCCATCATCGCCACCCAAAGAAAGGAAGAGATGCAATATACCAGCACTACATAGATATGCTGGTAACGATGCGCAGGCACCCATTTCTGACTGCTGCACTGCCGGATCACCGGGCTCTTGGCGATGTCATCGTCGATGCCATCTACATTGGTATAGGTATGATGAATGATATTGTGCTTGAACTTCCAGATAAAGGCATTGCCCCCCAGCGCATTCAGCGTAAGCCCCATCAGGTCGTTGACCCAGGGGCGCGTGGAATAGCTGCCATGACAGGCATCATGCATCACATTAAAGCCGATGCTCGCAAGGGCAAGACCCAGCAGGCTGCAAAGCAGGATCCCCCCGATCACCAGGCCGGCGGATGCGGGAGACGCGCCTTGTCTGAACAACCACAACAGACTGCCATAGATCAGGATGGCAGAAGGGATCAGCACACCCGATTTGGCATATAAGGCCCAGTTCCCGGTCTTTTTAAGCTGCTGGCTGCTAAAATATTGGTCTACAGAGGCCTTCAGATGGGTATAAAAAGCGTTGCTCTTGTTATTAAAACTGAGTTTTGTCATAAATGGCGGTGCGGCTGTCAGACCGTATATATAGGTGAATGGTAGGGGTAAGAGCCTTCATAATAACCTCATTTTGAGAAAATTATTGTGACCCGATAGCAGCAAGGTAGACCCATTTGGCAAATTGTGGAAATGATTTGTGCAGGAAAACGTTAAAAACAACGATTTCTTAACCCCTATTTCCGGATGCGCTCCTTTAGCAGCTGCCGGGCGGCCTGGATCTCCGTGATGTCTTTAAAAGAGTCCTTGGGTATCATAAAAAAAGACCGGGGATTGAAGTATACATGGAAAAAATAAACGGTTTCCTTAAACCCGCTAAAATCCTCCCATTCCCATAACTGACGCCCCTTCTTGGTCTCCAGCAGCATGCCCCGCTCCTCCAGGCTCAGCGTAAAATGATCCTGGAAAGTGGCAGACTTCTTATAGATGCTCAGCGGCAGCAAACGCCGGATGGATACCCACAAAAAGAACCAGAGAATGGAAAACAGCAGGAAAGGCAAAGCCTGGATCTTTTTAAGGGCAAACAGGACGGCCGACAGGATCGCAAAAGCATTGATAATGATAACAAGCGTCCGTATTTCCGGGCGGCTAAAAAAATGACCGCGTAATCCATCCAGCACTTGTTTTTTATTGTATCCGAATTGAATAGTCATCGGGCGTAAAAATACATCATCAGAAACAAAAAAGCCATCCTGCAATAGCGGGATGGCTTAAATTCTTGTGTAGGTCAGATCACCTCATATCTCGGCAATGACTGTAATGATGACTGGCGGCTTCGCCGGGCGTCACACTACGGGCACAGGAAAACAAAGCAACGGAAAGGAGGATGAATGTAGCCAGGAGGATCTTTTTCATGTTTTTCATTTTGGGTTTTAAGGATTAGTCAGGACTAAAACGTAAATAAACACATTAAATTATCTATGCATTGCCCTGTTTTCTATTACCAATTCGGGTAAAAAAATACGATATCCTCCCTGGAAAAAATAACCGTTTTTACAATCCCCCCCTGAGAATGAGACAATCCCCCGCTATCCGCCCCCCGGACTCCCCATTCACCCCAGCCATAACCTCAGCTGCACCCCATACTATTCCCGCAATTCAGACATTTATAACAGGTTCCGCTGCGGATCGTGATATGCCCGCAGGTATTACAGGCCGGGGCATCGCTTTGCATACTCTTCGCAGCCGCATTCATCGCATCCAGCCCCCCGCTCATAGCCGTAACGGGCGCCTTCGGAGCCCGATGAGCCTGGAACCCACCCGCACCCGCCTGACCGGCCCCGCCCACAGACGACGACCCATTGGCATGCCCTCCCCCGGTCACATGCCCACCCGGAGAAGTCACATGCCCACCCGGCGAAGTCGTTCCCGCCGCCTTGGCCACGATCCGCACATCGCTCAATTCCGGCGTATTCTTCTCATACTCAAGGGAAGTGGGTATCTCATCCCAATCATCCTTTCCCGTATTGGCGACTTCCGGCCGGTCCAGCACATGCACCAGGTCGGTCCGTCCGAGATATTCGTAGGCCAGCGAACGGAAAATAAAGTCGACGATAGAGGTCGTACTCTTAATATTCGGGTGGTCGACCATCCCCGACGGTTCGAACCGCGTAAAAACGAATTTTTCAACAAACTCCTCCAACGGCACGCCATATTGCAGACCGATGGAAATGGCAATGGCAAAACAATTCGACATGCTACGCATGGTAGCCCCTTCCTTCGCCATATCGATAAAGATCTCCCCTACCGTGCCGTCACTGTATTCCCCGGTACGAAGGAAGATCGCCTGTCCATTGATCTTCGCCTTCTGCGTAAAGCCCCGGCGCTTGGCAGGCAGGGTGCGGCGTTCCACGATGGTGGCCAACGCCCTTTTTAGTTTTGTATCGGGAGAAGCCTGTACCCTTTTCTGCACTTCCTCCAGCAATTCCTGCACCGTCAGCTTGCTCATATCGACAATGGCGGATTCAGCAGCGGCGGCGGCAGTGGCAGCGGCGGTATCGGCATCCACCACATTACCCCCCTCCACCGCGTCTTTTTCCATATCGGATTCTTTCTTCTTCTTATCGGATTTGGTGCTCAGCGGCTGCGATAATTTGGACCCGTCCCGATAAAGCGCACAAGCCTTCAACGCCAGCTGCCAGCTCAGCAGATAGGCATCGGCGATCTCTTCGACCGTCGCCTCGTTCGGCAGATTGATCGTTTTGGAAATGGCCCCGCTGATAAAAGGCTGGGCTGCGCCCATCATCCGGATATGCCCATGCGCATGGATATAACGCGCTCCCTTCTTTCCGCACCTGTTGGCACAGTCAAAAACAGGCAGGTGTTCGTCCTTTAGGAACGGAGCACCCTCCACCGTCATCGTACCACACACATAATTGCCGGCTGCTTCTATCTCCGCATCGGAGAACCCCAGCGCCTCCAGCAGGCTCCATTCGAAATTATAATATTGGGCTGGCTTGAAGCCAAGTCGCTGCAGACATTCTTCGCCCAGCGTATAGACGTTGAATACAAAGCCGATCTCAAAGGCGGAGCCGACGGCAGCATCCAGCTTTCGGATCTCTTCGGCAATAAACCCCTTCTCGCTCAGCGATTGATGGTTGATCGCAGGAGCACCCGCAAAACTGCCGGACCCAACCGCATATTTGACGATCGCGTCGATCTGTTTGTCGGTATATTTAAGGTGCCGAAGCGCATTCGGTACGGACTGGTTGATGATCTTAAAATAACCGCCGCCCGACAATTTCTTGAACTTGACCAGCGCAAAATCAGGCTCCACCCCGGTAGTGTCACAATCCATTACCAGCCCGATCGTGCCCGTGGGCGCGATCACCGTTGACTGCGCATTGCGATACCCATATTTTTCGCCCAGCTGTACCGCCTCATCCCAGGCCTTCGTCGCCGCCTTTAACAAATAATCAGGACAATACTTCGCCTTCAACCCCTGGGGCCTGATCTCCAGCCCTTCATATTCATCGGCATCATAGGCAGCCAGACGATGGTTGCGCATGACCCGCAGCATACTCTCCTTGTTCTCTTCATAACGGGGGAAGGCGCCCAATACACCGGCCATCTCAGCCGAGGTCCTGTAGGCAATGCCCGTCATGATGGCCGTGATGGCCCCCGCAATCCCACGTGCCTCCTCGCTGTCATAAGGAATACCCATGATCATCAGCATAGAACCCAGGTTGGCATAACCCAGACCCAGCGTACGGTAATCATAGGAAAGCTGCGCCACTTCCTTCGAAGGGAATTGCGCCATCAGCACGGATACTTCCAGCACGACCGTCCAGAGACGCGCAGTATACTCGAATCCCTCCACATCAAAAACATTCGTCTCTTCATTATGGAACCGGCGCAGGTTAACAGAGGCAAGATTACAGGCCGTATTGTCAAGGAACATGTACTCACTGCAAGGATTAGACGCCCGGATACGGCCGCCCGCCGGACAGGTATGCCACTCATTGATCGTAGTATCATATTGTGTACCCGGATCGGCACAACGCCAGGCGGCATAGGAGATCTGGTTCCATACTTCACGGGCGGGGATCTTCTTCATCACCCTGCCATCACTGCGGGCCGTCAACGCCCAATCCTCATTATTCTCCAGCCTTTGAAAAAATTCATTCGGAATACGGATCGAGTTGTTGGAATTCTGCCCGCTGACCGTCCGGTAAGCCTCGCCCTCATAATCGCTGGCATAACCGGCCGCGATAAGGGCGCCTACCTTCTTTTCTTCTTCCACCTTCCAGTTGATAAAATTCATGATCTCCGGATGATCCAGGTCCAGACAGACCATCTTGGCCGCCCGCCGCGTAGTTCCCCCGGATTTGATGGCCGCCGCCGCCCGGTCCCCGATCTTCAAAAAGCTCATCAGCCCGCTGGAAGTACCACCCCCGCTCAATTTTTCTCCCTCACCCCGGATATGCGAAAAGTTCGTCCCCACACCCGAACCATACTTGAAGATCCGGGCTTCCCGTACCCAGAGATCCATGATCCCTCCGTCATTCACCAGGTCATCCTCCACGCTCAGGATGAAACACGCATGAGGCTGAGGTCTTTCATAGGCCGAAGAAGACTTCTTCAGCACAGCATCCGCCGCATCGACAAAATAATGCCCCTGCGGCTTGCCCGTGATACCATAGCTTTCGTGAAGACCCGTATTGAACCACTGGGGAGAATTTGGCACACAGGCCTGGTCCAGGATACTATAGACCAGCTCCTCATAAAATACCTGCGCATCCTTCTCCGAAGCAAAATACCCATATCTTTCTCCCCATACCCGCCAGCAATTGGCCATACGGTGAGCAACCTGTTTTACCGAGGTCTCCCTGCCCATAGAGCCGTCCGGCTGAGGAACACCCGCCTTCCGGAAATATTTCTGCGCAAGGATATCCGTAGCAATCTGTGACCACTGCGAAGGCACTTCCACATTATTCATCTCAAAGACAACCTCCCCGCTGGGATTCCGGATAACAGAGGTACGGTAATCATACGTGAACTGATCGAATACGGAAGTGTCTTCCTTGGTGAAGCGGCGCTTAAATTGCAAGCCCTTCACAGATTGCTTTTTCGTTGCCATAAGTCAGTACCTTTTAATGTGTTAATTGGGAGATTTTCATACGCCTTACCGAATGAGAATATTCGTTGCGTTTTCCAGGGTGACGGAGCTAACGAAAGTATTTTTTGATTTTGATATTTCCATCCCTTAGATATCCACCGAATGTGCAAAAAACCTGCCTGATTTTATGCAGGGCAGACGGGTACTGCATTCGTCAATTTTCAGACAACCGCCATCTATTTTTTTTTGCACATAACCTCCCTCTCCTGATTTTCCGACACGCCTTTACCCAACTCCTTTAAACTCATCCGCATACCCCCATTTGGGTATCCCCCGGATAGTAATTTTACCATTTCCTTAAATAATTATTTCTTCCCTTTGCTCCGCTAACCTAAAGACCTTTATGCACAGATCCATTACACTAATTTTGCTACTGCTTGCAGCCATCCCTCATCACGCCCGGTCCCAGACACAATTCAGCGGCTGGCTCGGTACCTTCCAGAATTATAAGATAACCGGTAAAACAGGCTTGTATTTTGATGCGCAGATACGCTCGACCGGTCAGTGGCAACAAGTACATGCCCTCCTGCTGCGGCCGGGACTCAATCTCTATCTCACACCCTCCCTGACCACCACCGTTGGGTATGCCTATATCCCGCAACAACGCATATCCGGTAACGTTACCGCCTTGCTGCCCGAGCATCGCGCCTGGCAACAACTCCTGTTTACTCACCCCGCCCGCATCGGCCATAACCACCCACATCGGACCACCCCGTCCGGTCATCCTAAACACCCCGTCCTTACCGCCTCCTTCAGCCACCGGTTACGGCTCGAACAACGCTACCTGCCCCTGCACCATCCCGAAGGCAATACCCTCGTACAGCACGGGCACCGGTATGCCGGACGACTACGCTACTTCACCCGTGGGCTTATCCCATTGAACAGCCAGGCTTCCCCTGGCCAACAGACATCCACCCCTCCCTTTACAAAAGGTTTCTTTGCCGCCATACAGAACGAGATCTTCTTCAACATCGGGGACCCCTCCCCTGTCAACGGGAAAGTATTCGATCAGAACCGGGCCTATGTCGCAGCGGGTTATCGCCTTAACCGGCAGTTCGATATGGAATTAGGCTATATGAACCAGTATATCAACGGAACAGGCAGTAATTCTACAAACAATCATATCCTCCAGATGGCAACCTATATCCGGTTGTAAACAGGTCTTCCGATACGATCCGCCTCATCGCATTATAACCCGGTTCGGTAGTGTCACCTTTATTTCGGCTTCACCACGATATCCGCCTGCTCCGGATGCCTCTTTAACCAGGCGAGCACAAAAGGACAATAGACCTTTACCGGCAAATGCCGGGTCCGGGCATAATTCATCCCATATTCCGCAAGGGCAGAGGCAATCCCCCGGCCGCTTAATTTGTCCGGCACCTCGGTATGCATCAGCACAAGCATCCCCTCATACAGGCGATATTCCAATGAAGCCTTTTCACCATCCAGCACCGTCTGGAATTGTTGTTCTTTCTCGTTGTTAAAAATGGAGAGCATATGATTAAAATCTACTATTTTTGTTTCTCCGGGAAAATTTACGGACAGGCACATCCCCGGATGCGCCAATTACGTAGATTTCGGCGGATAATTACGTATTTATCACCCTTAGTAAGGTCGTAATATGCGCAAATCCCGGATTCACCCCCTTAAAGCCGAAAACTTTTCGCATTTTTGCATTACTATCCAACGGCAATAGCGAATGAAGCAATCCATTTACGAATCCCTGTTGACTAAAAAGAAAAAAGGTCAGCGATCTTTCGCCGTGCTGATCGATCCGGACAATGTGAATTCAGCAAAGATCGATGAATTGACCGGTCTCGCCATCAGCGCAGGCGTGGATTATTTATTGGTGGGGGGTAGTCTCGTCATCTCCAACCACCTCGACGAAGTAGTCCAGCATATCCGCCGGAACTGTCCCATCCCCGTCATCCTTTTCCCCGGCACCCCCTCACAGGTATCCCGCTATGCCGACGGACTCCTATACCTCTCCCTCATCTCAGGACGCAATCCCGAACTGCTGATCGGACAGCATGTCATCTCGGCGCCATTCGTTCGCCAAAGCGGACTGGAAATCATCTCCACCGGCTATATGGTGATCGACGGGGGCGCCCCGACCACCGTCTCCTATATCAGCAACGCCAGTCCCATACCCGCCGACAAGAATGAGATCGCACTCTGCACGGCCATGGCCGGCGAAATGCTGGGCATGAAGTTGATCTATATGGACGCAGGCAGCGGCGCCCGTCACCCGATCCGGGAAGAAATGATCGCCAGCGTCGCAAAACATATCGACGTCCCCCTTGTCGTCGGCGGAGGGATCCGGGACCCGGAAAAAGCCTATCGCAACTGCAAGGCCGGCGCAAATGTCATCGTAGTGGGCAACGCCATCGAAAAAGATGCCGGCCTCATAAAAGAAATGGCCGCAGCCGTCCATTCAGTCCCCCTGGAACCGATCGGATAACTCCATTTCTTCCCCTCCCGCCGGAATTTCCTCCCGGAAAAAGCGATTTATATATATTATAAATAAATCGTATGCAAAAGACCCGATTTCACATTTATTTATTTAAAATTAACGGCCAAAAACGCCCACGCAACTAAAAAAATGTCTTTCTTTGCGTTGTAAAAACATTTACAACAATTTCATCTAACACTGAAATGAAAAAAAACTCACCCATATCACAGTACTTAGTGATATTGCACGCCTTCAATAAGCGTGGGTTTTTTGCTGCGCCGCTGTGCTCAGTTTTTTCCGTCCGCCCTGTCCCCTTTTGGGTACGACGTTGATACCACCTTATCATAGCATCCCCTATCATACTCGGAATAGCGCCCGGCAACGTCCGAAGAGACTGACCTTTTCATTTCCCGGCAACGGTGGATCATTTTTCATTAAGAGCACACACTAGCATCATGGAACAGCAACAATTCAAAATAATAATAGCCGATCAGTCTCACCAGGACTTTGCAAGGATCATCTGCGACGAAATGGAATCCTCCGCCAAAGCCCGGGGCACCGGCATCGCCAAACGAAGCCCGGACTACATCCAGCAGAAAATGCGCGAAGGCAAAGCGGTCATCGCCTTCACAGAAGACGGGATCTGGGCCGGTTTCTGCTATATAGAGACCTGGAGCCATGGAGAATATGTCGCCAACTCCGGCCTGATCGTATCCCCCCCCTTCCGGAAAAGCGGGCTGGCGAAAATGATCAAGAAAAAGATCTTCGAGCTCAGCCGCAAGACCTACCCCGATTCCAAGATCTTCGGACTCACCACCGGGCTGGCCGTCATGAAGATCAACTCCGAGCTGGGCTATGAACCCGTCACCTACTCCGAACTTACCCAGGACGACGCCTTCTGGGCCGGCTGTAAAAGCTGCGTCAATTACGATATCCTGGTGAGCAAGGAAAGAAAGAACTGTATGTGCACCGCCATGCTGTATGATCCAAAAGACCATTACGAGCCGGAAGAGACCACACAGGATTTCAAAAAACACTCCAAGCTGTACGAACGCTTTATGCGTATAAAACAATGGAAGCTGCTCGCCCCCTTCATAAAGAACCACCAGGATGGCAATAGCAACAATAGCGGCCGGTCCGGGACCAGCGGGGGCAGCCGCAGCAAATCCCTTTTCCACACTTTCTTTAATTTCTAAATTCCTCCGATAGCAATGAACAATAAAGTTGTATTAGCATACAGTGGCGGCCTGGACACTACCTACTGCGCCGTTTACTTAAAAAAGATCAAAAACCTGGAAATTCACGCCCTCACGGTTAATACCGGCGGATTCACACCGGAAGAGATCCAACAGATCGCCGCCCGCGCAAAAAACCTGGGCGTCTCCTCCTTCGAATGTATCGACGTCACCAAAGAATATTACGAAAGCTGTATCAAATACCTCATCTTCGGCAACGTGCTGAAGAACGCCACCTATCCCCTGAGCGTAAGCGCAGAAAGAATGGTGCAGGCCATCGCCGTGGCCGAACACGTAAAAAAGACCGGCGCCTCCCATGTCGCACACGGCAGCACCGGCGCCGGCAACGACCAGGTCCGCTTTGACATGGTCTTCCAAAGCATGCTGCCCGGCGTAGAGATCATTACCCCCATCCGCGACCTGCGGCTCAGCCGGGAAGAAGAGATCGCCTTCCTGAAAGAACATGGCGTGGAAATGAATGCGGAAAAGGCAAAATATAGTATCAATAAAGGGCTCTGGGGTACGTCCGTAGGCGGGAAGCAAACGCTCACGTCAAAGGACTATCTCCCGGAAGAAGCCTGGCCCACACCCGTCACAAAGACGGACGTCCGCCACCTGGAGCTCGAATTTGAAAAAGGCGAGCTGCGGGCCGTCGACGGAAAAAAATTCGACAACCCCGTCACCGCGATCCAACACCTGCAATCCATCGCACAACCCTATGGCGTAGGCCGGGATATCCACGTGGGCGACACCATCATCGGCATCAAAGGCCGGGTAGGATTCGAAGCCGCAGCCCCCCTCATCATCATAAAGGCACACCACCTGCTCGAAAAACATACCCTCACCAAATGGCAGCTCTACTGGAAGGACCAGCTCAGCGCCTGGTATGGCAACTGGCTCCATGAAGGCCAGATGCTGGACCCGACGATGCGCAATATCGAAAAATTCCTGGAAGACTCCCAGGCCACGGTCACCGGGAAGGTCTTTGTTACCCTCCAGCCCTATCGCTACACCGTCACCGGGATCGAAAGCGCCCACGACCTGATGAGCAGCAAATTCGGCAGCTATGGAGAAATGAACAAAGGCTGGAGCGGCGATGACGTAAAAGGCTTTGCCAAAATATTCGGCAACCAGACATCGATCTATCACAAAGTTAACGAGCCCACCAAATGAGTATGGCAAAGATCAGAGCAGGCATTATAGGAGGCGCCGGTTATACAGGAGGCGAGATGATCCGGATATTGATCAACCACCCCGGCGTAGAAATAAAATATATTCACAGCAAGAGCAATGCCGGTAAATTCCTCTACCAGGTCCACGAAGACCTCATAGGTGAGACCGACCAGACCTTCGCCCGGGAATGGAACACCGACATCGATGTATTGTTCCTCTGCGTCGGACACGGGGAAGCAAAAAAATTCCTCGACGAACAGTCCGCCCGGATGGATGGCATGCTGATCATCGACCTTTCCCAGGACTACCGGCTGCATAAGGACGGACGGCGCCCCCTTTTCAACGGACACCCGTTTGTCTATGGCCTGCCGGAACTGAACCGGGAATCCATCCGTTCCGCACACTATATCGCCAACCCGGGCTGCTTCGCCACCGCACTCCAGCTGGGATTGCTCCCCCTGGCCCAGCAAGGCTTGCTGGGCGATGTCTATACGACAGGCATCACCGGCTCTACCGGCGCCGGGCAAGGACTATCCCCTACTTCCCACTTCTCCTGGAGAGCCAATAATATCCAGGCCTATAAGACGCTCTCCCACCAGCACCTGAAAGAAGTCGGCCAGTCGCTGCAACAACTACAGCCATCCGCCGCCCCTATCCACTTCACCCCCTGGCGCGGCGACTTCACCCGCGGTATCTTCGTCAGCTCCCAGCTCCGATGCGAGCTGGAACCGGAAAAAGTGATGGCCCTCTATGAAGACTTTTACCGCGACCATCCCTTTACCATCGTCAGCCAGTCACCCATCTCACTAAAACAGGTGGTCAATACAAATAAGTGCCTCATCCAGTTGGAACAACAGGGACAACAGCTCGTCATCCATTCCGCCCTCGACAACCTGCTGAAAGGCGCATCCGGGCAGGCAGTACAGAATATGAACCTGCTCTTCGATCTCGACGAGACCACCGGCCTGCACCTGAAAGCCAACGCATTTTAACCCGGCGAAGGACGGACCATTCGCCCATCCTTCGCCCCAAACAGATATATATGAAAATGTTCGACGTTTATCCTATCAATGACATAACCATCGTAAAAGCCAAAGGATCCTATGTCTGGGACCAGGAAGGACAACAATACCTGGACCTCTATGGCGGCCACGCAGTCATTTCCATTGGGCATACACACCCCCATTATGTACAACGCATCACCGACCAGCTGAATAAAGTGGGATTCTATTCCAATTCCATCCATATCCCCCTGCAACAGGAACTGGCCGATAAACTGGGCAGGATCTCCGGCAGACCGGACTACCAGCTGTTCCTCTGTAATTCGGGAGCGGAAGCCAACGAGAACGCCCTCAAACTCGCCTCCTTCCACAACAACCGCAAAAAGATCATCGCCTTCAAAAGATCCTTCCACGGCAGGACCTCCCTGGCAGTAGCCGCCACCGACAACCCCGCCATCATAGCCCCGGTCAACCAGACCGACAACGTCATCTTCCTGCCCTTTAACGATGAAGCCGCCCTCGAAGCCTGCTTCAATACACAGGGAAAGGAGATCTCCTCGGTGATCATCGAAGGCATCCAGGGCGTAGGCGGCATCCGCGAAGCATCGGCCTCCTTCCTGCAAAAGATCAGCGAGCTCTGTAAAAAATACGACGCCGTCTTTATCGCAGACAGCGTCCAATGCGGCTATGGCCGCAGCGGCAAATTCTTCTCCCACGATCATGCCGGCGTCGACGCCGATATCTATACCATGGCAAAAGGAATGGGCAACGGCTTCCCCGTCGCAGGCATTATCATCGCCCCCCACCTGCAACCCAAATTCGGCATGCTGGGCACCACCTTCGGAGGCAACCACCTGGCCTGTGCCGCCGCCCTCGCCGTGCTGGAAGTGATCGAACAGGAAAAACTGATCGACAACGCCGCGGAAACAGGCAAATACCTGGTGGAACAATTAAAAAAGATCCCGCACCTGCAAAATATCCGGGGCAAAGGACTGATGATCGGGTTCGACCTCCCCGACTCGCTGAAAGAACTGCGGAAGAACCTCCTGTTCAACCAGCATATCTTTACCGGCGAAGCAAAACCCAATACGATCCGCCTGCTGCCTTCCCTGGCCCTGCGGAAAAAAGATGCGGATGAATTCCTGGAGGCCATAACAGAAGAGATCCATGCCATGGAGACGGAAGACGCCGCAAAAGCCGTTAATTAGCAAGGGCGGTCTACGATCGCATAAAAGTTCGAAAACATGAAAAATTTTATTTCCGCGCACGACGTGCCCAACATCGACCACCTGGTAAGATCGGCACTCGCCTACAAGGCCGACCCCTTTAAAGACAAAGCCCTGGGCGCCAACAAGCGTATCGGTCTGCTATTCCTTAACCCCAGCATGCGCACCCGTCTCTCTACCCAGATCGCCGCACAGAACCTCGGAGCCGAGGCGATCGTCTTCAACGTAGACAAAGAAGGCTGGGCCCTGGAATTCGAGGAAGAAGCCATCATGAGCGGTAATACCGTCGAACATGTCAAGGACGCCGCCCCGATCATGGGGAAGTACTTCGATATCCTCTGCATCCGTACCTTCCCTTCCCTCAAGAACAAAGAGGACGATTACAGCGAGCTCTATATCCACCAGTTCATAAAATATTCCGGTATCCCCGTCGTCAGCCTGGAGAGCGCCACCCTACACCCCCTGCAAAGCCTTACCGATATCCTTACCATCACAGAATCCCTGGCTACCGAAGGCCGCCCGCAGGACACGGCCGGCGCCCGTCGCCCGAAGATCGTCCTTACCTGGGCGCCCCATGTAAAGGCCCTGCCGCAATGCGTCGGCAACAGCTTCGCACAATGGATCAATGCCTGGGGCAAAGCCGACTTCACGATCACCCACCCCGAAGACTATGAGCTGGATGAAAAATTTACAAAAGGAGCGACGATCACCCATAACCAGGACGAAGCCCTGAAGGACGCCGATTTCGTATACGTAAAGAACTGGAGCACCTACAAGGATTACGGCAAGATCTATTGCAACGACCCCGAATGGATGCTGACCAACGAAAAACTCCGGCTCACCAACCACGCAAAAGTGATGCATTGCCTGCCCGTACGCAGGAATGTGGAACTAAGCGATGAAGTGCTGGACAGCCCCTCCAGCATCGTCACACGGGAAGCCTCCAACCGGGTCTGGGCCGCACAGGCAGTCCTGGCCGAACTGCTTCGTACCGGCGGAAAATAAACAATATGGAACTATCGATCATAAAAATAGGCGGTAACATCATCGACGACGAGACAAAACTCGCCGCCTTCCTCGATGCCTTCGCCGCCGTCAAAGGGAAAAAGATCCTGGTACACGGCGGCGGTAAGCTGGCCACCCGCGTGGCAGAAGGCCTGGGCATCCGCCAGCAGATGATCGATGGCCGGCGCATCACCGACGCAGAAACGCTAAAAATAGTCTCCATGGTCTACGCCGGAACGATCAATAAAAATATCGTAGCCCGGCTGCAGGCCCGCCACTGCGACGCCATCGGTCTCTCCGGCGCAGACGGCAATGCCATCCTCGCCCATAAAAGGACCCACCCGACCATCGACTATGGATACGTCGGCGACGTCGACGCCATAAATACCCCCCTTCTCACCAGCCTGCTCCTCCTGGACAAGACCCTTGTCTTCTCCCCGATCACCCATGACGGAAAGGGACAGCTGCTGAATACAAATGCAGATACCATCGCCCAGGAGATCGCACGGGCGCTCAGCGCCACCTTCACAACCAGCCTGGTCTACTCCTTCGAGAAAAGCGGCGTACTGCTGGATGCCTCCGATGATGGATCGGTAATACCCCGGATCGGGCACGCGGATTACGAGGACCTGAAGCAACGGCAGGTGATCTTCGCCGGTATGATCCCAAAACTGGACAACGCCTTCGCCGCCCTGCGCAGCGGCGTAGGAAAAGTGATCATCGGCCGCGCAGAAGAACTACCGCAACTACTCGCCGGCAAGGCCGGAACAACTATCGTACATGAATAAAGATATCCTACATATACTGCAGACAGAAGCAACCGGCCTGCTGAAACAGCTGGTGGCCATCCCTTCTTTCAGCAAGGAAGAGGAAAAGACGGCCGACCGCATCGCCGCTCATCTCCTGTCGAAAAAGATCCCGACCCAACGCCTTCGGAATAATATCTGGGCAAAGAACAAATACTTCGACCCCGCCAAACCGACCCTCCTGCTGAATTCACATCATGACACGGTCAAACCCAATAAAGCCTATACCCTCGACCCCTTCACCGCATTGGAAAAGGACGGAAAACTTTTCGGACTGGGCAGCAACGATGCCGGCGGACCCCTGGTATCCCTGATCGCGGCATTTATCTATTTCTTCGAACAAAAGGAGCTGACGCACAACCTGCTCCTGGCAGCTACCGCAGAAGAAGAGATCTCCGGGCACAACGGGATCGAGCTCCTCCTGCCCTCCCTGGGAAAGATCGATTGGGGCATTGTCGGCGAACCCACGCAAATGCAGCTGGCCGTGGCGGAAAAAGGACTGCTGGTCCTCGACTGTATCAGCCATGGCAAGGCAGGACATGCGGCAAGGGAAGAAGGAGCAAACGCCCTCTACAAAGCGCTGCCCGATATCGAATGGTTCCGCACCTACCGGTTCGATAAGGTTTCCGACCTGCTCGGCCCGGTGAAGATGAGCGTCACAGTTATCGATACGGATAACAAGGCCCACAACGTGGTCCCCTCTCAATGTCATTTTGTAGTGGACGTTCGCGTCAACGAATTATATACCTTCGAAGAGATCCTGGACGCCATACACGGGAATGTCAGCTGTGAAGTGACCCCCCGAAGCCTGCGCATGCGCTCTTCGTCGATCCGCCGGGATCATCCCGTCGTACGATCCGGGATCCGGATGGGCCGCACCTGCTATGGAAGCCCCACGACCTCCGATAAGGCCCTGATGCCCTTTCCAACCCTGAAAACGGGTCCCGGCGACTCGGCCCGTAGTCATACCGCCGACGAATTTATCTACCTGGAAGAGATCGGACAAGGCATCGAAGGATACATCGGCCTGCTGGAGCCTATAGTATTAACAAATTAAGATCATCGCCCCGGCAAGGGGATAGAATATACAACTATGAGCGGAAACAAACTTTGGAGCAAAGAGAACACCAGCACCTCGGCCCTTATCGAGACCTTTACCGTAGGACGTGACAAGGACTTCGACGTCCTGCTGGCAGAATACGACGTGCTTGGCTCCCTGGCACACACCGAAATGCTGGCTTCAGTAGGATTGCTCGGCAAAGAGGACCAGACCCTCATCCACAAAGAACTGAACAACATCCTGAAGGAGATCCGCAATGGCTCTTTTATCATAGAGCCGGGTATCGAAGACGTCCATTCCCAGGTGGAATGGCTGCTGACCAGCCGCATCGGAGAGGCCGGCAAAAAGATCCATAGCGGAAGAAGCCGCAATGACCAGGTCGCCGTAGATATCAAACTCTATCTCCGCGCACAGGTATTGGCCCTGAAAGAAGAAGCCAGACAATTATTCGACCTCCTCATCACGCTTAGCGAACAGTATAAGGACAAACTCTTACCCGGCTATACCCACCTCCAGATCGCCATGCCTTCCTCCTTTGGCCTTTGGTTCGGCGCCTATGCAGAAAGCCTGATCGATGACCTCGAACTGCTGGCCGCAGCTTATCACGTGACGAATAAGAACCCCCTGGGCAGCGGAGCCGGCTACGGCTCCTCATTCCCCCTGGACAGGGAAATGACCACCCGGTTACTGCATTTCCGTACGCTGAACTATAATTCCGTCTATGCACAAATGAGCCGCGGCAAGACGGAAAAGATCGTCGCCACCGGCCTGGCATCCATAGCGGCTACCCTGAGCAAATTGGCCATGGACTGCTGTCTGTATATCAACCAGAACTTCGGGTTCATCTCCTTCCCGCCGGAACTGACCACCGGCAGCAGCATCATGCCCCACAAAAAGAACCCCGACGTCTTTGAGCTGATCCGGGCAAAATGTAACCGCATCCAGGCTACCCCCAACGAATTGACCCTGCTGATCAATAACCTGCCATCCGGTTATCACCGCGACCTGCAGCTGACCAAGGAGATCCTCTTCCCCGCTATCGAAGAAGGGAAAGCCTGTCTCCAAATGACCCGCCTCATGCTCTCCCATATCCAGGTAAAAGACGGGATCCTGGAAGATCCAAAATATAAATACCTGTTCAGCGTGGAAGCAGTCAACGAACTGGTGAATAAAGGCATCCCCTTCCGCGAAGCCTACAAACAGATAGGCAACCAGATCGATAAGGGAGCATTCAATTTCGATTACACAAAACAATTACACCACACCCACGAAGGCAGCATCGGAAACCTTTCGAACGATAAGATCGCCGCAGAAATGGAAAAAGTACTGTTGAAATTTGGGTAGTTCCGTTTTTATGCGGATATTATCGAATGTCACAGCAACACCCGCCTCCCCCGGCGCAAACACCCGCACAGCCCGACCCGGGCACACACCAATACCCGATCTCCGGACAGCCCCATCCGGCTGCCGAACCCCATCGTTCGGCGCTCGAAAAGGAATTTGAGCTGGAGCGGCTCATCCTGTTCAGCGATGCCGTATTTGCCATCGCCATCACCCTGGTCGCCATCGATATAAAATTCCCGGAAATACCAAAAGGCCTTAGCGGTGCACCCCTCCTCCACGCATTTCGCCCGATGTTCATCAGCTTTTTTGCGTTTACCGTCAGCTTCCTTTTTATAGGCCAGTCCTGGAGAACCCACCTTCGGTTATTCCGCCTGCTGAAGACCTATGACCAGGGTCTTGTCGGACGCAACCTCATCTTCCTCTTCTTCATCGTCACCTTCCCGTTCACGGCCTCCAGTCTCAGATATATGCTGGACGGTATCATCATACCGATCTATCTTTATATGTTCAACATCGCCTTCGTCAGCATCGCCCAGTTCGAACTCTGCCGCTATATGCTCTCCGGAAAGACAAAGCTGGCAATAGAAGGGGAGGCAGCCGAAAAGAAATACATGTATGTCAAGAGCAAATATGCAGCCATCTCCATGACCGTCATGGCCATCCTGCTGATGACCGTCACGATCTTTTACCCGGGCAAGCAGGATGTCACCGCAGCTGTCTGCGCCCTCGCCATCCTTTTCCTGGCCTATTCCCGGAGAAAAGCCGGGAAATACAAACCCGCCAATATTTCCACCCGATAAGATTCCAGCAGCTCCATAACAATTCATTAATCAGCATTATCCGCCCTCCCGTACCATTCTTGCTCCAATAACCGTACATTTATACCGGCATCTCCTGCCGGCCTGACGGATCCATGTCATATTAAAGTTGATTTTACCATCACAAAAACATACTTCCATGGGTTTAAGTCCATTTGCAGGTCATTTACCGGATCCTTCCATGCTCATCAATACGCCTTCCGTTGTTACCGCGTATTACACAGGCGTACCGGATCCATCCATACCAGCACAACAGATCGCATTCGGCACTTCCGGCCATCGCGGATCATCCCTGAACAACTCGTTCAACGAATCGCATATCCTCGCGATCACCCAGGCCATCTGCCTTTACCGGAAAAAACAAAAGATAGAAGGCCCGCTCTTCCTGGGCATGGACACCCATGCACTGTCTACCCCGGCCCATGCGACGACGCTGGAAGTCCTGGCCGCCAACGACGTGGACGTGATGATCGCCCTCCACGACGAATACACGCCCACACCGGCCATCTCCCACGCGATCCTTCAATATAACAAGGACAGGAAAACAGGGCTCGCGGATGGTATTATCATCACCCCCTCTCATAACCCGCCCGATGACGGCGGATTCAAATATAACCCACCCACCGGGGGACCTGCGGAACCCGCTATCACGAAATGGATCGAAGCGACCGCAAACGGCTTCCTCCGGCAGCCGCCGGGAGGAGGCCCGCCGCTCCGCGATATAAAAAGGATCCCCTTCGAAAGGGCCCTCAAGGCTTCGACTACTCACCGGCATGACTACCGGCAGAACTATATCGCCGACCTGGAAAATGTGATCGATATGGCAGCGATCCGGAACGGAAAGATCCGGATGGGTGTCGACCCGCTTGGAGGAGCCGGCGTACACTATTGGGAACCGATCGCCCAACGCTACAGGCTCGACCTCACCGTCATGAATACACAGGTAGACCCGACCTTCCGCTTTATGACGATGGATCATGACGGCAAGATCCGGATGGACCCCTCCTCCCCCTATGCGATGAAAAGCCTGATCGACCGGAAAGACCAGTTCGACATCGCCTTCGCCTGCGATACCGACCACGACCGCCATGGTATCGTCACCCACGGTGGCCTGCTCCCCCCCAATCATTATTTATGCGTGATGATCGACTATCTGTTCAAACACCGGCCGGGATGGCGAAAGGAGGCAGCCGTCGGAAAAACCCTGGTCAGTAGCCAGCTCATCGATCGGGTGACCGCCCACCTCGGAAGAAGATTGCAGGAAGTTCCCGTCGGTTTTAAATGGTTCGTGGACGGCCTGCTGGACGGATCGCTCGGCTTCGTCGGAGAGGAAAGCGCAGGCGCCTCTTTCCTCCGTCTCGATGGTACCGTCTGGACGACGGATAAAGATGGTTTCATACCCGCACTCCTCTCCGCAGAGATTACGGCCCGGACGGGACGCGATCCGGGCGACATCTATAAGGAGCTTACCCGGCAATTCGGAGACCCGGTATACGACCGCATCGACACCGCCGCCACCGTCCAGCAAAAACAGCTCCTGACAAAACTGACCCCGGAACAAATTCAGCAAAAAGAACTGGCCGGCGACCCGATCCGGGCAATGCTCACCACCGCACCCGGGAATGGCGCCCCCATCGGTGGACTAAAGATCACGACCGACAATGGCTGGTTTGCCGCACGCCCCTCCGGAACGGAAGAGATCTATAAGATCTACGCAGAAAGCTTTCTGGGCAACGATCATTTGCAACGCATTCTCGAAGAAGCTCAATCCATCGTCGATAAAGCCATCGGCAAAACAAGCGCCTCCGGTGACCGACCCGATCCATCCGGCGATCGATCGATCGGCAAAACACCCCCGTCCCAAAACAAAGCAACGGGTAAAACAAGCCCCTCCAACGGCAAAGCGACAAAAAAAACAGGTTCGCCAAAACAACGATAACACATGAGCACGTCTCAACATCTATATGGTAACCCGATCTGCAGCCCTCAATCGATGGAGATAGACGGGTTCGATTCCCTCGTAAGCCTGGCCATGGATATGCGCTGGTCCTGGAACAATGCAGCCGATGAATTGTGGCAGCAGCTGGACCCCGCCCTGTGGGAACAGACCCACAATCCCTGGCTCGTATTGCAGACGGTCTCCGGTGACCAGCTCCGGCGCCAGCTGACATCTCCGTCCTTCCGGGAAAAAGTGGACACCCTGATCCGGACAAGGGAACTGGAAGACTCGAAGTCTACCTGGTTTCGAAAAGATCATCCGGATGCCTCTTTGTCGACGGTTGCCTATTTCAGCATGGAATATATGCTCAGCGAGGCCCTCCCCATCTATGTCGGCGGCCTCGGCAACGTGGCAGGCGATCAGCTGAAGTCGGCCAGCGATCTGGGCGTACCGGTCATCGCGGTCGGACTGTTGTATCAACAAGGTTATTTCCGGCAATATATCGATGCCCACGGAGAACAGGAAGCATACACACCCTATAACGATCCCGGACAGCTGCCGGTGACACCCCTGCGGCTGCCAAACGGAGAATGGCTTCGGATAGAGATCCCCTTGCGGGGATACCCGGTCTGGCTGCGGGTCTGGCAGGTCCAGGTGGGTCGCGTAAAATTATATCTCCTCGATAGCAACGACGCCGCCAACATCCCGGTCTACCGGTCGATCACCGGTGAAATATACGGCGGCGGTCCTGAAATGCGGATCAAACAGGAGGTAATATTGGGTATTGGTGGATGGAGACTGCTGGAGACACTGGGCATCACCCCCGACGTCTGCCACCTTAACGAAGGCCACGCGGCTTTTGCCGTGCTCGAACGCGCATATAGCTATATGCAGAAGACCGGGGCCACCTTTGAAGTTGCGCTGACCATCACCAGGGCAGGGAATCTCTTTACTACGCATACGGCGGTAGCAGCAGGTTTTGATCATTTCGACCCGGCCCTCCTGATCGCCTACCTGGGCGAGTACGCAACAAAGAGACTCAATATCTCCGACCGTGACCTGATGGCGCTGGGCCGCCAGGATCCCGATAATACCAGCGAAAGTTTTAATATGGCCTACCTGGCGATCCGCGGCAGCGGCAGGGTCAACGGGGTCAGCCGGCTTCACGGCCTGGTGAGCCGCCATATCTTCGAACCCCTGTTCGATCGCTGGCCTACGGAAGAGGTCCCGGTCGCACATGTCACCAATGGCGTGCACATGCCAAGCTGGGAATCGCCGGCAGCGGATGAACTATGGACAGAGGCCTGTGGAAAAGACCGGTGGCTGGACGAGAAAACGACGATGACAGAAAATATACTCCGTTTATCCGACGCAAGGATCTGGGAGATGAGGACAAAGGCCCGCACTTCCCTCATCCAATATATCCGGCAACGACAGGTCGCCGAATTGACATCCTACGGTGCATCACAGGAGACGATCGGCGACGCCCGGAAACTCCTGGACCCCAACGTGCTGACCATCGGCTTCGCCCGCCGGTTCGTGGCGTACAAACGTACCGACCTGCTCCTCCATGACCCCGACCGGCTGGTCCGGCTGCTGACCAACCACAAACAACCCGTACAGCTTGTTATCGCCGGCAAAGCTCCTCCCAGCGACGAAGGAGGAAAGGACCTGATCCGGCGCTGGATACAATTTATCCGTCGGACGGGCACTTCCCAACAGGTGATCTTCCTCAACGATTACGATATGCTCCTCGCCGAACACCTGGTGGAAGGCATGGACGTCTGGCTCAATACACCGCGACGCCCCTGGGAAGCCAGCGGGACCAGCGGCATGAAGGTACTGCCCAACGGAGGCGTCAACCTATCCGAACTGGATGGCTGGTGGGTAGAAGCCTATACGCCGGATGTAGGATGGGCATTGGGAGATGGACTGGAACATGGCGACGATCCCAGCCTTGACGGCCGCGAAGCCGAAGACCTCTTCAACCTGCTGGAGCAACAGGTGATACCGGATTTCTATACCCGCAACGCAGAAAACATCCCCGTTTCCTGGGTAAACCGCATACGCAAAAGCATGGCAACCCTTACCCCCCGTTTTTCCGCCGGCCGCACCGTCCGGGAATACACGGAAAAACATTACCTGCCGGCCGCCAACGCTTATCATTTGCGTGCCGGCGACCAGGGAGCAAAAGGAAAACAGATCGTCCAATGGAAACATACCCTGGAAACCCATTGGCCCAAATTACGTTTTGGAGACATCCGCATAAAAACAGAAAATGAAAAACACCTGTTCGAAGTACAGGTATTCCTGGGGGACCTTGATCCGGGCGCTATATTGATAGAGCTCTATGCACAGGGATTGAATGGGGCCAACCCGGTCAGACTGGAAATGAAAGCAACCGGTTCCTCCAGTTCTCCCGGCATCGGCTCCTCCGGTTCTCCCCCCATCGGCTCCTCCGGTTCTTCCCCCATCGGCTCTTCCGAACCCACCACAACCGGGCCATCCCTTTATAGTGTATCCGTTCCGGCAACCCGCCCCGCCGGCGACTATACACCCCGTCTGATCCCCCGGCACGAAGGCGTATCGATCCCACTGGAAGAGCCGGCGATCCTATGGCAACGATAAGGGCTCCCTCATGATCTCCTGGTAGGTATAGGACTTCTCATTTATGTCCATCGATCCGTTTTTCCTCGTATATTGAGCAGGCATGCAAACGGAAAGGACACTATGGTTCCCCCTGGAAGAAAAAGACTTCCCGGATATGATGGAAATGGCCCGCGAGCCCGACACATTTAAATATATAAGGAAATTCCAGGTGATGACAGAGGAGGAATACCGGCGATTCCTGTATACAAAGCTGGAACAGATCCGGCGCGGACGGGGGTATCATTGGGCAGTCCGTCTGAAAACCGACAAATCCTTTATCGGCGCCGTTAATTTGAATCCGATCGGGAACAGCTCCCTGCTGCAGATCGGATGCCAGTTGAAAAGAGCCTGCTGGCACCAGGGTTTCGCCACCGAGCTAATGAAAAAGGCGGTGA
The DNA here is from genome assembly GCA_036500545.1 of Puia sp. GTDB lineage: Bacteria > Bacteroidota > Bacteroidia > Chitinophagales > Chitinophagaceae > Puia. The sequence goes on along the minus strand of DASYBV010000003.1, from coordinate 16,999 downwards.
CCTTCGCCTTCGATGAGGCCGGGCTGACCGAGGTCTACGGGGTCTTCGAAAAAGAGAACATCATCTCCCGGAAATTATTGGACCGGCTGGGCTTTCAATGGCAGGAAACAAGGACAGATACCGCTACAGGCGTCGAAACAGAGATCCATAAAACGTCGGCAACAGCCCTTCCGCCCCCCTCTCCCGCTTCCCGGCCCCGTTGACCGTCAAACACCTATTACCGCAGCTGCGTCGTATCCACACGCGTAGGCGTATCCTCTCCCGCCACGATCGTGCGTGAGCTCAGCGCAATGGACTTGATGATCCGGGCCATATTATTCATATCCAGCGTACCGATCTCATCCCCTTGCGTATGATAAAATTGTTCGGAGTCCATCTTGGAAGTGGAAATAGTATGCGCCGCTACGCCCTGTCTGGCCAGGCTGGCATTGTCGCTGCGGTAAAATAGCTGCTGCTTCGGATAAGGATCAGGGTAAAAAGAGAACCCGCTGCCCGCAAGGTTCTTCTCCAGGATCTTCCCCATATCCGTTCTTTCATAACCCGTGATATAAGCGGAGTTCGTTCCCCACTTGCTTTCCGTGCCGATCATTTCGATATTGAACATCGCCATCACCGAGGCAGGATCGAACTGGCTGGAGAAATATTGAGAGCCGAATTCCCCGATCTCCTCGGCCGTAAAAGCAGCAAAGACCAGCGTACGTTCATTATTCTTCAGCTTCCCAAAATAATTGGCCAGCATCAGTACAGCCGTCGTACCACTGGCATCGTCATTGGCGCCGTTGAAAATGGAATCACCTTTATTATCGGGCTTACCAACTCCCAGGTGATCATAATGGCCGGAAAAGATCACATATTCGTTCTTCTTGCTTTTGCCGGGGAGGATACCGACCACATTGGCCAGCTTCGACTCCTTCACATCCTGCTTGATCTGCACGGAATAGTGGACCGGGTCGCCGGCCGCAAGGATAAAAATAACCGAATGGTCCGACTTGAACTGCTGACGCCCAAACCGGCCCAGCCGCGCAGCGACGCTCGCATACGAGGTATCCACGAATACCACGACATTCTTCTTTCCATGGATATAACGGTTGGCCTCTACTCCTATATTGCCCCCGGCCTTGATATAGGCCTTTTCATACCCGCTGTTCTCATCGACGGACAGGCTTGTCTCCGAGCTGACGGCAAAGACATGCCCCGCCGGCAGGACCTGGCCATCCAGCGTAGCCGTGGCGGAGATAGAGCTGGCGCGCACCAGGACAAAGGGTTGCCGGTAACTGGAGCTGCCATTCCAGGTCTTCAGACCCGCGGCCCTGAACTTCGCCTCTATAAAATCTGCCGCCCTTTCGATATCGGGCGAAAAAGAAGCCCTCCCCCGCATATCATCGGACGACAATGTTTTTTCAATATTCTCAACGACGGAAGGATTGATGATAGCATCGATATCCTGGGCAGAAACGGACAAACCTACGCCCGTAAATAACAGGAAAAAAGCGGGGACAAATATTCTCATGGCTGGTGTTTTATAAACTCATCATCTCCTTAAACTTTACCGTCTGCCGGCGGCTGACCTCGATCTTTTCTCCGCCTTTCATCTCCAGCAGCAGCCCCCCGTTAAAATAAGGTTCGATCTTTTCGATAAGACGAAGATTGACGATATGCTTGCGGTTGGCACGGAAAAACACCTTCTCGTCCAATCGCTCTTCCAACGCATTCAGCGATTTCAGGATCAGCGGCTTGTTGGGGCCGAAGTAGACCTTGGCATAGTTGCCCACGCTCTCGAAAAGACGGATATCGGATAGTTTGACAAACCAGCACCGCTCCCCGTCTTTTACAAATACCTGGTCATGCTCGTTCAAAATGCTGCGGTTGACGGAGATCGTATGATCGGACAGGGGCTCCTTATCTTCTTCTATCTGTAATTTCTGAAGGGCATCGGCCAGCCGCTTGGGTTCGACCGGCTTCAACAGATAGTCCAGCGCATTGACTTCGAAAGCCTTCAACGCATATTCGTCATAAGCCGTGGTAAAAATAACGTTGGGCGCCCTCTCCAGCTCGGACAACATGTCAAAACCCGTTTTGCCCGGCATCTGTATATCCAGGAAGATCAGATCGGGGTTAAGACTGTCGATCTTTTCCACTCCCTCGGTGGCATTCGCCGCCTCTGCGATCACTTCGATCTCAGGAAAATCCAGTAGCAGTTTCTTTAACTCGTTCCTGGCAAGACGTTCGTCATCGATGATAATGGCTCTGATCATACTATTGGTAGTTTTCACCCACGGACCGCAAGCGGTCCGCTCTTAATTATTTACTTGGTCAAATCAACCGGGATCAGCACAGTCGCCTGCACCGTATTGCCGTTCACTTCCCGTATATCAAAATTAGCTTTTTGCCCGAAAAGGATCTGCAGCCTGTTCTTCGTACTGGCCAACCCGAAACCATCCACATTCCGCCCCCCATTGCCATTCCCATTCAGACCACCCGTATTCAAAATGACCAATTCATGGAACTCATCCTTAAAATCAGATACGATCTTCACCTTCCCTCCATTCACCTGGTGACTGATCCCATGCTTGATCGCATTCTCCACCAGCGTCTGCAGCATCATAGGAGGGATCGGCTGGTCCAGCGTATCTTCATCGATATCATATTCCACCTGCAGCCGGTCTTCAAACCGGATATGCTCCAGGGCCAGGTAGTCCTTTACAATATTCAGCTCTTTTTCAAAGGTCACCGTCTCCAGCTTTTCCGCCTGCATGCTGCTGCGGAGGATGTTGCTCAGCTCGGTAATGGCCGTCCGCGCGCGGACCGGGTTCTCATCGATCAGCGCCCGAATGCTGTTCAGGGCATTGAAAATAAAATGCGGATTGATATGCGCCTTGATGGTCTTCAATTCCAGTTCCTTGACAAGCGCTTCCAGCTTCAGCGTATCCAGCTGCTGCTTCCGGCTGTTCTCTATATAATGGTAGACATAATAGATCAGGGTCCAGGGCACGATCAGCAGACCGTCGTTCATCGTATTGTACAAAAGCCTCGTCAGGAAATCCATCTTCTGACGGCTCGGGGATGAAAGATTGAAGGCCGTGTCCAAACCCATCCGCATCAGGCCAATAAGCAATGAGGTCGCCAGGATACCCATCATAAACTTCGGCAGAGCCTTCTCCACCGGCAGCATCAGCCAGCCCGTTCTCCGGATAAAGATCCGGAATAAATGAGTGACAAAAATGCCGGAAAATATGCTGACGACCATCAACCCCATCCGCCGGGACGTGATATTCTGGTCGAACGTGGACGCATCCAACACCATAACCAATGCCAAAAATCCCCACCCGCTTATCTGGCACCACCAATAATATTTGCTCGTACTTTTAGGCATATGTACTTTAAATTAGATCAAAACTAGCCTTTTCCCCTAGCTGCCGCCCCGTAAATTGTATTAATGGCCAAATTCAGCAGGCCATCGGTCCAGTGAGATACACGAAAGACCATCCCCACCCCCTATTCTGCTAAAATCACATAATTTTAGCAGAATACCCGCTTTATAGCAGCCCGGATAGATAAATCTACGGTATAAAAATGTAATTTTACCACGCTAAGCGGACCCAGGCCCGCCCGTAAAACAAACGAAAAACGAATGGAAATCACCCCGGGACCATTATTGCAGACAATCGACTCCCCCTCCGATCTGAAAAAACTCAGCAGGGAACAACTACACCAGGTCTCTGATGAGCTGCGTCAATATATCATCGATACCGTAAGCGTACACGGCGGCCACTTTGCGGCCAGCCTCGGTGTGGTAGAGTTGACCGTGGCCCTGCACTACGTCTTCAATACCCCCTACGACCAGTTGGTATGGGACGTCGGTCATCAGGCCTATGGTCATAAGATCCTTACCGGACGCAGAGATCAATTCGCCACCAACCGGAAATACAATGGACTGAGCGGCTTCCCCAAAAGAGGAGAAAGCCAGTACGATACCTTTGGTGTAGGGCATTCCTCCACCTCCATCAGCGCCGCATTGGGGATGGCCATGGCCGCAAAATACAAGGGAGAGACCGACCGCAAAGCCGTCGCCGTGATCGGGGATGGCGCCATGACCGCCGGCCTGGCCTTCGAAGGCATGAACCACGCCGGGGTCGCAGACACCGATCTGCTCATCATCCTCAACGACAACTGCATGAGCATCGACCCCAACGTCGGCGCACTAAAAGAATATCTCACCGATATCACCACCTCCCAGACCTACAACAAACTCAAGGATGATATCTGGAAGGCGCTGGGCAAATTACCCGTCGGCAGCCATTTCAGCCGGGAAATAGCCAGTAAGATCGAACACAGCATCAAAGGCTTTATCAGCCGGAGCAGCAACCTGTTCGAATCCCTGAACCTGCGCTACTTCGGACCGATCGACGGACATAACATCACAAAGCTCGTAGACACCCTCAACGATCTGAAAAACATACCGGGCCCCAAACTATTGCACATCATGACGGTGAAAGGCAAGGGCTACGCATTGGCAGAAAAAGACCAAACCAAATGGCACGCACCCGGCCTCTTTGATAAGATTACCGGAGAGATCTACAAAAAGCACTACCCGACGCCCCAGCCCCCAAAATACCAGGACGTATTCGGTCACACCCTGATAGAGCTGGCCGAAAACAACCCCAGGATCGTCGGGATCACCCCGGCCATGCCCAGCGGCTCATCCCTCAAACTGATGATGGATAAAATGCCCGACCGGGCCTTCGACGTCGGCATCTGCGAACAGCACGCCGTTACCCTCTCTGCCGGTATGGCAACCCAGGGGATGCGGGTATTCTGTAATATCTATTCCTCCTTTATGCAAAGGGCCTATGACCAGGTCATACACGACGTGGCCATCCAGCAATTGCCCGTGGTCTTTTGCCTCGACCGGGCCGGACTGGTAGGGGAAGACGGACCCACCCATCACGGCGCCTACGATATTCCCTTTATGCGCTGCGTACCAAATATCATCGTGAGCGCACCGATGAACGAAGGCGAACTCCGCAACCTCCTGTACACCGCACAGTTGGATACCAACGAATTCCCCTTTGTCATCCGCTACCCACGCGGCGAAGGCGTGATGGCAGAATGGCGGACACCCATGAAAGAGATCCCCATCGGAAAAGGCCGCAAATTAAAAGACGGAGAAGACATCGCCGTCCTCAGCCTGGGCCACCCGGGTAACTTCGTCACCGCAGCCATCCGCGAGCTTAAAACAGAAGGACTCAACCCGGCCCACTACGACATGCGCTTTGCCAAACCACTCGACGAAGCCCTGCTCCACGAAGTGTTTTCCAAATACGACCGCATCGTCACCGTGGAAGACGGTACCATCGTCGGCGGATTCGGTTCGGCCATCCTCGAATTCCAGGCCGCCCATCATTACCAGGCAACCGTACGGATCCTCGGTATCCCCGACCGTATCGTCGAACACGGATCACCAAAAGAGCTCCAGCACGAATGCGGCTATGACGCACCGGCCATCGCAGCCGCCATCCGCGAAATGATGAAAGACAAAGTACGGGTCAATCAATTACTGGGATAAGGCGCCCTCCTTCCGGCTATCCCACCTCACCCCCGTCCTCGTTCCGTCTTCTGATCACGCGCTACATAAATTAATTTAATCTCCGATATTTTCGTAATGCTACGATTATTTCGTAACATAGCGGAAAAATCAGCCGGTTTATGCGAAAAGCTTCGCCCCTTTCCATCTTCCCCCTCTTGATCATCCTCATCCCCCATCACGTCTTTTCCCAGGGCTCCGTCAAAGGCAGCCTCGTCGATTCCGTCTCTCACAAACCCCTCACCCTGGCCACCCTGACCGTATTCAAACAGTCGGACACCACCATGGTCGCCTTCCGCCTCAGCGATCCCACCGGACATTTCCGGATCCCCGGCATCCCCCTCCATACCCCCTGCTATATGGTTGTATCCTTCATCGGTTATAAAGTCGCCCGCAAAGAGATCGAACTAAAAGACAATACCCCCCTGGACCTGGGAACGATCCCGCTGCCAACCAGCGCCAAATCCCTGGACGAAGCGCTGGTCACAGCCGAACGGCCACCCATCCGGGTATATAAGGACACGATCGAATTCAATGCCTCCTCCTTCAAAACCCTGCCCGACGCCCTGGTAGAAGACCTGCTGCGCAAATTGCCCGGCGTCGACGTGGACAGGGCAGGCAATATCCGGGTCAACGGAAAGGCCGTCAACAGGATCCTCGTCGATGGGAAATATTTCTTCGGCGACGACCCGAAAATGGCGACCCGCAACCTGCCCGCCAATGCCATCGACAAAGTCCAGGTCATCGACGATAAAGAACAAATAGACCGAAGCACGGACGGAGACATGACACAGATCGGCAAGGTGATCAACCTGACCCTGAAAAAAAGCATAAAAAAAGGATGGTTCGGTAAGGCTTACGCCGGCGGCGGAACGGATGACCGCTACCAGGCGGGAGGCATCGCAAACATTTACCGCGACACCGTGCAGCTCAGCCTCCTGGCATTCAGCAACAATATCAATGCCGGCGGATTTAACGTCCAGGATATCACCAGCATGGGCGGGTTCAACCGAAGCGGGATCAACTCGATGAACATAAAAAGCACCGCCGGCAGCCAGGGTTTCGGCCTCAATGGGATCTCCTTCGGAGGAGGTGACCTTGGCGAGAACAGGGCCACGGGCGCCGGCTTTAACCTGAATCATACCCCCACAAAAAAACTCAGCCTCTATACCCAGTATTTTTTCGGGTACAATGATAACACGCTCGTAACGGACAACCAGGACCAGCAGTTCATCAACGACACAAGCATCATATCCCGCACCCTCACCCATACAAAGAAGGACCTGACCTCCCATGTCGGCAATATCGGGCTGACATATCGCCCCGATAACCTGACCCTGCTCACCTTCCGGGCCAGCGGCAACTACAGCGTGACAAGTTCGGATGCAGGCACGTTGCTGAATACGACAAACAGCAAGCTGGGGACGGTCAATAACGGCGACGGCAACCTGCTGACCAGCCAGTACACCGGGGCCTATTCACATGACCTGCGGTATACAAGGAAATCCAAACGCCACCCCGGAAGGATCCTCAACCTTTCACAAGTACTCCAGTACCAGCACGACCTCCAGCGAAATACGACACTCTCCGACAATATTTATTTCTATCCCGCTTCCGACACCCTGTTATTCGACCAGCTGAGAAGGACGCAGACGCCCAACCTCTCCACGACAACCGCAATAGGATGGGCCGACCCGCTGTCCGCCCGATGGACCCTCCGGCTCAACGCAAACTATCAATACCTGGAAGACCAATACGGCATCGGCATCTATAACAACGACCCCGTCACGGGACACTATGACCTCTTTCTACCCGAAGGCAGCAATGGCTATCACCGCACGCAAAATATCGGGTTCGCCAACGCACTGCTGGCCTATACGATCAAAAGCTGGACAATCACGGGGGGCGTAGCGCTCTCGTCACAACAGATCAATAATACCTACGACAAGGTGGACAAGGCCGCCGGCCTCTCCCTGTTCAATGTTTTCCCCAGCCTTGCCATCACCTGGAAAAACGTCCGGGCGCAATACAACGAGTCCGTAACGGCACCGGAGATAACCTATCTGTCACCCGTACCCGACAGTACAAATCCATTCTACGTCGTATACGGAAATCCTCTCCTTAAACCGGGCCATCGCCGTTCTTTCTCGATCTCCTGGTTCAGCTCCAATCCCCGGAATAATCTCCGCGAAAACCTTTCCGTCAATGGAAGCCGGACAGACAGGGATGTGATCCTGTCCCGGACCGTAGCAACAGATGGCTCCCAGTCCATCACCCCCGTAAATGCCGACGGGACCCTCCGCCTGTCCTCCCTGGGATCGCTGGGAAGGGACTTCCGGGACCGGCACTTTATTTTTTCCGCCCGCATCAATGCCCGGTTCCTGGTGACACGACAGGAATTATTGGTCAACGATAATGCCGGCACATCGGCTACCACATCCGTCGGCCCCGGTCTGTCGCTCGGATTTAACTGGAATGACAAGGTGGAGATCAATCCCGACTATAGCTATAGCATCAGCGCGTCGCATTATTCCATACCCGCCTTCCGGAGCATCCGGGTAAATACACACCAGGTCCAGGCCGATGTTATCGTACGGGCGCCGGGCAAATGGATTTGGGAGAATAAGATCTTCTACCGGTACAACGATCAGGTGGCGCCGGGACTTCCACGGGATAATCTCCTTTGGAACGCCGCACTGGCCTATCCCTTTCTGGCGCATAACAAAGGCCAGCTGAAACTAAACGTATACGACGTGCTGAACAGAAGCAATAATTTTATCGCGTATACCTCGGGCAACGCCATCATAAACCAGGATACCAATGTACTACAGCGCTATCTGATGCTGACCTTCACCTACAACATTCAGAACTTCAACACACCCGATAAAGAAAAGGAGGGAAAACAACGTCTATTCGTCTTTTAACGGCCATCCGCACCATCCGGATCGTCGATGGCACCACCCGCAGCATCCCCCATCACTCGCGTCTTACGCAAACATCGGCACCTCGATCGCCAGCAGGTCCGCCTCCTCGTCCGCCAGGATAGTGACCGCCTCCATACCGGAGAGCCCGATCGCATCCCTTCTCTCCAGCTTCCGTCCATCGACAGTCGCTTCCCCCTCTATCAGGAAGATATAGACGCCATTGCCCGGAAAAGCCGGCGTGAACCGGATCTCCTTTCCGCGGGCCAGATGCGCCAACGCTATACGGGCATCCTGGTTGATCCACAGCGCCCCATCCGCTTCCCGGGGACTCACCACGATCTGCCATTGATCGGTTCGACCCGCCGGATCAAAGGTCTTCTGCGCATGACGGGGTTTTATATTCTGTTGTTTGGGAAAGATCCAGATCTGGAGAAAACTGACCGGATCATAATGCGAAGCATTGTATTCGGAATGACGGATGCCCGTGCCGGCGCTCATGATCTGCACATCCCCGGTATAAAGGATGCCCTCGATACCGGTACTGTCTTTATGGGCCAGGGCGCCCTTCAATGGGATCGAGACGATCTCCATATTGTCATGGGGATGGTTATCAAAACCCTTTCCCTCCCTTACCACATCGTCATTCAAGACCCGCAGGGCGCCGAAATGTACCTTCTCCCTGTCATGCCAATTTCCAAAACTAAAAGAGTGATGACTGTCCAGCCATCCGAAATTAACATGCCCCCTTTCCGAAGCGGGATAAAATATGTTATTCATAAGATCCTTGTTAACCATAACTATCCGGCCGCACCGGTACTTTCCATCCCCCCGGTATTTTCCAAATCCCATCCTCCTCCCGCGGCGGCCATCCTCAATTCGGCGACGGGTCCAGGAAACCCGGGAACGTTCCATCGGTATAACCCTCCCTGTCATTCGAACGCCGCGACCCTTCATCCACATCACGGGGAGTTCCGCCTTCCCGGTAACCCTCATAATCAAAGACCCGGTCATCATCTTCCGGCCGGTCGGCATTGAACTCGATGATAAAATTATTCCGTCCTTCACCAATGAGGATATTCATATAATTCATCTGCACCAGCTCCAGCATGGAAAGGAAAAGAAAGATAGCATGCAGCCGGTTCTCGCAGACGTCAAAGATCCGCTCAAAAGAAAGCGTCCGCTCCTGCCGGATCGTGGTGAGGATATGCGTCCGGCTGTCCTCCATCGTATAATTGTACTGCACCACCGTATGCACAGGCTTGTTCTGCCGCTGCTGGATCCGCAGCATCAACCGCTCGAAGGTCTTCATCAGCTTGAAAAGGGTGATGGCCTGGATCTCCGTTCCTTCACCCGCTTCCTCTCCGATATGCGACAGCTCTTTTTGCAGATTGCCCCTCCGCACCATCAGATGCCGGATCGCCTCCATCTCCGCAAGCGTGACGGCAGCTTCCTTATAACGCTTGTATTCCAACAGCTTGTCGATCAGCTCCTGGCGGGGATCGATCTCATTCCCCTGCTCATCCAGCTCCTTACGGGGCAAAAGCATCTTGGCCTTGATCCGCATCAGGGTAGACACAAACAGGATAAACTCACTGGATAATTCGATATTCAGACGCTCCCCGGAATGAATATAGGCCAGGAAATCCTGGATGATCCGGTTGATAGGTATATTATAAATATCTAATTCGTCCCGCTCGATAAAGAAAAGCAGGAGGTCGAAAGGCCCTTCGAATTGTGGTAGTTTGATCTGGTAAGTGGCTATCATAACCCGACGAAAGTAGGGCAAAATCCCGCTCACCCATCGCCCGCACCTCCCCGGTTTTCCCCAAGTTCTCCTCCTTCCCTACGACGCCGGTTTGACCGGAGCCCGGGTCTTTTTGGCAAATTTATACGCCAGACCGACCCCAAGGACCTCCTGGAGCTGGAGGGCCGGCCCGCCCGCAGTGCCATCAGATTTTACCGTCTTGATCCCATTGTCATAGATCAATGTCACCGACAGGTTCATACTGACGAGGCTCGTCACCTTGACATTGAGCACATTGGTCATATACAGGGCAATATTCTGCGGATTGTGAAGATAATCGGAGAACAGGTCCAACCGGCCCGTATAGGCCGCCGTCTTGCTGACATTGGTCGAATAGTTAATGGACGCATACGCACCAAGCTCAAACCGGGAACGCTTGCCCGAATCCACGCCAAATGCCCCCACGGCCGCCAGCGAGTCATTATGCACCAGCACCTCGCGCACCGTGAGCGGCGACAGGAAGATCGAAAAATGGTCGTTCGGCTTGTAATCCATCCCCGCAGATAAAAGCAGATAGGCCGGGGCCAGGAAATCCGAGGTCAGCACCTTCGTATTCGCATCCGGGTAATTATAACCCGCCGAGAACTGGCTCCTGAAATTGAATAGCCCCGTCAGATACCATTTCTTACCCACGTCATATCCATACTTCGATACAAGGTCGATCCGGTCATCCGTCTTACGGGTGCCAAGACTGGTCGTATTCGTGAGACCATACGCCAGCGTAAGCATATTATCCCAGCTGCGCCGCCCATCCGCATAAAAGGCATACAGGTTCAGCAACGTGTTCAGCGACAAGGCGGATTTGTCACCGCCCGCCGACCAATTGCTGAGGGCCGCCTGGTTAAAGGTCAGGTTATACAATCCACCCGTTTTCCAGGTCATCTTCGTAGTATCGTTGGGGTCCTTTGTGATCGCCGCGCCATTCGCCGCATCCCTCAGCGCCTGCGCACCGTTCTGCGCCTGTAAAAAAGAAATGCTCCCGACCGTAAGTAGCAATCCCAGCAACCCCGGGAAAATATTTTTCTTCATAAACATAAGTTTTCTAACTCCATTATTCTGCATAACACATCAGTTTGATCAATGAAGGCTAACAAAAAAGTTGCCAAGCCTTCATTTTTCAAATATTTTTCTTGCTTTCAGGGACGAGCCGATCCATTTCCCTTCTTCAATTCACACAGGATCTCCGCCAATAATCTTTCTGTGGAAGAAGGCTCCGTTGCAGAAGGCACCGTTTTCCTTTCCAGGCTCTTGAAGAATTTGACGATCAGGAAAAGGATAAAGGCAATAATGACGAACTTGATAACGGCCGCAAGGAAACTGCCATATTTTACCGCACCCCAGGCCAATCCATCGATGTTCTGCAACCTCGCGGCCTTCAGCGCCGGCGTCAACAATAGCGGCGTGATGACATGATCCACCAGAGAAGATACGATAGCGCCAAATGCAGCGCCGATAACTACGGCTACGGCAAGGTCCAGTACGTTGCCGCGCATAACAAAATCTTTGAATTCTTTGAGCATTCCCATGATAGTTGATTTTAGTTATTAAATAAGCATAGTTCCAAAGATCATTTCTTCTTCAACCCCGGGTACTGCATCTTCAATCCCTTCAACGTTTCCCTTACCGCAGTGGCGATGATATATTCCTTATACCAGTTCTGATCCGCCGGCACGATCGTCCAGGGCGCTTCATGGCAATGGGCAAAACAATCTTCATACATCCCCATATAAAGATCCCAGAACTTCGCCTCTTTAAGATCGTCTTCGTTATACTTCCATTGCTTCGCGGGATTATGTATCCGCTCATCCAGGCGTGCCTTTTGCTCTCCGGGCGATATATGCAGATAGAACTTCAGGATATGCGTATCGTTATGCTGGCTAAGCAACCGCTCAAAATTATTGATGGCTTCCATCCGGCGATGGGCCGTTTTATCATCGATCCATTTATGAACACGGGTGACCAGGATATCCTCATAATGGGAGCGATTGAATACCTGGATCACCCCTTTGGCTGGCGCATGGGCGTGGATCCTCCATAAAAAGTCATGGGCAAGCTCTTCGGCGGTGGGTTCTTTAAAGGATTTTACAAGGACCCCCTGGGGGTTGAGTTTACCAAATACGCTCCTTACCGTCCCATCCTTCCCGCTCGCATCCATACCCTGGACCACGACCAGCAGCGAATGCTTCGACTCCGCATACAACAGGTTCTGCAACTCATCCAGCTCCTGCAATACGCCTTCCAGCTTTTCTTTGGTGGCTTTCTTGTCCCAGCCCTCGGGCGCCCGCGTATCGATATGCTTTAGCTCTAGCTTTCCCATAATTGAATATATTGTTTTTATTCAGTCATGCGATCACGTAACCGGGTATTTTCTACCTTGCGACAGGTTTATGGGAAGAAAAAAAGAATAAAGACTATACCGCCATGATTTCCTTCTCTTTGGCGGACAGGTGTTTTTCTACAAAGGCAATATACTTATCGGTGATGTCCTGGATCTCCTTTTCCGCATCCTTTGCCTCATCCTCGCTCAAACCATCCTTCTGCAACTTCTTGATCTGCTCGATGCTTTCCCGGCGGATACTGCGGATGGCGACCTTGGATTGCTCTCCTTCCCCATTCGCCCTCTTCACAAACTCCTTTCTCCTTTCCTCCGTAAGAGGAGGCATAAACAACCGGATGATATTACCATCGTTTTGGGGGGTGACGCCCAGGTTGGCATTGATGATCGCCCTTTCAATAGGCTGAAGCATATTCTTTTCCCAGGGCTGGATAGTAAGCGTACGGGCGTCCATCACGGACACATTTCCTACCTGGTTCAGGACCGTCGGGCTACCATAATAATCGACCGTCAATCCTTCCAGCATTTGGGGATTGGCCTTCCCGGCCCTTATTTTAATTAGTTCAGTTTCAAGATGATCGAGTGCTTTTTGCATGCTCTCGGCAGCATCTTCCAGTATGAACGCTAAATCGTCTGACATAGATAAGTGGTTGACAACCCTGCAAACCTACATCAAAAGGGAAAATTACACAAATGTGATAATGAAACGGCCTTCAATTCTTCTGCTCCAATATCGAATCCTCTTTCAGGGATACAAATTTGGAAGCCTTCGTCAGTTGGGCGCTTTCTTCATGGCCGGTCCGGGCGACAAAAAGGCGGGGAGCCGGTCGCAGATAATAGATGACGGCAATCAGAGCAAAAAAGATCGCAAAAACGGAAAAGATCAGTACGGTACAGCTCAGCGATCGCTCCAAAAAGACGACCGTGACGACCAGCAGATTGACCGCAACCAGGAAAAAGGTGATCGCCCGATGCGAAAATCCCCGGTCCAGCAACAAATGATGAATATGATTCCTGTCCGGACTAAATGGCGACCGGCGATGGAATATGCGGATGCCAAATACCCGTAAAGTATCCAGTAAAGGCACCATCAGGATGGTAAACCCGACCGCAGGAGAAGCCGTGATGGGAAAGCTTACATCCGACGTATTGGCCACATTGATAAACTTTATTACCAGTATGGAGTTAATGGTCCCTACCAGCAAAGACCCGGTATCTCCCATAAATATCTTGGCAGGCTGAAAATTAAAGATCAAAAAGGCCAGGAGACTCCCAGCCAGGGAAAAGGCGATAACCGCATAGGGCAACAGGTGAACTTCAAGGAAATAAACCCCGAATATCACCGTCGATAAAAGCCCCAGGCTGCCCGCCAGCCCATCCACCCCATCGATGAGGTTAAAAGAATTGATCACGACGATCACCGCAAAATAAGTTAACAAAAGACTGAACATCTCCGGAACCTGATAGATCCCCAGAAAACCATGCATGCTCCGGATCTGGATCCCACCATAATATATGATGATAAACGCCGCCAATACCTGGCCGATAAATTTCTTGACCGGGGATATAACAAGGATATCATCCTTTAAACCCAGGAAGAATATGACAAATGAAGCTGCTATAAAATATTGAAGATCAGAGTATTGGTTAAAATGAACCGTAAGCAGGCTCCCAAAGATAAAGCCGGCAAATATCCCCACACCCCCAAGTGGTGTGATCGGCGTATGATGCACTTTCCGCTCATCCGGCATGTCGAAAAGCTTCTTCATTTCAGCCACATTGATAATGGCAGGTATGGCCAGAAACGTGATGGTAAATGAAATAGCTATTGAAAGTAGAACATCAAACATCAGCCATATTTTGATTGGTGTACAAAAATAGGAATTCTTTATTATATGCTACCAGGATCACATACGCTTAACACAAATATCAATTCCCGTTCCACTACGAAATGTTATTTGTTGGGTCAGTTTCAGGATGTCAATACTAACCAGGATCTCTGCAAAAGATGAATAAACTAAAGGAGATTTAGACCGGAAAGTTAATAATAAAGTTCAAGGCTTCCAAACAAATCTGGACCAACAGCACAACGGCCAGGACCAATCATTTACCCCAAGCCAATTTTTCCCAAAGCCGGAAGGGAAAACCAATGTCCGATAATAAAAAAGCGCGTAGATTTGCCCCCATTACGCTTAAATCTATCAATATGGCTGAATTAAAAGCAATCGCTACACAAATCAGAAGAGACATCGTTCGTATGGTCCATGGCGCCGCAAGCGGCCACCCGGGCGGATCCCTGGGTTGTACAGACTTCCTCACCGCTCTTTACTTCAAAGTACTCCAACACGATCCAAATTTTCATATGGACGGCAGGAACGAAGATCTTTTCTTCTTGTCTAACGGTCATATTTCTCCCGTATTCTATTCAGCACTGGCAAGATCCGGATATTTTGACATCAAAGAACTGGCGACCTTTCGAAAGATCAATTCCCGCCTGCAAGGCCATCCAACCACCCATGAACACCTTCCCGGTATTCGGGTTGCCAGCGGCTCCCTGGGACAGGGAATGAGCGTTGCCATCGGCGCCGCCCTTGCCAAAAAACTCAATAACGACAAAAATATTGTGTTCTCCCTCCACGGTGACGGAGAATTAGACGAAGGACAGAACTGGGAAGCCATTATGTTCGCCGCCGCACACAAAGTGGATAACCTCATTTCTACCGTGGACTGGAACGGACAACAGATCGATGGCACGACAAAAGCAGTAATGGATTTGGGTAATATCCACGCAAAATTCGATGCATTCGGATGGACAACCCTGGAGATGAACGGCAACGATATGGACGAAGTCGTCGCAACCCTGGACAAGGCCAAAGGCATGACAGGCGCCGGTAAACCCATCGCCATCATGATGCACACGGTCATGGGCAAGGGAGTGGATTTTATGGAGAACGATCACCATTGGCATGGAATAGCCCCCAACGACGAACAACTGGCAAAAGCCCTGTCCCAACTCCCCGAAACACTCGGAGATTATTAACACCCCAGCCCGATAATCGTCCTGTCACCCTGCAAGCATATTTCAAAAGCCCCCCCGGGGCTTTTTTTATCATTCCTTCTTTCATTTTGTCCCTCTTTTCTTATCCCCCCCACCCTAACTTCGTAACTCAATAGGCTGTGCCGCCGCCTTCCGCGCAGGCATCCACGAAGCCAGCAACGCCACCACCAGGATCGTAGAAAATACCAACATAAAATCCGTAGCCACCAGCTTCACAGGATAATAATCGATGAGAAAGGATCCCCCCTCCAACGGGATCAACTTATACCGGATCTGGAGCCAGCAGATGAGGACGGCCAGCAGGATCCCCCCAACTCCACCCATCATGGCCAGCAGAACGCCCTCACTAAGAAAGATCTTTTTGATCAACCCATTATTGGCCCCCAACGCCTTCAACACATGAATATCCTTTTGCTTCTCCCATACCAGCATCGTCAACGCCCCTACCATATTAAAGGCCGCCACGACCAGTATCAGGGTCAGCACGATATAGATCACCCATTTCTCCGTACCCATCACATTGTACAGGTTCTGGTTCTGCTCATACCGCGTCTGCACCCGGAAACCCTTTCCCAATAGCTTTTCCAGCACCGGCTTCACCCGGAGCCCGGCATCGGCATCCCCCACCGACAACTCCACCCCGGTATATTCGTCCGCCTTCAACCCCCCCATCCGCTTTACAAACGCCAGATTCGTGATCGCATAATGCTCGTCGAAATCCTGCTGGATCCGAAAAACACCGGAAGTAGCCATACTTTCATGATTAACCGAAGCCAGCGGGTCCGAAGTATAGTTGGGCGCCCCCCGCTTGAAAAAATAAACGGACAAGGGCACCAACGCCCGGTCCGCCTCCAATCCAAGCGTATATTCAATACCGGCGCCCAATACCGCCAGCGGATGCTCATCCGTTCCAAGGTCAAAACTGCCTTTCTCCAATTTGCCGCTTACACCGCTGACCTTCGTATAATTACTGTCAACCCCCTTCAGATATACCAACGCCTGCGATCCGCCATTGTCCAGCACCGCCTCGTCCTCCGCTACCAGCGAAAGAGCACGCACACCGGGAACGCCGGACAACTGCCGCAATTGATCCGGTGTAAGGAACAGGGTCTTACCGCTGGCAGGAGTGATCTTCACATCCGGGTAAAAACTGGTATATAAGGACTTGACCAGGTCTTCGAACCCATTAAAAACGCTCAATACCAATATCAGCGAAGCCGCGCCCACAACGATGGCCGTCATGCTCACCCAGGCAATGATATTGATCGCATTGGTGGATTTTTTTGCACGGAAA
>DASYBV010000002.1:0-86069 GCA_036500545.1 Puia sp. | reverse complement strand
GTACTTCCATACCTGCAGCGCTTTCAAAAAAGTCTCCTGTACCGTGTCTTCGACCAGTTCCAGGTTGTGGATGCCAAAGATACGGGTCAACACGGCGATCATCTTTCCCGCTTCATGACGGAAAAGATGATCGACCAGTTGTTGGGAGGACTCCCCGGAAAGTTGGTTCATTACGAGGTTGGTTTTTTCCACAAGGGTTTTCCCGTCCGGGTTTTACTGCATCGGCATTTTCATGATCTCGCGGATCTCGACGCTGCCCTGCGTATCAAAATCGGGGAAGCCAAAGGCAAGTTCCGTGGCTTTTTCCAGGGACTCCGCCTTGATGATAAAATATCCGCCCAGCAATTCCTTGCCTTCCGCAAAAGGGCCGTCCGTCACCACCGGTTTTTTCCCCTGGATGGTCTTTCCCTGTTTCATCAGGGGGTCACCGCCACCATAGATGCCCTTGGCGCTCAATTCCCCGATCCAGTCGAACCATTTCTGCATGGCAGCCTGGGATTGTTCGGGGGTCAGACGCAGATCCTCGGGGGAGGGGCCGCGGAAGATGAACATAAAATCTTTCATAATTGCAAATTTTAAGGATTAAAAATCGATTTCCCAGCTATGACGACTGAAGGAGGGGCGATCGGACAAAAATCGAAAAAAAATCCGGGACCGTGGAAAAATACGGCCGGACCGCCGGCACGCGCTTACTCTCGGGTAATATTATAGATGGCAACAGGGGGCTCAAACGATTGATTGTTCTCCGGCCGCTCATAGATAAGCCGTACGATATCCATTCCCTTTACCACTTTTCCAAAGGCGGCATAACCCTGACCGTCCGGGTTATTTTCACCTCCGTAATCGAATCCCGGCTGGTCACCCACACAAATAAAAAATTCCGTACCGGCTGTCCCGGGAGTTGTCCTTGCCAGGGAGATCGTCCCGTTCTTGTGAAGGAGATGGGTTTGTTGTGTCGTTTCGTGCGGGATGCCCTGGTGCGATGCCGCCTTTTTATGATCGGTTTTCCAGATCCCGCCTTGGATCAGTTCCGATCTTGGCGCACCGGTGGCCTGGTTGTCCTCGTTCAAAACCCGGTAAAAAGTACTGTTCTTATAAAACCCCGAATCCACAAAGGATAGAAAGGCGGCGGCGGTCTTTGGCGCCTGTCCGGGATACAGCTCGACCTCGATATCGCCCGCGGAGGTCTGGATCAGGATATGCGGGGTACGGGGATCGGAGGAGGAGCAGGCGGGGAGGAGATTGCACAGCAGGAGGAGGACGAGGCCAGAAACGTAGTAGTATTGCGTTCGCATAGATGATATTAAGACGCGCAAATTAACTAATATTGCTCATGCAATTCGACCTCCCTTTTTTGCACCCCGTCTTTATCGGTTTCCTTTCCCTTTTTCCGGCGGTAAACCCCATTGGATCGGCATTCATCGTGGACCCGCTGCTCGGGGGGCTCAACCTTTCCGAAAGAAGAAGAGCGGCAAAAAAAGTAGCGTTGTACTGTCTGGCCATCTGCACCGTCTCCGCCCTCGTGGGCAGTTGGATCCTGAAATTATTCGGGATCTCCATCCCCATCGTTCAATTGGGGGGAGGCATCATGATCTGCCGCATGGGCTGGCAGTTGCTTACTTCCGAGGACGAGATCAAGGGTAAAAAGGAGACGGCGCAGCCGGATCGCCGGGCCGGGGATATCGACAATCTGCTGTTCTATCCCGTGGCGTTCCCCATGACGACCGGGGCCGGTACGATCTCCGTCCTGCTAACCCTCAGCGCCCACGAAGATGAAAAAGACCTGCTGGCGCATTTTTTTAACCTGGGCGCCCTTTTTATCGCCATCCTGCTGATGTGTCTCCTCATCTATATCTGTTATGCCAACGCCCCCCGGCTTATCCACCGCCTGGGTCCCCGCGGCGCACAGATCGTAAACCGGCTGAGCGCTTTCCTGGTCTTTTGCATCGGGATGCAGATCGCCTCCGCCGGTATCCGCTCCCTCGTAAAGGCATAGGACTGGCCCGCTCAGTGTCCATCGTCCTTCGGAGTACTGTCACCCTCCCTGGTACCGTCGCCCTTCCTGGTACCATCACCCTTCCTGGTACCATCACCCTCCCTGGTACCGTCACCCTTCGTAGTAGCGGCATCCTGGATCCCATTACAGACATTCCTTGATCTCCCGGATCGTCTCCGCAAAGATCTTTTCCGCCCGTATATCCTTTTTCCAGGCAAGATCCCGCTCGATCAGGTCGACCTCGCGGACCAGTGTGGAACCCTCCTTCCCTTCCTGTTTGCCCAGGATAAAGACTGTATCGGAGATCGCCACGGCGGTAGCGATATCATGGCTGACGATGATCAGGGTCTTTAGCTCATCGGATAGGGATACCTGTAACAACAACTCCACCACCCTATCGAGCACACAGATATCCAGACCCGAAAACGGCTCATCGAGCAAAAGGAAATCGGACCCCTTCAACAGTTGCTGGATAATACTCGCCCGCTGTTGCTGTCCCCCGGATAATTGGGAAGGGTACCGGTGCAGCACATCCGATAATTCGAATTGAGCGGCATATCGCCGGATCGTATCCTCTTCCTGTCCGGCAAGCGCCCCGTTCTGGCGGGCGGCCAGCATCAGCGACTGCTGCACCGTTCTCCACCCGAACAGATAATAATTCTGGAAGACGACACCCATGTCCCCCGGCGTCACGGCCCTTTCCTGGTACAGCTCGATGGAACCGTTGCTATTCTCCATCGCCTTTCTTTCCCGGATCGTAATGCTTCCCGAGCTGGGTTTCTGCAGACCCGACAAGACCCGGAAAAGCTGGGTCTTGCCGATGCCGCTCCGCCCGATCAGGGAGACTACCTGCCCCTGTTTCAGCCCCGGCCGGATGATATCCCGGATGGAGAAATTTATATCGCGGAGGATACATTTGTTGCCATAGGTCAGGGAGAGGTCCCTCGCCTGCAACAGCACTTCTGATTTGGTATAGGTTGTCATGGTTGGTTCGTTTGAAGGTTGGTTGGTTTGATGTTAGCGCCCGATGTACTTACGCCCGTTCGTGGGTGCCGGCCTTATTATAATTTTGTATAGGGGAACAGCCAGTGACGGATCTTCCCCAGTAAGTAGTCAAAACAAAGCCCGATCGCAAAGATCACCCCCTGCAGGGCAAGCACATTTGTCAGGTCATTGTATTTATTGTATTTGATGAGCAAGGCGCCGATCCCTCCTTCGCTCATATTCAGCCCTTCCACCAGGGTGATCATCATCCAGGCGATGGCGAAATTCTGCCGGACGATCTCGAATACCTGGTCCGCCTTCCCGATGACGACGACCTCGTAAAGACTTTGCCAGCGGGTATACCCCAGCGTTTGGCAGAGCTCGTATTCCTGGCGGGGCGTACGAACGATCACCGAAAGAAAGGAGGTGGTAAAGAAGGGCACGATGCCAAAGATCAGCAGGGATAACTTCAATTGGCTTCCATCCTTTGTCAACAGCGTGAAAATAAAGATCAGGCCTGTAAGGGTCAGGTACCGGCATTTTACGATGAACCGCGCCAGGCTATTAAAGAACGGTATTACCGACAAATACCCAAGCGCCAGCGTGATCCCGATCGAATACAGCATCGCCTGCAGGGTGAGCAGCAAGCTTGTCAGCAGGTTGTCTATCAGCAGACGGGTGGTCAACAGTCGTCCGAAGGCCAGGAACACCTTCCCCGGTTGTGGGATCAGCCCGCCCCCGCTGAATTGCCAGCACAGCAGGGTAACGGATACCTGTACACCCACCATGATAAGGAAAGCGGACCGGCTGATCGTTGAAAATGGCTTGAACATATAAATAAATTTTAATGAGGGGGTGGGTTAAAGGGAGGCGACGGATTAGTCGCCGCCTCCCGTGAAAAGTTACTCTCCCAGAACGATCTCTACCCGGCGGTTCCTGCTTCTGCCTTCCGCCGTGCTATTGCCGGCAACCGGTTTGTTCGAGCCAAAGCCCTTCGTCTCGATCCGGCCATCCTTCAGGCCTTTACGCAGCAGGTAATCCTTTACCGCCGCCGCTCTTTTTTCCGAGAGCGGGATATTGACGGCATCGGAACCGTTATTGTCAGTATGGCCGTAAACGCCCAGTTTCAGGCCTTCGGCGACAACAGCCGATTCGAAGATCTCGTCGAGCATCCGGTAGGACGAGGGACGGATGACCGCGGAGCCGGTCTCGAACTCGATGTGGTAAGACTTCGAGGAGACCGCTGCCGTGATCCGGTCGGCATACTTATTCTCGATGGCCTTTCCTTCCAGCAATTCGGGGTGATTGGAGATCACGCTGAGCAGGAAGGATTTGTCGACGGCTTTTTCATAAGGCATAAAGCTTGGCATCAGGGAAGGATACATTTTCACCATCAGGTTACCAAAGGTGTTGTAGACTGCCCTATAGCGATCGACCTTATCGCTGCCCAATCCATAGGTATTGGCCATATCGGACAGGTTGAATACGGCCGAGCCGCCGAGGTTTACCTTCTGACCCTGGAGATCCGTCTCCTCCACGCCGTTATAATATTTCAGCCAGTATGCGGCGTTCTGCTCCTGGTAAACATCGGCGCTGACCTCCGCGGCGAATTTCTTCGCTTCATTGAAGGAGCGTACCTGGTCGCCTGCCTGGGCCAATGCGATGATCATGTTCTCGATATCGGTACGATGGTCATAGGCCCATTTTTTGATGACGATCGTCTGGTTCGGCATCTGGGATGCATACTGACGGGTATTGGCGATGGTCACCAATCCCCCTTTCTTTGTGGCGACATTTACGTCGCCGGGCGTCCAGGTAGCTACGGCATCCACGCCAACGGTAGTATCCCGGCCGGTTGTCCTGCCACCCGCGATGATCTTGCGCTTTTCGGTATACCCTGTGATATACTTGTTGGGCGCGTCCAGGAAATCATTGGCCGCGATCAGGTTGATGGCATCCCCGTCATAGGTGGTCTCGTCGGGGTTTACCTTGATCCCGTTGTCACCGGCCCATTTCAAAAGGATATTTATGTCCCCGTCCCGCAGCACGCCGGCTACGCATTTGCCGATGGCATTGTGGGGATCCTGCTTCCAGGCGGAAGGCCCCATCACCTGGTCCTCCCCATAGGATTTACCGTGCGCCACCGGTATAATGATGGGCTGGTATTCGGCGCCCAGGGGTTCCAGCTCTTTTGCCAGCGAGGTCATAAAGGCGGGCATCCCGTCACCCATAAAGGTGATCAACACTCCGGTTGCATTGGGATTGGTCTTATAATCCCCGGCAAATTTTACCAGGTCGGCCATCTGCTTGTTGCAGTCGTCCTGCCGCAGGTAAGTGACATCCAGGTGGGCCTTGTCGAATAAAGAGCCCTTTGTCGTGCGCACGCCACCGTTGGCATACATCCCGGAGAACTGGCTATTCCAGGCCATCCGTTCCCAGGTCATGGGGGTGCCGCCATTTATCGACACGGTCGTGGAGGGCAAGGACAGGAGAACCGCATGCGCATTCAGGGAGGCTTCCGGCGCATCGGGCAGCACCACTTTACCAAGCTCTATGGCCTTGCCGGCTTCTTTGGGACGTCCCTGGTACCATTTTACGCTGAAGATACCCGCCGTTACCACGGCAGCGATGAGGAGAAGTTTTCCGGCGGGTTTTAATTTGACTGACATATAAGTATGTTTTTGTTTTTTAAAAAATGTTGTTAACTATTTTTACGGGCACTCCGCCTTGTTGAACCGCCCAGCGGACATTGATGAACCATCCGGCCGAACATTGATGAGCCGCCTAGCGGACGTTGATGAGCCGTCCTGCGGACCGTTAATGAGCCAATCGGCGGTATTGAGCAGTGGACGGTTTAATCCAGCAATCCTTTGTACCGGTCGGGGTTGGGGTCAGGTGTATGCACACCTTTCAGGCGTCCCTTGTCCTCGTTGTCCTTCAGGGCGGCGCCGGTATAATGGAAATCCCTGCCCAGATCGAAGCGGTTGATCAGCTCGATCGCCTGCGCGGACCTGGCTTTGTCTTCCAGCACCTTGTCATCCATAAAGCGGGAGGTCACGTCGATGGCGGACTTGATATGCCCGATCTTTTCGCCGATCCTTACCTTCAGAAGTGCCAGCGCCTTTTCCGCGTCCTGGTTCAGCTCGTCGTCGCCCTTGAAGGCCTTCATCGCGCTGGTGACTGCGGAGAGCCCCGTCGTGACGGAATAATACAAGTCCTTTTTCGCTTCCAGGTCCAGCTTTGCATCCTCCAGCATGATCCCGCTCTCTTCGTAGGCGGCATCGGCAAAGCTGATCAGCTTGTTCAGGTCGCCCACGATGGGGGTTACATTGTCGATATACTCCCGGCAACGCATGACGTTGTTGGTATACAGGTTCACCTGCCGGTTGCCGCCCTTTTCGGCCTGTAGGATCTTTACCTTCTGAACGTTCAACTGTAATTCCTTTTCCTTCTCGCCGAGCTTGTCCATCAATTCGCTTTGTTTGCCCTTTAGCCTGGCGGACTGGTTGTACAAGGTCTTCCTGTCCTTATATCCCTGATCGATCTTCGACTGAAGAATGGCGAAGGGATTCAGCTCGATGGCCAGACCGATCGAATAATTCGCGATGAACTCCGAGAGGTATTTCAGGGTCCGCCAGAATTTCCGGTTGGTGACGAGCATCAGCAGGAAACCGCAAACGACACCACCGATCACCAGGTTGACCAGGCTCCAGGTCACTTTGACCAGCCAGGGCAAGACATAGGTGAGGAACCCATAGGTGAGCCCTGTCAGCAGGGCCAGGCCGACGATGGCCGTGGCGATGTTCTTTGGTTCGCTCCACCATCCGGGCGTTTTTGTTTTTTGAATGAGGTTGTTCATGATCATGTAGGTTTTTTATTGTTAGTGTATATAGTGCCTGATCTTTTCCATATCGGCCTCGATGCGGGCCTTTCTCGCGTCGCTCTCGGCAGCATATCCTCCGCTGCTGGCTTCAATTTTTTGTTTGTTCTCCCCGATCTCCTGTTGCAGGGCAGTGATCTGCGTCTGCAGGTCAAGGATCTCCTGCGAGAGTGCCCGGATCCGTTCGGTCTTTTCCTGGGCTTCCGCCGTTCTGCGCTGTACTTTTTCCTGTAACGCCGTGTCTACCGTTGCCTGGAAATGACCGGCATCGGCAGCCAGCATCCGCAGGTATTCCCCGGCGGTCGACAATAGCTTTTCCTTGTCCAGGCCCTGTACCTGCAGACCGGCATAGGCGGCGTAGAAACGGGCCTGTTCATCCGGTATCGCCTGCATCGCCCCGATCATTCTCGAGAATTCGTAATAGTCCGGGCCGGGAATATTTGCCTCGCTAAAGAGCTTGTCGAAATATTCCACGAACCGTGGATTGGCGGAGGATGCTGAAGGCCGGGGCTCCGGGGCATCGGTTGCCGGCGCGCCGTTGCCGGTGCGGCTGTCGTTACCGCCGTTGCCATTGAGGGTACCGTTGTTACCCGGGCCAGGGCCGTTCTCCGGGCTTTGTTCTTTTTTGGTGTCTGTCGTTTCTACAAAGGCCGACAGGATCTTCTTACCGATTCTGGACATAGTTATTTTTTTAAAGGTTAATAATGCGATGACTCTTTCGGGCATGGCATGGCCTGTATGACCATTGCGGGTCATATGCGCCGGTCTGTTCGACTGCCGGCGCGGCTATGCCATAGATCAGCGGATCCTTATTGGATTGCCAGCGAAGCGAGGAAGAGATTTTCCCGCACTTCCTGTACGACGGTGGGGACGGAAACCTTTGGGCGGGGGGTCTTTGCCTGGGCGCCCGTCAGCTGGCGGTAAATAACGGATAGGATGAGCGTGAGCAATAGCGCTGCCACCCCGATCATTTTTTTCATGTTGATTCGATTAAAAAATGGATGTGAATTGAAGGGAATTTTACCGGGTGGAGATTTCCGGTGGTCTAACCCTGGGGAGGATATGGGTCAATGTCAACTCCGTATGTGTGTTCATTTTGGTGGGGAGACTAGCTCCGTTTTTATTTGATAGCGTAAAGATAGTATGACTTTACCCCTCGCTGTTAGTACAACCGGTAGGAGCGGTCCTTTTTGTAGAATGCCGGTCCTCCTCCTGTGATGGGCGGCAAAATAAGCGGTTAAGTGCGAAAATACGGGTCTGATCGGTAAATTTTGACTGACGAGTGGTTGCCGGACCGGAGGAGCGGTAAAAAAGGGGTGTGATGCTCTGGAACCTGCTACAGCGTTGCATTTCCGCGCACGAGGCATTTGCATTGCCGTTGCAAATTATCGCGGGCAGGCGCAAAGCGAAAATAGAGATGCAAAATGAAAATGGGGGCGCAAAAAGAAAATGGAGATGCAAAATGAAAATGAAGACGCAAAAAGAAAATGGGGGCGCAAAGCGAAATGGAGGCGCAAAGCAAAAGTGGACCATGGGTCCATGGAGACGCAAAAAGAAAATGGAGACGCAAAATGAAACCCCCGGTAGGAATACCAGGGGTTGTACTAATCAAAGTGTTTTAACCATTAAACCTTATCCTATGAAAAGACAAAGTTACACCGGGTATCGGGAATTGCCCGATCCGGCAATATGGTTATTAATCTTTTAGGGACTTATCTCAAAAAAAGCCTGGTAAACCACTTAATTTTTGGGGTTATTTTTTCCGGGGTGTCCCTTTTTTGGCGGTTGAAGAGACAGCGGCGGTCTGCTGGGCGGCTTGTTGTGCGGCCTCCTGTTCCGGGGTCAGGATGACCGGCTCATGGATAGCCAGCTCTCCGAAGATCTCCGGGAATTGATAATTGAGCTTCGCCACGGTTGTATAGCTCACGTCGAAGAACTTCCAGGTATCTCCGTCGTCGATAGACTGTCCGATAAAGTAGGTGATGAAATGATATTTCTTATCTTCTTTGTGAAAGTACCGGGATTGCCGGATCACGCATTGCCATTCGCTATTCACCGTCGCCATCTGAAGGACCTTTAGTTCGGGGCTTTCCTCTTCGATATCGCTGGTGGTACGTGGTCTGAACTTGCCGACATGTTCGATATAGCCTTCTTTTCCTCCGTAGTATTTTAGAACACTGAGGGGTACGAGATCGGCATAGGCGGACCAGTTCTTATAATAATCTGCTTTTACAAAACTGTCTGCGAAGGAAAGGATCTTTGCCGAGATCCGGGCGGTGTCGGTCTGTGCCCGACCGGTCGTGGAAGCCAAAAGGAATAAGGATACGGCCAGAAGAATTGGGTAGCGTTTCATGGGTATTGATTTGTATGCCAATATAATACAAAATGTCAGCCCCTGCAAGGCATTCCGGGGAAAACCTTACCCATTAAACGTTTTTTAATTCATAAATTTCTGGTCTTAAGCCGGAAAGAGGGGTGCCGAAGTCGTTTTTTTAGTATCTTGAGACGCTCATAACAACCGTCCTTTCAATATGCAACAAAGAACCGATTTCGTACATTCTGCCAAACAGGAGCCCCACCGGCTCCGTACCCGGCAGATCCTGCAGCAACATCCGGAAGTAAGAAAACTGATCGGAAAGAACCCTTCTACTTTTTTTGCCATCCTGGGGATCGTTGCCTTCCAGGTCGTACTTGCCTGGCTCGTAAGAGGGCAGTCCTGGTGGATCGTGGTCGGCGCCGCCTATTTACTCGGCGCCTTTGCCGATCATGCCTTGTTCGTTATGATCCATGAATGCGCCCATCACCTGTTGTTCAAGAACCGGGCGGCCAACAGGCTGTCGGGTATCCTGGCCAATCTCCCCCAGCTTTTTCCGAGTTCTGTTTCTTTCGAACGCTATCATATCAAGCATCATTCTTTCCAGGGTGTTCATGAGCTGGATGCCGATCTGCCCAACAAGTGGGAAGCAAAGCTGATCAATAACTATTTTATCGGCAAGGCGCTTTGGCTATTGTTCTACCCGTTGTTCCAGGTCTTTCGTATTTCCCGGCTGCGGGAGATCAAGCCTTTTGATAAGTGGGTAGCGCTGAACTTTATCGCAGAGGCCGCTTTTATCACCGCCATCTGGGTCGCCTTCGGACCGAAAGCCATCATCTATCTCCTGCTCAGCTTTTTCTTTTCCGTGGGTCTGCATCCCCTTGGCGCCCGTTGGGTACAGGAACATTATCTCACGCATGACGAGGAGCAGGAGACGTTCAGCTATTATGGCGTATTGAACGTCGTAGCCTTTAACGTGGGCTACCATAATGAACACCATGATTTCCCTTCCATTCCCTGGAATAAGCTTCCGCGGATCAAGAGTACGGCGCCTGGCTTTTATGATAGCCTGATGTCGCATAAGTCGTGGACGAAACTATTCTTTCGTTTTCTTTTCGACAGGGAGATCTCGCTGTATTCCCGTGTTATCCGGAAGGAAAGAGGAAAGGTCGCCCTGACGGACGAATCGCGGCCGGACATGGACATCGTGAACGCTCAGTCGCAGCCCCGTGGCGCGAAGGCTGCCGCACCGACTTCCTAAAATACCCGTGTTCCTGAGTTGAAGCTTTCCCGAAATTCTTTTGGGGTGCAGGTTTTTCTTTTCTTAAAGGTCCGGTTGAAATTGGAGATGTTGTTAAACCCGCAATTGTAGGAGATCTCGGCAATGGAGTGGGTCGTATTGATCAGCATCCGGGATGCGTGGCCCAGGCGGATCTCATTCAGGCTGTCAATAAATGTGTTCCCCGTCCTTTTCTTGATAAAGCGGCTGAAGGAAACTTCCGTCATGTTCACCAGTTTGGCCACCTCGCTCAGGCTGATCGATTTGTCATAATTATTATTCATGTATTCGAAGGCCTTTTCTATGCGCCGGCTATTGTAGGTAAAATGCTCATTGGTGAAAGAGGCATCCGACAATGTGCGCATATTCCGTGAAATGGACAGATCGTGCAGGACGGACAACAGCTCCAGTACGGAGTCAAACCCGTTCTTCCGGTCGAGGGAGAGTATTCGTGGCGCCAGGGCCTGTGTGGTCTCCCGGGAAAAAAGAATGCCTTTCTGGCTACGCTCCATCATACTCCGGATAAAGCTCAATTGATTTCTCCGGAGCAATTTATCTTCAAAAAGGTCCTTATGCCATTGGATCGTCACCTCCCGGATCTCTTCGCTTTTGCATTGATGTGTAAACCAGCCGTGATATAGGTTCTGGCCTACCAGCACCAGCTCCATGTCATCTATCTGATCGATATGATCTCCTACGATACGGCGGGCGCCTTTTGCATTGATGATCAGGTTTAGTTCGAGCTCTTCGTGATAATGAAGCGGAAAGCTAAATTCTTTCTTAGCCCTGGATAAAATAGTAAAGCAATCGTTCTGGGTGAGCGGAGTGATCTCACGCATAATGTTCGTACTCATATGACAGCAGGTTTTATGGTTGTAACAATGGGCCCTATTCATATGGTCGGAATATCACAAAGATGAGATAAAAAAGTACAACATGGACGCGTCGAGCTAATAAAATTTTAGCTAATTGAATATCAATTACTTAATGTAGGGCATGGGGGTAAGGGGGGTAAAGTGGGTGTTTTTTAATCAATTTCAGGATAAAATATCATTAGCTTTTAGTCCGATTGCAATTTATATTTAGCTCCTAACAAACAGACTTGCTTTATGAGAAAAAAAGTATTCTTCAGAATGCTCCTATGTTGTATAGGGGTATTTTCCCTCTTTACCTCTTACGCGCAAACCAAAACGGTCACAGGGACTGTCTCCGATGAAAAAGGCCAACCCCTGACCGGCGCTACTGTAACGGTCAAAGACACCAAGATCGCGGCCACTACGGACGCAGGCGGTAAATTCAGCATCCAGGTCCCGCCATCCGGGAAATCTCTTATCGTTTCTTTCGTTGGAATGGAAGACCGCCAGCTGTCCATCGAGAACAGGACTTCCTTAACCGTTTCGCTGAAACAATCCAACTCGGTGTTGGGTGATGTGGTCGTTATCGGGTATGGCTCCCAGAGAAGGGGGGATGTTAATGGCGCCATCTCGTCGGTGGCTGCAAGGGAAATTGCGGATATTCCCCAGCCCAGTGTCGACCAGATGCTCCAGGGCAGGGTATCGGGGGTAACTGTTACCCAGAACTCCGGTGCGCCCGGTGCGGCGGTCTCGGTCCGTGTCCGGGGTATCACTTCCTTTAGCGGTTCGGAACCCATCTATGTGATCGATGGGGTTGTGATCGACGGGAATGCATCTCAGCAGGCCAGCACGAATGGCGGGTTGATCAATGCTTCGCCTACGCCGCAAGAAACGTCCTTTAGTGCTTTGGCAAGTATCAATCCCAATGATATCGAAACGATCGATGTGCTCAAGGATGCGTCTGCTACGTCCATTTACGGAAGCCGTGCGGCCAACGGGGTGGTCATCATTACGACGAAAAAAGGGAAGGCCGGCCAGGGCAAAATAAACTATGACGGATGGTATGGCAGACAGCGCCAGGGGAAGTACCTGGATATGATGAATCTTCCGCAATTTGCGGCCTATGAGAACAACCTGGCCGATCTGTTTGGCCTCACCCGGAGGGTCGAATTCACCAATCCGGGCAAACTGGGACCCGGCACCAACTGGCAGCGGGCTATTTTCAGCGATGCGCCTGAATACAGCAATACGCTGTCCATGTCCGGCGCCAGCGACAAGACGGATTACTATATATCTGCCGGGTATTTCAACCAGAGTGGAACCATCGCCAGCTCTAACTTCCGCCGCTATTCTTTTCATGCCGCCGTCAATTCGCAGGTGAAGGAGTGGTTCAAGGTCGGTACGAGTCTATCGGCGGATCAGAACAAGACGAGTTCGTCGCTTGGTAACAACTATGGCCTTATTTATAATGCGCTCCTGGAGGCTCCTGACGCCCCTGTCTATAATGCCGATGGAACCTTTGCAGGACCGGTGGTGATCAATGGCACGGTCCAGGGAACGGCCAACCCAATAGCGCAAGCCGCTCTTCTTACTAACAACCTGACCCGGACAAATGTGCAGGGGAATATTCATGGCGATATCAAATTCCTAAAAGATTTCACGCTGCATTCGGAAGTGGACGGGAATTTCGATTGGACGCAATCACACCTGTTCTATCCGACCTTCTCTTACGGAGCTGCGGGTTCTGCTCCGGCTTATTTCAATACCCAGGCCTCCTTATTGTTTAACAATGACTATGACAATTACTGGAACTGGGACGAGACCTTGAATTATACCCACACGTTTGGGGACAAGCATGCGGTCAATGCCATCGCGGGTCATGAAGTATGGGAGTCGACCTATGACGGCGTCAATGCGCAGACCAGCGGATTTATCGGCGGTAACACGGTGCAGACCCTGAACCTGGGTACGCAAACCACCAATCTGCTGGACGAGCCCAAGGGCAGCCAGTCGATGGAGTCTTATTTCGCCCGTATCATTTATACCTA
The DNA here is from genome assembly GCA_036500545.1 of Puia sp. GTDB lineage: Bacteria > Bacteroidota > Bacteroidia > Chitinophagales > Chitinophagaceae > Puia. The sequence goes on along the minus strand of DASYBV010000002.1, from coordinate 72,714 downwards.
CGATAATAAATACAGCCTTACCGGTAACTTCCGCCGGGACCGGTCCTCCAACTTTGCACAAGGCCACCAGGTTGGTAACTTCCCGGGTATAGCGGTATCCTGGAAGCTTTCGGAGGAGCCTTTTTTGAAAAGTATACAGTCGGTCTTCAGCAACCTGAAAGTAAGGGTGGGTTATGGTACCGTGGGTAATGCCAGTATCGGCCAATATAAATATGGTTCGGCTATTGCGGCGGCTGCGACGGGCTTAGGCACGGCCTTTCTTTTCTCCAACCTGAACAACCCGAACCTGAAATGGGAAACGGCTATCCAGCAGAATGTCGGTCTGGACTTCAGTATGCTGAATGACCGTATTGACGGATCGTTCGATGTATATAAAAAGACTTCCAAGGACTTTCTCTTCCAGCAACCGCTGCCGGCTTTCCTGGTCGGCGGGGTCGCTGAATATTCCGGTAACTCCGTTGTTCAGCCACCGTGGGTGAATGCGGGTCAGGTCCAGAACACGGGATTTGAATTCACGATCCACAGCCGGAACATCGTCAAGAAAGATTTTTCCTGGTCTTCGAGTATAATCTTCTCGCATTATACCAATAAGGTCGTTTCGCTGAATGGATTCCCCGTTCTGAACGGCATCATCTCGACCGGTTTTGGTCCGACGATCTTTGCCACCCGTACGGCGCCCGGAGGGCCTATTGGCGAATTCTACGGGTATAAGACGATGGGGATCATCAAGACGCAGGCGCAGCTCACCGACCTGGCGGCTCACCCGCAAAATGTCCTGGGTAATCCCCAGCCGATCACCAGCGACAGAACAATAGGGAATGGCATCTACCTGGGTGATATCCTCTATGCCGGCGCCGATGGAAAGGGCGGACCAAACAAGCAATATAACCTGGGCAGCCCCAATCCCAGTTTTACCTATAGTATCGGGAATAACTTTACCTATAAGGATTTCGATCTTTCGATCTTTTTGGTCGGATCACAAGGAGGCAAGATCCTCAATGCGGTGCATTTCCAGACGGAGGGCGAGTATGGTTTATACATGAACCAACTGGCCAGCGTAGCCAACTATTGGACACCTTCCAATCCGAACAGCAATATTCCGACGCCCCGGGGAAGCTTTGGTAATAATAACCTGGTCATGTCCGACCGATTCCTGGAAGACGCCTCTTATCTGAGGATCCAGAATGTCAAGCTCGGTTACACGCTACCTGCCAGGATCTCCAGGGTTGTAAAGATGAGTCATTTAAGAGCGTTTATAAGTGGTCAGAATTTATATGTGTTCACCAAATACACTGGTTTGGATCCCGAGGTCGGTTCGATGAACCAAAATCCGATCTTACAAAATATCGATTACGGAAGGTATCCGACTCCTCGTTCCATCACCTTTGGATTGAATGCAGACTTTTAATTGTAAACCAATTTATATAACAAGATGAAACAGCATATAAAACTTCTTATCGGATCCGGCTCATTGATCGCTATCATGGCCACCGGTTGTAAAAAAGACTTTTTTAACCGCCCTCCCGAAAATGCGTTGACGGTGGGTACCTATTATCAGACCGTTCCCCAGGTCCAGGCCAGTACGGATATTCTGTATGCCGCTCCCTGGTTTGGTTTGAACGGAAAGGCCTTTTTGGCCATGGGTGATCTGCAAAGCGGTAACGCGGCTTGTTTTGCGGGTACTGACGGGTCCTTTGACGCTTTCCGCAGCCTGTCGGAAGGCAATGCCACGCAAACCGTTGAAAGCGCCTGGAATGCATTGTATACGGTCATCGCGCAGTCGAATGAGCTGCTGATCAATCTGCCGGGCGCCGCCGGAGCGGTTCCTGCTGCAACGGTCAACAATGCGCTGGGCGAGGCCCGTCTCATGCGGGGGCTTGCTTATTTTTACCTGGTCCGGATATTTGGGAATGTTCCCCTCATCACGAACCCGACGTCGTCTTCGGCCAACTTCGCGTCCGTCCCGGTCAATCCCGTAACGGATGTATACAAATTCATCGTCATGGACCTGGCATTTGCGGAGGCCAACTGTACTCCCGGAGTGGCGCATACGGGTCATGGCTCGAGCGCCTCGGCTTCGGGGCTTCTGGCCAAAGTGTATTTATATGAACAGAAATATGACAGTGCAAGGGTCGAAGCCGAGAAGGCGATCAACAGTGGTGAGTTTGGGCTTGTCGGCCTGGATGCACCCGGCACCTTTACGTCGATGTTCGAGCTCGCGGGAAATAACTGTAAGGAATCCATGATCGCCCTCCAATGGACTTCCAGCTCCGGCTACGGATATGGGAATCAGCTCCAGTCCGTCATTGCGGCGAATGGGACGATCACCGGAACGGGTGATGGTTATGGTGAGCTGGGTCCCAGCTGGGACCTGCAGGATGCCTTTAAGGCCGATGGCGATGTGATCCGCCGTCATGGTACGATCATGCTGGCAGGCGATGTTTACCCGGAAATAACGCAAAGTGCGGGCGGATATACGGTTCCGCTTAATATTAATGCACAGGGGGTACATGCAGGCATGAAAAAATACGTCGTAGGTACTCCTACCGACAACAACAACCTTGCTGCCAAACAGGCTACCTCCAACAATACCTATCTTCTGCGTTATGCCGATGTGTACCTGATAGAAGCCGAAGCCATCATGGGCAAGGCCGCCGGTACGGCGGCCGGGTCCGGCATCCCGATGAGCTATACTTCCACCGATGCCACTGTCCTGAAATATGTGAACCTGGTACGCCAGCGTGCAGGGGTGCCTCCACTTACGAGCGTCACGTACACGCAATTGATCAATGAAAGAAGGCTGGAATTCGCCATCGAAGGAGATTACTGGTATGACCTGCAACGCATCGACGGTTTCGGTGGTGCGCACCACCCGGCCGCCATCGCGATCATCTCTGCCCAGAACCGGGGAAACTCCAGCGGAGCGGGTACTGCGCCCAACTATACCGATTGGACGCGGAATACTTATACTGTCACTCCTACGGATGCGCAATTCATCTGTCCGATCCCGTCGACGGAATCCATTGCCGATCCGGCCTTATTGCAACCACCTGTACCATATAAATTTTAAAAAATACTATAAAGCAGAATCATATGAAAAGTAGAATTCTGAATCTAATAAGCAAAACCGGCTGGATATTGCCCATAGCGGTGATATTAATGACGGGCGCCTGCAAAAAGAACAACTATCTTGGTTATACGCCAGGAAGCGGTGCGCCGACCATTACCTCCGTGCATACGTATTATAAGAATGATTCTTCGGCGAGGTTTGACACCATCGTCACCTACAATTCGGCAGGCCAGCCGGTCCTTACGATCAACCAGCTGGGACCGACGCCTGTCCGTTTCGACTCGGTGACGACCGCAGGCGTTTTGGGTAACTATTACCTGATCGTAGGCACCAACCTGGGCTCTGCCACTACCGTCACCTTTAACGGGTTTAACGCTTATTTCAACAGGGCATACAGCACGGATAATTCCATCCTGGTCCAGCTGCCTTCCAAGGCGCCGTATTTCGGGACGCAGGCTACGAACAACCTGGTCGTAACCACCACTAATGGTTCGGCGACCTTTAAGTTCACGATCCTGTCGCCGCAGCCCACGGTCAACACCTACTCCAGCTTTGATTATACGTCCACGGGCGGTTATACGATGACATTGAACGGAATTGGTCTCGCCGGCGTTACGGCGGTAACAGTCCAGGGTACGGTATCCGGTTCGAGTCCTGCCACTATCGTCAGTCAAAACGATTCGATCATGATACTCTCCTTTCCTTCTTCTACGGTCACGAGGGGATTCCTTTCTTTTGCCTACAGCTCGAATGGAAATACGCTTAAGGCCAATGGCAGCCAGGAGCTGGTCAACCTGGACAATGCCTACCAGGTCTTTGCAAACGGCGCCATTGCTCCCGGATGGGGCAGCTGGTCTTATGATAACCTTTCCATCAGCAACGTACACGCCATCACCGCCTCCGCCTCCTGCAATATGCAATTCAGCGGTCCCAGCGGTTATAAAGTGGATGGGCTTCGGATGGGCGGCGGGGGTGCCGCCGATGGCATTCCTTATTCCCCCGACTATACTTACCTGGTGTTCTATGTATATGGCGGCACGGCACAGGAGAACATGTATGTCGAGTTCGGGGGCGGGCCGGGTGGCGGCTTTGGCAACAATAACGTCGCTAACGCGATAAATCCCGTGATCGTCCTGCCGAATCAATGGAACTATTTCAAACTGCCGATCAGCACCCTGCGGTGGAACACGGGTACCACGACCTGGGCGGCCAACAGCTCGCAATTGCTGAATACGGTTGGTTTCTTTATGTATGCCAATACTGTGACCGAGCAACTATATTTTGATGATATTATGCTGGTAAAATAAATTTATAAAAGACCCTGCGATGCAATTCTGCGTTGCAGGGTCTTTTATATAAAATTCATTTGCCATGACTGGAAACGGAATAAGACTTGCCGCCGCCCTTATATGCCTGTTTGGCGTATTTTCCGGGTTTGCGCAAGAGACGGGCTTTCCCATTGACCCGCATGCAACCAAAGAAACCGTTCACCTGTACCGGCATCTGAAGGAACTGGGGCGGGATCGTTTTCTGTTCGGTCACCAGGACGACCTCGCCTATGGAGTGGGCTGGAAGTATGAGCCGGGCCGCAGCGATATAAAGGATGTGACGGGCGACTATCCGGCACTCTATGGCTCGGAGCTGGGACGTATCGAGCTGGATCATCCGGACGATCTGGACGGTGTTCCTTTTGATGCCACACGGCGATTTATCCAGGAAGCCTATGCAAGGGGCGGCGTCATCACGATCAGCTGGCATCTTAATAACCCGCTGACGGGGGGAACGGCCTGGCAGCCGGCGCCGGGCACGGTGGCGTCCATTCTGCCGGGCGGGGAAAAGAACGCCCTTTATAAAACCTGGCTGGACAAGGTCGCGGTCTTTATGAAAAGCCTCAAGGGAGAAAAGGGGGAATATATCCCGGTGATCTTTCGCATTTTTCATGAGCTGAATGGCAGCTGGTTCTGGTGGGGCGGTAAAAATTGTACCCCTGCCGAGCTGAAACAGCTCTGGCAGTTCACGGTGTCGTATCTGCGGGATGAGAAGCAGGTGCATAATCTGCTGTATGTTTATAATACGGATCGTGTGGCGACGGCGGATGCCTGGCTGGAAAGATATCCCGGCGATCAATGGGTGGACGTGGCCGGGTTCGATATCTACCAGGGATATGATATCGCGAAGAGTGAAGTCTTTGGCCGGGAGTTTGGCCGTACGCTGACGATGCTGGACTCGATCGCGGCGGCGCATCATAAAATTGCCGCCGTCACCGAATTTGGGTACAACGGGCTGGCGGATAGCAGCTGGTGGACCGGTACTTTCCTGCCCGCCATGAAGGGGCATCGGATCGCCTATGTCATGGCCTGGCGCAATGCAGGGGGGAAGCCCGACGGGCAGCATGAGTTTTATGTGCCGTATAAGGGACAAGGATCGGCGGCGGATTTTATACAGTTTTATAAACAGCCATCGACCCTATTTCAAAAAGAGGCGACAAAAGAGGAGCTTTACCGATAAATGAAACTACGACTACCGGATCTGCTGATCATTGCCGCCTACCTGGTCACTATGGTGGTGATCGGCTGGGTCTTGCGGAAAAAAGCCCGGCTGAATAATCAGAACTACCTGATGGGCGGGAAGTCCCTTCCCTGGTATATGCTTGGGTTGAGCGATGCGTCCGATATGTTCGATATTTCGGGTACCATGTGGATGGTTAGCCTGTGTTTTGTCTATGGAATGAAAAGCATCTGGATCCCCTGGCTCTGGCCGGTATTCAACCAGGTATTTATGATGATGTACCTATCCCGGTGGTTGCGGAGATCGAATGCGACGACGGGTGCGGAGTGGCTGGCCAGTCGTTTTGGAAAGTCGGGGCCCGGCGTGCGGTCTTCTCATACTATCGTGGTGGCCTTTGCCCTGTTGAGCTGTCTGGGTTTTATGGCCTATGGTTTTGTGGGGTTGGGGAAGTTCATGCAGATCTTTATACCCTGGGAGGTCGTGCAGCCTTATGTGCCCTTCCACGTGGCGCCCGGCTATGTACCGCATTTTTACGGGATCGTATTTACCCTGTTCGCCATGTTCTATTCTATCCTGGGCGGCATGCACAGCATCGTGCTGGGGGATGTGATCAAGTATGCGATCATGTCCGTGGCCTGTATCAGTATCGGGGTCATTGCGATGATGAAGTTGCATGGACGGGGTGGCGGTTCCCTGCACATACCCAGGGGCTGGCTCGATCCTTTTTTTGGGGCGCGGCTGCACCTGGACTGGAGCCACCTGGTGCCGGATGCGGATAAAAAGATCCGGGACGATGGTTTTTCTTTGTTCGGCATCTTCTTTATGATGATGCTTTTTAAGGGAATATTTGCCAGCCTGGCTGGTCCGGCGCCCAATTACGACATGCAAAAAGTATTGAGTACCCGCAGCCCGGAGGAGGCCAGTAAAATGAGCGGTTTTGTCTCGATCATTTTATTGCCGGTCCGTTATTCCATGATCATCGGGCTGACGGTACTGGCTTTATTATATTATAACCAGATCAGCGGTGATCTGCAGACGGCGAAGGGGGTGGATTTTGAAAAGATATTACCGGCCACCATCAATAGCTTTCTCCCGGTGGGGCTGATGGGGTTGGTGCTGACGGGACTGCTGGGAGCCTTTATGGGCACTTTTTCGGGGACGCTCAACGCGGCCCAGGCTTATCTCGTCAACGATGTTTATCTGAAATATGTCAACCCGGGCGCCTCGAACCGGAAGACCATCTCCATGAACTACCTCGCGGGGTTTGTAGTGGTCGTGACGGGTGTAGTGCTGGGGATCTTTGTAAAGGATGTCAATACCGTTCTTCAATGGATCGTATCGGGTCTTTATGGCGGCTATGTGGCCTCCAATATGTTGAAATGGCATTGGTGGCGGTTCAATGCCAATGGTTTTTTCTGGGGGATGCTGGCGGGTATCGTGCCGGCCATTGCGCTGGCGGTGCTGAAGTCCTTTGGTGTGCTGCAGGGGCTGGACCTTTATTACTGGCCTGTCCTGTTCGGGCTGTCGCTGGCCGGCTCCATCATCGGTACGTATGCCGCCCCGCCTACCGATGCCGCGACGCTGATGGCCTTTTATAAAGTCGTGCGCCCCTGGGGGTTCTGGAAACCGATCCATGAAAGGGTTGTGCGGGAAGACCCGGGTTTCACCGGGAACAGGAATTTCCGGAGGAATGTATTCAATATCGTACTGGGGATGATCGGGCAGCTTTGTCTTACCATTTTACCTATGTATATCGTGCTATGGCTGCGATTGCCGTTGCTGATAACGGCGGGTCTGTTGCTGGTGATCATACTGGTCCTTAAAAGAACATGGTGGGACCGGCTTGGTGAGTACTAATTATCAAATTAAAAAAGGCAATGATGAAGAATTCGTTTACTAAACGTCTATCAAAACTGAATGAAGGATATATGTTCCTGATCAAGCGATCGAATGAGATGATATCATCCGGCAACGGGATCTTCGATCGCTACAAATATCCTGTATTGACGGCGGCGCATACGCCTCTTTTCTGGCGGTATGATCTTGATGAGCAGACGAATCCCTTCCTGATGGAGCGGTTTGGCATCAATGGGGTCTTTAATGCCGGCGCCATCAAATGGAAGGATAGCTATGTGCTGATGGCAAGGGTGGAAGGCTGGGATCGAAAATCGTTTTTTGCCATAGCGGAGAGTCCCAATGGGGTGGATAATTTCCGTCTCTGGGATTCTCCTGTACACATGCCGGGCTCCGGCGAACCGGAGACCAATATCTACGATATCCGGCTCACCCGTCATGAAGACGGTTGGGTCTATGGGCTTTTTTGCACGGAAAGGAGGGACCCGCAGGCCCTGCCGGCCGACCAATCGGCGGCCATTGCCCAATGCGGGATCGCGCGTACGCATGACCTGGTAAGCTGGGAACGGCTGGACGATCTGAAGACGACCTCTCCGCAACAGCGCAACGTAGTCCTTCATCCTGAGTTTGTCAAAGGAAAATATGCTTTCTATACCCGTCCGCAGGATGGTTTTATCAATGCCGGGAGCGGCGGCGGGGTAGGCTTTGGCGTTTCGTCTTCCATTACCCATGCGGTCGTCGATGAAGAGGTCATCATCGACCCCCGGATCTATCATACGATCAACGAGGCGAAGAACGGGTTGGGCCCCGCCCCGATCAAGACCCGTCTCGGGTGGCTGCACCTGGCGCATGGCGTACGGAATACGGCTGCTGGTCTGCGGTATACGCTATACCTGTTCATGACCGATCTGCAGGACCTGACCCGGGTGATCTACCGGCCGGGAGGGTACCTGATCGCGCCGATGGGAAAGGAGCGGGTGGGGGATGTGTCCAATGTCGTCTTTTCCAACGGCTGGATAGAAGATGATGACGGGCGGGTATTTATCTATTATGCTTCTTCCGATACCCGTATGCATGTGGCGACCACTACGATCGGGCAGCTGCTGGATTATGTGGTCAACACGCCGCCGGACGGCCATCATTCCGCCGATTCCGTAAAGACGCTACAGTCGGTCATTGACAGGAACAGGCGCTATATCGGGCCTGATGGAGAGATCCCCCTTGCCCGTGCGGGAGGGGCCCGCGCGGAAGGGTCTTCCCGTTCCGGGGAAAAGTCAAAAGTAGAAAGGACATGAATGTGGTTGTTTACCGGGAAGAAGCAAGGCAGGAGTTACAGCAGATCCTCCGGTTCTGGATGGAGCGTACCCCCGATGACAGACAGGGCGGTTTTTTTGGAAGGATCGACGGGGAGGGGCGTGTGCATCCCGAGGCGCCCAAAGGGCTGGTGTTGAACAGCCGGATCCTCTGGACCTTTAGTGCGGCTTACCGGGTTACCGGCAATTGGGTATACCTGCCCATGGCCCGCCGGGCCTATGAATATATTCTCACTTATTTTCTTGACTCCGCTTATGGCGGGGCATTTTGGAGCCTGTTGGCGGATGGCAAGCCGCTGGAGAGCCGTAAGCAGGTCTATGGACTTGCCTTCTGTCTGTATGGGTTGAGCGAATTTCACCGGGCTACCCGGGAGCCGGCCGCGCTGGACGCCGCCATTTCGCTGTTCCGGGCCATCGAACAACATAGCTTTGACGGGGAAAGAAAAGGATATTATGAGGCCTTTACCCGTGACTGGCAGCCGTTGGATGATCTCCGGCTGAGTGAAAAGGATGCCAATGAGCAAAAGACGATGAACACGCATCTCCATGTGCTGGAGGGATATACCAATCTATACCGGGTCTGGCCGGATGTCTTGCTGGAGCAACGGATCAAAGACCTGCTGGCTGTTTTTGCGGAACATATCGTGAACGCCGTCACGGGGCATCTCGGATTGTTCTTTGGAGAGGATTGGGGTGTGCGGTCCGGTCTTATTTCCTATGGGCATGATATTGAAGCGGCCTGGTTGCTGCAGGAGGCGGCGGAGGTGATCGGGGACGGGCCGTGGCTGGAGAAGACAAGGTCGCTGGCGCTGCGGCTGGCGGGGGTGGCGGCCGAAGGGTTGGATGCCGATGGGGGGATGCGGGAGGGCGCGAGGGAGAAGCACTGGTGGCCGCAGGCGGAGGCCATGGTAGGTTTTTTGAATGCCTGGGAGGTAAGCGGGGAGGACGGGTGGTATCAGCGCTCGCTGGACTCTTGGGCCTTTGTCAAACGCTATATCCGGGACCCGGTCGGAGGAGAATGGTATTGGGGGGTATTGGCGGATCATTCGCCTATGCCGGGCGAGGACAAGGCTGGTTTCTGGAAATGCCCCTACCACAACAGCCGGGCCTGTCTGGAAATCATGCGGCGGTTGGAGGAAGGGCAGCAGAGGGGGTGGACGGGTGATTCGAAGTAGGCGATTTATTTATTTTGGTGTAGGTTCGCAGTAGAAAAATACTTTTATATGCGTTTTGTTATACGCCCTGCCGTACTGATGACCCTATTTGTCGCCATTACCTCTATGTTATCCATCCGACCGAAGACCCAGAAAGTGATCTTTTTTGGTGACTCCATTACCGAGCAGGGGGCCAAACCGGGCGGCTATATCGTAAAAATGAAGGATGCGCTGGCGCAGCAAAAGGGGAGCGGCTCGTCCTACGATCTTGTCGGTGCGGGTGTAAGCGGCAATAAGATATATGATCTCTACCTGCGGATGGATGACGACGTATTATCGCAGAACCCCGATGTCGTGTTTATCTTTATCGGCGTGAACGATGTCTGGCATAAGGTGAGCCTGGGTACGGGCACCGATGCGGACAAATTCGAAAAATTCTATACGGCCATCATCAATAAGCTCCTGGACAGGCATATCCGGGTCATCCTTTGTACTCCGGGCGTCATCGGGGAGAAAAACGATTTTACCAATCAGCAGGACGGCGATCTCAACGCCTATTCCCAGATCATCCGCAACCTGGCGCAGAAATGGCATTGCGGATTGGTGGACCTGCGGGAGATCTTCCATAATTATGAACTAAAGAACAATCCGGGTAATAAAGCGTTGGGCATACTGACACTGGACAAAGTTCATTTGAACGATGCGGGCAACCAGCTGGTAGCGGATAAAATGCTGGAGGTGCTGCTGCAGAAATAAAAGGACCGTTGTAAAACAGGATCGTTCCTACAAAAAGAGCAACCATGCAAAAAACCATTCTTATCACCGGGGCCAATGGCAATCTCGGGGCCGCTGCGGTGAAAAAATTCCTGGACAGCGGCTATAAGGTCATCGCGGTCGATCATTCGGGCACTCATCTGGGTTTTGCCGCCTCCCATGCCGATTTCGAGCTAAGGGCCGTGGACCTGGAAAATGAGCAGGTGGTAGCGGACTTTATGGAGGAGATCATCGAGCTGTATGACCGGATCGATGGGGCCTTGCTGCTGGCAGGAGGTTTTGCGATGGGGGATATTGCGGCCACGGATGGGGCCGCGTTGCGGAAGATGGTAGGGTTGAATTTTGAAACCGTTTATTTCACGGCCCGGCCCTTGTTCCGGCATATGCTGGAGGGTGGGTATGGACGGCTGGTCTTTATGGGTGCGCGTCCTGCTATCAACGCCGGGCAGGGAAAAGGTGCATTGGCCTATGCCCTGAGCAAATCGATGCTTTTTGAGCTGGCGGAGCTGTTGAATGCGACGGCTAAGGGGAAGAATGTGGTCGCGGCCGTCGTGGCGCCCAGCACGATCGATACGTCGATCAACAGACAGAGCATGCCCGATGCCGATCCTGCCACCTGGGTGAAACCGGAGCAGATCGCCGATATACTGGAGTTTATTTGTAGTGAGAAGGGTGATCCCCTGCGGGAATCTGTCTATAAGGTCTATAACAATAGTTAATTTAAATAAAAGCGGCCCGATCGGGCCGCTTTTATTTACACGGTTAATACGCTGTTCCATCCTGTCACTCCGTCCGGTTCCCGCAACGGGTTTTCGATGTCTTCTATCCACATCTTGTCATCGATAAAGAACTTGTAGAAGTACTTTCCATGAGGCAACATGGGGATAGTGATCTTCCAGCAACCGCCTTCTCTTTTCTGGGGTTGCATCTGCAATTCATCGGGAGACCAATGATTGAAGGTGCCGGCCAGTGAGATCTGTGAACAGGCGGCAGGATTCAGGTGGTGGACGTAAAACTCGATCGTTTTCTTTCGCCGGTTGATATACGGCGATTCGTGGAATTTCATAGCACCCCCTTTTTTAAAGCTTTAACGAATAGGCTCAACAGGTATTTCGATGATAGCAGCATCGATAACGACGAAACAGATGATCCGGTTCACGGACCGGGATAAAATTATTTATTACGGTTAAATGGCGTCTGGGGGATGAGTATACAAAATTTACGAATTTTTCCGGCAAATTATAGTATCCGGGGAAGTTTTTTTGCTAAAACGGTTTAATTTCATTTTAATCGGTCCAATGCGGACTGATGCCGGGGATTAGATATATTTAGGTTTCATTATGGCAGAAACTAAGATATTATTGGTCGAAGACGAGAAGAAGATTGCCGAAACCCTGCGTAAGGGGTTGACGGAGCAGCATTATGAGGTCGATGTAGCGTATGACGGGGCGATCGGGAAAAAGCTGTTCGATGCCAATACCTATGACCTTGCGATCCTTGATATCAATATACCCCTGATGAACGGGTATGAGCTGGCCCGGCATATCCGCAGCTATAATGAGGAGATCCTTGTCATCATGCTGACGGCCATGAGCGCGACGGAGGACAAGATAGAGGGTTTTGAGGCCGGAGCCGATGATTACATCGTCAAGCCGTTTGACTTCCAGGAACTGCTGGTCCGGATCAGGGCCCTTCTGAAGAGGCTTCATCACCAGCCTGCCGCGGGCTCGAACATACTAAAGGTCGGGGATCTCGTCATGAACCTGGACAGTAAGGAAGTGAGCCGGGAAGGCCGGAATATCCCCCTGACGGCCAAGGAATTCCAGTTGCTGGAATACTTTATCCGGAATAAGAACAAAGTAGTATCCCGTATAGATATCGCCATGAATGTGTGGGATATCGATTTTGATACCAAGACCAACGTCATCGATGTGTATGTCAATTTTCTCCGGAAGAAGATCGAAAAAGATTTTTCCTCCAAACTCATCTATACACAGGTAGGAATGGGTTATGTTCTCAAAGAAAACTCTTAGATTGGGATCTGAAAGAAAACCCCCGATGTGAAGATCCGATATAAAATAATGCTGCTGTTCACCTTATTGGTAACGGCGATCATTTCCCTGCTCACCTGGTCAGTCTTTTATTTTGCCCGCCTGGAGAGAAAGGAAGTATTCAACAAACGGCTCCGGTCCCGGGCCAATTATAATACACAGCTCTATGCCATGATGGGGGGTGACAGCGCTATCAAGTTCCTGCGCAAGATGGACACCTCCTCCACCGCCGGCACCCTGCCTTCCCGGAGCATGGCCATTTATTCCGACCAGGGGGAAATACTTTACCGGTTCGACATGTCGGGTACCCAGCCAGTGAAGATCACCAATGATGTCCTGCAGGATGTAAAGCAAAAGGGGGAAACCTATTTTACCATCGATAACCGCGATGCCATTGCGATCCGGCGGGTGACGACCAACAAGAGTTTTATCGTCGTCGTGGCCGGGTATGACGAGGACGGGCTGGAAAGGGTGGGGACCCTGAACAAGATCCTTTTATTGAGCCTGGTCCTGGGGGTTTGTCTAACGGCCCTGGTCAGCTATCTGTTTTCCGGTCAATTGCTGCGGCCCATTGCCCAGATCATCCGTGAAGTAAAGGATATCTCTTCCTATGATCTTTCGCACCGGATCCGTGCCGGAACGGGCCAGGATGAGCTGAGCCAGCTGGCGTATACCTTTAATGACCTGCTGGAACGTTTGCAGGAATCGTTCGCCATCCAGCGCCGGTTTATTTCCAATGCTTCCCATGAGCTTTCCACGCCGCTGACCTCCGTCTCCAGCCAGGTGGAGGTGGTCCTGCAAAAAGAGCGGAGCGCGGATGAATACAAGCAGGTACTGTTTTCCGTTCGTGAAGACGTTCAACAGATGCGCCAGCTGACCAAGAGCCTGTTGGAGATCGCCAAGACCGGCTCCCAGGGCGGCATCGAGCTGAACGAGGTCCGGGTGGACGAGGTGTTGCTGAAGGTAATGGCCGATGTCAAACGGCTGAACAACGATTATAAGGTGGAGCTGGATTTTGGGGAGTTCCCGGAGGATGAGAAGGACTTTGTCGTTTTTGGCAATATCGAGCTGTTGTATATTGCCATCAAGAATATCGTAGAGAACGGATGTAAATATTCTCCCGACAAGCGATCCGTCGTAGACCTGACCTTTGCCAATCATAAGGTCTTCATACAGGTGGTCAACAGGGGAGATGCCATTGCCGCGGGCGAGATCCAGCAGATCTTCCAGCCTTTCTATCGCGGTTCGGGAACGGGCAATTCGCGGGGATTTGGGTTGGGGCTGGCCCTGGCGCAGCGGATCATCGCGTTGCATAAGGGGTTTATCGCCGTTAAGTCCGATGCGGATAACGGAACGCGCTTTACGGTCGAATTGCCGGCCATTAAGATCTTCAATTGATATTGCCCGGGTACCTGATCTCCCGTATCTTACAGCCCATCATACATAAACGAGCGTGATCCCATGACCTGGACACAAGTTATCGATCCTTTCCATCACCTGTTCTTATCTGCGCTGGTGGCGATCGTGCCGATCCTTTTTATCTTCTGGGCGCTTATCATCCGGAAGATGAAAGGGTACCAGGCCAGTCTGCTGGCTACGGCGGCGGCGGCGGGTATTGCGGTGGGGGTATATGGTATGCCCGTAAAACTGGCTTTTCTGTCGGCGGCCAGCGGCGCTCTTTATGGCTTGTTCCCCATTTGCTGGATCGTGATAACGGCGGTCTTCCTGTTCAATCTCACGGTGAAGAGTGGTCAGTTCGAGGTCATCCGGCATTTTATGGCCTCGGTCACTTCCGACAGGAGGATCCAGGCGTTGGTGATAGCCTTCTCGTTCGGATCTTTCCTGGAAGGGATGGCGGGTTTTGGTGCCCCTGTAGCCATAACGGCCGCCATGCTGGTGGGGCTGGGGTTTAATCCCCTGTATGCCGCCGGTATTTGCCTGATCGCCAATACTGCTCCCGTGGCGTTTGGTTCCATCGGCATACCCATCACGGTCGCCTCACAGGTGACATCCATTCCCGAAGATGCGATCTCCCAGATGGTGGGGCGAACGCTGCCCTTTCTCTCCGCCCTGCTGCCTTTTTATCTCGTCGTCCTGATGGCGGGTTTTAAGAAAGCAAAGGAGGTCGCTCCGGCGGCCTTTGTCTGCGGATTTTCTTTTGCCGGGATCCAATGGTTTTCTTCCAATTACCTGGGACCCGCACTTCCGGACGTACTGGCGGGCTTCGGGTCCATTATCTGCCTGATCATCTTCTTGAAATACTGGAAGCCCAGGACCATCTGGCGATTTCCGGATGAAGGAGTGCCCGTGATCGTTACGGAACGGCGGTATACTTCCGGGCAGATCCTGCGGGCCCTATCTCCCTTTATCGTACTAACGGTCATTGTTATTGCCTGGGGTCTGCCGGCTATAAAAGAATTGCTCACTGTCAAAGGGACGCTCCAGTTTCCCGTGCCGGGCTTGCACAATGTGATCCGGGAGCAGAATGGCAATGGGGTGCCTCATATCTTTAAGTTCAATTATCTATCCGCTGCCGGCACGGCTATCCTGCTGGCTGCGCTGGTCTCCATTCCCCTGGTCGGGTTGTCTTATCCGCAGGGCGGCAGGGTATTTGGGGAGACGCTGTGGCAGTTACGTTTTCCTATTTTGACCATCGCGTCCGTCCTGGCCTTTGCCTATCTTGTCAATGATTCCGGGATTACTTTAACCATTGCAAAGGGGCTGGCGAATACCGGCGTTCTCTTTCCCCTCTTTGCCCCGGTGCTGGGGTGGCTGGGGGTCTTTATAACGGGATCGGACACTTCCGCCAATGCGTTGTTTGGCAAGCTGCAATCCGCTACGGCTACTTCCATCGGCGTCGATCCGGTGGTGACCGTGGCGGCGAATGTCAGCGGCGGTGTCGTCGGGAAAATGATCTCCCCGCAATCCATAGCGGTGGCTGCGGCTGCGGGCGGGCTGGTGGGGCGGGAATCCGATCTCTTCCGGTTTACTTTCCGGCATAGTTTTTTTCTGTTGTTCTTTATTTGCGGGATTGTATTGGCGCAGGCCTATCTGTTCAAATGGATGATCCCCGTTTACCGGATGAACGGTCCTGTCATTGCTGCGGCTTTGGCATCGCCCGGTGCAGAAAGAGCTTATGGCTATCTGCTGGCGTTGGTCCTTGTACTGATCGCATTGGCTGTTACGATACGAATAATGACCCGGAAGAAAAATAACGCTGACAATACTTAATATGAAAATTATCATCTTAGACGGTTATACGCTCAACCCGGGGGATCTTTCCTGGGACGGTTTACGATCATTCGGGGATCTCGTCCTCTATGACAGGACTGCGCCGGGTGAAGTTGTCGAACGGTGCAAGGGGGCGGAGATCGTATTTACCAATAAGACCCCCGTGAATGCGGAGGCGCTGGAGCAGCTTCCTTTGTTGAAGTATATAGGGGTGCTTGCCACGGGGTATAATATTGTCGATGTCGAAGCCGCAAAGAAAAAGGGGATCCTCGTCGCCAACGTTCCCGGTTATGGTACGGCCTCGGTGGTACAGATGACCTTTGCCCTTTTATTCGAGCTGACGCTGCATGTTCAGCGGCATAGCGACTCCGTCATGGAAGGAAAATGGTCGCGTAGCGCGGACTTCTGTTTCTGGGATTTTCCGCTGGTCGGGCTGGCCGGCAAGACGATCGGCATCATCGGCATGGGGCATATCGGCGGAAAAGTAGCGCGTGTCGCCGCTGCTTTCGACATGAAGATCATCGGGAACAGCCGGAGCCGGAAGGGCACTCCGGAGGGCATTGCGTTCCGGTGGGCGGAGATACCGGAACTCCTGGAACAGTCCGATGTGGTCAGTATCCATTGTCCGTTGTTCCCCGAGACCCGCGGGCTTATCAATAAAGAGAGCCTGTCGCGGATGAAGCCAACGGCCTTCCTGTTAAATACCTCCCGTGGTCCGATCATCGTGGAGGAAGATCTTGCGGATGCGCTGAACGGGGGTCTCATTGCCGGCGCGGGGATCGATGTGCTCTTCACGGAGCCGCCCCCGGCGGATAACCCGTTGTTCGGGGCAAAGAATTGTATCATTACGCCGCATATCTCCTGGGCGACCAAAGAGGCCAGGGCTCGTCTGATGGAGATCGCCGTCAGTAACCTGTCGGCCTTCCGGTCGGGCAAGCCTGTAAATATTGTAAACAGATAAACCGGGGATCCCATGGCTGAACCCATGCATGTACTCATAGCGCCAAATGCTTTCAAGAACAGTCTCCCGGCAGCCGTCGTCGCGGGGGCTATACAACAGGGACTGGCTGGCAGCCGGCTGGTATGCACCAGCGAATGTTTCCCGATCGGCGACGGCGGTGATGGCACGGGCGATCTGATCGTAGAGCGGCTTGGGGGCAGCCGGTCGGCTGCGGAGGCACGCGATCCGCTGGGAAGAAGGATAACGACCTACTTCGGTCTTATTGACGACGGGGATACCGCTGTGATCGAAATGGCAAATGCTTCGGGTCTTCGGTTGCTGGAAAATAAGGAGCCGGATACGTTGCATGCGTCTTCGGGAGGGACGGGTGACCTTATAAAGTCTGCGCTGGATAGAAAAGTTCGCCGGATCATCCTTGGGATGGGTGGATCGGCGACGGTGGATGGGGGAACGGGGATCTTGCAGGCGTTGGGTATTCGTTTTCTTGATAAGGGAGGGCAGGAACTGAGCGGTATGCCGGAAAGCCTGGTGGACCTGGAATCGATCGACCCTTCGGGTGCAGATGCACGTTTGTCCGGCTGTGAGCTGATCGTCCTTTGCGACGTGGATAATCCGTTGTTGGGGGAGCGGGGCGCGGCGTCGGTATTCGGGCCGCAGAAGGGCGCCACCCCCCAGGGCGTGTTGCAATTGGAAGCCGTCCTTCGGCGATTGACGGAGGTCGTCCTTCGCCAGACGGGGAAGGATATGTCCCGGCTTGTCTATGGGGGAACGGCCGGGGGCGCCGCGGCGGGGTTGCACAGCCTTTTGCAGGCGAGGCTGGTGAGCGGGATCGATTATTTTCTGCAGCTCACGGGTTTTGACAAAGCCCTGGAACGCAGCGGGCTGGTCATTACCGGAGAGGGCAGTATCGACGAGCAGACGCTTCAGGGGAAGGGGCCTTTTGGGGTTGCCAGCCGGGCGAAAGCAAGGGGCATTCCGGTGATCGGTGTGGCGGGAAGGGTGCCATTGGAAACGGATCCGGAACTACGCCGCTATTTTGATGTGCTGCTATCCATTGGGCAGGGGCCGGCTAATCTGACCGCAGCCCTGCGGGATACGGCTGCCAACCTGGTACGAACCGGGACGGCGATCGGCAATTTGCTGACGCTGCGATAAGAGGCGGTGAGTCCCGTTACGATGGTTGCATTGCGCTGCACCTTGTCAGGGACTGCTACGATGGTTGCATTGCGCCTGGTCTGTGTTATTTGTTCTCATTTGCTTTTGATGCCGGGGGCGTATTCATTGGTTTTCTTGGCATCAGCAGTTTGCTGACCAGTCCTGTCCAGCCGGTCTGGTGCGATGCACCGACGCCTCTCCCATTATCGCCATGAAAGTATTCATAGAAAAGGACATAATCCTTAAAATGCGGGTCGTGCTGGAGTTTTTCATAGTTGCCGAATACGGCGCGGCGGCCTTTCTCATCCCGGAGGAAGAGGCGGGACAGCCGCCGGGATAATTCGACGCTGATCTCTTCCAGGCTACATAATTTACCGGAGTGGGTCGGGTATTCGATCCTGAAGTCGTCCCCGTAATAGTGGTAGAAGCGTTGGAGGGACTCGATGATGAGGAAATTGGGTGGCATCCATATGGGGCCGCGCCAGTTGGAGTTCCCGCCGAAGAGGGGGACGTCGGATTCGGCGGGCGTATATTTGACCCTTAGCTTTTGACCGTCCAGATCCAATTCGTAGGGATGTTCTTCATAGATCTTGGAGAGGGCCCGGATGCCATAGTCGCTAAGAAATTCCGTCTCGTCCAGCATCCTGTACAGCATGCGTTTGATCCGGTGGCCGCGGAGCAGCGACAGCAGGTGTTTTTCCTCCGAGCCTTTTTCATGCCAGCGGGATACCAGGGCGGCCAGGTCGGGGCGGTTGTCGAGGAGCCATTTAAGGCGTTTGGCAAATTCGGGCAGGGACTGCAGGATATGGTCGTCGATGACTTCTACGGCAAACAGGGGGATGAGTCCCACCATGGTGCGCAGCTTTAACCGGAATCCGCCGCCTGCCGGGAGCCGGACCGTATCGTAGAAGAATTCATCCTCGTTGTCCCAGAGTCCGTCTACTCCGCTGCCCATTTTGGCGATCGCTGCCGCGATATGCAGGAAATGTTCGAAGAATTTATTGGCCATGTCCTGATAGACGGGATTGACCAGCGATAATTCCAGCGCCATCCGCATCAGGTTCAGGCAGTACATCGCCATCCAACTGGTGCCGTCGGCCTGTTCCAGGCGTGCTCCGTCGGGGAGGTGCATATTCCGGTCGAAGAGTCCTATGTTGTCCATTCCCAGGAAGCCGCCTTCGAAGATATTGTTGCCTTCCGCATCCTTCCGGTTTACCCACCAGGTAAAGTTCAGCGAGAGTTTATGAAAAACGGTTTCCAGGAACGGGATATCGCCCTGGCCGTTGTTGTTATTCTTATCGATCTCGAAGACCCGGTAGGCTGCCCAGGCGTGGACCGGTGGATTGGTATCGCTGAAGGACCATTCATAGGCCGGCAATTGTCCATTGGGGTGCATATACCAGTCATGGGTGAGCAGGAGGAGCTGGTGTTTTGCAAAGTCGGCATCGATCAGTGCGAAGTTGACGCAATGGAAGCCCAGGTCCCAGGCTGCGTACCAGGGATACTCCCATTTATCCGGCATGGAAATAATATTGCTGTTCTTCAGGTGATCCCAGTCATGGTTCCTTCCTTTTAACCGTTCCGGCGGGG
The DNA here is from genome assembly GCA_036500545.1 of Puia sp. GTDB lineage: Bacteria > Bacteroidota > Bacteroidia > Chitinophagales > Chitinophagaceae > Puia. Next base: position 53,053 of record DASYBV010000002.1, on the reverse strand, counting down.
GCGTGGGTTGCATCGGATCGCCTTTGAGCCATTGCTCGACATTATAATAGTAGAGTTGTTTATTCCAGAGCATGCCGGCAAATGCCTGTCGTTGTACGAGCTTTTCGTCTTCGTCCTTCATTTCTGCCTGCAGGGCATCATAAAATTCGTTGGTCTCCCGGATCCGTGCGGCAAAGATATCCGCGAAATCGCGGAAGGGGGGCTGGCCCTGGTTGATGTTTGTGTTTAGTCGCAGCCGAATAGTCGCCGATCCGCCTCCAGCTATGAGCAGGTCATAATTTAGGGCCGCCCTGGTGCCTTGTTGATAATTGATCGCCTGTGCATTCCCCTTTACTATGAACTCGTGGATGCCGTCCTTGGAGAACCCCTGTCTTTCGGCTCCGTATAGCCGCTGCGTATTTGTCTCGTTGTCGCAGAACATAAACATATCCGTCTCGTCGGCATGCAGGGTGAATTCACCGAGATCGCGGTGCCGGATGAAGATATTGCCTTCGTTGGAAGACATCATGTATGGTTTGTAGTCGTCATATCCCCAGCTCCAGGTATTGCGGAACCAGATGGTGGGGAGGACGTTGAGGTGCGCCTCTTCCCGGCCGCGATTGTGGATAGTGATCCGGACCAGGATGTCTTCCATGTCCGCCTTGGCGTATTCTATGAATACATCGAAGTATTTGTCGTTGTCGAAAATGCCGGTATCCATCAGCTCGAATTCCGGGTCCTGGCGGGTCCTCCGGTGGTTCTCGGCCAGCAGCTGTTCGTAGGGGAAAGCCGCCTGCGGATATTTATACAGCATTTTCATATAGGAATGGGTAGGCGAAGAGTCGAGGTAATAGTAGAGCTCTTTTACGTCTTCCCCATGATTACCCTCGCTGCTGTTCAGGCCGAACAGTCTTTCTTTCAGGATCGGGTCCTTCTTGTTCCAGAGGCCGACGGCAAAGCAAAGCATCTGCCGTTTGTCGGAGAAACCCCCGATCCCTTCTTCGCCCCAGCGCCAGGCCTTGCTGCGGGCCATGTCATGGGTGGTATAGTTCCAGGCGTCGCCGTTGGCGCTGTAGTCTTCGCGGACCGTGCCCCATTGGCGTTCTGAAAGGTAGGGACCCCATTTTTTCCAGTCGGGGGACCGCAGGCGTTCTTTTTCGTTGTTCATTACAGATCTCTTTTTGGGATTAACCGCCGGTGCTGAAGCCGGGATAGAGTGTCATGCCGCCGTCGACGAACATCGTCTGGCCGGTCATATAGTCGGAATCGTCGCTGGCCAGCCAAACGGCGGCGGCGCCGATATCTTCGACTACCCCTACCCGGTCGTAAGGGATCAGGTTCAGCAGACTTTTTTCGGCTTCGGGGGTGGCCCAGGCCTGGTGATTGATGGGTGTTTTGATGGCGCCGGGGCCGATGCTGTTGACCCGGATCTTATAGGGGGCAAATTCCTGGGCGATGCTCTTCATCAGCATCATGATGCCGCCCTTGCTGGTTGCGTAATTGGCATGACCGCCCCAGGGGATCACCTCGTGGACGCTGCTCATACAGATGATCTTGCCCGTGGCCCTCGACCTTTCCGGTGCGGGGCCTCTTCGCAAAAATTCCCGGATCGCCTCCCGTGCGCAGAGGAACTGGCCGGTGAGATTGACGCCCAATACAAAGTTCCACTGTTCCAGCGTCATATCCTGGAAGGCGGAATCCCGTTGGAGTCCGGCATTATTGACAAGGATGTCTACGGTACCGTATTGTTTTATGACATCGGCGAACATTTTCTGCACCTCTTCTTCCTTGCTGACATCGCATTGATATGTGATGGTGGTTCCCCCGGCGGCCTTGATCTCCGTCGCTACGGCCTCGGCTGCCGGCTGGGTGGCTGCAACGGGGTGGTTGACCACCACGATCGCGCCGGCTGCTGCCAATGATCTTGATACACCCGCCCCGATACCGGAACTGGCGCCGGTGACGATCGCTATCTGCCCCTGTAATTTTTTATCCATGATGAAGGTCCTTGTTTCTGTCCTTCAAGTTAGCGATTTAATTACTGGGGGGACGTGGGCCGGTGTTATTTTTTGTTTAATGAAAGGAAGCGGAAAGTTCAGACGATGAAATTCCATCCGTAAGGATCTGGTTGCCGGCCATAGCGGATGTCGTCGAGGGATTGTTTGAGACGGAGGGCGATGCTTTGCGGGAGGACGCCGAAGGTTGACGAAGCCCGGGAGTCATTGTCTTTTGCCGCGGGGAGCGTATAGTCCCGACCGTCAATGCCGATCGCCTGGATGGGAGAGACCACGGCGGCGGGGAAATAAAGGGCGGTGGAATTATAAAAAATCCGTATATTTAAGAAGAGTTCTTTTTTTCTTACCTAAAAACGATGCCATATGAACCTCGTACAACGCGTTGAGCACTGGGGTGATGCTCATCATCCTCAATGGCTGGATTTCATAAGGATTGCCCTGGGCATATTCCTCTGCTACAAGGGGGTAGATTTTCTGAATAATATGGGGAGCATGCTGAATCTGATCACCAACAAAATGTCGTTTGGTTCCTTTACTTCCATGTTGATGAGCAATTATATTGCGTTTGCTCATATCCTGGGGGGGATCCTGCTGATCCTGGGTGTGCTGACCCGTTTTGCCTGTCTGATACAGATCCCGATCCTGCTGGGAGCGATCTTTTTTATCAACCTGTCCCCGGAAATGTACCGGCCGTTGTCGGAGCTGGCGTTGTCTGTGCTGGTATTGGTGCTGTTGATCCTGTTCCTGGTGGTAGGGAACGGACGGCTTTCTTTTTTGAAATTCTCAGAGCGATGACCCGACCCGATAGCGGCTATCCGGCGGCGTAGATCTTTTCGATCGCGTCCCTGAATTTCTCTGTCACCACTTTGCGGCGGAGGCTGAGCTTGGGGGTCATCTCCCCGGTCTCGACGGTCCATTCGTCGGAGAGGAGCTGAAATCGTTTGACCTGCTCTACGTGACTGAAGAATTTATTATAACCATCGACGATCTCCCGGTAGAAGGCAAGGACCTTGGGGTGCCGGATCATTTCCGTGCGGGAGGTCACCGGGACCTCGTGTTGTTTGCACCAGTCTTCGAGGTTGGCGAAAGCCGGTACGATCAGGGCGCCGACAAATTTTCGTTCGGGGCCTACGATCATGATCTGCTCCACATAAGGAGATTCCTTTAATTTGTTTTCGATCACGAGGGGCGCTACATATTTTCCGCCGCTGGTCTTGAACATCTCTTTCTTGCGGTCGGTGATCTTAAGATATTTGCCGTTTACGATGGTGCCGATGTCGCCTGTATGGAACCAGCCGTCCGCCAGGGCTTCTTCGGTGAGTTCGGGACGTTTATAGTAGCCCATCATTACATTGGGTCCTTTACAAAGGATCTCGCCGTCTTCCGCGATCTTTACCTCTACGTCTGGGATGATCGGGCCAACGGTGCCGAACATGCGATCTTCTACCATGAGCCGGTTGACGCTGATCACCGGGGAGGTTTCCGTGAGGCCGTATCCTTCCAGGATCGGGATCCGTGCCGCGGTGAAGATCCGGATCAGTCTTACCTGGCAGGCGGCGCCTCCGCTGGCGACGCAGGTGACATTACCGCCCAGGGCTTCTCTCCATTTGCTGAAGATGAGTTTATTCGCCAGGGATAATTGCATATTGTACCAGCCGCCCATCGGTTGGTTGATCTCAAAGCGGGCCGCCAGGTCATGCGCCCAGAAGAAAAGCTTTTTTTTCACTCCCTTTAATTCGGAGCCTTTTTGCATGATACGGTCATAGACCTTTTCCAACAGGCGGGGGACGGTAACAAACATCTGTGGCTTTACTTCTTTCAGGTTTTCCCCGATCGTGTCCATGCTTTCCGCGTAGTAGATGGAGCTGCCGCTAAAAAGATAGACATAGGTCAGCATCCGCTCATAGATGTGATTGAGGGGAAGGAAGCTCAGCGCCCGGATGGGGCCCCGCGGAAGACAGGGGATACAGGATTTTACGTTGCTGAGAATATTATTATGCGAGAGCATCACTCCCTTTGGGGTGCCGGTGGTGCCCGAGGTATAGATGATCGTAGCCAGATCGCTGCTCCGGATCTTATCACGAAGGGTGGCGACCTGGTCGAGGGAGGCGGGGGTAGCTTTTGCCAGGATCTCTTTCCAGTGGCTGGCCTGTGCTACGTGTTCGAAGGTATAGATCTCCCGGAGGCTGGGTACCCGGTCCCGGATGCTCATCACTTTCAGGAACAGGTCCTCGTCATTGACAAAGATCAGTTTTACCTGGGCATCGTTGAGTATAAATTCCAGTTCGCCGACGGTAATAGTGGGATAGATGGGGGTCAGGACCGCGCCGATCTGTTGTACGGCCAGATCGACCATTACCCATTCCGGGCGGTTCTTGGCAACGATGGCGACCTTGTCCATGCCTTCGATGGTCCGGTCTTCCCCGGAGATGCCCAGCTGGAGGAGCCCGGCGCTCAGTTTATGGATGGTATCCACCACGGATTCCGTGGGGTGGGTCTTCCACTGGCCGTTCTCTTTACCCGCCAGCATATCGGGGATAGGGGTTGCGAGCTGGATCGGCAGGCAATCGAATAATCGGGTAGGTTCGGCCATAGTTATTATTTGAATGAGTGGTCCCGGTAGAAACCGGCATCAAATTAAGTAAAAAGAATGGAGGTGCAAAACCGACCACGGGTCGGTTGGCCGAAGGCCAATCATAAGCGAAATTGAGCCTCGGGGTTAAATTTTGTTGAAACCCCGAGGCAAAATTTACTTGGAAGCTGCCTGATAATACTGTCCTTCGGGCAGCTTGAAGATCCGTCCTTTCTGGAAATTGGTGAAGCGGGTATAGTCATCGCCGTGGGCGTTGCACCAGGTCTGGAAGGCGGGAAGGTCCTGTGCGGCGCCGAAGATCCATTCATTATAAGCGTTGTACATTCCCTCTTTTAGCAGTTGCCGTTCATAGTCAAAGAGGCGGAAGGGGAAATTGGCCGGATAGGTCTCGAACCAGTTGAGGATGAATTTGGTCCGCAGGGTGGTCAGGGATTCTGCGGTGACGCCGCTTGCGACGGTGAAGGAAAGTTTGCTCATAATATTCAGCCAGGCCGCCACGAAAGGGCTTTTTATATTCTGATGTTTCAGCATATCTGCATCCGTGAACAGTTTTTTATAGCCATCGAGCAGGAGGTCCTTGATCTCGACGGTACGCCGGCTATAGCTTTCCAGGTTGATAAAGGTCTCCCCGTAGAGAAGGCTCCATACCTTGTCATAGGTGAGAAAATAATATTTGGCGGCGTTGTAATAATTGGAGGAGTAGTTCGGGTCTATCTCGATGCCTTTTTCCCATTGTTTGATGCAGGCGAGGTCCTGGCGGGCCCAGAGCATTTCGCCGTATTCGTTGTAGAGCACGCCGCTCTTTGGGAATTTTTTGATCCCTGCCTTATAGAGCTTTTCGCATTCCTTTCCTTCATCCATGGCTTTATAGTTCATGGCCAGGATCTGGTAGGCCTGAACGTCGGCGTCGGGCCGATCGATAAGAGGGCGGGCGGTACCGATCCCTTTTGTATAATCACGTTGCAGATAGTAGTTAAAGGCCAGGTCTTTGAGCAGTTCCAGGTTTTGGGCATCCTTTTGGATCGCCGCTGACAATACGACGATAGCATTGGCATAGTCCCCTTGCCGGGTATATGTCCTGGCCGTTTCCTGCGAAGATCTGCTATCGGGTTGTTGCGCCGGGGAGGAGAGGCTGAGTGTGACCAGCGCCAGCAAGGGTAAAAGATGGATCCTGTTCATGTAATTGGTTTTTCGTGCGGCTCAAAGATATACTTTTGCGCGAATGTAAAAGACAGGCTTTTATATATTAACAAACGAAATCAGATGAAGGGCCTCCGGCATGTTGATGAACGCTCCCGGGTGAAGGATGAACACGCTCAGATAAGATGTGTCAGCAATCCGTCCCGCAGCTTGGGTTCGAACCAGGTGCTTTTTGGCGGCATGACCTGGCCGCTATCGGCGATATCGAAGAGCTGCCCGATACTGACGGGATAGAGACTAAAGGCGGCTTTCATTTCCCCGCTGTTCACTCTTTTCTCCAGCTCTGCCAGTCCGCGGATCCCTCCGACGAAATCGATCCGTTTGTCCGTCCTTTGATCCTTTATGGACAGCAGTTTGTCCAGTACATTTTTTTGAAGGATCGTGACATCGAGCACCCCTATCGGGTCGGTGGTGTAGGTGCCTTCTTTTGCGACCAGCTTGTACCAGTTCCCGTCGAGGTACATTCCGAATTCGTGCAGTTGTCCGGGTGAGAAGGCTTTGTCTACTTTGCCGACAAAAAACTCTTTTTGCAGGCTGTCCAGGAATCCTTCCAGGCTGGCCCCATTCAGATCGTGTACCAACCGGTTATAGTCCAGGATCTGCAGTTGCGAGGAAGGGAACAGCGTAGTAAGAAAATAGCCGGACGCGGTGGAGGCGGCGGCGCCCAGCGCTTTGCGCACTTTAGCGGCGGAAGCGGCCCGGTGATGACCGTCGGCGATATAGGTGAACGGAACTTCTCCCGCAAAGAGCCCGGTGATGGCCCGGATCGTAGCCTCTTCGTCCACTGCCCAGATCGTATGACCGATCCCGTCACCCGCGACGAATTCGTAGAGCGGGGCATGGCCGGTCTTCCAGCTTTCGATCAGGTTGTCGATGGCGGTCACGCTCCTGTAGGCGAGGAATACATTGCCTGTCTGGGCGCGGATGGTCTTCATATGATTGATGCGGTCGGCTTCTTTTTCGGGGCGGGTGAACTCGTGTTTTTTTACGATATCCTTTTCATAATCGTCGACCGAGCTGGCGCATACTAATCCTGTCTGGCTTCTGCCGTTCATGACCAGCTGGTAGATATAATAACAGGGTTTGTCTTCCTCTACCAGGATGCCCTTTTCTATGAAGGTCTGCAGGTTTTCTTTTGCCTTATCATATACTTCCTGGGAATGGGTATCTACATTCAGCGGCAGATCGATCTCCGATTTTGTGATATGAAGAAAGGAATACGGATTGTCGGCGGCCAGTTCCCGGGCTTCGTGACTGTTCAATACGTCATAAGGAGGGGAAGCTACCTGGCTGGCCAGTGTCGGGACAGGCCGTAAAGCCTGGAAAGGAACAATCGTTGACATATTTATTAGGCTTTTTTATGTGCAAAATCTTTTAGGAGGTCTGTAAGGGTCTGTACGCTTTGCAGCGGCAAGGCATTGTATAGGGATACCCTGAACCCGCCTACGTTACGATGACCTTTTACGCCTACCATGCCATTGTCTTTACAGACCGCGAGGAACTCTTTTTCCAGGTCCGGGTTGTCCATGACAAAGACCACGTTCATCCTGCTGCGGTCTTCTTTTGCAACGGTTGGGCGAAAGACCGGCAGGCTGTCCAGCGTATCATAGAGCAGGGAGGCTTTTCTTTCGTTGATCTTTTCGATGGCGGCTACTCCCCCTTGTTCCTTTAGCCACCGCAGCGTAAGCATACATATGTAAATGGCGAATACGGGCGGGGTGTTCAGCAGGCTGCCGGCCTCGATATGCTGCCGGTAATCCATCATCGACGGCAATTTGCGGTCTACTTTGCCGAGGATGTCCTTTTTGACGATCAGCACATTGACGCCCGCTGCCCCGATGTTTTTCTGTGCACCGGCATAGATCAGGTCAAAGCGGTTGAAATCCATTACATGGCTGAGGATATCGCTGCTCATATCCGCTACCAGGGGCACGTTGGTGTCCGGTATGGCATGCATCTGCGTTCCCTCGATCGTGTTATTTGTCGTATAATGAAAATACTTCGCGGTGGGAGGAATGGCATATCCTTTTGGGATATAGGTATAGTTCCTGTCCTTCGAGCTGGCTACTACATCCACTTTCCCGAATAGTTTTGCCTCTTTGATGGCCTTGGTGCCCCATACTCCGCAATCCAGGTAGGCGGCGGTCTCCTGTTCGTTCAGCAGGTTCATCGGCACCTGGAAGAACTGGGTGGAGGCCCCTCCATGCAGGAAGAGGATCTCGTGTTCGGCGTCCAGTTGCATGAGCTCGCGGGCCGTGGCCATCGCCTCGTCTACCACTGCCTGGAAGAGGGGGGTCCGGTGCCCGATCTCCAGGATAGAAAGCCCGGTCCCGTTAAAGTCCAGGATGGCCCGGCTGGCTTCTTCGAATACTTCTTTTGGCTGGATGCTGGGACCGGCGTTAAAATTATGAACCACTACGTCGTTTTTTAAATAGTATAATAATTATATAAGAGGCCAAAGATACCCTCTTGCCGGTTATTGCCCTATAGGGCCGCTTCTATTTTGAAGATTTTCAAAAAAAGGGTGTCAGGCGACCGGTTCTTCTATTTCTGTGACTCCGCCCGAGATAGCAAATTTCATGGCATCGGCCGAGCTGATATCCGTCAGTATGCGTACCCGGTCCCTTTTTACAAAGTACAGATGTCCCGCGAAGGCATAGGATTGGGGAAGATAGACGGCCACATATTCCTGCAGGTGGAATTCATGCAGCTCTTCCTGGGTAATAAATCCCACCCTCCATACATCGGGGGCTTCGATGCTGACCAGGACGGCCTTGTCAAATTTGCGTTTGTTCCCTGCAAAGGCTTCGAAGAAGTCCTTGATGGTGGAGTAAATGAGCTTGATGCCGGGTGTACGTTCCAGGAGCTTGTCGGCCAGGTCGACCAGGCGGCTGACGATAAAGGAGGGGGAGATATATCCTACGAAGAGGGCGATCGCAATAAAGACGATAAATCCCAGTCCGGGGATCCGTTTGGGAAAGCCGAAGGAGTCCGTTCCGATCAGGCCGGGGGAGACACTATGCACCAGGTTGGGCAGGATGCCGTCGATCCAGTTGAAGAGGGCGAGGACGGTCCAGATCGTGATAGATATGGGCGCCAGGATGAGCACGCCCTGTAAAAAAAGACGAAATAAGTTCCGGGGTATTTGTCGAAGCTTCATGTGCCGACTGTTTAGGCCCTCAAAATTAGTCATTAATGGAGGGGAAAGTGGGGAATTTGGGTTATCGGAGGAATAAATTAATGGGAGAGAGGGAAAAAAAGGGGATGGAAACTTTGGTAACGAAAAAAGTTTCCTTAGTTTTGGCCCCGATTTGAGGGATTAATTCCCTGAGGAAGCATATAATAATGGAAGTAAAAGAACGCATATTAATTAAGGCCGCCGATCTTTTTCTGCGGTATGGCATCCGGTCTATCACTATGGATGAAATAGCCACTCAATTAGGCATTTCCAAGAAGACCATCTACCAGTTCTTTACGGATAAGGACGATATGGTCTCTGCCGTCATCGACCAGGAGATCGCGAAGAATGAGCTGGAGTGCAACGTGTTCAGGGACCAGGCGGCCGATGCCGTTCACCAGATCTTCCTGGCCCTGGAGTCCCTGGATGAGATGTTGAAGTATACCAATCCCCTGATGTTGTATGATCTCGAAAAACATCATCCGCGGGCTTACCGCAAGCTGAAGGAATATAAATATCAATTCCTTTATACGATGATCATCGACAATATCGAGCGGGGGATGGAGGAAGGGGCCTACCGGCTTGACATCAATAAAGACATCGTCGCGAAGAGCCGGATAGAGCAGGCTTTTCTTGTCTTTAATTTTGATATGTTCCCGCATAGCCGGTACAAGATGTCGGAGGTCAATTATGAACTAGCCAGCCTTTTTCTTCATGGGATCGTTACTCCCAAGGGGAAAACGCTGATCGAGAAATACACCACAGAACGCAACAAAAAACTATCTCATGAACAAAAGGTTTAAAAAAGGACGAAGCTGGATGGCGGCGGCGCTGCTGCTACTGGCTATGGATCTGTCCGCACAGCAAGCCGCGCCGGGAGGATCGCAGAAAGGCAAGACAGTTTCACAGACAAATGCGTCGCAGGCGCCGCAACTGCATGAGTTCTCTTTGCAACAGACGTTGGACTATGCCTCGAAGAACAGTTTTGACGTAAAGAATGCTCTTGTGGATTATCAGTTACAGCAGCAGAGTAATCGGGCCACCACTTCTCAGGCATTGCCACAGGTAACGGGTAACCTGGGATTGACGGATTATCTCCAGATCCCTACGACGCTGATCCCGGGCGAGTTTGTCGGTCAGCCCGGAACGTTCATCCCGCTGAAATTCGGAACGCAATACAATGCCAACGGTGGCGTGACCTTAAAGCAGGTACTGTTCGACGGCCAGGTATTCGTCGGACTCCAGGCCCGTCAGGCTTCGCTGGATTATTACCAGAAGAAGATAGAGGTGACGGCGCAAAGGGTGCGGGCCAATATCTATAAGATCTATTATCAGCTGCTTATTGCCAAGAGCCAGATCGATCAGATCGACGCCAATATTGTCAACCAGAAGGCGTTGCTGTTCAGCTCCACGGAGATGTTCAAGAACGGTTTTTCGGAGCAACTGGATGTCGATAAGGCTACGGTGCAGCTGGCCAACCTGCAATCCGAGAAAATAGCGACCCAATTCAACATCGATAACGGTTACCTGGGTTTGAAGGTATTGGCGGGAATGCCTATCCGGGATTCCTTACGGCTTACTGATTCGCTGACCTATGATATGATACGGACCGCCAGCCTGGGGGATGATTATAAGTATGCGGACCGCCGCGACTTTCAATTACTACAGATCGGCCGGACGCTGGATGAGTATGACATCAAACGATATAAAAAGGAGTACATCCCAACGGCCAGCCTTACAGCAGCCTATTCGCAGAACCAGTATACCAATGATTTCAACCTGGGTCAAAAGAATAGCTGGTTCCCGACCTCCTATCTTGGGCTGAGCGTCAACATCCCCATATTCGACGGATTTTATAAAGACGCCAATGTGCAGCAGGCGAAGCTCCGGCTGCGGCAAATGGAGAACAATATGGAGTCACTGAAGATAAATATCGACAATGACGTCAAACAGGCGCAATTGCGATTTACCTCGGCGCTGGCTTCCCTGGATTACCAGCGGAAAAATATGGAACTATCGCAAAAAGTGTATTCGCAGACGCGGAAAAAGTATGAACAGGGGCTTGGCTCCAATACGGAGATAACAACCGCGCTGTCGGACCAGGAGACGGCGCAGGCCAATTATTTTAATGCCCTTTATAATGCCATCGTCGCGCGGGTAGACTATTTGAACGCTACTGGAAAATTATAATATGACGCGCGTAAGCGCATTGCAGCTAACCAACAAATTTAAAATTGATTTTATGCATAAGATACTGACCATTGTTCTCGGCTCATCCCTGTTGCTGGCCTCCTGCGGCAGCGGCACTGTACAGAAGAACGATTCGCTGGAAGGGAAAAAGACCCAGCTGGCGGCCCTGAAAGACCAGCAGGATAAGCTGTCCAAACAAATTGCGTCCCTGGAGGCGGAGATCGTAAAGGCCGATCCTTCTTCTGCCGTCGTGGAAAAGGCAAAGCTGGTCACGCTGACTCCTTTGTCTCCCATCGCCTTTACCCATTATATCGATCTGCAGGGGAATGTGGATGCCGAGAACAATTCGTATATCTCTCCGCGGGGAACCGGCGGCGTCGTACGGGAGCTGTATGTACGGCAAGGCGACCATGTGACGCAGGGTCAGCGGTTGCTAAAGCTGGACGATGCCATACAACGGCAGCAACTCGCCAATGCGCAGACCCAGCTGGCCTATGCCAAGGATCTTTATCAGCGGCGTAAGAACCTTTGGGACGAAAAGATCGGGACCGAAATAGACCTGATCAATGCAAAGAACCAGGTCGACCAGATGGAGAACCAGTTAAAGGTTGCCCAGGAGCAGCTGGATTTTACGAATGTATCGGCCGATATAAATGGCACGGTGGATATGCTGTCCATCAAGGTCGGGGAAAGTTTTGCCCCCGGCAATCAGAGCCTCCATATTATCAATACGGATAACTTAAAGGTCGTAGTACAGGTACCGGAAGTATACCAGGAGCGGGTGAGGGTAGGAACGCCGGTGAAGATCGCCTTTCCGGGTCTCAACAATAAAGAGATCACCGGCACCGTGCATATCGCCGGTAAGGTCATCAATACCGGGAGCAGGGCTTTCCAGGTGGAGATCCGGATCCCCAACGATAAGGATATCCGGGCCAACCAGGTCGCCGTCGTAAAGCTCCAGGATTACTCGACAAAGAGCGCCCTCACCATCCCGGTCAACACCCTGCAGAGTGATGAAAAAGGGAAATATGTCATGGTCGGTGTAAAAGAGAATGGTAAGATGGTTGCCCATAAAAAGAATGTTACGATCGGGCAGTTGTATGCCGATAAGATAGAGGTAACCGGCGGTCTTGATACCGGCGATCAATTGATCACAGATGGTTACCAGGGCCTTTATGAAGGACAGCTGATCACGACGCAATAGGTGACGGGGCGCGGATGTCCGGATGGATGCCGTCCGCGGATGCGTGGTACGAGCGGTGGGCGTAAGGGAATTCTACATTCAATTGAAAAAACACTGTATGAGCGTATTAGAAAATTTTACCAATAAATTCAAACACTTCGGGCCGACCACCTGGAGTATAAAGAATAAGACCTCCATTTACCTGCTGATGCTCATCGTGAGCGGCTGGGGGGTGTTCCAGTTCGTGACCCTGCCCAAGGAGCAGTTCCCGGACATCGTGATCCCGACCATTTATGTGTCCACGATCTATACGGGCAACTCACCCAAGGACATGGAGAACCTGGTCACCCGGCCGATCGAGAAACAGATCAAGTCCATCACGGGGGCCAAGATCAATAAATTCACCAGCACCTCGCAGCAGGACTATTCCGCCATCGTGGTGGAGTTCGAGACGGATGTACAGACCGATGTCGCCCTGCAGAAGGTAAAAGACGCCGTCGATAAGGCCAAGCAGGACCTGCCGACCGATCTCACCCAGGAGCCGACGGCATTGGAGGTCAGCTTTTCCGATCAGCCAATCATGTATGTGAATATCAGCGGGGACTATGACCAGCAACGGTTGAAGAAGTTTGCCGATGACATGAAGGACCGGTTGGAAGAATTGCCCGAGCTCAACCGGGTGGATATCGTAGGGGCGCCGGAGCGGGAGTTCCAGATCAATGTCGACAACTACAAGATGCGGAGCGCCAATCTCAGCTTTGACGATATCGATAATGCCGTCAAGGGTGAGAACCTGGATATCTCCGGTGGTCTCCTGGATGTCGGCAATATGAAACGCAATCTTCAACTCAAGGGGCAGTTCCATACGGCCCAGGATATTTCCCAGATCATCGTCCGCAGTCCGAATGGCGGGGGCGCCGTATACCTGAAAGATATCGCCACCATAAAGGATACCATCCGGGACCGGGAAAGCTATGCGCGTCTGAGCGGCAAGAACGTCGTCACGCTGAATATCATCAAACGATCGGGGGAGAACCTGATCCAGACCTCCGACGATGTAAAGGCTACGGTGGAGGAAATGAAAGCCGGTCTTCCAAAAGATCTGAACATTGTCGTTACGGGTGACCAAAGCACCAAGACCCGGTCGTCTTTTAATGATCTTGTCAACTCGATCATCATCGGGTTTATCCTTGTGCTGATCATCCTCATGTTCTTTATGGGTGTCGTCAACGCCTTCTTTGTGGCCTTGTCGGTGCCGTTGAGCATGTTTGTGGCCTTTGTATTCCTTCCGGCGGCGGATGTTATCATCGGTACGCATGTTACGCTGAACTTTATCGTGCTCTTTGCCCTGCTATTCGGATTGGGGATCATCGTGGATGATGCGATCGTGGTGATCGAGAATACCCATCGGATCTTTACCCAGGGTAAGGGAAAGATCAATACACAGCAATCGGCGATGATGGCGGCCGGAGAGGTGTTTATACCCGTTTTTGCGGGGACATTGACCACACTGGCCCCGTTCTTCCCCTTGCTTTTCTGGCCGGGTCTGATCGGTAAGTTCATGGTCTATCTTCCGGCGATGCTGATCTTTACCCTTGCTGCTTCGCTGATCGTCGCCTTTATCATGAACCCTGTCTTTGCGGTGGATTTTATGAACCATCCGGAAGAAGAGGGGAAGGCTTCGCGGCTTGGCATATTCAAGAAACCCGGGTTCTGGATCGCCGTTGTCCTGGGGATCCTGCTCGATATGGCTAAAATAACCTTCCTGGGCAACCTGCTGTTGTTGTTTGTCATTTTGGTATTGCTTAATAAATTCGTTTTTGACCGGCTCATCCATGGATTTCAGAACAGGGTGCTACCCTGGATCATGGGTCATTATGAGAGCCTCCTGCGTTGGGCATTGAAAGGATGGCGACCGGCATGGTTGCTCCTCGGAACCTTTGTGCTGCTTATCTTTTCCTTTGTGCTTTTTGGCGCGCGGAAGGTGCCGGTGGTATTCTTTCCGAAAGGGGATCCTAACCAGATCTATGTCTATCTGAAATTGCCTGTCGGTACCAACGTGGATTATACGGATTCCGTTACGCGGGTATTGGAGAACCGGGTGTATAAGGTCATGGGGATGGAGAATGGAAAGGCGAACCCGGCGGTGGAAAGTGTGATCAGCAACGTGGCCATCGGCGCCAACGATCCTACGAGCGGGGACCAGAGTACGCACCCCGAGCTGGGTCGTATCCAGGTGTCTTTTGTAGACTATGCCTTACGGGGTGGGGTGAGTACCGCGGCCTACCTGGACTCTATCCGTTCGGTCATGAAAGGGATTCCGGGAGCGGAGATCTCCGTCGACCAGGAAAAGGGCGGGCCGCCCACCGATCCGCCGGTCAATATAGAAATTGCCAGCGAGGATTTTGACGATCTGATCAAGACGGCTACTACCTTAAAGAATTATCTCGATTCGATCCAGACACCCGGCGTGGAAGAATTGAAAATGGATATCGATCTGACGAATCCGGAAGTAACCCTGACGGTAGACCGGCAGCGGGCCATGACCGAAGGCGTGAGCTCGGCCCAGATCGGGCAGACCCTCCGGACGGCGGTCTTTGGGAAGGAGTCTTCCAAGATCAAGGAAGGGAAGGACGAATACAAGATCTACATCCGGAACCTTGCGTCACAGCGGAAGAACCTGATCGATCTGTTGAATATGAATGTTACGTTCCGGGATGTCGCCGGAGGCGGCGCTATCAAGAACGTTCCGATCAGCTCTTTGGTAAAAGTGGATTATACCAGCACGCTGGGTAGTGTAAAGCGTAAGAACCAAAAAAGGGTGATCACGCTAAAATCCAATGTATTAAATGGATATCAACCACCGGCCGTCAATGTGCAACTGGCCAAATCGATCGCGGACTTTAAGAAGAAACCGGATGATGTAACGATCAAACAGACGGGGGAAGGAGCGCAACAGGCGGAAACGGTTGCCTTCCTGGGTAAGGCATTGGTGATCGCGCTGGCGGCCATCCTGCTTATCCTCGTGCTTCAATTTAATTCGGTGAGCAAATCGGTGATCATCCTGATGGAGATCCTGTTTAGCGTCATCGGGGTCATCCTTGGGTTTGCCATTACAAAAATGGAGGTATCGGCCATCATGACGGGACTGGGCATTGTCGGTCTGGCCGGTATCGTAGTAAAGAATGGGATCCTTGTGATCGAGTTTACGGATGAATTACGGGGTCGGGGGATGAAGACGAGGGAGGCGGTGATAGAAGCGGGTAAGACCCGTATCATCCCGGTGTTGCTGACCGCGATGGCCGCTATCCTTGCGTTGGTGCCCCTTGCCATCGGGTTCAATATTAATTTCGTCACTTTATTCTCCGATCTGAACCCACATATTTATTTTGGTGGTGACAACGCGGTGTTCTGGAAGCCCTTGTCCTGGACCATCATTTTTGGTCTGGCCTTTGCGTTTTTTATGACCCTGTTTATGGTGCCCAGCATGTACCTTATCGCGGAGCGGTTGAAACGGCCGATGCGGCGTCATTATGGTGGAAAGTGGATCTCTTTCCTGGGTATTCCGCCGTTTACCATTCTCTTCCTTTTGCTAGTATTTGTTACCATCATCTGGCATTCTTTTGAAGCGCGTGGCAGGAGAAGAAGGCTGCAGGGTAAGCGCGGGGTCAGTGAGACCTGGGTGAGGAGCTGGTTTTAATGGAAAGGATACGTTTTTTCTGAAAATTTTTAAACTATGAGAAATAATCACGAGATCGACTATAAGATCTATGGCGAAGAGCTTCAGTTTGTGGAAGTAGAGCTGGACCCGGGGGAAACCGTGATCGGTGAGCCGGGAGGCTTTATGATGATGGATGACGGCATCGAGATGCAAACCCTTTTTGGGGATGGTTCTGCCTCGTCGCAACAAGGGGGGCTGCTGGGCCGGCTGATGAATGCCGGAAGGAGGGTGCTGGTAGGAGAAAATCTGTTTATGACGGCCTTCACCAATGTGGGGCAGGGGAAGAAAAGGGTCAGTTTTGCCGCGCCGTATACGGGGAAGATCATCCCCCTGGACTTGCAGCAGCTGGGCGGCACCATCATTGCCCAGAAGGATGCTTTTCTCTGTGCTGCAAAAGGGGTGAGTATCGGCATCGCCTTTCAGCGCAGGCTGGGCACCGGCATCTTTGGCGGGGAAGGGTTTATCATGGAGAAACTGGATGGGGATGGACTGGCATTTGTCCATGCCGGCGGTTATATCATGGAAAAGAACCTGCAGCCGGGGGAGATCCTCAAGGTGGATACCGGGTGTGTGGTCGCCTATCAGCCGTCGGTGGACTTTGACATCGAATTTATCAAAGGCATCCGCAACTGGATGTTTGGCGGGGAAGGTTTATTCTTTGCCGTCATGCGGGGGCCCGGAAAGGTATGGTTGCAGTCGCTGCCGATCAGCCGGCTGGCCAGCCGGATCATCCAATATAGTCCGCAGTTCGGGAAGCGCCGGGAAGAGGGGAGCATACTGGGAGGGCTGGGGAATTTGCTCGATGGAGATGGATTCTAATTGGGCAACAGGAAGGCATAAAAAAGCCCGGAAGAACTCCGGGCTTTTTCTATTTAATTTCTTTTTAGTTGCGGTTGCTGGCAAAGCGGCTTAGCAGTTTCAGGATCTGGATATACAGCCAGACCATGGTGACGAGCAGGCCGAAGGCGCCGTACCATTCCATGTATTTGGGCGCTCCCATCTGTTCGCCTACTTCCAGTCTTTCGAAGTCGAGGACCAGGCTAAGGGCTGCGATCGCGATCACGAAGAGGTTGATGCCGATCCCCAGCGGACTGCTGTCATTCCAGCTCATGAAGGACATTTGTACTCCAAAAAGGCCAAGTATAAAATAGACCATATAGAACAGGAGGATGCCGAAGGAGGCGGATATGATAATGGCCTTGAACTTTTGCGTGGGTTTTATGATCCTGAAATTGTATAACAGGAACACGGCAAAAGCTACCCCAAAGGTCAATATTACTGCCTGCAGGACGATGTTCGGGTATTTGCCTTTGAAGGAATCATTGACGATTGCCGACAGGCCGCCGATCACAAAGCCTTCGAGCAGTCCGTAGGCCGGCGCCAGGTATTTGGCGGTCGTAGGCTTGAAGGAAATGATAAGACCGGAGATCAATCCCCCGATCAGGCCGATCCAGAACAGGGTCATCATGGTCGGGCCCTTGGCTTCGAAATATAATTTCCAGGTATAGGCGGCGCCTGCCGTCACCATTAACAATAAAAAGCCGAATTTTTGGATCGATCCGCGGACGGTCATGACCTCTGTGTTGGAATGATCGATATTCCTGGTAAAGATCTTTTCCGAGAGGGTTGGGTTACTGGATTCAAAGAGTGCCATAGTTATATGTTTATGGGTTTTAAGAGTAAGCAAATTACAAATTACCTATAGAAATAACAAGCGGGGGACCCCACGGTTGTATGGACGGTATTGATTTAACAAAATGGTTGGCGGGTGGCAGCCGTGGGCGGGTTTAGCGCCGGCGGTTCCTTCCTCCCTGGGGAGGCGGGGGATTTCTCGGGGGAGTGCCACCTTCCTTTTTATCGTGGTCTTTGTTTTCCCGGTTGCTGTTGTCACGATTTTCCCGATTGTCACGGTTTTCCCGGTTGTCGCGATTATCGCGGTTTTCCCGATTGGGAGAATGACCGTGTTTTTGGTGTCCGTGTCCGCTGTGCCGTTTTTTGCGGTCTGCCTTTTCCAGGGTCTTGAGGCTGATCTGTCCGACCAGGTCTACAAAACCGCCACTTTCGTCCTCCTTTGGTTTGCCGGTGTTCACTTCTACCGGTTCCAGCCCTTCGGGGATCTCATTTGCCTTGTTTAGCTGCCGGATCTTGCGCACCCGCTCGATGGTGAGGGGGTATTGCTTGTTGCTATCCGGGAGTACGTACCACATCAGGTTCTTGAAGATATCTTTTTTTATGAGGATGGCCGTTCCTTTTGCTACCTGCAGGGTCTCCGCGTTCTCGGGGAAGTTTTGCAGGGCGTCGAGGTAGGTATCCAGCTCATAATTCAGGCAACATTTCAGCCGGCCGCACTGGCCGCTCAGTTTGCTTTGATTGATAGAGAGGTTCTGGTAGCGGGCCGCCGTGGTGTTGACGGACTTGAAATCGCTGAGCCAGGTGCTGCAGCAGAGTTCCCGGCCGCAGCTGCCGATCCCGCCTACTTTGGCTGCTTCCTGGCGGGCGCCTATCTGCCGCATTTCCACCTTCAGGCGGAATTCTCCGGCATATAATTTTATCAGCTCGCGAAAGTCGACGCGGTCGTCGGCGATATAGAAGAAGGTGGCCTTTCTGCCATCTGCCTGGATCTCCACTTCGCTCATTTTCATATCGAGCTTTAGCTGGCGGGCGATGGCCCTCGATCTTACCAGGGCATCCCTTTCCCGGGACTTGTTCTGCTGCATGATCTCCAGGTCCTTTTCGGTGGCCCGGCGCAGTACTTTTTTTATATCGGGATTGTTTTCCTCGACGCCTTTTTTCTTCATTTGGAGGCGGACCAGCTCCCCTGTCATCGTCACTTCTCCCAGGTCGAATCCGCTGACGCCTTCTACGCTGACCATGTCACCCTTTTCGAAGAGCTGGGTGGTGGTATTGCGGTAAAAATCCTTTCTGCTTCCTTTGTTAAAGCTGATTTCCATGACCCGGCAACCGCTTTCGGGGTCGCTGAAGGGCAGATTGGCCAGCCAATCATGTACGTTGAGCCGGTTACATCCCCCTGTACTACATCCTCCATTCGATTTACATCCGCCCGGTTTGCCTCCTTTAGACGTTCCACAGTTGCTACATCCCATATCTCAAATAGATTAACAATTAGAAAAAGATTGAAAGGAAGGAACGAGCGCACCGGCAGAGGGATGCTACAGATCATGCAAAGCCATTATAAGAGATATGATAATGCAGGATAACTCTGTTCGAATGGCCTATTCCTTCGCCTCTTATCGGTCACACCAGCCGGCCCGTATACACTTCTTTTCAATGACCCAAACGAGGGCCATTGCCAAATATACTACGAAACGACCATTTATTCTGCAGGGAGCTTCTTTTTTCTGACCAGGCCGGTCAGGGCCACCCCGCACCAGATGCTTTCCAGGATAACGAAGGGCCAGTAATGGATCAGGACGGAGGCATAGCAGGAGAGACCCGCCCCCAGGATGTTAAGGAAAGCGTAGCTTCTGCTTTCCGGCCGGATATAGCGGAAGAGGTTTAGGAAATAGGCGACGAGCAGAAGGGCGACCCCCAGTGAACCGATACTATTGGAGAGGCTCATAATCAATATGTTACTAATAAAAAAAGGGATCAAACAGGGCGTCCACCAACCATCCCAGGTCCGCGAGCGGCAATTGGCTGAACATTTCCCCGGCCGATTGTATATAAGGGGCGGTTATCAGCTCATGTCCTTCATGAAAGACCATATCACGGACGATACCGGCGGTCACTTCGGGGTGGAACTGAACGGCCAGGACATGATCTCCCAATAAGAAGGCCTGATTTTTACAAGCCGGGGTCGAAGCCAGCAGAACGGCGCCCGGGGGAAGATCGAAGGTTTCGCCATGCCAATGAAAGACCGGACGGGCATCCGCCGCCTTCAGGCCCGGGAATCGCTGCCCGGCGGCGGCTGTCCACCGCACCGGCGCAAATCCAATCTCTTTATGCGGGCTGGAATATACCCGCCCTCCCGAGACCTCGGCGATCAGCTGTGCCCCCATACAGATCCCCAATACCTTCTTTTTTTGCCGGATGGCGGTGGCGATCAATTCTTTTTCCGCCCGAAGCCAGGGAAATTCCGCTTCATCGTGTACGCTCATCGTCCCGCCCATGATGACCAGCCCGTCAAATGCCGTGGCCGGCGGAAGCACATTGCCCCGGTAAAAGGGGGTATAGGTCAGCGAATGTCCCTTTTCCAGGATCCGGTCGCCGAGGATCCCGGCGGTTTCGAACGGAACATGTTGCAGGCAATGGAAGCGCATACGTTTTATGTTGGCTTGATTTTGAAAATTTTTGGATAGGGCAAGGGGCGGATGACCCTTAATTGACAATGGCCAGGGTTCTGTCCGCTATAATATGATATAATTTGATTGTGAGCGCATGGAAAAGCATTTTGGCATTGGCGTTCCGCTCGATATAATAGGCGGCCCTGTCCAGCTCCCCGATGATGGCCCGTTGCTGGGCGACGTCGGCGATCTTGTTCAGGCGTCCGGCGAATTCCTTTTCCTTCTCCGGGATGCGTAATTGAGCGTTTGCCATGAACCGGAGGCGGATGGCTTGTTCCAGCAAATGGTTGAAATAGCGGAGGAATTGTTTTTGGCGTTCGCGGCCGGATTTGCTGATCTCGTCGATCCATTTGACTTGGGCGACCGGGCCTGTCTTCAGGATGGCGTTGAGCCAGTCCCGCAGCACTCCCTGCCAGTCATCTTCTGCATGCCGGATCAATTGCAGCGCCTCGTGGTAATTGCCTTCGCAGAGTACGGCTATTTGCCGGGCCTGTTCTTCCCCGACTTTGGCGCGTTCGATCAGCGCCTTTTCGATATCCGCCGTCTCCGGTAAAGGGATCTTTACCAGTTGCGTACGGGAGAGGATCGTGGGGAGGATCAGGGATTCGTTCTCCGCCACGAGCAGGAACAGGGTATTGGCCGGCGGTTCTTCGATAAGCTTGAGCAGCTTATTGCCTTCGTTGCCGAGGTATTCCGGCATCCACATCAGCAGGATCTTGTAGCCGCTTTCGAAGCTTTTAAGGCTGAGCTTATGAATGATGTCGTTGCATTCCTGGGAAGTGATATTTCCCTGTTTGTTTTCCGCCCCGATGAATTGGAGCCAATCGTAGGCGTTGCCGTAGGGGTATTGGGCGATAAATTCCCGCCATTCGGAGCTATAGTCTGCGCTGACGGGTTTGTCGCCGGATCTTTTTGGGATGACGGGGTAAGAAAAGTGAATATCGGGATGGATCAGTTGGCTGGCTTTTACGCAGGAGGCGCAGATGCCGCAGGCATCTGCCGGGAACGAGCGGGTTGCGATCGTTTCCGCAGGGATCCCGCGCGCCTTTTCACAGACGATATATTGGGCAAAGGCCAATGCCAGGGGAAGAGCGCCGCTGCCTTCATGGCTGAGGAACAACAAGGCATGGCTCAGCCGGTTGAATTGGATCAATTCAACCAGGTTTTGTTTGACCTGTGGCTGTCCGACGACTTGAGAGAATGACATAATCGCAAAGATAAAGTAAAAAAAAACCCGGGCTGATCGCCCGGGTTTTTATATCTATAAAGGCTTTAGTTCAGGTATTTGGTGATCTGTTCGTCCATCGGCTTTACTTTGCTGGGGAATACAGCTACGAGTTTGCCGTTCTCGTCCACGAGGAATTTTGTGAAATTCCATTTGATGACGGGGTCGGGGGTGCCCAGTTTCTTTGCTTCGTCCGTCAGGTATCTAAAGAGTGGAGCGATATTATCGCCTACTACGTCTACTTTTTCGGCCATGGGGAAGGTGACGCCATAATTCTTTGTGCAGAATTCGGTGATCTCCTGGCTGGTGCCGGGTTCCTGTTGTCCAAAGTTGTTGGCGGGGAAGCCGATGACCACCAGTTTGTTTTTATACTGCTCATATAATTTTTCCAGGTCGGCATATTGCGGGGTATATCCGCATTTGGAGGCCGTGTTGACGATCAGGATCTTTTTGCCTTTGTATTGGGAAAGATCGATGGATCTTCCATCGAGGCCGGGAACCTTGAAATCATGCACGCTGGCAGCAGGTGCGGCGATCATAAAAAGAGAAAGAAGGAGGAGGCGTAACATAAAATGTTGATTTTGGATGAAAGGTATTTAAGTTCTCTAACGTAGTACACAGAAGGAACGCTAAAGTTTACCTTAGGAAGCGTTTTCCGGGATGAATGGTTAAATGAAAGGCTGGACGGGAGGTTCCGGCGGGGTAGGGGACAGGGGGGTAAGGGCAGGGAGAGCGGGTTATTGGCGCTCATAGCATCCCAGGTCGGGGAGACCGACGGGACGGGGATTTCCGTCCAGGTCGATAGGGGTGCCGGTGGCGATGCCTTTGTCCAGGTCGGGGGAGCCTGCCCGAAGGTGAAAATCGTAATATGGCCGGGAATTGTTCAGGCTATCGAACAGAGGGTCTACGTTGGCGAGGATATTGGAGGAGGCTACTCCGGAAGGACTATTTTTCACTTTCCAGCAGCAATTGGAGAAGTTTACGGAAAACACGGTACTGCCCTGTTGTGCCACCGTGACCTCATTGTCTACGTTCCCGTTGCCACCCCAGAAGATGCAGTTGGTGAATCCGGCGTGGAGATCGGCGGTGACGGGAGTGGAGCCCACCGATAGATAATTGGAGACCGAGAGTACGGGTTGGGTATGCGGGATAAAATTATTGGAATAGCTGGCTGCGGTACAATGGGTGAACTGGTAGCTTCCGCCGAAAGTAAGCTCGATATTTTTTCCGCAGTTGCTGATCAGGCAATTGGTGGCCTGCAGGCTGCCTTGTGTTCCCAGGATGCCGGCATCATAACTATTATCGATGATACACTGACCCAGGATAACTTTTGGGACTGCTCCGGCTGGTGGTGCGCTTACTATGATCGCCTGGTAGGCGTTCTTCAGCACGGCCCATTGCAGGTTATTGCCCGTGCTGGTCTCCCGGAAATAAATTCCCGGCCAGGCTCCGGGGTAATCCCGATAGGGTTCGTCCAGCCGGTCGCCCTGGAAATATACTCTTGTGCTGTCGTATTGACTACCTGTCACCAGTAGGCTACCGTCCACCAGGAGGGGTGCATCGGCATGCAGATAGATGCGGCATCCGGCGGGGATCGTGAGGGTAACATTTGTGTCAACCTGCAGACCGCCCAGTATGACATAGGGCAGCGTATTATCCCAGGTGGTATTTACGCGGAGGACTTGGTTGCGCAGGAAATGGGCGTTGAGTCCCCATGCCTGCAATTGAAGATATCGTTGGTTACCGTTGAAGGAAACCTGGATACTATCCTGTATGACGAACGGAAGATTTGCGGCGCCGGGTGTGATCTGTACGGCGACGAAGATGTAGAGGCTGTCGCCTGCATCGAGTTCGAGATCATCCTGTTCCGGACCCGGTAAGCCGTCGATATTTATATGAAAAAAAGATTGGGCGCCTCCCATCAGTTTTACGCTTGTCAACCGGAGCTTCTGGTTATTTGTATTGATGATCTTGACGGACTGGGTGATGGAGCCGGTGGATGTAAATACGGTATCGAAGAACAGGGTATCGGCGGAAAAATTGATGAGGGCGTTGCGGCCGGTGATAAAGGAATCCTTCCGGCAGGAGGACATCATGCAGAAGAACGCCATAAAGATGGCAAGAGATGGTATGAGGAGCGATTGCCTGTTCACCGGTTTCAAAAATAGGGATTAAAAAAGATATTGGTATACTTCCTCTACGCGTGCGACGGGCATGACCTCGATGTTATATTTTTGATTATTGAGTCCTTTGAGGTTATACTTCGAGACGAAGATCTTTTCAAAGCCCAGTTTTTCGGCTTCTGCTATCCGTTGTTCGATGCGGTTGACGGCGCGGATCTCGCCGCTCAGTCCTACTTCCCCGGAGAAGCAGATGGAGGACAGCAGGGGGGTATCTTCATAGGAGCTAAGCAGGGCGCATAGCACGGCCAGGTCGATGCTCGGGTCTTCCACTTTCAATCCCCCGGCGATATTGAGGAATACGTCTTTTACGCCGAAATGGAAACCGCCTCTCTTTTCCAATACTGCCAGTAATAATTGAAGCCGTCGCAGATCGAAGCCGCTGACGGTGCGTTGTGGCGTGCCGTAAACGGATTGGGTGACCAGGGCCTGTACTTCGATGAGAAGGGGGCGAAGCCCTTCGAGCGTTGCTGCGATGGCGATGCCGCTGAGCTGTTCTTCTTTTTGTGAGAGAAGGAGCTCGCTGGGGTTGCTGACGCCGCGCATGCCTTGTTCGGTCATTTCATAGATGCCCAGTTCTGCCGTACTGCCGAAGCGGTTTTTCAGCGTGCGGAGGATACGATAGGCATAGTGGCGGTCGCCTTCGAACTGCAGGACTGTGTCCACCATATGTTCCAGTATTTTCGGGCCGGCGATGCTGCCGTCCTTTGTGATATGGCCGATCAGGAAGACGGGTGTGCCGGTCTCTTTTGCAAAGCGTTGAAATTCGGATGTGCATTCACGGATCTGCGATACGCTGCCGGCGGAGGATTCGATGTAAGGAGATTGCAGGGTCTGGATAGAGTCTACGATCACCAGGCCGGGCCGTAGTTTCCGGATCTCCTGGAAGATGGTTTGTGTGGATGTCTCTGTCAGGAGATAGAAGTCCTCGTTTTTTATATTCAGGCGATCGGCCCGCATCTTGATCTGTTGTTCGCTTTCTTCTCCGCTGATATACAGGGTCCGTGTATTTTTCAGGAGCAGGCCATTTTGGAGGAAGAGCGTGCTCTTGCCGATGCCTGGTTCTCCTGCGACCAGTACGACGCTGCCGGTGACGATACCGCCGCCGAGCACCCTGTTCAATTCTGCATCGGTGCTGACGATCCTTTTTTCTTCTGCGCTTACGACTTCCTGCAGGGAGATGGACCGGTTCTCTTTTTTGTCGGTGGCAAATTTTTTCCAATCGGATTCTACCAGCTTATTATCTTTTGCGATGACTTCTTCTACGAATGTGTTCCATTGATCACAGGAAGGACACTTGCCCAACCATTTTGTACTTTCCTGTCCGCAGTTGCTACAAAAAAAAGCCGTTTTTATTTTGCTCATGGGGCAAAGTTAGTTTGTATTCTTCCCTAATTTGGAAATTCATATGCGGGATAAAAAAAAGCCGGCGGCTTTCAGCGTGATCTTTTATCGGGAAGGAGAAGAAGAAAATAAGAAAGAGATGGAAGGGATAAAAAAGTAAAAGGGCCAGCTAAATCGCCGGCCCCTTACTTACTAACCCATTAAATTCTTGCACTAAATTACAAATTAGCGCCACATAACAAAATAAATTTTTGCGGGTGTGAATAACTTTAAAAGCGTGACGGCCCCCTTTTTTTAGGTTCTAAAATGCCTTCTTATATGCTGGTTTACAATGTATTGTAAATTCTTTTCTGCTTTTCTGCCAGGGCGGATCCTACCTTTAATGTATTGAAAATTAATCGTAAAAAAACCAAATTCCGAACCGAAGAAATTTGATCCATTTTTGATTGGTGGGTGGGTTCCCGGAGACTTCCTTTTGGAAAGAAAAACGCATAAAATTTAATAATATATTAACTTTAGAAAAGATGGCCTTCCATTTTAGGGGATTGCTGGGGCGGCGACATACATTAAAATAAGACGTAATGTGTTGAGTCGGTTTTGTTTCCGGGCATCGGGGTTTTGACGGAGCGGCGTTTTTTCAGCCGGAGGCTGTGGGGAATTGTCCAGAGGGGCCAGTGAGATTTGTCATTTTAGCGGACAGCAAAATTATAACACATGGTAAAAATTTGAAATCTATTGGTGGTGCTGTCTTTGATCTTCTCTTGCTATCTTACCTGTCCTCATCCATTCGCTGTTGTCTCTGTTAGGGGGTCAATTTCCAAAATAAGTGTTAACCGGGATTAAATTTAAATTAAAAATATTCGTATTTTAAATTACCGAATGCCGATCGCTTTTTTGTTTTAATAAATGCATTTAGGACACATGAGAAAACTTCACTGTCTGCCGGTGAGCATACAACTGCTTATCAGGCCAAGCGCCTGCGTCTTTCTTTCCCGGCGGTTTCCCGACCGGCTCTCTCTTTCAGCCATTTTATCCTGTTTCTCTGCTATTCGCCCGATCGATGTTTCTTCCGGCTGCTGTCCGGCGGATGTTTTATTGGTGGTAAAGAGTGTGTGATCCAATGTTGACAGTGAAAGAGGGCCCCGGTTTCTACCGGGGCTATTTTTTTGCGGGCCGGTGTCGGATCAAAGCCGCCGGGAAGCTGTTTTCGGTTATCAGTGTGAGTGACTCAGAGCTTTATTTCATCTTCCTGTTTGTCGAAGAAGTGAAACTCTGTAAGATGATAGTTTGTATTGGGGCGTATGCGGATCTTTTGTTTGTATTTCCATCTCCAGTTCCAGCTGCGGGAGCCGATGCCCAGGAAACCTGCTTTGGTCAGGTAGGCGTGCATGATCGGGTGTACGGCCAGGATCAGGTCTTTGTGCTGGTGGTTAAGCAGGTAGCTGAGGTTCTTTTCGATCTCATCTTCGAGGATCAGGGCGGAGGATATTTTACCGGTACCGTTGCAGGTGGGGCAGACTTCCTGGGTATTGATGGTCACTTCCGGTTTCATGCGTTGCCGGGTGATCTGCATCAGTCCGAACTTGGAAATGGGCAGAACGGCATGTTTGGCCCGGTCCGTGCGCATGAAGTTTTCCATGGCCTCGATGAGCTTCCGTTTGTTATCGGGGAGCTTCATGTCGATGAAATCGACTACGATGATGCCGCCGAGATCGCGGAGGCGGAGCTGGCGGGCTATTTCTTCGGCGGCCTCGAGGTTGGTTTCGAGGGCGTTCTGTTCCTGGTTATTGCTGACACTTTTGTAGCCGCTGTTCACATCGATGACGTGCAGGGCTTCTGTATGTTCGATGATCAGGTAGGCCCCGCTGGGGAGGTTTACGGTTTTGCCAAAGGCCGCTTTGACCTGTTTGGTGATGCTGAACTGGTCGAAGATCGGGGATCCGTTGTGATAATAGGAGACGATATCGATCTTATCCGGGGCGATCCGTTGGATATAGCTTTTTGTATCGTTGAAGATATTCCGGTCGTTGATGACGATCTTATTAAAATCTTCGTTCAGCAGATCCCGGAGCATGCTGGTCGTCTTTGTCTGTTCGCTCAGGATCTTTGCCGGGGCTACTGCGCCTTTCAGGTTATGCTGGATCATCTTCCAGGTTGCCACGAGTTCCGTAAGGTCTTCGTGAAGCTCTGCCGTGTTCTTGCCTTCGGCGGCGGTGCGGACGATCACGCCGAAGTTCCTGGATTTGATCGCTTCCACGATCTTTTGCAGTCGTTTACGTTCTTCCGAAGAGTGGATCTTGCGGGAGACGGCTACAATATCGTTAAAGGGGGTAATGACGACAAAACGGCCGGGCAGGGAGATCTCGCAGCTGAGGCGGGGGCCTTTGGCGGCGATGGGTTCTTTCAGGATCTGAACGAGGATATGGGGTTTACCGTTCAATACCTCGTTGATCTTTCCGGTTTTTATGATCTCGGGTTCCACCTGGAAGTTACCGAAATCGAATCCGGAGGGGCTGGTATCGTTCATTGCCTGTTGGGTGAATTTCAACAGGGACCGGGCGTAGGGGCTCAGATCGGTATAGTGCAGAAAAGCATCCTTTTCGAAACCTACGTCTACAAATGCGGCGTTGAGTCCCGGGATCAGCTTTTTGACCTTTCCCAGGTACAAATCACCCACGGCAAAGCTGTTATCAGCTTTTTCATGGTGAAGCTCTACGAGCTTTTTATCCTCCAGCAGGGCTATTTCAACACCTTGCGGGGTCGCATTTATAATTAATTCCTTATTCAAGCGTAACTAGCGTTTTCCATCGACATCAACCATTTTTCTGTCAGACCACAAACCAAACCATCGGGCGAATACAAAAGGAATGGGCGGTCCGCCAGCCGGCGGACCGTTCCTTCGGAAGAAAACTACTTGTTTTTCTTCTTATGGCGGTTCTTTCTCAGTCTTTTCTTACGCTTATGCGTCGCAATTTTATGACGCTTACGCTTTTTACCACAAGGCATACTTACTTCTTTTTATAGTTAATAAATAATAAAATAAATGTCTTTGCCGGGCGATCCTTATCGCAATGACTGGATACGCTGATCGATCTCCCGGATCATATCTGGATTACCGATCAGCTTTTTTGCCCCTTCATACCATTTGATGGCATCCGCTTTTTCCCCTCTTTGCTGGTGGACTTCGGCCAGTAGGAGTATTGCTTCGATATTGGCAGGTTGATGTTGAACAACGGTTGTCAAACGTTCAATAGCTTTATCAAATTGCCCTGATTCTACTCCTCCGAGCGCCAGCATGAACTGGGCGTACATATTGGTAGAATCGCGGCGTGCTACTTCCAAAATCCGCTGAATGCCCTGCATGACTTCCGTAGGATTGCCGGCTGCGCTGCCAAAAATGTAGCTGGCGCCGAGACCTACTTTTGAGGAATCATTGTCGGGATTCAGTTCTAATGCCTTTTCAAACAACTCTTTAGCGTTCGTGGCCATCCAGCTTTTTATCGCCGGATTATCCTGCCCACGCAAGCTTTGTAAAAATAATTGGGCAGCAAAGGTGAGACTTTTTTCAGACTTTTCCAATTTAGCTGCTTCTCCGGTATACCAGGCATAGAGCAGGAAGCCATCTTTGACGGAATCCTGCCAGAAGCCGGCCAGTTGCCGGTAGGCGTGCAGCTGTTGTGCCTGCACGTCTCCCCGGACGACGGATTGTTGTAATCTATTGACATACGATAGTTGTTCAGGATTCAACTTTGCCTGTGAAGCCTGTAAAATATCCTGTAAACCAATGGATTTAACAAGAGGAGTCCCTGGAGCGCCTCCTTCGGAGGCCTCCGGTTTTTTGTGAGGAGGAACTGTTTGTCCAAAAAAGTACAGAGCGAGTAGTAAAAGCACCCCGACGCCGGATAACCAATATTGCTGTCTCTTCATATTGATAATTAGAGCGCAAAATTACATCTTCTACATCTCTTCGTCAGGGTTTGGCTGATCTTCTTTAACCGACTGCAGTTTTTTTACTTCGGCTACAAATTCTTTGGCGGGTTTAAAAGCAGGGATGTAGTGCTCAGGAATATGAACAGCCACATTCTTCTTTATATTGCGCCCGATCTTGGCAGCCCTTTTCTTCGTGATAAAACTTCCAAATCCCCGGATATAAATATTTTCTCCCTGGGACAGAGTTTCCTTTACTTCTTTGAACATGGTTTCCAACGTCACAAGGACGTCAACCTTAGGTATACCTGTTTTTTCCGATATTTGGTTAACTAGGTCTGCCTTTCTCATGGGGATTAAGTTTTATAAGTTTCTGATTCTAAATATATAACAAAATTATTAATTCACAACTCCCTGGCCTAAAATTCCTTTTCTGGTATCAAAATAGTGGATTTGGTTTATTTGTGCAAGAATTCTCTAAAATATTGATTGTGAATTTTGAATGAGACCCTTTGGGTCCTGATTTTAAAAAGGTGCGGCCGGCCAAAAAATATGGGAATACGGATGAAAAAAGGCGTTTTTACTAAAATCCTGCTAAAATGGCATACCGCCGAGAATACCCGGGCGATGCCCTGGAAAGGGGAGAAGGATCCTTATAAGATCTGGCTGAGCGAGATCATCCTTCAGCAAACGAGGGTGGAGCAGGGTTGGGCTTATTATGAAAAATTTGTGGAGGCTTTTCCCACCATCCATGATCTGGCCATTGCTCCCGAGCAACTGATCTTCAAGCTTTGGGAGGGATTGGGGTATTACAGTCGTTGCCGGAATCTTATCGCCACTGCCAAAAAGATCGATGGGGAGTATGGGGGGAAATTTCCTGATCAATATGGGGAGATCCTTGCCCTGAAGGGGATTGGTCCTTATACCGCTGCCGCTATCGCGTCCTTTGCGTTTAATTTGCCGCATGCGGTCGTAGACGGCAATGTTCTTCGGGTATTATCCCGGTATTATGGCGACTCCACCCCGATCGACAGCACGGCCGGGAAAAAGATCTATACGGGGCTGGCGGACTCTTTGCTTGATAAGGAACAGGCGGGTCTTTACAACCAGGCGATCATGGATTTCGGCGCTATTATATGCAAGCCACAGAATCCCCTGTGCTCCACTTGTGTACAACAGTCAGGTTGTCAGGCTTTTCAAAAAGGGTGGGTGGACCGTCTCCCCGTAAAGGAGAAAAGTATCCGGAAGAAAGAGCGTTGGTTCTATTATTTTCTTATCGAGACCCCTGATGGGAAAATTTATATCCGTCAACGGAAGGAAAAGGACATCTGGGAGGACCTATATGAATTTGTGTTGTGGGAAACGGATGAGCCTCTTTATATAAATGATGCTGCTGTCCTGCGATCGGATTTCATTCTTCGGATCTTTGGCCGGCAGTCGATCGCCGTACCCTATATCTCCCGTTTGTACCGGCAGGAGCTGAGCCATCAGACCATCCGGGGACAGTTTATAACGATCCGGCTGACGGATCGTCTGCCTGTCCTGGACAAAGAATATCTGTTGATAGACAGGCGGGAATTAACAGAATATGCCTTCCCGAAATTCATCAATGCCTGGTTACAGGACCCGACGCCGATACAATCCCTGTTCTGATCCGGTGGGGGGATGCGGGAAGGCGGGCGCATAGCGTACAGCGTATGAACCTGCTATGTAATTGCAGTCGGGCCGGTGCCTGTAAAAAGGGGCAAAACCAGCGGAAAAATTTATCTTTTTGACTGAAAAAATCTAATTTTAAGTTGGCGCGGGTCTATAATTGGCCTTTGGTCAAAACGGCCATTGGCCCTTTTGATAGGAGTTGGTCCCGGAAGACGATTGTAAACATTTCAAACTTCGTTGTATGAGAGGCGTAAATAGGGTGATGCTCATTGGCAATTTAGGAAAGGATCCCGAGGTGCAGGTGCTTGATGGAAACATAGCGGTTGCCAAGTTTTCCCTTGCGACAACAGAGACCTTTAAGGACAGGGCGGGTAAGCTGATCTCACAGACGGAGTGGCATACGGTAGTCTTATGGCGGGGATTGGCCGAACTGGCTCAAAAATATCTTCACAAGGGCAGCCTGGTCTATATTGAAGGAAGATTGAGGACCCGGAGCTGGGAAGATAAGGAAGGGAATAAAAAGTTTGCCACGGAGGTGGTAGGTGACAACCTGATCATGCTGGACAAACGTTCTGACGGACCCCATCCGCCCATCCATCACGAGGGTCATGACGGGCCCGGCACTTCCGATACTCCCCCGGTTGGCGAACCGTCCGAAGACCTGCCTTTTTAATGACATTCTGACCGAAAATTGCTTTTAGACTCCCTTTGACCGATAGGTTATTAAGTATAAAAGAAATTGTTAAATTTGCCGTTATACCGTTTATTAGCTGCAGGCAGGCTTTAACGAAACCTGATTATTTTGGATCACCCTTTAACAAGATTGTTCGATATCAACTCTTTTTCGCCGGTCCTGCTGATCATCAATCCGCAGGCAACTACTATCCTGGCCATTATCATTCTTTTTCTGCTGATCCTTTCCTTTGTGCTGGCCGGTTCGGAAGTGGCCTTTTTTTCCCTGACCTATAAGGATATCAATATATTGAAAACCAAGCAGGATGCTTCCTGGAAACGGATCGTCACGCTATTGGAAGAGCCAAAGGAGCTTCTTTCCTCCCTGCTTATTGCCAACAGCATTATCAATATCGCCATTATCATCCTGGCTAATTTTCTTATTGATGAAATGGTTCTGCTCAAACAGAATTTCTGGCTTTTCGAATTTCTTATAAAGGTCATCCTTGTCGGTTTTGTTATGATCCTTTTTGGAGAGGTCATGCCAAAGATCTGGGCGACGCAGAACAATCTTCAGTTTGCCTACTATACTTCGGGTATCATCGAGCTTGTTCATTTGCTGTTCCGCCGGGTCAGTAGCTGGGCGGTTCATCAGTCGGAGCGGCTGGAGCGGTTCTTTGGCAGCCGGAAATCTGCTTTCAGCATCGAAAAACTGGATTATGAGATCGACCGATCCACCAATAACGAGGCTTCCGAGGATGAGAAGAACATTTTGAAGGGGATCGTGAAATTCGGGAGCATTACGGTCAAGCAGATCATGCGGACGCGCCTGGATGTCAGCGGGATCGAATACCAGCTTTCTTTCGGCGAGCTGAAGCAACGGGTGGAGGAATTGCATTATTCACGGTTGCCCGTGTATAAAAAGAGCCTGGACCAGGTGGCTGGTCTTATTCATACCAAGGACCTGATCGCCTGGCTTAACGAGGCCGACAATTTTGACTGGCATGCCCTTTTGCGGCCGCCCTATTTTGTACATGAGCACAAGCTGATCGAAGACCTGTTACAGGAGTTTCAGCAGAAGAGGATCCATTTTGCCATTGTCGTCGACGAGTTTGGGGGCACCAGCGGGATCGTCACCCTGGAAGATGTCCTGGAAGAGATCATCGGCGATATAAAAGATGAGTTTGATGAAGAGGAGGATGGCAGCCGGCGGCAGGACGACGGCAGCTATATATTTGAAGGCAGGACGATGCTGAATGATGTTTGTAAGGCTATGAACCTTTCGGTCGATACCTTTGACAAGGTGAAGGGGGATAGCGATTCACTGGCCGGTCTGATCCTGGAGTTATCCGGGGAGATCCCGAAGGTGGGGGATATCATTCCCTGCGGGGATTTTGAATTTACGGTGCTGGACGCGGACAGCAGCCGGATCAAGAAAGTGAAAGTGGCTATCCGGATGCAATCCTGAAAGAGGGATGACCGCGGGGGGAGCAAATTTTTTTAAACTATTATTACGTGGTGAGTAAAATGAAGTTACCTGTCGGCGCCGGTATTTTCTTCCTGGTTTCCTTTTTGTTGTTTTCCTGCAATAGTGTCTATACACCCAAGCGGAGGGGGTATTTTAAGATCGTTTTTCCCCCGCATCAATATCAGACTTTTGACCGGCCGGGTTATCCCTATACCTTTGAGTATCCTGTCTATGCCGATGTGGTCCGGGACTCCAGCTTTTTTGACAAGACCCCGGAGAACCCCTATTGGATCAATATCGATTTTCCCCGGTTCAACGCCCGGATCTATGTCAGCTATAAGGAGATCGGCCCCAATAAGAACAGCTTTGATAAACTTCGGGAGGATGCCTTCAAGATGACCTTTAAGCATACCTATAAGGCCAATTCCATCGAGCAGGCGGTAATAAAGACTCCGTATGGCGTCAGCGGCATCTTTTTTGACGTGGGGGGCAATGCGGCTACGGCCAAACAATTCTTTGTAACGGATACCACCCGGAATTTCCTGCGGGGCGCTCTTTATTTCGACACCACGCCCAATGAGGACTCGCTGGGGATCGTCAATCGGTTCCTGGAGGAGGATATGGTTCACCTGATCAACACCTTTCAGTGGAGGAAGGCAGGGTTGGCTGCCGAAGCAAAAAAGTGAACAAAGGGAAGTATATTTGTATACAAATAAAAGTATTGGACCTTGATAGCAATTGATAACGTCCTGGTCAGTGACCTGGTCATCGAAGAACAATTTGTGTGCGATCTGTTGAAGTGCAAGGGTGGCTGCTGTGAAGACGGTGATGCCGGCGCTCCACTGGAAAGGGAAGAAATGGATCATCTCAATGCGATCTATGAGATCGTAAAACCGTATCTTACTGCGGAGGGGGTCAGGGAGATCGAAGGCCGCGGGCGGTATAATTATGACCAGGAATTCGGGTGGGTCACGCCTACTATCGGGGGGAAGATGTGTGCCTATGGGTTCCGCGATGAAAAAGGCATCATCAAGTGCGGTATCGAGCAGGCGTATTATGATGGCAAGACCACCTGGAAGAAACCGATCAGCTGTCATCTCTACCCTATCAAGATCAACAAGACCCGGACGAGTGAGGTCGTCAATTACGAACCCCGGGACACGCTTTGCCGTCCGGCCTGTATCCAGGGGAAGAAGCTGAAGGTGCCGGCATATGTCTTTCTGAAAGAAGCGCTGATCCGCAAATATGGGGAGGATTTTTATGGTGTGCTGGAGCAGGTGGCGGAGAAATATTTTGAAGGTAAAAAGAAATAAAAAAGAGGGGTATGACAGATACGGCCGCGAATTTTATTGCCCGGAGTACCGTCAAGGCGGAGGATATGGACCACCGCAAAAAGATCAATTTCAATATTGGTCGTTATAATGCCGTGGTCCCGCAGGGCAAGCAACAATTTGAAGAGCTGAACCTGGCCAGGGAACGGGCGAAGAATATCAAGTGGAGGGCCCTCGAAAATCTCGATAAGCAACTGGAAGAATTTGAAGCCATCTTTACAAAGAGGGGTGGAAAGGTGATCTGGGCGGAGGATACGGAACAGGCGTTGGCGGAGATACTCGCCATTTGCAAGGAGAAGGGCTGCCGGACCATCGTGAAGAGCAAGAGCATGGTCACCGAGGAGATCAGGCTGAATCATTTCCTGGAAGAGAATGGCATCGAAAGCGTGGAGACGGATCTGGGTGAATATATCCAGCAACTGGACGGCGAGCCTCCTTATCATATCGTTACTCCTGCCATGCATAAGAGCAAGGAGGATGTCGCCAGGCTGTTCTATGAAAAGCTGCATACCAAACCGAACCTTACTCCCGAGCAGCTTACGCTGGTGGCGCGGGACAAATTGCGGAAGAAATACGTGCAGGCGGAGATCGGTATCACGGGTGCTAATTTTATCATTTCCGACATCGGGGGCATTGCCGTTACGGAGAACGAGGGCAATGCCCGTCTTAGCGCGGCTTTTCCCAAAACGCATATCGTCATTGCCGGTCTGGAAAAGGTGATCCCTTCTCTTACCGACCTGGGGCTTTTCTGGCCGCTGCTGGCCACCTATGGTACGGGACAGCGGGTGACGGTCTATAATACGCTTATTACGGGTCCGCGGCAGGCGGGTGAGGCGGATGGTCCTGTCGACATGATCCTTATCCTGCTGGACAATGGACGGACGAATATCCTGGCGAATGAAAAAGCCAGGGAGAGTCTTTATTGCATCCGTTGCGGCGCCTGTCTGAATGCCTGTCCGATCTATAAGAATATCGGCGGTCATAGCTATGGGACCACGTATAGCGGTCCTATCGGAAGCGTTATTACGCCGCATCTGAAGGAGATGGGGGATTGGAAGCACCTTAGCTATGCCTCTTCTCTTTGCGGGAATTGTACGGAGGTATGCGCCGTGAAGATCAACCTTCATGAGCTGTTGCTGGAGAACCGGCATGAGGCGGTAGCCGGCGGCTATTCCACCTGGTCGGAGCGGGTAGCGTGGAAGGTATGGAAAAAGGCGAGTCTTAGCCGGACGCTGATGAATATGGGCAATCAGAAAATGAAGAACTGGGTGGTGAACAAGTCTTTTACCGCATGGACGGCGCACCGGGAGAAGTTGGATTTTTCTCCCAGGACCTTCAATGAGCAATGGAAGGCTGCGCGCGGGCGATGAACAAAAACGAATGTGGCTATTCAGCACTCATATTACACCTCGTCTGCAATACATAGTCGACTTTATCAGTAAGGAATTATTTGATGAGCCGATCCGGATCACCTCCGATAAGGAGGAGTTTATACGGGCCGGGGGTCCCCGGATCAATTATTCCGACAAGGTGATCGCGGAGACCGATCTTTTTCTGCAGCCGCATCCCCTGCTTTTTCAATCCGGGATCGCTGTCCAGGAGATCGAATGTTTTGAGCTTAATTTCCATCCCGCTTTTTTTATGACGGGCGGGGACTTTTCCTTTGATGTCCTGGCCGCTTCTTTTTACCTGATCAGCCGGTATGAAGAATATCTGCCGCATGCGACGGACGAATATGGGCGTTATGCCCACGGTGGTTCGCTGGCTTACCGGGAGGGGTTCCTGGATCTGCCCCTGGTCAATATCTGGTTGCGGGAGTTGAAAACGGCGTTGGCCCGTAAATACCCGGGACTTGTATTTCGTTATTCCTCTTTTAAATTTATTCCCACCTACGATATCGACAGCGCCTTTTCGTATCTCCATAAGGGGTGGAAGAGGAACCTGGGCGGTTCCCTGAAAGCCATTGCCACCGGGCAGTGGGCGGCGGTAAAGGATCGGATCAGCGTATTGCAGGGGCGGCGGCCCGATCCTTTTGATGCGTATGAATGGCTGGACTCCCTGCATTTGTATTGCCGCATGCGTCCTTATTATTTTTTCCTTGTTGCGGCCCGGCGAAAAGGGGTGGACCGGAATATTTCGCCCTCCGTCGTTGCGTTGCAGGAGCTGATCCGTTATCATGCAGCGGGGTACCGGGTAGGTATCCATCCGTCCTGGCAGAGCGGGGATTCCGATGTGTTGTTGAAGGCAGAGGTCGATTGGTTGGAGAACATGACCGGCCGTGCGGTCACCCGGAGCCGTCAGCATTATATTCGTTTTTCCCTGCCGGGGACTTATCGCCGCTTGGTGGAGCAGGGCATCGAGCAGGATTTTTCGATGGGGTATGGGGGCATTAATGGTTTCAGGGCTTCTGTCGCCTCTTCTTTTTATTGGTATGACCTGGAGAAAGAGGAAGCGACCCGGCTCAGGATCTTTCCTTTTTGTTTTATGGATGCCAATGCGTTCTATGAGCAGGGGTATACTCCTACCCAGGCTATGACGGAGCTTTTGCATTATTATCACCTGGTTCGCAGGGTGAATGGGTTGATGGTCACCATCTGGCATAATTCCTTCCTGGGTTCGGATCCGCAATTTGCCGGATGGCGGGAGGTTTATGAGGTGTTCCTTAAAGAAGAAGTCTATTGGGACATGTGATTTGTGAAGACTGGTCGCTGCCCGGCTGCACCGCATCCTGCGGATGCTAGCGGGGCTAATGTTGGCGCCGTTACGGGCGCGAAAGGACGGAGTCCTTTCAGTGTTTGAAGTGACGCATCCCCGTGATCACCATTGCCAGTTTATTCGTTACGCAATAATCGATAGAATCTTTGTCGCGGATCGATCCGCCGGGTTGAATAAAGGAGGTGATCCCTGCCGCGTGTGCGATCTGTACGCAATCGGAGAAGGGGAAAAATGCATCCGAGGCCAGTACGGCGCCTTTTAATTCGAACTGGAATTGTCCGGCTTTTACGATGGCCTGGCGGAGGGAATCGATCCTGCTGGTCTGGCCGCATCCTTTGCCGATGAGCTGGCGATCCCTGACCAGGGCGATCGCGTTGGATTTTAAATGTTTGCAGACGAGGTTCGCAAATTCGAGGTCTTCTCTTTCCGCGGCCGTCGTGGGTCGCCCGCCTACTTCCTTCCATTCGCTATAGTTGCCTTCATCGGTCTGTTGTTGCAGGACGCCGTTGAGCAGGGACCTGTATTGGCCGGCGGGTTGCAGCGGGGTCTTTTGTAAAAGGAGGATACGGTTCTTTTTGGAACGGAGGATCGTGAGTGCGTCTTCGTCAAAAGCCGCTGCGATGAGCACTTCGAAGAAGATCTCGTTAATGGCGGCGGCAGTTGCCTTGTCTACCCGGCTGTTGCAGGAAAGGACGCCTCCGAAGGCGCTCTCCGGATCACCTGCCAGCGCAGCGTCCCAGGCTTCTTTTAGCGTAGGGCGGATGGCGATGCCGCAGACATTTGTGTGTTTTATGATCGCGAATACCGTGCCTCCGGCCGTTGCGCCGCTGAACTCGCCGATCACCTGTGTGGCTGCATCTACATCCACGAGGTTATTATAGGAAAGTTCTTTGCCGTTGAGCTGATCGAATATTTTGTCGAGGTTCCCGTAAAAGCGGGCCGATTGATGCGGGTTTTCTCCGTAGCGCAGGGATTTGGGGGAGGGGATGGATTCGAGGAAATATTCCGGTTCGATGGGATTAAAGTACCGGGCGATGGCCACGTCGTAGTGTGCGCAGATCTCAAATGCCCTGGCTGCCAGGGAGCGGCGTTGTTCCAGGGTCGTCTCTCCTTTTTGTGTATCGAGTATTCCTTCTAAGTATGCATAATCTTTTTTGGAGGCGATGACGGCGACATCTTTGTGGTTCTTGGCGGCTGCGCGGATCATGGAAGGTCCGCCTACGTCGATCTTTTCGATGATAGCCTTGTCATCTTTTGTGCTGGCGACGGTTTCTTCGAAGGGGTAAAGGTCGACGATCACCAGGTCGATCTCGGGGATATGGTAACGGGTCATTTCTTCCAGGTCCGATGGCAGGTCTCTTCTGCCCAGGATACCGCCAAAAACGGAAGGGTGCAGCGTTTTTACCCGGCCACCCAGAATGGAGGGGTAGGAGGTAAGGTTTTCGACGGGGGTACAGGGTATGCCGAGGGTCTCGATGAACTGCTGGGTGCCTCCGGTGGAGAAGATGATAACACCCTGCTGGTGTAGTTTTTTAACTATAGCGTCCAGGCCATCCTTATAGAAAACGGAGATGAGGGCTGATTTAATTGTTTTATCCATGGGGAGGCGAAATTACAAAAGGGGGATGATATGGCAAGCATATCACGGTATTCAGGGGGTGATAATACAGATGAAGCGAAGGAGCGGGTGGAAATTCAATTCCGGATTCACTCCGCCTGGGGCAAAGTGAATCCGGACGTTTTGAATGGTAACAGTAGGTAAACACAGAGGATAAAGCACAAAGAAACCTTTATGTGCTGTCTGACTTGATTTTCTCATGCGTACTAATATCGTAGGCATTTCGTTACTCTGGATAACAGACCGGTGGTCTGTTCGGATAAGCATCAGCATACATACCCATACACGCTTGGAATAAAACAGGATAAGGTGTTAATGGTTATGTATGCTGTTGCTGACTATTAAATCAGAATAAGTTGAATGGCAGTGATTTAGCAGCCAGTTTGCCAATAACAGCATAACATTTTCCCTACTTGCAATCAAGGATATTAAATATAAAAACGGGACGTATCGGCAACCTCTCACTAAATGTCAGACAAATATTTTAATCCTATCGAAATAGCCGCCGGAAAAAGACACCCTATTTTGTTGCGTAAAACATGCAGGTTTTAGGTGCGGATTTCACGTGCATTTACGACGATGTTTTACTGTTTTTTATGTGACAAAAAAGCGTTTTTTTTGCCATATTTTCCGCATTAATCACTGATCTCCTTTGTCTTACGAATAATAGTAATTCGTAATTAATTGATTTGTATTTCGTTGTGCTCAAGCCCGTTAAGACTAGAAGGATACTTTTACAAAAGCAAATTATTCTTCAACATTCTAAACAATTCAGCTATGAACACAATTGAAAAAAAATCCTTAAAGGTTGGCAAGTATGTAGACAACGATCATGTGAATACCGTAATCAGGAATTATAAAAAAGAAAGGTGGATCCAGAATTCCCAGAGACTCGGCAAGCCTGATACCTTGAGTTTGTGGTATAGTGTAGAAGAACTCGAAGAATTCATTGAGAATATCAAGTCACATGGCGGTGATGGCATCCGCATGTATTTTGCGGCATATCCGAATGAGTCCGAGGCAACGAAAGGAAAGGACGGCCGTCAGAGCATGGTCCTTGTAGCAACCCGCAGCAAGGAAGAAGAGAGTGGCGAGCTTACCCACAAGGATATGTACATCAGCGAGAAGGGAAATCCCGTCGTACTGGCGTACAACATGTCCAATTACTGTCCGCCACTTTGCAACGGCGGTCTGGGTGGCGGTCTGGGTGTTACCCTGGTAGCGGACGATAACAATGGGTTGTCGGTTATTTAAGGAGAGAAACCATTCTTATCTATAGTAAGAGGCTGGCC
Source organism: Puia sp. (assembly GCA_036500545.1). Classification (GTDB taxonomy): domain Bacteria; phylum Bacteroidota; class Bacteroidia; order Chitinophagales; family Chitinophagaceae; genus Puia. The sequence goes on along the minus strand of DASYBV010000002.1, from coordinate 13,262 downwards.
CGATTCTTTTGGGCCGGCCTCTTTTTTTCATGGAAAATAACCATTACTTTGGCGGACATGTATTTGATTATTACTATTCTTTTAAGCATCATAATCAGTTTTGCCGCCAGCCTGACCGTTTACTTTCAACCGAAAGGGGATGCGTATCTGAAATTATTTACACCTTTTTTATTGGTGACGCTGTTGGTGGAGAGCGCATCGAACCTTGGCCTGGTAAGGGGAAAGGATAATTCCACGATGTACAATTTCTTCTCGGTGCTCGAATTCTCCTTCTATTTCTTTATACTGGGGGAGATAGTAAAGGGCGGCTTTGCTAAAAAATGTGTGCGCGCCATTATCTGGATCTATGGGGCGGTATCCCTGGGTAATATCATCTTTATACAAAAGCTTTCCGGTTTTCCTTCCCTGACCTATGCGTTGGGCTGTTTATTGATCGTAGCGATCTGTATCTATTATTTCTTTGAATTGTTCCAGATCAGTCAATCGGTGCCGTTGGTCCGGCAGCCGGCCTTCTGGATCTGTTCGGGACTTCTGTTCTTTTACTGCTGCAGTTTTCCCATCTTCGGTCCCATGAATTTTATAGCGGTCCTGCCGCCTGTTATCCGTCAAAACCTTGTTGCCATTATCGACATTATGAATGTTTTGTTATATTCATCCTTTACTATAGCCTTTTTATGCCGCCTCAGAACCAGGAAATCTATGTCGTAATCCTGACAGGGATCGCGCTCGCGTTGTTGCTGGTGGGCTTTATCTTTACCATGTTATTCCTGTATCAGCGAAGGCAGCATCGCCAGGAGCAGCAGCTTAACCGGATGAAGGATCAGTACCAGCAGGAGTTGCTCCGCAGCCAGCTGGAAATTCAGGAAGCTACTTTCAAGACGATCGCCATGGAACTTCATGACAATATAGGTCAGGTCCTTTCTGTGATCAAGCTGTCTTTGTCCATTCTTCCGTTGGACAAGGTGCATCCTGCTTATGAGAGTGTGCAGAACAGCCGGCAAATGCTGAATAAGGTCATTTTTGATATGGGAGATCTTACGAAAAGTTTGCATACGGATCGCATTACCCAGATCGGGTTGGTGGAAGCCATTCGTTTTGACCTGGACAGCCTGCGGCGGACCGGTCTGCTGGAAGTAGAATTCTCCGTGACCGGAGAGGAGTATAGGTTTGAGGATCAACGATCTATCTTCCTATTCCGGATGTTCCAGGAGATGCTGAACAATATTTTGAAACACTCCAAAGCTACCCGCATAATAATTGCGGTTAATTACTCAATTGATAATAAATTTGTTCTGAAAGTAGAGGACAACGGGGTGGGGTTTGACATGGACAAGAAGCGAACGCAGGCATCCTCCTCCAGCGGTATAGGCCTGAAAAGTATGACAAACCGTGCCTCCCTGATCGGCGCCCAGATCTCTATTCAAAGCCAGCCGGGTAAAGGCACTACCATAAAGGTAGAGTTGCCCCTGGAAAAGGAACTATTATAATTCGATTCTTGATTATGGGAGTAGCAACAAAGAAAATACAGGTAGGCATTGTGGATGATCACAGTCTTTTACGAAAGGCGCTGGCTAAGCTGGTCGGTTCGTTTGAGAATTACGCGGTTTTGTTCGAAGGGGATAATGGGAATTATATAAAGACTAAGATCACTCAGCACCTGATACCCGATATCATTATCCTGGATGTGAATATGCCGGATATGGACGGGTATGAGACGGTCCGGTGGTTGCATAAGAGTTATCCCCAGATCAAGGTATTGGCTCTTTCCATGTTCAGCGATGAAAATACCATTATCCGCATGTTGCGGCTGGGCGCCAAGGGATATATCCTGAAGAACATCGAGCCTGAAGAGCTGAAGCTGGCGTTGGATTCCATCATGAAGAAGGATTTTTATTTATCGGATTATATCTCGGGAAAGATCATCAGCGGTCTGCACAAGGACCTGGGCAATCCCGAGGATCCCATCGTGCTCAATGACAAAGAGAAGGAATTCCTTCGTCTGATCTGCTCTGAGCTGACCTATAAGGACATTGCCGATAAGATGTTTATCAGTCCCCGCACCGTAGACAATTACCGGAATACGCTTTTCGAGAAATTGAAGGTAAGGACCCGTGTCGGGCTGGTCATGTTTGCCATCAAGAACGGACTGGTCGAGATATAAAAGAACGGGCAGGCCGGGATATAAATTGACCTTGTGAAATTGATGGTATGACCGAGGAGCCGGACGCTGGTTTCCGCTAAGCTTTTTTCCCTCTTTTCTTTGTCAATGTCAGTAATAATGCCGGCAGGAATACCAGGTTGGTCACTGTGGCGATCACGAGTGTAATGGACGTGAGCCATCCCAGGGCCAGGATACCCCCGAAATCACTGAAGCAAAAGATCACGAAACCCGCGATCAGCACCAGGGAAGTATATAAGATACTGATGCCTGTCTTGTTGATGGTGTCGATCACCGTTTGTGCGGGATCGGCGGAGGGGCTGTTTGGCGTCTTTTGTTGTCTGGCCAGTTCCTGTTTGTAGTTTACGAGGAACCGGATAGTGATATCTATGGCGATGCCCAGTGCGATGCTGAAGATGATGACCGTGGAAGGTTTTAACCGGACGCCGGCCCATCCCATGATCCCTGCGGTGACGATGAGGGGAATGATATTTGGTACCAGGGAGCAGATCAGTATGCGAAACGAGCGGAAGAGGAAGAGCATACAGGCGGCGATGAGTAAGAAAGCCCATTGGATGCTATCTTTCAGTCCTTTGATGATAAAGCTGCTTCCTTCGAGGAAGGTGACGCTGCTGCCGGTAAATTCCACCTTGTACCTGGAAGAGTCGAAGAGTGTCGCTGCCTTTTTTTGCAGGTCGTCCAGGATCAGCGGGAGTCGTTTGCTCCCCACGTCGGCCATGTTCACGCTGACGCGCAGCTGTTGCTGGTTACTGTCCACGAAGCTTTTCAACAGTTGGGCCGGGGTATTTTGTTTTGCGCCTGCGGTTGTGCCGGCACCGGTTGTTGCGCCGGTGTTTCCTTCCAGGTAAGGGGAGAGGAAGGGAAGGTCCATTTGATTGGGCACTGCATAGCCCGCGCTATCCCCTCCGTAATAAGCCTGGCGGACGAATTTTAGTCCTTCTACGAGAGAGATGGGTCGTGCCATATCCGGCTGTGCGGCAATATATTGGGATAATTGATCCACTTTTTGCAGGGTAGGCAGCAGGTAGATGCGCAATCCTTTTTTTCTTTTTGTGTCGATCACGATCTCGAGCGGCATGACTCCTTTGAAATTTGTTTCGAAGAATTTCAGGTCCGTGTAAATGGGATCTTTTTTTGGCAGGTCATCCACGATAAATCCTTCCGATTGCAACCGGAACATCCCGGCTACTGCGAGTACGAGAACGATCGCCGTAATGGCATAGATCGGTCGCTGGTGGTAGAGCGTCCATATTTCCAGTCGTTTCAGGATCGCGGCCAGCCAGCGGTTCTCCAGGTAGCGGGTATGGCGCGGGCGGGGCGGGGGCAGGTAGCTCAGCACGACGGGTATGAGGATAAAGGAGATAAAGAACAGGAGCATGATATTGATACCGGCTACGACGCCAAATTCGTTCAATATGGCGCTGCGGGTAAGTGCGAAGACGCCGAACCCGATCGCTGCGGTCAGGTTACAGAACAGGGTAACGACGCCCATCCGGCCGATCATCACCACCAGGGCTTCGTGTTTGTCGCCGGTATCCCGATAGGCCGTATGATATTTGTTCAGGAAGTAGATACAGTTCGGGATCCCGATCACCACTACCAGCGAGGGGGTCAGTGCGTTGAGCAGGGTGATCTTATAGCCCAGCCAGTCCATGGTTCCGAGGCTGAAGATCACTCCAATGATCACCACGCTTAAAGAAAGCAGCATCGTGCTGATGCTCCGGAAAAAAAGGAGGAGGATGATGGCCGACAGCAGGACGGACCCGAGGAGGAACCAGGTCGTCTCGGTGGCGACCTTTGTCGCCATTTTTGTGCGGATCAGGGGAAGGCCGCTATAATGCATTTGCAGGCCATTGCGGCGGCCGAAGCTGTCCACCGTTGCGGTGATGGCATTTACGGTGACGATACGCCGGGCCGAGTTGATCACTTCTTTATTGACATGAACGGCGGTCAGCCAGGTGAGGGTCTGTGGATTGTACAGGAGTCCCTGGTAAAAAGGCAATCCGAGAAAGATGGCTTTGCTGCTATCTATCTCCGTCTGTGTAGCGGGATGGGCTGAAAAGATCGGGACGGCGCGGAGCTTTTCCGTGACGGTGTCCCTGATAAGGTTGACGGCGGAGGAGACGCCGAGCACGTCATCTACGCCGGGGATCTTTTTCAGGGCTTCGGTCAGGGAGATATAGTCGGAGAAGATCGTCTTTTGAAATAGCTTGTCTGTCTGTACCCCGATCACGAGCAGGTTGCCGTCCTCCCCGAACTTCTGCCGGAATTCCTGGTAGGCCAGGTATTTCGGGTTGTCTACGGGGATCGTTCGGGTAAAGTCATAGCTTAGCTTGACGCGGCTTGCCCGGTAGCCCATATAGGCGGTGGCGGAGAGCAGACCGATCAACAAAAAAAGCCGAAAACGAAGGACCAGACGGGCGATGGATTCCCACATGATAAAAATTTTACCCTGCAAAGAAACGTAATTTGCAGTGAAATCATTAAATAGTGCTGTTGCACGGAATAAAGGGATCGTATGCACAAGACCAGGGGGATCGTATTAAGGATCGTAAAGTATGGGGAGACCAGTCTCATCGTGACCGTCTATACGGAACTGTTTGGCATACAATCCTACATCGTCAATGGGGTCAGGACCTCTTCGCGTAAGGGGCCGGGGAAGGCAAACCTGTTCCAGCCGGCTGCCATCCTGGACCTGGTCGTCTATCACAACGATCTGAAGAATCTGCAGCGGATCCGGGAGTTCCGGTGGGCGACCTTGTATGGTCATATTTTTTTTGATGTCCTGAAGAATGCGGTCGCGCTGTTTATGGTGGAGCTGCTTCAGAAATGTCTGAAACAGCCGGAACCGAATCCCGATCTTTTTTATTTTATCGAGGATGCCTTTATTCACCTTGACGGGAGCGAAGGGAGGGTGCTGGCGAACTTCCCGCTGTTCTTTATTCTACACCTGGCCGGTTTTTTCGGGTTCCGGATCGATGATGTCTATACGGATGATTGTTCCATCCTCGATCTGCGCGAGGGGCAATTTGTAGCCGGGCATCCCCACCATCCTTATGTGCTGGAAGGGACCGGTAGCTATATCACTTCTCAATTGTTACGGGTAAGGCATCCGGAGGAGCTGCAGGGATTGCCGCTCAACCAGGAGACCCGCCGGGAGCTGTTGCGGGCTTATCTGAGCTTTTATGCCCTTCATGTCCCCGATTTTGGGGAGATGAAGACCCTCCAGGTTTTACAGACGGTGCTGGCTTAGCCGGGACAGGGAATGCCGGGCATCGTGCTGCGGCCGGCCCGGATGGTATAGAAGGGGTCAGACCAGGCGGGTTACGCCGGACCTGTCCGTCAGCCGGGTCTCTTCGAGGTTATCGATCAGCACCACGCCGGGCTGTCTGCCTGGCAGGAAGCTTCCGAGTGCCGTTTCCATCTGAAGGGCGCGGGCTCCATTCAGCGTGCTCCATTGCAGGAGGTCGGGGGTAGGGAGTTGGGGGAAAGCCCGTTGCAGGACCTTTATTTCCCCGAGGATACTGAGCTGGTGATTGGAGGCAAGGCTATCTGTACCGATGACGATCGGGATGCCGGAGCGGCGGAGCGTGTCTACTTCGGGGAGGCGGCCGCCGATGTACAGATTGGCACAGGGGCAGAGGCAAAAGAAAAGGTTGGGGGTGTCTGCGATGCTGCGGAGATCTTCTTCATTTGTCGCTACATTGTGTACGAGGATGAGCGACTGGTTGTGATAGAAATGGGGCACAATGCTTTCCAGGCTTCTTTTCCCTGTGCCGCTGAAAAAAGAGACATCGAGTCCCAGGGTCTTGTAGAGGCGGAGGAAGTCGCCCCGGGCGGAGAGGTAAAAGGCGTTCTCTTCCGGATCTTCCTGATTATGGATCGTCAGGACGTGGTTGCCCGGGAAGCCGGCGACCAGCCGGAACAGTTCGGGGGAGACGGAATAGGGGGCATGCGGGACGATGGAATTCGCCTCGACCGGCAGGGTATAGGCCTGTGCAAAAGTGTCGAAGATCTTGCGGCTGTGGTCGAATCGCTGTGCGGCGGCGGAGGGCAGGAAACCCATCGTCTCGATAAAATTGTGATAATAAAGCCGGCCGGCTGTTTTTTGGGGGATCGTATCGATGGTATTACAGATATCTCCTACGGCTACGATGCCGTTATCCAGCATTTCCTGTTCTGCTGTTTCTATGGAGGAGCGGATGTGTTCCTGCAGGGAGGTTTCCGGCGATGCAGCGGGGGGCTGGTTACGGTGTGCCATTACTGCCAGCAGGAAGTCCACCAGGCCTGTCTTTTCCGGGAGGAGGCCCTTCATATGGGATAATTCCAGGTGGCAATGGCAATTGACAAAACCCGGGCTCAGGAGGCCGTTATACTGCAGTACATCTTCTCCGGCTTCTGTGGCGGGGATGATGGCCTGTACGATGCCGTCTTCGGAGGTGATCAGTACGCTGTCACCAGCGGCCAGTTCCGTGCCCGTAAATAAATAATCAGCTTTGAATTTTCGATAAGTCATTGCCAAACATTTTATATTTGCGGTTCGCCCGGACCCCTTTGTGCCTGTTGGACGTTCCGTTTTGTCCGTGTTTAAAAAGTACCGCAAGTTATGTTAGATAAGTTAGAAGCCATAAAAGCCCGTTTTGAAGATCTTGGTGTTGCGTTGAGCAACCCGGAAGTTGTCAGCGACAACCGGCGGTTTAGTGCCATGAGCAAGGAATACCGCAGCATTGAAAAGATCGTACAGGGGTATGAGGAATACAAGGACCTGCTGGATACCATCGAATTCAACAGGGAGGCCCTGAACGGGGATGATGCGGAGCTGAGGGATCTGGCCAAGATGGAGGCTCCGGGGTTGGAGGAGCGGAAGGAGAAGCTGGAGGCACATATCCGCCAGATGCTGATCCCGAAGGACCCGCAGGATGAAAAGAATGCCATTTTGGAGATCCGGGCCGGTACGGGTGGGGATGAGGCGAGCCTTTTTGCGGGCAACCTGTTGCGTATGTATATTAAATACTGTGAAAGAAGGGGCTGGAAGACGGCGATCCTCAGCGAAAGCGAGGGTACGGTTGGCGGGTATAAGGAGGTACAGGTGGAGGTGATCGGGGACGATGTCTATGGGACGCTGAAATTTGAGAGTGGTGTGCACCGGGTGCAGCGGGTGCCTGATACGGAAACCAGCGGGCGGGTGCATACGAGTGCGGCTACGGTGGCGGTGATGCCCGAAGCGGAGGAGGTAGACTTTGAATTAAAGGAAAGCGATGTAAAGATGGAGACCGCGCGTAGTGGCGGCGCCGGTGGTCAGAATGTCAATAAAGTGGAAACAAAGGTGTTCCTGACCCATATTCCTACCGGTGTGGTCGTGGTATGCCAGACTGAGCGCAGTCAGCTGGGCAACCGGGAAAAGGCGATGCAGATGTTGCGGACAAAGCTTTATGAGGAGCAGGTGCGCAAACAGGAGGAGGAGATCTCCCGTCACCGGAAGAGTCTTGTGAGTACCGGCGACCGGAGCGCCAAGATCCGTACGTATAATTTCCCCCAGGGCCGGGTAACCGATCACCGGATCGGTATGACGGTATATAACCTCGATGATGTGCTGAATGGAGAGATCCAGGAATTCATCGATGCGTTGCAGTTTGCCGAAAATGCGGAGAAAATGGCAAAGCAAAATTGACCGGAGGTCAATTGGCCGAAGGCCCATCATTAGACCAGGAGGACGCATCAGCGTCCCGTGAGCGGGGCTGCTTTAGCAGCCACAGGTACCACGGGCAAGTGGGTAGACATTAAAATCAGATTAAAGGAATGGGTGTTTTTAGAAATTATTAACGGAAGGGGACTAAACCTTCGGATTAGATGTTTGTCTTTATAAATGTAAGTTCTTTTAAAAAAATGCGCTAAAATTTGCTATAGAAATGGAAATTCTGTATCTTAAAAGGAGTAATGCTAAATAAATGTTATTACTCCGGCGGCCGGAAAGCTGCAATTCATTTCGATCGTAATTTTGTGTAGTGATTGATTGGTGAAGTGAAGGAGGAAACAGGGGGAGACGGAGGACATAATATTGGCACCTGTTTTGCGTTATATAGTTTATTAATTAGTCTTTTCTTTTGACTCACATAAAGCAGTCAATTTTCTCATAAGCAGTTAGTTTTGGTTACGACCCCTGTTTCTACAGGGGTTTATTTTTTTGCCCCAAACCTCCCGGAAGGAGGTTGCGCGAAGTGTACCCGAGCGGAGTGAAGAATACGAATGAGGAAGAGCAAGGAACGAAGCTCTGACGAAGTTCTATTAGACCAGGAGATCGTGCAGCGATCCGTGAGCGGGGACTGCTTTAGCAGTCGAAGAAAATGGCGAATAGACTTGTTGCGGCACAAGTGAGTGACACAAGGATGTTGCATCGTGCTGCGAACGTTGGTATAACGGTAACCCACAAATCTACTCTGTCCTGATCAGCCACAGATGGCTGAAGCCGTAAGCGAGACCGGCGCCGATCATATCGGCGATGATGTCGGCCTCGTCGAAGTCGCGGCCCGGGATCCAGTATTTTTGTACGAATTCCATTCCGATGCCATAGGCGCAGGCGATGATGAAGACGATAAAGAACCAGCGCAGAAGGCGGTGCAGGTTTGTCAGCCGGTTGCTCTTATAGAGGTTCCATAGGAATACAAAACCGCCGAACAGCCCGATATGAACGAATTTATCGAATTGGGGGATACTGAATTTTTGTTCGTTTGGCAGCATGGAGCCGGGCAGTGCGAGCAGGACACCGATAATAAGGGTCCAGGCGAGGGGGAAGAAGAGCTTTCCGAAGTATTTTTGAAGAAAAGGGATCATAATCGTTTGATGGGCTTAGCGTGATAGGGATGTGACCATAAAAAAAGTCCCTAAAAATGGGACTTTTTTTACTATAACTGTAGATTTTTTTCCACTAAACTTATTATTGGGTCTGGATGGTTTTACCCAGGGACTGCATCTTCTGCAATGTAGGGGAAGGGCTGCCGCCTTTTTTCTCGATGGTGATGGCGAAGGCCTGTGCTTTCCGGGTATTTTTCATCTTCAGGATCACCTTGTCGTCGGTGGCGTCGAATACGCCGAGGTCGTTGGGTTTGCCGTCGATCAATGCCCAGAGCTGGTATTGCTGATCGGAGGGCAGTTTTGGCATGTTCTTCACGACGAGGAACACGTTGGTGGAAGTGGAGTCCCAATAAATGTTAGCCGAAGAGCGGGGCGCCACCTGGGTGCCCACCATGTTGACGACGGTGGTATTGGGATCTTTTACCATCTTTTCCTCTGCGACGATCTGCTTCAGGATGCTGTCGGTCGAATTCAATTTTTCCTTGAGCCGGTCGTTGGTGCTGCTCAATTCCTTGTTCTGCGTGTTGGTTTGATAATAGAGCCAGGCCATTCCTACGAGAAGAAGGATAGAAGCGGCGGCAATAAAACGTAACCATCCCGGGCTGCGTACAGGGCTTTTTGAATTTTCCATGGTGATTATTTTAGGTGGATTTGAAGAAGGAGTGATGGGGGAATCTGTCTGACGCTGACGTTGATTCCCGATCGCTTCTAAAACCTTCACCTTAACCGCTGGAGGAGGAGCCACGGCGTGTTCGGAGGCGTATTCTTCGAGCCGTTCCTCAAAATCCCTTCTTGCTGCTACTAATTCGGGGTATTGAGTGCATAAATGCTCGAATTCAGCCCTTTCCGACTCGCTGGCCAGGCCCATTACGTAACTTTCGATAATGCCACTTGCTATATAATCTTGTAGGTTCACTTTACTGTAGATATTCTCTTAATTGTAATAGCGCATTTCGGATCCGGGTTTTTACGGTCCCGAGGGGGATCGACATCATCTCAGCGATCTCCTCGTGCGTAAAGCCTTTAAAATAAGCCAATTCTACCAATACCCGGTGTTCTGGTTTCAACTTCTCCAATACCTTCTTTAGTCCTATGTTGTCGATATTTGGTAGAATGGACTGGTTGGCTACCCCTTTATATACGTTATCCGGTAGTTCCTGGTTTTTTTTGGCGTTCTGATAACTTTTGGACCGGAGGGTGTCGATGGAGGCGTTCCGGGCGATATTCAGCATCCAGGTGAACAGACGCCCCTTTGTCTGGTCATAGGACTCGATCTTTCGCCAGATGTTGATAAAGACCTCCTGGAGGACGTCGCTGGCCAGCTCGGCATTATCCGTAATGATCTGTTTGATAATACTATACAGGGCTCCGGCATAGTTATCATACAGAAAGCTAAAGGCCTGGTTATCTCTTTCTTTCAGGGCAAGCACTAATTCCTGCTCCGTATAGGTAATAGGTATTCCCAAAATTTATATAAATAGATACTCTAATGTAAAGAAAAAAAAATCAATGTACAATGTTGCCGTAGGCGGCTGCGTCCATTAATTCATCCAGGTCGGCGGGGTCTTTTACGGTCATTTTGATCATCCAGCCTTTGCCATAGGGGTCGGAATTGACAAGGTCGGGGGCGGCTGCCAGTTCAGGGTTTACTTCAGTGATCGTGCCTGCGATCGGTAAATAGAGGTCGGACACTGTTTTTACCGCTTCCACGGTCCCGAATACGGTTTCTGCCGTCAGGGATTTGCCCACGGTTTCAATTTCGACGTATACGATGTCACCCAGTTCTTTCTGGGCAAATTCCGTGATGCCGATGACCGCTACGTTGTCTTTTTCAAGACGGACCCATTCGTGGTCTTTTGTATACCGTAAATTTTGCGGGAAGTTCATGGTAATTAATTTTTTGTGTTGCAAAGATTATGAAAAGCCATCGAAATAAGACGGGAGTTCGGTGAAATTTTTATTTATTGTTTATGTCTGTGGGGGCGATGGTTGGCCGGGATGTCGGGTAGGGTTATTTTTCGTTGTATTGTATGCGGCGGATCAGTTTCATTTTTAGGATCCGCACTTCGTGTATGGGGCGGTCGAGGGGAGGGCCGCTGGTAGGGGTCGCGGCTATGGAGTCTACTACGTCCAGTCCTTTTACCACTTCTCCGAAGACCGTGTAATTCTGGTCGAGGTGGGGTGTTCCGCCGATGCTGGTATAGGCCGCGCGGTATTCGGCGGGGATCTTTCTTCCTTTTAGCCGTCCTGTCTCCAGGGAGTCGAGGCCGGCGGGTGTGAATTTTTTGCCTTGTACGATATAGAACTGGCTGCCGCTGCTTGCTTTGGCAGGGTTGACGTCGTCATTGGTGCGGGCGGCGGCGAGGGCGCCTTTTTTGTGGAAGAGGGAGGGGCGGAATTCTGCTGCGATCGTATATCCCGGGCCGCCTTTACCGCCCTGGCTGAGGGGTTTGCCGGGATGGCCTTCCCTGCTATCCGGGTCGCCGGATTGGATCATGAAGTTGTGGATGACCCGATGGAAGAGGAGGCTGTCGTAAAAATTCGTTTTTGCGAGGTGCAGGAAGTTATCACGGTGCAGCGGGGTGGAGTCCGACAGGCGGACGACGATGGTCCCCTTTGTGGTGATGATGGCGACGTCCCTGTGGAGGTCGTGGGCGCGCAGGCCGTTTGCCAGTCGCGGGTTGCAGGAGAGGAGGAAGAGTGCGGTGCAAAAAGGGAGGGACGCGGCGGAGGCCGTAAGGAAGGCGAGTGTACGGCGACGGAGTGGGCGGAGTTGTATCATAGATCGATCGTTTTGGTTAGGTTAGTGAGGGTCATCGTCGTGATGATGGTCATGATCATTGTGGTCGTGGCCCTGATCGTGGTCGTGGTCGTCATCGTGGTCATGATCATTGTGGTGGTCGTGGTCGTGCTCGTGATCGTGGTCCTCATCGTGGTCGTGGTCGTGGTCGTCTTCTTCGTGCTCGTGGCCGCGATTGTGCTGGTCTTCCGATGGGGGTGCATTTTGCTGCCATTCTTCTGCGTCGTTGCCGAAGTACAGCAGGATATGGTCTTTCAGGAAGTTCTCCTGGTCGCGCAGGCTCATTTCGGGGAGGGCCTTTAGTTGCCGGAAATGCGGCCAGCCGTCTTCGTCTACGCCTTCCAGCTCATAATATCCGCTTTGCCGGAAGAGGGAGCATACGGCGATATGCATGAGGTCCTGTTTTTGTTCCTTGGAGAACTTCTTACGGATATCCCCAAATTCCTGGATACCGATGAGGAACAGGATGGCTTCCATATCGGGTCGTTTGCCAAATCTCTCTACCAGTCTGGCTTCCAGGTTCCACCACCGGGTCTGCAGGTCATCTTGCGCTTGTTGCATGGCGCAAAGATAATTTATATTCGTTCCACCACCACGGCGGTTCCATACGCCAGCACTTCCGTAACGCCGTTCATGACCTCGTTGGCATCGTAGCGCATATTGATGACGGCGTTGGCGCCGCGTTCGGCGGCGTGTTGCATCATGTATTGAAAGGCTTCTTCCCGTGTTTTTTCGCAGAGGTCTACATAAATGGAGATCTGGCCGCCGAAGAGGGTTTGCAGGCCGCCGGCGATATTACCCAGTACGCTGCGGGAGCGGACGGTAATGCCTCGTACGACGCCAAGGTTGCGGGTGATGTGGTAGCCGTCCAGGGCGACGCTGGTGGTGATCATGGTTTGGTCTATCATATAAAGGTTTTGTAGTGAAATTAGCGTTTTTGGGGAAGCGGCGGGGAGAAATGATACGGACGGCAGGGGCAATAGAAAATCTGCAACGGGGCCGGTGGGCAAACCCTGCTGCAGATTTTTGTTACCGGCGCTCCGGCGCCTCCGGGTAATGGGGAATTACTTTATGGGGGATTAGGAATTACCAGGTTATGATTTACGGATCTTTTCTACGGGAGACGGGGTTGCTTACCAGCCTTGTTTGGCGATACCGGCCTTGATGGCGGCCAGTGCTTTTTCTTCGCCCAGCAGGGTAGTGAGTTTATTACCTTTACCGTCATTACCCTGTGCCATGTATGCTCCCTTGGCTGTTTTCGTTATAACGGCGTCCTTGATAGGCACATTTTTCTCTTTCGTCTTTACATTGTAGGCCGTAAGTGTTACATCTGACATAATAGATTGATTTTATGCCTGCTAACTGCAGGGCTGGTTAGTAGGAAATATTGTAATATTACTGATTTTGACGGATTTAGCCGCAAAAAGTTTT
>DASYBV010000001.1:0-36771 GCA_036500545.1 Puia sp. | reverse complement strand
TCCTCGATCAACTTGGTAGCATAATCTTTTTTGCTGCCATACCAGTTGGATTCCCAACCGCGGATGATCCCTAACCTGGCCCCAATCGGATTCGTTTTCTGACCCATGTTTATAATTAAATAAGTTTTATCAATTAGTTTTTAGCTGCTTCTATCGCTTTGACATCAACGATGATCGTTACGTGATTGCTGCGCTTGCGAACACGATAACCACGACCCTGCGGCGCAGGACGCATACGCTTCAGCGTTCTGGCGCCATCCACGAAGATCGTCTTCACGACCAGGGTGGCATCGGCGGCGCTCTGACCTTCATTCTTCTGCTCCCAGTTCTTTACGGCAGACCACAACAGCTTATGCAGCGGAGTGGAAGAATGCTGCGGATGATGCTCCAGCAAAGCCAGGGCCTTTTCTACATGCAAACCACGGATCTCATCGGCCAGTAAACGCATTTTACGGGGCGATGTCGGGTAATTTCTCAATTTAGCTACTGCTTCCATGTTTATCGGTTTCTGACGGTGCAGCGCACCGGCACGTTTATGCTATCTTTTTACTTGAATGTCCTTTAAAGTTGCGGGTAGGAGCGAACTCTCCCAGCTTATGACCCACCATGAACTCCGTTACATACACCGGAATGAACTTGTTCCCGTTATGCACCGCCAGCGTATGACCCACGAAATCCGGGGTGATCGTGCTGCGGCGGCTCCAGGTCTTGATCACACCTTTCTTGGATGTACCTTCGTTGATAGCAAGGATCTTATCTTCCAGATTGGCATCGACGTAAGGACCTTTTTTAATTGAACGACCCATAATTACTATTTAAATTATTTCGCTAATTTTTTACCGTTTTTCCGTTGGATGATCATCTTGTCACTGCCCTTGCCCTTTGTACGGGTCTTCAGACCACGTGAGTACTGACCGTTCCTGCTGCGGGGCTGTCCACCGGAAGCCTTACCTTCACCACCACCCATCGGGTGATCTACAGGGTTCATGGCTACACCACGATTCCTCGGCTTGATCCCTCTCCAACGGTTACGGCCGGCCTTACCCATGCTCTGCAGGGAATGATCGCTGTTCGATACTACCCCTACGGTAGCATAACAGTTGATCAGCACTTTCCGCAATTCACCGGAAGGCATCTTCAGTACGGCATATTTTTCTTCCTTGTTGGTCAGCTGAGCGGAAGTACCGGCGCTGCGCACCAGCTTGCCACCCTGACCAGGCTGCATCTCTATATTGTGTACGTTGGTACCCAACGGCATGTTCTTCAACTGTAAAGCATTTCCCAGTTCCGGGGCGATCGCATCACCGGACTGAACGGTCGTTCCTACCTGCAGACCCTGGGGGGCGAGGATATAACGCTTTTCGCCATCCACATAATTCAACAGGGCGATAAAGGCGGTACGGTACGGATCATACTCGATAGAGGCTACGATACCGGGAACATCCTTCTTGCTTCTCTTGAAATCGATAACACGGTACATCCTTTTGTGACCACCACCCATATACCGCATCGCTCTCCTACCCTGTACGTTACGACCCGCAGTGGATTTTACTTTTTCCAGCAGGCTCTTCTCCGGAGTATCGGACGTGATCTCGGCGTATGCATTACCAATTCTCCAGCGCGTCCCTGCGGTGATCGGTTTGTATTTTTTAAGTGCCATTTGTTCGTTCTTATTCTTTTAAAAAAATTATGTCAATTCTTTGCGGTGTTGACCACCATTCGTTGATCGCCTCTTAAATGCTTGCGTACAGATCGATGGTCTCCCCTTCCGCTACGGTGATCAGCGCCTTCTTAAAAGCAGGCTTGCGACCCTGAACATAACCGGCTTTTGTAAAGCGGGTCTTGTTCTTTCCCGGAACAACGGCCGTGTTCACGTCCACCACGGTCACACCGTAAAAATCTTCCACGGCTTTCTTGATCTCCAGCTTGTTGGCTTTACGATTGACACGGAAAGCATACCGGCGCAGTTTCTCCTGCTGGGCATTTGCTTTTTCGGTCAGTATCGGCTTTACTAAAACTTCAGAGAGTTTCATCAGTTAATATTTAATCTAATTTCAAATACTTTTTACTCAATTCCCCTCCCGCATCCGGGACCGGAGCCTAGGCCTTCTCGCCTACGATCGAATCCGAATCATCGGCAAACACCTTGGCAGCCGTCTCAGACAGCACCAGCACTTCCGCATTCACGATATCGTAAGTATTGATATCCGCCAGCAGCGTGCCTTCAACCTTCGGCAGGTTACGCAGGCTCAGGTACAGGTTATCATTATATTCCGGCATCACGAACAGCACCTTCTTACCGCCTATATTCAGGCTTGTCAGCGCATCGGTGAACTGCTTTGTCTTAGGAGTTTCGAATTTGATGTCTTCCACGATCACGATGGCATTGTCCTTTGCCTTATGCGCAAGGGCAGACATCTTGGCCAGATCCTTCACCTTCCGGTTCAGCTTAAAATCATAATCACGGGGCTTAGGCCCGAAGATCGTACCACCACCCTTGTACAAGGGGTTACGCAGGTTACCCTTACGGCTACCACCCGTACCCTTCTGGCGATGCAGCTTCTTGCTGGAACCCTTCACTTCCAGACGGGTCTTTACTTTGTGCGTACCCTGGCGCTGTGCTGCCAGGAATTGCTTTACGGCCAGGTAGATCACGTGGTTGTTCGGCTCGATCCCGAAGATCTCTTCCGGCAACTCGATAGTCCTGCCTGTCTTTTTTCCTTCTATATTTAAAACGTCTGCTTGCATTTTAGTTCGATTTGGTGCTCTGTGTCCGGCCTATCAGGAATTTAGCCCGTCCCCATCGCACGTTTTATAAATGGTGGTCTTCGACCGGCGGAACCGGGTCCGCCGTTGTTACTTCTGAATTAATACAATGGAACCAATATGACCGGGAACCGATCCGCTCACCAGGATGTAATTCTTTTCAGCGAATATCTTGACGACCTTCAGGCTCTTTACCTTCACCCGGTCACCACCCATGCGGCCCGCCATGCGGACACCCTTCATTACACGGGAAGCATCGGAGGAGTTACCCAAGGAACCGGGAGCACGCTGACGGTCATGCTGACCATGCGATTGCTCACCCACGCCATGGAAACCATGACGCTTTACCACACCCTGGAAACCCTTGCCTTTCGAAGTACCGACAACTTCTACTTTGTCGCCTTCGGCAAAGATGTCCACGGTAATGGATTCACCGAGGTTCTTTTCTATGGAATAATTGCGGAATTCTTTTACGAACTGTTTGGGAGAAGTGCTGGACTTGGCGAAGTGATTTTTTTCTGCGGCGGTAGTGTGCTTTTCTTTCTTTTCGCCAAATGCTAACTGGAGGGAAGTGTAGCCGTCCGATTCTTTTGTCTTGACCTGCGTAACTACACAGGGACCTGCTTCGATGATCGTGACGGCGGTTTGTTTGCCATCAGGACTGAAGATGCTGGTCATCCCGATCTTTTTACCAATAATACCTTTCATTTCTTTTAAAATTTATGCCATCGGGTATGAGACAAGCAATAGACATACTGTAGGTATTTCGACCGCCAATGGCAGCCCGTATACAGCATCGGTCTATAACTTCAATCCCTCGTTTGCAGCCGACCTTTTCTTTTCGTCTTCCTTTTCCCCGCCTTGTGCGGGTCCTGGCAGACAGAAGTACCGGCAGTAAACAAACCCTGAACGGCTTGTTCATATGTATCTCTTCCTACCGCCCGAAGGCCGGTAAAAAGAATTTACTAATTTGTTCATCCAGCGCTATTTTATCCCGGTGGTGAACCGGAAGTTTATAGATGGATATATAAAGAGCTTAAAATTCTGTTTGTCTGCCCTGGTCCACTGATCGGCGTCCCCGCCAACCGCAGCCCAATGGCCACCCGTCATGCCTTGATCTCAACATCCACACCGGAAGGCAGATCCAGCTTGGACAACGCATCCACCGTCCTCGAAGAGGAGGTATAGATGTCCAGCAGGCGCTTGTGCGTATGCAGTTGGAACTGCTCACGGGCCTTCTTGTTTACGTGGGGCGAACGAAGTACGGTAAAGATCTTCTTACGCGTAGGCAAAGGAATAGGACCTGTTACTACGGCACCGGTACTGCGAACGGTTTTGACGATCTTTTCGGCAGATTTATCTACCAGGTTGTGATCGTACGACTGTAATTTGATTCTGATTCGTTGAGACATAAGCCAAATCCCATTTTTCGAACGGGGATGCAAAGGTAGGGATTTGTTTCATTATTGCCATAAGAATCGGATATTTTTTTATCTTTTTCGGCTTCCGGCCTCACTTTTCACGCCGAACGGTCCCTTTGGTGAGGCAAATCCAGTTTTTGGCTTCACCAACTGGCATTAAATGGCTGTTTTGCACCGGTGCTAAAGCACCTTGCCGGGCTAAGGATTTGCCCAGGCCTACGGCCTTGGGCCGCCCGGACAATTCCTCCTCAAATAATCCGTATACAAATGCGCCAGATGCTCCCTCGTCCCCTCCCCCTCATAGATCCCATGGCTCCGGTTCGGATACGACATCAGCGAAAAGAGCTTATTATACTTCACCAGCGCATTGATCAATTTCTCCGCATTCTGGTAATGTACGTTGTCATCACCCGTACCATGAATATATAACAGGTTACCTTTCAGGTTCTTAGCATAGGTTATGGGAGAGCCGTTGATAAAATCCTGCCGGCTTTCCTGCGGGATGCCCATATACCGTTCCTGGTAGATATTATCATAGCTCAACTGGTTCCCTACCGCCGCAATGGCGATCCCCGTCTTATAGATCTCGGGGTACTGGAATAGCAGGTTCAGCGTGCTGGACCCGCCGCCGCTCCAGCCCCAGACAGCGATCCGGCTGCTATCTACAAAACGCCATTTCAACACCTCCATCGCCGCCTCCGCCTGGTCCCTTATATTCAGCCGCCCGATCTGCCGGTAGATCGACTTTCTCCAGGCACGGCCCTTTGGCGCCGGAGCACCCCGGTTCTCTATGCTCATATAGATATACCCATCGGCCGCCATATCCCCGGTATAAAGGAAATTCATACCCGTCCCCCACTGATCCGTAACGGTCTGCGCCGCCGGCTCCCCATAAACATAAAACACGACCGGGTATTTTTTGGTGCTGTCAAAATGCGCCGGCTTTACCATCCAGCCATCCATCTCCACCCCCTCGCGGGTAGTGACCTTAAAAAATTCCACTTTCTTCTTCGCAGCGCCCTCCTGTACCCTGGCAGCGATATCCACCCCCTTGGCAAGGGACTCATGCGCCGGAAGGCTTACCCATTCCTGTACCTCCTCGGTATTGGCATTGCTGAAAGTATGCAGGGCATACTGCCCGTTGGGGGAAAGATCATACGCATGGGTGCCGGGTTCGCTGCCCGGGGTGACCCGCTCCAGCTTGCCCTTGCCGTCCAGCCGTGTCCGGTAAAGATATTGCTGGGTAGCATTGTCGGGACTGGCGATAAAATAGACATAGTTGTCTTTTTCATCGACAAGACTGACCTGTATGATATCATAATTGCCTTTTGTCACCAGGATCTCTTTTTTCCCATCCCGGCTCACCCGGAAAATATGACGCCAGCCGTCCTTCTCGGTTATCCAGAGAAATTCCTTTCCGCCATTTATCCAATCCCAGCCGGTAATGATCCCGTCCTGCCACATGTCCTTGCATTCGATAAAGGCGCTGTCCTTTTCGTCATATACTTCGCTGGTACGCCCCGTAGCGATATCGCTGAGGAGTATTTTACTTTCGTTCTGTTTGCGGTTCAGCTGTTGCAGGACCAGCTCCGAAGAATTGGCGGCCCATTCCATCCGGGGCAGATAGGTATTCGCCGGATCGCCCGGAATGTCCATCCACCGGGTCGGCACAGCCGCCTTATCTCCAATGGCGCCCGATTGCTTTGCATCTCCGCTTCCTGCGGCCGTCACATCGATCACCCCGATCCGGTAAGGGGAAGGCGGTTCCCCGGCAACCGGGTATTCCACCGGGATGACAAAGGGATAGACCGAATCCGTCGTGTTCAGCATCAGGTAGTCCTTCACCTTGTTGGCATCGATCTGCCAATAGGCGATATGCCGGCCATCGGGGCTCCAGCGGAAACCATCCCGGCATCCCAGCTCTTCTTCATATACCCAGTCAAATGTTCCGTTAATAAGCTTACGGGTGCCCTCTGTCGAGGTCAGACACTTAGCGACGCCGCCGGATAGGTCCTCGAGATAGAGGTTGTGCTCGCTCACATAGGCGACCATCGATCCATCCGGGGAAAATTTGGCGAACTGCAGCGAAGAGGCCGGCCGGTCCTTTCCTACCTGGACCAGCTTCCGGGTGGCCAGATCGAGCACCCAGTAATCCCCCCGGGTATCATACCGCCATACGCGCCGGGCATTGGTATAGACCAGCAACTTTTTACCATCCTCCGAAAAAAGAAAACTCCGGACAGGAAGCGAACGCCCCTGACCGGCCGGTATCAGCAGGTCCCTGGCAACGACCACCGTCTCGGTATGGCCTGGCAGATCCACCCGGACGATCCCGCCTGACTTCGCCTCATAGAAAGAATTACCATCCTTTGTCCATTTGAGAAGCGTAGAACCTGGCTGCGCAAACGCACCCCCACCGGAAAAGAGAAGGACCAGCACCACTGACCGGACAGCAAAAGATCGCAGGGACAACCGCATAGTATATATTTTTTAGGGCCGGAAATTACATAAAAAGACAAAGCCGGGCGCTAAGCGCCCGGCTTTAATTAAATACAGTACATAAGTCCTGTAGGAGTCGGTAGACGACTAGTGCCTTCCCCAACGACCGGCAATCCAGCGGTCTCCACCACGGCCATGTTCCCAACGACCACTGATCCAGACATAACCGGGATGGGGGGGCGAAGCCCAATGCCCGCCTGTAGACACATACCTGCCCCCACGATACGTCCAATCTTCATCGATCCATACGTGCCGGGGACTGGGAGGAGGAGGTCTGCGCACCGCGTGCCAGGCAGGGTGTACGCTAACATAGATCTGAGCCGAAGCCGAATACGCACTGGCGCCTAAAGCCAGTACCGTAAGAACGGCCGCATGTACTACATACTTTTTCATATGTTGGTTTTTAAGTTTGAGTGTTTGACAGGATAAGGCATAAAAGGTTAAAACCTCTTAAGGCAATTTAACGATTTACGCTTAAACCAACCAACCGGCCGGTTTATTATCTAAAACCCAACATTTTAATCAAAAATTAAGCCCTGGTCCCAAAAAATAACCCCCACCTTTTATAAAGATGGGGGTTTATCGGTATTTTATGCTATCGGTCTTATAAAACCCGGTCTCTAGGCATTCACCTTCTTGCCCTTTACCTTGGCGATCACTTCTTCCGCTATATTGTTCGGAGCAGGAGAATAATGCGAGAACTCCATGGTAGAGGTGGCCCGTCCGGAGCTCATGGACCGCAATTCGGTCACATACCCGAACATTTCACGAAGAGGGACCTTCGCCTTGATGACCTGCAGGTTGGCACGGCTGTCCATGCCTTCCAGGATACCGCGACGACGGTTAAGATCACCCGTCACGTCTCCCATATACTGATCCGGCGTCAATACTTCCACCTTCATGATCGGTTCCAGCAAAATGGGCTTCGCCTTACGACCCGCTTCCCGGTACCCGCCCTTGGCGCATAGCTCAAAGCTCATCGCATCGGAATCCACATCATGGTAGCTGCCGTCGAATACCCGCACCTTCATGCTGACCAGCGGATAACCCGCCAGTACACCCGTAGTCATGGATGTTTCAAAACCCTTCGAAATGGCAGGGATGAATTCCTTGGGGATGGATCCGCCAAAGATATCATTTACGAACTGGAAGCTCTTGCCTTCGTTTTCCTTCAGCCATTCTTCATCGGCCGGTCCGATCGCGAACTGGATATCGGCGAACTTACCACGACCACCCGTCTGCTTCTTCAGCACCTCGCGGTGTTCGATGGTGGTATTAAAGGCCTCTTTATAGGCAACCTGGGGAGCACCCTGGTTAACTTCTACCTTGAACTCCCGGCGCATACGGTCGATGATGATCTCCAGGTGCAGCTCACCCATTCCACGAAGGATGGTCTGACCGGTCTCTTCATCCGTATTGACCCGCAGGGTGGGATCTTCTTCCACCAGCTTGGAAATGGCCATGCCCATCTTATCTACGTCGACCTGTGTCTTTGGCTCGACGGCAATGGCGATCACCGGCTCGGGGATAAACATATTCTCCAGGGTGATGGGATGATCCTCATCACAAAGGGTATCACCGGTCTTGATTTCCTTGAAGCCCACGGCAGCCCCGATATCACCTGCTTCGATAAAGTCGATCGGGTTCTGCTTATTGGCAAACATCTTCATGATCCGGCTGATACGCTCTTTACGGCCGCTCCGTACGTTCAGCACATACGAACCCGCATCGAGATGACCGCTGTAACAACGGAAGAAGGCCAGACGACCCACAAACGGATCGGTCATGATCTTAAAGGCCAGGGCGGCAAAAGGCTCTTTTGCATTCGCCTTCCGGTAGATCGTTTCCCCGGTATTGGGATCGGTACCCGCCGTATCCTCGATGTCGAGGGGAGAAGGCAGATAACGGCAAACCGCATCCAGGGCCGTCTGTACACCCTTATTCTTAAAGGAGGAACCGCACATCATCGGGACGATGCTCAGATCGACCGTAGCCTTACGGATAGCCTCATGCATTTCATCTTCCGTGATGCTGTTCGGATCCACGAAGAATTTTTCCAGCAGGGTGTCGTCATACTCGGCAACGGCTTCCACCAGCTTGCCTCTCCATTCCAACGCCTCTTCGATCATATCATCCGGTACGGGAACCTCGTCAAAGGTCATCCCTTCCGTTTCCATATGCCAGATGATCCCCTTCATCTTGATCAGGTCAACCACCCCCTTAAAATCATCTTCCGCACCGATCGGTAACTGCAGGGGAACGGCCTTGGCGCCCAGCATGTCCTTTACCTGCTGAACCACCATCAGGAAGTCGGCGCCGCTACGGTCCATCTTGTTGACGAAACCGATCCGGGGAACCTTATAACGATTGGCCTGGCGCCATACCGTCTCGGACTGGGGTTCTACACCATCCACGGCGGAGAACAGGGCGATCAGCCCGTCCAGTACCCGCATGGAACGTTCCACCTCTACGGTAAAATCCACGTGGCCCGGAGTATCGATAATGTTGAAATAATATTTCTTGGTATTGGCATCCACCTTACCCTTGTCGGTAGGGAAGTTCCATTGGCAGCTCACGGCAGCAGAAGTGATCGTGATACCCCTCTCCTTTTCCTGCTCCATCCAGTCCGTGGTAGCCGCACCATCATGTACCTCCCCAATCTTATGAATCATCCCGGTGTAGCGCAAAATACGCTCCGTGGTGGTGGTTTTGCCGGCATCGATATGGGCCGCAATACCGAAGTTTCTTTGAAATTTTAAGTCTGCCATTGTTATTTATTGTAAAAGATTAAAATCGTCTTTGTGAAGCCATAAGCTCCAAAACGGTGCGCAAAGGTAACTAAAATTTCCCATGCAAAAATGCAGGAAAAGGTCGTTCCGTCAACAAAATTTGCACATACAAGGTCTTCTACCCATCCACGACCAGCCCACACCTGCTGGCGCCTCCAAAGATCAGCCGCGTCCTCACGCGTCTTCTCAACAAAAAACCCCGCGAAACCGCAGGGTCCTTCATATCTAAAAAGTTAATTATCTATACTTTAAAGTGAGCGAAAGCCTTGTTGGCCTCTGCCATACGATGGGTGTCCTCCTTCTTCTTAAAGGCACCACCTTCACCCTTGGCGGCTGCAACGATCTCGCCGGCCAGCTTTTCTGCCATGCTGCGGCCATTCCTTTCGCGGCTGAAACGGATCAGCCATTTCATGCTCAGGGAGATCTTCCTGTCCGGACGGACTTCAGCAGGAATCTGGAAGGTAGCACCACCGATCCTGCGGCTGCGTACTTCTACGGCCGGAGTGATATTGGACAGGGCCCTTTTCCAGATATCATAGCCTTCTTCGTTGGTCTGCTTGGCTACTTTGTCCAGCGCATCATAAAAGATGTTATAAGCCGTGTTCTTTTTGCCTTGCCACATGATGTTGTTTACAAAACGGGTCACCAGGATGTCATTGTATTTTGCATCTGGGGCCAGCGGCAATTTTTTGGCTTGCGTCTTCCTCATTTTTCGGTGGAATTACTATTTACTTAATGTGTTGTATTTATTTTTTCCCTTTACCTGCTGCGGGTTTAGCGGCGGCGCCTTTTGCACCGGCCTTTTCCTTCTTCGTACCATACTTGCTCCGGCTCTTCTTACGATCCTTCACACCCGCCGTATCCAGGCTGCCACGAACGATATGATAACGTACACCGGGAAGATCCTTTACACGACCTCCGCGGATCAGCACGATGCTGTGCTCCTGGAGATTATGCCCTTCACCCGGGATATACGCGATCACCTCGACCTTGTTCGTCAGACGAACCTTGGCTACCTTACGCAGCGCGGAGTTCGGCTTCTTGGGGGTCGTCGTATATACGCGGGTACAAACACCACGACGCTGCGGACATGCATCCAAAGCCCTGGATTTGCTTTTTGCACGTATGATCTCTCTTCCTTTTCTTACTAATTGTTGTATAGTAGGCATTCTGGACCTAATTTTATTTGGGACGGCAAAGGTAGCTTTCCATCAGGAATAAAACAAAATATTTTTGCTCTTTTTAATGCTTTCCGGCGCCGTGAGACCCTTTTGGCTCCCCTCACGGTATAATTCGCTCAGATCTTGAACATCCAACCCCTCGTATCGGCCTTCCGCCCTTCCCGGATATCCGTCAGGGTCTTCTTGACCGCAGGGACCGCCTTCCAGGTGCTCACATCGAATTTTATCGTAAAATCCTCATAACAGAGCTCCTGGATCATGGAAACCGTAGCGGCCGTACCGGTCCCGAACATTTCCTTTAATTCCCCGGCCTGGTAAGCCCGGATGATCTCGTCGATGCTGATCGGGCGCTCTTCCACCGTATAGCCCATTTCCTTCAGCACCTCGATGGCGCTGTCACGGGTGACGCCTTCCAGGATGGTGCCGGCCTCCAGGTCAGGAGTGACAACCTTATCCCCGATGACAAAGAAAACATTCATCGTCCCGATCTCCTGGATATACTTGTGCTCAAAGGCATCCGTCCACAACACCTGGTCAAACCCCTTCTGCTTGGCAATCGCAGTGGCCAGCATACTCCCTCCATAATTCCCGGCCGCCTTGGCAAAACCAATACCGCCCCGGGCCGCACGGGTATATTTTTCCTCCACATAGATCCGCATCGGCGCCGAATAATACGGACCGGTGGGACTGAGAAGGATCATGAACTTATATTTATCGGAGGCCTTGACCCCGATCACCTCGTCGGTGGCAAACATAAAAGGACGGATATACAGGGAAAAATCGGTCTTCATGGGTATCCAATCCCTGTCAAGGTCCACCAGGCGGCGCATACCCTCGATAAAGATCTCTTCGGGCACGACCGGCATCATCATCCTTTCCGCAGAGAGATTGAACCGCCGGAAATTATCATACGGCCGGAAAATAAAAGGATTCCCTTCCCGGTCCTTATAGGCCTTGATCCCTTCAAAGATAGACTGGCCATAATGGATGGCAGCCAGCGCAGGGGACAACGACAGATCCCCAAAAGGACGGATCCTGACGGGCCCCCATTCCCCGTTCTCATAATCTACCTCCAGCATATGGTCCGTAAAATGCTTTCCAAAGGGAATATTGTCAAAGTCGATTTCGTCTATTTTGCTCTTTCCTGTTTTCGTAACTTGTATGTCCATTGCGGCAATCATGCTTGTAAATTTTGTAAGCACAAAGAAACAAACAATCTTTGTGCTTACAAAATGAATACTAACAATTGTTAGTATTCGCCCTTGCGGATTATTGCCGCTGATCAAAACGGGAAATTTATACATATGAGCCTCGACAATATTGAATTACAGGATCTTATCCTCGCAGAGTTATATAAGGACCACCTGGTGGCCGGATCGGCGCCCACCCTTCGGCAACCATCCATCCCCCCCGTGACCCCTCCCCGCTCTGCCCCGTCCGCAGTACCGGTAATGCCATCGGCCGCGACCACAGCGCCATCGGCCCCGGCATCCGTGACCCCTCCCTCGCCGGCCGCAAAACCATCGGTCCTTCCGGCGTCCGCATCGTCCGGTTATAAATTCCTGGGCAACAACCGCCGGAAGATCACCATCCTGGTGGACTCCCCCGGCACCTCCTTCTTACCCGACGACCACCTGACCTTCCTCACCAAAATACTGGAAGCCTGCCAGATGAATATCGGCGACGTGGCGATCGTCAACCATGCCCAGTCACCGGTGATCGTCACGGAACTGCGCCGGCAGCTACAGCCCGCCGT
Source organism: Puia sp. (assembly GCA_036500545.1). Classification (GTDB taxonomy): domain Bacteria; phylum Bacteroidota; class Bacteroidia; order Chitinophagales; family Chitinophagaceae; genus Puia. The sequence goes on along the minus strand of DASYBV010000001.1, from coordinate 24,359 downwards.
TATCCTGCTTTTCGGCGTCGACCCCGTCGCAATAAAGCTCCCTATCCAGTTCCCGGTCTTCAAACAACAGGCCTACGATCAATGCACCTACGTTTCCGCCCCCACGCTCAAGGAACTGGTACAACCCACACAGGAAGGAAAGCTTCTGAAAAGTAAGTTATGGGTGACCCTCAAAACGCTCTTTAACGTATGACCCCCGCCACCCCCTCCCCCCGCATCCGGATCATCTTCGCCACCAACAACTCCCATAAGGTGGAAGAAATGCAGCTGGCCATCGGCGATCAGTTGGAAGTGATCAGCCTCCGCCAGGCCGGTATCCATATCGATATCCCCGAACCCCACGATACGCTCGAAGCCAACGCGACGGAAAAATCCTCCACGATCTACCGGCTCACCGGCGGCAATTGTTTCAGCGAGGACACGGGACTGGAAGTGACGGCGCTCCATGGCGAGCCCGGCGTCCGCAGCGCCCGCTACGCCGGAGAAGACAGGGCGTTTCAAAATAATATCGAAAAGCTGCTCTACAAATTGGACGGCAATCCCGACCGGCGCGCCCGCTTCCGTACCGTCATTTCCCTGATCTGGGAGGAAAAGGAATATCTCTTCGAAGGGATCTGCGAAGGTCGCATCACGGAAGCCCCCGACGGAGAACAGGGCTTTGGCTACGACCCCGTCTTTGTCCCCGACGGCGATACCCGCAGCTTTGCCCGCATGACCCCGGAAGAAAAAAACCACTATAGCCACCGCCGGAAGGCCGCCGACAAGCTCCTGACCTTCCTCCGGACAAGGACCACATCCACCACCCCCGCCTGACAACCAAAAACCAACGATATGCCAAAAGCCAAACTCGTCTTACCGGAACATTTCTCCTTTACCACGGAGATCCCCGTCCGTATTACCGATCTCAACTACGGCGGCCATGTCGGCAACGACTCCATCCTCTCCCTCCTCCATGAGATCCGGGTACAATTCCTCCGTCATCACGGCTATGGAGAGCTGGATATCGCCGGCGTGGGACTGATCATGGCGGATGTGACCATCGAATTTAAAAGCGAACTTTTCTATGGCGACCGGCTGGAAGCCTCCGTAGCCGCCGCCGAATTTTCCCGGGTGGGATTCGAGCTCTATTATAAGCTGACAAAAAAATCAGGGGAAAAATGGGTGCCCGTCGCTTTCGCACGAACGGCCATGATCTGTTATGATTATAAGTTAAAGAAGATCATCTCGGTTCCAAAGGAGGTGTGTACGAAGCTATTGGCTTGAAGTTCAGTGCATTCTCCGCCAGCCGTTGCTCATTCTGTACCAATGCTACGCATCTGATGGGGCCAATGTCGGTCCGGCTACGCCGTCCGAGCCGGGTCCCCCGTCTCCGTCCAAATCCTCCAGCTCTCCTCTGCCTGCAGAATAAGCATCTCATATCCATTCTCCACCACAGCGCCGGCCTCCTCCCCCTTCTGTAAAAAAAGGGTCCTGACCGGGTTGTAGATCAGATCGAATAAATAGTGCCGGGACGTCAGCGCGCCATACGGCAACGGCGGGCACTCGTCCACGTGAGGATGCATCCCCAATGGCGTCGTATTGACGATCAACGTATGCGTAGCCAGCAGCGCGGCATCGACAGCGGCATAATCAATATCCGAAGTTCCGGGCCGCGGCCGCCGGGTGACCATCCGATAGCCGATCCCCCGCTTCCGCAGCACATACTCCACCGCCTTTGCCGCCCCACCCGTACCAAGCACCAGGGCCTGCCGGTGATGCGGCTCCAGTTTGGTAGCCAGTGACGCTTCAAAACCGATCACATCGGTATTGAACCCATATCGCCGGCCGTTTTCGATCCGGATGCAATTACAAGCCCGGATCTCACGCACGACCTCGTTCTCAAAATGTAAAAAAGGAAGTACCTGTTCTTTATAGGGAATGGTCACGTTCAGCCCCCGGATCTCCGTATCCGCCAGCACCAGCGGTAATTCGGAGATCGACCCCAGCGAAAAATTCGAATAAGTGCAATCCTTTATCTCCTCCCGCTCAAATTTCTCCGTAAAGAATCGTTGGGAAAAGGAATGCGTCAGCGGATAGCCTATAAGGCCATATTTCTTCATGAAAGCGCTTATTTCAGGGTCTCCTTATCCAGGAACATATGGAAGGTATCCCCCCGTAAACCGATCCGCATGGCCTCCATGGCGATCACTTCAGAGGGCGCGATATTGCCCAGGTTCACATTGCAGCCGATCAGCTCGATAAAATACAATTGCTGTGCCTTCTGCGGCGCCTCCCAAAGGATCTTTTCCGCCGGGATCTGCGTCAGGATCTCCTGCACCAGCCCTTCCCGGACTTCCCCGCTTCCACGATAGATCCCTACATTCCCCGCTTCCCTCGCCTCGGCGATCACATATTCGGCGCCGGCGCTCAGTTCCGCCCGCATCAGCTCGATCCATTTATAGGGAGGGATGATATGCTCCGCATCCTTGCTGCCCACTTCGCTAAGCACGGTAAAATGCCTGGTCATCTTTTCGATATACCCGCATTTCTCCGTATGGGGAATGGTAATGGAGCCATCGCTGACCTCCACATGCGTGATGCCGTAATCCTTGCAAATGGCGATATATTCATCGATCTGGCCCCGGATCAGGAAGGCCTCAAACAGCGTACCGCCAAAATAAATAGGCAGACCGGCATCCTGGTATACGGCTATCTTCTCCCGCAGGTTGGGCGTGACAAAGGCCGTCCCAAAACCCAGTTTGACGATGTCGACATGGGGATGGGCCACACTCAGAAAACTCTTTGCCTCCTCGATGCTCAACCCTTTGTCCATGACCATGGTAATGCCATGCTGACGCGGCTTCAGCATTCTTTCCGGAATCTGCGTAAGTTTAAAATTCATCCTTCTGTTTTTGAGTCTTAAAAAAATAGATCACCCGCACATCACCCGCACTTCTTTTTTTCTTAGTAGGCGCAAAAATAATAAACTATCGCATACTAATCCTCTTCCTTCCGGAAGGAGGCGTCATTATAATGTCATTAAAGAGGGAAATAAGGACGGTCCGAAAGACCATCCGGATCAGATCGATTTGTTCTTTTTATACCGGGCGATGACGTCGACCACGGGCTGGTATTGCAGGATCACGGGATTCAGCTCCAATAGCTTTTTCAGCAGCTTGGGCGCCTGGGTCATGGCTTTCTCCAGCTGCAGCAGCCCTTCCCGAGACCTCCCCAATGCAAAATATACGGCGCTCAGGTAGAAGATGAACAAAGGCTTGCCCCCGGTGATCTTGATGGCCGCCTCCACCTGTTCCAGCGCTTCCTCGAAGAACTCGGCATTATACAGACAACGGATCAGGGCCTCCCAGCTGGAAATATTCCGGGGACGCATCCGCACCACGTTGGAGAAAAATTGGATCGCCTCCTTGAACTCCCCCATCTGCATCTTGCATTCCCCCATCGCCAGGTTGTATTCCGGCTGCATGGTGTGGATCCGCATGGCCGCTTCCAGCTGCTTGACGGCCTGGTTGAACTGCCCTTCGTTGATATACGTACAGGCCAGCTTATAATACAGCTTGCTGTCGTCGGGATTCAAATGCGAAGCCTTCCGGTAATAAAAACGCGCCTGCGCATAATTGTCCAGCTTATCATAGCAATGCCCGATCGCCTCGAAGATCACATCCTCCGGCCGCGACAGCTCAAGCACCTTCTCCAGCGCCTCGATGGCCTCCCGGTATTTCCGGAGCCGGATAAAGGCATCTCCCATATTACGGTAGGCATAGTCGAACTTCTCGTCGATGGCCAGGGCATATTTATAGGCATCCACCGCCTTTTCATACAGCTTCAGCCCCTGGTAGGCAGCCGCCAGGTTGAACCAGGCCAGCTCGTTGTAAGGCTTCTCATCGATGATCTGATTATGAAGCCGGATGCTCTCTTCATTACGACCCGTAAAATCTGTCCAGAAACAGATCTTGTACAAAGCCTCCTCATTACCCGGCTCCTGTTGCAGGATGAGCTGAAGACAATCGAAGATCTTATCGAACTCTTCGTAATCGTCATAAACATCCGCCAGCTCGAACAACAGCTCGATCCGCTCATCCCCCTCAAAATGCTGCAACGCATTTTCCAGCAGGGCAACGGCCTTTTCCTGCTGGTCCAGGGCCAGGTAGGCATCCGTCTTCAGTATGTATAAGTTGATATCCGCGCTGTCGAGCAGTTCGACCTGCTCCAGGATGGTCAGCGCCTCGTGATAACGGCGGGTGGCGATCATCAGGTCCGCCTTCTTGACCAGCAGCGCAGAAGAATAGGGATACTGTTCGATCCCAAGGTCCACCGCTTCAATAGCCTGAGTGAGATCTTCCGTGTCATCAAAATAGTCAATGATCCGCTCGAATGCCTCTTCCTCCAAAAAGGAATGACGCCGGCCACTCCTCAGATCCTGATACTGCTTCAACAACTCCTTCATTTCTTCCCGATCCTGATGGTATGGATTTTCTTGCATGTGCTTAAAGGTTATTGTAAGTTACGGGATAAAGTTTTCATCCAAAAAATAATTTATCGCCTTTTAGCGATGACCCTGCAAGGCAAGATTTTATTCTCTGCGGGCAACCCGCTTCCATTCGTTTTCGTATATGTTGACAGGCAAGGACCGGGCCGCCAGGGACGATGTTTTTATCGCATCCGATCCCCCTCCTGCCGCCAGGGGTCCTGTCACCCAAACTGTAACTTTTTATTTATCAGATCGTTAAAGGTTTATTAAAGTTTTTGATAAGCGGTTAAAAAATACCCAATTTTATTTACTATATTTGTACCAGAATGCTTACACCGAACACTATAGGACTGAGGAAATTGATTCGCAAATCGCTGATCAGTGCCCTGTTGACTGCAGTAGTAGGGCTGTCTTTCGCCAGCAAAGGCGGAGGCGGGGAGAAGAAAAAGGACAATAACATCCCCCTGAAGACCGATTTTACCCCCATCCGGACCACCAACGGCTTTACCCTGAAAAGTGGCCCCTCGTATGCAGGAAGCTACCTGTTAAGCCAGGAAAAGACCGGCACCTATATCTCCTTCCACACCCTGGTCACCTACCAGAAAGGGAATAGCATCTACATCATGCCGTATAAGTACAAGGTCAATAATTCCTCCATTTACCTGAATAATAGCGGCAGCAATCTCCAGCTGCTGGATCTGCGGATCAAAATGCACAAATAACGCTTCACTTCCTCTTGTCTCAGGAACCCAGGTTCATCTTCTTGCTTTCTTCATAATTCATCTCCCGGTATCCGGAATGAGGAATGTCAAAACGAGATTCAGGAACGGGATTCAGATTTATCCGGGCCAGCCGGTATTTGATCGTCCGGCCACCGCTGGTCAGCTCATACTCCAGGGGAAGCCCGTCCAGGCTGCGAAAGGAAGGGTCATACTGGCGGTTCTCGGGGATGATATCCTTCGTATAATAGACGGTAATGATCGTTCCGGAAGGGGTTTGCCCAATGGCCTTGATACACCGGTATCCCGCAATATCCTTGGTTTCGGCGGTATTCTTATAGACGATCCCAGCATACATCCGGTTCCGCTCCGCCCAGTTATCGGGATTGAACCGGATCAGCAGCTTCTGTCCACTCACCTCCTTCAGGATCACCCCAAAACCAGTATTGGCATCATAGATCGTGACGGAAGAAAACGTCTGGTCCGTCATCTCGGACCTGCTCTTATTGCCCTTTATATAAACGGTGTGGACAGCACTCTCATGACCTCCCGCCGGCGCATTCCCCTGGCCCGCCGAACTAAACGTATAGTCATATACCAGGGTTAGCTCCGATACTTTTTTCTGCCCCCGCACGACGGGAATGACCAGCAGACAGCAGCAAATCGTAACGGCGAAGATACTTCGTGGTTTTTTCATCTTCTAAAAATAAGAAAGCCCCTCCATTCCTGCAAGCGCCGCCACCCATGTAGGTGTTATTTCCGCGGTGATGTCTTTTTCTGCGCCTCCTTCTGGGCTTCCTGCATCTGCTCCAGCTTCTCCTGCCACTTGGACTTCGTCTTGGGCTTTGTCCGGTTCTCCTGCAGCTTCGCCAGGATCTTCTCATGATCGATGATATAGTGCTGGATCACGAACTGCAAGGTCAGCGTGATCACATTGGAGACGGTATAATACCAGGTCAGCGCGGACGGCAGACCGTTAAAGAAAAGCAATAACACCACCGGCATGAAATACGGCATATACTTCATGGCCGGGTTACTCTGGTCGGGCGTCATGCTCATCCCGTATAAGGAGATCAGGAAGCTGGTGGCCACCGCCAGCAGCGCGAAAAGACTGATATGCTCCCCATAGGCGGGAATGGAAAACCCAAAATTCACGACGCTGTCATAGGTCGAAAGATCATGCGACCATAAAAAGCTTTCTCCCCGCAACCCGATATTCGAATTGAAAAAACTATACAGGGCAAAGAAGATCGGGATCTGCAACAAGGCCGGTATACAGCCCCCCAGGGGATTCACCCCCGCCTCGCGGAATAATTTCATCTGCTCCATGCCGACCTGCTGCTGGTCACCTCCGACCCGCTTCTTCATCGCCTCGATCTCGGGACGCAGCGCCTTCATCTTCGCACCGCTCAAATAGCTGCTATAGACCAGCGGAGAGGTAAAAAGACGAATAAAAAGGGTCAGCAACAGGATGGCCAGCCCATAGCTGGCAATATGCTTCTTAAAGAAGTCGAACACCGGCATGATGACATACACGTTGATCGGACGGACAAAGGAATACATCCCCCTGCCCAGATCGATGATCCGCGTCATGCCCGGAGCCTGCTTGTCCAGGATGTTAAAATCATTGGGACCATAATAGATCTGGAAGGACAGCGAAGTGGACGCCGCCGCAGGGATCTTCGCCTGCATATTGACATCCGCACGGGCCACCACCGTCGACGAATCGGCCGTTTCCTTTACCATATGAACGGCGCCGGAATTGAAACCAGCCTTCGCGATCAGGGTCGTATTAAAGAACTGCTGACTGACGGATAACCACTGTACGGGCTTGTCAAAGGTCCTTTCCGTCTTGGCCAGCATATAATCGAACTGGTTGTCCTCGATATAACAAACACTGGTCAGACGCCGTTCATATTGAACGTTGTGCTGGGTCTTGTCCAGCTGTATATGCCAGGCCAGGTTGAAATTGTTCTGGGTAAAAAGCTGCACCGGATTCCCGATAGACACATTCCAGTCGACCAGGTAATCGTTCGGACGAAGCGTGAACTCATGGACGAGGGACTCCCCCGCCGGCGTCGGCAGGCTGAACCGGATCGTCTGACTCCCATCCGCATTCCTTACCACCTGCCCTTCATGGAAATACAGATCGGCGATCTGGGCAGATTGATTGGCGGCAGTATTGACCGTGTAGGAGAACCGGCTGTCGGAACCGGGAACTATCATCTTTACAGGAGTGCTGTCATAAGCCTTGAAATGCTTTAGCTCCACGGAGACCGGCTGCCCGCCCTTATTGCTGAATACCACCCTGATAAGCTCGTTCTCGACCGTCAGCAGGTGCTCCTTTCCGGCGATCGCCCCGTTAAAACCCGTCGTATCGGTAGGCATCGCCTTAGCCGCGCCCGTGGCCGTATCCTTCAACCTTGCTTCCGTCACCTGACGGGCCTTTACAATGGCGATGGAATCGGCCTCCCTTTTCTTTTGTAACTCTATTTCATGGCTGTTCTTCGTCGAGATAAATAAATATGCGAACAGCAGAAGACCCAACAACACAAAACCAATAACCGTATTGCGATCCATTCCCATTTTAATAAGTTTGATATGCTTTTTAGGAATGCAAATATAGGATAAATGACCCGAGGAACGAGGGTCATTCGCCAAAGGCGCAACATTAGCCCGGTCAGACGCCGCAGGCGTCGGTAGAACTCAGCCAGACGGCCCTCCATAATGCCATCAGCCGTCACGGCCAACCCGCCGCCAGTACATCCTCATCAAAGATTAGGTATTAAATCATCTCGCTCTGCAACAGCGGATTCTTCACCGCATTCTTCCTTTCGTTAAATTCCCTGGCCGCCTTTATAAAATGTACAAAGATCGGCTGGGGGCTCTCCACCGTGCTTTTCAGCTCCGGATGGTATTGTACCCCTACAAAGAAAGGGTGGGAAGGCAATTCTATGATCTCGACCAGCCCGCTCTCCGGGTTGGTGCCGCTGGGGATCATCCCCGCCTGCTCAAAGGCGCCCAGGTAAGCATTATTGAACTCCCAGCGATGACGGTGTCTTTCGCTGATCTCCGGCCTGCCGCCATAGATATGGGACGCCAGGGAACCCTCCTTGAGGCCGCAGGGATAGGCCCCCAGCCGCATCGTTCCCCCCTTGATCGTCACCTTCTTCTGTTCTTCCATCAGATCGATCACCGGATGGGGCGTATGCACGTTCATTTCGGTGGAATGCGCATCCTTCCACCCAAGCACGTTACGGGCAAACTCGATGACGGCCATCTGCATCCCCAGGCAAATACCAAAGAAAGGCAGCCGGTTCTCCCGGGCATACTTCACGGCAATGATCTTCCCTTCCACACCCCGGTGCCCAAAACCCGGCGCCACCAGCAACCCATCCAGGTTAGCCAGCTTTTCCGAGACATTTTCCGCCGTGATAAACTCACTGTGCACATTCACCACCTGTACCTTACACTCATTCATGGCCCCGGCATGGACAAAGGACTCCAGGATGCTCTTATACGCATCCTGCAGCTCGATATATTTCCCGATCAGCCCGATGGTCACCTTATGTTTGGGATATTTCAGCTTGTCCAGGAATTCCTTCCACTTGTTAAGCTCCGGTTCATGATAATGCGCAATATTCAATTTTTTCAGACAGATCAGATCCAGCTTCTCCCGCATCATCAACAACGGCACCTCATAGATCGTAACGGCATCGGCCGCCTCGATGACCGCCTCCTGCTTGACGTTGCAGAACAGGGCTATTTTCTTACGGATCTCCGGAGACAAGGGCTCCTCCGTCCGGCAAACGATCACATCCGGATGTACGCCCTCCTGGCTCAATAATTTGACACTATGCTGCGTGGGCTTCGTCTTCAGCTCCTTTGCCGCCTTCAGATAAGGGATCAGCGTCAGATGCACCACCAGGCAATCCTCCTCCGGCATCTCCCATTGCAACTGCCGCACGGCTTCTATAAAAGGCAGCGACTCGATGTCGCCTACCGTACCACCCAGCTCGGTGATGATAATATCGTACTTGTTACTCTGCCCCAGCAGCAGCATCCTTCTCTTGATCTCGTCGGTAATATGCGGGATGACCTGTACCGTCTTGCCCAGATAAGCTCCCTCCCGCTCCTTATTGATCACCGTCTGATAGATCCGGCCAGTCGTGACATTGTTGGCCTGTGAAGTATAGATGTTAAGATAACGCTCATAATGACCCAGGTCAAGATCCGTCTCGGCGCCATCCTCCGTTACAAAACATTCCCCATGCTCATAAGGGTTTAGCGTACCCGGGTCTACATTGATATATGGATCGAACTTCTGAATGGTTACCCTTAGTCCCCTGGCCTGCAACAACTTGGCCAGCGAAGCGGCAATAATTCCTTTACCTAACGAAGAAGTTACACCACCGGTAACAAAAACATACTTAGCCATATAATGGTCAATTAATTTATTATTAAATGCATTGTTGTGTTTATTAGCGACAGGTAGAATAGGCTAACTTAGCACGATCGGTCCCACTTCTCAAAACTCCCAAAAAGGGACCGGGACTGCTAAGGCGACATAGAGATTAAGGGCCATTTAAGGACATGTACGAACAATATCACGCACGACACCTGCCTTGCCTGACCGACGACATGTTTAATTGATTCTTCCTGATACCTGTCTTGATTGACCTGCTGAAAAACAAAAGATGAGAAATTCCAAGAGGTCATGCAAAGCTACACCAAATTTCTGAATTGGGAAAAATAGGTCCCCGGCGATGTGGATAAATAACTATAACTAAGAACGCGGCCCAACAAGTAGTTGGAGCCGCGCGCGTTACATCATTTTCTATTACAGGAAGTCAACTCACTGGTTAAACACTGCAAGGGAATACGTAGATCGCATCCGGGTGTCTGGCTGATTGGCAGAAATGTTCCTGGAAATTTCTTTGTCGTTGCCTTTTTCCGAATGACTGATCCTTACGGCGTGCAGAATGGCGATGGTTGTGATCTCAAGAACCAGGACAAGAACGGTAAGGGCTTTTCCTTTCTTCATAGTTTAAATTGGATTTACGATTTTTCTTTAAGGGTCTGAATAAGCGCGCTTTAGGCACACCGAATCTGATGGACCCATTTTAAACGCAAGATAACGTCTGTTTATTTTCCCCACAACAGTAGAAATCTGTCTTTTAGGATCGGATGTTTACGATTTTTTGCGATAACCTTTCATTTATAAAGAGCTAACAATCATTTACATATATAATTAATTTCCATTTGTGAAGAAGGTTATTTTTATTACTTTTCACCTCCGGTAAACCATGCAACCCAATATACCCATTCCCCCGAGGCCTCATCGCCCCATAAAAGGGCTTATCGGGGAAGTTTATTGAGCATCCGCGACATTCCTCATCCGGCTTATCCCTTCCGCATCATTCCATGTCCCCGGCGCCCATCTAATCCTTTGCGATCTTCTCATAGCTGGCCACCACCCCCTTGATCAGCGAAGAGCTGAACCCCTGGTGCTCCATCTCATTCAGCCCGGCAATGGTGCATCCCTTGGGAGTGGTCACCTTATCGATCTCCTGTTCCGGGTGCGTCCCTTTCTTCAACAGCAATTCCGCCGCCCCCTTCACCGTCTGGGCAGCGATCAGGTTGGCCGTGGCGGCATCAAAACCGATCTGGATCCCCCCCTGTATATTGGCCCGGATATAGCGCATGGCAAAGGCCGTTCCGCAGGCGCCCAGTACGGTCGCCGCATCCATCAGCTTCTCGTCGATCCGCACCGCCTTCCCAAGCTGGTTGAACATCTCCAGGACATATTGAAGGGTCTCGTCGTTCACATTCCGCGCCGCGATACAGGTCATGCTCTCCTGTATGGCAATGGCCGTGTTCGGCATGGCCCTTACCACCGGCACCTTATTGCCCAGGTAACCGGTTATATGCTCGATCGTGATCCCCGTCACCACGGAGACCAATACCTGCTTTTCCTGACGGAACTCCTCCTTCAGCGATAAAAGGATATCGTTCACCTGGAACGGCTTTACCGCAAGGATCACCAGGTCCGCATACCGGACGGCCTCCTCGTTCTTATCGCTGACCAATACCCCCTTCCTTTCCAGCTCATGCAGGGTTTGTATATTCCGCTTTGTGATGAGGATATGCTTGGCCGATACAAAACCACTCTGTATCAGACCCTCCGCGATGGCCGTGCCCAGGTTGCCCCCGCCGATAATGGCGATCTTCTTATTCATAGATCATGTTTAATAATATTTCCCGGGTGCGAGGTAGTTCCGTACATAATCGTCCACCCCCTTTTCCAGCGAATAAAATTCTTCCCGGTAGCCCGCATCCCGCAGCTTCTGCATATTCGCTTCGGTAAAATACTGGTACTTGTCACGGATGTCCTCCGGCATATCGATGTATTCGATGTTGGCCGGCCGGTCCAACCCGGCATAGGTCGCCCTGACCAGGTCCTCGAAAGAACGGGCCCGGCCCGTGCCAAGATTATAGATCCCCGAAGCAGGCCGGTGCTCCATCAGCCATAGACAAACGCTAAGTACGTCCTTTACATAGACAAAATCCCGCAGCTGCTGCCCGTCCTTATAGTCGGGACGATGGGACTTAAACAACCGGACAACCCCGTCTTTCCGTATCTGGTTAAAAGAATGAAAGATGACGCTGGCCATACGCGCCTTATGATACTCATTGGGACCGTATACGTTGAAGAACTTCAGACCCGCCCAGAAAGGAGGACACGCCGGCTGCTGCAACGCCCATTTGTCAAATTCATTTTTACTGACGCCATAGGCATTCAGCGGCTCCAGCTGCGACACCAGCTCATGCCGGTCGTCATATCCCTTTTCACCCGAGCCATAGGTAGCCGCCGAAGAAGCATAGACCAGCGGGACGCGCTGCTTTGTACAATACTGCCATACCTTTTTGGAATACTCCACATTCAGCCGCTCGTGGATCGAATAATCGAATTCCGTCGTATCCGTCCGGGCGCCGATATGAAAAAAACACCGGACAGAAGGCTGATGCTGTTCCAGCCAGTCAAAAAAAACATCCCGCTCCACCTGTTGAGCATACCCCTTGCCTTCCAGGTTGGGCACCTTATCCAGCTCGCTGAATGCATCCACGAGGATGAGGTCCCTATATCCCTGCTGGTTCAGATAACCGACAAGACAACTGCCGACAAAGCCGGCTGCACCGGTGACAACAATATATTCTTTCCGGGGATTTAATAGTTCTGCCATACATTTGATCGGGGATAATCCCTTCCTGCAAATATACTCTTTTGCGCACTCAATTAAACTCCATTCAATACCTCCGCGCGATCGCCGCCATCCTGGTCGCCTATTCGCATTCGATAGACCTGCAGATGAATTATTCCGGCGCCCATTCCTTCCAGCAGGACTTTGTATACCTGCAGAATTTCGGCGCCTTTGGAGTGGATCTGTTCTTCGTGATCTCCGGCTTTATCATTAGCTATTCGGCGGAACGATACAAAGGGATACGCGATGGATCTACCTTTCTCCGCCATCGGTTCCGGCGGCTCAATCCCGTCTATTACATCGTCACGCTCCTGTATATCCTGATGAGCGTGCACGCCCGGTTACGGGACCATGTCCCCTTTCTCAACGGACAAAAACTGGTAAAATCGATCTTTTTACTCCCCCTGCTGGACCGTACAAAATTTATCGATTGTATCCTTTTCCAGGCCTGGACACTGAGCTTTGAATGGTTTTTCTATCTTCTCTTCCTGGTGACTATCCTGGCGGGGACCCGCCATAAGCAACGATACTTAACCATCATGATGATCGGGCTGGTAGCAACCGGGCTCTTCCTGCACGGGGGCGATTACCGCCTGCATTTTATCTCGAACCCGATCCTGCTGGAGTTTATGCTGGGAGGGATCATCTATTGGTGCTATTCCAGGAGCACGATCCGGACAACCGGCGCATTGGCGTTGCTGCTGGCCGGCATAGCCATCTGTATCTACGGGATCATAAAAGGCTTTGGGGACATCGACGGCGCCTCCGGCATATTCAGCGGCCGTCTGTCATTTATGCGGTTGCTGTATTGGGGAATCCCCGCGGGGCTATTGGTAGCGGGCAGCGTATTCCTGGAAAAAAAGGGCATACCGGGTTTTGCCCGGAACAGACGCCTCCTGGCCCTGTTGGGAGATAGCTCCTACTCCATCTACCTGATCAATACGCTTGTTTTTGAGACGATCGCCTGGGGATATCGACGGACCGGCTTTTTTCTAAACCCCGACCTCGCCATCTTTCTCCAACTGGCAGTGGCCATCTTCGCCGGCGTACTTTTTTATAAATGGGTGGAGGCGCCCCTGCTTCGACGGCTCCGGAAGAAGAACCCCTCCTATTCCATCTCCACCACCTTGCCCAGATAATTCTCCAGGCTCCGGTCATACTTGTCCTTCCATTCACCCACGGTTCCCCAATCCATCCCATCCACTTCAAAGGAACCCTTGGTGACAAAACCCAGCTCCGAATAAGGCAAAGACCCGACCGCCCTTTTGAAATCCTTCAGGTTATCCGGGTGTACGCTCACGACCACACGACTCTGTGATTCCCCAAACCAGTAAGCATCCTTGCGGATCTTGAAATCGTTGGCGACCACATCGAAGCCCAGTCCGCGGGGAAAGGCCGATTCGGCCAGGGTCACAAACAATCCGCCTTCGCTGACATCATGCGCCGACCGGACCAGGCCCTTTTTGATCAGCCCGGACAACAGCTGCTGCAGACGATGCTCTTCTTCGATATCGAAATGCGGCGCAGGACTGAATTCCACTTTTTTGATCTTATGGAGATATTCCGAGGAGTTGATATCGTCAGTGGGCTTACCCAGCAGGAACAGCAGATCGCCTTCTTCCTTAAAGTCAAGCGTCATCTTGTCCTTTATGGTGTCCAGCAATCCGACCATGCCGATGGTCGGCGTCGGATAGACCGCGCCGTCAGGACTCTGGTTATAAAAGCTGACATTGCCGCCGGTGACAGGCGTATCGAATCTACGACAGGCATCCCCCATCCCCTTGATGGCCTGGACAAACTGGTAATAGACTTCCGGGTCATACGGGTTGCCAAAATTCAGACAGTTGGTCACCCCCAGCGGTTGCCCCCCGCTGCAGACGATATTTCTCGCCGCCTCCGCCACCGCGATCATGGCGCCCTTGTATGGGTCGGCATAGACATAACGGCTATTGCAATCCGTCGTCACCGCCAGCGCTTTCTCAGAACTTCGGCCCTGAACTTTGTTCAGGCCTCGTTCGGAACCTTCGCTTCGCTCGGTTCCCTTTACAAGCACAACGGCCGCATCGCTGGGCTGGTTGGTGGAAGAATTGGCCGTCCCTACCGTACTATCATATTGCACCGCTACCCATTTCTTACTGGCAATATTCGGGAGGGCGATCAGCTCTTCGGCAACCGACCGCAGATCATCCGGCACTTCGATCGAAGCCGCATCAAAAGCTTTTATTTTCTTGAGATAGGCCGGCTCCTGAAAAGGCCGGTCATACTGCGGGGCGCCGCCGCCCAACACCAGCTCATAGGCAGGGATCTGCGCTTCCAGCTCCCCATTCATAAAGAAATGCAGCAGACCATCATCCGTTACCTGCCCGATCTCCGCGGCCGGCAGATCCCATTTCTCAAACACGGCGATCACCTCCGCCTCCCGTCCTTTTTTAACGACCATCAGCATACGCTCCTGGCTTTCGCTTAGCAACAGCTCCCAGGCCTTCATATCCTTTTGCCGGGCAGGCACCTTATCCAGGTCGATCCGCATACCCGCTTCGCCCTTGGCGCTCATTTCGGCCGTCGAGCAGATGATGCCCGCCGCGCCCATATCCTGCATGCCCACGACGGCGCCGGTCTTGATGACCTCCAGACAGGCTTCCAATAATTTCTTTTCCTGGAAAGGGTCCCCGACCTGTACGGCCGGCAATTCCTTTGTGCTTTCCCCGGTGATATCGGCGCTGGCAAAAGAGGCACCCCCGATACCATCCTTACCCGTGGCGCTGCCGACAAAGATGACGGGATTCCCCTTGCCCGTAGCCGTAGCCGAGATCGTCTCCCCATTCTTCAGGATCCCTACGCTCATCGCATTGACCAGCGGATTGGTATGATAACATTCTTCGAAGTAGATCTCTCCTCCCACCGTAGGCACCCCAAAACAATTCCCGTAATGACCGATGCCATGTACGATCCCCGCCAGCAAATGCTGGGTCTTTGCTTCCTTGAGATTGCCAAAACGAAGCGAGTTAAGAGAGGCGATCGGCCGGGCCCCCATGGTAAAGATGTCCCGGTGGATGCCCCCGACGCCGGTGGCCGCTCCCTGGAAAGGCTCGATCGCAGACGGGTGATTGTGCGATTCGATCTTAAAAACGACGCCATAACCATCCCCGATATCCATCAGACCGGCATTCTCCTCACCGGCCTTCACCAGCATCTTCTTTCCTTCCCGGGGGAGGGTCTTTAGCCATTTGATCGAGTTCTTATAACTACAGTGCTCGCTCCACATGGCGCTAAAAGCACATAATTCTGTAAAATTTGGAGTACGGCCTAGTTTCTGCTGGATCACTCCGAATTCTTCCGCCGTGAGTCGGAGTTGTTCGGCTGTTTTTACGGTTATTTCCATTGTATTTGTAAGAAACGCAAAAGTACGAACCCCATCTCAATCTTAATCAATTTAATTACTAGATTTGCCGGCTATGGCCTCAAATCTAAGTATAGCATTTGTTGCGAATACCAGTTGGAGCATCTATAAATTCAGGCTTTATCTTCTTGAAAAACTCAGCGAACAGGGCTTCACCATCTATGTGCTGGCCCCCCGCGATCCCTATACCGTCCACTTCGAACAGATCCCCGGACTGACCTATATCGAACTAAAAAAATTACGGAGCAAAAGCATCTCGCCCCGCCAGGACTGGCTGTTATACCGGGAGCTGCTCGGACATTACCGGCGGATACGACCCTCCCTCATCTTTCATTATACGATCAAGGCCAATATCTTCGGCACGCTGGCCGCCCACCGCGCCCGGATACCTTCCGTCAGCGTCATCACAGGGCTGGGGTATACATTTGTCGGGAAGGGATGGCTGCAGACGGCCGTCAAATTCCTCTACCGCCAGGCCCTGCAAAAAAATACCCAAACCTGGTTCCTCAATGAGGACGACCGGTCCGTCTTTATAGCGGAGAAACTGGTCCGGCCGGAAAAAACGTTTGTGCTCCCCGGCGAAGGGGTCGACACCGATATCTTTTATCCCGCACCCTATGAACTGCCCGACCTTCCATCAGCACCGCCCAAACCCGTCACCTTTCTGCTGATCGGTCGCCTCATCCGGCCAAAGGGCATCTGCGAATTTGTGGCGGCAGCCGAACAATTACGCCGGCAGGGACTGTCCATCCGGTGCCAGGTCCTGGGTTTCTACGATCAGCCAAACCCCGCCTCCATCCCCCGGCAACAGGTGGAAGAATGGGACCGCAGCGGTGTGATCACCTACCTGGGGCATACGGATAACGTCGTTCCCTTTATCGGCGAGGCCGACTGTATCGTGCTTCCCTCCTATTACCGGGAGGGCATGCCATTGAGCCTGCTCGAAGGGGCCAGCATGTGCAAAACCCTTATCGCCACCGATACGGCCGGATGCCGGGACATCATCACGGATGGGGTCAACGGATACCTCTGCGGCGAAAAGGACCCGGCCGCCCTGGCGGAAAAAATGAAGGCTTACTACCAACTACCGGCAGCGGCCAAAAGACAGATGGGCATGGAAGGAAGGAATAAGGTGCTGCAATATTTTAAAAAAGAGATCATTACCGGCATATATTTGGACAAAATAAATACCCTCCGGGTAGCCGGTCAGGGGCAGTAAGCCGATCATGCATATCCTCCTCTTTATTTTTTATAGTTGTCTGCTCTGTTATGGGGTCATAAAGATCCCGTTCATTCGCAAAAGCGGGATCCGCCCCGTCTGGCTGTTGCTCTTCTTCGCTGCCCATGTGACCTTGGGATGTCTGCACAACATGATCGCGTGGCGTTTTTATCCGGGGCATGGCGATATCTGGGATTTCTTCCAGCGAAGCTTTCTGGCAAGACGGCAGCTGACGGAAGACCTGCACGCATTCCTCGTCTACAACGCCAACTGGAACTACTTCACACATAATAATATTATCTGGGTACACGTAGTATTGAATTTTCTTTCCCGCGATAATATTTATATAAATACCCTGCTGTTCTCCTTTCCGGTGTTCCTGGGAAATATAGCGCTGTTCCGTGTTTTTCGCCGGCGTTTCCCCAACGACCCGCTCACCGCGCTGAGCGTCCTGGTCTTTCCCTCTACTTTATTCTGGACGGCCTGCATCCACCGCGAAGGCGCCATCTATGGACTGCTTGGTTTTCTCTTTTATTATATGGACCGGCTGCTTCCGGATCATATGGACCGGCTGCTTCCGTCCTCCCCACTCGCTTCCCGTGCAAGTTTCCGCTGGGCCCTCTATTGCTTTTTGCTCTTCATCGCCGTGATCTATTTCCGTCCCGCCGTGGCGCTGACCCTCTCTCCGGCCCTGCTGGCCTGGTGGCTCTTCGAAAAAGTCTCCTCCCGCCGTAAGGCGCTGACCATCGCTGCGGCGACCGGGATCGCCCTTCTCCTGGTGGTCTTTATCCTGCCGGCAACGATCGCCCCCCTGCTCCAATCCCTTAGCGACCGCCAAAAGGAATTCCAGGTCCTGGAAGGCGGCTCCCGGCTCTATCTGCCGCTCCTGGAGCCAAATGGAGCAGGTTTTCTCCGGGTCCTCCCGACAGGCGCCCGTAACGGTCTATTTGAACCCCTGCCCGGATCGGGCGGCAAAACGCTCTATACACTCTTTTCCGCCGAACTCCTCCTCGTCTGGGGCCTCATCGCCCTGGCCATCGTCCGCAAGACCCTGACCCGGAACGCCGCCGCCCGAACATTCCTCCCTTCCGCCCCTCTATCCAAATCATCCGCCCCGCAACCCGACCTCCCTCCTTCCCCTTCCGTTTTTCCCTTCGCCGCCGCTTGTTGGCTCTTCGCCCTTCCCGGTCTTATTTTGGTAGGAATGATCGTCCCTTTTGCGGGAGCGATCGTGCGTTATCGCAGTATTTTCCTCCCCTTTTTGCTGGCGCCTTTTCTCCATTCCCTGCGCGGAACAGACCTGATCAAAAAATTGAATAGATCATTATCTCTATACCTAATGGAGGTAAAAGATGGGGATATCCATTAAACAGGTCATAAATTAGAATTATTTAACATAAAACAAAAACCATCAAATAATTGCCTTATATTTAATCTATTCTTCAATTTTTTTGGGTTTTTTTATTGTTACTTTCCATTTTTGACCGGCGGAGCCCAAAAAATTGTTTTATATGTCGCAATCATTTAGTTTCGCGTAAACTTTACAGCATGTCATCGTTAAGATTTAAAGCCATCGACAATCTAACAACTACACCCGAGAGTCAGATTCCCGGCAACGTCAAGATCACTGCAATTTTTGGCGAAAATGTTTTCACCTTGAAGACCGCCCGTGAATTTTTAAGTGATGAAGCGTACAAGAGCCTGATGGCCTCTATAAAAGGAGGAAAAAAGATCGAGCGCGCCGTTGCCAACCAGATCGCGTCGGGCATGCGTCAATGGGCCGAGACAAAAGGCGTTACCCATTTCACCCACTGGTTCCAACCCCTGACGGGCACCACCGCAGAAAAACATGATTCCTTTTTTACCATAAAGAGCGATGGCACCGCCATAGAAGAATTTGACGGCGCCGCCCTGATCCAGCAGGAACCCGATGCCTCCAGCTTTCCAAGCGGCGGTCTGCGGGCTACTTTCGAGGCCCGTGGCTATACGGCCTGGGACCCCTCCTCCCCTGCCTTTGTAATGGAGATAGGAACCGGCAAAACGCTCTGTATACCCACCATCTTCGTTTCCTATACCGGCGAATCCCTGGACTACAAGGCGCCCCTGCTAAAAGCCCTGGCCGCCCTGGACAAGGCCGCCGTAGACGTTTGCCATTACTTCGATAAGAATGTAACAAAGGTGACCGCCACCCTCGGTTGGGAACAGGAATATTTCGTAGTCGATGAAGGCCTGTTCAACGCCCGTCCCGACCTGGTCATGAGCGGAAGGACCGTTTTTGGTCATGCGCCCGCCAAAGGCCAGCAACTGGAAGACCATTATTTCGGCAGCATCCCCGAAAGGATCTATGCCTTTATGCGCGATTACGAACAGGAAGCTTATAAATTAGGCATTCCTCTCCGCACCCGTCACAATGAAGTGGCGCCCGCCCAGTTCGAGTGCGCCCCGATCTTTGAAGAGGTCAGCGTAGCCGTCGATCATAACATCCTGCTGATGGACATCATGGACCGCGTCGCCCGTCGTCACCGGCTGCGCGTGCTGCTCCACGAAAAACCCTTTGCCGGCATCAACGGCAGCGGCAAGCACAACAACTGGAGCATGGCTACCGACACCGGTATCAACCTGCTGGCTCCCGGTAAGACCCCCAAGACAAACCTGATGTTCCTGACCTTCTTCGTCAACACCATCAAGGCCGTTCATGACTATTCCGACATCCTGAGAGCTTCCATCGCCTCTGCCGGCAACGATTTCCGTCTCGGCGCCAACGAAGCTCCTCCCGCGATCATATCCGTATTTATCGGCGAATACCTGAGCAAGGTGCTGGCCGACGTAAAGGAAAGAGTAGGCGACAAATTCGACGAACAGGACGAGGCGATCCTCAAGCTCGACCTGCACCGGAGCATTCCCGAACTGTTGCTCGACAACACCGACCGGAACCGTACTTCCCCGTTTGCCTTCACCGGTAATAAATTCGAGTTCCGCGCCGTCGGTTCTACCGCGAACTGCGCCAATGCGATGATCGCCGTCAACTCCATCCTCGCCGAAACGCTCAGGAAATTCAAAAAAGACGTAGACTCCCTGATCGAAAAAGGCGATAAGAAAGAGATCGCGATCATGCACGTGATCCGCGAATACGTGGTCAGCAGCGAAAAAGTGCTGTTCGAAGGCGACGGATACAGCGATGAATGGCACCACGAAGCCGAAAGACGCGGTCTGCCAAATGTCCGGACCACACCGCTGGCCCTGGATGCGATGGTGACCGATAAGGCCCGCAACCTCTACGAAAACAATGGCGTCTATACCCATGTCGAGCTGGAAGCCCGTCACGCGATCGAGCTCGAGAAATACATCAAGCGGGTACAGATCGAAGCCCGTCTCATGGGCGAACTGGCGACCAGCCATGTCCTGCCCCCGGCGATCAAATACCAGAATACGCTCATCCAGAATATCAAGGGGCTGAAAGAGATCGGGATGAAGGAAAGCGCCTACGCCAACCAAAAACAGATCGTAGAGAAGATCTCCGAGCACATCGAAAAGATCAGCGACCTCGTAGGCAAAATGATCGAAGCACGTAAGATCGCCAATAATATCACCGATCACCGCACGATGGCCATCGCCTACAACAGCCAGGTAAAGGAACCGTTCTTCGACGAGATCCGTTATCATGTAGATAAGCTGGAGCTGCTGATCGACGATAGCGAATGGGTGCTTTCGAAGTACCGCGAATTACTCTTCCTCCGCTAGGATCAAAAGTATCCCACAAAAAAGCCCGCGATCAGCGGGCTTTTTTATTTAAAATATCTTTACAATCGTTCTTTCACCCACTTATTAGCAATCTCCAATTGTTGTTTTATGGTCAGGTTGGAGTTGTCCAGCACGATGGCGTCCTCCGCCTTCCGCAGGGGGCTTACCTCCCGGTGCGAATCGATATAATCCCGCATCTCCAGGTTGGTCTTTACTTCCTCCAGCGTCACATTGGGGTTTTTGGCGTATAATTCCTTAAACCGGCGTTGTACCCTCACCGCTTCATCCGCCGTCATAAAGATCTTTAGTTCGGCCTTGGGGAATACCGTCGTCCCGATATCCCGTCCATCCATCACGATCCCCTTTTGTTTGCCCATGGCCTGTTGCTGAGCGACAGCATATTCCCGGACCGACCGTACCGCCGCTACCTCGCTTACCTTCTCCGCGATCACAAGGTCCCGGATCACATATTCGACGTTCTCGTCATTCAGCCAGATCTCCGCCTGCCCGGTCTGGGGGTTGTTTACAAATTCCAGCACGATATTCTTCAGGGCTTTTTCCACGGCATGCGGCTTTGTCCAATCCACGTGGTTACGCAGGAAATAGAGGGTGATGGCCCGGTACATGGCGCCGCTGTCGATATACACATAGTCCAGTTCCTTGGCCAGTTGCTTCGCCAGCGTGCTCTTCCCGCAGGACGACCAGCCGTCGATGGTAATGATGATCTTTTTTTTCCGCTCTGTAGTCATATATCCCTACAAAAGTGCAAAAAAAAAAGAAGAAAGCCATCCTTTTGAGATGGCTTCATTCCTTTTTTGTATGTTGAACAAATATGCTCTTTATTTCGCGTTCTCTGGCAGAACTTCGTCAAAGCTGCGTTCCTCGCTTTTTCTCGCCCGCAACCTTCAATCTCCCCGATCATATGCCGCAACTTCATCTAATGATGCCGACCAACCGGTCGGAAAAACCCCTCCGGGGTTTTTAGGCTTCGGACTTCTCTTTCGTCTTCTCCTTCAGCGAGAACTTGATCTTCGAATTTTCCTTGTCAAGATCGGCGACCAGTATATCTCCGTTCTTAACGTTCATGTTCAGGATCTCTTCCGCCAGCGGGTCTTCCAGGTATTTCTGAATGGCCCGGTGAAGAGGTCTGGCCCCAAAGGCCTGGTCATATCCCTTGTCCGCGATAAAGCTCTTTGCTTCCGGCGTCAGCTCCAGGGTAAAGCCCAGGTTGTTGAGGCGTTTCAGCACTCCCTTCATCAGGATGTCGATGATTTGGAAGATATGCTCCTTGCTAAGGGAGTTAAAGATAACGATATCGTCGATCCTATTCAGGAACTCGGGACTAAACGTCCTTTTCAACGCCTTTTCAATAACGGCTTTATTATTATCGTCCGCATTCATCGTCCGGGCGGCCGTGGCAAACCCGACGCCATCACCGAAGTCCTTTAGCTGGCGTACGCCGATATTGGAGGTCATGATGATCAGGGTATTCTTGAAATCCACCTTCCGTCCCAGCCCGTCGGTCAGCTGGCCGTCGTCGAGTACCTGCAGCAGGATATTGTAGATATCCGGGTGGGCCTTCTCGATCTCGTCCAGCAGGATCACGGAGTAGGGCTTGCGGCGGACGCGTTCCGTCAGCTGGCCGCCTTCTTCATATCCTACGTATCCGGGAGGCGCTCCGATCAGCCGGCTCACCGTAAATTTCTCCATGTATTCGCTCATATCGATGCGGATCAGGGAATCTTCGGAATCGAACATATAACGCGACAACGCTCTCGCCAACTCTGTCTTACCGACCCCGGTCGGTCCGAGGAAGATAAAGGTGCCGATCGGTTTCTTCGGGTCCTTCAGTCCAACGCGGTTACGCTGGATGGCCTTTACCACCTTCAGGATGGCGTCATCCTGTCCGACGACCATTTCGCGCATATCGACCGACATGTTCTTCAGCTTCTCCGTTTCGGCCTGTACCATC
This sequence comes from Puia sp., assembly GCA_036500545.1. Taxonomy (GTDB): domain Bacteria; phylum Bacteroidota; class Bacteroidia; order Chitinophagales; family Chitinophagaceae; genus Puia. The sequence continues at coordinate 1,578 of DASYBV010000001.1, read as the reverse complement.
CGTTTTACCGGGATACCCGTCATCATGCTGACCACTTCCGCAATATTCTCTTCGTCGATCGGGTAGCGCTTATGCTTGCTTTCTTCTTCCCATTCGACCTTTGCCTTTTCCAGCTCTTCCTGGAGACGTTTTTCCGTATCCCGGAGGGAGGCCGCTTCTTCGAACTTCTGGCTCTTCACCACCTTGTTCTTTTCATTCTTCACGTCTTCGATCTTCTTCTCCAGGTCGACGATATTCTGGGGTACGTTGATATTCTTCAGGTGTACCCGGGCCCCTACTTCGTCCAGGACGTCGATGGCCTTGTCCGGCAGCAGCCGGTCGGTCATATATCGGTCGCTCAGCTTTACGCAGGCGTCGATCGCGTCATCGGAATAGGTGACGTTATGATAGTCTTCGTATTTCGATTTGATATTGTTCAGGATCATGATCGTCTCTTCCACGCTGGGGGGATCGACCATCACCTTTTGAAAACGCCGGTCAAGAGCGCCGTCCTTCTCGATATACATCCGGTACTCGTCCAGGGTGGAGGCTCCGATACATTGGAGCTCGCCGCGGGCCAGGGCGGGTTTGAAGATGTTGCTGGCATCCAGCGATCCGCTGGCGCCGCCTGCTCCTACGATCGTATGTATTTCATCGATAAACAGGATGACGTCCCGGTTCTTCTCCAGTTCGTTCATGATCGCCTTCATGCGTTCTTCGAACTGTCCGCGGTATTTGGTACCCGCTACGAGAGCCGCAAGATCGAGGGAAATGACCCTTTTATCAAACAACACCCGCGATACCTTACGTTGTACGATCCGGAGGGCCAGGCCTTCCACGATGGCCGTCTTACCCACGCCGGGTTCCCCGATAAGGATGGGGTTATTCTTCTTACGGCGGGAAAGGATCTGGCTGACGCGCTCGATCTCTTCCTCCCTTCCGACGATCGGGTCCAGGGCTCCCATTTCCGCGAGACGGGTGATATCCCTGCCGAAATTATCGAGGACAGGGGTCTTGCTCTTGGCATTGCCTGCTGAGCGGGCTTTTTGCTGGGAGTACTTCTTTTCTTCGTCGAAATCATCGTCGTTCTCTTCCGCGTATTCACTGCGGATGTCGTTGCTCTTTACCACACCGAGTTCGTTTCTGAATAAATCGTAGTCCACGTCAAATTGATTTAAGATTTGAGTAGCGATATTTTCTTTGTTCTTAAGGATAGAGAGCATCAGATGCTCCGTTTCTACCGTTGGGCTTTTTAAGGCCTTTGCCTCCAGAACCGTCACCCGTATCACTTTCTCCGCCTGTTTGGTCAGGGGGAGACTATTGATATTGGCGATGTTTTTACCAGTCTTGTCCTTTACTGCCATTTCTACCTCCTTCCGTAATTCATACAGGTCCACATTGAAACTCTTCAAAATGCGGACGGCCGTATTATCACCCTCCCGGATCAACCCCAGCAATAAATGCTCCGTACCGATAAAATCGTTCCCCAGTCGCAAAGCTTCCTCCCTGCTGAACGATATAATCTCCTTTACCTGGGCTGAAAAATTATTATCCATTTTTAAGTTATTGAGCTTTATACAATAATAACGAATATTTTTG